>CALFMO010000046.1 GCA_937879855.1 uncultured Acidobacteriaceae bacterium | reverse complement strand
CGCCGGCGCTACGCATATTTTCAATCACTCTTTCCCTCTGATACCCTGCATACATCCATGCACCTTCGACATAGTCTGTTCCTTTTCCTGTCCATCTCTTGTTGTGTCGCGCAAAACATCAAACCGGTAGAAGACCGCGTCGCCGCCCAGAATGCGCTGTTCGATGAGCAATACGAATCCGATTTGCGCAATTTTCCCGAACGCGCCACCGCCTTCGGCGACTACCGCTATAACGACAAACTCGCGGAGCGCTCCCTCGCTGCCATTGTCCAATATCACAAGACTGACCAGGCGTTCCTCAACCGACTTCAGGCAATTCCAACCACCGGCTTCGACGACCGGGATCAACTTTCCCACGACTTGATGGTGCGAGTCTTGAAGCAGCGCATCGGCGACTACGACCTCAAAGAGTACGAGATGCCGATCAACCAGCAGAACGGTGTTCATACGGCTCTCGCCGACCTGCCGCTGTCCGTCCCTTTCGACTCGGTGAAGCACTACGAGGATTACATCTCGCGTCTTCACCAGATCCCGCGCGTGCTCAGCCAGACGACAGAGGTCCTACGCGCGGGCATCAAAGATAAGTTGATGCCGGTGCGCTTCCTGCTGGAGAAGATTCCGGCGCAGTGCGATGGCATCATTGAAGCCAATCCATTTCTGCGGCCAACTCAGAAATATCCCGCCGACATCTCCCCCGAAGACCAGAAGCGTCTGACCCAGCAGATCACCGACGCCATCAACACGGACGTCATTCCAGCCTACAAAGCCTTCGCGGCCTTCGTGCGCACGGAATACGCGCCCGCCGGCCGCACCACGCTCTCAATCACGTCTCTGCCCGACGGCGAGAAGCGCTATGAGAACGATATTTATGCCCGGACCACCACGCACATGACGCCGGACGAGATTCATCAGCTGGGTCTGCGCGAAATCGACCGCATCGAGGCCGAAATACTGGCCATCGCTAAGAAAGAAGGCTTCGCCGATCTTGCGTCCTTCCGCGACTCGCTTAAGACCAATCCGAAATATGTGCCGAAGTCGGCGGAACAGATTCTCGACGATTTCCGGCACTACATCGCGCAGATGGAGCCAAAGCTTCCGCAACTCTTCACCCTGCTCCCGAAATCGCCAGTCACGGTCGAAGCCATTCCTGCATTTCAGGCGGCCGCTGCCACTCACTATGTCACCGGCACGCCCGACGGCAAGCGCCCCGGCCGTGTCGTAGTCGCAACTTCCAACTTCGCCCATCGCACCACCATCGACGACGAGGCTGTCGCTTATCACGAAGGGATTCCCGGCCATCACATGCAGCTCTCCGTACAGCAGCAGCTCACCGGGCTGCCGAAGTTCCGGCTGCACGGTCTCGGCTTCAACGCCTACGTTGAAGGCTGGGCCCTGTACGCCGAGGAGCTCGGCAAAGAAGTTGGCTTCTACAACGATCCGGTCTCGGATTACGGACGCCTCTCCTCCGAACTCTTCCGCGCCGTGCGTCTGGTGGTCGATACCGGAATCCACGCCAAAGGCTGGAGCCGCGATCAGGTCGTAGACTTTATGCGCAAGTCCGGCGCCGTGGATGAGCCCACCATTCAGTCGGAGACCGACCGTTACATCTCTTGGCCGGCGCAAGCCCTCAGCTACAAGCTTGGTCAACTCAAGATCCGCGAACTCCGCGATCGCGCCCAGAAGGGGTTGGGCTCAAAGTTTGATATCCGCACCTTCCACGACGAAATGCTCGACGGCGGAACCCTGCCGCTGGATCTCCTCGAAGCTCGCACCGACAAGTGGATCGCCGAGCAGAAAGCCGGGGTGGCTGCGGCGGGCGTTCACGGAAATTGAATACAGTCGAATCCAAATCGATAAACCGAGCTTGGTACTGGCTGGCGCTGGTGCCGCTGGTACTGGGAGCGTCCCGCGCCCTGATGAAATATATGTGGTGGGCCGCCATGCACAGTTCGCTTTATGGCCTTCCCGCCGAGACTCGCAGGCTCCGGGAGGCAGACGCCAATGCCGACTTCAACTGGTGGATGCTGATGGGCCTGGCGGTAACGGCAACCATTATAGCCGCCATGCTGATCCCGCCGTTTAAGTCGCAGAGCCTCCCGTCAAGCGTGAAAGGAGTCACCCGGTTCGTGCTGGCCGCGCTGCTCGTCATGGGATTGATCTTGCTGGCAACCGCTGGTATGTCTGCAACCGGATATTTCGTACAATAACCAACTCCCACCCCATCAATTAGTTCACTAGAGTTGCAAATGTTTTCCGTTACCCTTGTGCCACCTCTATGGCACATTCTGGCGTTGTGCAGGGTAATGGCGGCAGGTTACCTTTGAGACCATCCTTCTCCCCTCGAGGTACGTTTGATGGGGGTACTTGAAAAGCTTCCTACATGCATGATCGTAGGCGTTTTGGTCATGATCTTTGCATGTCTGAAGCGTCACACCCGTTCTGCCCGCCTCACCCTGTGGGCAGTGGGCTGGACTCTGGTCTTCACTCACTTTCTGGCGCAGCTGCTGGAGCCAGCGGGCCATCGCGCAATTTCATTCCTGCAGGCAATTGATGCCGGCGCCTTGCAATTGTCCGCGGTCGCGTTCCTCGTTTCCGTCTCTTCGGTAGCCGAGCATCGAGCGAAGCGAACAATAGCACTGCTGGTGTTGGGTCTACCTTCGGTTATTTATGCAGTGCTTGAGGCTTGTTCTGTTTCCTCGCGATGGCCGTACGCTTTGTGCCTGATCGCCTGCCTCGGCGGCGCGGCCTGCTTCTTCTTCTGGGTGAAGCGCGGTTTCTCCGGGTATTCAGCTGCGATCACTGTGCTGTGTTCCGTGGCCGGAGCCTGGGCTCTCCGTGCCGTCCTTGCTGGTTCGTTCCACGAAGGCACGGTGGTATTACTCGGTATCGGTTTCGCGCTGCCCGGCGTCTTCATTTGCCGGAATTATTGGGACGCCTCACCCGCAGTCGTAACGATCGCCGTGGGATTTTTCTGCTGGGGAGCCGTGTTCCCAATTCTCTACCTCACAGGTCATCTGGCTCCGCATCTGATTATTCCCAGCGCGTATTGGGATACTCCCAAGCTGTTTGTCGCCTTCGGAATGATCCTGGCGGTGGTGGAAGACAAGTCGCACGCCATTGCCGGAATGCAACGCCGCGCGGCAAGGATCAATCGTCAACTGGAATGCTTTTCCGCGATCACCACTCGCTTGTTGGACAGCACTGCCCCCGACACGATTTGCCCCGAGGTCGCCTCCGCCATCACGGAGCTCAGCAGCTTTCATGCGGCGCTCATCCATATTGAGAGCCCCGGCGGAGCGCTTCGCATCGCCGGATCCAGCGGTTTGTCGCAAGAATTCCTGGCGACGCTGCAAACACGGACGGAACATTGGACAGCCGCAGATATCCAGAAGCTTTGCGCGGATGAGCGCCAGATCGACAAGACGGCTTTCTTTCTGCCATCCAATTGGGCGGCCCTTGGTGTCGGCGGTAATGAAAGTGACGTTCCGCAAACAGCTACTCTGCTGCTGATACCGCTTGGCTCCGCATCGGGCGCGTGCTTTGGCAGCCTGATTCTGGCGACGCCCTACGAAGCGACCGCGATCCGCATGCAGGAACTAGCTCCCATCGAGTCCCTGGCCGCTGATCTGGCCATAGCGGTTGCCATGAAGTCCTTACACGCACAGTTAGTGTGGTCGGAGAAGCTGGCCGCGATGGGTCAATTGGTTGCCGGCGTCGCCCACGAACTGAACAATCCTCTCACCGCGATCATGGGGTTTGGCGAGCTGATGAGCGATACCGTCACTTCGGGGCGCACCAGCGATCAACTCAAGCGCCTGATGAACGAAACCCGCCGCATGAAGCGAATCACCGACAATCTGCTTCGCTTTTCGCGCAAGAGTCCCGCCGACACCAACATCGCCCGTCTCACTCCGATTGTCCAGGAAGTGTTGACGCTCTGCGAATATTACACGCGCACTTCAAAAGTCTCCGTCGAGGTGGAGATCGCACCCAATCTTCCGTTGCTCGCCATCAATGAAGACGAGATCAAGCAGGTGCTGCTGAACCTGTTCAACAATTCCTGCGACGCGCTGCAAGGATTTGCTGGCAATCGCCAGATCAAGATTCGCGCCTACCAGGAGGGTGCGCGCGCGGTGATCCAGGTGGAAGATACCGGCCCCGGCTTCTCGAATCTGAACCGCGCTCTCGATCCCTTCTACACCACCAAGCCTGTGGGCAAGGGCACAGGACTCGGGCTGAGCGTTTGCTATGGAATCGCCAAACGACGCGGCGGCGACCTCCGGGTAGAAAACATGACGCCTCACGGCGGACGCGTAACCCTGGAAGTGCCGGTGATCGAATCGCGTCCGCAGTCCGTGCTGATGGCCAGCGCGCACGCATGATCAGCAACTCCGTGCCCCACTGGGTCCCGAATCCCTAGGTCAGGTCCAACGTCCGAGGTCTGAAGTTCGCAGTCCGATCTTTGCCTCTTCTTCGTGCTTGGCGAGACTCACTGCGCGCAAACTTCCCACCACTCATCTGCCCTCGTTACTTTCGTTTAGCCGAAATAGCAAAACCGTGATTGAGATCACCAAGAACCGTGATGAGGGCCATTTGCCGGGCTGATTGCCTCGGGCGAAGATGTCCTTGAGAAAAGCGAAGATGTGACCGCTCAAGGCACATCCCCCGGCGCGACAGGTTCAAGAGCGGTCGTGGCGGCAAGGGCAGGGAGGTTTCCCATGAGTACCGTCGAACTCCATGAACCAGAAACAGCAGTCAAGCCGGCAAGCCGTTCAGCGGCGGCGATCCTGCCACGTTCCGAGATCGTTTGGGGCCCTCCTCTGCCGCCTCGGATGATGTTCTCCGACAGCGTGCTGGAATTTGGCGGGCAGAAGAAACGCAAGTTCTTCGCCACGACCACATCCTTCATTATCAATATCTTAGTCATTGTCGTAATGCTACTCATACCGCTAGCGTTTACGGAGCAGCTCCCCAGCGCGCAACTGCTGACATTTTTGGTAGCGCCGCCGCCTCCCCCTCCCCCGCCTCCGCCCGCGGCGGCGCAGGTACAGAAGGTGGTTAAGCAGATCCAGACGGACATACTCAACAATGGCGAGTTGCGCACGCCGACGAAGATTCCCCAGAAGATTCAGATGATTAAGGAAGACGAAGCCCCGCCGCCGATGCCGGTTACCGGAGGCGTTGTGGGCGGCGTGCCCGGAGGGATTCCTGGCGGACAAATGGGTGGAGTGATTGGCAGCGTTATCAGTTCAACGAACTTGGCTGCGGTGCCGAAATTTGTTCCCGTAGTGCCGCAACGCATCCGCATCTCCGCTGGCGTGACCAGAGGGCTGCTGATTCAGCGTGTGGAACCGGTTTATCCAACACTGGCCAAAGCGGCGCGGGTCCAAGGCGACGTAGTGCTGAGCGCCATTATCGACAGCAACGGCCTGATCAAGAACCTGCAGTTGGTGAGCGGCCACCCCATGCTGGTGCCGGCGGCCTTCACTGCGGTCAAACAGTGGCGTTACAAGCCGTACCTTTTGAATGGGCAACCGGTAGAGGTTGAGACCACGATCACCGTGATCTTCACGCTCACCTCTTGAGTTGTGGAATGCGCTTTCGGGGAGCGCCAGGAGTCTAAAAATGGCTGCAGAATACACCTATCGCGTCTCGGCCTGGTGGACCTCAGGCCGCACTGGACTGGCCAAGTGCGAGTCCTCTCCCAACACTATCCACTTCTCTGAGGCCGCCGAGTTAGGAGGTCTGCAGGGCCGCTGGACTCCCGAGCAACTGCTGCTCTGTGCTTTGGCAGGTTGCTTTACCACCACCTTCCACGAAATGGCGCGGGTGGCGAAGTTCGAGTTTACCGACCTGGAAGTGGAAATCGAAGGCAGTGTGCGCCGCAACCGGAACACAGGATGCAACTTCAGCGAAATTCTGATTCGTCCGCGACTGACCGTAGAGTCCGAAGAGCAATGCGAGGCGGGACTCACTCTGCTACGCAAGACGAAGGCAGTGTGCATGATTTCTCGGGCCATCACGGTCCCGCAGACTCTGGAACCCACGGTCGAGACTGGCAAAGTACCGGTCGAGGGTTGGAGCAATCACGATGCAGTCCTGAAACTCGGAGTGTGAAGGGTGTGGGGGGAGGCTGGGCCCGGGTAATCGGGCCAGGGGGTGCGTATGATGTTTTCCTACAGGTTGGTGCGTCTGATTGAATCGCATGCCGATGCGCTGGCGGCGGGACTTGAATCAAAAGTCCAGACCAGCGAGCAGGTCACGCATTTTCGAGACATTCCTGCCCATGAATTGAAAGAGCGCGTATACGAAATCTACCGTCATCTGGGCGAGTGGCTGCTGGGCAAGAACGAACTGGATATCGAGCACCGCTACCGTGAAATCGGGGCGCGCCGCGCTCATCAGAAAGTGCCGCTCAGCGAGGTCATTCAGGTCATCGTGCTCACCAAGGAAAATCTCTGGGAGTTCCTCAAGAGCGAAGCCGTGATGGACCGCGCGGTAGAAATCATGGGGGAATTAGAACTGTTGCAGATGCTTGAGATGTTTTTTGACCGGGCAATTTACTTTGGCGCTGTGGGCTACGAACAAGAAGTTGCTCGCGCGACGCGAGAAGAAGGCGTATTGCGGGCTCGCTAGGGGAGCGAAAGCATGTCGATGTCGTGGGAAATGGATTACAAGAAGCGGCTGAAGACCGCCGATGAAGCCCTGCGCTGCGTAAGGTCAGGGATGCGGGTTTATATCCAGCCGGGCTGCGCTGAGCCCGAGACGCTGGTGGAAGCGCTCATGCGGCGCGCTCCGGAATTGCGCGATGTGGAAATCGTGCACATGATGACAATGGGCTGCGCGCCTTATGTGGCTCCCGAAATGACGGGCCACTTCCGGCACAACGCCATGTTCATCGGCGCCAACGTGCGCGCCGCGATCAATGACGGCCGCGCCGATTACACGCCGATTTACTTGAGTGAGATTGAGGGCTTGTTCGAGAGCGGCGAGATGCCGATTGACGTCGCCCTGATCGAAGTCTCGCCGCCGGATTCCCACGGATTCTGCAGCTTCGGCGTGGGCGTCGACACAACTCTTACCGCCGCCAAATGCGCGCGCTACGTCGTAGCGCAAATCAACGACAACATGCCGCGCACCTACGGCGACAGCTTCATTCACGTCAGCGACATCGATGCCTTGGTCGAGTCGTCGCGCCCGTTGTGCGCACTGGAAAAGCCCGTCGTAACTGATCTGCAAATTGCCATTGCGCGCAACGTCTCCGGCCTTATCGAAGACGGTGCGGTGCTGCAGACCGGGATCGGTGGCATCCCCGACGCAGTGCTGCCCATGCTCATGGACCGCAAAGATCTCGCGGTTCACAGCGAACTGGTCTCGGACGGCGTGATTCCGTTGATTGAAGCCGGAGTGCTCACCGGGGCCCGCAAAAATTTCAAGCCGCGCAAGATCATCCTGGGATTTGCCCTGGGCAGCAAGCGCCTGTTCGAGTTTGTCGATAACAATCCGATTTTCGAATTCCATCCCACGGCGTATACCAACGATCCCTTGCTGATCGCGCGCAACGACAAGATGGTGGCCATCAATTCGGCGCTGCAGATTGATCTCACCGGCCAGGTCTGTTCCGATTCCATCGGCAATCAGTTCTACAGCGGCATCGGCGGGCAGGTGGATTTCCTGCGTGGGGCGTCACGGTCAAAGGGCGGCAAACCCATCATCGCGATTTCATCGACCGCGAAGCAAGGCACAATTTCGCGGATCGTGCCCACCCTCGATCCTGGAGCGGGAGTGGTCACCTCGCGCGGCCTGGTGCGCTACATCGTGACGGAATACGGAGTTGCATATTTGCACGGCAAGTCGATTCGAGAGCGGGCCAAGGCGCTGATTGAGATCGCCCATCCCGATTTCCGCGCCCAGCTTTACGAATACTGCGAGAAGACCAAATGGTTGCAGCATCCTCAGGCCGCACAGTCGGCAGTCTCGAGGTAAAAAAATATGGCAGGCCCAGCACGCGGCAGTATCACGATCGATGTTGAGGAGTGCAAGGGATGCGGGCTATGTGTTGAGTCCTGCCCGCCGAAATGCCTGGAACTCGCTCCCGAGCTGAGTTCCTACGGAGTCCACCCCGCGCGTTACACGGGCCACGACTGCACCGGATGCGGCATCTGCTTCTACTGCTGCCCGGAGCCTGGCGCCATCATCGTCTACCGGTTGGCGCCGCCGGCCAAAACGCTGGTCGCCCAATCCCAGCCAGGAGGCGGACATGCGGCAACTCTGTAAAGGAAACGTTGCGGTCATCAAGGGCGCAGTCCTGGCGGGTTGTCGCGCCTACTACGGATATCCCATCACGCCCGCCAGCGAAGTCGCCGAAGCCGCCGCGCTCTATCTTCCCGAAGTCGGCGGCACCTTCGTGCAGGCCGAGAGCGAGACGGCTTCCATCAACATGGTGTACGGCGCCGCATCCGCCGGAGTCCGCGTCATGACTGCCTCTTCGGGTCCGGGTCTCAGCCTGATGCAGGAAGGCATTTCCTATCTCGCCGGCGCAGAACTACCCTGCGTCATCGTCGATGTAATGCGCGGCGGTCCCGGCTTAGGCAACATCGCGCCCGAGCAGAGCGACTACTTCGCTATGGTCAAGGGCGGAGGGCATGGCAACTATCGCAACCTTGTGGTCGCTCCGGCCTCGGTGCAGGAGATGGCGGACCTGACCATCCTCGCCTTCGATCTGGCCGATCGCTACCGTAACCCCGCCATCGTGCTGGCTGACGGATTCGTAGGCCAGATGATGGAACCGCTCGACCTCGAGTATCGCGACATCGCGGCGCCGGAAAAACCCTGGGCTGTGAAGGGAACTGCGGAGACTCGCAAGAACATGGTCAGCTCGATCTTTCTCGAGAGCGACGACCTGGAAGAGCACCAGCGGCGCATGGAGGCGAAGTATATGCGCGCGCAGCAAACGGAAACGCGCTGGGAAGAATACCGCACCGAAGACGCCGAATTGATCGTCGTCGGCTACGGAATCGTGTCGCGCGTGCTGCGCTCGGCGGTCGACGAAGCCCGCAAGCACGGAATCAAGGCCGGCCTATTCCGGCCGATCAGCCTGTGGCCGTTCCCCGCAAAAGAACTCGCAGCAACGGCGTTGCGGGCCGAGAAAGTTCTCGTGGTGGAATTAAGCAACGGACAGATGGTGGAAGATGTTCGCCTGGCCCTCGGCGGCAAGCGCCCGGTCGAATTCTACGGCCGTGTCGGCGGAAATGTGCCGTCCGTAGAAGAGCTGTTAGTGAAGATAGAAGAGCAGTTGCCGGCAGCAGTGAACACGTAGCCCCGGACGCATTCGTCCAGGGCGATGGACGATTAAAAGTCTCGGCGCGCGGACGAATGCGTCCGCCGCTACGTGGGAACAGGCGGGAGCCAAACTATGGCGGAAAACAACGTCATCCCGGAACAACTCAAGACCATCACCGACCAGTACGAGGTCGTGCACTCGAAGTCGAAACTGTTCTATCCCGAGTACGAGCGCAAAAGCGACCTCAAGCATCAGACCCACTACTGTCCCGGCTGCGGCCACGGGGTTGCGCACAAACTCATCGCCGAAGCCCTCGAAGACCTTGGCCTGCAGGATCAGACGATCCTGGTCAGCCCGGTAGGCTGCTCGGTCTTCGCTTATTACTATTTCGACGTCGGCAACGTACAGGTCGCGCACGGCCGCGCTCCCGCCGCGGCCACCGGCCTCAAACGCGCCTGTCCCGACAAGATCGTGATTGCCTATCAGGGCGATGGAGATCTGGCGGCGATCGGCACGGCGGAAATCGTGCACGCCGCTAATCGTGGCGAAAAGATCAGCGTCTTCTTCGTCAACAATGCGATCTACGGCATGACCGGCGGCCAGATGGCGCCCACCACGTTGGTCGGCCAGCGCAGCACGACTTCTCCCTGGGGCCGGCGTCCCGTGAATGAGGGCTTTCCCCTGCACATGTGCGAGATGCTTTCCTCGCTGGAGGCCCCGGTCTACATCGAGCGAGTTGCGCTCTCTGACAATAAGAACATCATGAAGGCGCGCCGGGCAGTGCGCAAAGCGCTCGAACTGCAACGCGCTGGCGCCGGCTTCACCTTCGTCGAGATTCTCTCGCCCTGTCCTACGATCTGGGGCAAGGATCCGGTCGAAGCGCGGAAGTGGGTTGGCGAAAAGATGATTCCGCAATTCCCGTTGAACGTCTTTCGCGACCACACAGTCGAGATTCCAAACAACAACGTTCCCCCGCATAAAACGGTAGCCGAGCTGGTTGAAGGTGAGCGCAAAGCGGGGAGCGACACCCCAATTCATCGCAAGCATCATCATTTCCGCGACCTTGGCATCAAGATCGCCGGCTTTGGCGGGCAGGGCGTGCTCCTGCTGGGCCAACTTCTGGCAGAGATGGGCATGCGCGAGGGCCTCGAAGTCAGCTGGCTGCCTTCGTACGGTCCGGAGATGCGCTCCGGCAGCGCCCACTGCCACGTGTGCCTCGCGAAAGATCGCATCGGATCGCCCGTACTCTCGCGCCCCCAGGTTCTGATTGCGATGACTGAGATCTCGCTGCGCAAATTCGCCACGCAGGTTGCACCCGGCGGCACGATCATCTACGGCCGCGAAAAGCTTCCCGACGACCTCAGCATCCCGCAGGCGCAGGTCATCTGCATCCCGGCCTCGGAGATTGCCGACAAGCTGGGTTCGGCGAAAGTGGCGAACGTCGTGATCCTGGGCGCGCTGCTCGAGGAAACCGAATGTCTTTCTCCAGCCACAGCGATGCAAGTGCTGGAAAACAAAGTCAAGAACCCGGCGCTGCTCGAACTCGACCGCAAGGCGCTCGACGCCGGAAGACTCTACATCGACCACGCAGTCGCAATGGGGGCCGTAACCCAAGCCGACGGCTTCGCTCAGTAGATAAAGCGAGGGTGCCCCACCCTTGTCGCGCTTCGCGACAGGGTGGGGATTTTGACTTCCCGGTTCCAGTCCTTTGAAAAACAAATCAACACCCCCACCCTGTCCCGCCAAAAAACGGCGGGACGAGGATGGGGCACCCTTAGGCTGTGATCCAAATCACAAAAACGGGTGACACCGGCCATATCGAAAACCGAGGGCAAGTGTGATCCTCAAGATGGGTGCAGGAGGTGTTTTATGGCACTCATTGAAGCGAAAGTCGAAGAAAAGAAAAGTGCACGCGCCGATAGACAAGGCTCTCTAACCACAGCACTTTCGGTGAAGAACGTGCTGTTTGCCACCGATTTCTCAGCAACCTCAGAAGCAGCCCTACCCTACGCTACAGCCATCTGCCGCCACTTCGGGAGCACATTGCACATCGCGCATGTCCTCTCTGACGCCAGCATCCTGATGATGACCGGAGGCGTGGACTACGTCAGCATGAGCACCATCTACGAGGACGCGCATACCGAGGCCAGGGAGAAACTCGACCAGATTTCCGGCCGCCTGGAGGCAATACCACACCGCAGCTACGTGCGGCACGGCCAGGTGTGGGAGAACCTCGCTGGAATCGTCGAAGACGAAAAGATCGATCTCATCGTGCTCGGCACGCATGGCCGCACCGGCTTGGGCAAGTTGCTGCTGGGTTCGGTCGCGGAGGGCATTCTGCGCCACGCGCCATGCCCCGTGCTGACCGTTGGTCCGAAAGTCTGCGGACGCGCCAAACTGCCCGAATTCCAAGTCCGAGGACGCGATCTTGCTCCACTGGAACTGGAACTGCGACAGATCTTATTTGCCACCAACTTTGCCCAAAACTCGGCGCTAGTCGCGCAGGAAGCCATTTCGCTGGCTGAAGAGTTCCGCGCGCGGCTCACGCTCATGCATGTGATCGAGGACTACACCCAACTGGGCAGCCGTCCCGGCCCCATTGAAGACGGCATACGCCGCTTGCACGACCTGATTCCCAGCAAGGCCGCGCTGCAATACGCACCGGAAACCATACTGGAATTCGGCTCCGCGCCGGACTGCATTCTGAAAGCGGCGTCGGAGCGTGAAGCCGACATGATCGTGCTGGGCGCCCGTGATTGCGAAGAAGTTGGCACAACGCACTTTCCATGGTCTACGGCGCACCATGTAATTGCCAATGCGATGTGCCCGGTGCTGACGATCCGGTGCTGACGATTGAAGGATGGATATTGGGCGAATCGAAAACCTGGTACAGAGTGCCGACAATCGAAGTGTGTCGAGGCGGCGCATGGCGGAAATGAAATTGCGAGTCCAATCCCTTCAGCCGATGCGCCTGATTCGCCGCCAGCAGACCTACGTCGCGGTGGCCGTCGCGATTTATGCCGCGCTCTGGGCTGCGGACCGCCCGGTACCGATCGGCAGCACGCTGATCTATACCCTGTCGCTCTGCAACCTGATCGTGCTCATGCAGGATCACTTGGGTTTCCTCTACCGCCGCAAGAGTCTCTTGCATTCCTGGGCGCTCTACTTGCCGCTTCTGCTCGTGGTTGCGGTTTCGGGGGTGATGGTAGTCAATACCATTGAATTCCCCGTGCGAGGATTTCCAGGGCAGAAGTTGTGGCAGTTCCTGGCGTCAGGCTGGAAGTTCCCGTTCATGGCCACGGTGATTGTGGGCGTGGTTTCGCAGTTTTACCGCGATACTCGGGAGCGGCTGGAATCGAAGAATCGCGAACTACAGCAGGCGATCGAACTGGAAGCTGCCGAACGCGAACTGCATGGGCAGGAATTGCAGCAGGCGCGGGAGATCCAGCAGTCTCTCCTGCCGAAAGAAATTCCTCAAGTTCCGGGATTTGAGATTGACGGAGCATGGGAGCCCGCCCGCGTCGTAGGCGGCGACTACTACGATGTCATCAGGCTGAGCGCGACCAAGCTCGGCATTTGCATTGCGGATGTTGTGGGCAAGAGTGTATCCGCCGCACTGCTGATGGCGAATGTGCAGGCCACTGTGCGGGCGTTCGCCACCGAGTCGACCTCTCCTTCAGCTCTATGCAGCCGGGTCAACTCGGTTCTGTGCGCCAACATTGCCACGGGAAAGTTTGTGACCTTGTTTTATGCCGTGCTCGATGCGGAGTCCGGGTTGCTTCACTACACAAATGCGGGGCATCTGCTCCCGATTCTGATTCAGGCGGACGGCGAAGTGCGAGAACTGCAAAACGGCGGCGCCGTGATCGGTGTTTTCCCGGACTGGAGATACCAGGATTCCGTCGTGGAACTCCATCCGGGAGACCGGCTGTTGCTGTTTACCGACGGCATTACCGAAGCAGGATTGGGAGCCGAGGAATTCGGGGAGCAACGGTTGGTTGCGAGTGCGCGAACCTACGCCGATAAGTCGACGTCTGAACTGAAATCGGGTCTGCTCGGCGAGGTGAAGCAGTTTTGCGCTTCCCAATTTAGGGACGACGCTACCCTGATCGTGATCTCCGCGCTCCCGTCAAAGCGGAATACGCCGAGGCAGGACGTCGAATCGAACGCAGTGGTGGTGACCTAATGGGACTAGAACCGAAATGAAACTAGCGTGCGAGATTTCGCGAGCTGGATCATTGCAAGCATGTTGCATAGGACTACAATCATTTCTTACTTCGCGAATCACCGCGAATTTCATAATGGATATTTTTTGATTTTGTCTGCGGTCGAAAACGTATATGCCCTCATACCTTGCCAAGCCTACTCCGCCCAATCAGGACAAGCGCTGGAAGCTGGTCGACGCCACCATACGGCGTCAAGGCCAGCAGCAGCGCGGCTTGATTGAGACTCTGCATACCGTGCAAGAGGCTTTCGGGTACCTCGACGTACAAGCCCTGCGCTATGTGGCCATGTCGTTGCGCGTGCCACTAAGCCGGGCTTACGGCGTTGCCACCTTCTACCATTTCTTCACCCTGAAACCTGCGGGTGAGCATACCTGCGTAATCTGCATGGGCACCGCCTGCTATATCAAGGGAGCGCCGCAACTGCTCGACGCGGTGCAGCGGGACCTCGGGATCGTTCCCGGGGAGACCACCGCCGACAAAAAGGTTTCGCTGCTCACCGCCCGTTGCCTCGGATCGTGCGGGCTCGCTCCCGCCGTCGTCTACGACCAGGAAGTTGCCGGCAAGGTCGCGACGCCGGCCATCCGCGAGCACTTGAAGAAATGGACACACGTATGACGCCGGAGGAACTCGACCAGATCGCCGAGACCGAACGCGAGGCTCAGAGCCACTTCACCCAGCGGGTGAATGTGTGCGTTGCCGCAGGATGTCTCTCCTGCCAGAGCCAGGCGGTGAAGGACGGCCTCGACCAGGAAGTCGATCGCCGCGGCACCAAGGATCAGTGCCAGGTCAAAGGCGTGGGCTGCATGGGGCTGTGCTCCGAGGGGCCGCTCGTCTCCACCAGCGCGGGAGTGCTTTACAAGAAGGTGGAAGCTGCGGACAGCGCCGCGATTCTGGACAGTCTGGACGGAACTCCCGTGTCGCGGCTCGTCTGCCCCACCGACGTTCCATTCTTCCAGCGGCAGAAAAAAATCGTGCTGGAGAACTCCGGCGTGATCGACCCGGATCGCGTCGAAGACTACATTGCGGCCAACGGCTACACCGCCCTTATCAAAGCGCTCACCGAAATGACCTCACGCGAGGTTATCGACCACATCACAAAAAGCGGCTTGCGCGGCCGTGGTGGTGCCGGATATCCCACCGGCCTGAAGTGGAGCACCGTCTCCAAATCGGTGGGCACGCAGAAGTATGTCATCTGCAACGCCGACGAAGGCGATCCCGGCGCGTTCATGGACCGCAGCGTGCTCGAAAGCGATCCCCACCGTGTGCTCGAAGGCATGCTCATCGCCGCCTATGCCGTCGGCGCCTCCGAGGGATATATCTATGTGCGCGCCGAATATCCCCTGGCCATCAAGCGCCTCAAGAACGCGATTCGGCAAGCCGAACGTGTAGGTCTGCTCGGCGCCAACATCTGCGGCACGCGCTTCAGCTTTCGTGTGGATTTGCGTCTCGGTGCCGGAGCCTTCGTCTGCGGCGAGGAGACCGCTCTGATCGCGTCGGTCGAAGGCAAGCGCGGTACTCCGCGCCCCCGCCCGCCCTATCCCGCCATGGAAGGCCTCTTCGGCCAGCCCACGCTCATCAATAACGTGGAAACGTTCGCCAACATCGCGCCCATCATCCGCAACGGCGGCGAGTGGTACGCCCAGATCGGCACCGAGAAAAGTAAGGGCACAAAAGTTTTCGCCCTGGCTGGACGCGTGGAGAACACCGGCCTGGTCGAAGTCCCGATGGGTGTTTCCCTGCGCGAAATGGTCTTCGATATCGGTGGCGGAATTCCCGAAGGCCGCAAGTTCAAAGCGGTGCAGACTGGCGGACCTTCCGGCGGCTGCCTGCCCTCCGACTGCCTCGACATGCCGGTGGATTACGAGTCGTTGGCCCGCGCCGGCTCGATCATGGGCTCCGGCGGCATGATCGTGATGGATGAAAGCTCCTGCATGGTTGATGTCGCGAAATACTTTATGGACTTCTGCATGACCGAGTCCTGCGGCAAGTGCATCCCCTGCCGCGTTGGCACCTACCAGATGCATCGCATCCTCACCGCTATCGGCAACATGACCGCGACGGCGCAGGACATGAAAATGCTGGAAGAACTCTGCGACCTACTCAAGCACACCAGCCTCTGCGGCTTGGGACAATCGGCGCCCAATCCGGTGGTCAGCACGCTGCGCTCGTTCGCCGAGGAGTATCGGGCGCACGTTGAAGAGCACAAGTGCCCGGCGGGAGTTTGTGGCGCACAGCCGGTGGGAGAAACCGCATGAGGCAGGCCGCACCCGTCAAAACGCTGAAGATCGATGGCCGCGACTTGAGCGGACGCCAGGAAGAAACCATTCTCGACGTTGCGCGCCAGAACGGAATCTTCATCCCACGCCTTTGCGAGATGGATGGACTCTCCGATGTCGGCGCCTGCCGCCTGTGCCTGGTCGAAATCAAAGGGCAGAACAAGTTGCTTCCTGCCTGCGTCACTGTCGTCGAGGAAGGCATGGAAGTCACCACCGATTCCGAGCGCCTGCAGGGTTATCGCCGGATGATTCTGGAACTGCTGTTCACCGAGCGCAACCACGTGTGCTCGGTGTGCGTTTCCAATGGCCACTGCGAGATGCAGATGCTGGCCCAGCGCCTGGGCATCACCCACGTTCACTTTCCCTATCGCTATCCCAAAGAAGAGGTCGACGCGTCGCACGACCGTTTCGTCATCGACCACAACCGCTGCATCCTGTGCACCCGCTGCGTACGCGTGTGCGACGAAATTGAAGGCGCGCATACCTGGGACATCATGGGTCGCGGCATCGACGCCAAGGTCATCACCGACTTGAACGAACCTTGGGGATCGTCCGAAACCTGCACCAGTTGCGGCAAGTGCATCCACGTATGTCCAACAGGCGCCTTATTTGAAAAGGGACGCTCGGTCGCCGAGATGCTGAAGCGGCGGCAGTTCCTGCCCTACCTGACCATGATGCGGGAAGAAAACGAATGAAGAGTTTGAACCACGAAGGACACGAAGGTTCACGAAGGAAGGCATGGGCAGGAGTTCTCTTCACGAACGTAGGTGTCCTTGGCGGTGAAAGGTTTCCTTCGTGTACCTTCGTGTCCTTCGTGGTGAACGGGGTTGAATGAGTAAAAAGCGTCTCGCGACCGTATGGCTCGATGGCTGTTCCGGCTGCCACATGTCTTTTCTTGATATGGACGAACGCCTCCTGACCGTGGCCGGCATGGCCGACCTGGTTTACAGCCCACTGGTCGACGCCAAGGAATTTCCCGAAAACGTGGACGTGGCGCTCGTCGAAGGCGCGGTAAGCAGCGAAGAAGACCTACACAAAATCAAGCTCGTCCGCGAGCGCACGAAAACCCTAGTCTCGCTGGGCGATTGCGCGGTGACGGCCAATGTGCCGGGCATGCGCAATCCATTCGGCACCAAGGCGGTCTATGACCGGGCCTATCGCGAGAATGTGACCTTCGACCCCGGCATTCCCGATCAGGTCGTGCCCGCGCTGTTGCCCAATTCGCGCCCGGTGCACGAGTTCGTAAAGGTAGATGTTTTCGTCCCGGGCTGTCCGCCGTCGGCCGAGACAATTTACTACGTCGTTACCGAGCTGCTGGAAGGCCGCCAGCCGGAGGTGACCACGAAGACCAGATTTGGATCGTAAGGCCGAAATGGTTGGGTAGGCTCGCGAAAAAAAGCTTCTAGCTAGAAGCTAGCGGCTAGCAGCTAGAAGCTACAAGGGAGACTTCGTGAAGCAGGGCAGCAGCATCGTCATCGATCCGGTTACACGCATCGAAGGCCATTCCAAGATCACGCTTCACCTGAACGAGGACGGCCGGGTCGAGGAAGCCCGCTTTCACGTTACCCAGTTCCGCGGCTTCGAGAAGTTGTGCGAAGGCCGCCCGTTCTACGAGATGCCGTCGCTGATGGCGCGCATTTGCGGCATCTGCCCGGTCAGCCACCTGATCGCGTCCGCCAAGGCCTGCGACTCGCTGCTGGCAGTAAAAATTCCGCCCACGGCCGACAAGCTGCGCCGCATCTTCGGGCTGGCGCAAGTCACGCAGTCACACGCGCTGAGCTTGTTCCATCTCTCATCGCCCGACCTGCTGCTCGGCATGGACGCCGATCCGGCCACCAGCAACATTTTTGGGGTCGCCCAGAAAAACCCCGAGCTCGCCTTGGACGGCATTCGCCTGCGCCAGTTCGGACAGCGCATCATCGAGCGCCTGGGCGGCAAGCGCATCCATCCCGCGTGGATCGTTCCTGGGGGCGTGAGCGAGCCGCTCACCGAGGCCAACCGGGACGCGATACTTTCGGCGCTACCTGACGCGCTCGCCATTGCCGAGCGCACTCTGGAGTGGTTCAAGAGCACGATGGAGCGCTTCCGCGAAGAGATCTCCGTCTTCGGAAATTTTCCCACGCTGTTCATGGGCATCGTCAAGAAGGACAACGGCCTGACCTTCTACGACGGCAAGATCCGCATCGTCGATGCCTCCGGCCACGTGGTCGCCGACGATCTTGACCCCACAAAATATTCCGACTACATCGGCGAAAAGGTCGAGCCCTGGAGCTATCTCAAATCTTCGTACTACAAACCCAACGGATTTCCCGACGGCATCTACCGCGTTGGGCCCTTGGCCCGCCTGAACGTCGCCGATCGCTGCGGCACGCCGCGCGCCGACCAGGAACTCGCCGAGTTCCACGAGTTGCAGCGCACTGCAGTCCTAAGCTCGTTCCACTATCACCACGCGCGCCTCATCGAAATCCTCTACTGCATCGAGCGCCTGGAACAATTGCTGAACGATCCCGAAATTCTCTCCAAGCACGTGCGCGCCGTGGCCCGGCCCAACGAACTCGAAGGTGTGGGCGCTGCCGAAGCCCCGCGCGGCACACTATTCCACCACTATAAAATCGACGAGCAGGGCCTGATCCGCTGGGTGAACCTCATCATCGCCACCGGACAAAACAACCTGGCCATGAACCGCAGCGTGCTGCAGGTAGCCAAACATTATGTGCACGGCAACCGCCTCACTCCCGGCATGCTCAACCGCGTCGAGGCCGTGATCCGCTGCTACGACCCCTGCCTGAGTTGCTCCACGCACGCCCTCGGTCAGATGCAGCTCCAAATCCAGCTACTGAGCCCCACTGGAGAAGTGCTCGACGAAGTCTCGCGCTCCTGACGATCTTTGCGTAGCCGCGAAAGCCTGCCCTGAGCGAAGTCGAAGGGCGGCGGAAGAAGGCAGCCCACGGCGTAAGCCGTGGGGTAGCGAGCAGTAAATTGCAAGCCCCAGAAGGGCGAAAGAAGTGCTAAGACGCACGCTCCGCGACGGATGGCGCTCGTTAACGAAATAGACTCCACTCATGGCCCGCGTCCTGATCATCGCCTACGGAAATCCGATGCGCTCGGACGATGGCGTGGCATGGCGAGCCGCTGCCGCGTTGCAAGGGAGATTTTCCTCCGATGAGGTCGAGATCGTCAGCATCCATCAACTCACCCCGGAACTAGCCGAAACCATCCACCGCTGTGAAGCCGTGATCTTCGTAGACGCCGCCAACAACGGCCCACCGGGACAAATCTCCTCCGCGGAAATCCGGCCACTGCAGACCCAACCCCGCTTCTCCCATCAACTTTCACCAGACGCCATCGTCGCACTCGCCCACCAACTCTTCGGCGCCAGGACCCATGCATTCTCGGTCACTCTAACCGGCGCTTGTTTTGATCACGGAGAATCCCTATCTCCCGCGGTCGAGGCCGCTCTCCCGGCTCTAGTCACCCGGATTGAAGCGCTCGTCCAACAATTCCTGCTTCTCGAAGCGCCGCCAGACTAGAATCGACCAAGCGGTACGCCATGACGGTTGCGGCAAAACCCGCGATGCAACGCCTGCGCATCACTCTCCGCGGAGCCGTTCAGGGAGTCGGTTTCCGCCCCTTCGTCTACCGTATGGCCACCGAATTATCCCTTACCGGATGGGTGCTGAATTCATCTGCAGGTCTTGTAGTAGAAGTCGAAGGCCCTGCCGAACAGTTAAGCCGTTTCGAGCAACGCCTGGAGCACGAGCGCCCAAAAGCCTCAGTAGTAACTGTCCACGAATCTTCCTGGATTTCGGCCGAGGGGTCCACTCGTTTCGAAATTCTTGCCAGCGAGCACGACTCCGGCAAGACGGTGAATGTTCTCCCTGATCTTGCGACTTGCACTGACTGCCGCGAGGAATTGTTCGATCCCGACAATCGCCGTTTCGAATACCCGTTCACCAACTGCACCAACTGCGGACCGCGCTACACCATCGTCGTCGACATTCCCTACGACCGTCCCAACACCACGATGCGGACGTTCACGCTCTGTCCCGCCTGTCGCGAAGAATACGAGAATCCTGCGAACCGTCGCTTTCACGCGCAGCCCAACGCCTGCCCTGTGTGCGGGCCGAAGCTCGAAGGCACCATCGAAGATGCGGTAGAAGCACTCCTGCAAGGCGAAATCGTCGCGCTCAAAGGCATTGGCGGATTTCAGCTTCTGGTCGACGCCCGCAACCATGGAGCAGTGGCACGCCTGCGCGCGCGCAAGCATCGCGAAGAAAAACCTTTCGCGCTGATGATGCCCTCGCTCGAAGTGGCGCGAACGTACTGCGAAATCTCGCCGGCGGAAGTGCTGCTTCTCGAATCGCAAGCCGCGCCGATCGTCCTGTTGCAGCCCAAGCCGGGCACCGACATCGCCGCCAACGTCGCACACTGCTCGCCCTATCTCGGCGTCATGCTGCCGTACTCGCCGCTGCATCATCTGCTGATGCAGGAATGCCGCTTCCCGTTGATCGCCACCAGCGGTAACCGCAGCGACGAACCCATCGCCATTGCCGACGACGAAGCGAAGTTCCGCCTCAAAGACATTGCCGACCATTTTCTGATGCACAACCGCCCCATCGTGCGGGCGTGCGATGATTCGGTAGTTCGCCTCACCCGCGGACGCGCCGGAATCCTGCGGCGTGCCCGCGGCTACGCCCCGCTTGGCATTCGCGTCGCCGAGAGCCTTCCGCCGGTGCTGGCTGTCGGCGGCCATCTCAAGAATACCGTCGCCATCGGCGTGGGCCAGGACGTTTTCCTCAGCCAGCACATCGGCGATCTCGAAACTCTCGAGGCACGCGCCGCCTTCGAGAAGGCGATTGACGATTTGTGCCGCCTTTATAGTTTTAAGCCTGAGGTCATAGCCTGCGATCTGCATCCCGACTATGCCTCCACCCATTGGGCCGAGAAATCCGGACTTCCGTTGATTCGCATTCAGCATCACCAGGCGCATGTTGCCGCATGCGCGGCCGAAAATAATGTGCAGGGACCGTACCTCGGCGTCTCATGGGACGGCACTGGATATGGCCTAGAGGGTGCCATCTGGGGCGGCGAATTTTTTCACGTGGAAGGAAACCAATTCCAACGAATCGCGCACCTTCGTTCGTTTGGCCTTCCGGGCGGCGATGCTGCGGTCCGCGAAGGCTGGCGCTCCGCTGCCAGCCTGATTTTCGAAGTCGAGAGAGAAATCCGCGAGGCCACCGCGTCAGAACCGGGAAATCCCGTCGTCCACCCAAAATCTCCGGGGAATCCCCGATTGGATGACGCGAAGATTCGCTATATGCTCGAACGCGGCATCAACGTCGCGCCCACGACGAGTGTCGGCCGACTATTCGACGCAGTCGCGAGTATTACCGGCGTAGCTCAGCAAAACCATTTTGAGGGCCAGGCTGCCACGCTCCTCGAAAATGAAATTGGCCGTTTGCGCACGGAAGAGGCGTATCCTCTAACCAGCGGAAACTGGGGTCCTCTGATCATGGCGGTAATGGATGACAAACGCGCTGGAGTCGCCACCCCTTTCATTGCGGCGCGATTTCACAATGCATTGGTTAACTGGATCGTGGAGGTCGCCGCTCGGGCTGGTCCGAAGCAAGTTGTACTCAGCGGTGGAGTTTTTCAAAACCGTTATCTGACGGAGCGCGCGGCCGCTGCCCTTGAATCCCGCGGCTTCGACGTTTATACGCATCATCGGGTTCCGCCCAACGACGGGGGAATTGCGTTGGGCCAGGTAGTAATGAGCAAGATGTTGTAGCGCTGCCGTCCCGGCGGCTGTTGCGTGGGCGTCTCGCCCGCGCAGCGAGGGCACGATGCCCTCGCGACAGCCGGCAAGATGCCGGCACTACTTGAAGGTCGCCAGGAGGTCCAAAATGTGTCTCGCGGTTCCAGGTCGAGTAGTGGAGATTATGGACGACGGCGACATCGCCTTCCGGCGCGGACGGGTTGACTTCGGCGGCATCCGCAAAGACGTCAGCCTTGCCTACACTCCCGAAGCGGTCATCGGAAAATATGTTCTCGTCCACGTGGGCTTTGCCATCAGCGTTATCGACGAGGACGAAGCGCGGCGTATCTTCAAGTACCTGGAAGAACTTGGAACGCTGAAGGAGGAACTCGGTGAAATTCCTCAGTGAATATCGCGATCAAAAGGCTGCTGACCAACTCGCGCAGCAAATCTGGAAAAAAGTAACGCGCCCTTGGACGGTCATGGAAATCTGTGGCGGTCAAACTCACACCATTGTCAAGTGCGGCCTCGAAGACTTGCTCCCCCACGAAATCACCCTGGTTCACGGCCCGGGTTGCCCGGTCTGCGTGACGCCGATCGATTTGATCGACAAAGCCGTTGCCATCGCGCGCCGCCCTGAAGTGATCTTCTGTTCCTTCGGAGACATGCTACGCGTGCCCGGTTCCTCGAAGAGTCTATTCGACGCCAAGGCTGAAGGCGCCGACGTTCGCATCGTCTATTCGCCGCTCGACGCCTTGAAACTTGCCAAAACGAACCCCAACCGGCAAGTCGTATTCTTTGCGGTCGGCTTTGAAACCACGGCGCCCGCCAACGCCATGGCCGCGTGGCAAGCCGACCATGATCACGTCGACAATTTTTCGCTTCTCGTCTCCCATGTGCTCGTTCCTCCCGCTATGGAGGCGCTGCTGTCCTCCGAGAGTTGCGTCGTTCAGGGATTCCTGGCCGCGGGGCACGTCTGCACCGTCATGGGTTACGAAGAATATTTTCCTATCGCCGAGCGTTATAGAGTTCCAATCGTCGTCACCGGCTTCGAACCGCTCGACATTCTCGAAGGCATTTTCATGACGGTCAGCCAACTGGAAGAAGGCCGTCACGAGGTCGAGAACCAGTACGTTCGCGCCACTCGCCGGGAAGGGAATCGGCCGGCACAGGAACGCATCACGGAAGTCTTTGAAGTGGTAAACCGCCAGTGGCGCGGCCTCGGCGAAATACCGGTCAGCGGATTCCAGTTGCGCGGCCGCTTCCAGAAGTACGACGCCAACCGCCGCTATCCCTCATCCGCCGAGCCCGCGCGCGAATCGCCGGAGTGCATCAGCGGCCTGATTTTGCAAGGCATCAAGAAACCTCACGAGTGTCCGGCATTTGCGGTGAAGTGCACGCCGGAGAACCCGCTCGGCGCTCCCATGGTTTCGTCGGAGGGTGCGTGCGCGGCCTATTACCACTATGGCAGACGTCAAGGTCATGACCGAATTCAACCTGAGTTGTCCGGTGCCCCGAGTCGCTGACGATCGCATCGTCTTGGCGCATGGCGGCGGCGGAAGGCTCACCCACCAACTCATCGAAAAGATTTTCATGCCGGCTTTCGGCAATCCCATGCTCGAACAGCGCCACGACGGCTCGGTTTTGACGGTCAATGGTTCGCGCCTGGCATTCACCACCGATTCATTCGTCGTGCACCCGCTGATTTTTCCCGGCGGCAATATCGGCGACCTCGCCATCTACGGCACAGTCAACGATCTCGCCATGTGCGGCGCCCGCCCGCTCTACCTCAGCGCCGGATTCATTCTCGAAGAAGGCCTCCCCATGGATACCTTGCGCACCGTGGTTGCATCCATGCAAGAATCTGCGGCCAAGGCGGGAGTGCAATTGGTTACCGGCGATACAAAAGTCGTCGACAAAGGAAAGGGTGACGGAATTTTCGTCAACACATCCGGCATCGGCCTGGTCGAAGCGAACGTGAAGCAGACGATCAGCCCCGCATCGGTTCAGGTCGGCGACGCGGTGATCGTCAGCGGCGATCTCGGCCGCCATGGCATCGCCATCCTCTCCGTGCGCGAAGGCCTCGAATTCGAGTCGCCCATCCTCAGCGACACTGCATCAGTCTGGCCGGCGGTTGAAGCTTTGCTGAATGCCGGTATCGAGATCCATTGCTTGCGCGACCTGACCCGCGGCGGCCTGGCCACGACGCTCAACGAAATCGCCTCCGACCGAAATATCGCGATCAAGCTGGAAGAAAGTCTGATTCCGGTTCAGGAAACGGTGCAGAGCGCCTGTGAAATCCTCGGCCTCGATCCGCTCTACGTCGCCAACGAGGGCCGCTTTGCCGTCTTCGTTCCAGCCGCGCAGGCAGACGCAGCAGTTGCAGTCATGAGGAAGGTTCCCGTTTCGCAGGAGTCGGTTTGCATTGGAAGAGTAGAGGAAAGTCCCGGCCGCACCGTGGTCCTGCAAAGCCGCATCGGCGGCAACCGCGTCGTCGACATGCTAAGCGGCGAGCAGCTACCCAGAATCTGCTAGGTAGTGTTCACTCAAAATAGTCCTGTCATCCTGAGCGAAGCGAAGGACCCCTGGAATTTCCTGCGCAGCTCAACGCATAGGTTCTTCTCTTTGCGCAGAACGCCAAAACTTTCACCCGACCCACGGATTGACCAACTGTACTCCGCATCCCTCGAAATCACTTGTGTCGCGGGTCGCCAGGGTAGACTGGCGGCATCTAGCGATCGCAGCAATTTGTCCGTCCGCGATTCCAATCGGACGCCCTTGCATGCGTCGGGTCGCCACAATCGATCCGAACATGCGCGCAGCCCCTTCATCGAAAGCAAGGATTCTGCCGGCGAAATCTCTTGCGAACGTGACTTCAGCTTCCCGAAGCAAACCTTCACGGCGCTTTCCCTTCTGAAGGAGTTCAATACCGAACAAGATTTCAGCCATGCTGATTGTGCTGATGAAGAGATCGTCGGGCGGTTGAAGCGACATCCAGGCAAGTACGGCCGGAGCGGGCGTGGCTTTCATCAGTTCGGAGATGACGTTCGTGTCGAGAATGATCACTGGCTAGGCTGATTACTCTTTCCAATCTTTCAGCCAGTCAGGGTCGCGCACGAATTCGCGGGGCAAGGGCTCGAGGTCCACGCCGCCCAGCCGCGCAAACCGGCGATGGATCGCCTCTCCAAGATTCATTTGTTTTTTCGGAACAGATTTCAGCGCGCTCTTCAGAATCTCCCGCGCTTCCTGCTCCATGGATCGCCCATTGATCGCCGCGCGCACCTTAAGCTTGCGCTTCGTCGTCTCTTCCAGATTGCGGATGGTAATGCTGGCCATGCAATCAATGATATCATTGCAATCATTGATTGCACAAGCTTCATATCGACTCCGCTCCACGAACCTGCCAAGTGATTGCATACTTTCCTCCGAGCGCTCAGAATAGGCAAGAGAAACAAGTCAGTGCCCGCGAAAGCATTATCCGCAGCATCTCGCATCTTCCTCATTCCACACCACCTCCACTCTCCGTGACCTTAATCACCCCCGCCGGTGAGAATTATCACAGTCGGCTCGCACGCAAAACACGACAATGAACCACGAAATTATCTTTACGTTGTACCTACGGAGGTAGGCCTATGTCTGTGTTGACACACCCTGGAGTCAAGGCTCCCGGGGACTACATTGAATCCGTGATGATCAGTGTGAAGGCGAAGAACCCCGCCGAGCCCGAGTTCCATCAGGCGGTGGCAGAAGTTTTCGATTCTCTAAGGTTAGTGCTCTCGAAGCATCCGGAATATCAATCCGCGCGTCTGCTCGAAAGAATTGTCGAGCCTGAGCGCGTCATCATGTTCCGCGTGCCGTGGTTCGACGATCAGGGTGAAATCCAAATCAACCGCGGTTTCCGTATTGAGATGAACAGCGCCATTGGCCCCTACAAGGGCGGGCTGCGCTTCCATCCCTCAGTCAACCTCGGCATCTTGAAGTTCCTGGCGTTCGAACAGGTCTTCAAGAATTCGCTCACCACACTGCCCATGGGCGGCGGCAAGGGCGGATCCGATTTCGATCCCAAGGGCAAGAGCGACAACGAAGTCATGCGTTTCTGCCAAAGCTTCATGACCGAACTGCAGCGTCACATTGGACCGGACACTGACGTCCCGGCCGGCGACATCGGCGTGGGCGGGCGGGAGATCGGTTTCCTGTTTGGCCAGTACAAGCGGCTGCGCAATGAATTCACCGGCGTTCTCACCGGCAAGGGCTTGGGCTGGGGCGGTTCGCTGATTCGTCCCGAAGCCACCGGCTACGGTTGCGTCTACTTCGCCAGCGAAATGCTCAAGACGAAGAAAGACACGCTGGAAGGCAAGCTCTGCTTAGTTTCCGGCAGCGGCAACGTCTCGCAATACACGGTCGAAAAGCTGCTCGATCTCGGCGCCAAGCCGATCACGGTGTCTGATTCCAACGGTGTCATCTACGATCCCGACGGCATCGATCGCGAGAAGCTGGCCTTTATCATCGACCTGAAGAACGTGAAGCGTGGACGCATCCGCGACTATGCCGATCACTATAAAAAAGCGATCTTCATGCCCACGGACATCAAGCTGGAGCACAACCCGCTCTGGAACATCAAAGCGGACTGCGCCTTCCCTAGCGCCACGCAAAACGAAATCACCGCGAAAGATGCGGCGAACCTGCTGAAGAACGGCATCAAGCTGGTCGCCGAGGGCGCGAACATGCCCAGCACGCTCGACGCTACCAAGCTGTTCCTCGATGCCAAGATCCTCTACGGTCCGGCCAAAGCCGCGAATGCTGGCGGCGTGGCCACCTCCGGTCTCGAAATGGCGCAGAACAGCGCGCGCCTGAGCTGGACTCGCGAGGAAGTGGACGATCGTCTGCACAAGATCATGATCGCCATTCACCGGAACTGCTTCGAAACGGCCGAGAAATACGGCACGCCGGGCAACCTGGTAAACGGCGCCAACATCGGCGGCTTCCTAAAAGTAGCCAACGCCATGCTGGACCAGGGCCTCGTGTAGTTGATGCATGTGGGGACAGCCGCCCACGGCTGTCCACCGCGCGAAGCGCGGTAGTTGTTGGTAGTAACGATGAATCGGGTGCCCCACCCTTGTCCCTGCGTATTTTCAGGGACAGGGTGGGGATTTTGACAGGAAAGCGATCAGGAATAGGCGGTTGCGCTTCCCATGAAGCGAAATAAATTAAGCATGCGGACGTCGACGACAAGTGCATAGGGTCTTTGCAACGAAGTTCGCAATCGTTTCGGCCGACATCATCGTTACCGCACAGACGAAAAAATCAGCAGGAGGTATTTCAGGGACCGCAAAGGCAGGTCCAACCAGCGCGGCAGCCTGAAATTCCGACCGAAGACTCGGCGCCCAAACTTCCAGAGATAACTTCAACCGTTGCGATTCCCACGTCGCCTCCTCCAATCAAAGATAGGTCAGTGAGACTTTTCCATTGCGATGGCACGTGGAAACAGGAAGTTGTTTTCGAGGTGAATGTGCTGATGAAGAGCCGCCTCGAAGCCTTGGAGCGCCCCGTTGAGCGTTCGGTAGCTGATGCAAGCATCGGATGGCAGCGCAAAATTGTTGCTGGCCTCACGAATCGCGCGGAGCGCTTTGCCCGCAGAATCGTGCTCGTGTTCCATCATTGCAACCGGATTCTCGACCGTTCCGAAGGGAGCCGGGAGCACGGGTTCTGCCTGAATCACGGCCTCCTCCGGTGCGCGCGATATAGGGGAAGAGCACAATTTGATCATGATTGGAATTAAGTGATGAAATTGCTGCAACCTCTTCGCTGAAATACATCGCGCCGCAGAGCAGGGCGTCGATGGTGTCCTCAGCCCCTGTGTTTCGTTCCTGGCAAAAACCTCCCTGATTCCTATGGTTCCGACTGCTTGCTGAAGTGGAATGGCAGGGATCGGTGGCATTCATTCGATATCGCACATTAGCGCTAGTTTGACGGTCACTTTCCGAGAGTGACGACCGTCACATTGCGGCGTGACGGGCATTGCTGACTGCGTTCCACGCAAAGTTCTACTTTGGGACTGAGGTTGACCGCGTGCCTGCCGGAGTAGAGACCACCGATGCCCTGGGAGTTTTTGTTACTCGCCTGCACGAATCCCATCAAGTCTCAGTGTATGGAGCCATCGAGAGGTTGGTTCGGGCAGGTGAAGCGGTGGGACTCGATGGGCGCACGCTACTGTCATGCTTGATCAGGGCATGAGTTTGGAAGACTTGCTCGCGTGTATTGAATCGCGGATGGAAGGTTCGCGACGGGCTGCATAGGCCCGAATTGAAATGCAGTACCGGTCGCGACATGAGGTAGAGATGAATTTTTTGGAATGGTCCAAATCCAGCGTTGATTATGGTCAGAAGCTAGTGAATTCCGCCCTCGAAGGGGCGCACGAAGCGGAAGATGAATTCCTCAAGGAGGAATCGCTCGCTTCCGATCTCAGCGAATCAGCCCGGCATGCGTTAGCGCCCGCAATGGTGGGGGCGTTTCTAGGGGCATTGGGCGGGAGCCTAAAAGGCAACGGGCGGCGTTCCTCCAGCAGAACGGTAGCTTTCGGCTTGCTCGGCGGAGCCATCGGATTTGGCGCGGGCATGATCTGGGAGAACCGTCAACTCACCGCCAGCGTCGCCTCCGGCGCCTGGAAAAAGATCAGCGAAACTCGCGATGAACACTGGTTTGAGAAGAATCCGATCGACTACGCATAAAAGAAGGGCATTCAAGCCCTCCAAGATTCGAACCTGCGCCACGGACTGAACGGAGAAAAACTCCGCTTCCGATTGGCATAGGCAGTTGACAAAGTCAGGGTGTAGGCCGTGGTAGGTATTTCACCCCAAGACGTCGTGAATTGGCTGGTTCCCGGCCGGGAACTCTTCCTGGCCCTCCATGTTCTCGGAGTAGCCTGCTTTGCTTACATCGTGTGGAAGCGGCTGGTCCCGCTACTTCGAGCGCAGCGCGATCCGCGCTTTGATCAGCCCTTCATGCGGCTCGGAAGAGTTTTCAAGTTCTGGCTGGGACAGTGGAAGCATCCGCGCTACAAGTTCGCCGGAACTCTCCACATTCTTATCTTCGCTGGATTCATTCTCCTCGCGATGCGGGCCTTCACAGTACTGATCGTGGGAGTCTCTCCAAATTTTGTGATGCCAGGCCTGTCGGGAAGAACCGGGGAGATCTATGACCTGGTCACCGACTACGCGGCGACCGTCGTCTTCTTATGTATGGTCGTGGCGGCAAGCCGCCGCCTGATTTTCAAACCCGCTCGATACGCTGTGCCTGCGAAGTACGGCAAGGGCCACACCGCAGACGCGATTTTTCTCCTGGGGCTCATTGCACTCCTGATGGTTGCTGACAGCCTGTTCGCGGCCAGTCGCTCTGCCGGACATTTGCAGCAGGGCCAACCGGCGGAAGCTCTGGCCGCATTCTCTCTGCCATGGATGCTGCAGGTGGCGATTGGCTCGATGCCGTTGGCGACGCTCCGGAGCTTCAACATCGGAGCCTATCTCGTCCATGAGATCGCATTTTATTTCTTGCTGTGCTATCGGCCCTTTGGAATCCAGTTCCACGTGGAGACGTCGCTGTTCAGCATCTATTTCTCCAAGCTGCAGCGGGGAACTCTCAAGCCGGTACGCTGGGGCGTTTCCGACGAGCAACTGGATCAGGTGAAATCTTTCGGCGTGAAGACCTTCGAAGACTTCACCTGGAAGCACATGCTCGATTTCTATTCCTGCGCTGACTGCGGACGTTGCGCCGACAATTGTCCGGCTAACAAGGTGGGCCGGCCGCTGGCGCCGCGCTTCCTCACCACCAAGGCCCGAGACTATGTGTTCCAGCATTATCCCGTGTTGGGCAAGGCGAACAACAGCCACCCGCTGATCGGCACAATCTATTCCGAAGATGAGATCTGGTCCTGCACCACCTGCGGCGCTTGTGAAGAAGAATGCCCTCTACTGGTCGAGTACATCGACAAGATCGTCGACCTGCGCCGGGGAATGATCGACGACGGGAACGTGCCGCAGTCCCTGCAAAAGCCGCTGAAGGCGCTGGAGAGTCGTGGCAATCCGTACGGCAAGATCGAGAAGAAACGAGGCGATTGGGCCAAGTCGCCGGAACTCGGGCCGGACGGAAAAATCAAAGTCCTCGACGGCAAGAATGGCGCGGACACGTTATATTTCGTCGACAGCATCACTTCCTACGACGACCGCATGCAGTCGATCGGCCGGGCCACCGCGCACATTCTAACTCGCCTCGGAAAAAACTTCGGCATTCTGGGCGCGGCAGAGCGGGACAGCGGCCACGAAGTGCGCCGCTTCGGCGAGGAGATGTTGTTCACGGCTCTGCGAGATCACAACACCGAAGCGATCAAAGCAGCGGGAGTGCAGAGCATCGTTACCGCCGACCCACACGCTTTCAACGCGCTGAAACACGACTATAAAGATGTGCCGCCGGTCGAGCACATCAGCCAGGTACTGGCCCGCGAGGCAAAATCGGGCAATCTCCGTTTCAACTCTGTGGAAAAGTGGCTCGAAGATAGAGGCCATGTTTACACCTACCACGACCCGTGTTACTTGGGCCGCCACAATCAAGTCTACGACGATCCCCGCGATGTTCTCGACTCGATCCCGGGATTGAACCGCATTGAAATGCAGCGTTCGCGCGACCGCTCGTTCTGCTGCGGTGGTGGCGGACTCATGCTCTTCTACGAACCTAGAGAGGAGCAGAGGATGGGCGTCGTCCGCGTGCGCATGGCTGCGGAAGCCGGGGCGAACGTGATCGTGACCGCGTGCCCCTTCTGCATGGTGAACATTGAGGACGCGATCAAGGTCGCCGGCATGGAAGGGAAGATGTCGGTGATTGACCTGGCCGAACTGGTCGATCAGCACATGGTTTGCGAGGGCTGCCCGGCCCAGGCACAGAAATTAGAAACTGCAACGGTTGGAGGTTAAAGATGGAAATCCTGGTGTGTGCGCGAAGAGTGCCCGATACCTCGGAGAACGAGATTGAACTCAACGCCGCCGGAAACGACATCGAGCGCGAAGAATTCGTTTACTCGGTGAACGAGGCGGACAACTACGCGGTCGAAGAGGCCCTGCAGATTCGCGACCGCGTTGGCGGCAATGTCACTGTGGTCACCGTGGATGGCGAAGAGGGCGAGGAGATCCTGCGCCGGGAACTGGCCATGGGTGCGAATCAGGCAGCGCTTGTTTCCGATGACACCTTCAACGGATCCGACGGCAAGGGCGTCGCGACCATTCTCAAAGCTTTCGTTCAGAAAGGCCGTTACGACCTGATCCTCACCGGCGTGCAGGCCGACGATGGCGCCGCCCAGGTCGGCGGAATGCTGGCGGCGATGCTCGACTATCCCTTCGCCTCGCTGGTGAATTCGATTTCCGTGGAAGACGGGAAGCTGAAAGTCAGCCGAGAGATCGAAGGCGGCAACAAGGAGATGAACGAAATCGATCTGCCTTGCGTGCTCTCCATTCAGACCGGCATTAACGAGCCACGCTATGTCGGGATGAGAGGCATTCGGCAGGTTGCATCTGTGCCCATCCCGACTTCGACAGCTTCAGACCTCGGCGTCGATCAGGGCGCAGTCGGAGAATCGGCCGCAAAAGTCAAGCGAGTGGACTACTTCATTCCCGCCGCCAGCAAGGGAGCCGAGATCCTCCACGGCAGCCGGGAAGAGAACGCCGACAAAGTTCTTGAGTTGGTAGCAGCGAAGGGAGGGTTGAAATAATGCCTCGCATTTTTGCTTACATCGTGCACAGAGGTGGAGCGGTCGATGATTCTGCGGCCGAACTCGTAGCCGCCGCGAAAAAAATCGATGCCACCGTGGCTCCCACAGCGATTCTCACCGGCTCCGGTCCGGAGCTCGAGACCGCTTGCAGTGCGATCGGTTCCGGCTTCGGTGAGATTTGGAAAGTCGCCAATGCAGCTCTGGCGTACGCGAATGCCGAGTTAGTGCGGCAGGCGCTGGTTCGAATTCTGCCGGCGGGAAGCATTGTGCTCGTCAATCACGATCACTTTGGGATCGATCTAGCTCCGGGCCTTTCCATCAAACTGAACTCCGCGTTCGCTTCCGATGTGCTGGCGATCGACGGGGTCGAAGGAAACTCGCTCAAACTCGTTCGTCAGGAATTCGGTGGACAAGTGAATTCGCACGTGCACTGCGACATTTCTTCCGGCGCGGTCCTTAACATTCGCCCGGGCGCCTTCAAACCGCTGGCGAGCCTTCCCACAGCGGGCGCAGTCGTAGACAAGTCATCCGAGGTCGGCACGCTGGTGGCGCGACGCCGTTACCTCGAGACCATCGTGGCCGAGGCAGGCGATGTGGATATCACCAAGCACAGCGTGCTGGTTTCCATCGGCCGCGGCATACAGGAAAAAGATAATGTCGGCCTCGCGGAGGAACTGGCTGAGGTGCTCGGCGCCGCGGTGAGTTGTTCGCGGCCTGTGGTAGACGCCAAGTGGATGGCGAAGTCCCGCCAGGTGGGTTCGTCGGGAAAAACCGTCAAGCCCAAGGTCTATCTGGCTTGCGGCATCAGCGGGGCGTTCCAGCATTTGGCTGGCATCAAAGGAAGCCCGTTCCTGATCGCGATCAACAAAAATCCGAAGGCCCCGATTTTCCAGGTGGCCGACGTCGGAATCGTGGATGACCTCCTCGAATTCCTTCCGGAACTGACCAAAAAAGCCCGTGAATTGCGCGGCGTTGCCGCCAAGTGAGGAGATCATGCTTGCATCCAAGACGCTGAAACTGAGTTTGAAATCGCTCAAAGAGTTTGCCAAGAAGCGCCTGCCCGACGAGGTCCTGATCGATCTCGACGAGCGCGACGAATGCCCCATCGAGATTGTGCGCGACATGTGCAGCCCCGACAAGCTGGGAATCCAACTGCTTTTCATTCCTGAAGAGTTCGGCGGCATGGGCGGCGGCACGTTCGACGTCTACTGCATTTGCGAGGAGATGGCGCGCATCGATCTCGGAATCGCGACATCGGTGCTGGCGACGTTTCTGGGCAGCGATCCCATCACGGTTGGCGCCACGCATGAACAAAAGAAAATCTGGCTGAGCCGCATCGCCGATGAAGGACTTCTCTTCGCCTACGGCGCTACGGAACCGGAAGCAGGCAGCGATCTGGGCGCGCTCCGTACCACCGCCGATCGAGTCATGAAGGACGACAAGATCGTCGGCTACAAGATCAACGGCAACAAGCAGTGGATCAGCAACGGCGGAATCGCCGGCGCCTACACCGTACTGGCCAGCACTCCGGCTGGTCCCAGCTGGTTCGTGGTGGAGAAAGACGCGAAGGGATTCACACACGACGAGCCCGAGGACAAGCACGGTATTCGCCTCAGCAACACGGCCGCGCTTGCCTTCAACGACGTTTATGTAGACGCTGACCGGCTCATCGGCGGCGTCGAAGGTCAGGGTCTCAATCAGGCGCAAGCCGTTTTTGGCTACACCCGCCTGATGGTCGCGGCCTTTGGACTGGGAGCGGGATGGGCCGCGCTCGATCGTGCGATTCCATATTCGACCAAGCGCATTCAGGCCGGAGCCCCGCTCTCTGAAAAGCAAGGCTATACCCACAAGCTGATTGTGCCGCATGTGGCGCGGTTGGAAGCCGCGCGCGCCTATATCGAGCAGACTGCGGAGCGCATCGATGCCGGCGAAGGTAGCCTCAACACCGAGGGCGCCATCGCCAAGTACATGGCAACCGAAGCAGGGAACGCGGCTGCCGAGGCCAGCATCCAGGCGCTGGGCGGCTATGGCTACACCCACGAATATCTGGTGGAGAAGATCAGCCGCGATGTTCGCATCACCACGATCTATGAAGGCACTTCCGAAATCATGGAGATGACCATTAGCCGCGACCGGTGGCAGCTTCACCTAAAGACGCGTGGCCAGCACTACCACGAGAAAGCGCGCGAGTTGGAAGCTCTGCATGCGCGCCATCCGAATGTCGGTGCAAACTTCGCCGCACTGGCGCATCACGCGCTGGCTGAACTTTTGGAAAGAGCGCGCCTTGCCCGGCTCACACGTTATCAGCACATTCTCCTACGCCTGGGAGAGTGGATTGCTTATGCCGAAAGCGCGGGTTGCCTGGCGCGTCGCGCCGCGCTGCTCGCCGAAAACAAGTTGAACGAAAAAGCTCCCCGGCGCTTTGACGCAACCGCGGTCGCTGCGCTCGGCCGCATATTCGCGCGCGAGGCCGCGCTCAAGGTCGCGGAAGAAGGGCTGCGCTGGGTTTGCGGAGCGGGTGGTATCAGCGAGACCGAGATGCCCGCCTTTGAATTGAGCTTAGATTTGCCCGCCATTCATCGCGCACAGGCGGGTCTGATTTCTGACATGGATTTTATAGCCGACGTCCTCTACGCCCGTGCAGCCAAGCCTGCACTCGCCGCATAAAGATCAAGACGCCTGACTATCGTCAACCGCAACCGGCCAGACCGGGTTGCACAGGAGCGTCCACATGGAAGACACAGCCTATCGAGCCATCGCAATCGTGGGAGCGGGAGCCGTGCTGCCCGATGCCGCCAACGTCGCGGCCTTCTGGGAAAACATAAAGAAGGGCCGCTACAGTATCACGGAGGTCACGTCCGACCGTTGGGACTCAGAGCGTTATTACGACCCCGATCCAAAAGCGCCGGACAAGACGTACTCGAAGATCGGCGGCTGGGTGCGGGAGCACGTGTGGGATCCAATGAAGTGGCATCTGGCGATTCCACCGCGCGTGACCGACGCCATGGACGAGGCACAAAAATGGGCGATCGCAGCCACACGCGAAGCTCTCGAAGATTATGGGTATCCAAAGCGGCCGCTGGACGCGGACCGCGTCGCCGTGATTCTAGGCAATGCCATGGCGGGTGAAAGGCATTATCAGACCGCGCTACGAGTGAATTTTCCAGAGTACGCGCACGAACTCGCAGAAAGCACCAGCTTCGCCTCGCTTCCCGAAGCAGTCCGGGCTGACATCACGCGAGAATTGCACGACCGCATCGGCAAGCGTCTGCCCGAAGTGACCGAAGACAGCATGCCCGGCGAACTGGCGAACTGCATTGCCGGCCGCATTGCCAACATCTACAACTTCCACGGCCCGAATTTTGTTTGCGACGCAGCGTGCGCTTCGGCCACGGCGGCCATGACCGCTGCCGCAGAAGGGCTGATCGCGAAAGACTTCGACGCCGTCATCACCGGTGGGATCGACCGCAACATGGGCGCCCAAACCTTCGTCAAGTTCTGCAAGATCGGCGCACTCTCGGCCACCGGAACTCGGCCCTACGCGGAAGGCGCGGACGGCTTCGTGATGGGCGAAGGCGCTGCGATCTTTGTAATGAAGCGCCTGGCCGACGCTGAGCGCGATGGCGACAAGATCTACGCCGTGCTGCGCGGCATCGGCGCGTCGAGCGACGGCAAGGGCAAAGGGATCACCGCGCCCAATCCTGTCGGGCAAAAGTTTTGCCTCGAGCGCGCCTGGCAGAATGCCGGCCTTTCGCCGGCTACGGCAACTTTGATCGAGGGCCACGGTACCTCAACGCGCGTAGGCGATGTGGTCGAAGCGCAGTGCATGGCTAATCTGCTCAGCGGCCAGAATCTTCCCGTCCACTCTGTGGCGCTCGGCTCGGTCAAGTCGAACATCGGTCATCTCAAAGGAGCGGCGGGCGCTGCGGGACTGCTCAAGACCGCGCTGGCGCTTCGGGACAAAGTACTGCCGCCCAGCGTGCATTGCGAACATCCCAGCCCCGATATCGACTTTGCCCACTCTCCTTTATATGTCAATACCGAACTGAAGCCATGGACCGTGCCCGCCGATACTCCTCGTCGTGCCGGGATCAGCGCCTTCGGTTTTGGCGGCACTAACTTCCATCTTGTCGTCGAGGAACATATTCCTCACCGGCTGCCTGGAAACGGCAAGCGTTCGGTAGCTGTCGGCACTCTCCCCCAAACTGCGATCCATGAGGTAGTCATGAACACGAAAGAAGTCCTGCCCTCTGCGTTCTCTTCAACTTCTCCCGCCTGCAAATCGCCGCTTCGAGGCGCCCTCGTGATTGGCGCTGCCTCGGAAGCTGCGCTCATCGATCGTCTGAGTGCGGTGATGAAGGATGCTCAAGCTGGCCGCGCGCCAGCTCCTGCAGCCCCGGCCGAAGCCGACCTGCGCGCTCCGCAACGCATCTCCATTGACTACGCCGATGCAGCCGACCTGGCTGACAAGTCCGGCAAGGCTCTGAAGGGGCTCGCCGTCAATCAGCCACCCGTGTGGAAAGCTCTGCGCGCGCAAGGCATCTTCCGCGGTCAAGGACCAGCGCCGAAAGTGGCCTTCCTCTATACCGGCCAAGGTTCGCAGTACGTGAACATGCTGCGCCCGCTCTACACAGCCGAGGCGATTGTCGCCGCAACGTTTGCCGAAGCCAATCGCGTGATGACGCCACTGCTCGGCAAGCCGCTCACCGAGTTTGTTTTTGTCGACGCAGCCGATCCTGTCGCAGTCGCGAAGGCCGAAGATGATCTGCGCCAGACCGCAATTACGCAGCCGGTCGTGCTGGCCATCGATCTCGCGCTCACGCGCCTGCTTGCCGCCTACGGCATTGAGCCTGACATGACTATGGGGCACAGCCTAGGCGAGTACGGAGCACTGGTCGCCTCGGGTGCCCTCCCGTTCGAGGATGCACTCGAAGCAGTCAGCGCCCGTGGCCGCGGAATGACCCGCGTGGCTGTCGCCGACACGGGCAAAATGGCGGCCGTGTTTGCGCCCTTAGAAGAAGTCGAACGAATTCTGAAAACAGTCGACGGCTACGTCGTAATCGCCAATGTCAACAGTGAGCACCAGGCGGTAATCGGTGGCGCGACCAAGGCCGTCACGCAGGCGATGGAAGTACTTCAGAAAGCCGGCTACGAAGTTTCGGAGTTGCCGGTTAGCCATGCCTTCCACACCTCGATCGTGGCGCCCGCCAGCGAGCCCCTGCGGCATGAGCTTGCACGCCTGCGTATGGAATCGCCGCGCCTGCCCATCGTGGCCAACGTGAATGGAGAGTTCTATCCCACAGGACCGGACGTTGTTCCCCAGATGTTGGATCTTCTGGCCAAGCAGGTCGCTTCTCCCGTGCAGTTCGTGAAAGGGTTGCGCACTCTTTACGAGGCTGGCGCGCGGATCTTCGTGGAAGTCGGTCCGAAGAAAGCGTTGCAAGGGTTTGCCGAAGATGTTCTCGGCGAGCGCGGCGATGTGCTGTCGCTCTTCACCAATCATCCGAAGTTCGGCGACATCGCTTCGTTTAACCAGGCGCTGTGCGGCCTGTACGCCGCGGGTCTGGGCCGTGGGACCACCGCAGTTTCTCCCGAGAAGACGGGAAGCGTTTCGCTCACATCCACGCCAGCCGAGAAGCCTGCGCCCGTCGCGGTAGCGGCTTCTCCCGCGAGCGCACCCAAGCCAAATGTGACTGCCGGCGGAAACGGTCGCTATGCCGAACTCGGCCATTATTTTGCCGAAGTTCTGGAGCGCGGCTGGCAGATGTATCGCGGACCGGACCGTGCAACGGCGTCCGTCTCCGTCGTTATCACCGGCGCAGCGTTGGGTCTACCCGGAACCGAGCGCATTTTCGACGACGAAAATATTGCCCGCATCCTGCGCGGCGACCAATTCATCGATCTCATCCCCACCCGTTTACGCAAGGCGATGCTAGACAAACACATCACTCGCCTGGTCAAGAGCGACAACGGCGGGCCCACATTCGAAACCATCAACAACGTCGCCGATGTCATCAAACTGGCCGGCCGCGGCGGCGCACTCGATCTGGAGAAGGAATTCGGCATCTCCGCGGATCGAGTAGCCGCGCTCGATCGCACCACCCAGTTGGCCATCGCGGTGGGCGTTGACGCACTGCGCGATGCCGGCATCCCGCTCGTGATGCGTTACAAGACCACGACGAAAAATACGCAGCTGCAAGATCGCTGGGCCCTCCCTGACGCGCTTCGCGACAGCACCGGCGTGATCTTCGCTTCCGCTTTCCCGGGCTGCGATTCCTTCGCCGATGAAATGGGGCGATATTACTCGGATCACTCCCGCCGCGAGAAGTTGAGCCTACTCGAAGGGCTCCTGGCGCGGGAGTCGAAGACGAACGGCGATTCCGTTCTCGAACAGGAAATTGAACGGCGCACGGAAGAGTTGCGCGACGCCATCGAGAAGGAGCCCTACGTCTTCGACCGTCGCTTCCTGCTTCGAACGCTGTCGATGGGACATTCGCAGTTTGCCGAATTCATTGGCGCCCGCGGTCCCAACACACAAATCAATTCCGCTTGCGCCAGCACCACGCAGGCGGTCGCGCTGGCGGAAGACTGGATCCGCGCCGGACGCTGCAGTCGCGTGATTGTTGTCTCGTCCGACGACGTCACCTCCGATCATTCCATCGAATGGTTTGGCTCGGGTTTCCTGGCGAGCGGCGCAGCTGCGACTGACGAGGTGGTGGAAGAAGCCGCAACTCCCTTTGACCGCCGCCGTCACGGCTTGATCGTGGGCATGGGCGCGGCAGGTTTTGTGGTTGAGAGCGCCGAAGCCGCGCGGGAACGCGGAATCCAACCAATCTGCGAAGTATTGAGCACGGTCACGGCGAATAGCGCCTTCCATGGGACTCGCCTCGACGTTCAGCACATCGGCCAGATGATGGAGAACCTGGTGGCGCAAGCCGAAGCTCACAGCGGAATTTCGCGCAAAGAGATTGCGCCGCATACCGTATTTGTTTCTCACGAGACCTATACACCTGCTCGCGGCGAAGCGCCTCGGCCGAGATCCACGCGCTGCGTAAGGTTTTCGGCGACGCGGCCGATCAGATCGTGATTGCCAATACCAAAGGCATGACCGGTCATGCAATGGGGACCGGGATCGAAGATGTGGTCGCGATCAAGGCGCTGGAAACAGGCACGGTTCCGCCGGTCGCAAACTTCAAAGAGGTCGATCCGGAGTTGGGAACCTTGAATCTTTCGAAGGGTGGCGGATATCCCGTCGAGTACGCCATACGTCTCGGCGCCGGATTCGGATCGCAAATCAGCATGTCGTTGTTGCACTGGATCGCCCCCAAGGACGGTATCCGCAGGCGGCCAAATAATCTCGGCTATGGCTATCGCATCGTCGACGAAAATTGCTGGAAAAACTGGCTGAGCCAGGTCGCAGGTTTTCCAACGGCTGATCTGGAAGTTGTCCATCGCACACTACGAGTACGCGATCAGAAGCCGGCGGCGCGCTTAGCAGAGACTAAACAGAAGTCCCAAGAGGCGCCCGTTGCCGCCGTTCCAACCCCGCCTGCTCCGGTGGCGGTTGTTCCTCCTCCGGTTGCGCCGAGCAAGATCGTCGAAGCCAAAGTGAAAATCGGACCGAAGGTGGAAGTCGCGGCGAAAGTGGAAGCTGCGAAACCTGTTCTCGTGCCACCAACGCCCGCACCGCCAACGCCCGCGAAGCCTGCGGTCGAAGATGATTCGGTGAAGCAGCGGGTACTGGCTCTGGTAGCTGAGAAAACGGGCTATCCGGTCGACATGCTCGACCTGGATCTCGATCTCGAGGCCGACCTGGGAATCGATACCGTGAAGCAGGCCGAAGTCATGGCTACGATTCGTGAAGCCTACGGCATTGTCCGCGACGACACGATCAAACTACGAGATTTTCCCACGCTCGCTCGCGTGATCCAGTTTGTCCACGATCGCAAACCGCAACTTCTTGCGACGCAATCCACGCCCGTGCCTGTTGTAAAGGCCGTGCCGGCTGCGGTGGTGAAGGCAGTAATTAAGGAAGAGCCGGAGGCAAAAGTCGTCCCGGCAGTACCGGCGGCCAGTTCCGGTAGAGATAAAGATAGCGATCCCGTGAAGGATCGCATTCTCGCGCTGATGGTTGAGAAAACCGGATACCCGCAAGACATGCTGGATTTGGATCTCGATCTGGAAGCCGACCTCGGCGTCGATACCGTCAAGCAAGCGGAAATGTTCGCGGCCATTCGCGAGATCTACAGTATTCCGCGCGACGAGAATCGCAAGCTCCGCGACTATCCCACGCTGGCACATGTCATTCGATTCGTTTACGAGAAAAGACCCGACCTCGCCGCAGCGACGGTCACGACGACGCCAGTGGCCGAAGCGAAGCAAGAGCCCGAAGTTAAAGCCATTCCGACGGCTGTTGCCTCAATCTCTCCCAAAGATGACGATGCGGTAAAGGACCGCATCCTCGCGCTCATGGTCGAGAAAACGGGGTATCCGCAGGACATGCTCGACCTCGATCTCGACTTGGAAGCCGACCTGGGCGTCGACACTGTCAAGCAAGCGGAAATGTTTGCCGCCATTCGCGAGATCTACAGCATTCCGCGCGATGAGAATCGCAAGCTCCGCGATTACCCGACGCTAGCGCACGTGATTCGATTCGTCTACGAAAAGCGGCCCGACTTGGCAAGTAAGCCACCGACGGTGGCATCTTCGGCGGTTTCACCATCGCAAGCCGAAACCGCACCAGCCTCGACAGCGACGACTGAGCAACTCACACCTTCTCCCGCGCCCGTCCTCCCTGTGGCGGACAGCGCTGACGATCCGATTAAGAAGAAGGTGCTCGAGATCGTCGCCGAGAAGACCGGCTATCCGGAAGATATGTTGGACCTCGATCTCGATCTGGAAGCCGACCTCGGCGTCGATACGGTCAAGCAGGCCGAGATGTTCGCCGCCGTCCGAGCGGCCTACAACATTCCGCGCGACGAAAATATGAAGCTTCGCGATTTCCCCACTCTTGCTCATGTGATTAAGTTCGCTCACGACCGCTCAGCGCGCGCGGCGGTCGCTCCGGTACCCTCGGTGAAGGTGGAACAAGCGAAGCCTGCCGCGGTGGCGTCCTCAATTCAGCCGGCACGTCCAATCCTTACCAGCTTCGACGCTGCCAATCGAATTCCAAGGCGGGTGCCTGTGCCAACCCTGCGACCTCCACTCACTTTCTGCAAAGCGACCGGCGTGAAACTGGACAATCATAGCCGCGTCATTGTCATGCCCGATAAGGGAGGCGTAGCAGATGCATTGACAAAATTACTTCGAGCAAAGGGAGTTGAAGTTCTCCCGATTGACGGGGCTCCGGACGCAGATGCGTTGACGACTCTGCTCAAGAATTGGATCGCGGCCGGTCCAGTCGACGGAGTCTACTGGCTGCCCGCGCTCGACCACGAAGGCGACCTTGGCAAACTGGATCTCGCTACCTGGCACGAAGACTTGCGTGTACGCGTGAAGTCTCTCTATGTCACGATGCGCACCTTATATGAGCAGATCGGCCGCCCGGGTGCGTTCCTGGTGTCGGCGACACAGCTTGGTGGACATCATGGATACGACGAAGCGGGAGCGGTCGCTCCGCTCGGCGGCGCTGTGGTTGGCTTTGTCAAAACATATAAGCGGGAACGGACAGAATCCCTGGTCAAGGCTGTCGACTTTGCACCAAAACGCACTGCCGCAGAAATCGCGAACTTGCTGATCGCAGAAACTCTGCACGATCCCGGCGTAGTCGAGATCGGATACACCGGCGACCAACGATGGACCGTGGGCCTCGAGGAACAATCCGCGGTCGACGGCCAGCCCGGCATGGTGCTCGATAAGAAAACTGTCTTTGTAATCACGGGCGCGGCCGGAAGCATCGTCTCCGCCATCACTGCAGATCTAGCTGCCGCATCGGGTGGAATCTTCTACTTGCTCGACCTGGTGCCGCAACCGGATCCCAACAATCCTGATCTCAAGCGCTTCGTAACTGACAAAGAGAATCTCAAACGCGATCTGTTTGCCCGAATCCAGACCCGCGGCGAGCGTGCCACTCCAGCGCTTGTCGAAAAAGAACTGGCCGCCCTAGAACGAGCACAGGCCGCGCAAACCGCCATCGACGCCGTTCGCGCCGCGGGCGGCACGCCACATTATTTCAGCGTCAACCTAGCGGATGCGAAGGCAGTTGCCCAAGTGATCGAGCAGATCCGCAAGAGCCATGGCCGCATCGATGTGCTGCTGCACGCTGCGGGAATTGAGCGAAGCCACGCTCTGCCGGACAAAGATCCGCGGGAGTTCGACCTGGTATTCGACGTCAAGAGTGACGGCTTCTTCCATCTGCTGCATGCCATCGGAGAGATGCCGCTAGGCGCCACGGTCGCGTTCAGTTCGATCGCCGGACGTTTTGGCAACGCCGGGCAAACCGACTACAGCGCAGCCAACGACCTGCTGTGCAAAATCACTTCGAGCTTCCGCACCACGCGTCCCGCGACTCGCGGCATCGTGATCGACTGGACGGCGTGGGGCGGGATCGGCATGGCGACTCGCGGATCCATCCCCAAAGTGATGGAAGTTGCCGGGATCGACATGCTCCCGCCCGAGGCGGGCATTCCCCTGATCCGGCGCGAACTCACCATGGGAGCCACTCGCGGAGAAATTGTGATCGGCCAGCGCCTCGGCATTTTGCTGAACGAACTCGATACGACTGGCGGCCTCGATACGGCGACCACGAAACGTGTGTCGGCAACCGGGCCCATGACGGGCAACGTCGTGGCGCTGAGCAAGTCCGATGGCTACACAGTCGAAACAACTCTAGATCCACATGAACAACCATTCCTGCACGATCACCAGATCGAAGGGACTCCTCTGCTGCCGGGTGTAATGGGCATTGAGGCGTTTGCAGAAGCCGCTCTGTGCCTGCTTCCCGGATGGCACATCGACGCCGTTGAAGACGTAAACTTCCTGGCTCCCTTCAAGTTCTATCGCAGCGAGCCACGCCGGGTACAAGTTCAGACGCAAATTCATCCTCACGGCGAAGACTTGCTGGCAGATTGCAAGCTGATCGGTTATCGTTCTCTTCCCAATCAGACGGAGCCGCAACGAACCATCCATTTCACCGCGCGCGTGCGACTTACGAAACAGACCAAGCCAGCTCCAACGCTGCCCGCGCTGGGTAACCCCGAAGGCCATCTCGTTGAAGCCGGCGAGATCTATCGACTCTACTTCCACGGACCTGCGTATCAAGTTGTGGAGAAAGCATGGTGGGATGGCAAACGCGTAATTGGGCAACTGGCCAACGAACTTCCTCCCAATCACCAGCCTGCTGAACTGCCTACGGCTATGGCGCCTCGCCTGATCGAGCTTTGCTTCCAAACCGCCGGGGTCTGGGAGTTAGGCGTACAGGGCCGAATGGGCCTGCCGCGGCACGTCCGTGAGGTTTCTTTCTTCAGAGCGCCGACGCCCGCCGATGGCCGCTTGTACGCAGTAGTAACTCCTGACGAAGTTCAGGGCACCTTCGATGCAGAAGTCCTGGACGCGAAAGGAAATTGCTGCCTGCGTCTCGCTGGATACCAGACAGTGGCACTGCCCAATGCCGTGAACGCGGTAGCTCTGAAAGCTTTGCAGGAGGTCATGTCGGGAGAAGCCGCGCTCGTGGCGTGAGCGATGCGGCCCGATTAACCCACGACGCTTTATCGGGGTGCGTATGCAAATCGAATTCCAACGCGTTGCGATTGTGAATCGTGGCGAGCCCGCCATGCGATTTATCCGTGCGGCCCGCGAGTTCAGCCTGGAGCACAGCGTTCCGCTGCGCACCATCGCGTTTTACACCGAGCCCGATCGCCATGCCATGTTCGTGCGCGAAGCCGACGAGGCGGTCTCTCTCGGCCCCGCACAGTTTATGGAGCAGGGTGCGCTCTGTCCCAAGAGCAGCTACCTCGACTACCCGCGGCTGGCGGAAGCGCTAGCGGCAGCCCATGCTGATGCAGCCTGGGTGGGCTGGGGCTTTGTGGCGGAACACGCAGCATTCGCCGATCTCTGCCGCGAAATGGAAATCGTTTTTATTGGGCCCAGCGGCGATGTGATGCGACAACTTGGAGACAAGATCGCCGCCAAGCGTCTCGCGGAACAGTCGGGGATCCCGGTCGCCCCTTGGAGCGGCGGGCCGGTGGACACCCTTTCCGACGCGTTGGCGCACGCCGAGCGAATGGGTTTTCCTTTGCTGATGAAGGCCACGGCGGGTGGAGGCGGTCACGGAATTCGCGTCGTACACTCAGCCAGTGAACTGCCGCATGCCTTCGAACGCGCCCGCGCCGAAGCCTTCAAAGCTTTCGGCGACCCATCAGTTTTTCTTGAGCGACGCGTGGACGGCGCGCACCACGTCGAAGTGCAAGTCATCGCCGACAACTATGGGACGACATGGGCTGCCGGCGTGCGCGACTGCACTATTCAGCGCCGCCATCAAAAAGTGCTCGAAGAAGCGCCCTCTCCGGCGCTCACTCACCAGCAGGATCATGAACTGCGGGAAGCCGCAGTCCGCCTAAGCAAGGCCGCGGGATACAGCAATGCGGGCACCGTCGAGTTCCTCTACCAGCCGCAAACACGGCAGTTCTTTTTTATGGAGGTCAACACTCGCCTGCAGGTCGAGCACCCCGTCACGGAATGCACCACCGGCCTCGACCTCGTGAAACTTCAAATCCACGTTGCCCGCGGCGGCCGTCTTGAAGGAGCACCCCCCCACACCACAGGGCACGCCATTGAGGTGCGCCTGAATGCCGAGGACCCCGACAACGGCTTCGCCGCCGCCCCCGGCGTCCTGGAACGTTTTCGCATGGTGACCGGTCCCGGTGTGCGAGTGGACACGGGTGTCGCCGAGGGCGACACCATTTCGCCAGAGTTCGACTCCATGATCGCCAAAGTGATCGCCCACGGTCAGAGCCGCAAAGAGGCGCTTTCGCGATTGCAGCGTGCTCTGGGCGAGAGCGTCATCGTGGTCAAGGGGGGCGCCAGCAACAAGGCGTTTCTACTGGACATGCTAGGCCGTCAGGAAGTGCAGCATGGGGATTTCAATGTCGGGTGGCTCGACCGAATCGCCGCCGACGGCGATCACCTTTCCCGAAAATTCGCCGACGTTGCTCTGGTGCAGGCTGCCATCGATGCCTACGACGCTGAGCTCGCGGTAGAGCAAGCACAATTCTACGCGTCGGCAGCGCGCGGCCGGCCACAGGTGCGCAGCGAAGTGGGGCGCGTTCTGGCGCTGCGCCATCGCGGGCGCCTCTATTCGATGAAGACTCACCGCTTCGGTCCGCAAGACTATCGCATCGAGATCGACGCAGTCCGCATCGCGGGCCATATCGATCGCCTCGACCAGTTCGAATGTTGGCTGACCGTTTTCGGAAGTCGCTTCCACATCGTCTCGGTAAGCCAGGGCGTCAGCTCTCGCATTGAAGTCAACGGAGTGTCGCACCAAGTGGATCGCGACGACGGAGGTGTGGTGCATGCGCCTGCGCCCTCCGTAGTCGTTTCGATCGCGGTCAAGGCGGGGGACACGGTTGCAGTCGGAGATCGCCTGGCCGTGCTCGAAGCCATGAAAATGGAGACGCAGGTTGTCGCACCTTTTCCAGGCAGAGTGCGCAAAGTGATGATCATGCCCAACGTGCAGGTCGACGCTGGCGCCCCGCTCCTGCAAATCGATGCCATCAGTAATGAAGATGAGGCGGGACCGCAGAAGCGCGTAATCTTTGGCGAATCGCAAAGCGGCCAAGAAAATCGCGAGGCCACATGCATCGAGACTGTAAAAGAAATCCGCCAGGTCATGCTCGGCTTTGATGTTGACTCAACCCAACATGCCCGGAATCTGGCCACGTGGGCGCAGACCTGTCCCGCGCAAAGCGATGAGATCACACAGTACGAAGACGAAATTCTCAGCATTTTTACCGACATCTGTTCGCTGTTCCATCGTGAGCCGGAGGTAAACCACCGCGCCTCCGCGGAAGAACCCAGCGCCGAGTCCCACCTCTTCTCGTATTTGCGCATGGTCGAAACCAACGGAGAAGGCTTGCCGCCGGCCTTTGTCGAAGCCCTCCGTCGCACTCTGGCGCATTACGGCGTGCCTGCGCTCGATGGTTCTCCCGAGCTGAAACAGAGCTTGCTCTGGATTTGCAAATCGCATCAGCGGATGGAGCGCCAGACAGCTTCCATTCTCGACATCCTCGAACGTCGCCTGAACCGTGCGAAAAACGCAGATGCGCCTCCCAGCAATTCTTTCCGAGCTCTTCTGAATCGCATGATCGCGATTACTCATGAGCCCTATCCTTCGGTCAGCGATCTTGCGCGGGAGGTGCGCTATCGCTGCTTCGATCAGGCTTTGTTCGAACGCGCACGCGATCAGGTCTTCGCAGAAGCGGAAAATCATCTCAACTATCTCGCGGCCCATCCCGACGCTGACGACCGGCGCGCAAAGCTGCATGCGTTGATCGAATGTCCTCACCTGCTGGCCGGCCTCTTTGCCGGTCACTTTCCAACTGCCGATCCGGCCTTGCGACGCCTCATGCTCGAGGTCCTCACCTGGCGGTACTACCGCATTTGTACGCTGCTTAATCCGCGGACGTCTTGTGAAGATGAACATCCCTATTTCTCGGCGGAGTATGACTCCGAGGGTAAGCGTGTGCATGTCTTCGCCTCGTATGCCGACTATCACGCCCTGCCTGCCGCCGCAAACGCCATGCTGCCCGCTATCGCGACGGTTCCAGCCGATCACGAAATTGTCATGGATTTTCACGTCTGCCATTCCGGCAAGCTCGCCGATCCCGACACCACGCAACGTGAACTCCAATCCATGCTCAACCAGGTTGCTTTTCCTCGCACGATCCAGCGCATCGTCGTCTCCGCCGCCGGTGCAAGCCAGGGCCAACGCGTGACTGGCATGCAGCACTTCACTTATCAACCCAAAGAAAAGGCCTACGAGGAAGATCAGTTCTACCGCGGGTTACATCCTCTGATGGGGCAACGTCTGCATCTCTGGAGGCTGAGCAATTTCAAAATCGAGCGTCTGCCCTCGGTCGAAGACGTTTATCTTCTTCACGCCGTCGCCCTTGACAATCCTAAGGATGAACGTCTGTTTGCTGCGGCCGAAGTTCGCGACGTTACTCCCGTGCGCGACGAGGCGGGACGCATCGTGCAATTGCCGCACCTGGAGCGCATGCTGATGGAAGCGCTGGCCGCGATCCGTCTCTATCAATCGCACCGGCGTCCGCAGGAGCGTCTGCACTGGAACCGCGTATTTCTCTACGTCTGGCCTCCATTCAATCTGAAGCCCGACGAGTTGCGCGACATTGTGCGCCGCCTCATTCCCGCGACCGAAGGACTCGGCTTGGAGCAGGTGGTGGTGCGCGCCCGAATTCCAAATCCATCCACGGGAGAATTGCGCGATCTTGTCGTGCGCATCTCCAGTCCGGTCGGCAGCGGTTTGCTCATCACCTTCCGTCCTGCCGACAAAATATTCGCGCTCAAGCCACTCTCTGAATACGATCAGAAAGTTGTGCGCGTTCGCCGTCGCGGATTGGTCTACCCCTACGAAATCATCAAGATGCTCACCTCCGCGCGGGAAGACGCGCGCACCGAGTTCCCACCCGGCGATTTTGTGGAGCACGATCTTGACTCCGACGGGCGACTGGTTCCAGTCGATCGCCCCTATGGCAAGAACCGCGCCAACATCATCGTGGGCGTCATCCGCAACTTCACTCCTCGCTATCCCGAGGGCATGACCCGCGTTCTGTTGTTGGGCGATCCCAGCAAGGATTTGGGAGCGCTCGCCGAGACTGAATGCCGACTCATCATCGGCGCTCTGGACCTCGCGGAAGAAAAGGGCGTTCCTCTGGAGTGGTTCCCCATCTCGGCCGGCGCAAAGATCTCGATGGATAGCGGCGTCGAGAATATGGATTGGATTGCCAAGGTCTTGCGTCGCCTGGTGGAGTTTACCCAAGCTGGCGGCGAAGTAAATTTGCTGATCAATGGAATCAACGTCGGCGCCCAGCCTTATTGGAACGCCGAGGCCACCATGCTCATGCATACGCGCGGGATTCTGGTAATGACGCCGAAGGCCGCGATGGTGCTGACGGGCAAGCGCGCTCTGGATTACTCGGGCGGCATCTCTGCCGAAGATAACCAGGGAATTGGCGGCTACGACCGCATCATGGGAGTCAACGGACAAGCGCAGTATTGGGCGCACGACATCAACGAAGCCTGCCACATTCTGTTCCGCCACTACGAGCACACCTACGTCATGCCGGGCGAGCGCTTTCCGCGCCGCGCTCTGAGCACCGATCCGGTCGATCGCGACGTTCAGAGCTATCCACACAGTGAAAATGGTGAAAACGGCTTCGCGCTGGTGGGAGAAATTCTCTCGGACGAGACCAATCCTGGCCGCAAGAAACCCTTCGACATTCGCAAGGTCATGATGGCGACGGTCGACCAGGATCATGCGCCGCTCGAACGTTGGGCCGGAATGCGCGCCGCGGAAACCGCCGTGGTGTGGGACGCTCATCTCGGTGGCTATCCCGTGTGCCTCGTCGGCATCGAATCCCGCTCGGTGCCGCGATTGGGATTCGTTCCGGCGGATGGCCCCGACCAGTGGTCGGCGGGAACGCTCTTCCCACAGTCTTCCAAGAAAGTGGCGCGCGCCATCAATGCGGCCAGCAACAATCGTCCTGTGGTAGTGCTGGCGAATCTGTCGGGCTTCGATGGTTCCCCGGAATCGATGCGCCGCCTGCAACTCGAGTACGGCGCCGAGATCGGCCGGGCGGTGGTCAACTTCAAAGGCCCGATCGTTTTCTGCGTGATCTCGCGCTATCACGGTGGCGCGTACGTAGTCTTCTCGCGGGCGCTGAATGAGCAACTCGAAGTCGCCGCGCTCGAAGGAACCTACGCGTCCGTGATTGGCGGCGCGCCGGCTGCCGCCGTAGTTTTCGCCGGAGAAGTTGAGACCCGGACCCGCAACGATGAACGCCTTAAGGCTTTGAACCAGACCATGCTGCAGGCCGATGCCGCCGAGAAAGTCCGGCTCCGCGCCCAATGGAACGAACTCTACAACGTCGTCTATTCCGAAAAACTGGGCGAGATGGCCACCGAATTTGACCACGTCCACAGCGTCTTCCGCGCTCTGCGCGTGGGCGCCCTCAATCACATCATCCCGCCCAAAAACCTTCGTTCCTACCTGATCGATGCAGTGGAACGAGGAATCGACCGCGAGGAGGGTGCATTACAAAAAGAGGGCCTGGAAATCGTAGCAGCATAACAATGACTATGCCACCCTCGTGCGGGATTTAGCGGCAAGCCGCGAAGCGGCAAAGGACTTAAGCCTCTATTTTAAGCCGCGAAGCGGCAAAAGAATGCCGGTCGATTAGCCGCGAAGCGGCGAAAGAATGCAGCCCACAGCTTGCCCTGAGCTTGTCGAAGGGGCGCAAGCCGTGGGAAAAGAACGGCAGAAAGAACAAGCCCCAGCGGGGCGAAAGAAAATCCTCGATGCACATCGACTGGCTCGAACAAACCGGCGCTGACGTGCCAGCCGACAATCACTGGCTGAGCGGAAAAGAACTACTTCGTCTCACCGCTCTCCCCATTCCCAAACGCCGCGCCGATTGGCGCCTCGGTCGCTGGACCGCCAAGCGGGCCGTAGCCGCCGTTCTCAACTTGCCGGCCGACCTTGCGAACATCGAAATACACCCGGCTCCCTCGGGCGCGCCTGAAGTTTTTCTCAACAATCATCCAGCGGACATCGCGATCTCACTCAGTCACCGCGACGGCACCGCATTGTGCACGGTGGCCCCCCTCGGAACTACCTTCGGCTGCGATCTGGAACTGATCGAACCGCGCAGCGACGCCTTCGTCGCCGACTATTTCACGATTGACGAAAAAGCGCTGATCGAGCAGGCTTCTATGGCAGAACGTCCCCGCCTTGTAACTCTGCTCTGGAGCGCAAAAGAAAGCGCCCTCAAAGCGCTCCGCGTAGGCCTTCGACTCGACACCACGTGCATGTACGTCACGCCTGACGGATGGCTTGAGGAGAAAGGGCAAGAATGGCGTCCACTGCAGGTGCGTTATTCCGCCGAACACGTCTTCGGCGGTTGGTGGCGCGTGCAGAACAATCTGGTACGAACCGTAGTCTCCGATCCTCCGCTACCGACTCCAGGTCAGGTACGACCATCAAGTGTAAGAGAAACAAAAATGGCCCCGGCTGTCATCCTGAGCGAAGCGAAGGACCTGTGCACTTGACCGCGCCGCTCAATTCGAACCCACCTAGTGCGCCGGCGCGGGTTGTGGCGTGGTCTGCGGCGCAGTGCTGGGATTCGAAAAATTCACCTTCGGTACCTCCCGCGCTCCCTCGGACGCAGCGAAGTACGCTTCATTCGGTTTGAACCCCGCCCATTTTGCGAAAATGCTATTGGGGAACTGCTGGATGTAAGTGTTGTAATCCTGCAGCGTGTCGTTGTAACGTTTGCGTTCGACGGCAATCCGGTTTTCCGTGCCCGCCAGTTCGTCCTGTAATCGCAAAAAGTTCTCGTTCGATTTCAATTGCGGATAATTTTCTACGATCGCCAGCAGGCGGCCGATCGCTCCGTCCAGTTGTCCGTTGGCGGCAATCTTGTCCTGCGGAGTTCCCGCCGACAGCAGTGCCGAGCGCGCCTTCGCGATGTCGCCAAAAACCGTCTGCTCCTGCTTGGCATATCCTTTCACCGTCTCCACCAGATTGGGGATGAGGTCGGCACGCCGTTGCAGAACGACATCGACCTGCGACCACGTACTTTTCACCGCTTCATTCTTCTGCACCAGCGTGTTCTTCACGCTGACGTATTGCCCGAATACCACGAGCACGATCACCAGCAGCACGATAATGACGATTACACCTTTACCCATACGCCCTCCTTTTAGCATCGGGATCTGATGCGGCTAAGCCTGGGACCCATCTGAGTCTAACGCCTCATCGACCGCGGCAACCACTCTCTCAATGGCTGCGAGATAGGGTCCCGAAAGCTCGCTGATATCTATCTTCTTAGAGTCGATTTTATGTTCCCGAACATCCAGGAGTTGGTAGACGGCAGAAAGATCGAATCCCATCTTCGTCGATAAAGCTTGTAGAGCTTCTCGTCTGCTGGCCGGCGCGTCATCTCCCAGCGCAATCAGGGCGTGGCGAAACAGTGTCCCGAACGATGGGACCGACCGCAAGGTCAGCTCCCACAATCGCGAGTTGCTCCCAGCGGCGAGAAGAACCTGCTGCCGAAGCAGAATCAGCTTTTCCCGTAATTCATATTCGACTTGCACGCGATGAATGTGCATGGAAATTCGCAAGCCTTGCACTACGTCTTCACCAAACAGGACGCGGTGATGTTGCTGCATGTCCAGCAGTTCGATGGTGAAGACGTCCGTAGACCGCTCGAGTTCCTTGCGGGTCATACAAAGCGGCGGTTGCTTCTGTTTGTCCCACCACTTTGCAACCGGCGCCAAAGCTTGCAATGCTCCGAACGAGCAATCGTGCAGAATACAGAGCAGGTTGATGTTCGAAAGGCCGGGATGGAAATCTCCAGACACCGCCGAGCCAAACAAGATTATGCTCTCGAGGTTCGCTCCGGCCGTTTCGCGGATTCGCTTCACAAAGTCGTCGATCTTATCGTTAGGAACCATTGCGCCCTCGCTTACCAACTGCTGCTTGCCCCTCCGCCCCCGGAACTGCCCCCACCAAAGCCGCCAAATC
>CALFMO010000045.1 GCA_937879855.1 uncultured Acidobacteriaceae bacterium | reverse complement strand
ATGTTACCGGGCCGATGGTTTCGTCCGGACGATCTCCTGCCTCCTGGGCAGACGCAACTTTATTACGCGGCCTGTTCAAAAAGCAGAAACCGGCTGGAAGGCCGGTTCTGCTGCAGATCTGTCGACTCGTATTATAGCGTTTTCTCACGTGCCGTGCAACAGGGAACGCTGTCAGATCTGCGGCCATCGCTCCCTCCGTCATAGACGGGGGCTGGCGGCGACGGAAATCGAACCCGCGCTGCACGACTTGACAGATCTGCACCAGAACCATCTCGCCCCCAACCTCGAAAACTATCACGCGGTAGGCGCCCGAAGTTAAGACCATCCCTAATCTTTCCGGACTGCTCCATTGGGACCGTTAGAACCGCAAGAAACGGGAAATACCTATTCTGTCGGTTCGATTAACTCATGGGGGTACAGTCATGAATGGATATATAGTAGCCCAAGCAACGGATATGCCTACGGCTCAACCTCAAACCACGGAGCAGCCTCAGACGGCTCCGACATCTGTCGCGACGACGACTACATCAACGAGTACTTCTACTACTACTACCACGACAACCACGGATTACAGCGCTTGGATAATCATTGGCGTCGTCTTAGTCGCGATAATCGTGGTTATCGCAGTGGCGATAGGGAATCGCGGTGATCGAGACACGACCACGATTGTTCGTTAAGAAGGGAATGGCAAAATGGGCGGTCTATTGTGGACGATTATAGTTATTCTGTTCGTATTGTGGTTAATTGGACTCCTTACCCATATCGGTGGCGGACTGATTCACATATTGCTGGTAATTGCTGTAGTGGTTTTTATCTTTAACCTGATAGCGGGCCGAAGGACTGTCTAAATTACTGGAGGCTCCCAGGCAAAATAATTAGCCCGCGTCCCTTTGCCGGATGCGGGCTTTCTCTATCGGTCTAGTTGCCCCATGGTCAGGCGCAACCTTGCCTCACTTTTTTTCTTCCCCTCATTCGGGGGCAGTTTCGACGCTTCTTCTCCTCGCGTCGAGTCGATTTCCAGTGGGAGAGGTGATTTCTGAAATTCGTGTAAGGCCCCGTCGCATCACGATCGGCTCCGCGAGCTGAGGCATCCTTGCTTTCAGCGGAGGTTTTGGCATGCGTTATTTGCCCAAACCAGCGATATTACTTATTCTGATAGCTCTCTTTTCAACGACCGGCACGCTCCATTCGACCGCCGCGGGCATGATGACTGAAGGGTGCATGAAGCAATGGATGTTCAACGGGGTGTGGCGAGTTCAGGTGACCAAGGTCGAGCCGTTCATGGATGGGAGCCAGCAGGTCGGCTGGCAAGTGACTGAATCGTGGCGCAACGGCACGCGTCAGGAAATCGCGCCGGTTGATTCACTCTTAAAAGATGAGGTTCTGGAACTTGCGGATGGCAGCTCAATTGAATCGTAACGGCGCACTACACGTACGCGACAACTTCCACGTTGACAGACCCCTACGTGAAAAAGCACATCACTGCTGTTATCGCTTACGGAGCCGTGACGGGCTTCTGTCTGGAACTCGTATCGACGATCAAAGGGAACGGAACACAGCCGATCCCGGGCTGGCTCAGCGGCGCCGAATTGGAGAACCGCATGTGCATCGCCGGGATGCTCGGGAAGACCATGCCCATCACTGTATGGGTGGTCGACGGCGACTTCACCGGGTCAGCGACGCTAGCGCGTGAGGTCGATCCCGAGAACTTCCTGTAGCCGATTCCACGGGCCACATGTAGCTGTGCGCACACCTATCTAGCTGAAAGGTTCGAAGGATAGCTACTAGAGAATTTGACGCACCGATGGCTAAACCGTTCCTCGGTGAATTCCATCCGCTATACCCATTGGAGATAGCACAATGAAACATGCACTCATCCTTGCGATTTTGATCATAGCAGTTGCGGTTTGCGCGCATCCCGCCAAGGCGGACCTCACCGTGTGCAACAGCACAAGCCAAGGCCAAATTGACGTCGCAGTTGCCTACCACTACACCTCCGATAACGACTCATACTCGCGTAGTGAAGGTTACTGGAACATTCCTCAAGGTCAATGTCGCAACACCATGTCTCTTACCGGCGATGAGAAGGTTTATGTCTTTGCCTGGGTCGCCGCAGACAAAACTAAGATGTGGTCGGGAGCTAATGGTTCCGGGCACGAGTCTGGCGCAAAGCAATTCTGCATAGAAGGCGCGGGCAACGCGTTCACTTACAGAGGTGACGATGCAATCGCGCCTTGTAGTGCACCCAGCGGATCGCGGATGTTTCGGCTCGCTGGCACAGCCGACTCGGATGGCGACTTCACTTACACGTTCGGCGATTGAGTGAATTCAGGCTAAGGCGTCTCCCGGGAAGCTGACGCAGGAATGTACGTCATAGGTAAAGATCCCCGCGCGCACGCCCGGATCGTCGTCCATGATTCGCTTCGTTTCTTCCGGATCCGTCGCAAAGATCCCGAAGCCTGCAACGTCCGTATCATCTCGTACGGGGCACACAATGCAAAGCTTGCCTTCGGCACGCAGCTGGAAGTTTCGGCGACCATGTTCCCAAACGATGTTTCGAAAATCGGGATGATCCTTGACAGGACCCAAACGTAGCACCATCACGCAATACGGCTTACTTTTGTCCAGCATGTGTCGCATCAAGTCATCGGTGATCGTCGGTTGCAAAGCGTCCTCCAATGGTCGGAGTTGTAACCCCTGCCCCTTTGGCAGGTTTGTTGTGCAATTGTCAAACTGAGACAGAGGAGCGTAAGGATGCTTCATACCACGAAGCTCGACCTTTTCGCAGGAATCCCGGTCGCTGACTACGCGGCGGCGCTGAAACGGTACGAACGGCTACTGGGCTCCCCGACCACTTTCTTTCCACGCGACACAGAGGCCCTGTGGGAGCTTGCGGAACATCGGTACACGTACATTGTGGAGCGGCCGGAACACGCTGGCCACGCCATGCACACGCTCTTCGTCGACGATCTTGATGCGCTCGTCGCGCAGATAGCCGATCTGGGGCTCAACCCCGTGAAGCGGGAAACTTACTCGAACGGCGTGCGCAAGACCACGTACCGTGATACCGATGGAAACGAGATCGGGTTCGGCGGCGCTCCTCTATAACCGGCTTCCGGCCAAGACGACTCTTTGACTTGGATCGAGAGGGGTGCGTGAATCAATTCCAGTTCTGGTGGTTCACCCGTCCGACGTTGTTGGCTACGGTGAACCACTTGGTATCGGGGCTGGTGTTGGTGATGTCCAAATTGATCCGTCAGAAAATTTGACGGCTGTAACCTCACAGGTTACGTGATCACGATCCGGGTCGTTGCGACCGTGCCAGCTTTTAGGGCCAAGTAAATCAAACGATGACCCCGGTGCAATGCTCATGCCGTCAGCTGCAGCGTTTGATGCTGTGTCCAAGTTTGCGGTGCCAAGTACCCCGTTCAACGAGTCGTAGGAAGTTATCTTAACGCTGACCTTAGTTACTGTCTTGTTCGATGTATTTAACAGCGACACCCCAAGGTCGAACAACTTATTAGAAATGGCAGCGTGGGCGGTCAGGATTGTCTTGTTCCAGTCACGGGCCCACGCTTCGCACGAAGTCAATTTGACTGGGAAGCCACTACCAGATATAACTGCACATTTATACTGCTTGTCCGCCAGCGCAGGGGCAACTCCAACGGTCAAGATAACGAATACCAAGAACCAGTTACGAGTTGGTCTATTCATGCGACCTTCTTGGATTGAGTGCAGCTCTTGTGGAGAGAATTTGACCTTTGTGGAATCTATCGGGCCGACTGGATTCGAACCAGCGATCTCCTGCCCCCCAGACAGGCGCGTTGACCAGGCTACGCTACGGCCCGCCTTATTTCAGCAGGGTTTGCCGCATTTTCTAATTTGGCGTTGACCCATTGTTGTCCCCATACGTTCCAAGATGACGCCTAGCCTATGCCATTCTCTTCGGGCCACCCAAATACATCCGGACAATCGCGGACGGCAGCGGACTCACCAGAATTTGCGTTTGGAACTCTCAGACTTCAAGGCAATCTTGCGCCGACCCGCTAGACAGGCGCGATAACCAGGCTTCGCTACGGCCCGAGTAATTTTGGAACGGTTTTAGGGTCCATCATCTTTCGCCTGCATCACCCGAGCATAGAATCAGCGCGAGGTCTTAGGCTCCCGGATACGCGTGGAGTTCGCATTCTACTGGGTCAATTATGAGGTTGGCATTGAGGGCAATCCACGGAGAGTACCCGTCAACAATCAGCGTGTGAGGTCTATTGATGGGCCGCGCAACAAAGATATATACGGACTTGTCATGAGGATCACGCATCCAGCGAACTAGGTGCAGTTCGGAAGGTAATGGAGGCGACGCCCAAGGCGAGGCCATCCGTACTGAATGCAGCTGCGCGGGCGACAAAGGCGCGGCCCACTTCTTAATCTCGCGCAGTTCCGCCATTGTAGCATGCTCACGCGTTAAGGCCTTATCCGTCGCAGGATAAATTGCTTCATAAATCCAGCAGCGAGCAGTTGGCGTAGGCGATGGCAACTGTATGTTAAATGCTGATGAAGGTTGTTGAGCCGGGCGTTGACAGCTTGCGAGAAGGGCATTGATGGCGATAATTATTGCGATGGCGACTATGCGCATTCATCCACTTCTTCTGCTATTCGCACTAGGCTTCGACTAGGGCTTTACTTCATCGCTTCCTCGAGCGACGTAGCGCTTTCTCCAATCCTCGCGGATCACGCGAGATCGCAAAGAGCAGAACTCGAGCAGGCTCCGATGGCTCTCGACGATGTTGCTCCCACTCTTGCAGTGTGCGCCTAGGGAGGAGGTAACGATCTGCAAACTCGTCCTGCGAAAGTCCGAGATGCTCTCTAAGTTTGCGGATTGCGACGTGGGGAGCGACCATACGCGGAAGTCCAAAATCTTCGTCGCTAACTAACTCCTCTCGCTTAAACCGTTCGCGATCAGAATCAGTCAAACTCGCAATCTTTTTGCGGTCAATCCGCCCCTTGTTCTGGCGGATTTCGCTGGTGGATTTTCTTACAGTACCCACGGTATTCACGTTCCTCTCTCTCAGTCGCTGGCCACGCAGTAATAATTCGACGATTTCTCGCGTGGAGTCCACACAACGGTAATGACTATTCCCTGTACTTCGCCAGTCACCAGGTAGCGGTGCTCGCCGTAATCCGTCCTCAGATCTTCGCGCTCCACATGGGCGCCGTCGAAAACGCTAGCGGCCGCTTCGAAGTCGATTCCGCGACCTTTGAAGGTGGCAGTGCTTTTCGCCTCGTCCCACTCAAAGCCCTCAAACTCGGACTCGTCCACATCTAATATCCTACCACGGCAATGCCGTATACGTCAATGACGTATACAAATGATCTGCTGGCAATGAGGTCCGCGGATTAGCATCGTTGTCCCCATAGACTTAGAAATTAGCGGACATGGATGGACTATGTTGAACCATAGAAAAAACGCCCGTGTCCTTGCAACGCGGGCGT
>CALFMO010000044.1 GCA_937879855.1 uncultured Acidobacteriaceae bacterium | reverse complement strand
CTCAAAATCCGCCGACCTTCGGGTCTTGGGGGTTCGACTCCCCCTCCCGGCACCACGATTTTTCCACACCCTAGTAAATAGAGTCCTCCCAGTGGTGACCGACGTACCCTACCTCTCCCAGGCTATTCGTTTACGCAATTGTTTCTGGCGTCGTAGCCATCCTGTTGCGAAACACTACAGCCCGTGGGCTCCGCAGTGTCTTGTAGGTAGCAAAGGCCTGTCCAAAGGCTCATCTGCTCGCTTTCGATCCGGATAACCTTCCCATTCTCAGTGGTTAACTTTCGTGCTAATGTACGTCGATACGCTCCCCCGGCGTTGGAGAGGGCGAAGGGCATGCTGTCGGAGGTCCGGGCACGAATCGACAACCGGTATGAGATCCTGGCCGAGCTCGGCCGGGGTGGCATGGGTGTGGTCTACAAGGCGATGGACACGGAGTTGGACCGTCTCGTCGCCATCAAAGTAATGACCTCACATGTCGCCGGCAATCCTGAATTCCGCGCGCGATTCGACGCCGAGGCAAAGACCGCTGCAAAGATGCAGCACGCCAATATCGCGGTGGTGTACGCGCGTGGCCAACATGCGGGCGCACCGTACATCGCGATGGAGTTCGTGGAAGGGACTCCGCTCGACAAGCTCATTGGCTCTGGGGCGAAACTCACATTGCTCCAGAAGCTGGATTGCATTATCCAGGTCTGTAATGCCCTGCACTACGCCCACACCGAATGGAAGGTCATCCACCGTGACGTCAAGCCGGCAAACGTGATGGTGCTGAAAGACGGTCAGCGTATCAAGCTGCTCGATTTCGGCATCGCACGCGCCGCTACTTCCACAGCCACCAAGAGCGGAACTGCCATTGGCACGACCCTGTATATGTCGCCGCAACAGATCCGCGGGGAGAAGAACCTGGATTGGCGCTCCGATATTTTTTCGACAGGAGTGATGTTGTACGAGGTTGTGACCGGTAAAGTGCCGTGGAGTGGGGACAGCGATTATGAGATTGCCACCAAAATCGTGGCGGAACCGTATCCTCCACTGACCAGCCATATGCAGCAGTACCCGGCGGGTCTGGACCGCGTATTGGCACGCGCCTTAGCCAAAGACGTCCTCAGCCGCTATCAAGGTGCCGACGAGATGGCTTCGGAGCTCGCCGAGGTGCAGGCACCGCTGAAAGAAGACATTATCGATCAGGCGTATTTGTCGCGCGATTCCGGCGACATTCTGCGCGCCGACGAACTGGCGCTGCAGGTGCTTCGCATCGATACGCGGCATATCCGCGCGCTTGAACTGCACAACCAGCTTCAGCCCCAGTTGCAGAAAAAATCCGCACAACTGCGGGACCTGCGCGAAAAAGCAAGCCAGGCCGTGGGAGCCCGCGACTACAAGCAAGCGCTCAGCGCCATTTCCGAAGCCATCGCTCTGAGCCCAACCAACTCCGAATTGCAGGATTACCGCAAGCTCATCGTCCAGGAGTTGGAGCGTAAGCAGTTTGTCCTGAACCGGCTGAAACTGGCCCAAGCTGCCAAGGACATGGAGGATTTACCGGCAGCCAACAAATTGGTAGACGAGGCGCTGGAGAAGGATCCTACCGACACCCAGGCGCGGATGATGAAAAACGTCCTGGGACGGTTGGTGCAAGACGAGCAGAAGGAAAAACAGCTGCGCGCGCTGGCCGAAGAAGCGCGCTCGCTGATCGCCGCTCGCAAATTTCCCGAGACGTACTCGGCGTTGCGGGCGATGGAGGAGATTGATCCGCAGTTCCCCGAACTGGCTGGGCTGAAGGAGCAGGCGGCGGAGCTTTATTCGAAAGACAAGGCGCGTCGCGAGCGCGACAGCGCCCTGAAGGAAATCGAGAAGTTCTTCCGGGATGGGAACGCACTCGCATCCATGGCTGCGACCGAGCAGGCACTCCAAAGATTTCCCGCCGATCCCAATTTCCTGGGATTGCGCGAGAAGGCGAAGGCCATGCTCGCGGCTGCCGAGCGACAAGCAGAGATCCAGAAGCAGCTAACCGAAGCCTGGGACCTTAGCAGCAAGAAGCAGAGCGCAGCAGCGGTGCAAATCCTGGAATCGGCGGTGCGGCATTTCGGCGCGGACCCGCAACTGTCCAGCGCTTTGCAGAGACTTCGGGACAGTGCAGAGAGCGAGCGCATGGCTCAGATTGAGCAAGAAATTCTGGAGCGCGCGCGCCAGGCAATGCACGTAAGAGATTTCGAATCAGCTGCGGACCTGCTGCGTACAGCTCGTATAGATTTTCCCTCTTCCAGCGAAATCAAGCAGGCTCTCACGGTCGCCGAAGAAGGCAACCTGCGTATCACGGAAGCGACCAAGCTCAAACAACGGGAAGCAGCCGAAGTTCTTGAACTCTCGCTTGCGGCTGAGCCGCATCCAGATATTCAGCTGCGGATTGTAGAAGAAACGCTGCACAGGAATCCTGGTAACGAGCGGGTCGAGCAGATTGTCTCGATGATCCGGAGCCGAAATGAGCGGCTCAATCCCGCGGTTCAACGGGCGGAACAACTGGAAACAGAGGGGCACTATGCAGACGCTGCGCAACAATGGGAGCATATCCGTGAAATCTATCCTCAGTATCCGCAGGTTGCGAGCCGTATCACCCGGCTAGCCCATCAGGGTTCTTCCGGTAAGAACATTCCGGCCGGTGGAGCTTCTCAATTGATGGCCACTCGCTGGCTCGCTCCATCAGGAGCATCTCCAGCCCCCACAGCGAGCCTTGACATCGCAAGCGAGAGGAATGCCTCTCCGCCTGCAATTTCGGCGGGAAAGCGTCTTGAAGTTCAGCCCTTCAGGCAGCCTTCGAGCTTGGGCTGGAAGCTGGGCGCGGTCGCGGCAGCAATCGCGGTAGTAAGTGCGATCATTTTCGCTGTCGTGCACAGTAGCTCGAAGTCCGAGTTGACAGCTTCTCAGACGCCAGTTGCTACCCAAACTCAAACACAAACAACACAGCCCGCGACTGGGAGCACGACTGCCACGCATGAGGAAACGGCTCAACCCGAATCAGCTAAGACAGACACGGCGAGTAGCGAACAGCATCGTAGTGGATCCTTGACGGATTCAGGCACGAAATCCTTGACTGATTCAGTCACAAAAAAGCCCAGTCGAGTCGAGGCGCCGCCTCCCGAGCGGAGTCCGGCCCATGTGGCCGAGCCGCCTGCAGTTGGTCATGACCTCGAACAGACAGACTGGCAAGCCGTGCAAAAATCGGCTTCAGTTGAGGATTGGAACCGCTTTCTCGGGAAATATCCCAACGGCACACACCACGTTGAGGCAGACTCGCGTCGCGAGGACTTGTTATGGGCGCGGGCCCGCGGAGGCGCTGACGTGGCTGCTGTGAATGAATACCTTCAGCTTTACCCGGGCGGCCACTACGCCCCGCAAATTCGCGAGCAACAGGACACCAAGATTATTGCCTCGACTTCCGATTCTGCAGTCCTTCGAAACTATCTGCTCAGGTATCCTTCCGGGGAAATTCACAGCACAATTGTGAACCGGTTGGACGACATCGTCTGGACGCAGAGCAGCAAGGACGCGGCTGGATTGCAAACATATCTCACTCAATTTCCAACGGGGCAGCATGCCACGGACGCAAGAGGCGCGCTTGCCAAATTAAGCACTGCGCCGAGACCGAATACCAGGGGAAGCACTACTGAAGAAGCCAGCGCATCCGGATCGGCGGTAGACGACAAAACCGCGATTCTGGCAGCGCTGAAGGAATATACGGACGCTATAAGCGCCAAGGACCTGACTGGCATTCAGCGCGCTTGGCCCAATATCCCGAGCAACAAGATCAAAACTTGGGTAGACACATTTCGTATGGCCAGCAGCCTCAAGGCCTCGATAACGGTAACTTCGGGTCCGACAATCGAAGGGAAAAACGCAAAGCTGGATGGCGTGTTTCAAACCTCAATCACCATCAACGGCAACCCAAATAATCCTTCGCAGAGAATTTCGGTCAAGCTGAAGAAATCTTCCGACGCTCAGAACAGCTGGAGAATCGACGGCATCAAAGATTAACGAAAGGTGTAGGACAATCCCACCAAAGGCGCCGGCCGGGAGTGCAAACCCGCGTCGTTGAGACGAAACAACACATTGCCAACCAGCAGGAGTTGCCCAGCAACCCGGAGTTTTCCACCAGCCGCAATGCTCAGTTGCGTCACTGTGTCGATTGCCGGCGCTACATTGTCATGCATCCCGCCGGCAAAGTCAGTGTAGGTGGTCTTCGAGATCTTTGGAGCGTGCAGTAAGGTTTGTCCAATAAAATCGCCGGTAAAACTGATCCGGTGAGCGAAGCCCACATCGGCCCCTGCGGCGTAGCTGAACACGTCTGGCATCTTCGCTTTGGTAACCGGCTGGGTTGTAACCGCGCCCGGCAATACCGAGTCTCCATTACCTTGGAAACCGAGGCTGGAATGCGGTGTCACAAACCGGCCCGTATGGCTGATCGTGGCAAAAGGCCGAACTCCCCAGGTACCTGCGCCGAGGAAGTTGTTGGCATCACCGGATGGGAGACGCACGTCCACGCCGACGGCGAGGGCGGATCGTTCATTCTGCGACTGCCAGGCTCGCAGCTTGGCGCGGATCGTCACGTCACCGATACCCATCGCAGCGTGAGAATTGGTGAACAGGGCATCGTACGGACCAATGAGTGTCTCGTTCGGCTCAGGCGTCGGCAGAAACTGGTGATTCACGGGAGGGGACTCGAAATTAAAGATCGTGGCTTTCGAGGTGACTCCCATTCGCACGTCGAGAACTGGCACAGCCACAGAAATATCCAACGCCCGTGTGACGCCGTAGGTCGCCACAAAAGTCATCTGGTGTACTTTCAAATCAATTCGGTTCTGGGTTGCGATAATGTCGTTGGTGAACACGGGATTGCCTGGTTCCGACTCGTGAGTCAAGACGACCCCGAAGTTCCTGATGTCAATCCCGTCTACTTTGTCAAACTGAAAGAACTGGTAACTTGCTCCAACGAATAGCCGATGCCTACCGACGGTATCGGCACGTTCTGAAAGGATTGGGCCGAAACCTTCCGCCTGTGTAAGCGTGCCGCCGCTGATAATGAAGCCGGCGGCAACCGGTGGCGCAATGGGCAACTGGCTGAGTGCAATACCAACCTCGGAGTTCAACGGCCCGAAGCTGCTTATGCTTGACGCCTGAAAGTGAACTTCGTGGCCCACGGTGGTCTGCAGCGGTCCGCCGTTATTCTGACCCACCAGCCCGCCCGGACCGTAAACCTGCGGAACCAGGCAGATCAGATCGCGCGAAGTGGTTGCGTTCGAGCCTTGCAGAACTTGGGTCGGGCAGGGGCTCTGGGCGACTGCCATCGAGACGAGCCAACTGACTGCTGCCATGAGCGTAAGCGCGTGAATTCGTTTCATGCGTCTCCTTCAATGAACCTAAACATATTTGTGAGGTCTGCGTCTATTGCAGCAAGATACATGCACGGCCGGTAGCTGACGACGGCGTACCGTTCACCGTAAACGATGCCTGGGCTGTAATCAGTACATACGGATTATTGCCGTCTGCCGCCGTGCAATACTGTTGCACCGCCGGCGAAACGTCAACGGATCCTACCTCCCGCGCTGTGGGTGCCGTATACGACGTGGTCGTCGGGTTCGGACTTGTCGCGCTGGTTGAAGTTGGACTGATCGTGCCGGGACCATCACCTTCGCCGCCATCGCCGTCGACTTGCGGTGTAGGAGGACTGCAAGGCAGGAATTCATCATCATCATTGCTGACGCACGCGGTCCATGTGACGGAGTAACTGATGCCGGACGGCACGCCCGTGAGATTGGCCGACAATTGGGCCGCCGGGCTACCAGTGGCCAGAGAGCTTGGTGCGGTTACGGTGAGGACCGGCACAATCTTGACGACAGTAATGGTCTGCTGCCCCGAAAGAGATGTGTTCGCGTCCAATGTAGCCTTCACCGTTACCGTCGCACTGCTGCTCGCTATGGAGGAGGGCGCAATGTACTGCGCCGTATCAGGTCCTGTGAGTGTCCCGATCGATCCACAAGGTGCCACCGCGCAGGAAACGGACCAAGTTACGGCTGGGTCTGTGTTCTGATACGAGACCGGCACGGTGGCCGTCAAATCCACAGTTTGGCCTTCGTAGGCTGAGGACGGATTTACTGCCACTGTGACCTGGCAACTGGGTTGCACCTGGACGATGGCCGAACCTGATGCAGAAGGTTGTTGCACGGATTGCGCAGTCACGGTCACCGTGCCTCCCGCAGGAGCAGTCCCGGGCGCGATATAGTTCCCTGAGCTGTCGATGGTTCCGTCTGTCGAATTGCCGCCCGGAATGTTATCGACCAGCCAGTTGACGCCACTGCCATTCACTACGATTGCACTGAAGGCTTGCGGTTGCCCCGTCGCCACGCACACGGCGGGCGGTGTAACAGTCACGGTGATGGCAGACGGCATCGGATTGATGGTAACCGCCGCGGTTCGGGCGATGGAGGTGTCCGCAGCTGCCGCTGCGCTGACGATAACCATTTTGGCGGAACTGCCGCTCGCGACAATGGGAGCTGTATAGAATCCACTACTGGTAATGGTGCCGACGCTGGCATCCCCCTCACCATGTCCTGCGCCACTGGAATCCTCCAATGACCAAACCACGGATGAGTTATTTACTCCTGAAACCGTAGTGGAAAATTGCTGGGTACCGCTGGAAGGCAAGGTCACGCTCGCAGGTGTCAGAGCGCCCATCTGGACACTACTCAAACTGTCCAGGGTTATCGGGGCTGTCTTGGTGCTGCAGCCCAATTGCACATAGATTAAACCCGCTACGAAAACCGCGACTCCAAAGCTAGCTACTGCCCCGAACACACGCCCACTGATCATCGGTATTCCCCCCGGCACCGGTACGGCATTAAAACCTTTCGATTTGATTCGTGTCAAGCTTCATTCCACGAAAAAGGGAGTGAGACCCTATGAATGGTTCGAAAAAGTTGCATTACGTTTCATGTTTGTTCTCGATCGAACAAAAAAATCTGCCAAGACTTCGCTGGCTCTGTTTCTGCCTCGGTTGACTGGCGACCCCAGTTGCCTACATCGGTGGCCTGCGATGCCTCAAAAAAAACGCCATCATAGCGAAGAGGCTGGCGGGCTCCGGTGCGGAAATCGGCTGTTTTTCGCCCTCAGCACGATGTGGTTGTACAGGACTTCCGAAATTCGTTCATTGCCAGTTTGTACTCCTTGATAGTTTTCGGGTCTTACCCTGCGACTCGAGATTTTGAAACACTGTTCGACTGCCGCATCGACTCTCAGTCGACTACTCTTTAGTTTTTAGGCCTATCTGAGGCCGCGTAAGGAACGCCACGTGCCTCTGTCTGCGCGATCGAACGTAATAGATGCCTTTGCGGTGCTGTTCAGGTTTGCGATTGACCATCGCGAAGTGAGGCTTAAGGCGGCCCTAGGGGTAGACGGGTTTTGCAGTATGGGTTCCTAGGGTCCTTGGTCGTAACACGGATGCACCGAGTTGCGGTGCGGTGCGACATGAATCTCTTGATTCCTAATACTGCGAAACAAGGGATTTCACGATTTTTGTAACAGGAACCGCTCAAAAATAGTAACAAACTCGCTGAACCCGCATTTTTGGCTGCGATTTTAAAGCTGGCGGAGAGAGTGGGATTCGAACCCAGGCTGTCCAACGAAATCAACAATTAGGAGGCGCGAATGGCACATCAAACCTCTAGAACTTCACAGAAGCAATCAACTCCACATTCTATTGGACGCTTAATGGACGCTGATTTCTCGTTGCATAAATAAGTCGGCAGTTGGAGCAAACTTGATCTGTGAGTATGCACTTCGCGCATGTGATTCAGAGTCCGCTGGCGGGTTGAGAAGTGCTAATCGGCTTGGCGATTTTTTGGATCTTACTCGAGCATTTGAGCACAACTACATTCATTGGCAATTGGAAGAGCACTTGAAATTGGCGTCCCCGACGCGGATTTGAACCCGTGTTACCGCCGTGAAAGGAACTTAACAAATCGTAACTAACTGAAAACAGACGGCACCCCCATTTTGGAGCCGAAAGTAGCACCTTGGAAGAGTTATTGGACCTTGATTGGACCCAGATTTATGTTGCCGCCGCTGCGGGGCAACATCCTCCATTGCTTCGAAAATTCGGGTGCTGAGGCTTCCCCCCTAAACCGGCAGTCAGCCCCATCACACACCCCCATCTACGCCAAAGCCGAGCGCAGTGCTTTCTCTTCCGGTCCGCGACCCGCACAGCACGATGCGAGCTTCCCATCAACGACCACAGCGGGAACGCTGCGGACTCCGTAGCTCTTCGCCTTTGTCGCGACTTCTGCCTTGTTCATGTCATGGATTACGACTTCGTGAGAGCCTGCAATCCGTTTCACCATTTCGATAGCTTCTTTGCAAGCTGAACAGCCTGCACTGAACACTTCAATTTTCTTTGCCAATGTTCTCTCCTTTAGTTGATTGATTTCTCTGCACAGCACGTAACAGCAGCCGCCACCCGGTGCGGCCATGCATTCCACACCGAAGCGATTACCAATAGCGCGACAGCCGCGTACATCGTCGGATTTGACTCCCAATAGAACTTGCCCACCAGCACACCCGCAGCAGCGAGCACCCCGAGAGCAAACGGGCCGTAACGGCGCCGACTCTTTGCTCTGAATGCCAGCGCACCGACTGCAATCGCAAGAAACGCAGCGGTCAACGGCAACAGGTACTTGGTAGAGACTAGGAATCCCAGACCTACCGAACTGAGCAGACCTGCATACGCGGGCCAGCAAAACGGACAGGCCAACTTCGGCAGCAGCGAGACTCCCAAACCCGGAACAGTCAGCAGACTTTGCTTCCACGTTCGGTTCAGACGTCGTCTCCCTCCAAGCTCTCAAGAATCGGGCAATCAGCGAGTGACCCACAGCCAGCACACGACCTCGCCAGCTTGTGCAGCGTCTTCCGCATTGCATCGAGGGTTTTAATCTTGCCTTCAATGTCGGTGATTTTCGCTTCGGCACGCTTGCGGATTTCCGCGCTGGTAGTGCGTGGCGATGTGCGTAGAGCCAGAAGATCGCGAATCTCGTTTAGTGAGAACCCGAGTTCCTGAGCGCGCTTGATGAATTTCAGGCGTCGAGCGGCCTCTGCTGGAAACATCCGGTAGCCTGATGGGCTTCGCGGTGGCTTCGGCAGCAGACCCTGTCGCTCGTAGAAGCGCACGGTTTCCAGATTGATGCCGACTTCATCAGCGAGACGACCAATGGTGAGCGGCTTGGTGTTGGTTTCTGCTATCACAAAACCAGTCTAAACCCCGTAGTGTGGTACGGAGTCAAGAGGTCGGTCAGGGTGAGAGAGGAGCAGGTTTTGGAGTCCGTACCAGGGGAGCACGAGGGACGCGGAGCGCCCCTCGGGAAAATTTTGGAGGGAATTGCGAGAGCGCCGGCGACGGCGCTCCCGCTGTTTCTGCCGGCACCGCCATGAACAGCGCTCGGGGTATAAATGCAACGGGAACACGTTTCCACCGAGCACGCAATGCACATGATCCCGAAGAAACAGACATAGCAGGTCCAGAAGTTCACTTCCTCGTTTTCAATTTCGTCGTGACACGAGCATCTCCCTTCGAATCGCCCCTGCATTTTGCATATCAAGAATAGAGTCACAGTTCATCCGCAGAACTCCCTCGACACAGAGACCCGTTCAATCGCTAACCGCGTGGCGTATCTTGCAAGTAGATTGGCGCGTTCGGCTAGTGCGCTCCCCCCGTGCGGACATCTAAAAGTATGGATGACAAAGACGTTCGGGAAACGCGCGACGGTACTCTAAAAAGGTCGCACTCAAAGAACAGGACGAGCGCAAGAGGCCGTGCAGGCGGGCACGTCAAGTGAAGGAGGAACTGGTCATGAACATATCTTTCGAAAACAAAGTTGCACTCGTTACAGGCGCTGCATCTGGGTTGGGTCTTGCGACAGCGAAGGCTTTTGCTGAATCAGGTGCTTCCGTGGTGTTGGCGGACTGGAACGAGAAGGCGGCGCAAGCCGCAGCCAAGGAACTCGCCGATAAAGGTCACAAGACACTGGCTCTTCGCTGTGACGTGTCAGATGACGCGCAGGTAGAAGCAATGGTGAAGCAGACTGTCGCTACTTTCGGGCGGCTCGATGCCGCCTACAACAATGCCGGCGTTCAAAATGTCCTCGCCGAAACGGCTGACTCTCCCCGCGATGACTACGACCGAATCATGGGGATCAACCTGCGCGGTGTCTGGAGCTGCATGAAGTTCGAATTGCAGCAGATGCGCAGCAAGGCAGTGGCGCCATCGTCAATTGCTCTTCGCTTGGAGGTCTTATAGGCGGTGCCCGGCGCGGGACCTACCACGCCGCGAAGCACGGTGTTATTGGATTCACCAAGAGTGCGGCTCTCGAATATGCTGCACGCGGCATTCGCGTTAACGACGTGTGCCCGGGCATGATTCAGACGCCCATGTCCGACAAGATGATCGCTGAAGGTCAGGGAGAAGAGTTGAATAAGATGCTGAATACCTTCGTGCCGATGGGCCGAATGGGGCGGCCCGAGGAGATCGCCGATGCTGTCCTGTGGCTCTGCAGCTCAGCCGCGAGCTACGTTACCGGCCAGTCGATCTCGATCGACGGCGGCTACCTCATGCGCTAAAGCAAAGGAAACCAATTCATGCAAGGAACTGTACTCTACGGAACGGGGGACGTTCGATTTGAGGACGTCCCCGAACCAAAGATCACCAAGCCAACAGATGCCGTCATTCGGATCGCGGCTACATGCGTCTGCGGATCGGACCTGTGGAGCTATCGCGGCATCAGCCCCGTAAACCAACCGACACCGATGGGGCACGAGTACTGCGGCATCGTTGAGGAGGTTGGCAGCGGGGTCAAGTCTGTTAAACCAGGCCAGTTCGTCATCGGCTCCTTTTTTGCCTCCGATAACACCTGCCCCAACTGCCAGGTCGGCTATCAGTCGTCCTGCCAGCATGCCGAGTTCATCAGCACCGCGCAGGCTCCGATGCTGCGCGTACCACTCGCCGATGGCACGCTCGTGGCTACCCCGGATGTTCCCACGGGCGACATGATCCCGAGCCTGTTGGCGCTCTCCGACGTTATGGGCACCGGATGGTTTGCGGCGGATGCGGCGAACGCGAAGCCGGGCTCGACTATCGCGGTCGTCGGTGACGGCGCAGTCGGCCTTCTCGGTGTGCTTTCCGCCAAGCAGATGGGCGCCGAGCGGATTATTGCGATGAGCCGCCACGAGTCGCGTCAGAAGCTCGCTCGCGAGTTCGGCGCGACCGACATCGACTGGATGGAGCAGGTAACCAACGAGCAATACCGCAAGTGATTCGGTGGCGATCTTCAACAAGCGAAGGAGTGAACAATGCCTCACGTTATCGTCAAGCTCTGGATTGGGTAGAGAAGGTGTACAAACCTGACGTTAAGAACAAGTGGGATACGCTTTATAAGAAGCCCGGATACGATGAAAATGACCCCTGACTCGGGTGTCGCGGTTATGTGTGAGTCTGACTGGAATCACCCCGAGAGCACCAGCTCCATTTGACTCCCCGAACTAGAATTACGCCCTTGGCGAGCCATGACTAACCGATTTCGAATTTCGAGCACGCTGCCGCGAAAGCTAGAAGAACTGGGCCTTTCGCCGGATACAGCGTTGCGGCAAGCTGGTTTGCCGGTGGGGTTATTCAATCAGGACAAGATTCTAGTGAGCACCGAGGAGTTTTTCGCACTTCACCGGGGAATTGCTGAAGCCAGCAATGACGCCGGCTTTGGCCTGAAGCTGGGGACTGAGGAGCGCTTCGAGCGTTATGACCCGATCAAAATCGCCGCACTTTCCGCGCGGTCGTTTGGGGACGCTGTCGAGCGGCTGTCGCGCTACAAACAACTCACTTGTCCAGAGGAAATCCGTGTAGGCGGTAGGGGCAATGAACGCGCAGTCCAGTTCATCTGGCTCCTCGCACATGAGAAAGAGCCTCCATTGTTGGTGGACGTGTGTTTCGCATGGATTGTTGGCATCGCACGCCGAGGCACTGGACGGCCCCTGAATCCGAAGCGGGTGGAGTTTCAACGAACTCGGGTTCACCGAGAAATGTATGAGGCCCATTTCCGCTGCGCCGTTAAATTCAAGTCCAATCAGAACGCCTTAATATTCAGCAAAGCGGATATGGAGATGCCGTTTATCACCCACAACCCTGATTTGCTGGCAACCGTGGCGCCGCAGCTCGAAGCGGAGCTAGCCGAGCAGCTTGCGCAGAGAAATTTCGGTGAACAAGCAAAAGGCATTCTGAAGCGGCTACTTGCAGGGCAGCGTCCGGGCATAGACGATCTCGCAAGAGAGCTACACATGAGCACTCGAACATTGCAGCGGCGACTGACAGAGCAGGGCATCTCATTCCAGCGTTTGCTGGAAGAGGCCCGTCGTGAATTGGCCCATCACTACCTCCTCCACTCGTCTCGGGAGTTGAACGAAACGGCGTATCTCTTAGGCTACGAGGACGCCAATTCCTTCTTCCGGGCTTTCCACCAGTGGGAAGGAACTTCACCCGGACAATGGCGGATGCTCCAAAATAACCCAGGGCACACTAGGTAAGTGCAAGTCAGAGCAGACCATGTTTCCCGACTTGTAATTAGGGCCAGGGGAGCACGAGGGGCGCTGCCTGCGCATCATTCAGCAGCGGCTCAAAATCGGTTTCGGACTGCGCTCGTTGTGGGGGCTTCTTTTGGTCCGGCCAGAGCGCCCCTCGAAAATTTTGGGGACGCAAAAGAAAATGCCCGGACTGTGCCGGGCATGTTGAGAATCTTGCGTGACTGTTGTCTTAGGTGTCGCCTTTCTGCTGTCTGACGAAGGCTTCTAGAAAACCCTGCGCCTTGAGGTTGGCGTCCCAAATATGAGCAAAGGCAGTGTGTTCGCGCCTTAGATTGGCATTCAAGAGGGTTCGTCCCTCCTGAACAAACGCGGAATACTGCTCGATGCCCGCATAGTCATTCCGCCAGTAATAGGGCACTAGATTCGTTTGCTCGCCGGAGTCCTCGGCTTCAAAGATCATTTCAGGATCGCGCATTAAATCGCCGTTCTGTTCTCCGTAGTGGGCCACGGAGATTGCCGGCAGACCGTTCGGCCCACGTTCTTGCGTGTCCTCGATGACCAGAGTCATCCACGGCTCGTTTTCAATCCGGATGTGAAATCCGGCTGTCAGAGGGGCGGCAAGGTCCAAAATCATGGCAACGGTTTTCATTGCAGCACCTCCGCCATCGCTGGTGTGCTTACCGCCTCCTTGGGGCTGATGGCCCCAAGGATGACGGTGGAAGTGCGCTGCACTACTTCCAAACTCTCTTTCAGCAGGTTGGCATCACCGTGGTAAAGCTGGATGTAGTCACTGGAACCTGTTCCCGTTTCCAGTCCCAGAGCGTGACAGACCACAAAGGCCACGGCTTCGGCTTCGGTTTTCCAGCATGACGGCTCACCTCTTCGCGGCGCTGATCGGGACAGCTGTGTCCGGGATTGCAGTCGCGGCATTGTGATTTGGTTCTGTCGGAACTCGCTTGTGCGGGCCACGCCGTGGCTGGGCGTCATTCCTGTGGGTTTCGTACCACGGCCCAAATTCTCCATCGCTCTGAAACAGGAACTTCAAAGCGCCGGAGACCACCTGGTCATTGGTGGCGCCGCTGAACCGGCAGTAGGCCCGCAATCTCTCCTGTACGTCGGTTTCGATTGCGGCTTTGATCTGGGTTCTGATTTGTTTTCTTTAGACCTGAATAATTGGCATGGGAATCTCCTTTTCAATTCATTTGCGGTAACGCGGGGAGCGACCTCCGAAGCCGGTCACGGACACGCCGCATTGGGCGGCGGGTGGGGTCGCTCCCCGCATTACCGCTTTACTTAAGCTCGTTTCTTGTTGTGCCGTCATGCTGGAAAACTCCTTGCGCTCGGCGCTGGCCTGCGGGAAGTTGGGCGGTTGATTGGGCGGCCTCTCCGACCGCCGAAGGCCCGAGCCGCACAACATTCGGTACCGCCAGAAAGGTCTCAACCTGCCGTCCGGGATCTTGTACAAGGAGCTGTGGTTCTGCTTCGGGCAGCTTTCCTGTTTGTTTCCAACTTTGGTATTGGCTCTGACATTCCGCGTCGGAATAACGCTTCAATCCGCGCTGCCATTCGATAACATCCTTCTGGACCAGTTCCTTAAATCGCTTTTCCTCTGCCATCTTCCGTAGCCAAAAGAACCGGGAGATCTGCTGGTTTTCGTGCCCGCGCTGCGTTGCTGACAAGCTCCTGACGAATATGTCGCGGGCAAGTTGGAAGCTCTGGGTGGAATTGGAGACGAATACCAATCTGAAGCTATTACCGAGCGCCTTAAACAGCGGACGGTATCTCTGGACGAAAGAAGCGAAGGTTTGGACGGAACGGATATCGTCCTCGATGTAGGTGAAATTTGCGAGAGGCACATCGGTATTCCCAGAGAGAAATATCGGGAACTTTTCAAAGAAATAGCGGCATGTCTCTGATCCGTTCTGTCCGTGGAAAACCTTTGCCGGCAGTGTCTCGTTGCTGATCCGCCGTTCCACGGTGAAATACGCAACCTTCTCAGCTTCTTCTTCGAGGTAATGGCGGTCCAGGTGTGCCAGCACAAAATCCAACCCGAGCAGTCTTACCGCAGCCTTGTCCAGCAAACCGTAGCGCCCAGGCTTGCAATGGCGTGAATTCTCTTTTCCGAGCGCAGCATAGAGGCTCCGGGAGAACAGGTGATAAATCTTCTGGGTACCCCGTTCGGGCAGATGCTCCCTCACGTGTTTGTTCTGGATCGCTTTCTTTATGAAGTACGTCGCCGGACCTCGGCCAGCAACGTCCACATGCTGGGTGAATTGACGTTGCAAAAAGAAGCCGGAGTGGACGGCGACAATGTAGAGGAACTCCGCTTCCCGTTCCGTATAACCGAACTGCTTTAAAGCCATGAGGGATTCAGCCGGGATTTTCATAGCGACAGCACCTCGCCAATCAGGTCTTCGCCGCGCTCGGCAGACCTTCCGCGATAGTCCTGGTTGTAGAGTTTGAATCCAGCGGCGGCCTTGGCCGCGATCTGCCGGGCCTTGTAGTGTCCGGTTACGCATTCCAGGTCAACTTTGCATTGCTCTTGTTCTTGGGACTCGTATTCAACGCGAAGGTCGGGGATCTGAATTTTGCCATTGACGATTTTCAGTCCGTGGGCGTCGGCGATCTCCTGCCGGTGCCGCTCCCGTTCTGCCGGAGAGAACTTCTGGATTTTGGCAAGCTGGCGATTGACGTTCTTCTTCAATTCAAAATCGAGCACGACCCGCGTTGGCGTGCCGCCCGATTTGGAGATTTTCCGCGCTTCTTTTTGGTACACGTCATAGATGGCGGCATCGTGGCGCAATTCCCGCTTCTTCACGATTCCTGAATAAATGGCTTGGTCCGGGTTGGTGCGGAAATTGGCTTCCGTCAGACCCTTCCCTGCCCTGGTAAGTGAGACATAGCTGCCCTTCGCCTTTGAGTCCGGCTGTACTGCCACGAGGCGCTGGTCGGTGAGATTGCGCAGGTCTTTCCCGAAGCGTTCTTCATCACAGTGATAGAGGTGCTTCCGTAGAGAGTCGGCGATAATAGTGCGGAATGCGCCCAGATCCCGAAGCATGGCTGAGTGGCCAGAATCCAAGCGATAATTTTGCCCACGTAAGTGGTAGACAGTTTTACCGTCCTGCGCCCGGCTATCGCGGTGGCTCTGCTGCGGAACTCGTTCTCCGGCGTCGCGGTGACATTGCGCAGACCTCAAGGTGTCGTCATTCAATGAACGGCCCATGACTACTCCTCAGACCGTTCACGAATTTCAGCAGAGAGATCGCCCCCGCCGATTCTGAGTTGTTTGTCCACGTAAATAAGTTTCTGGCCGGTGTGCTTCAGAAAGAATCGGCGGGCCAGCAGAAAGAAGGCCGCGAGCAAATTGCCGAACAGCAGCACGGCATATAAACCTATGGCCCAGCCATAGTCGTGAAAGATCGGCTGACGGTAAGGAACCAAGAATTTGAGGCGGTCCATCAGGAGAAAATAGAACACCATGAAGAGAGTCAAAGCCAGAAGTAGTGCGTTGCCAATCATTGCTGCACCTCTGGGTACTCAGAGGCAGAAATGTGGCTGCCTGATTCGGGCAGGTTGAAGGCAAACAACGGCATTGAAGGTATTGAATGATTCTTCGGGTGAAAAAGAACGGGCCGACAATGCCGGCCCGGTTGAGTGCCCCGAAGGGGATAAAAGAATGCCGGAAGATTCAGGTGCCCGTGTTTCAACACATTTCCCTTGCCATTTGCATTTCTCTCCTGCTCGGCCCGCTCCAATTCTTTCCTGATCCACTGCGCAAGTTCGGAGGGCCAAAATCTGATTGCCCCTTTCACGTGAAAGCAAGGAATCAGGCCAGCCGCTGCCATCTTGTAAATGTGCTGTGGAGTCACGCCCAAGATTCTTGCCACCTGGGAAACTTTCAGAGCTTCATTCCGTTTTTCCAACATCTCGACGAGTTTCATGGTCGCCACGCTTTTGAAGAGCTCCCACGCTCATTGCAAAAGTACCCCTTGTACTGGGGTTCCCCGTTTTAGAAAAATAGACACCAGTGTGCCAATAAGACACAGTTGCAAACCTGATTGTCGTGTGGGTTGTCTAGCGGCCCAAGGGGAGAGTAGCCGGGCAGAAAAATATAAACCCGGCAGCACGCAACGAGCTGCGCTGATGTTCATATAAGTGCCCAACCGGTATCACTCGCGGCCGGATGCCTGCTACAGACCTGGGAGTCTGCACTTTGGGGCACCTGCATTTCTGGTACCAAATGCGGCCTTCGTGGATTGGATGCAGGTTTCGGCCTATGCCTTCCCAACGCCGTTTCTTGAGAAGGGAAATCCGGGAGGTTGAGGCCCGTAATTACTTCCGAATAGCCGACCAACGACCCCAGTGGCGAGCCGATTCCAGGGTTGTGAGTGCTATGGCTGTTACGCCAGCAAGGCGCACAGTGCGGCTTGATCGGACCATCCGCAGGTGGGGTTTTTACATTGCAGAACGCGCGGCCTGCTCACGCTACGTCCGTCCCCTACCGTACAAATTAAATGTACTGGACCGTACGTTAGGGACTATACTGTTAGAGTCTTTTACACATCCCTCCGCCGTGCCCGGTTCTGGGCGTCGGTCTCTTGTGGCATCAGATGATTTGTTCTGGGAGTTGACCATGGCATCTCCGCCGGAGCCTATTCACACCTGCTGGATCTGCGGCAATCGGGTATCGCTCGAAAAATGCAAGATCGACGAACACGGACAGGCCGTGCATGAAGACTGCTACGTTGCAAAGATAGCCTTCCAAATCGGCAACACGCCGCAAAGTCCGAACCCGGCTTAAACTTTGCCAGCAGTGTAGGGACCGGTCCCTCGAAAGGAACGTATGCCGGAGAAGCCGAAAGCCACAATTCCTGGAACCGTCGCGAAGATCATCAAGCCTCCGCACCCGCATCAACCAGAAAAGGCGCAGATCACTGTTGAAGGGGCCGATGATCTGTACCGGGAAATCCGTATCAAAAACACGCTCACTGATGAGAACGGCAATGAGGTGACTCTAAAGAAGGGTGCCGAGGTTGACGTTACCATCGAAGCTGATTCCGAAGCGACAACTCCAAAAGATAAATAGGGTCTCGCCCGTTTCCCCTCGGCGAAACCCAAAGACGAGCTACTGTGGTCGAGCATTTGCTGTATTGCCTCAAATCGACCTGCACGTTAGCCTTCCCCCATATCCTAAGAGGATTCGTCTCCTAAAGGATTGGCCCAAACAACGGGCACGGGCGATAAGGGTTCGCGTTAGGCGGCTGACATTGGCCCTCATCGCCCTTTCAATGTTCTCAGTAAAGTTGGTGCTCCAAGAATTTCTTGGACGACAGAAGATAGCGACTTATAAGGTTCGAATGCATTATGTGCGGTTTTCGATCTTCGACCCGATTGGTTTTCTTGCTAGTCTCTCTGCTTCAACCGGCCGCGTCTCCTGCGGACACGGTGGCGGTCCGATACCAGAAGGCGTGTCGCACGGCTTCCTGGTGCTGCGGACGCAAGACGGCAAGCCCATCGCCGATGGCGACTCGACACAGGTAGCGCGGGGCGACCGCGTTAGTAGCCACATGCGGTTCCGATTTAAGGACGGTTCGAGGCCTCTTTGGTATCAGTTGCTTACAAACAGCAAACTCTAGCCGTCAAATTTCATCAAACATTTTTGGATAGCCACTCGGAAGGAGTTCTCATGCGGAAATTCGGGCTTGCGCTAGGAATTCTCGTTCTTATTGCGGTCGTGGCCGCTGTGGTTTTTGCCGCCACTTTCGATGTCAATAAGTACCGTGGGACAATTCAGTCTGAACTTCAAAAGCGACTCGGTCGGCCCGTTATCCTTGGGAACATGCAACTGAGGCTTTTTCCTCCGCGCTTCGGAGTACAGGATCTGGCGATTGCAGATGATGCGCGCTTTAGCCCAGATGCACCCTTCGTGAAAGCCAAGGAACTGGATGTCTCGGTCAAGTTGCTGCCGTTGCTGCACAAGCAGATCGAAATTGACTCTTTGGGTTTGCACCAGCCGACAGTAAATCTCATAAAAAACCCTACAGGCGAGTGGAATTTTGCCTCAGTGGGTCAACCTTCCACTCAGCGGAACTCTTCGCCGGAGCAGCAATTCTCCCTAGGAGAACTCACGATCAAGGATGGGCAGATATCTCTTCTGGATCAGGCTCAAAGCAAGACGCCCTCTTTGTACGACCACATCGATGTGACGGTGAAAAACTTTTCTCTCAGCAGCCCATTCACCATCGACGCTGCGGCCCACATGGCCGGCGCGGGCGCGCAGGAGATTCGACTGCAGGGAGAAGGCGGTCCAATTGCTGGGCAAGACCTCACCAAGACGCCCTTCCATGGCACGCTCGACGTAAAAGAAGTTCAGGTTACCGACTTATCAAAATTTCTCAATTCTCCTGTCCTGAACGGAACGGACGGCGTGATGTCCGGGCAGACACGAATCAGTACCGATTCCGGGAAGTTGACTGCGGAAGGCGAAACGAACATTCAGAATGGAAAAGTGCAGGGGATGGAACTTGGGTATCCGATTTCCGCCCAGTACGACCTGACCGACGACTTGTCGACCGATATGATAGCGATTCGAAAGTTCATGGTGAAACTGGGACCGACACCTTTCGAAATGACTGGCACGATTAACGCCAAAACTGCGCCACCACAAATCGATCTGAACCTACGGGCAAACAACGTTTCGGTCGCGGAAGCGGCAAAGTTCGCAGCTGCGTCGGGAATGGCTCTCTCGCAAGGAACCCTGGTCACCGGCAGCGTGAATGCGAATGTTCAAGCTATCGGCGTTGCGGATAAACCGGCGCTCAACGGAACAGTGACGGCCAGCAATATTCAGATGAGCGGGAAGCAAATTGCGCAGCCAGTGCATATTCAAGAGATAAAACTCAATCTGACGCCCTCCGAAATTCGGTCGAATCCGTTTAGTGTGGTTTCCGGCGGGACTACGCTGAACTCTCAGCTCACAATCCGCAATTACATGTCCCCTTCGGCTATCGTAGACGCGACCCTGCGGGCTCCGAACGCGCAACTGCCCCCGATCTTAGCTATGGCGAAAGCGTACGGCCTGACCTCGCTAGATAAAGTGAACGGCGAAGGCATGCTGAACTTGGACATGCACTCCGCGGGCCCTATCAAGTCCATAAGTACCGCTGAGATGATAAGAGCCCTGAACGGTACCTTGAATCTGAATTTCGTGAACGTCAAGTATTCGGGAGCCGACATCGGCCATGAACTGTCCTCCATCGCTGGATTCTTAAATTCCGGCGCAGACTCTCAAACCGCATCTGGTGGTATTACAAATATTCTGAAGATGACGGGCAAGATTGTTGTTAAGAATGGAATCGCGCAGACCAACGATTTGCAGGCTCACCTGGACGTGGGAAACATTGGCCTCGTTGGCACTGCGAGCTTGGTCACGGAAGCCCTGAACATGCGTGCCACGGCTGTGATTTCGCAAGCTGTCAGCCAGAAAGTGGGAGGCCAAAGCATTGGCGGATTTATGAAGACGGCCCTGGCAAATAATCAGGGAGAGTTGGTGATCCCGGCTTTGGTCACTGGTACTTTTTCAAAGCCGAAATTTGAGCCCGATGTCCAACAACTAGCCCAAATGAAGCTAAAAGGATTGATCCCAAATATTAATAACCCCGCTTCGGTCGCCGGGACATTACAAAATCTGCTTGGTGGTCCAAAGAATCCGGCTGAGTCATCTGAGCAGCAGGCACAGCAACAACAGAACCCAGTTCAGCAGATCATGGGACTATTCGGGAAGAAAAAGCAAGACAATCAGCAGCAGAAATAGCGACCTGGGATTTCGCTAAATCGGAGCCTTGTTGCGGTCGGGTACCTCATGTGTTCGCAGCGGCATGAATACCCATAGCGATGAAACGGATTCATATTCCTTGAATGGAAGGTTCAGCAGGAGGGTATTGTGAAGGGCGTTTCGATCAAAGTGTTTATGTTGGGAGTTCATGTGGAAGATACTTGATTTTCTTACCATACTGTGGGTTCCTGAAGAATGCGGCGTTACGCCGGAATTCGCAAGGAACCGTCCGCTCGAAAGAACGCGCAAAAACCGGTGGAAGGCGTAACGGCGGAAAGATGCTCACGCAATCGGGAGCTACCCTTGGCTATCATTCAGATAGATGGCGACTGCCTGTTAAAGTGCTGGGCCGTGTCCTGTTCTAGTTGCAGCTTGAGCACATAGCATTCCTTGTGAATGGCCTCCCGTGCTCGTTTGTCTTGCTACTTTCAAGCGATACGGGCTTACCGCCGACTACGCAAACCGGAAGCTGTTAGGCCGGGAGGCTTGGCGGGCAAAACGATAGTCAGACATTGGGACGGACTCCTCGGGGAGCCAGATCCATGAGAGTACTTGGGTTCCAAAATGGAAACCGAGCATTGTTCACTCTTTCCTCTACGCTGATACCACAGCCGATTTGTGCGAGCTTGCCGCGCACATCCCGAACAATTCACTTCTGTGTCTTTCGCTCATTAACGACTGGCATTCTCTAAAATACAGCATTTTTCGTATTTTAAAGCTCACTGCCACTCTGTTTTACTTCAATGAATAGGCATCTTTCCTTTGATGGAGGAGTGAAAAAAATGAAATCACCTAACTGGGTGTTGCTCTGTGTAGCACTGGCCGTTTTCAGCACGTCCGCAATCGCCAAATCGAAGAATGACATCAGGGACGTTACAGGTTGTTTGTCAAAGGGAGACAGCGCTAACGAATTCGTGCTTAACGGAGATGACGGGAGTACGTGGGAAGTAAAGAGCAGCCGAGTGAACCTCGGAACGCACGTTGGTCATACGGTGACTGTGACGGGCGTTGTTTCACACGCGATGATGCACAACATGAAAGAAGGCGCGAAGGATGTGGCCAAGGATACCGGCGCTACCAAGAGCAATACGGAGCACGGGCATTTGAAGGTCACAAACGTAAAAATGGTGAGCGCCTCGTGTCGGAAGTAGCGCGATGTTCTACAACTGTCCCCAAGCTTCAACCCGATTGGTTTTCCTGTTAGCCTGTCTGCTTCAACCAGCCGCATCTCCTGCGGACACTGTGGCGGTCCGATATCCAGAAGGCGTGTCGCACGGCTTCCTGGTGCTGCGAACGGAAGACGGCAAACCCATCGCCGATGGCGACTCGACACAGGTAGCGCGCGGTGACCGCGTTACAAGCCGCATGCGGTTCCGATTTAAGGACGGTTCGATCTACGAAGAAACGACTGTATTCTCGCAGAGCGGCGCATTCAGACTATTGAGCGACCATGTACTCCAGAAAGGTCCGATATTCAAGCGCCCGATGGAAACAACGATCGACGCCACCAGCGGCCAAGTCACGGTTCACTACACGGACGGTGGCAAGGAGAAAGCCCTGACCGAGCGGCTCGAACTACCGCCCGATGTGGCCAACGGTATCCTGTTCACATTGTTAAAGAACGTCCAACGGAGTGCCCCCAGAACAACGGTGTCCTATGTAGCAGCCACGCCAAAGCCACGACTCGTGAAGCTTGAGATCATTCCACAAGGCCAGGAACCATTCTCGATTGGCAGTTATAATCACAAAGCCATTCATTACATAGTGAAAGTAAAAATAGGCGGCATAGCAGGATTGGTAGCGCCGCTTGTGGGAAAGCAGCCCCCAGACACCCAGGCATGGGTGCTAGCTGATAATGCCCCCGCGTTCGTCAGATCAGATGGCCCTTTGTACGGGGACGGCCCCATTTGGCGGATGGAACTAGCTATTCCTGCTGTATGGCCTGACAGCAGGGCTGCAGTACGTTCGCACGAATAGTGCGGCGATAGTTGCCCGTCGGCTCAGGAGCGTACGCGATTGCCGACGCAACGGGATATATGAGTCATACCACCAAGAAACCGAGACCTAAACTGCGTAAAGCTTCCCAACCGCCCCTGTCACATCCGGGAGCGACTCCTGACTCAGACCGTGCCAAGAAGCCGCTGCTCGGCGAGTCCCGTGCCACCCACCAGGAATTGACTCCCGGGGATCGGGTCGAGGGTTTGGGAAACTTCGGAAAACCGAATGGGGAATTGGGCACAGTTGAGTGAGCCAACGACGAAGATGCGGTCGTCAAATGGGATGATGACGGTCGTACGAGACTCCATCAACCATCGCTAAAGAAGGTTCTGCCTCACAAAAGGGCTAAGCCAATCTCCCAAGTCTGATTTCTGTACGATCAACCGACGCCGCTTCGTGGGACTCATTTCCGTCCGCCGTCACGTTCGCCCCTTCCTAGCGGGCTAATCTTGCGTCAGCTTTTACGCGCTTTCTCTTGGCTCGAGCCTTGCTGGCGGGCGATCTTCGCCTTCTCGACAGTCGTGGTTTTGAATTTCGTTTTGAACATAGGACCGAATGATACAGGGGTCACAAGGTTTGAGGAATTCACCCACTGCTGGAAGGAATGGTGACTTCGACCCGCGTTCCTGGATTGGTATTTTCCAGCCGCAACCTGCCGCCCAATTCTTTGACGCGCTGTCGCATACCTCCAATACCGACGCCAATGCTACGAGGCTGAAATTCCGCGACTCCTTTGGCAATGCCCTTGCCGTCGTCGCGAACCGTAATGACCAGTTCGCCATTCTCCCGCTTTAGAGTGACCCAGCCATTCTTGGCGCACGAATGGCGGAGCACGTTGGTCATAGCTTCTTGAACGATACGAAAGATTGCAGTTTCCAAGTCAGGCGCAAGCCTCGGGAACTCAGGTGGCTGCACATCAAGGAAGGTTTCGATGCCGCTGCGTTTTGTGAGTCCTTCGAGGAGCCAACGGAGGGCCGAGAGTAGGCCGACTTCATCGAGCAATGGAGGATGAAGGAGATGAGAAATGCTTCGGACCTGTTGGAGGGCCCTGTCGATCATGGAACTCGCCTCGGCTAGTTTGCTCGCAGAAGCAGATGATCCATGATCCCGCAGACGAACGTCCTCAATTGCCATCTTTGTAGCTACAAGTTCTTGACTTAAACTATCGTGTAGAGCACGGGCAATGCGGCGGCGTTCTTGATCTTGCATTGCGATCAGATCGCTAGAGAGGCGACGGAGTTCTGCATTCAGAGTTTCCACTTGTTGGGCCCGGCGATGCAATTCGGCGAAAACCGAAACCTTGGCCCGCAACAATTCGGGAATGATTGGTACGGAAATATATTCCACCGCTCCGGCCTGGTACCCTTTCAGCCGATCAAGGTCGCTCAGAAGCAAGGCTGAGATAAGGATAATTGGGATTTGTTGGTAGCGAGGGTGCCGGTGAATTATATCTGCCAGTTCAAAGCCATTCATTTCCGGCATACTCACATCCGTGAGAACGACGGCCACATCAGTCTTCCATAGAAGTTCAAGTGCTTCCCTGGCGGAATTGGCCTTAACTAGATTTTCCCCGAGGCCAGCGAGCATAACCTCATAGGTGAGCAGCTTGCCCGGTTCATCGTCCACCATGAGAATATTAATCTTGCTCTTGCCACTCATTTGTCCTCAGAGTCTACCGCAGATCGCAGACTTGGCTAGCATGTTCGGCCCTCTGTTGGCGCGACCTTCCCAATGTTCGGAATTTCTCGACGCGTGGATGCAGTATAGAACGGTTCCGACATGACGCCTGAGGCACCAGGCCCAACTGAACTCAATCGCTTACGCTATTTGTTATCTTTATCGGAGTCGCCCGCAAAATTCTGGTTCTGCCTGTGAAGTACCTGCCTGCGGGCGTCCAACTTTTCAATGAGTTGGTCAACAAGTTCAGAGAGTCGATGCGGGTCCAATTCCTTGGAAGCGCGCTCGCATAGTTCTCGCCATTCCACTTCCTCAATTTCCTTGATGCCCATTCAATCACTGGAGGCAAGATCATGACCAAACCAAAGAACCGGAGCCTGTGGATTCATCACATTCAAATATCTAAAAAAGCGAGACTTAGACTGACACCCTGAGTGAGCCGGGGAGCAGGCTGTACGAATATATTGCACGAGGCCGAGTCTTCGGGGACCGCAAAGCAGAACTTTTCGCCGGGATCCCACGCTACAGTACGTAGGGTATCCAACGTGACGATATGATCGGGTAAAACCTTGGAGTGCCCTCCTCTAGCGAAGCTTCAATCCAAGAGTTATGCGCTCGCATTCGAGTCCTCTGTGTTGGACCATACTCCGAGGAAACCGAGGAGGAACTTAGGAAGCTTGCCGGGGAACTCCGCATCGCCATTAAGCAGCACCTAGATATGGCGAAGTCCTCCTTAAGCATAAAGAAGACAGCCATTGATGAGCGCGATTCGGAGAAATAGTTTCGTCCGGGTAGGTTTGAACTGTTTTTCAATATTGTGGAACCGCACGGGGCAACTTCTGCGGGCAGAAGCAACACAGGGGAATAGGGAGCCAACAGGAGTCAGATTCGGATCGCGAATTTATGCGTCATCTCCATGATTCGCGGGTAGAGATTTCGTCATAACATTCCCATACGTGCTCCGAAATATCCCCTTGCCACATTGATCCAAGGTGTCGGAGCGGTAATCTTGCATCATAATTCTTGAGCAGGCGTTCCCCCTAACGGACCGTCGAATTTGCCGCGGCGGAAGTACGCGTGGTATGCGGCGCGGCAACGGCTCCCAACAGCAGTGCAACGCCAAGCGCCGTGAATACCCCATAGCCCAACGGTACGCGGATCCTAGGGCAATGCTCATCGTTAGGGCAAACAACAAACGCTGCACTGCTCCATAGATGGTCGACACTGAAAAATTGTCCGCCGAGCGCTACTGTGGTGAGCAGGGCGGCGCAGGTTGCGTACGAGGCAGTATTTTGCGTCGATCGAAACGATCTGCGCAGTGCCCGGCGACAAGAAACAGCAGAATGCCAGGAAGAAACTGCGCTAGCCCAGCGTAGCCAAGGGCGATAGCCCTATGTGTGGCTTCATACAGCTGCCATCCGACTGCGACTGACATCATCTCGGTGGCGAGAATCCTGCTGGCGCGAGCGCACTGGAACAAGGTGAAAGCGCGAGAATGGAAAGCGGCCAGCGGATGCCTGATCGACCGTTATACACCGATTGGGTTTGCCTGGTCCTCCATCACGCCTCCCTCTCGTGCAATGTTCTCAAGATGCGTAAGCTGGTCAGCGACGAGAGCAACCAACTGACGCTTCTGTCACACGCCTCTCACGGTGGGCACTCCAGTTACCCAACGCGTTCGCCGCCCCGACTTCTGTACCGCAATCTTCTTATGGATTTAGCGCACTGTTTCTCCAGACGGCTCAGCAACACACCTTTTACGTCAGGCCATTCCTCTTCAAGGACACTGAAGACGACAGTGTCTCGACGGTGTCCATCTGTTGTAATCAGGTATGATCGGAGTGTGCCTTCCTCTACAGCGCCCATCTTGGCCAATGCCGCTCGTGAGCGCAGATTGCGGCTATCCGTCTGAAATTCAACTCGAAGGCAATTCAACGTCTCGAATGCGTGTTTTAGGAGCAGCAGTTTTGATTCGGCATTTGCTCCACTGCCCCAAGCCGATTGTGCAAACCACGAACCAACGACCGCTTTTCGGTTTTCTCTTGACATGTTCTTGAGGCGCGTCATCCCGATCACGCGTTCGTCGGATGTGGCACGTACAACAAATGGCAGAGCTGTTCCGCAAAGATGGTCGCGCAACGAGGCATCGACATAGTCGCGCATCGCGTCGGGTGATCCGGCATAACTGGTGAGGTAACGCCAGATCCTTATGTCTTCCGAGATTTTCAGAAGTTCTGCTTCATGGTCTGGTACGAGAGGCTCAAGTCGAATTAATTTGCCTTGGAGGAAAACAGGGCTGACCGGAACCGGCCAGTTGGAGGGAACGAAACGCATAAGATAGACCCACTTTCCGCCCATTCCTGGACTGGGAATCTACCTCAGGCCTTTTATGCCGTAAGTTGTCGGCCGGATCGTGCGGCCGTGGTGTCGCTTGGTCGCGGCCCTCGGCGCTATCGTCCAAGCGGCGAGCGGAACCCTAGACACAATCTCAAGATTTCTTGAAGCTTAGCAAAAGGCCGTGTAAAACTGCAACACACCAGAGGAGTTTTTCGGTCAGAAACAACCGGGAGCCACAGATCTTCTATGCTGGCCACACTCCGAGTGCGAATCACGTAGTTTTTGGAGAGTCGGTTAATTGGAAACTGGCCTAGAGCCATGTTTAGACGTTTCAAGCTGTTTTACTACAAGACTCGACATACTTGTCGATCACCAGTCGATTGGACGAAATCGGCACTCCTCGTTCGCACTGTCAACGCCCTCCACAGCCAGAATTTCCGCGATCGAGCGGGCGTCCTCTGATTCTGGCGATATGTATAAGGAGATCGACTGAATTCCCAATATTGGCCATGATCGCTCGATGCGGTAGGTCGATGCCGCTTTGCAGAACACAATCTGAAAAACGTGCGATTGCTTGACGGGCGGAATTGGCATGAAGAGTGCAGAGGCTTCCTGAATGGCCGGTATTCAGGGCCTGCAGCAAATCGAAAGCTTCGCCGCCGCGCACCTCGCCCACAATGATTCGGTCTGGCCTGTGACGAAGGGCAGCCATCAGCAGATCGCGGACCGTACCTACTAACAGACCTGGGAGTCTGCATTTCAGGCACTTGCATTATTAGTACGCAGGAACAGGCCTAACGGATTGCGTGCGGGTTTCGGCCCGATGCCTGGGTTTCGGTCAATTCATCTTTGACCTTAATCGGCCCGGAGCGACGCCAAACAATCTTGCAAAGACTTTGGTGAAGTGCGCTTGATCGTAGAACCCGCATCGATGAGCGGTGTGCTGTTTCACGAAGGCAGATCGCTAAGTCTTAAGCGGTCGGTATCTAGATTCTGATAGCGCTTTCAACTTTGCCGACGACGAGTTGACGGCGATCACGCTGATCGCTGTTGCATGTAGGCGTTGGGCGGTGGCGGGTCGGCAGAACCTCCTAACAAATCTGCATTTTTGCATTTTACCTTAGCAACCGGTAGATCCTGTAGATCCTGTTGTGTGTCCAGTCTCTGGCGATCTCTGCCATAGTGACACGTCGACGTATTTCCCAAACTTATGGCCAATTTCACGTAAAACGCCGACTTCACGAAACCCCAGGGATTTGTGCAGCTTTACGCTCTCTGGATTGGGCAAAGCAATCACTCCGATCAGCTCACGAAAACCCTTCTCTTTCGCCGACCGAATCAGAGCGGTATACAAGGCTCTTCCAAGGCCCCTGCCTGTGTTTTCTTCGGAAAGATATATGGTTGTTTCGACAGTATGACTATATGCTGCACGAGGCCGAAAGGAGCCATAGTACGAATAGCCGACGACCCGCTGGTTCAACTCACCGACAATCCAGTCGTATTTGGTAAGCTTGTCCTTAATTCTCCCTTCCATAATGCTTGCTTCGACTGGCGTTGTTTCAAATGTAACGATCGAGTTGCGAACGTACGAGTTATAGATTTTGCAAATGTCATTGGTATCTCCTTCAGTTGCTCGGCGAATCTTGAAAGTATCTTTCATATATGCCTCTAAGTTCTAAGGTCTGTTCCCAACATCTGAGTGCCATCGCTACCCGTAGGTCTGGAAATACTTCCAAAACTCCGGCCAAGGGGAGCGGATATTGCGACAAACATAGACCTTTTCGCGGTCGCGGAAACTGCCGTTGACGACGCCATACGAATTCGAGAGTCGAGCAGCAAGCTCGCAAGAGGCAAAAATCCCGCTGAGTTCGTCGGGCTTGAAGCCGACGGCGATGACGGTTTGCGGAGGCGGGTCGCCGTAGCCGCGTAGCCAGTTAGAATTCATGCCGCTGATGGCGCGGGGCAGCCCGTAAGCACGGCCGTAAAGGTTGATGGCCCCGGCCTCTCCTTCGTCGGAAGCTAATACGCCGACGGCGGCGTGATCGGCGGCGGGCAGGGAATCGCGAACCTGAGCAACGGTGGCGGCCAGTTCCGGCCAGCCTATTTCCATATTGAATTGTTCGTTAACCGCGTCCGCCACGCGCCACCACGTCGAGTTGACGGGCGCGACCGGCACCATGAGAGCGGCCAGGCACAGGCCGCCGATCACGACCGCCCTCCACATTCCACCCAGGATGCGGTTCTGCTTCTTCTCCGGAAGCGACGCGAGCCACTTTTCGCCCCAGGCGGCACCGGCCGCCAGCACCATCGGGTAGGCCGGTGCAAGATAGTAATCGCGCCCACGAACGGCCATCAGGCCAGCCAGCGTGAGCACATACATCCAGCCAATCATGCGCCAGCGCCTGCCCTCCGGCCGGTCAAAAAGAAACCAGAATCCCGCAAACAAAAGCGGCAGCGCGACCACCGCGCAAACCCTCCACAGCTGGTTCAGCAGAAAGTGGTCAGTGCGGCCCATGCCCATGTCGCGCGCGTGGATGCTGCGCATCCAGGCAAGGCTCGCAAAATGATGCCGGTACTGCCACCAGAGATTCGGCGCGCAAAGCATCAACGCCAGCGCCACCCCGCACCAGAACCAGGCACTGCGAACATAGCGGCGGTTGGGGGTCAAGAGCATTGCGCCCAACAGGGCGACGGCGAAAAACGCCATAGTGTACTTGGTCATCAGTCCAAGGCCGATGGCGGCGCCGACGCCGAGCCACCAGCGCGCATCGGCACTCTCAATCAACCGCGCCACGCACCAGGCCGCCATAACCCACCACAACAGGTCGAACGACATGTAGGACATGAACGAACCAGTGAAGAAGATTGGTCCTCCGATGCTCGCCGCAAAGGCCGACATCAGCATGGCCTGCCGGCCCCCACCCATGGCGCGCGCCGTCAGCCCCGTGAGCACGGCCACAAGCCCGGATGCGATGGCGGGAAAAAGGCGGAAACCGATGAGCAACGTTCCGAACAGCGTCAGCTCGATGCGGGCAAGGAGGGGGGTGACGGGCGGGTAGAGGACGTATCCCCACTCGAGGTCGCGCGCATTGGAGTAGGTAAGCAGCTCGTCGCGGTGAAATCCGTAGCGCGCGCCCATGGCGAGATGCAGCACGGTGAAGGCAAGGCCGAGAAGCCACACGGCGGCGGTGTCGTTCGAGAGAAATCGGCTTAAGCGACGCGACCCGTGCATAAGTGCCTCGATGTGAGGTAAGTCCTTGGCATCCATCTCCTTCAAATGAAACCGCGCGGCTCGCGAAGGGTTCGTACCCTCAGTTCTGCGAGGCGTCTAATCGAGTTGAATACCGGGATACCAACCGCTCTTGGCCAGAAACGCCTTCGGATCGCTCATCTGCAGAATCTCGCGAAAGGCCTGTCGCTTATCCGACGCTTGTTTGTAGTACGACTTGACGATGCGATATCCAACCCAATACCCAAGGTCGCCCTGTTCTTCCAAAGTGCCATTGTAGAGCCATTTCGAAAGATCAACCTTGTCTTCGTCCGAGACGAAGGCGGTCTCAATCTCCTTTTCATGCCCCTCCGCTCGCTCTCTCAACTGAGGACCGGAGACTCCGCCGGAAATCAGTTCGGCCGTGAATTCCGCCGCGCCTTCAATTAACGAACCCTCCAAAACGGACGGGTGCTCATCGTCGACGAGGGCCACCACCTGCTGCACGTGGGCATATTCGTGCGCGATTACGTGCACAAAACGATCTTCAAGATCGGAATCGAAATACTTGATCGCACAGAGGGCCTCAAGTCCGATCTGAACTCCGGTGACCGGGCTTCCCACGCCCACGGGTTTGCCACGGCCAACAACAATCGTCACGGGCGGAAACTTTGCTTCCGGATACAGTACGGCTAGTCTATGGAAAGCAACTTCGAGGCGTTCGCGTGCCCGGGGCAACACGACCGTGCACCGCTTAGCATCGGAATAGATCTCGGGGCGATTACTCAACTCCTTGGCGATCGTGCTGCCGGAGACATTTCTTAATTTAGACAACTCGTGCAACCCGTCCGAACCAGAATCGATGTAGTCGCGCTGAAGTTGCTCGGCAGTCGGGTGTCCGCCGGCCGCGTCGTAGAGCTTGTAAAACCGCGCGACATCCTCGATCCGAATCATTGGCCCCGGCGGAGATACTTGAGCCTTCGCAACATTCTGGCCTGCAGGGTGAACAGCAAATGTGTAGAGAGCCATAAAGCTGGCTGTTACGAAGGCGGGATTACGGAGCGCACGCATCAAAAAGATATCTATCCTTGCCGAACTTGCATACTCGGCAGTCGCCATTTATTGCGGCAAGACGACTTCCGTCCCGGCTTGATGACATGGGCAGACAGTGGCGTCACTCTTAAGCACTCCACAACCGACTTGCCTCTTCGACAATTAACTCAGGCATCTCTTCCGGAAAAAATAGTTTGGCACCAGCTACTCGCCGTACGCCTAACGAATTGCCAAACGTGTGGTCCAGATAGTCAGCACCTGCCTGCGAGAAAATCTCATCGGACGTTCCCCAGACTATTCGCGTCGGAACATGACAACGTTTCAGCCCAGCCTCGATTCCAGCCAAGGGATTTGGAAGGAGAGCCATAGCGTAGGCATTCGTCAGTGCCTTTCGCTGCGGAGAACTCACGAGCGGCCCTAAGTAGGTTTCAATCGCTTCGTCGGGCGGATGCGATGGATTTGAATAGCATTGTCCTCCCAAGCCTTTTTGCGATCGCGCCAACCGCTTATCCGCAAGCCATGGAACGAGCCACTCGTCAGCGAATTTGCCGGCACGCGCCAATGTAATTACTGGCATGACTGCTGGCGGTGGGCTGTCGGGCTCGGTATCGCAATTTGTTAGGAGTAAAGAGCGGGCCCGCTTCGGATGCGTGGTAACAAACAGTTGAGCGATAGCGCCGCCACTGTCGTTTGCGATGATATCTACTGATGCAATTGAAAGCTTGTCCAAGAATTGTGCAAGCATCGCTACCTGAGCCTTAGCAGCTAGGCTCTGTCCAGCGGCGACCTCGGTGTAACCAAGAGCCAATAAGTCGGGTGCAAGACACCTCCTCATCTTTGCAAGTTCGGGAATGATGCCACGCCACTGAAAGCCGTTGAGCGGAAATCCGTGCAGAAATAGTGCTGCAGGCCCTTTACCTCGCTCGACATAGGCAATACGGCCCTGTTCCGTGCCGACAAACCTTCTTGTCGCATGAAACTCGGGGGCCGTAATTTCTTTCGGCCCCGCCATCGTCTCCGATGGATGGGAATGAAAGTAAGGACAGTACAAATTCAGGGATGTAAATGCGAGTGCGCCACCATTGAGCCTAAGAAATTCTCTACGATTTATCAATTTTGTTCTCCTTGCAGAGCTTGATCGACGTAAACCATCACGTCCCACTATTTCGAAGTCCGGGATGGCTTCGGTGGAATTAGAGGTTTGAGCACGGCATAAATTGCCATTGCATGACCATGGCCCAAAGCAAAATCCTCTTTTAGCCACGCAACAATCTGCCCAGCTTTTACACCAGGCTCAAGCAAGCCCTTCTTTCTAGCAAGCTTCTCAAAGTCCTCAGGAGTCTTGCCGGTCTTCGCCTTAATATTGTCGAGGTACGCTTGAAATGTCATCGTCAGAGTTCCTCGGCAGTATTACGTAGGGGAAGCAATGCTCGCAGCCGTTGTTCGCGAAGATAAAGCCCAAGCCATGCGAGCACGCCGAAAATAACCGGGAACAAGGTTTCAAACACAGGAGAGCCGGCGCGAAGCTGGGCAGCGGTGGCACCACCCAGGTACCCAGTTAGCAAGATCACACCAAGGATCGAGGTCTTCGGAATTGCATAAATCGCTGTGCATACAAGCAATGTGATCCCGATCCCCACTATTGTTATCACGGGGAATCCGATGCGAATCGTAGCGTCAACTACCTGCGGTACTTTCAGCAGCTTCGTGATGCCGTCGAAAAGCAAGAACAGGACAACAACACCGCTGATGACGCGCCCTGTCCAAAGGCTCGCTTTTGAGATAGAGCCCGAGCCGACAGTCGAATTCATATAGATTGTTCCTCCTTATGCCAATTAAGTTGACCGCCTGGTTTAGACGGGATGTGCAACTCTACCTGCATGGAACAGCCGAAAGCTGTGCCGTAATGTGCGAGAAAACCGATTCATGTCAATGTTCGTATGGCCCAAATTAAAAGAATCAGTGTGTATGCGTTGATGAGGAGCGTCCGTATCTAGTGCGTCGCCAAGATCTTGGCGAGGTACGGGCTCTGTGGACCTTGCTCATCCCTGCTCAACTTCGCCTGCCATCTGCCCCAAAATACTGCCGTGAGCAAATGAGATAACATCTGGCTGCTCAGGTTGCCCCACACCGCCCACCTGGAGAGCCATCCGGGTTGTACCAAATAAGGACAATCGATCCGATCAGGGCTGAGGCTAGTGGTGCGAATATCCAATATGGAGTCTCGCGCCAATGCACTGCTTGAACCGTTGGGAAATCCTTCCGATCGACGAATTTCCACGATCTGAAGATATCGACTTCGACCGCCCAAATCGCTCCCGCCAAGTAGAACGACAACGCCATGTTCAACAAAAGGAAAATTTTGGGAGTCATAACGCTGACCGAGAATGCCGTACCGCCGTTCGTAACGAGCCATTCCGTTTCTTTGCCAGAGCACTTACAGTTTCCGTGAGCGCTGTCGTCAGGCTGCTCCTTTGACTGCGGGCTCACCGCGAATAGCAGGAGCGCCGAGAGATACGATGAACAGGGTCAGAATACTTGTAGTCATTTTCACTACCTCCAGGAATTCAAAGTTAAGGGAAGCTGAAAAAGAAATTCTTGAAACATGCTCCAGCTATTTCAGCCGTTCCCACGTAATCGTCCAGACTACTGGGATTACAGGCCCGTCTTTTTGCTTCTCCTGTTCTGTACCCCGAAAAAAGAACCGATCTGAACTGACGAGATGATATCGTCGCGCTTGTATAGTCCTCACCCAGTTGGGCGACCATGCTGTTTCCGGAAGATGAACGATTGTCTGCTCATGCTCTCGTAATTCGAAGGTTCCGCAATAGGAGAAGAATCCATCGAGTGCCGATGTTGCCTCTGATGGCGTTGGCGTTCCGTCTACGATCCAGTGACGGCGCCCCGGTTTCATCAGCTGCGCGCACATATGGCCGGAGGAAGTGTAGATCAGAAAGCCGACTGCATCCGCTCCCAAATCAGGAAAAGGCATCGTGCGACCGTCAGGATACCTTTTCTCGGTGGAACCCAGCTTCCAAGCTCCGAGGAAGTAATCCCGCATCTCTCCCCTACGCTGATATCCTGCGCCCGGGGATTCTGTGGCCTGCCCATTCATAATTGTGGCGACAGATGTTAGAAGTAGCACCAGTGCCATAGCCTGCACGTGCTTTCCTCCCGCGTTTGTTCACGCTGCCTTGCGCGGGTAACCTCATCCTGCTGCGCGAAGGCAGATCCAATAGTGGAAAGAGCAAAACAAGGGAATGCGATAAAACAGAGAAGCCTTGAACAGCGCCTGCGCATCGGCCATTTCCTTCACGCCGAGTATCCAACACGAGGCAAATGCAGTCCATGACCTCCCAGGTCATGAAAGGACGACGTGCGAGTCGGATGGTTCCGTCGCTAATGCAATTCATGCCTTCGCGACTATGGCGCTGCCGTTAGCGCGATGCGCGTGGCTTCATCGGCGGGGAAAAAGGTTTCAATGCGCAATTCCTGAAGGGCGACATCCTGCGCCGTTCCGAAGGTCGTAACAGCAGAAAATAACCTCAGGGTGGAATTGTTCCATTTGTAGTTGATGGTGAGAAACGGCGGAGGCGAGCTGTCAAGATTGAGCATGCGCCAGCGGCTGGGCACCGCTGGATAACTAAGCAACTCTTCAAGGAAACACTGCATGGTTTCGTCAGACGGATTCGCAGCAATCTCACGATGGACCCGCTGAATGATGCGTGCTGCGACGCTCTCCCAATTTTCGATGAATGGCCGCAGCCCCTTAGGATGAAACACCAGACGGACACCGTTCTGTGGCTGCACAGAATCGCAGATGGGGAAGCGCGTCCAAAAACTCCTTGTTCCAGCATTCATCCTCAGTGTGTTCCAATATCGGTCGGTGAGAATTGCGGGATACGGCTCCTGTTGACGAAGGAGAAGATCCACCGCTTGGCGCGCTGCCTCCATCTGCGGTGCGTCGAGGCCGGTCCGACGATAGAACGGTGCGTAACCGGCCGCCAGTAGAAGGGCATTGCGCTCGCGCAGAGGGACTTCTAGAGCTTCCGCTAGACGCAGCACCATCTCCTGGCTCGGATGCGCCCGGCCGGTCTCAACGCAGCTCAGGTGACGTGTCGAAATATCGGCATCGAGTGCGAGGGCCAATTGGCTAATCCGGCGAACAGCGCGCCATCGTCGCAGCAGAATTCCCAAATACGCCTTAGGCGATTTGTCGGCGGCCGAAGAGATCACGCTCGATTATAAAAGAATCGCCTCGCAGCCGCCAGAGGAGCGTTTGAAACCCAGCGGACAGCAGGTGAGGTGCTTACTGCTCTCGTCCCGTTCTGGAGCGCGATGTTCTGCTATCTTTCGCTCGCCGTCGTGGCTCGTCGAACAGTGAAAGCGCTGCCATTGCGGGAACCCAAAAATGGCACATGCCTTCCTCGGTGGAGGGAACTCACCAAGCAGTATGACCGGGTGAATGCCGAGCGACGCCGGCTTCCCAGGAATTTCAGGCGATCCATTAGGAGAAAGCAGCCCTGCCTCTGATAGATCAGGTGCACGTGCCGCTTGAACTGTGGCGTCAGAAGTGTGGCAATCCGTCCGAAGGGTATGTTTTCGAGAGTCGCAACGGCACGCCTGTGGACCTGCACAACGTTATAAGCCGTTGCCTCATCCCACATGTAAACGGCGGTCGCAAGTGCATCCCATGCAACAGCGTGCCAGAGGCGTCGGGGGTAACGTGGAAGGGCCTTTACGCAGGACGCCGGGGAGCGTGTACCGCTGCGATTGAAGCGACCAACGGAAACTACGCCGTAGCTCAGGCTCTTTTGCGGCATAAGTCCATGAAGACAACCTTGGACGTTTATAAAAAGCAGATCACCCCTAAAGCATTTAAGGCAGGAATGAAGCTCTTGGAAGCCGCCGCTACGAATGTCAAATGAGGCGGAGTATACACTGTGCGGACGGAGGAACTGTGACTACCAAAGTTGAAGGTTGGAACTTCGCCGTCGTTGGCTGCGATTCACATGACATCCCGAAATATCTCGGCTTCGTGCAGACCCGTGAAGAGGCTGACAAACTTCAGAACAACATGGAAACAATAGGTTGGCGTCGGGTCGCTATCTTCGATGCCGCTCTCCAAGAACAAAAGCGGAACACTTAGAGGCTACGCGTCTTTCAATAGGTGCAGCATTTGGTGCTGGACGCCGGTACTTCGGAGAATGGTTGCTGTGGCCAAGCTGTCCCGCCTGTGGGAAACTGAGGTATGAAAAACCCAGAATTAACCGGCATAGATTGGCTTGGACCAAGGGACGAAATGGATCGCGCCAGTCACCGCTTCGGCAAGTGCTCCGAGTGCCATGAGATCATCTGCGTCGAAAAGGCCGTGACCGATGGACCGAGTACCGGGCAACAAACCAATGAAGCGCTCTATGAAGCGTTTCGCGCACACGTTAAGCTGAAGCACTCCGAGGACTTCGACGTAGCGGCTATCCCTGCCACCGAAAGGCACGAGGCATAGGCCATGACCATCGGCAATGATCCTCGACAACTCAAGTTTTTTCGGATCGCCGCCGCCGGTCTGGACGGTCGGGATAGTGAGCCACCAGCTTTCTGAGGGCTCGGCGTGCTCGTGGAGGGCCTTCTGTAGCTGCTGAAGAATTTCTTCCAGTTCGGGAGATTCAGGAGTTGCGACAGCCTTGGCGCAAAGCTCCTTAATCCGATCATCCAATCGCTGAGACATTTTGGCAGGCAAAGCAAAAGTCTCATGGCTGTCCCTAGTGTTCGATACCCTACATTATGTATTTTCGGCGGGGGGGCGATCCCATCGACCGAGAAAACGCTTCGCGAAATTCAACAAAAGGCAGTGAGAAACGGGGGACCACGAATCACAAAAGAGAGGTCACGGACGAAGAGTGAACCGTTTTACGCTTTGGGGATCGTAGAGGCGTCAGAATGGCTGGCATCGTCTCGCGTGTGTACTTCCCGAACGTGCCTGTCGAATGCAAGCCGCATGAGCTTTCGGTTTTCCTCTGTGTCCCCGACGAACGCAAAGGTGACAGATGGACACGAAGAGCAAAATCCTTTCAAGAGTCGATTGCCGCTCGGGGTCTCCTTGAACAGCAATTCGGGTTTCTTCATCTTGTGAGTCTTGCACAGGTTTGGAGACGCTTCTATCCGTGGCTGACAGTATCGGAACGGTCAGCTTGGAGCAGACCTGTACCTCTGCCTTTCAACTGCATCTTCCGTTGCCTAGTTCTGTTCAGGTGTTCTTCCCCAACAATCTGCCCTTTTGACCGTATGGCATCATGTACGTATACCGCATCAAAGCACTCAACAGCCGATGCCTAAGAAGCGCGTTCTCGTTGTAGACGACAGTCCCATCGTGCGTTCCATGGTGCGGCGACTTTTTGAAACGGAGACGAACTGCGAGATTGCAGGAGAAGCAGAAAACGGGTGTGACGCCATTGCGAAAGCAACGAAAATCAAGCCCGACCTGATTATTTTGGACCTCAGTATGCCTCTGTTGGGCGGTCTGGATGCGGCTCCGCTACTCAGAAAAATTCTGCCTGAGACACGGATTATCCTCTTTACGGAGCATCACGGACGAGAAGTTGAAAGGCTGGCATTTGCGGCTGGCATACAAGCGGTGGTTTCAAAGGATCAGGCAATGTCCCAACTGATTCCCCAAGCTAAAGCCTTGCTGTCGATAGAACGAGAATACCGACTTCCGCAGCTTCGCAATGCCAGTTAGGAACTTTAAGCTGCCCCGAATCTGTGCGCCGGGTAGTGAATCGTATTTAATCCCCGATGGCAGCAGCGGCAACAGTGCTGCGGTGACCAATGATCCGCGTGACATAGCAACGTTCGTGAACTGCCTTGCCGTTTTCATCGGCAGACAGATCGACTCTCAAATCGAGGGGCTTGCTGCAAATTATGCAGGGAATTTCTGGGAAAGGGTGACCACCCATAACTGCCTCCTTCGGACGGTCACAAGTAGCGTAGGGTAAAACACCGAAAGCAAGCTGATCAATACTGCTCATTTCAGATTTTAGGCGTTTTGCATTTGTGCTGGTCGTATTGCTGCTGAAGATATTCTTGAGCATCCGTGGTTCGAGTCAGCGCTCTCATGGGAACTCTAAATTCCTTACTGCAACCCGTACAGACCCCAATTATGGGAGTACTGGAAAGCCATTCGACCACCCGAAGGCGTGATTCTTCCATGCCCACACAGTTTCCCACAGACAGCGAAAACTAATCTAGTCTGTGAAAAACAAACTGACCCACCATCTCAAATTGCTTTGACCCACCGCGCACGTTGAGCGGGCTGCTGAAGACTGGCTGCCGCCAGACTTGCCAGCACAGAAAACGGATCGGTCAGGTGCTCGGCGTAGGAGGGTTTTCGACTGGCGGATCGGCGTCTAGCAGGCTGTTGAGTTCTTGGACAAGCACTGTAAATTTGTCGTGATCTTGTTCGGCTTCGATTTTCGCAACCAATTCCCTAATACGTTGCTGTTTGGTGCCATCGTCTAGTCCCACGGCTCGTCCTTACTCTGTCGGGGTATGTGTTGCGGTCGTCCAGCGACGACGCGGTTCCTTTTCACGCTGAGACAGCAACGCCTAGTCCGAATCTTTTGATTCGCTCGAATCGCTGTGTAGTCGCCCTGTACCTCCGCAGAGCGGACAATCCTTGCGTACCCACGTCCTTGTATCGCTGAGACCGGTGTTGTTCTCTCGCGTCGCTTCGACCGGGACATAGCCCTTACCGTTGCAATACGGACACACTCTTCCCTCTGTGCCATGCATGGACCAATTTCCTTTGAGTGAGGGGGAGGGATAGAACCCAGAACTCTAGCACCGGTAGGAGGGCAAGAAACGGGAGGATCGGCTTTGTTACGAATTCGGAATTCGAAACAGGAGACCAAATCTCCCCGAACTGCGGCTGCGCAACTCGGCAAGGCTGGCTTCTTATCTCTGTGGGCGGGGCAAGGCGTAGCGCAATGCCGGACGATACCAGCCGGGGATTTGGTTAGACAACTGCTCGTCGAGTTAGCATCTTGAACGACCGGACAACAGGTTGGGCAGTTGTCACCAGCGCGGCTTCGGGCTTAGGATTGGGGGGAGCGGCCCAGTGCAGTTGATGAGCGCCGAATATTCGCTTATCGTTGAATTCGATTGGCTTCGTTAAGCAAGGCTTTCCGGTGGGCGACCGGCAGAAGATGATTGCCGAATACTGGTCCGATGGCCCGAACTCTGAGCAGCCTCCAGGACACTGGGGCGTTGTTTGCACAGTTCGTTTCTGCCCGAGATCACCACACGCTCGACGATGATGTGAAGATGTTCTTCGTGCTTTCGAACGCCATCTTCGACGCGGGCATCGCCGCTTGGGACGCAAAACGCGCCTATGATTCGGTTCGTCCGGTCACAGCCATTCTATTTCTGTTTCGCGGCAAGACGATCCACGCATGGGGCGGTCCGGGCAAAGGTTCGAAAGAAATGGACGGCGCGCAGTGGATTCCGTATCAGTCGGCAACTTTTCCCACGCCGCCATTCCCTGAATACGTTTCGGGGCACAGCACGTATAGCGCAGCCGCAGCCAGGATTCTCGAACTCTGGAGCGGAAGTGACCGCTTCGGCAACTCTGTCACTCTTCCAGTAGGTAGCTCTAAGATCGAGCCGGGAGTTACACCATTGCGTTCGGTCACTCTGCGTTGGGAGACTTTTACCGACGCCGCCAACGAAGCTGGCATGTCGCGGCGTTATGGGGGTATCCATTTTCGAGCCGCTGATCTCGCCGGACGTTTGCTGGGAAGACTTGTCGCATTCGAGGCTTGGCAGAAGGCACAAAATTACTTCCAAGGAGTTCCCGAGAGTTTCGCCCGTACAGTAAACTGATTTTTGGCATCAGCATCAAAGAATCCGCGTCGCCGGGTTCGCCTTCCCACCGGCAGCGGGCACCCGCACAGGACGAGGGGTCAAAGAAAATCCTCCTGTGCGGGTTTCATGCATGAAGATGAACGATGACAATCGCCAAAGCCGCCGCCTGGTCGCATTCTGGGCATGCATAATACGCATCCGCTAACGGTATCACTCCCCCATACCGCAGCGGGCACCCGCATGGGAGGGGAGAGGGAAACAGACTCCTGTGCGGGTTGTTTCTTTTAGATAATGAACCGACAGATGATTCAGAAGGTGACTCATGTACCACGCCATTGTTAAGCGGATAGCGAAGAAGAATTTCGAGCGGGTCAATCAGAAGGATTTTGAGTCGTTGGCAAATGACTGTGCGCCGAACGTCTATCATCGGTTTGGGGGGAGCCATGCACTAGGCGGGGAGCGCCATGATCGGGAAGCGCTGCGTCGCTGGCTGGGCAGGCTAGGCCGTCTCGGTCCGGGTCTCCACCTGACGGTCCACGATGTGTGGGTCAAAGGATTGCCTCATAACACTGTCATTATCGTCCGGTGGTCGGCAACGGATACACTGCCAGATGGTTCGCCATATCGTAATCACGGCGTTCATGTCGTTCGTATGCGATGGGGGAAGATCGTGGAGATTGACGCGAACGAAGATTCGCAAGCTGTTGCTGAGTCGTTGAAGGTGCGTGCCGCTTACGGGCTTGAAGAAGCGTTGGCCCCTCAGATCGTCAGTTGATCGCTTGGTGCGAACCAATAGTTGTGAAGAGTTCAAGGAGAACCCTATGACGCGCGAAGCCAGATTGATGTGCGGGATCATCCTCATCACAGTGCCAACGATTCAATATGGCGGATATTTTCTGCTGACTTCTTTGATGAACAAAGGCAGTGGTTACATGGAGAATCCGTTACGCCAAAACTTCTTCCGTGCAGGGCACGCCCACGCTGGAGTGATCGTGATTCTTTCGCTAGTTTGCCAGATTCTTGCGGATGCGGCGGTTCTTCCCTCGCCGGTCGTATGGTTTGTTCGAATCGGAGTGCCACTCTCAGCGATTCTTATCTCTGCTGGATTTTTCTTTTCAATGCTGCCGCCGACAGCGGCTCAACCAAACGGGGCAGTCTCACTTATCTATGTCGGAGCGGTCATCCTTGCGGTTTCTGTAGTCACGTTAGCGCTTGGCCTGATCAGAGTTCCTGCCTGAAGGTGGTGGTAGAGCGCGGGTCGGGCCGGTAGCTTTTGCTAGGTTCGCTCTAGGAGGCCGGGTGCGGACACATTCGATTCTGACGACTGTCGCATCCTGCTTCATTGCAGTTGCCCTCGTTTCGTCCGCAAGTGACCAGAAGCGGCCTGTAAATGCGAATGCTTACCGTACCGAACCACGACTTGCCTACAAGGGGATAAAGGGACTGGAGTCCAACTCTTCTTCTTGAAACAATACAAACGCTGCGGGGAGGCGACCTATGATGAGCGGATTCAAACAGTTTGTTCTGCGTGGCAACGTAGTTGACATGGCAGTTGGTGTGGTAGTCGGTGGCGCGTTCGCCGCGGTAGTGGCTGCGCTCACGAAAGATCTGCTGACGCCACTGATCGCAGCACTCGTGGGTAAACCCGACTTTTCGGCAATCGGGTTCACGGTGAACGGAAGCGTTTTCGCTGTTGGCGATTTCATCAATGCTCTGGTTTCGTTACTATTGATTGCTGCGGTTATTTACTTCGTCGTAATCCTTCCGATCAATGCGCTGACGGCGGAAGGATCGGTAATCCGCAAAGTGTTTGCCGATCACACGCGCGGCATGGAGGACGCGTTATCCAGTCTCGACGACTCCGAGAAGGAGACCCTAAGGAACCTCCTGCGAAAGGTGAGTCACACGGCCGAGAACCGCGCCACCGGTCAATAGCAGCATTGGCCGAGAGGAATAAGTAAACGGAGAACTAATTTGGCCACAGTTTCCCCAATATGCATGTCGTCATGAGCCTTGTTGGTACAAGCGCTTGTGCGACAAGCACGACATCAGGTATCGAATGAGCTTGCGAACGAGCTTCAGAAGAGACATTCAGAGATCTATGCGAGGATCCGAAAATCAGTCAAGCTGCTTCCCTGTTCTGGAGGTCTTCGTCCGTATCTGAAAGAGATTGATATACTCTACCCGCTCGCTGCAAGCGCGCGACCCGCGAAGGACGACTCCGCGCGCCGGTTGCATTCGCTACACCTATTGAGAATACTCAAATGATGGGAATCATCGTGGATTGCGATTGAGATAATGGACACACCCAAGGAACTAAACGAGATCGTTCTTCCGCAGACTGTGACCGGCCCGCTCACACGCGCTGCAATTTTTCTGGTCGTTTGCATTCGCCCGGAGCAGGACAACTATGCGGCGCTACGATCATTCTGCGCAGACCTCTCAGGGCTCGTGCGCGCTGTGGAGTTTCGAGACGCGGAAGCCGGTCTCACATGCGTCGTTGGATTCGGTTCCGACGCCTGGCACAAACTCTTTGGATCACCTCGCCCCACCGAGCTCCATCCGTTTCGAGAGATTCGTTCAGGCGGCCGCCATGCCGTCTCCACTCCGGGTGACATCCTCTTTCACATTCGAGCCAAGCGCCCCGACCTCTGTTTTGAATTGGCCGCTCAGATCATGTTCAGCATCGGCGAGGCAGTTTCGGTTGAAGACGAGGTTCACGGCTTCCGCTATTTCGATGATCGCGATGTCATCGGGTTCGTGGACGGCACAGAAAATCCGCGAGGCGGTGCAGCCCACGAGGCTGCAATTGTTGGTGACGAAGATCCAGCCTTTGCGGGCGGCAGCTATGTCATTGTCCAGAAGTATCTTCACGACATGAAGGGATGGAATGCTCTCTCGGTTGGGACGCAGGAGCGCATTATTGGCCGCAAGAAACTCTCAGACATCGAACTGAAGGACGCCGAGAAGCCACTATTCGCGCACAATGCGCTCACTACGATCGAAGAAAATGGAAAAGAAATTAAGATCCTGAGAGACAACATGCCTTTCGGGCGGCCAGGCTACGGGGAGTTCGGGACCTACTTCATCGGTTATAGCCGCACTCCGCGCATCACTGAAACGATGCTTCAGAACACGTTCGTGGGGCGTCCCCCTGGCAATTACGACCGCCTGCTCGATTTCAGCAAGCCAGTTACCGGGAGTTTATTTTTTGCACCGTCATCAACGTTTCTCGACAACATCAGCTGAGATAAGCCGAACTTTTCCGCGCATTGGTTGCTGCAACTCGGGTCAGTTCTGGTAACGAACAAGCCGCCGTTTGCGACAGGGGCCCGCATGCGAAACGGCGGCTTGAGTTCATCAAGACTTGGCCTATTTCCTCTGCGGATTCAACGCGATTATCCATTCCACCCTCGGAATGCGTGACGCCACGCTCTCCTGGGCGCAAGCACGCGGGAACTGCCAAACACTGCGCAAGTCGTACAAGACATTTCAATTTTGTGGGTTTGGCGTTGTGGGTTGAGAATCCTCCGCCGACTGCAGGGCAAGGAGTCCCAGTCTCCTCCATTAATGCCGAGAACAGTCCGTAGAACGGAAGAGCATCGCCGCCCAACGTTATTGTGTATCGCAATACTTCGTCATGCCGATCAGCGAGTCAATTCGGCGTTGTATTCGCGAATAAGAAAATAGCACTCGCAGGATGACTTCTCTAGTGCTTTGCGATTCCGAATCCTCACGGAACCCCGTGAGTATTCAATCAGTCCACGTTTCTGCAGGCGAACAGCCACCTCCGTAACACTGCCACGGTCCGTGCCCAGCATCGTAGCCAGGAAATCGTGCGTCATTCGAATTAGACCATCCTGAACGCGGTCCTGCGCCATAAGTAGCCATCGGGCCAGTCGCTTGTCGATTTCATGCAGGCGATTGCAGGCGGCGGTTTGCGAAACTTGCAACCGATTTATAACCGCAAAACGACCAAATCGAAAGAGAAGGTCTGGGAACTCCCGCAGGACCAGTAGGACATTTGAGGAAGGCGCGCGGTGCCCGGTCCCTCCAATTTGAACGACTTCTCGCAAAGGACTTCGCTTCAGCCCGAACAAACCCTCTAGCCCGAGGATACCCTCGTTGCCGACCACGCCTGCCTCGGCAGTTCTTCCGTTACTGGGGATTACGAGCGAAATCAGGCCGCTGTCTGGAAAATATACGTCCTCGGTCTTGTGATTGCTCTCGTGAAGCACGGCATGGTGCTTGAGCGTTGCCAGCTTCAGCCATGGCCGGATTGCGTCGAACTCTCGTTCTCCCAAAGAGAGCAGGATCTGGTTAGAGATTGGCTTCCCTTGGTTTCCCGTGCGCTCTCCGGGAAGAACTAACGGATGCATAACATGGGCTCCTCGTGTTACGACCCGCCCGCCTTCGTACGGCTCGATCCGCACTGTCTCTGCTCCTGCCGCGATTTGCGAGGACGAGAGAACGAGACCTAGGAAAAAAACCGCCCTATCTAGGGTGAAGCCTGTATATCAGCTGGCAAGCGACGAATGCTACTCTCACCGAAAACGCTTATGTGGGATTGCCGACATAAGCATGTTTCCAGGAATGGCGTCCTTTGCGAGAATTTTGATTGCCGATGACAGCGAGTTCTTGCGCACGCACTTGAGGGCGTTCTTACAACGCCCCGGTTGGGTTGTTTGCGGAGAAGGAGCGAATGGACGACAGGCTGTCTTGATGGCGAGTCAGTTGAAGCCAGATGCGATCGTTCTCGATTTCGTTATGCCCATGGTCAACGGCATGGAGGCGGCACGGGAGATTCTAAAAGCCATGCCGGGCGTTTCCAATCGTGCTCTACACGCTGCATAAGAACCCCCAACTGGAACTCGACGCGAGTGAGCTTGGGATATGCAAGGTCATTTCGAAGGGCGAAGATTCCAATGGGCTTGTCGCAATCCTGCAGGAACTGCTCGCTTCCAGCGAGACCCCGTTAGGGCCCATCGGCCTGCCCCCCGAGTCTTCCGCCAAACTTCGTATAGTGCCGAACTTGGTAAGCGATCTTCAAAAAACAAATACCACGGAAACCTGCCGGCCATGAACGTTGAGCGCGTGCGTCAATTGACCTTCACTTTCGCGACTAAAATTGTTCGCCAACAGTCCATGCTTGTGACCAGATCGAAACATCGCCCCGAACCCCGCCCTCCAACCCCGCTGGCGCCCCTTCTCCGTGTCTGAAACAAAACGAGATCGGAAACTCCACCATAGAGCATTGACTAAGTCCTGGGTGCCCGGTGACGAAGGAAGACAGGTCGCTAAGAATTTTGGTTGTAGATGATCATGAGATTTTCCGAGAGCAGGTCTGTGCGCTTTTGCGGAGCAAGCCGGGATTCGAGATCATATGTGAGGCTGCCAATGGGCTGCAGGGCGTTAGTCAAGCGGAGGAGCTTCAACCGGATGTGGTGGTTCTGGATGTCAGTATGCCCCGTCTTGGCGGAATCGAGGCTGCCGGGCGCATCCATCGGGTTGCTCCAAAGTCACAAATCGTTTTTCTGAGCCAGCACAATTCCGAGACAATAGCGCAAACGGCTCTTGCCGCTGGCGCACTCGCCTATGTGACGAAGTCTACTGTGTCAACTGACCTCATTCGTGCGGTGGAGGCTGTGTCAGAGGGCAAGAAGTTTGTCAGCAAGCTCACTCGTTGGGATCCAAAGGACAGGTAGAGGCAAGCTGGTCGACCTGTTGGGAAAATGTTTATGGCGAAAAAAAAGAACTATAAAACGACGACAATCGCTCGCGCCAAAGCTTCAGCGTTAAAATACCGATCCGACAGGAAGAAAGCTGCTCGCGAATCTGTCCCCGGAAAGACGGGACACCGGAAAACGAAGTCTTAGGACACAGCGACGGAGATCCCCGAGGTAGATCAACTGCGACAAGTGGTACGGCGAAAAGCGCGGCGCACACTCCAACCGCTTTCAGGGCGTTTGCTTCTGGCCTTGCGCGCTGCCGCGCCACGATTTACCCACGATTCTTTTCGCTCTTAGGGAGCGACGGGACTCGAACCCGCGGCCCCCTGCGTGATGGCAAGGCGCGCAGGAGTTGAGACCATTGAAATACTCGAGTTCGGTTACAACCTGGCCAAGAGAAAAAGAGCCAAGTTGTAGGTAGCGTGCGCGAGAGCCGGGGCAGTAGTAGAACGCGACGTCACGCGAATCCACCCGTAGGCTACTCCGGTCCCGGTAAATGAGACCCAGTGCGCCAAGTTGCCTGGACTGTGAAAAAGCGCAAACAGCAAAGCACTAAGAACCACAGCGAGAACTTTGCCGGCGGTATGGGCAAGAACCGGTAGGAGACATCCCCGAAAAAAAGATTCCTCAAGGATCGGCCCGAGCACCAATCCCAACACCACTATCTCGACGAGCGGCATGGTCGGCATGCTCTGACCGTGCAAGCGGAGGTTGACTGCCACATCCGCTGCCAACAACACCCCTAAGAGCGGAGCGACGATCACGTAAACCGTGCGCGGCCAGACCCAACCTAATGGCCGGAATACCGGTCGCCCATGCCGTAGTTTGAGAACCAAGTACAACGCCAGGATCAAAAACACGATCACTGCGAACTGTAGGCCGAGCCCGGGATTTTCAAGCTCCGATCGCGAGAGAAGATGAACGCGTGCGAAAAGATGAAGGATCGGACCCAATGCTGCAAGGATAAGGGAGAATACACCAATGTCTTCGTAGCTCCAATAAGGCTTCTCATCCTCCAAATCGCTTTTCATCGACTTGAAGATAGACACACACGGGTCAAAGCGCATAGAGATGCCGGAACTCCGGAACCACTTGGAACGGAGTCGTGGGAGCGCTGGGAATTTCTCCCATCTGATCAAGGAGCGCAGGAGAAAGGTTGCCCAAGAATTTCGCACCCTCGCGAATGTGGACAACTCGGTCGGGTTCGAAACCCATCAGCCGCGCACACGTCGCGTCGGCAGCGACCGGATCGTCAGCAAGCACGATCTTTCCCAATGGACGAGCAGTGCCGTTGAGTGGGCCATTCCCTTCCATTGCCATAATGCCGTCGGCGATAACGAAGTGGACCGGGATGGTCGCGCACACATCAAGAATGCTTTCCTGAATGCCCTTCCAGTGGAGAATGTTCTTTGGCCAGCCATACCTCGCACCGGGCACGACGCCGAGCATGTTTTTCATGCTCAGCGTAACGCCGGCCCAGTGATGAGCTTTGATTTTTGGCATGGAGACCAGAAAATCGGCCTCCGATACTGTGCGAGGAAGCCAAAGGCTCTTCATTCCCATGTAGCTCGCGAGCAACTGCGTGCGCATCAATTCGTCGCGATTGAGATCGACAAAACGGATTTGCTCCTCGCGGAGAGACTCTCGATAACCGCTCTGTGATAACACCAACTCGGTGTCCCGCTGATGTCCTGGCCCCTCCGCGACAATCACGCACTTAGCGCCCATGCGTCTAAACGATTCGGCTGCAGCGAGAACTAATGTTGGGTGAGTGTTGATTGCATTGCCTGGAATGTAGTCGACCAGATTGGGCTTGAGGACCACTATCTTGCCCTGAACGTTGATCCGAAACAACTGTAGACCCGAGGCGAGTATCTGATCAATACGCTGCGAATACTCTTCGACGTGGAGAATCGCGACTCGTGACCGTTTCGCTCGCCGGACCGAGTGATATTTGGGAAGGAAGAAGGGGACGGACACGGAAGCGCCGGCGGCCAGCGCGGCAGTCCCGACGAGAAAATTCCGGCGATTAGGGGTCATAGAGTTAGTCCAAGGGCAGCCAAGGCGCGGCGGTAATCAGTCGCAAGACAGGCAAGCGCCAGAGTACAGGTGTCGTCAACGGCTGACAGATCACGAAGAGCCGTAAGCGACGTGATCAACGACTCTACCGCTCGACCATGAGCGGCAAGCGAGAGAATTGCCCATGCCAAACTCCACGGAGCGGTTAGCGTTGGAGCGGTGTGTTCCAACCACTCCACGCTGGTTCGTACAACCGGATGTTGCGTTCGATTGCTCAATGCCAGAAGCGCAATAGCCGTATCGTCGGCGTGAGGAGCGAGTGCTGATCCGTAGACGACGCCGTTTCCGGCGTTCCATCCTCCACCTGGACAGGCACGGTCTATCAACATCTCAATACCGCGATCAACGCGAACCGGGATGTCCTCCAGGCGGCCGCAGGAGCAAGGAAGTTGGCTCAAGGCAAGAATCGCAAATGCGGTGGGTACGACCCAGCTAACCGTATCCGGAATCCATGGCCAGCCAAACTTGTCCGGGTCAAAACGGACGCGGCGATCCACCGTTCGAAAGTTCCATTTCCACAACCAAGTGGATTCTCTGCCTACACATTCCAGCAGCCAACCAATGCCACGCAGCCTCGCCGGTATGGCGCTTACAATATCGCGAAGAGCGATCACAGCTAGTGACGTCACCCAAACACCATCCTGGTCGTCCCCGAAAAAAGCAGGCCAGCTTCCATTCGGATTCTGCACACGAAGAAGGAAATCTTGAGCGCATCGCTCCGCGTCGGAATCTTCCGATCCGGTCGCGAGCGCTCCGAGGCACGTAGGTTCAAGAGAAGCCTGAGCAGACGAGCGCAGGGCTGCCCACCCTCCGGACGGGAGCTGTCTTCGACTCAACTCGGCCAATCCGTTGCTCAGAGTGACACCATCGTTCTTCACCGCAGCACTTTTAATGTGAAATCCTTCCCCTGTCAAAAAGCGATATCGGTGGGAGGCCGATGTTAGTCGAAAGGCAAGCAATTGCGCTGCGAACTGTGGGCAGAAAATCTGTACTCAGTCAAAATGCGATTAGTAAAGTATTGCCGGCCGATTTGGCATAGGAAATGGCACGCGATTTTCGGGGCATCTATTTCTTCGCGGCAAAAGTTTCTGAGCCAGTCACAATCCGATCGGTGAAAGAAAAATGGTCGTGATAGCGCAAAGGATCTTGCCTTGTAAGACGCAAAACCTCACGATGACTCAGGGATGGTTGTGCGCACCCCAGCGGATGCCGATAGTCAGTGAAGTTGTGATCGGTAGTAAGAAAATGTTGTCTTCTGCACAGACAGCGAGCATGAAATTGGTGAAAGACGATACTGGGACCCGCGCGAACGGCGTGTGGACTCTGAGTTATCTCTTGTCATGAATGGCTTCGAACTCTTCTCGCCCAACGTTCTATTGGCTTTCCACCATTGCGGTGTGAGTCTTCCTTCGCCCCGAACGCATTGCGACCGCGAACGCCGAAGCAACGGTTACGAATGCGAACAAATTAGTTCCGGTGTAGTGTTCACGCCAAGAGGACTCCGACGTGTTCTCGTCCGCAACCGAACTCGCGACCAAGCTGCGCGCCGCACGATACATCATCGACCCCGTGACGCTTTCGGTGGTGTATCTCGCGACTCGAATGCAGAAGCCAGTGCTGATCGAGGGACCGCCCGGCTGCGGCAAGACGGAACTTGCATACGCGGTTGCCGAAGCTGGGAATGCAACGGTCGAGCGCGTGCAGTGCTATGTGGGAATCACGGAAGACAAGGCTATCGGAAAGTTCGACGAAGCTCTGCAGAAATTGTTCCTTGAGACTGAGGGCGAAAACCTCGAAAGAGACTGGGCTGAAGTTCGGCGCAGACTGCACACGCTCGATTTCTTTGCGGAAGGGCCGCTGCTTCGTGCCCTGCGGTACGAAGATCGCCCTTGCGTGCTTCTCATCGATGAGCTCGATAAAGTTGACCAGGAGTTTGAGGCTTTGCTCCTCGAAATCCTTAGTGCCTGGCAGGTCACAGTACCGAAACTCGGGACGATAGCTGCAACGACCGTACCGTTCGTTGTGCTTAGCTCTAACGAAGAACGACGCCTTGGCGATCCCCTGCGTCGCCGATGCTTCTACTTACGCTTCGAATACCCCACGGTCGAGCGTGAAACCGAGATCCTGAGTGTCCGCAGTGGAAGCGACAGTCCGCGACTGCGGGGTCAACTCGCCGGGCTGGCACACGCGCTGCGAGGCTGGAACATGGAAAAGCCTCCGTCGATCGCGGAAATGCTGGACTTGGCGCGAGCTCTCGAAATCCTGGGAACGGAAGAGATCTCCCACGAGCAGCGGGACTTGCTCCTGCCGCTGTTGGCAAAAACGGAGGCGGATCGCAAACGATTGCTGTTGCGTTCTGGTTTTGAGGGACTGGTCGCGGATTCGAAGCGATATCGAGATGAGCTAATGCCACGGGTTGGGCCACTCAAAGCGGGGCAGGGCAGGGTGTCGGTTCCTGGTGCGGAGGCGGTAGCTTGAGACGCGCGGGACTGAGTTGCCTTTTCCTGGCCCTGTTGCAGGTGGCAGTCGCACAGACGGCGACTGGGACCAGCAATGTTCACGGCCTTTCGACACTCTGGGCCGAGTATTACGCAAAGGCATATCGAGTTCCCGTGGATCTCGTGGATGCGATCATCGACGAAGAGTCAAGCTGGAATCCGTATGCGGTCTCCAAGAAGGGCGCCGTGGGATTAATGCAGCTCATGCCCCAGACAGCCGCGCGTTTTGGCGTTCGAAATCGTTTTCAGCTGGACGAAAACATCCGTGGCGGCGTGGCTTACTTGGCTTGGCTGAACCATGAATTCCAGGGGGACCTCAGATTGGTTGCAGCCGCATACTACGTTGGCGAAAATCCAATCCTTCTGAGAAGGCTGGAATATTCTTCGGCCGATGTGCAGGGGTATGTGAACCGAGTGGCGAGGAGGTACCGGGCCCGGCGAAGACGGAAAGCAAAGTTCGAGTTGATGGAGCAAAGTGTCCAAGAGGTGGAAGATGAGCATCCCTAAAACGGCATTGGTGTTTTGCTGGTTGTTGTCCGCGATGGAAGTTCCTCACGCGCAGATGCCAAACGTGAACCCGCAGGTGCGCACGAGGGCCACAGCGGACAGGAAGGTCACCGTCGTAGAAATAGTGGCGCATTTTGTAACGGCGATCCGACTACCGGAAGCGGTGAATGCGGTCGCTGTCGGTGATCCTGCGCTGTTTCAAGTCGAGCATTCAGAGCGCGAACCGGAACTGGTGCTAGTGAAAGCTATTACCGAACGAATCGCCGAAACCAACTTGCTTATCTCAGGTGTCCACGGTCGCCAATTCAGTTTGCTTCTGGTCAGCCGGGGGATTGGGACGGCTCCAGCCAAAGTGGATTTCCTTGTGGAGTACAAACCAGCCGGCAGTTTTCTCGTTCAGCCAGCAGTCGTTCCCTTCCCATTGGTTGGGCAGAACGCTCCCCTCGTGAAAGCGCAGCCTATAGCGAGTGGCGCCGCGGCGAACAGCGTGGACGGACAGCCGTCATTCATCCCGGCTACGTTCGCGATGAGCCCCTCGAATGGAGCGACCTCAAAGTCAGAACCCGTGACGAGCCAATCGGAGCCAAAATCGCTGGATAGCCTGCTATGGCGGCAACAACAGGCCCCTCTCCCTGCCCTGTATGGAGAACGAATGGAAGGAGAGAACGTCAAAGGGGATCGCCTGCGAGCAGGTATCAGCGAAGTGATCGACGGCGGCCAGGAGGTGATTGCGCTGTTCTCTGTCGTAAACACGAGCAAGCACGCGATATTACTCATGCCGCCACAAGTTCAGTTAGGCGGCAAGAACAAGACGGGAAAGATTGTTAAGCACGATCGCTGGTCCGCGGCAGAACAGTTAGCTGTTGCGGACTTCCGGCTGAGCCGCCGCCGTGTGGGAACCGGAGAGCGGGTGGACGGAGTAGTGGTGTTCGAACGTCCACCATACAAACAGTCGAACGAGACACTGTTCCTGCAGATGGCCGAGTCAGGTGCAGTCGATCGTCCGGCTCTTTCCCCAATCGGCTTTGGAGTTAGCTCACTTCGGCAGGAGGGAGACCATGGAACGCCAAGAAAGGCAAACTAGACAGATCCAAGAGCCCACGGCCGCTGGCCAAGACCAGCAGCAAGCAACGCCTGCAGAACTAGACCATGATGAACCAGTAACGTCGAGTCCCCTGCAGCGGTTCCGTACTTTTCTCGAGAGCGCCCGACCGAACCGGAATCCTGTCGCCAGTCGTCGTGAGCTTGGCCGCGACAAGAGCAAGTCTCTGTTCGTGCTGATGGGAGCAAGTGTTGCATTGCTCCTGCTTTTTTTCGCCGTGTTCTCGAGTCCCAAGAATCGCGGTGCACTACCGGGCGACACCGCGCGTGGCGGCCCCAGCCTCGGACGCAAGGTCGCTCCGGGTCAGGAGCAGAATGATCCTGCGAAAACGGTAACGCCCCTACTCAGTGCGGACGTGAATCGGGGGGACGTTGGCTCCGGTTCACAAGTGACGCCGGAGGAAGTCGGTGGAACCTCGCCTCGTTATAACGGAACACCAAGGTTGCCAAGTGGAAACGCAGCCGCGCTGGAAAAGCCCTCGCCGAGCAGGCCACGAGGCTCAGGTGAATATGCGCTCAAGAACGTGGATTTCTCCGGCCCCGAAGTTGCACAGGCAGCCGTGATCCCCAATCCACCTCCACCCCACTCCGCCGAGCCAGATTCCGGCCTGAAAAAACCCTCAATCGTGTTTGTGCGCGCTGTGCAAAGCGCGACGCCGGCCTTTCAAAGTCCCCGCAACGAAGACAACACGCTGGCAGAGATTTTGCCAGCCGGCACGAGACTCGTGGCGCGTCTCGAAGCCCCCGTTAGCTCAGCCGTTCCCGCGCCCGTGATAGCCGTGGTCGAGTACAACTATGAGCACAATGGTGAGATCGTGTTGCCGGCCGGTGCACGGGTGTTCGGCAAACTCTCCCACGTCACCCCGTCGGGAATTGTGGGTTTTCAGTTTGATCGAGTCGAAACGCCGGATGGGATGGTGGAGAAGATCGATGCTACAGCGATGGATCTCAAATTCGGGCCGCTGAAGGGCGATGTTTCCGGAAGAAACCGGGGAAAGAATTTCCTGGTTCGCTCGGTGACCGGCATCGGGACCGTGGCCGCATACATTGTTGGGGGGCAAGGCACGACCGGATTCAACGGCCCGATTTCGGAAAGTTCATTGCTCCGAGAGCGCCTGGCGGACAACATAGGCATGGCCGGGCAAGATCAGATAAACACGCTGGCAGCGAACCAGTCTATCGTGGTCACTGTGCCCGGCAACACTCGCTTTTACATCGTGGTGGAAAAAGGGAGTTCAGATCAACAAGCCGGAAAGCCAGGAGTGCGTCCGGCTGAAGCCAACAGTGCAAGCCTCACCGGAGGCAAGGTCCCCAGCCTCGAAGAACTGCGAGAACTGATGCAGCTCAAGAATGAGCTTAACCAGATGTATTTGCAGACGAGTGCCGACGCAACATCGGCGCAGCAATGAGCAAGCGAACAGTTATGGAACCTAATTGGAAACCCTTGCAGAACAGGCTGGGCGCCACACGGTGCGCGGGGTTCATGTTCATGGGCCGGGTGAATGGCATTAATCTCTACAAGCACGGAATCAGCCGCAGTTATCTCTACCTGGATGATGATGGGAACTGCTACATCCCTGGGAGGCCAGGGTGCTACCTCGCGACGGACTTCGACCACGAGCTTTCGAAGTTAGAAAAGTGTTTGAGGGGGTTGGGAGCTACTCTGGAAACGTCCTACGACGAAAGTTTCATCGCACAAAAGCGGGAAGCCCTTCGCCAGCAAGGGATTTCCTTACTGACGATTCAGGTCGAACCGGACGAATCGGCGATTCATTGATCCCCCACTAAGATTTGCCTGATCTGTAGCTGCGCGAATCTGGCATCCGGCGTCGAAAATGGGCTAAAGTAGCCATCAGAAGGATGGTTAATTATGCGCCCGTGGTTCGACTGGCTAGAGTACTTAGGTGCCGATGCGATTGGCAGGGCGATAGGTCTCTGGTTCAGATTCTGCTTGTCACTATTGAAAAACACATTTCGACCCTTGACGACAACTGCAATAAATCCGATACACTCCGCGATGCGGATCTCCAATCCCGACAGAGTCGTCCATATCGATAGGTCGCAGCGTAAGCGCCTTTCACCGCTAAGAAAAGTCACCGAAATGGCGATCTCCACCGTTCTGACGCTAGCAGTGTGGCGAATATTCACCCCGAAGGCAGTCTGGGTCGCCGCTGGTGAAAGTGGTGATCGCATTCTAACCGCCATACTCCTATTTGTAAGCGCCTCATGGGTGTTCTCTTTAGTCTGGATCTGTTTCTCGAAGTCAAGACAAACGGAGACCCCTGCCTTTACCACTACTCGCCCGCAGCGGAAACCCAGATACACCAGATCAACTCGTGCAAGAGCGCGTTAATCGCTTCATAACCCGCCACACTGATTCCAGTTTTCGGAACGTGATCTCTACCGAAGCATCCTTGGTACGTCAGCAGTCGGCTGACCTAATCATGGTTGCTGCATTCCACTCTTCTCTTCCTGAATACGTGTGTCTCCCGAGGATTTGTTGGCACTCGTTTGACAGAAATTTCTTTTCGCTCTACTTTCCCGCCGCAGTGGTCGTTCCGCAAACTGGTTTTCGAGCGATTAAGGAACGGCGAGCAGGAAGGAGGGCATAGTCAATGAAACTCCAAGCCAATGCGAGGGGAAGGACACTCCTTGCGTTCCTCGCGCTTGCGCTCATCACAATTGGGCAGTTCATGTGGGCGCAGAACCTGGGTTCCGCGCCGGCCTCAAACGTGGCAGTTCAAGGCCAAACGGGCGCGCAACCAGAGGGTGCATTTCTCAACTTCATCAACTGGGTCGGTAACGTGATAGCTCCCGTCGGAGCCGGTGGCGCAGTCTTGGGTGCGGTGGTTTCCTGGCTGACCGGACGTGGCTTCGGTCGCTGGCTATTCGCGGCCGCAGCGCTGCTGGCGGTCTCCGGTGTCACTCGGCTCATCGAGTTCTGGGTCTCGAACGGAACAGGTGGGGTGACATAACCAAGCACAACCGTCTCGCAAGTTAATGCGCAGGCAGCCTGCAGACTCGATCAAGGAGGGCGACGGCTGCCTGCAGAATTCAACCGCAATCGAACCTTCAAGGCTTAGGCGCATGCCAACACCGCAACTACTGAACGACGTCATCTCGCTTTTGCTGTTGCTGGCGCCGTCTGCGGCCCTGGTTTCACTGGTGCTGGCTGGGGTGACCCTGCGACGCGAGGGAGGGACGGTGTTCGCCATCGGTGGCGGCTTTACGAAGTGGATGTTCTGGGCGGTCGTGTTTCTTACCCTGCAGCCGCTGTTGACCTGGTTTTCTTCGTTCGGAATCAATATGCCTCTGCCAGGCGGAGGAATCAGCACGCCATGGCTAGCCAGCATTCAGTCGGACGTCGCGTCGTTTGTCACTAATTTTGTCGTAGGGCGGATCGTGCCGACACTTGCCGCATTTTTCGTGCTCCGCGCAATCCTTGACACGGCGTCTGGTGAACACCCGTTGCCGTCGATTATTGCCGCGATGTTCTTACTGGGAACGCAGACGACCTTCAACCTGATCCAGAGCTACAACACCCAGACTAAGTACGCCACGGCCGATGTGCTGGACAGCCTGTGGAATCACTTGGCCGGAACGATCATGCCGATCGCAGCTGTCCTGGCGCTGGTGGGAGCGATCTTGAACTTCGCGACGCGCAAACCGTTCACGCGTTTGATTGCGGTCGCGCTCGCCCTGCTTTGTGTTTCGGGAATCTGGAAACTCGTAGTCGCGATGGTGTCCTAGGAGCAGAAGATGAACTTCTCTCAAATGTCGTTGGACAACGGGATCTTGCATCTCTCGAACTGGGTAGGAAACGTCATCCTGCCAACGATCGCCGCTGGATTCATCATCATGGCAATCCTCCAGTTTTCAAAGGGGCAGGAATTCTCCCACTGCATGTATGGAGCTTTGGCATGTTTGATGGTTTCGGGCCTTACACGCGCTCTCGAGAGATTCGCATCCCAGGCGGCGTGGAATAACCCGGACGTCTACTGGATGGCCCTAACGACGCTGATTAACTGGGTAGGAAACGTGATCTTACCGGTGTATGCCGCGGCCCAAGTGGCTTTAGGAGCATTGCGAATCGGAATGTTCTCGTACATCCATCCCACAAGCAGCTGGATGCGGCATTTCTTTACGGCCGGACTCTGCTTGATGGTGTCGGGACTGCTGCGGCTGGCAGAGTTCTTAGTGAGCCACGGCACCGCAGGAGTGACTTAGAAGGAGAAGACAACCATGGCTCTGGACGTAACGCCAGTCTACCGAAATCTACGGACGCGGGTAACCTTCGCCGGGCTCGAAGCAGAGGATCTTTTTGCGATCCTGGCAGTGGCCGTCGTGATGAATATCTTCGGCAGATTCTTGAATCGGGAGATGTTCGGTTTGCCCATGAATATGGTGCTGCAATACATCGTCCCGATTATGAGTGTACCGGCTCTGATGCTGTTCAAGTACGGCAAACAGCGTGGATATCTCTTGGATTGGGTGATGTTTCACACGAAACCCCACGTCTATTCGGCGCTTGAGCGGGACCGGGAACTAACGCGCGAGTGACATCAAGGAATGAGGAAACGAAGATGCCGCTTACGGGCCAAGAGTACAACCGGTCGCTGGGCCAACCACCGTTGTGTGAGCAACTGAAGGTGCGAGACATCGCCGACGACCTGTTCATCCAGGTGAACGGCTCCTTCGTGGCCGGCTACTCAGTAAGCGGGATCAACTCATATTACGCGAGCGACGAAGAGCGTAACCGCACGAAGTTAGCACTCGAAGCGCTCGTTCGGTCGCTGCCCGAGCGCTCCATGCGGATGCAGGCCCGTTTTGAGATCTCGGAGGGGGTTGGGGATCTGCTTGGACGCTACAACCGCGAGCAGCGGAACCCAAGTCCAGTTTTGCAAGCGCTGGACCGACAACAGGCGGATGCTTGGTCGAAAAAGGATGCCGACGGCTTCTACCTTCGCCATTTCCTGCACTTCTACTTCAATTGGGACCCGAGGATCCATCACCAGTCTTCCGAGCTCGAGTGGAAGAAGAAGATGCGCGGCAGCAGTCTCAGCATGTCAGCGACTAAATGTATCGAACGAGGTCGTCGCGAACATGAAGACCTCGTCGCTGAGTTCCGAAGCTTGATGTCAGGAGTAGAGGCAACGCTTCAATCGACCGGGATGACGCTTTCGCGAATGTCGGGTGATGATCTCTTCCTCGAAATCAAGAGGGCGCTGCATCCTCTCGGGACCGATCGGGCCCCTTATCGGCGTTCGGATACGTCGGTTACTTACGAAAGCGCCCGAAGCCAAATAGCAAACGTAAACATCGAAGACGAACTCGATGAGTATCTGAAAGTCGGCGGGCTCCTCTATTCGTTCATCAGTTTGAAAGACTTGCCGGACGCCACCTTCCCGGGCGTATTACGGGAACTCGTCGTCATCGACTTCCCGATTGTGATCGCCGCCGAGGTAGTTCTTCCGGACCAGGCAAAGTCGGTGAAGCAATACAAGAGCCGGCTGCGAAAAATGACAGCCGCTCAGAAAGACATTCACGGTGGCTTCCGGCTGAATGTCGACGCGCAAGTAGCGGAACATCAGCTAATCAAGGTATTGCAAGATCTGATTGCAAGCTCGCTGAAGTCCTGTCAGATGAGCCTGACCATCGCGATCCGGACTTCACGGCCGGCATGCAACCGCATGGAAACTGAGCAAGCGGAACGCATTCTTGCTGACCGCCGCCAGCGAGTTCTCCATGCCATCGGCCGAATGAACGGGGCTCGCGGTATTCCGGAGACGCTAGCGCAAAAGCGATTCTTCTTTTCGAGTCTGCCGGGGCAGGGAGAAACCAACAAACGGGAACTCGACGTCCTCACTCTGCACGCCGCGGATCTGTTGCCGGTGGAAATGCCCTGGAGTGGCACACCAAACTCGCCCTTGATGTTGTTCGAAACACCCTATCGTCAACTCATACCATTTTCGCCATTCGATTCAACTCTGGGTGACGCCAACCTGCTAATTATGGCCAAGAGCGGAGCCGGAAAAACTTTCATGACTCAAGGATTTCTCCTGATGATGGCCCGCGCGAAGCCACTGATTTCCGTTTTGGAGAGGGGCGATTCGTACGAACCGCTGGTCGAACTAATGGGCGGGCGTGTCATCAACGTGGACCTCGATGGCAGGGAGACGTTGAACCCGTGGGATCTGCCGGCGGGAGAAACCACGCCAAGCAAAGAAAAGACCGCCTTTCTGAAAAACCTTACACGGCACATGATCGGCGAGAGCTCTGGATCTGATACCGCACTCCTCGACAATGTCCTAACCGACGCGATCCCGAGGGTGTACAAGCGCTGCGCGATCCGCTATTCGAATCCAATCCCGACATTCAATGACCTGCGCGAAGAGTTGGCCAATTGGCGGGACGCCGAGAAGATGCAGCGCACCATGGACGAAGCGCGTCTTGCCGCGATCAAGTTGCGCTCGTGGACGGGAGAGAGTGGCATCTACGCGAACCTCTTCGACAGACCGACCACGATGCAACTGGATAGCGATTGGCTCTTCTTCAACGTCGAAGGTCTCAGCTCCGATCCGAGGCTTGAAACAGCAATGAGCATGCTCGTCGCGAGCGCGATGGCTTCGCGAGCCACTGGAAAGACCGGACGACCCAGCATCACCGTTCTGGATGAGTGCTGGTTTCTATTGGACTCCCCGGCGCTGGCGCCCGAAGTTGTGCAGCTTTTCCGGACGGCCCGCAAGCGGAACTCGAGCGTCTGGGGTATCAGCCAGACTGTAGAAGATTTTGTTGGGACCGAGTTCCAGCCCCGCCTGCACGGGCCGGGCATCCTGAAGAATGCAAGTACGAAGATCATCGGTCAGCAACCGGGCGATGTCAGGGCGCTGGTGAATCACCTCTCTCTGAACCCAGTGGCAGTAGGCCAAGTCAAGGAGTTCGGCGCGCCGCGTAAAGGCCGAAGCGCGGATGTATTGCTGGTCATCGGGGAGAAAGCGGAGACGACGCAGACGATACGCATCGTGCCCACGCCACTCTGTTATTGGATCTGCACTACGTTCCCGCGCGAAAGGAAATACCGCGCTTGGTTTCTAAACAAATCTGTCAGCCGCTCATTGCTCGAATGCTATCGAGATCTCGCCCAGCGGTTTCCGCTAGGACTCGCGGACGTAGCCCCTCTGCCCGAGGAATTGTCGGGCGCAGTGGCGGCAACAACTGGCGAACGGAAGGAAAGAGAAGTAGCCGAGGCAAGCGCGTGATGGGCCCTGGGGATGATCAGAGCGCAAGACGAAGTTAGACCAGTTCGGTTGGAGATCAGGAGGCAATGAAATGCACTGCTTGCTATACGCCGTTTTATTTTCGGCATTCGCGTGGGTAGTTCTGATCGTGAATGGTCGCCGCCGTGTGTTTGCCCTGACCCTGGCCGGGGTCATGGTGCTCATGTTGGTGGTGATTCCGCCGCAAGCGAAGACCCAGGCCCAAGGGGGGATCATCCAAGCGATTCAAGCGGTGCTGAAGGTGCTCAACTCGATGATTCTGCCGGTAGTGAACAGTATCCACGGCACTCGCAGTGCGAACAGCAATTTCTACCAAACGACCGTCTGGCCGGTGCCATCGATCAACCAATCCAATTCGCTCGTGCTCCAAATGATCGGCCAGTATCGCAATCTCATGTCGGGCATTCTACACATCAACCTGCGGAGCGCCACGCTGCCGGCGCCGCAGTCAATGGAAAGCTTGATACGAGATCACCAGGTGAACAATTTTGGCGGCCTGACGCAATCTTTCAACAGCACCTATCGAACGATTCCAACGCCAACCGACGCGAATCAGGCCGATCGAGACATGTCGGATTTTGACGATGCCCTGACACTCGACAGTTTGAAGACGCTCAAAGCCGCGGATAGCGCGACCGACTTGGAACTGCAAGCGGCGGACTCGATTGAGAGTGCCGCCGGCCAGGCAGTCCCAGGATCGACCCCGTTCTTAACAGCGACCGCGACGTCATCCAGTATTCGGAGCCAGGCGCTGACGCAAAAGATGTTGGCCGCGGAACTACGCCAGGAAGCTGCCCGCATCGCGCACCAGAACGGACTGCGGAAACGAGGGGCGATGTTCACTACACAATTGCGAGGCACCATCATGAACCTCTCGCAACACAACTGATTGTCAGAAAGGAAAAGTCTTATGACAAGCGTCTCGGCAGCTCTGGAGCGGAGCAAGTCTTGGGTGTGGAGTCGCAGGCTCCGTATCATCATCCTCGTCATCATTCTGGCCCTAACTGCCCCGTGGCCAGCCACGGGGCAAGCCCTCAGCCCTTGCTGTGTGATTCTCGCAGCGGGTCTGTCGAGCATCGCCAATTCACTGAAAACCATCGCTAGTTCCCTGAGTGCGATTCTCGGTGTGGATAAGGAGATGCTGCAATTCGAGCAGACGGTGGTCTGGCCAACCAGTGCAATCACCCAAGCCCAAGCTTTGGTGGGAAGCCAGCAAGGCATCTTTGCGCGAATTCAGGCTCTGATCCACATCCCGGTGAACAGCGCAACCCAACCAAATCCGCAGCAACTTGAGGCGACTCTTCTTTCCCGCAATGCGAGTCAGATCCCGCAAACCTCTGCGAATTACACCGCTCTGTACGGGCCGGTACCCACGACAACGGATGCGTCACCGCAAGTGAGAGACCTCATCGATATGACTGACGCAGCGGCCCAGGGTGCGATGAAAAGAGCCATTCAGATCGATGCGTTGTCGGACCTGGAAATTCAGGCGGCCGGCCAAATTAACCAAAGCATTCAGACTGCGGCCCCAGGGAGTGCGCCGATTATTGAAGCTCAGGCGGATGCGTGGCTGGTTCGGGCCAATGCCTACACTCAGGCAGCAACGGCAGATTTGATGCGATTGCGGGCCATCGATCTCGCCAATTCAAGCGCGGACATAAAAATGGGCGCGACGAATACAACCAACCTTCGTCGGCAACTGATGAACTTGCTGCAGCACAACTGAGGACGGTGGGAGAGAGTTTATGCCAAGTTTCTACTTCGAGCAGGTGCTCCAGACGGCGCTCAATGGGATCGACCAGAATGTTACTGGGCCGGTGTTGCAACTCGCGGGTGCGATCCTCATCCTTAGTTTGTTGTACGCGGTCTACGAAGCTTATAGCAATGGCGGCGACGTACGAGCGCTTGGAGTAGCGGGGATCAAGTACCTGGTCCTCGGCTTGGTCTTCATCAATTACCAGCAGGCATTTCGGTCCGTGAACGGGATGTTCAATGGCGTCGCCGACTACATCTACAACACCAATGGCATTGGAGATGTGATTCAGAATTGGCTGAATTCCGTAAGCGCCTACGTGGGCCAGCAGGGGCTATCCAGCTTTTGGACGCTCGTAACCGGAGCCATCTCCGGACTTCTGGACGTGCTTCTGATCCTGATTGGGCTGATTATTCTACCGGTCAGCTACACCTTGTTCACGCTCGCCTATGTCATGTACGGATCAACCCTTTATCTAGTGGGGCCTTTCGTATTGGCCTTGTGGCCAAGCAAGTCGATGGGGCAGCTGTCGCGGACCTACTTTGTGAATCTTATGATCTTTCAGAGTTGGGGCCTGCTCTATGCGATTCTCCAAGTTCTCATCACCGCCTTGCAAATGAACAGCGTAAACGCCGTACTGGGTGGAAATGGCGTCCTCAATGCGTTCGTCGGCTCCAGCCAAATGATTCTTTTGGGAGCGGTAAGCGTTTTATTCTCGATCGCTATTGCATTGATACCCTTCATGGCGAGTCGACTGGTACGCGGAGATGTCGGGAGCACAGTTTTTGCCCTAGCTGCAGTTGTAAACAGGACTGCCAGAACCATCTTAAGTTCGAACTCCGCCTCACAAGTCGCGCCCACTGGCCCTCCCCAGGCCATGTCTGACCCCGGCTCACCCTCTCCTGGCGGGCCGGGTTCGGCTGGTGGTCCAAGGGCAGGCGGAGACGGGAACGCGCGTGGCGGCGGGTTGGCGGAATCGAAACCTCCAATACCGCCAAGCTCAGATGTAGCAGCGGGTAATGCAGTCTCTCCGGGCGGGATTGGAGCATCCGGAGCCGTCCTCGCTGTGTGAGGAATGAAGGCGAGTGTGAGACGAACAGAGATGGATTGGGTGCGATGAGAACAATGGCTGAATCGAGAACCGTTCCAGAAATCACCGCGTACACGAAGTACTACGAGCACGATGGCATGCTTCGGGCCTACGCCAATCGTGCCATGTTCCTTGCACTGGTTTTTGGCGTGATTGCTTGCGGATCGTTGGGGTTCGCCATCTACGTCCGTATCCAGCCCCCTGTGATCATCCGAGTCGACAAGGACGGCGCCGCGACTGTGGTCGGCGCACGAACCGCAACCGATCCCACGTCGAAGCTTGAGTTGATGCTATCGGCAGCCGCGGCAACGGGCGGCGCAGCGTCGGATTCAACAGCCCCCACCGATCTCGAAGGAAGGGCCGTGCTACGGCGATTTCTCCAGCACTACCTGTCGTACACGCCCGATTCCGTCACGCGTAACTTTGCCGAGTCCCTCAACATGATGACCGGCAACCTGCGCAAGCTAACCATGGATAAACTGCGTGACGACGACACCATTGGAAAGATCCAGCAGGACCAGATCATCTCGGACTTCCGAATTCGGTCCATCGAACGATCCAAGGATGTCCCGTGGAGTTATGTGGTATTTGCCGTGAAAGAGATTCACAGAATCAAGAACGGGACCGAGGTGACAGACCGGATCGTTGGCCAGTACAACCTGCGCCTGATGGAAGAACGCCGCACGGAGCTAAACCCGAGCGGCCTGTTGATAGCCGACTATTCCGAACAACAGATGGTGGGGGACCGAGACAACAGTCTTCTACAGCGCAGTGAACTGGACAACTGAAATTACGGATGTCGGAAGAGGACCATTATGGCGACCATGATTGCATCTCCGCCCGATGAAAAAGCAAGCCAATCTAGCAACCGTCTGGCCAGCAAGGGGAATCGGCGCGCACGCTCCGCGGGAGAAGAGGAAACCATGTCTGGGGCGCGATTCTTCTTGCCTAAGTCAGGCGCCAACGGCCACGCCCCCGAACTGGGCCGGGAGTTTTCGAACGAAGGTGAAGCTCGGGTTGAGGCCCTTAAGCTGGGCGTGACCTATTACAGCCTGCAAGAGTGGCGCCCTGTGGCAGATTTTGCTGGCAAAAATCCGGAACTGAAGCGGGAACCGGTCACAAGGAAAGGAACTGGGTGAGGGACCGGGAGTAGTTCTTGGCATTCATAGCACACGGTTTCATCACAGACGTTGGTCTGTAGTGAGCGATCCACAAGCTGATTGTGGATGAGTGCTGGTCCGGTTCTTTCGCGAACCTGGCCGGGAACCTGAAACGTTTTCGACCAGGACAGCGAAGAGAGCCGCGCAGCGCCCTCCTGTCTGTGCTGGTTCCAGACAGAAAAGGAGGAAAAGAAATGGTGAAGCAACGGTTCCTGACACACTTCAAGCCGTGGCTCTTCGCCGTAACTAAAGTCGTCGGGCTCATTGTCGGGTATCAACTCTTCGATGAGACTCGCACGTACCTTCAATATGCGCCCCTCAACATCGTTGATGTTGTGGTGGCGGCAACAGTTGCTCTCCTCGCGATCGGCCTGCTCTGTGGGCTGTGGGCATGGGGAGAGTGGTGCTGGTTCAAACTGCGCAGTCTTCGGCGATTTTGTAGCGAGCTGAAACAAGCTTTCAACAATCGCCGGCATCCGCGAACAGTCAGAACCTCACGATCCGTAGCGGGAACGATGGTCTAACAACAAACAACTCGTGCAGGCCTGGCGCTTCGCTGCTTGGCCGAAACCTTTTTCACCGTTTTCGGCAATGGGCAGCGAGGAGACTGGCACAAGCCACCTCCTTTCTTGTCCATTGCCCGACAGATAAGGAGATCAGAGATGCCAAACGTTATGGAGTACAGCACGATGCCGATCTTCGCGCTCGAACTTGATCGCGACGGTCATTTGTCGAAGAAAACCATGAAACTAGCCCGAGAAGAGCAGCTCACGAACACTCTCCTGCAGGGATTTTATCCAGGTATCCGCGTGGCTACAGTTGACGTGCCCACGGAGCCCTTGGACGCCTGTGAGCAAGCGATCGTGGAGCAGGCTCTCACCCGGGTCGAATTCGATGGGATTCGCTACAACCTTGTTGGGGCCAGCGGCAGCGCGAAGAAAGGAAAGTTCTACGCAGTCGAGACGAAATACGAGAAACGGCTGGCAGAGAGGTTCCGCTTCTCGCCGCAGGCTGCCATGACCTACTTCGGGATTCTAGTGTCCTCGTGCAAAGTGATGATCGAGGTGCCGGACTGCCGATTGTTGGTCGTGGAGGATCGTCAGCTTGGCACCAACGACTGCCGGGGATGGATCTCGCAGTCCCTATTCAAGAGGCTTCAAGCAAAGCACCGGGACGACCTTGTCGCTCAAGAGATGCAGAAGCTATTGGCGAACCTGAAGCAACAGTGTCCAGATGAGCATGAGGATTGCCAACTGAACCGGGAAGAACAAGCGACACTCGCAGAGCACGCACGTTCAAAAGCCGACCACAAGGTTCTGCGTGGCGGTCGCTTCTACCAATTCCGCATAGCGTTCGACAAAGCGCAGGCGAAAGGCTCCTTCAAGGTTATGGCGGATGAGCTAGCCGAGAAACTCGAGGCTGACATCATCTTGCCGAAATCGTCGGTCAAGCCCAAGTACCAAGGAGGAGTGTTGCGGACGATCAGGTCAATCCTTGGAGATCGGCAGGCTCACGGTTTCCGTGGGCCCGTGTTGATCGGCATTCGTGATGTTTCTCGTGATCTCGAATTCCAATCGAGCTACACATTGGTCGAACACGCACCCGACGACTCCATTGAGCTTGAGATCAAGCCGTACGCTCTCAGCCAGATCGAGAAGCTGCGGAAGGCCTGGGAGGAGAACAACTTCACGGAACTATTCGAGCTGCTCGGCACACAGGAAGCTCAGAGTGTGCTCGATGTCGGCAAAGACGCTAATCCCGAATACACCAGCAGCGAATACACCGTCGCCGATGGTGCACTTGTTGCCGATGGCACCGGCTACATGCTCAAGCATCCGTTCGTGAACCATCACCTGCAGAAAGTACTGGCTCGATGGGCGTACCGCCTCTGCACCAGCGGCGGCTTTCGTCTTCCCGGTTTCGCGCTGGCAGACGATGGCTACCTGGTGCTCGACCGCGGACAGGTGTTCTGCAGTTCGGACTGGATTCCGAATGACCGTGGCATCGCTTCCGTTCCATCCCGCCACGGTCTGATCGTTCGCTATCCAATCCGCATGAAGGAGGATCTGTTGCCCTTCGAGAACCTCTCTGTCGACGAGGTGCTCAGCCTGTTATCTGCCGATCTCGAAAAGCGCGGCTGCCATATGTCAGACCAGCAAGCCGCGGCGGTGGTGGATCAGCAACTGCGACTGAAAGGCACGTTGACCTTGCATTCGGAAGCGGCTGCACGCAATGGCGGCGACTTCGACTTCGACCAAGTATGCGTGGTGGAAGGAGACAAGTTTCCGCGATTTGTCCGAGACCGGATCATGTACCAGGAACAGCACGCGGCCCAAAAGAACAAAGCTCCGAAGCCGCCGAGTCCCTGGTGGAACCTGCCACAGGTTGCGATGCAGGCGCGAGGGAATCAGATCGGCTCTATTACCGATCTGAAGACATCATGCCTGGCAAACGGAAGGGACGACTTGGCGCGGCAACTGGTGGACCAACTTCAGAACGCGCTTGACCAGCTGAAGCATGGCACCCAGCCCGACCAGGATGTCATTCGCAACGTCCGAAATGAAGTTAGCAAAGCGCCTTGGCTGAAGCTCAAGCAGAAGCAGCGCATCGCGGACATGGACGAGCATCTGCCCGTCACCGAACGCGACAAGATCGGAAAGTTGTACAACTTTTTGCGCAAAGAGCTTGGCCGATACTTCTCAGACGCCACGGTCGCACCTCTCAGCGACTTCCGCGGACTCATCGGAGGTGGAGAGTTCACTCCGGAAATCTTCGCGGAGTGCTCCACCATCAACAAGTATTACGCCAACGTAGTGACTCAGATCCTGAGTCGGCGGAGAGAACTCTGGAACGAACTGGAAAAGGCGAATGCCGCAGTCGAGGCAAAGAAGGATGATGCCGAGGCGCGGAAAGAACTGTTGTTCCGGCGCAACCAGGCTTCTGCTGCCTACTCGGTTTTTGAGCAACGCTCAAAAGAAGAGCTGAGGGCCTTGATTGACCAAGTGCGAGTCTGGGCCCAAGGCAAGAATGGGACACGGTTGGCCTATCTGTCTGCCTTGCACGCAATCGTGTGTCGAGACAGACGGCCAGGCCCGGAACACGAGTTTGTACCCGGAACAGGGTCGATTGTGTTCTACGCCTTCCCGCAAGAAGTCGTGGACCAAATAGCCGCACGAACTGGAGGCCGTCCCGTCAGCGTGGAGATTCCCAGTCTCCGCGACGGCGAAGTGGAAATCGACCGTGAGGGGCGAATCTTCCTGGTTAGCCACTTTACCAACGGCGATGGTCAAGTGCATGAACGCCTGATCTTTCTGGCCCAAGTGACCAGGAAAGGTGAGGTCTTTCGTGAGCGGGACGCGCAGGGCTCGCCCATTATTGCTGAGCGAGTTCGTCCGTTTCCAATCGAGGCTGGAAGGAGCGAAGTACAGGGCGGGATTGTCACATTTCCCGGAACCCAGCGGCGACCCGAAGTCCCAAAGGGGAGAGTCGCACTGCCGGGATCACCCAACTAACACAACGGTCCAGGAGGTTACCTCGAAACCTCCTGGGCCACAACCGCAAGAGGAGCAACCTAATGAAACGCCTCTGGAGCATCCTTATTATTACGGCGCTGGTCACAGCAACGATACCGGTATTCGGACAAAAGATTGAGCGTGAAACGAATGACGGCAGTCAAATCGTGCACCTCAAGACCGCTCTCAATCACCTGACTGTGATCGAGCTTCGCGAGCCCGTCATTGAAGTCGCAACGGGCAGTCAATCCTTCAAGGTGGAGTGGCGGGAGAACAAGGTCTTTGTTCAGCCAAACGAGCCGGATGTCTCCACAAATCTATTCATCTGGACGACATCGCAACGGCTGAACTATGAGTTGGAGGCAGCCGGTGCGGTGGTCTCAATGGACTTCGCGGTTGATCAGATGTTCGTCCCAGTCACTACACCAAAACCCGCCAGCGTTGAGCCGCCACAACACTCGCCCTCAGAAGTGTTGCTGGCAGGAAAACCTGTGAGGCTGGAGTCAGCCAAGCCCACCAAGAAACCAGTCGTAGTTGTCATTCGCGATCTCTATGAGGGGGACGGGCGGGTGTTGGTCCGGTACGCAGTTCGCAACCGGGGCACCCGCGACTACGACGTTACTACCCCCAAGGTGTACCTGTTGCCTGGAGCGCGCTACCCGCAATCCCTCTTCAGCCTGGTGGACTCGCAATTGGGGGACCAGGAAGCAGCACGATTGACGATCAAGCAAGAGACTCCAGTCCCAGTTCTCGAAGGCCACGTGCAGTCCTCTCATCTTGCACCGGGACAGGAATCCGTGGGTGTCGTGGCGGTGCGCCTGCCGGCGAGCACGGAGCCAACTGTGTTGCGTTTTCAATTTGAGGACGACGACCGGGAGCGGATCGTAGCTTTCCTGGTGCGTTAGGCCATGGCTGAGCAGATTACAGCCAGGGAGGTTTACGTGATGCTCCGGGATGACCTCCAGAAACGGCCCGACATCGGGTTTCGCGGGACCGTAGCGGATCACCTGCTGGAGCCGCTAAGCCCTTTCGATGCGAATTCGGTTCGGAGACCACAACGATGGTTCGTGCTCTCCTTGATCGTCTCGTTGGCGGCTCTCGGATCCGTTGTCTATTTCAACTTTTGGAACTAGCGGGTAGGAAATACAACCGTGCTGCGCAGACTTGAAGCTTTCGTTTTTTTCTTTGCCATGATGCTAGCCGTGACACTGGAAGGCGCATGTGTGTACTGGATGTGCGGACACCCACGCCCGTACGCCACAACTGAGGGTTCACTCAACTTCGTGGGTGAATGGACCAGCCTCGCCCTGCCGCAGGGCTGGTTGCTGGGAGCGTTGCTCGTGCTCGCCTACCGTGTGACTGCCATGTTCGTTCCGCCGAGGCGCTGGACGGACAACGAGTTCCTGCAGAACCGGCGAGCCTTCCTGCGTTTGTGGCGCTGGGCAATGGCCCTGGTCGCGATGCAAGGACTCACGCTCTTCCTGGGGCGGGCGGCGGCCGCGTTATGATGCGGGATTCCCATGCCGACCGCCACCATCATCCTCCTCTGCTCGAAAGCGCTGAGATCGTAGTAGCCCTCGTTCTCATGTCGGCGGGCTGGTTTGTTTGGTACGTCGCGCGCGAGCGATACTACCTCACGAGCCGCCAACTGGCCGAACTTGCTACCTACCTAATTATTACCGCCCTCGCTGTCGTGGGAGGGGCGATTCTGTGGGTTACGCGACGTTCCCGGCGCGAAAAGCAATGGCCCCATCCTCCCGTTGTCATATCCCGGAGACGTGACGACCGAATCGTCAAAGAAGCCTGGCAACAGAATGCGGTTGTTCTGGGTTACGACATTCACGGTCAGCCCTGGTCCTGGCCTGACCGCGTGCGCGTCATGCAGGCGATCGTCCTGGGTATGACTGGCACCGGTAAGACCACGCTATTGCGGAACATCATCTCGCAGGACCTGGCACGCGTTGTTGGTCCGCCAGGCGAGCCGCATCAGCTGCCGATGGTGATCTTCGACGGTAAGGGCGACCTTGAGTTCTTCCATGACCTGCTGCCGCACGTGCACCGGGCGGGCCGGCTGCATCAGTTGAGATTGCTGAACCCCGCACGCCCGGATCTCTCTGTTCGCTACAACCCGTTCCAGTGCGCCGACGACGAGTACATGCCGATCGTCAGTATGATCTTTGGGTCATTCAATTTGCGTAAGGAGTTCTTTGCCAAGCACCAGTTGAACTACCTGGCCGACATCGTGCGAGTGCTGTTTTACACAGGGCTGAAGTTCAACTTCTACGACGTACTGGTTATGGCGATGGACGAACGAGTCATGAAGGAGCAGGTCGAGAAGGCTCGTAAGCGAATCGCACCGGACTCGTCGCTTCCCATGCAACGCCGACTCAACTTCGAGATGTCGGTCAGGAACCTCTACACCTCACTCACCGATCGGGAGCGTGTGCAGAAGATCCAGGGGCTGCTCAACGAATGCATGACATTTCTCGACGACCAGCTCAGCGTCCTGACCGGTCCGTACGAGCGTTTGTTGTCACTGGACGATGTGATCGATCAGGAACTCATCCTGCTTGTCTCCTTGAACATCAATAAGAACCCTGAGCCCATGCGGTCACTGGGGAAGATGCTCCTGCAAAACCTGCAACTGGTCATAGGGAAAAGGTACGAAAGCGAGGAGCACCGGCTGCGCATCAACCGCCCAATGTTCAGCGTGGTGCTGGACGAGTTTGCGCCGTTCGGATATCGCAACTTTGCTCAAATCCTGCAGACCGCACGTGGAACGAACACGGCCTTCCTGTTCTCCATGCAAAGCCTGCCGCAACTCATGCAAGTCGACAGAGGGTTCAAGGAGGATGTCTCATCGGCGCCCAACACGACGATGATCCTGCGGAGTCGGGACGAAGAGACCACTCGCTATTTCCTCCGTGCTTCCGCGGAGCACCGCGTCGCCCGGCGCAGCGTGTCGATGCATCGTTGGAGACTCTTTGGCTTCGAGACATACACGCAAACAGAAGGTGCGGTCGAGCACGAGGACAAGGAAACTCGAGCGCTCGATGAGCACATTAAGAATCTTCCCAAGGCCCAAATGGAGATTCTGATGACGGACGACGCACGCGGCACGCTGCATGGACTGTTGCATGTGCGAGCACCGGAAGACGTCAGGGTGCCACGCTTCACACCGCAGATCTACCCGACTCTGAGGCAGTCACGTGAGGATTCTGCTGGCGCGAATCTTAGATTCAAGACACCGGAACTCGCTGCAGTCGGCAGGCGTCGCCGCAGTGGAGGGGGGTTGTGAACTGGAGGCTAACAACACTCTGTACTCTGATACTAGGACTGGCAATTGGAAGCACAGTTGGTCTCCCTGGTACGGCACAATCTCAAACGCGGTCATCACAGCCTCAACAGTCTGGCGCCCTGTCTGCTCCCGCTCCATATCAACATCAGGAAACCTGGTACGAGTTCGCGCTGAGGCAGTTCAATCCGGACGATGTTGACTACGGTCGGTGGATCGAACGCGAGCGCCAGGCATTCATTGAGGCTCGACTCAAGAACCCTTACTTCTTGTACAGCCTGTGCACCACCCTGGTGTTGCTATCAATGGCAGTGGTCTGCGCCAAGCTGCGGATCGATCATCGCCGGGCGATGTGGATCACAGCGGAGATGATGGCCGACATCTGCAACCAGGATGCCTATTCGCGGCGGATCGCTCAGGAGGCAATCGAAAAGTACAACACCCACATTGAACGCTGCAATCGTGCAATTGAGGCAGCGGAACATGGTGAGGCCGCCTCTGCGACGGGCTCTGAGATCGAACAGTTAAGAGGTGAGTTGATTTGCGTAACCAGTGAGAGGGAAACGGCGACAAGGGAGAGGGACCTTGCACGAGAGGAGTTGCGGAAGAAGTCGGAGATCCTCGCCGAGATGTCCGTTCGCCTAGAGGCTCTGAAGAACAAAGCCGGCGCAGCTGGGGACCCCAAGCCGTCGCCCGATTTGCACGGCGCAGATGCCAGGTTGGTGACTCATATCAACAATCTGCAAGAGCAGCTCTATGCCGAGCGCAACAGCAACCGCAGGCTGAGAGGCGGTTAGAGCATGCTCGTGGCGGTAACAAGCTTCGGCAGTGTGTGGCGGCACAGGCTGGGAAAGCAGACGCACGAGAGAGGCCGCTTTGTTCAGCCTGTGTACTACAACACGACGGGCGTTGTGGTGAACGGCAACGTTCGCGAGCGACCCCAGATTTGTGGTTATGCACGATTCGATGCGGTCGGTGGTTTCGATCCCAATCACCTTACGAGAATGATCAATCGTGTCTTCGAATGCGGGGAACCATCTGTGTGGATGGGATGCAATAAGCTGTTGTTCAAGCGAGTGCTGAAGGCGGGTGAGCCTCCCGACTCCTTCCTCGTCGTTGCGAGGTCACAACTGACCGGTCAACTGGCGGTCGGTATAGAAGGCTGGAGATCACCCGATACCTGGCTTCTTTCTCTCAGCGATTGCGGAGACCAGCAGGAGGCCTTGTTAGTGATGACAGTCTGCGGATGGATACGAACTGATCATGGACGGTTCATGCTCGAGCCCTTGGAGCGGCAGCCTTGGATCGCACGCCTTGTGCTCCGCAGCGAAAGATGAATGGAGCCAGGCGATGCGCTATTGGAAGGGCTCAATTGCACTGAGTTCCACACGGGATTATCCCCTCTTGCGCCAGGTTCTGCATTCGGGCTTTGTCACACACAGTCAGTTGTTCGAGTTCTTGAGACTGGACTATTGCGTCTCATCGCGCAACGCCTTCAACAACCGGGTCCTCCGGCTGCTGAACCATCGCCTGTTAATCCGACATGCGATGCTGTTCCCAAACCGTGAAGCCGTCTACTCAATCTCGGAAACTGGAGCTTCAGAATTGGTCAGCAAGGGTGAATGCACGCGTACGGACCATGTCAAGTCCAGCAACGGCCGAAGCCAGCTTAACCACTCCCTGGATTTGAATGAGATCCATCTGGCGCTCAAGCGCACTGGCACCCTGGTCTACTGGACTTCGGAGACTGAGATCCGATCACGCAATGATCTGACCGCCGGCGGATATTCGAAATACTATGACGCGGTCGTGGTAGTTCGTCTCGAGGGACAGGACTGCAAGTTTGCCTTGGAGTACGAGCGGACGCCGAAGGCGGTACGGCACTATGCAGCTGTGAGCGAGAGAATTGAGACGGAAACCTCGATCGCTCAGTTCCTGTACCTTATGCCCAACTACGATCTCCTCTGGTTCGTCGCGGACAAGTTGTTCAACTGCAAGAGGGCGGTTTACTTTGGTCTACTCAGAGACTTCCTCCAGCAGACATTGGCAATGCCTGTGAGAGGAAACGGGTCGCCTGCGTCCGTGACGCTCGCCTCTGTCCTGACGAAGGGAAAGAGGCGCAAAGGAGTGGCACCCTCTTTCCGGGTATTGCCGTGTGATTGCGGTGTCATTGGAGTGTTTTTGAAGGGGCAGGGACAAACGTAAGCATGTTGACACTCAGCGGCTTGCGAGTTGACTATAGCCTCTGAGTCGGTTCGAGCTTCCACAAAACTCCTCCCTACTTCCTGTCTCGCGGCTCCGCTCTAATTCTCCCGCCGAATTCCACTCAAGGGACCGTCGATGGTTTTGAGAGCGAATTGTATTTCAGTGCGACAACCGCGATGTGTACTGGCTCCAACTTGGCCGGATCAACGATCTTGTCGTCTGCAAGATTGTAGATTCCCGTGTTGCCGATGAAATAAAAACTGTCGCCCAGAATTGCGCCGGTCGTCGGATCGCTCACGAGGTCGGTGCGATATTCGAGAGTCTCGCTCGCGGTAACTTTGCGGCCATCTGGCGAAAGCTGCCATCGCATCACGCGATAAGCGCCCGTGCCATACTGGACGCCCAGAAATTCGCCCTTGTTCCAGTACAGGCCGTCAATTCCTGAAAGGGTTTCGTGCGCGCCAGGATCCACATCCTCGGATTCATTAGTGAGCAGATCAACGCGAATGATCCCCAGGATGTCAGCGACGAACAGCAAATTGCCGTCACCGGACAGTGTGATGCCGTTCGGATAAAAAACTGGCCGATAGAGTCTCATGTCCGTGAAGCTGTGCGACGCACGGTCGAAGCGGTATACGTGATGCCCTTCCGTGTCAGTCGTGAAGATCTCTCGACTGCCGTGCAGCACGAAGTCGTTCAAATCGTAAGGCATCGTCCCTGGCGAGGCATATCTCTCGAGAAGCTTGCCCTGCGCGTCGAAGTGCAGAAGCTCCGGACGATGCTTCTCGCCGGCATCTGTTGAAGCCCACACGCTGTGGTCCACCTGTTCCACATGGACTCCTCCGACGGGCATCAAGTCGTACAAGCCCGCCCTAACAAAGTCGGACACGTTGCCATTCAGCGCAAATTTCACGATTTTCCTACCGTGCATACTGCCCATGTAAAAGAGCTGCTTCTCGGTATCCACGGCGAGGCCCTCGGGGAAGAGGTCCTTCGCCGGCACAGTGAACGCGACCCTCGCTTTGTGTACAGGAGGATAGCGTCGGCGCACCTCCTCGAGCACCTGTTGGAATTCGGTGTTTGACGCCAGCGGTCGAAGCGACGGGGATTTGTCAGGTTCAGGATCAAAACCGGCGCCGAGCGCCGCGCACTGTTTCAACAGTTCCAAAGCCTTTTGGAGTTCGCCGAGGCGCGCATATCGCCGCGCCAACAACGAGAGGGCTGCTCCGCGATCGGGAATCCTGGGTAACACATTTTCGACCGCACGAATTTCAGCTCGCATTTTCTCCGCGTCGGCAGGCTGGGCGGAAGCCGCCGCTGACTCTTGCTGCGAACCGGTCGGCGCCGATTTTGGCGCAGCGGAAAAGCCAATGCCGCACCCGATAAGCAAAGAAGCTACCGCGCTCAACGCGCGCATTTCGTCACCTCAGGCCTAAAAGACGGCTCACCCTGAAAGCGGTTAGCAAGATGGGCGCGGGGGGCTCTGCTGGGAGGGGCTGTAGGGACAGAGCGGTAGCGTGGCCACGTTTGATGGTAGGAAAGGTCCATCGCAATTTAGGTATGTACCCAACTGGCTCCGTACAAATCCATCAAAGGACCCGGAATTCAGGAAAGGAAGGAGGAAGAAGCCTATGTTTGGTCACATGAAAGCTCAACCAATCATCAGAGTGACACCGACCACCCTCATAGGAGAGGCGGTCAACGCTCTGATCACAGCAACGGACAAAGCCCAAGCGGTTCGATGGATTGAGTTCCCCGCGGCGGTTCTTCTGTTTGTCGTGGTCCCAGGGGATTCTCAGTCCGGGGCGTTCTACGTCTTTGACCGGAGAAGCAACACTTGGCTCTGGCTTGATTTCGAAGACAACCAATACGGCGGGTACAGCACAAGCGACTTTGACCTGCTGGTACATGAGTACGACTTCCTCAGTCTCGTGGAACGTCCCGCTCTATTGAGAGCCGATGCGGGCTGGCTATTGGAACCGCACAAACCGGCCGAGATGGCGGGCGGAGCTTGCAGATGAGGGGCTTGCGACGGCCGTTTGACAGAAATTCAATCCCGAATTATCTAGCACACAGCACCCAATCGGAAGGTACCGGACAGGAGGTGGATCGTGGAGCGACGAATGGTAGCAACGCACGCTTTAGTGAAAGACTATGTCAATCTGTTCGTCAATCGCCGCGCCTACACGGTCCAGTCCTTCCGGCCTCATCCGGAGAGCGGCCGTCATTATTATTACCGGCCAACGGAACGCGGCTCGGGAGCGGCCCTCCATCTGAACGAGAAAGCCATCTCCGATCACATGGAGGGAAAGATCACGATTGGCCTGTACGCCATTAACCCAGCCAACCAGCGCTGCAAGTGGGTCGCAATCGATGCGGATTACGCCAACGCTATGGAAGATCTGATCAAGCTTCAATATCACCTAAGCGGCGACCACGTGGATTCCGCCCTGGAGATGAGCAAGCGAGGTGGACACCTCTGGATATTCCTGGCAGTACCGCTGCTTGCCAGAAAATGCCGGCTCTATATCCACGAACTGGCCTCGCGGCTGGGCGTTCCGGTCAAGGGCTCAGGTTTGGTCGAAGGAATCGAGATCTTCCCCAAACACGATGTGATCGCAGCGGGAGCATTCGGGAACGCCATCCGTGGTCCGCTGGGAATTCACCGCGGCGCGGGCCGGCGATTCTGGTTTTACGGCGCCGACTACACGCTGGAAGCGCAGATGCACTTTCTCACCCGGCTCCGCAGGGTCACTGAAGATGAACTCGGCCGGTTTACTGCCGGCAAAGAATTGCCGGCCAATATCGTGAGGCCTCGACACGAAGCAGCCGCACTAAGCGACAAGCCGAGGGGAAGTCGGACGAGGTTTTGCATTCTCGACCACGTGGGCAAGACAAGAATCCTGGGAAAGAACCACGTCACTCGATGCCCGTCGTGTGAGAAGGCAGGGCGCGACCGTGGCGGCGACAACCTCGCAATTTTGGTGGCAGATCCCCGGTTCTATCTGTGCTGGGCGGGCTGCACCAAAGAAATGATTCGGGCAGCGGTTGGGGAGCCGATCCCTGTCCGGAGGATTGCATAAATAAAGGAGGAGACGACCGCATGGCTAAAGAGAAGTTTACGGGCACGGTGGGACTGCCCCTGGCAAGACGCGCAGTCAGGACGCTGAGAGATCGCGGCATCTATGCTCACTCTCTAGTCAGCGTGGAACACCAGCAACTGGCGCGACGCTATGTAATACGTGGCCTGGAGTCGGGGGGCTCGGCAGGCGATGCAGGTCGGTATGTGACGTTTGCAGCTGAAGACGGCCAACCGCTCGAGTATCTGCATCCGGTCGAGCCGATCGGAGTGAATGGCCTGCACGCAGTCGTCATATCTACTGCCATCCTGCGCGCGGACATGCTTCGGAAAGGCCGAACGTACGAACTCTTGATCACGCGGCACTCGCTGAATTCGGTGGCGGACGGACAGAGGCCGCAACTGGAGACCGCGATTCTTTTCCGGGGTATTCATGGGCGTGTGGAACTGGACCTGAGCGGGAAAGATAAGGCCCAAGCCGGCAACGTGGTGCCCACATTCTATTCGCTGGCCGGTGAGGTGATCGCGATTCCTGAAAAGTTCATGGCGCTTGTTCGCGCCACGACAAAAGCTGTCAATTGCAACGGCTGTACTCACACGCACTATTTGCGAAAGCCCCGTCCTGTCGGTCAGCCGAAGCTCAATGAGGCGGCACAGCAAAGCGCTGTCCAGGCTGACACAACGGAGACTTTAGCCAGTCGGTGATAGACGACAAGAGCAACTGGAAACAATCTAAACCCCTGCCGCATTGGAGGATTACGGTGCTTACAAAGACTAAACAAGGGGCATTGGTCGTTTGCCTGTTTCTGTTCCTTTTCGTTGTGATTGGGGGTGGTCTTCACCTCAACCCTGGCGGAGCGTTCCTCGCGGCTGCGACCGGTACGCCATTGGTAATCCATGCCTTCAATCGACGGTGGGCAGGAAGGGGAGCCGAACACAATCCGACCCTCTCATCAAGAAGTCCTGGTTCCGTGCGCAGCGTTGGCGAGGCGGATGTCGGACATCCGCGTGCCTCCGAGACTGAGAGCTTCGTCCGACAGTGAACCATTCAGATGGATCTGCATCGGGAATACATGGCTGAAGGTCCGCAGTTGCCAGTTGGAGCGTGGATCTATGTGATGCCATCCCTATCCGATCTGGCTTTCTTGACACCAATTCTTGTGCTGTTCTGGTGCACCACCGGTGTGGGCTGGCTGCTCACCGATTCCGACACTGGATGGCATATCCGAGCCGGGGAATGGATATTGAAGAACCGGCGAGTCCCCACGACAGATCTCTTCTCGTTCACCAAGGCCGGCCAGCCCTGGTTTGCTTGGGAGTGGCTATCAGACGTTCTGATGGCGGTAGTCCACGGACATTCCGGTTTGGCCGGAATTGTTTTGGTAAGCCTGCTGGTCGTGGGGGCTACGTCGGTCTGCGTTTACAGGAACACACTGGACGAATCTGGGCGCCGGGTGGTCGCTATCGCGCTGACCGGCCTCGCGATGGCGGCGAGCACCATACACTGGCTCGCGCGACCACACCTCGTGACTCCGCTCTTCGCCGTGGTGTTCTGCTGGGTGCTCAGCCGGGTAGAGAGAAGAGCAAACAACGAAGGACTCCTCTCGGTGCTGCCGCCACTTACGATACTTTGGGTGAACCTGCACGGAGGGTTTTTCGTCGGGATCGTCTTGCTGATTACCTATGCAATTGGAGCGGCAGTCGGAGAACTGGTCCAAGGGACGAGACGGAATGCATGGGTTCGAGCGCGAAAGTATTTATTCACGGCCGGGGCGTGTGCCATTACAAGCCTCCTCAACCCCTATGGATATCGCTTGCATGTCCACGTTGCCCAATATCTAGGGGCATCGTTCTATTTGCAGCGTATCAGTGAGTTTCAATCCATCGACTTTCATTCGTTCACTGCGGCGTATTTCGAAACGCTGCTTGCGCTTGCGATCATGGCGGCAGGCTGGCACTTGATCGCGGGAAGATGGGTTCATGTGCTACTGCTGCTGAGCTGGTCGCACTTAGCATTGTTCTCGGTACGAAACATTCCGATCTTCGCAGTTGTCTCAGCGCCCGGCATCGGTCTGGCCATGCGTGAATGGTTGGAATACATGGGCTCATGTCACTCTCTGCGTTGGCCGGGGAAGATCGGCACGAGTCTCGCTGAGTTGGAAACCGGACTACGAATTATCACGAACAGTCACGGTCGAAAGCACTGGCATTTAGCGCCCTGCCTGACTGTGCTCGCTGCGGCGTTGCTTCTCTCCCATCCCGGCCGCGTGAGAGCCTTGCACGCTGAGTTTGACCGGAGTCGTTTCCCAGCTGATGCGGCGACTTTTCTCTCTCTGAAGGAGTCGGTGCCGTTTATCCGCTTGTACTCAAGCTGGCAGTGGGGTGGGTATCTAATCTACCGCCTTTGGCCCTCTGTTCGGGTCTTCGACGACGGTCGAACGGATTTCTATGGTCCTGCATTCGTGGAAGACGGATTGCGAGCGTGGAATGCATGTCCGGATTGGGACGCGATCCTGGCACGGGATCGAGTGAACGCAGCGCTGCTTCCCATTGATTCCGCGCTGGCAACAGTGTTGCGAGAGCGATCGGACTGGAAGCTCGTTTATCACGATCGCGTTGCCCTGCTGTTTGTGAAGACTGAAAACGGCAGGTGAAGGCCACGCGCTATGGGAGCGCTAAATCCAGCGGCCTCCAGTTGGCGAGGGTGCTTATGTCAGAAGCAAAGGAAATTGCGAATGTCAGTAAGAGCGGAGAGAGTTCGCTGAGCCCCAGCAGCGAAAGCAGTGATAGCGGGTCGGGAGACCCAAGAGAAACACGATCCGTGCGGCGACATCTGCCGGACGAGCGCCATAGCTTGACCCATCACTTCTCTGTGGGCGGGCAGGAGGGCTACGTCACCGTCGGTTTGTATGAGGACGGCCTGCCGGGTGAACTGTTTATCAGAATGGCCAAGGAAGGATCGACAGTTTCGGGGCTCATGGATTCGTTCGCGACAGCAGTGTCTCTGGCGCTGCAATACGGCGTCCCGTTGCGGGTCTTGTGCGACAAGTTCAGCCACACACGCTTTGAGCCAAGCGGATGGTCGGGGAATCCGAAGATTGGCTATGCAAAATCGCTCATGGACTATTTATTCCGATGGCTCGAACTCCGATTTCTAAAGGGCGAACAAGGAATCCTGTTTGAGCTACAGAGTCCGAGCCAACCGCAGCGTGAGACTGGCAGCGTGGTGAAAGCACTTGGTCAGGTCGTGGGGCTGGGAGACGCGCCTACATGCCAGTTCTGCGGCTCGTTGATGGTGAGAAACGGTACCTGTTATCGCTGCATGGAATGTGGCAGCACGAGTGGATGTTCATAAGAAAGCAACTGGAGTATGACATGGCGAAAAGCGTGAACAAGGTAATTTTGGTGGGAAACGTGGGCCAGGATCCTGAGGTCAAGTACACAGCCAGTGGAGTTCCTGTGGCTAAAGTCAGTCTCGCCACGAACGAACGATTCAAGGACAGGAACGAGCAATGGCAGGACAGAACAGAATGGCACAGCGTCGTGGCTTGGCAGCGTTTAGCGGAGATCGTGGGAGAGTACGTCCGCAAGGGATCGAAGCTCTACGTTGAAGGCAAGCTGCAAACATCGACCTGGGAAGACCGGCAGAATGGCGAAAGGAAATATCGAACGGAGATTGTGGCGCGGGACATTGTCCTGCTCGGTTCGCGGGACAATGGGCAGAAGGCCGGCGGAGAAATTCCCAGCGAACAATGCGGCCCGCAGCCCACCCCCGCGATAGCTGACGACGACATTCCCTTCTAAGACAGAAGAGATCTGTGGAAACCTCTCCATCTTGGTAGAGCCACAGACAGGGACGGGCGCACACCGCTCCCTACTCACCCCCATCCCCGCGGTTGGGTGCCCGTCCCGGCGCGTTTTGATCGTACGTTTCAAAGTTTCAAACCAACAAGAAGTAAGGAGGGATGAAGACATGTTTGTCGAACTCATGCCATTGCTCAAAGAACGGACGCTGCTGATCACAGTCGCGAGAGTTGACGAAAAAGTGAGGGTGAACGTGATTCCCGCGAAAGTGAAGGAAGGCGAGGACCACGCTCTCACGACTCCCGTGAGCGTTACTGGGTCAGCCGAGGAGTTGGATTCAGAATTAGGCGGACATCTAGCCAGCTATGTCGACGCTCACCTAGCGCTCGGCAACAGCTTGGCCGAAGCTAAGGCGGAAATGGACGCGGCTGCCAAAGCAGCACGCCAGAAGGTGAAGACAACGCAACAGGCCTCGAAAGCCAATCCGGCCGTCGCGAAGAAGGACGAGTCACCAGAGCCGCCAGCGCCCACAGCCGATACGACACCGAGTCTGTTCGCCGCGCAGCAAAACGCCGAACCAACAACGCAGGCGGCCGGAGAAGTAGAGGGAGAAGCTACATCATGATCGACGCAAAAGTGCTGTTTCGCAGCTTTACGTATAACGGCGTGAAACTTCCGGACCCAGATCCGAGGATGACGCCGGAAGAAGTGAAAATCATCTACAGCCACCAATATCCGGAACTGGCCACGGCCGCAATCACGGGGCCAGAGGCTACGGGGGAACATCTGCAGTACAGCTTTGTTCGTGCAATCGGGACCAAGGGATAAACCGTAACGCGAGGTCAGGTCGCAACAGGACCGCGATAAGAACCACCATCAACTCGCGGAATCCACCAGAGAACATAACAAGCCGCCGTCTCGGCGGAACCGATTAAGGCTGCGGACGGCGGCCTGACCCCCTCAAAACCGAGACCTGGTCCGTGGCGTTTGGCGCGGCGTGACGGCCGGTGGGCGGTAACCAGTCTCGCGTTCGCCATCGAGCATACCCCAAATGAACCGGGATGCAAAGCTGCACAAGAAACGGCGATCCGATCTGAGAGATACGAACATGACAGCTCGAAACCTGCGAAGGAATTGTTCCAGCGACAAACAGAAAGAGACGGTCCTACGGGAGCTTCGGAGACTAGCAGCAGACCGAATTTCGCACCGTCAGACGGTGCTCCGGAGGTTCTTCGAATGTCAGGAACTGCAAATGTCCTCAGCACTGTTGGCACGGGCGGTCGAGCAATGCTCCCGCTGGCACGCTGGGAAACGCCTCGTGCCACCTGGAGGGTCCCTACCGCCGACCAGTTGATCGCCCCGCCATGTGAAGTTGTATTGCCAACCTTGGAGAAGGTTCCGACTGAACAGCGTTTCTCGGCGGATGACCGCGAGGTAATCGCATTGGCCGAGATCTTGGTGAAGTCCGATCTCGCGGCCGTGGAGGACTGGGAGAGCGGAAGAGACGCGATCAAATACTTGTTGCTGACCCTTCGGCGATTGATCCGCAACCGTGGCGGGGCGTCAATCGAGCGCCGCTTCGATCTGGATCTTACTCTCAGCGACAGGTTGGTCGACTATTCGGATGAACGAGGACGGGAGGGTACGCTCTACCTGATCGTCGATCCAGATAGCGCGGCATTCGTGCTCCTGAACCCAACCATTGAACTGCTTGGGCGCGTACATCCGCGTCTGCCGGCGACTTTCTTGAGGCACTTTGTCGGATCCCTCAACCGCTGGATGCGGGTCTACGATTACCACGACGCCCAAGAGCGAGTCGACATGCTGCGCGAATGGTATGAGGGCGAAGAGAATCCGGAGCAGTACGAAGTGCCAGACATTGCAGGATGTACTCCGAAGTGCCTGGAAGAACAGCCCCTCGGTCTCCGCGGTCTGAAGGAACTAAGCCATAAGATCCGCAACCAGCAAGTGAAAGTACTGGTCAGAGGTCTGCTGGAGTTGTGTTGGGTCTCGAAGCAGGGCAAGCGGCCGGAATTCACTGAGGAGATGGGAGAGCAGCTGATGGACTCGAATCCACCACTGCCATGTCTGCTCGCCGCCTTCTCATCCGGCGATGCAGTGGTCGGGTGCTTTGACGATGAGGCGCAGACCACGATGGAAACGATACCTCAACCCAACCTCATTATTCCCCTCGAGCTTTCAGATCCCGTCGGCATTCGCCAGGGGTTCCGCACGCTGGGCGTGGTCTGCGACACACTCGCTGCTGCCAGCCGGCTGATTGACTTGATGCCGGGCAATGACGATGGCGTGATCGCCCGTGAGGAGCAGTTATGAACGTGCACCTGCGGGTCGGTGACAACCGAATCTTCAGTCTGAAGCGAGCTGTGCTCCTTTATCAGGAAGGCAGCAGGACCTTTGCCACGTTGCACGAGGTAAAGTGCCGGCAGAATGAGGCGCCCTATTTGTGCGCCGGGCAGTCCGTTACCACGGGCTTTCTTGAGACGCTCGCCAAAGGCTTGGGGTCAAGCATGGCAGCGGAGGTTTTACCAGAACATGTGCTGGCACGAACCCCTGAGGTGATCGCATGGTGGAGCCGGGCGCAACTGCGGCTGATGTTCTTCGGCGACGGAAATGCCGAAGCGAAAAAGCTGAATGGCAAGATGTATCCCCACCCTCCCCTGGTGTTCATGATCCAAGGGCGTGAGCTGTTCGTATGCGCACTCGCAGAAAACTGCCGACCAAAGGCCGATACACACCTGAAAAACGCTCCGTACTGGAACACCGACTCGGCCGGCCGAGTCTGTCTGGGCAGTATGCGAGTTCCGGGGGAGATAAGCGTCGCTTCCCTGCCGGGCTGGGAGAACGCGTATTTCGCCAGCGAATTTACTCATCCCAGTGGCGCAGTCCGACTGACAACGCATTCCGGCGGGTTCTTAGGTCTGTGGTCAACCCTTGCTGGACGGAAACATTTTCCTGTGAAGTTTCTGGCCGACAGCAAACAAACTCTTCAGGAATTAATCGAGAGAAAAGGTGAAGGATGAAGCCATGGAGACTCACCAGATTCATCCTGGTTTACTGAAGCACAAAGTGCGCGTGCTGGTCGTCGGTTGCGGGGGCAACGGAAGCGCGATCGCAGCCGGGTTGCCGTACCTGCATCAGGCATTGCTGGCCTACGGACATCCGGAAGGGATCCAAGTCACGTTGCTCGACCCGGAGGTCATCTCTGCGACGAACTGCGTACGCCAGCCGTTCAGTCAATCTGAGATCGGTCTCTATAAATCTGTGGTTCTCGCCAACCGGCTGAATCTGTTCTGGGGTCTGGACTGGCAGGGAGTTCCTGAACGGTTGGATCCGAAACGCAGGCTCGATGGCGTAGACATCGTGATCGGCTGTGTCGACACGCGGAAGGCACGAGCCGCAATCGCAAAGTGCGCAGAGGATTGGAGTGAAGTCGATTACTGGCTGGACCTCGGCAACAATGCGGACAGCGGTCAATTTGTGCTGGGAGAACCACTGAATCGAAGGAACCGGCGGCACAGGCTGCGGCTACGGACGGTCTCAGAGCTTTTCCCCGAGGTTATCCAGGGCGAACTGGACAGAGATGGCCTGCCAAGCTGTAGCGCGGCGGAAGCCCTCGACCGGCAGGAGCCGTTCGTTAATCCGACGCTGGCCCATCACGCGCTTGCTCTGCTCGCGCGGCTGTTTCGCTACGGGACAATCTCCTATCACGGGGGATTCGTCACTCTGTCCTCGTTATCTTGCGTTCAGGCATTACGTGTTGATCCCAAGCATTGGCAACGGTTCCGCAACAGAGGCCGGCTCTCAAAGAACCTTTGAAACCAACGCCCGTGCTGGAAAAGCCTTTGCCTCAGGGGGATAAGGACGGAAGGCTCCCCATTTCGGTCTGGCCTTGCCAGCCGAATAAGTAAGGGGTAGTATACTAGTAAGGATCGACTGGAAAGTAAGGACATAACGATGCTACATTCTACAGTGACGAGTAAGGGACAAACGACCATTCCCGAGAAAATTCGAAAGGCCTTGCGAATCAAACCGGGCGACAAGCTGGAATACGAAGTGGAGGGAGACCGAGCTACCATTCGTGTGCATCCCGGCATTCGGTCGCTCAAGGGCGCGCTCGCCAGCAACAAGGGAAAGGGGATGTCTTTCGCTGAAATCCGCGAGGCTGCGGCCGAGGCAGCGCGTCATGAGGGTACCCGGTGAACAAGCAAAGACTTGTCGACACCAATGTGATTGTCCGCTATCTGGTCCAGGACCACGACAAACATGCACGAGCAGCTGGCAAGCTGTTCGATGCCTGCGATCGGGGCGACGTGGTCGTCGTGGTACTGCCTGTCGTTCTGGCAGAGTGTGTGTTTGTGCTTGAGTCTTTCTACGGGCACCCACGCGCGGCTATCGCCTCCGCCCTCGGAGGCTTGATCTCCAGTCCTGGCGTCGAGATCGGTGAGGTAACGGTCCACCTGGACGCTCTGAACCGCTATAAGGGAACGAAGGCTCACTTTGTCGACTGTCTGATCGCCGCCACCGCGGTGGCTAAGAACGTACCAGTGTCGACCTTTGATCAGGACTTTCGAAAGTTTGGCGACGTGCGCGTGGAAACCGAATAATTGCAAGCGAATCGCTACTCCGGTTCTTCGTTGTGGATTGAAGCGATCGAAGAAGAACGATCGCGATAGCTGCCGACCTCGCCTCCCTGCCTGACCTAAACTATCCAAACTTAAAAGACGTTGCATATTGATTCCCCAGACACTGGCAACGCCTCCGCAAGAAGGTCCGGTGTGGCCGAGCACTGCACCTAGTGCGGTTGCACTCGCGGAAGGACCTCCTCGAACAGATCAAACCTGAGCAGCTTCAATACTCCCAATCGGAAGGATCAAGCGATGGAAAACACTCAGCAAAACAATAACCAAGCCCTTGAGCCAGGACAAGCTGCGGCCAAAGCCGCTCTCCTGGCGGAATGCGACAGACTGGCCGCTGCGGGGGTTGCGTTTGTGGCGGTGCACTTCGACGGCTACGGCGACGATGGCACGACTGAAGAAGTGAAGTGCTATGACGCCGAATCGTATGCGTGGGGCGAGCACGAGCCTGTCAAGCACGATGCTTCGCACCTGCAGGAACACTTCGAAGCTCTTGTGCCTTTCGGATATGAGAACGATTGCGGCGGTTTCGGGGATGTGGTGCTGGATGTGAGTGCCCGCACGCTTACGGTTGAGCGCAATGATCGCTTTGAGGATTACACGACCACCACGTACGAGGTGTAGCTCTATGGCCCACCCACTCAAACACGCGCAGAGCAGCGCGAGGAAATTCGGCGGAAGAACAGAAGACTATCTCCCGATTCATAACTGGTTCGATGAATCGAAAGCGTTCCTCGCAGACTTCCGTCACCGGGCCTTACGTCACCATGCCGAGGGAATCTTCCTGGCGGAGAAACTGTTTGGTGTTGCCATCGTGAATAGCGATGGCAAGCAGGTTCCGGTCCGCTATGTAGGAGAGCAGCACGTCAAAGAAGACCTCGGCCGAATTCCCGCGGCACAAGATTGGCTCTTGCAGATCAAGCCGCAACGTTGGATGTACGGCCAGCGCCTAGATAAAGAAACAACGTCAACCAAGGAGGAGCCCGAATGAGCGCCCCAAACGGCCATGCACAGGAAGATCATGCACCCGTATCCGGCTCGCCGCCTGCGATGCTGGCATCCGGAGTTCTTCAAGTCCCCGCCGAACGGATCAAAGAGTTGGTGGCGGCATTGGAAGTGCCGTTTGATCCCTCGAAAATCGAATGGCGGGTGATGAACACAACGAAGAACCAGCAGTCGCCACGCGGCCAGGTTGTTCCGTATGCCGATCAGCGGGCTTATACCGATCGCTTAAACGCGCTGCTTACGCCGGCAGGTTGGACGCGGAAATACACCATTCATACCAGCGCAAACTTTGAACGAAGTAAAGACCAGAAGATTGCTGCGAAGGTGCTGGTCACGTGCGAGCTGACGATTTTCGGCTTGGGTTCGCATTCGGCCACAGGAGAAGAATGGGCTGATGATGATAATTCGTGTACGGCAGCGGAAGCACAGGCTTTCAAGCGGAGTTGTGCCTGTTTTGGACTCGGCCGGTATCTTTATTACTTCACTGGGACCTGGGTTGACCTGGACGACCGCAAGCGGCCGAAGTCAGTTCCGCAATTGACCGGGTGGGCCACACCCGCAGGTTGGCAAGAAGGCCTTCGGCCCAGTTGCGCGCGTGAGCAGAAGCCATCAGAACGAACAATTGCCGGAAATGGCGGCAATAGCCGGCACAACGGCGTTGCGAGTGCTCGCCGGAACGGCATCCTCGACGAGATTGAACAGATGGAACAGGTGGTGGGGAAACGCATGTATCGCGGCTTATTGAGAAGCGTGGCGAGGGTGTGGAATCCCAAAGACATTCAAGACCAAGCCATCCAAGAAAAAGTGCTGGCACACATGCAGGCGGCCGAACGAGGACTACGCCGGGCCGAAGCCGGGCGAGAGAGGGCTGGTCTGGCGGCTTTTGCCGGAGTTCTAGGGTCTTTGAGATTGAGTTCACTTGGCCAGGTGGACAATCTCAACACACTCCGGGAGATCGTGGTAGCACTCGAAGCGGCAGCGCAAAGACGTAAGTAATGACTTGTAATCGCGTTGAACGCGATCTAACGGGCGACGCCGCCGAGTCACCCGTCAGCGAGCACCGAGCCGCGTTCTCGTTCGGAGTTCCCAACTAATGGGATGGTCCGCCGCCCTTTACCCAGCCAGCAGCTGGGATATAAGGATGGACGGAGGAGGCGTCCCATGGAGCTACACACGATCGGCATTGATCTTGGTAAGACAGTTTTTCATCTAGTGGGGATTAACCTGCGCGGCGAGGTGGTGGTGCGCAAGAAGTTTTCGCGCAAGCAACTGCTGCATTTCACCTCGAACCTGCAGGTCGAATTGATTGGCATGGAAGCCTGCGGAGGGGCCCATTTTCTAGGGCGGGCTCTGCGAGAGCAGGGTCATGAGGTACGGCTGATGCCGGCTCAGTATGTGAAGCCGTACGTGAAGACGAACAAGAGCGACTACATTGACGCCGAGGCGATCGCGGAGGCAGTCGGGCGGCCGAAGATGCGCTTCGTACCGATCAAGAGCGATGACCAACTAGATCTACAGTCCCTGCATCGGGTACGGGAGCGTTGGGTGATGCGTCGCACCGCGGTTATCAACCAAATTCGTGGCTTGCTGCTCGAACGTGGAATCACTTTGCGCAAGGGACGATGTCATGTCGATGCGGCATTGCCCGGGATCCTGGAAGACGCCAGCGCCAAGCTCTCGGGCGCATTGCGCGTCCTGCTGGCACAACTGAAGCTGGAGCTCGATCACTTGCAAATGCGGATCGACGAGGCCGATACGGTGATCAAAAAGACGGCTGGAGAGAACGAAGCCTGCCGACGACTGGTGGCGATCCCTGGCATCGGACCGATTACGGCGACCGCAATCATCGCCGCGATCGGCAATGGAGCAGCTTTTAAAAAGGGACGAGAGTTCTCAGCCTGGCTCGGCATCGTCCCGGGCGAATATACCACCGGTGGCAAGCAAAAGCTGCTAGGGATTAGCAAACGCGGGAACTCTTACTTGCGAAGACTCTTCGTGCACGGGGCTCGCGCCGTCCTGCAACAGAGCGCGAAGCAATCTTCCGGTCTGAGTTCGTGGCTGGCCCAACTCACAACCCGCACCCACCGTAACGTGGCCGCGGTGGCCCTAGCCAATAAGTTGGCGCGCATGGCTTGGGCTGTGCTCGCCAAGAATGAACCCTATCGGCCACCGATCTTGGTCGGTACAACGACAGCGTGACTGGCCCGCAGATGACGCCTGGCTGAGGCCAGGCTTGGAAATCGCATTCGCGATTCCCACATCCACAGACCAGCGGCTACTACGGAGTTGATGATTTCTGCCAGGTCTGCTGGCGAACTATGAGATGACACAACGGTCGAACCCGGCGCTCTCGAAACCTGTAACCCGGAAAAGCCTTTCCAGGCTGCCTAACTAAATAGGACGAGGACGCAGCGCATTCCATCCTGGCCAGGAGCCTTGTGCTCCAATAAAGGCCGAATACATTTGCGCAGACCAACCTGTCAACCCTCATTTTTCGCTTGCGACAAAGCGGCGGACCATACATTCCGGATTGCCGATCATCCGTCCACAATCCTCAGTTCGCACTATGGATATGCCTAGCGATTGTGATGTACCTTGAAAATCGGTTTGTGGATGCGCGATCTACTATCGCGGCGCTCGAATAATGCGCATTCATTGACGGAGATCTGAAGCGCAGCCTAACATTGCCGCAAGGAGAGCCTCGTGATTGGTCAAGTTCTCGGTCATTGCCGCGTTGTGGCGAAGATTGGGGAAGGAGGAATGGGGGTTGTCTATCGCGCTTACGACGAGGTGTTGCACCGTGACGTGGCCTTGAAAGTCGTCAAGAAGGATGCTCATCTCGACACATCGTCGAGCGAGCGTCTATTGCACGAGGCACGTGCCTCCTCCTCTCTCTCTCATCCCAATATCTGCACCATCCACGAAGTTGGTGAGAATGAGGGCGAGCTCTTCATTGTGATGGAACTGGTCGAGGGCAAGTCTCTGCGTGCGATGTGCGCAGATGCGGGGCTGCCGCCAGAGTCAGTCCTGCGGTATGGCGTTCAGATTGCCAGCGAACTCGGGCGCGCCCATGACCGGGGCATCATTCATCGCGATCTGAAGACGGCAAATATCGTCGTTACTGCTGACGGTCTGGTCAAAGTGCTCGATTTCGGTTTGGCCAAACAGGTAGGCAGCAGCATATTCGATGCCACCACCCGATCCTTTGCGTCGATCCAGGACGCGTCCAGCATGAGCGGCACCTTGCCCTATATGGCACCAGAGATCCTGCGAGGCGAGGCGGCCGACTATCGCAGCGATCTGTGGGCGCTGGGAGTTGTCCTGTATGAAGCGGCCTCCGGACGCTTACCATTTGAGGGACGCACGGGTTTTGAGGTCAGCTCGGCTATCATGCGGGAGGTCCCGAAGCCTCTTGGCCCGCCGATTCCTCCTGGCCTCTGGGCCATCGTTCAACGTTGCCTGGCTAAGGAACCGATACAGCGCTATCAACGCGCCAGTGAAGTTCAGGCAGCTCTGGAAGCGGTTCAGTCGGCGGGAATCGTTTCCACCGGTCCCGGCCCCGATCTGAACGCACCCAAGACTACGATCTTGCACAGTGTGCGGCACGCTCATGTCAGGAACGGAGACTTTCTTTTGTTGGTGGGAACAACGAAAGGAGCGTTTATCCTTCGTTCCAATGCGCAGCGCAGCCGTTGGGAGGTCGGGGGGCCTTATTTCCACGGGCACAGTGTTTACGCTATGGCCTACGACAACCGCGGAGACCAACACCGCATATGGGCTTCGACGGCGAGTTATTGGGGAACCCTCCTGCGATCAAGCGACGACTTCGGAAAGAGCTGGACCAATCCCCAACAGGCCCCGATTAGATTTCCCTCCGATGCCGGCGTTTCCCTGAAGAACATCTGGCAGATAGCGCTCGGCCGGCCCGAGGAACCCAACGTGCTCTTTTGTGGTGTAGAACCGGCCGCTCTCTTCGAAACCCGCGACGCAGGCGAAACCTGGTCGCTAGTGCAAGGGCTGTTCGATCATCCGCATCGTCCCCGCTGGATGCCGGGAAACGGCGGATTGGCTTTGCATACCATTGTGCTCGACCCCCGCGACAACCAGCGTATGTATGTGGCAATCTCGGCCGGCGGCGTTTACCGGACCAACGATGGCGGACTTAGCTGGACACCGCAAAACCAAGGCATCCGCGCTATGACGATGCCCGAAAAATATCCCGTGTTCGGGCAGTGTGTGCATAAAATTGCCATGCATCCCGCCCGTCCGGAGAGACTCTTTTTGCAGAGTCATTGGGGATTGTACCGCTCGGATAACTGTGCCGAGAACTGGCACGACATTGCCAACGGGGTGCCCTCGGATTTTGGCTTCGCCATGATTACGCACCCCAGAAATCCAGACTGCGTGTATATCGTTCCAGTCGAGTCTGACGAGTTTCGTTGCGCGTGCGACGGACGGCTGAGAGTTTATCGAACCCGCAACGCCGGCTCCTCGTGGGAACCTCTTTCGCGCGGCCTGCCACAAAAACGCGCTTACGAGACTGTTCTGCGCGATGCCATGACGGCGGACTCATTCGACCCGATGGGAACTTATTTCGGAACACGAAGCGGACAGCTGTTTGGCTCGTGCGATGAAGGCAGGACGTGGCAAAAGATACTGGAGGGGTTGCCGTCAATCGTCTGTGTACGGAATGCAGTCGTTGGGGATGCTTCTGGCGGTCTTCGGCCGACAGTGCCTAAGGTAGCCGCACCTTCACGGGAAACAAAATCTCTGTCGAAAAGCAAAACGCGTCGACTGAAGCGGTGATTTATGCCGGTCACTTTTCACATTCCGGGGGCATTGCGAGAATTTACCGCTGGACACAGTAGAGTCCAGATCGAGCACTCACCCAAGACTTTGGCTCAGGCGTTGTCGGCACTCTGGACAGTCTATCCGGGCGTTCGGGATCGCATCGCAACGGAGCAAGGGCACGTGCGGGAGCACATCAATATTTTCATCGGTGACGAAAACGTCCGGTATACGGGCGGACTCGCGAGCTCCGTCCCCGACGGATCAGAGATTTCCATTGTTCCCGCCGTTAGTGGTGGCTGAAAGAATTCCTGTCATGAGCAAGTATCATCGGTTTATGCCTGCGGGTCCGACACTCCGGTCGGATGACGGGCAAACCTTCCGTAATCCAGTAACGGAAGGTTTGCCAATTATTCGGCAGCCAATAGCCGTTGGTTTATGAGTCAATCCACTGACTGAGTGCTAGGCTGCAACGGTGGGTTCGTTTGTCAACCTGGATTCTTGGGATGTTGCCGGGCGGTCTTTCGAATAAAACCCTGGGCAAGCTCAATCAACTTTGTAAACGCGGCCGGATTGCGCCCCCAAGATAGCGCGTTTGTAGGCTTGTGCAACTTTCCATCCTTCGACCGGAATCACGCCGTGAAAGAACGAACCCATACTAGGTACAGATTCTTCCAGGATCGTGGGATTCACCAAATTGATACGCAATCCCTTGGGAAGTTCGATGGCGGTAGCCCGAACAAAACCTTCCAATGCCCCCGAGACGGTTGAAGCCGCGACACCGGCGAAGATCGGTTCGTCATTAAGAACGCCCGAAACCAAAGTGAATGATCCATTTTCTTGGATGAACGGGATCGCCTCCTGAACCAGGCTGATCTGACCCATGAGCTTGCTTCCCAACGAGAACTGCCATTTTTCAGCGGTGAGTTCCGAAAGCGGAGCAAATGCGACTTCACCTGCTGCAATGGCCACGGCATCAAACGAGCCGACGGCTTGATAAAGCTTCCTGACACTTTCGCGGTTCTCGATCTCGACTCGGAAATCGCATGATTTGCGTCCGACCTTGACGATCTCATGGCCAGCACCCGCGAATGCCTTTTGAACCAGTTCGCCGATCTTTCCGTTTGCGCCAATCAAAATAATTTTCATAAAGACTCCATTCTGCCCGCTTAGGGCTTGTTGGTCATTCGATCGCTTCGCTACCCCGATCATGTGTCAGTTGACTAACTAAGTTCGATGCGCAGTCTAATGAGGCCCCTTCAGGCTTCGCCGTGTGGGCCTGCGGTTTCAGGCCGCCTGGCGTCTAACAAGCTTTGAATTAATCGTGTGTGCCGAGCATGCGATCGACCGATCGGCTCATTTGTTTCAAAATAAATCCTGGCGCCACGCGACTCATCATTTTGAGCTGATTCGCCTGACCTGGACGAATTTCAAATCGATCGGTTTGCATTCCTTTGACGGCGACTCTAACCATGTCTTCCACCTTCATGATAGAAACGCCTTTCATGTCTTCAGAATTAAAGGCACCCAAGAGTTCGGTTTGTGTCGCCGGCGGTACTAGCTCAAATACCTTCACTTTGGTGTTTTTCAATTGCACACGAAGAGACTCGGTGAATGAATGCAGACCGGCCTTGGTGGCGCAATAAACCGGTGAAATGGGCAATGGAACAAATGCCAATCCCGATGAAACGTTCATGATTGCGGCCTCTGATTTTGTTTTTAAATGCGGCAAGAATTGTTTCACCATGCGAATCGGCCCGCTCAAATTGATTTCAATCTCGCGAGTGATGTCTTCGAGGCTTCCAGCTTTGTTGTGAACATTGATCTCACGCATGATGCCGGCGTTGTTGATCAAAATGTTGAGCTCAGGAAATTGTTTGATGACCTGTTCGCAAAGAGTGGCGATCGCTTTCGGATCGGAAACGTCGCTTCGAAAGGTGTGAAGTTTTGGAAAGGCCGCTTTCGCACGGTCCATCTTAGCTTGATCGCGGCCCGTGATAAGAATCGTGTTACCAAGTGCAGTGAGTTGTTTGGTGAGTTCGTAACCGATGCCGCTGCCACCGCCGGTGATCAAAATCGTATTGCTCGTGAGTTTCATAATTGAATACTCCGCATCAAAGACGCCCAACTTCCGAGCACTTCGGACACTATTGAATGGATAGCCGGATAGTAGAAATAGCCGCGTGCTCCCGACCCGTACACGGTTTCCCAGCTGACCTCGGAAAGGGGAGGGCCGGTCGCGAGCCGCTCGACCAGGTGGGGATTGGCAATGTAGGGTAGTCGAGCGCGACCTTTCCCTGTAGCTTCCTCATAGTGAAGTGCCGATCTTCCCTGGTTGCTCGATGGTTGCCTGTCACAAGGTCCCGATCCAGTCTTTAAGCCTCTTTGCCTCCATCACTACCACCTCGCGGTCGTTGGTGCCGAGCGCAACAGCCGCCATGCCCTGAAAGGCGGAGAACAAATGGACCGCGAGTTCTCGTGAATCCTTTTCATGGCCAACGGCCCGGAACTGCTCCTCAAGCCAACGCATGGGCTCATTGAAGAGTGCCGCGGATCTCTTCGCGAGAGCGCCGCCCTCCCTGTGCAACTCCGTGCACAGTCCGCCAAGAGCGCATCCTCCGCGCGCAAGTTGCTCCCGGTTCGCTCGGACGCTACCCACGAAAGCTAACAGCCGCTCCTTCGGAGAACTCAAGCGGTCCCACTCCGCCCGGTCTGCGCGAAACTCCTCGAGGCGCCGCGCCACCACGGCTTCGGCGAGTTCTTCCTTGGTTTTGAAGTAGTAGTAGACATTGCCTACCGGCACGCGAGCCGCCTTGGCGATGTCCGCCAGACTCGTCTCTCGGAAACCGCGCCCATACGCCAGCTTCGTCGCAGTCTCAATCAGTCGCGTTCGCTTGTCCGGTTGTGCCGTTCGCATATTCTCCGACTCGGAGGGTTTAGTTATCTAACTAACTCACACCATAAACCCGATGCGCCGGTGCTGTCAACCCCCGCGACACGACAATTTTCTGGGCGCTGGTGGATGGTGGACCAATCAAAAGGCGTGGGTTTGAATGTGAGTTACCTAGCCAAGAATTCTACTCGTCGAGGGATTCGATTACGAATTTCAGGCCAAAGCACTAGGAAAGGAGGATCGGCCAATGGTCGAACATAATCCTCCACCTCACGCCGATCGTGTTCCACTGATACCCCTGCCCACTGCGCTCTATGTCTCCGACGGACTCGTTTTTGAGCTCTATGACGGAGGGCTACCCTACCGCCGTTTTTCGATCCGTTGGGAGAGGCTCGTTCCAACGAAGGAGAGTGAGCCGGAGGCAGCCTCTGAATCTCCGCGAACGGTGTCAGGCATACACAAAGAGTAGTGCCGGCGCGAGCTCCCGCTCAATCAACGCCCACCTAGCTCCGACTTCAACCCGATCGTCAATTCATTAGAAATGAGGATGGCCATGAGAATTCGTGTGACCACCAGGGCCGACTTGTACGAAAAACGGAAACAAGAACACATCGAGCACGGCTACCGAATCGAAGATGAGCGGCCGATACCTGTGAACGGCCTCTGCTCCTTCATCGCTATTCGGGAGTTGCCCGTCTCCGATACGGTCGACGAACTGGTTGCGCAGGCGATCAACGGAGGACGCGGTTCGCACCGCGATTGGTGAGGTATTCGATGTCGCTCAGAATCCGATTTCGTTTCGATGGCAAATGCAGCCTGCACCCTCGTTATGCCCCCGCGCGCGACGGACAGCCACAGCATTCGAATTGTGAAGGGTGTGAATCTCTGTACGTCATTCATCTTTACACCAAGATCGCGAAGAGAAGGGCTGAGAACGAGAATGGCATCCTGGTCCGAAGTTCGAGCGGTCGCGAAGAACAGCGCGCCATTGATGAGCCCGGCCAGCTTCCAAACACCGAAAACAAGTGATTTAAAACTCCCTGCTTGATCGGTTGCTCTGGTCCGCATGGATCCATTCTGCCTTGCATCCAGATCAGCCAAGCCATGAAACCGGAGGTGAACTATGAACTCCCTACCCACGATTCCGCTTTTTTCCGCAGGCCAAATTGTTGCCACGCCAGGCGCACTCGCTTTATTGGAGCAGGCCAATCAGTCGCCCCTGGAATTCCTCTCCCGGCATCTCCGTGGTGACTGGGGCGATCTCTGCCAGGACGACAAAACTGAAAACGAATTGAGCCTCAAGTATGGGTTCCGTCTGATGAGCAGCTACCCGGTCACCGATACAGAAAGGCTCTGGATCATCACGGAAGCGGACCGCTCAGTGACCACGCTACTGCTGCCGGCCGAGTACTAGCAAGCCAATGCTCGCTTTTCTTCGAGGAGATTTCCCGTGCGGCCCCATGGCAAAACGAAATTAGGCTTTTTCCCCCTTCCCTTAGCTGAAGCCGAGCGCCTCCGAAATTGCCTCACCTTCGCTTACGAGTTTTCAGCACTTGATCCGTGTGGGGGAGATGGCGTGGCGTTCACGCGTTTGCTTCAGGGAACATGCGCCCGTTGTTACGGCATTGAGATCGACGCGAACCGAGTGGAACAGGCCCGGAGTCTTGGCATTGAGGTGTTGCAAGCCGACACGCTCGAAGTGCGCTGCCCAGCCGAAGTGCTGTCGCTGCTCTATCTCAATCCTCCCTACGACTTTGAGACCGGGCAGGCCAACAACCACCGCCTAGAGTTCGTGTTTCTGGAGCATACCTATCGCTGGCTAAAAGCCGGCGCGGTCCTGGTATTGGTGATTCCGCAACCACAACTAAGAGTCTGCGCGAGGATCTTGAGCGAGCACTTTACCGATCTCTCCGTGTACAGGCTGATCGACCCTGCGAGTGTGCAGTACAAGCAGGTTGCTGTCTTCGGCGTCCGGCGTAGGCGCCACCAGCACCTGCGAGACTCCGCACTGCTCGACTCCGTGCGCTGGCTGGAGATGCTTGCTGGCAAGGCCGATCTTGAAACCTTGGGCCAAGCGTCGGCAAGGCGGTACGAGATTCCAGAATCCGGGCCTGTGACGCTCACTCATGTTGGAATTCCACTCGACGAAGTGGAGGACTTGCTGCCAGACTCGGCGGCATACCGTCAGGCCAGCCGCATCCTCCTCCCAAAGCAACGAGATGTTCGCGGCCGGCCACTCACCCCTTTGCATGGTGGCCATGTCGGCCTGCTCTGTACCGCGGGGATGCTCAACGGGGTGTTCGGCGAAGGAGAAGATCGCCACATCGCGCACTGGCGGTCGGTGAAGTTCACCGACCACTGGGAAGAAGAGGAAGAGGACGGAACGAAGATTCTGCACGATCGTGAGCGCTTCTCTCATGAATTGACGCTGGTCTTCGCCAATGGCAAGACCCGGATCCTCACGCACGAAAAGAAGGAGCGGGAATGAAAAATGCACACCTTCGCTTCGGCTGGCTCACCTATATAAAGAGCACGGAGAAAACAACGACGAGCATCAAGCTTCGCCTCGCCCGTTTCATCGGAGAGGTCTTGCCGGATCCTCCCCGACAAGCGAAAGCGCATTTGATTTCCGTGGTTGGCGGAGATACGCAGATCTCGGCGATTAGCGCGGCAATCTCCATGGGAGACCGGTTCATGGTCGAAGGGCCGGATGTCCAGGCAACCCGGGTATGTCTGGAGCGGAACGCGCAGTGTTTCAAAGGATCGCTACAGCTAGCCGGGCGAAAAAAGCCGCTGCGTCACCTCATCGGCATGTCGGAAGAGTTCGCCTCGGGAAACATGTCTGCGGGCTCGGGAAGGACTCTGCTGGCAGGCTCGGACAAGAGATTTGTTTGGGCTTCCATCGCTCACATCTACGGGATTCCGGGAATCCCGGAATGGGCGGACTGGTTTGCGGACGAACTGGATACGCATCATGCGTTGATGCATGCGTTTGGTATCGGATGTGATCCGGTGATTGTCAAAGGCGAGAAGGAGCAGTTTCTCGACTGGCTCAGCTGGGGCGTCGAGAGTGGCGCGATCCGATTTCCGACCCAGACAGGTTCGATCCGCTGGCCGAGGATGAATCTCGAAGACCTCTTCCTGTGGGACAACCAGCGATTTTCCTAATTTCTACTACCCATACCACGTACTCCCGGTTCGGGTACAGTAATCACCTTACGCGGTGCCTTTGAAATTTGCGCTAGAATACCGCCCATTGTGGGCGCGCCAACTTTCAAGACTGGCCAACAGATCCCGGATAGCGGAGTTTACAAAGTCATCCACCAGCAACATCGGCTGCCGCATGAAGTCACCCTTTTGAAGGGTGAGACATTTCCACGCTGCGCCAAATGCGGCGACAGAGTCGAATTCGAACTGGTTCACGCCGCCCCTTATCAGCGAGACGGCACCGCTTTCCAGGTTCAGGTGTATGCCTTGCCGGATTTGGATGATGAGGGGCCGATCAATCCTCTCACCCTTGGCCTTGTCCGTTGACCACATTACAATGGGCTGGATCTGAGGAATGCCGTGGTGAAAGCAGACACTCCCAAGTCCCTGACGATTTTGGTTGTCGATGACAACGAGAGCGTTCGAAAGAAGATTTGCGAACGCCTAACGAGTCACGCGGGATTTGAAGTCATATGCGAGGCGGCGAACGGGTTGGAGGGCGTCCGCAATGCTGAAGAACTTCAACCAGACATTGTTGTGCTCGACATCAGCATGCCCACCTTCGGTGGCATCGAGGCCGCTGCCCGGATCCGTCGGGTTGCTCCGAAGTCTCGTATCGTCTTTCTGAGTCAGCACAAATTGGCGAGGATAGCCCAAGCGGCACTCGCCAGCGGCGGGCACGCCTATGTTGTGAAGTCTGCCGCCTCAACGGACCTAATCCCGGCTATATTGGCAGTCGTAGAAGGAAAACAGTTTGTCAGCAAGCTAGAGGAGGGTGCCATGACAAACGATCCGACGAAAGCTGGAAACGGTGACAGCGAAAAGCCCGCTATTACTTTACCCGGAGTTGTGGAAAAAATCGTCAAAGAAATCACTCCCAATGAACCCGAAAAAGCGCAGATCGCGATACAGGGAGCTGACGACTTGTATAGAGAGATCCGCGTTGAAAACTCACTTGAGAATTCCGCTGGAGAGAAAGTTCGGCTGAAAGCCGGTGCTCAGGTCGACGTCACTATCGAGGCACCAGTTGACGCGGTCGAAAAAAAGCCCATCTAAATTGCCACTGAGCGGCGATCTAAGAACCGCGTAGGTGATATCCGTCAGGCAGAAGCATTCCGTGATTTAGCTCGATTCCCCCAAACCAACTCTGCGATGTGTGATCAGCATCTTACTCGCGGTTTGCGATGAGAGGTTTTCTGTCTGCGGTGGCGAAGCCGCGGTCACTTCTCTTCACCTGACAACTTGACCCCTTCGCTAACGGTCAGGATGCGAGTCGATGCTAGAGGTGAAACAATGGAAGACTTTGCGGCGCGCTCCAATGGAGTTGACCAGTCAGACTGCCCATACTCGCCGGGACAACTAGTCTCCGAATCGGGCGTATATGAAATTTGTCATTACGACGAGCCCAGGACCACCGTAATTTTCACTGTCAATGGGATCTTCCCTTCGTGCAGGAGTTGTGGAGACAAGGTCAGGTACAAATTAGTAAAAGCGGTTCCCCACATCTCTGAAGATCCGGACTTTATGGAATCTACTTTGACAGTTGGCGACCTGCACTCGGAAACGACCGTTCAACAACAGAATCTTCCTGTGCAACTCGGGTGGGCCCATGGTTTCCGATTCTGGCAAGACACAGCACAAGCCGGGCGAGATGGTTCAGAAGCCGGGAATTTATAGAGTGACGCATCAGCGCCACCGGCGACCGCACGAAGTAAGTTTTCGTGCGGACGAGACTTTTCCGACCTGCACCAAATGTGGGAAGCGGGTACGGTTCCAATTGATCTTTGGTACCGAAGGGAAGGAATCTGAAAAGAAAATTCGTGGGTAGGATTCACCGAGGCTTTTCGAAATCCTCGTCGGTGAAGATGTAGGGTGCTGACCGAACAAGCCGGAAACGAACCTGATCGGAACAGGTGTCGCAAGGAGGGAACAAATCTGACCCGATCATGACTAGGTCGTGCGGGGCGCGATGCGCGCCCTCGTGGACCGCTTCATAGATGCCGCTCTGTCTCACAATCTCTCCGGCTCGATAGGTTTCACGCGGAGACGAGGCGGCTTTCCGATGACTATGAGGACGCCTTCCTTGCCCTTTAGCGACTGGCGGTCTAGGACTCGGTCTCTGCGTAGCTGCAAAAATGGACGATCGCTTTGCAGGGTGAAATGCTGGCATTGTTCCTTCCCTCACATCTCAAAAATGATCTGTACAGCGGCTCGGTTGCTTGCCCTACTCGGGTACGGCATTCTACCTTCCGGTTCGTTTCCTCGTGCTGGCGCTGCGACCGAATGATGCGCTCTGAAGTATCTCAAATCGCACTCTGTCTTTGCACTTGTTGCATTGCGGAAACCGCTCCCCGTTCCGGAGAGTGGCATGGTGGATCGCCCGATGCCCATCGTGAATAACTCCATACACGGCGGTCTCCGGAGCCGATTCCCCCGGCTGAAAATGTTTCTTAACCGTCATAGGGGAAGCACGATGATGGTACATCATCAAGTCAAATTCCGCCCTTAGTTGAATTGCTTCATCCATCGCGACGTTACAAGACATGCGCCGCGATCTTTCTCGAGCCGCGGCGAATCGGAAGCCCCAATGAGAAACCACTCCCTCGTTCGGTTTGCTAAACCGGCACGAGGGAAAATCGGCCGCAGTCCGTCGATAGATCCCTCTCGATTGGCCAACTCACGGAGCGCCGGGATGAACCGGCATTCGAGCCTTGAGTCTTACGGGCGACGCCGCCAGGTTTTGCTTGAAGCGTAGACAGAGGTAAGTGCGTCTGACCGCTTGGCTCTGTGCCGAAACAAGCCACGCTCGGCCTATACCGATCTTCGGTCCTTCACATTCGTTACTCTTGCCCGTTCACAAGTCCATCGCTTGGTAGCCGAGGATTTCTATGTCCGAACTTTTCACCATCTATGATTACATGCGCACCCACGCGACCCTTTTGGGAGAGCGCATTCTTCAAGAGTATCCCGCGCTCCACCGATTTGACGATCCACCTTCCACTCGGATCGCCGGGCTGCTGCGAAAGCCCTTCCTTGCGCAGACCATCGCGATCATGGGAATTGCAAAACGCTGGCAGCATGCGCGAACCGGCATGGTGATCGCGGAATGCGGCACCGGCAAGACCCTGATTTCACTTGGTGCAATCCACGTTCATAGCGAAGGAAAGCGATCCACATCTTTGGCTATGGTTCCTCCGCACTTGGTGGAGAAGTGGGCGCGTGAAGCGTTTCTAACATTGCCGGGGCTACGCGTGTTCGTGATCGATGATTTGCGAAATGGCGGCGACGAGAACAAATCCCACGGCGTGAACGAAGTGCGGCTGCGGCAGGGCCGTATCGTGCGCGAAGGTTTGCGTACAACGTTGAGCGAACTGCGGCTACGCAAAGATTCGCCGAGTGCCAGGAAACGCTGGCAGTCGCTCTGCGGGAGACCCTCGCTCTTCATCGTAGGCCGTGAACGGGCGAAGCTAGGCTATTTCTGGCGCCATGCTTACCGCGTGCCGCTCTCGGGCCCGTACACGGGCTGCGTCGTCAATTCCGACACCGGCAAACCCGTCATCGTCGACGACAGCCGCCTGACTCTGGCCGAGTTTGAGAAGGTCAAGATCTCGGAGACGATCGAGTCCAGAGGAGACAAGTCCTGCCGTCCAGTGCACAGCCCGCTCTGGCAGGCAGACTCGGACAAGATCCGCCGCATGGCGCCGATTGAATTCATCGGACGCTATATGCCGGGCTGGTTCGATTACACGATTTGCGACGAGATTCACCAACTGGCGGGCGATACGGCCCAAGGCAACGCTCTCGGCACCTTGGCTTCGTGTACAGACCGGATTGTGGGGCTGACGGGAACGCTTCTTGGGGGATATGCGGACGATCTCTTCAATACCTTGTTCCGGCTCGAAGCGGGAAGGATGAAGGAACATGGCTATGAGTGGGGCACGACAGGAAGAAGTTCCTTCACCCAAGACTACGGTGTTCTCGAAACCATCACAAAAGTAGAGACCACCGATAATCGGTGCTCCAAAGCCAAACCAACCAGCATGGTTCGGCGAAAGCCGGGAGCTTCTCCTTTGCTCTTCGGCGAATTTCTGATACAGCTCTGTGCCTTCGTCTTTCTCGAAGACATCTCGGCAGAGCTTCCGCCCTACGAAGAGAGCTATCTGAGCGTCCCGATGGACCCGCTGATGATGGCGGCATATAGGGAACTGGAAGATGCCATTCGGAAGGCATTGAAGGAGCACAGAGGCAATCGCTCCGTGTTGAGCACGATGCTCAACACCCTACTGCTCTATCCAGACCATCCCTATGGATTAGGAACGCTGTATGGCAAGGAGTTCGACCAGGAAGTAAGGCGCAATGTCTCATTCGTCATTGCCGAGACGCGAGATCTTCCCCAAGACCAACTGTATTCCAAGGAACGGAAGCTGATCGAGGAGGTCAAGAAGGAACTCGCTGAAGGCCGCCGCTGCCAGGTGTTCGCGGTGTACACGCAGAAGCACGACGTTACTGCCCGGCTGCAACGTATCCTGAGCACTGAAGGCATACGGACAGCTGTTCTGCGGTCGAGCGTGGATACGTCGAAACGCGAAGCCTGGTATGCGCGACAAATCAAGGAAGGTGTACAAGTCGTAATCTCCCATCCCAAGCTGGTCGAGACCGGACTCGATCTCCTGGACTTCCCGACCATCCTGTTCTACGAATCGGGATACTCGCTGCATACCTTACGGCAAGCCAGCCGCAGGTCCTGGCGGATCGGTCAGAGGCGCCCGGTGCGAGTGAAGTTTCTTTGCTACGAAGGCACCATGCAGACGGCCTGTCTGCGCCTGATGGGAAAGAAACTTTTAGTGGCCCTGACCATGGAGGGCAAGTTCGCCGGCGAGGGATTACAGAACATCGACGAAGACGATGACATGCTCTCGGCGATGGCACGGGAACTGGTCGAAAGGAACGGAATCGGAGAAACAGCCGATGCTGTCTGGAAGTCCCTCAACGCGGAACACCAGAAACTGTTTCCCGCAACCTCTCGTTCAAACGGAGAAGTCTCCCTCATCGAAGCGCCGGCTATCTTGCCGGGCGTTCAGCCTGACCCTGCGGCCCTTGTCGAAGAGGCCATCGCAGGAGATTCGGTCTTGATCTTCGGGCAACGACCGGGGTCGCTGTCGGGCAGAAGGTCACGAACGAAGCCGACTATCCCGGAGCAGGCAACGTTATTCGGATGATGTGAGCTGCGTCAGCGAATCACACCCGCCCTTCTCTCACCCTTCAGAAATCGCAGTTCAAATCAACAAGGAGGAAAGTAGTATGTCAGAAACTAGTACGCTCATTGGCTATAACGGCCGGACGATTGGCCGCGAAGAACTAACCCGGGTGCCGACACCACCGGCAACGGAAACGCACCGCCCGATCCCACACCACGAGATCGTGCAAGCCTTGGTCGAGACTCTCGGGTTTCGGCACATCGGAGTCGTCCACGACGAGTACGCGGTGTCACCGGACGGCATGAAGGCATTCGGTGTCCTCGATCTCGAAACCGAGATGGAAGGATGCCGCTTTTCCATCGGGCTTCGCAACTCGCATGACAAGAGCATGCGTCTGGCGATGACCTGCGGCTATCGCGTGTTTGTGTGCTCGAACATGGCGTTCGCCGGGGACTTCACGCCCGTGCTCGCAAAACACTCAAAGTCGTTCTCGCTCATTGACTGCATCTCGGTGGGTGTCGACCGAATGCAGCGCAACTTCGAGCCGATGCGAAAGCAGGTGGAAATCTGGCAGAGAAGCGAACTGACGGACGTCACCGCCAAGGTGGTCATCTACGAAGCGTTTGTCGAGGGCAGACTAGAAGCACCCAAACATCTTGCCCGTACCGTGCATGACCTCTACTTCGAGCCGAAGTATGAGGAATTCCGGTCGCGGACGATCTGGAGTCTCTCGAATGCGTTCACTTCTGCGTTCAAGGGACTGGAGCCGATACCGCAATTCAAGGCCACGGCGAAGCTTGGAGAGTTCCTGGAAGCTCGGTTCTCGCAGTCGCTCTAGACCACGGGGCGGTCCAGCCGGCCACCGCTCCTTTTGACTAGCAAATGTTGTGCGGAGGGTCGACACCCTGCCCCATAACTTCCGAGAAGCCCGTTTGAACGAAGCCTTAGCGGCAGACGCTTTCGCGTGCTCGGTGTCA
>CALFMO010000043.1 GCA_937879855.1 uncultured Acidobacteriaceae bacterium | reverse complement strand
CGTAAGATCGTCGGCAGCGTCAGATGTGTATAAGAGACAGCCGAAGACCTGCGAAAAAAGAAGCCAGAAAAGAATGCTGCGCAATGGCGTAAAAAGAACGATCAATACAACGATGATGAGTGCAATGATCCCGCCAATTGACAACCCACCGCCAGGCTGGGGTTCAGGCTGAGTTGGGGCTCGCGGCTGCGCATTGGTGAGCTGAATCCCCGCGTCGTTCGCGATGACCTCAGCCACCCGGCTTGTCACCAGCAGCAGAGCGTCATTGTAGTTCCCGCCGCGCATCAGCGGAATAGCTTCACGCTGAAAGCCGCCCACCTTGCCGTCAGGCAAAATCGGTTCCAGGCCATAGCCCACTTCGATGCGCGCCCGATGATCCTTGATCGCGTACAGGATCAGCACTCCACGATTGGTGGCCTTCGCGCCGATGCCCCACTTCTTGAAGAGGTCGACTGCGTAGCTCTCGATGTCAGAGCCATCGAGGGAATTGATAGTTACGAGAGCGATCTGGGCGTGAGCTTTTTCGTCGATCTGCTGGCAAATGTTCGTGATCTGCGCGACGGTTTGTTGGTCGAGAACGTGCGCGAAATCATTGACATAGCCTGTGGGTTGAAGTTGCGAAACTGGCTCTGCCCGCGCCCAAACAGCGAACGACACTATCAAGGCTGCAGCCAGACACAATTTCCTGCGCAAATTCACACGCAAATTGTACAAGACGCACCGGCGAAGCCTGAGATTGCCGCACCACAAGCTCACTTCACCTTAGTAATTTGATAAAACAGGTCATGAGTAGAATCATTGACGATATGTCTGAACCTACACGCCGCTGGCCTCGCGTACCGGTCGATATGCCGGTGCGTGTCGTGACTTCCAAAGGTTTCTCTACGACTGTCGTGGAGGGACGCGGCACCGAACTGAGCGAAGGCGGCATGGTGCTCTATGCCGGAATTCTCCTCAATCCCGGTGACTTGCTGGAGATTGAATTCGAGACTCCTACCCTCTCGAAAATGACTGCCGTGGTTCGCTCCCGTAATGGCTTCTGCTTCGGCCTGGAATTTATCACTCCACTTCCTCAGTGATTCCGCTCTGTCTCTGATCAGTTCTCCTGTGGCTTTGCCAACCGATTTGTTCTAGCATTTCCGAGCACGCTTGGGAGAGCTTCCATGTACTTCGAACAGTTCTATCTCGGATGCCTTGCGCACGCTTCTTACCTGCTGGCTTCGGAAGGGGAAGCGGTGGTGGTCGATCCCCAGCGCGATGTGGAGCTCTATTTAACGGCGGCGGCGCACCATGGCGTTACCATCCGACACATTTTCGAGAGCCACTTGCACGCTGACTTTGTTTCCGGACACAAGGAGTTGGCGGCCCGCACGGGCGCGAAGATTTACATTGGAGCACAAGCGGGCGCGACGTTTCCTCACGTGCCGGTGCACGACGGCTTTGAGCTGAAGTTTGGTAAGGCCTCGATCCGCGTGATGGAGACCCCGGGCCACACTCCGGAAAGCATCTGCCTGGTGGTTACTGATGAAGAGAAATCTCACGCGCCCTGGGCGGTTCTGACCGGGGACACGTTGTTCATCGGCGACGTCGGCCGCCCAGACTTGTCGCCGCGTCACACTCCCAGGGAGCTTGCGGGCCTGCTCTACGATAGCCTGCACACCAAGCTGCTGACGCTCCCTGATGACGTGCTTGTCTACCCGGCACACGGAGCCGGTTCTCTCTGTGGAAAGAACATGCGAGCCGAGCGCTCGTCCACGATCCGCACCGAGCGCCTCACCAACTATGCGCTGCAGATCAAGAACAGGGAAGAGTTCGTCGCGCAGTTGACTAGCAACCTTCCTGCACGGCCGGAATACTTCCTCAAGGACGCTGAGATTAATCGCACGGGTGCAGCCGCATTGGCCGACTTGCCGTCGCTGCGCGCCATCGGGCCGGCTGAATTGAAGTCGATGTTGAGCCTGGGCGAGATCGCTCTCGATGTGCGCCCTGGCGACGAGTTCGCGGAAGGTCACGTGCGTGGCTCGGTGAATATAGCGCTGTCGGGACAGTTTGCGTCGTGGGCGGGCACGGTCCTGGGTTTGTCGGCGCATCCGGTGTTGATTGCTGAATCGCCCGCGCAGTTGGAAGAGGCGCGTCTCAGGCTGACGCGGGTGGGCATTGAGGTTCTGGATGGATATCTTGATGGAGGAGTGGCTGCGTGGAAGCAAGCTGGATTTTCTGTGGCGACAATTTCGCGGATCGCTGTAGGCGAATTGAATGAGCGATTGCAGGCGCACGAAGTGCAGGTGCTGGATGTGCGCCGCGAGCCGGAGTGGGATGCTGCGCACATTGAGAGCGCGACCTGGTGGCCGCTCGACAACTTTCGAGTCTCGCCGCCAGAGTTGGATCACGATGCGCCCATCGCGATTCACTGCAAAAGTGGATACCGTAGCATGATTGCCAGCAGCCTGCTGCAACGCGCGGGTTTCAAACACGTTATCGATGTGAGCGGCGGATTTGATGCCTGGCAGACGGCGAAGCTGCCTAGCGTTAGCGGGAAACCGATCGTGGTTTAGGCTAGCGACAAATTGGAGAAATGTTCCTTGAGGAACATTTTTAGTACGGATGTGTACGTACAATATGGTAATGCCAGCGACCTAAGTTGTTCATTCGTAGATAGTTCATCATAGCTGCTTTTGGGCATATGTTCGGGTTCGGATTCGAGCAAGCGTGCTGGTCTAGGCTTTTCGCAATCCGAGGATCAGGGCGACTACGCCGCCGGCCAGAAAAACAATGCCTACCGATGGGGGCAACTTGTCGCTGCTTTCCGTCTCAACGCTGAATTTCGCATCCCCGATGTTAAGCCGGTGATTCTCCCGGTGAGGAATTGGTACGACGAAAGACAGCACGCCGAGGATCAGCAAGAGGACTCCAACCAGGGGAAGCGGTTTCATAGAGAGAGACTCCAGTGTCAATATGGATGTTCGTGAACTCGAAAGGCAAATAACGCTACGAATACAACGCCGGTGATCCTATCACCAACCTCTAGCAAAGTTCCAAGAATCCAATAGAAAGAAAAATTGTGAGGGAAGATGAAGATTGACAAGCTGCCGAAGACTTACCGAGTGGAAAGCGGCAAACATTTTCGCCTGAAAGACTTCGATCCTGGCGACACTGGGTATTGGAAATCCAAGGAACATGCCGAAGAGGCCTTGATGCGCGGAATTGCGCGCACGGCAGAGCTGCAGGATTTGTTGTATGCCCAGGATAATTGGGCGGTGTTGCTGATCTTCCAGGCCATGGATGCCGCTGGAAAAGATGGCGCGATCAAACACGTGATGTCGGGAGTCAACCCGCAAGGCTGCCAGGTGCATTCCTTCAAAGCTCCTACCGAAACCGAACTGCAGCACGATTTCCTATGGCGCACGACCTATTGTCTGCCGGAGCGCGGGCACATCGGAATCTTCAACCGGTCGTACTACGAAGAAGTGCTGGTTGTGCGAGTGCATCCTGACATTCTTAAGAGCCAGAAGACGCCACCTTCTCTGGTTACCAAGAAGATCTGGGATGGGCGGTTTGAAGACATTCGCAGCTTCGAGCAGCACATGGCGCGCAGCGGGACGGTCATCCGCAAATTTTTCCTGAACCTGTCGAAGAAGGAACAGAAGCAGCGGTTCCTGGCGCGTCTGGACGAACCGGAAAAGAACTGGAAATTTTCGGCGGGGGACATTCACGAACGCAAATATTGGGACGACTATCAGGATGCCTACGAAGAAATGATCCGCAATACGGCGAGCGAAGAAGCGCCGTGGTATGTGGTCCCGGCGGACAACAAGTGGTTCACGCGGCTGGTGATTTCCACGGTGCTAGTTGACACGCTGGAATCCCTCGACTTGTCTTATCCCAAAGTCGATCCGGCGAAGCGCAAAGAACTGGAAGCGGCGAAAAAGGTTCTGGTAGCGAAGAAGTGACGGGATTTTAGCAGTCACCTCGTAAAGAGGGAAATGAACTCCATTGCCCTTTGCAGCAAAGCGCTGCAGCGATTACCATAGCGAATTGTCCACATCTTCCCCGGAGAACACTGAACATGGGCCCACACACCTGTTGTAGACACGTATCTTCTCTTACGCGGTTGGTTTTCCTAATCACATTCTCAATCTTGTTTGCGGCTACAGCACTCGCACAGACCAAGCCCGAGCGGCAGTCGAAGGCTGTCAAGCCAACGTCGACGACCCAGACGAAGACCACGCAGGCGGCCCAGCCTGCGACTGCGGCTGACAGCGACAGCGAAGCGGCGGAATCGGCTAAGCCCGAGGAGAAGCCTTTCAAAGGAATGAAGTATCGCTTGATCGGTCCCTTCCGCGGCGGACGATCGCTGACCGCGGCTGGGATTCCGGGCGATCCCACGACCTACTATTTCGGCGCAACCGGCGGCGGGGTGTGGAAGTCGACTGACGGCGCGATGACGTGGTCGTCCGTCTTCGATAAAGAGGGGACATCGGCGATTGGAAGCATTGCGGTGGCGAATTCCAATCACAACGTGCTGTACGTCGGGACGGGCGAAGCCTGCATTCGCGGAAACATCTCCCACGGCGACGGCGTTTACAGGACATTGGACGGCGGAAAGACGTGGAAGAACGTGGGGCTGCACGATTCCCGCGCTATCGGCAAGATCATTATTAATCCGACGAATCCTGACATTGTGTTCGTGGCGGCGCTCGGCCATCCCTATGGCGCAAACACCGAGCGCGGCATCTTCCGTACCACAGACGGCGGCAAGAACTGGGAGAAGGTGCTCTACAAGGACGAAAACACCGGCGGCATTGACGTGGCGTTCGATCCACACAATCCGAATATTTTGTTTGCGGCGCTTTGGCAGGCGCGGCGCACCTCGTGGAGCATGTCGGACGGAGGCCCGGGCAGCGGGCTTTATCGTTCGAACGACGGCGGCACAACCTGGAAGCACTTGACGGAGCACGGCCTGCCCAAAGGACCTTACGGAAAGATTGGCGTGGCCGTGGCCGCGAATTCCGACCGCGTTTATGCGTTGATTGAGGCTCACAATCCTGACGGTGGCCTGTACCGCTCTGATGACGCCGGGGAGACGTGGCAGTTGGTGAACCCGAGTCACAGCCTGTGGCAACGACCCTGGTATTACATGCACGTGATCGCCGATCCGCGGGATGAGAACTTGCTCTACATCATGAATGTGGAGGCCTACAAATCGACCGACGGCGGTCACGAATTCAATAAAGTCAAAATACCGCACGGCGACAATCACGGGCTATGGATCGATCCGCAGAATACACGGCGGATGATTGCCTCGAATGACGGAGGAGTAACTGTAACGCTCGACGGCGGGAAGGATTGGACTCGACAGGAGAATCAGCCTACGGCGCAGTTCTATCACGTCATTACCGACTCGGCGACGCCTTATCGCGTGTACGGATCGCAGCAGGACGCGGGCACGGTCGCGATCACGAGCCGCAGCGACGATGGAGCGATCGACCGCAGCGACTGGTACGACGTGGGCGGCGGCGAGGCTGGGTATATCGCCCCGGATCCTCGCGACCCCAATATCGTTTACGCGGCCGACTACCAGGGAAACATCACGCGCTACGACCGGCACATTGGGCAGATAAAGGCGATCACCGAGCAGCCCGAACTTTCCGACGCGCACGGAGCGGCCTACCTGGAGCATCGCTTTCAGTGGACGGCGCCGGTCCTGATTTCTCCGCATGATCCCAACACGCTTTATCACGGCGGCGAGCGACTGTTTAAGACCACCGACGGCGGCGTGCATTGGGAATCCATCAGTCCCGATCTGACTCGCAATGATAAGGAGAAGCAGAAAGCGTCCGGCGGCGAAATTACGCTCGACGATACCGGCACGGAATATTACGACACGATCTTCGCGCTGGCGGAGTCGCCGATCACGAAAGGACTGCTGTGGGTCGGCACCGATGATGGGCTGATACAGCTCACCAAAGACGAAGGCAAAAGCTGGACCAACGTTACGCCGAAAGATATGCCCGAGTGGAGCCGCATCAGCCAGATCGATCCCTCGCCTTTGGATCCCGGTACGGCGTACGTGGCCGTCGATCGCCACCAGTTCGACGATCTGCGTCCTTACATTTACAAGACCAGCGACTACGGCAAGAGCTGGACGAAACTGGGGCAGGGAATTCCGGACACGACGTTTGTTCGGGTGGTGCGCGAAGATCCGAAGAAGCGCGGGCTGCTCTATGCGGGAACCGAACAGGGCGTCTTTGTATCGTTCAATGATGGGGCGAACTGGCGTCAGCTGAAGCTGAACTTGCCAACTACGCCGGTGCACGATCTGGCTATCAAGGGTGACGATCTGGTCGTGGCCACGCATGGGCGGGCGTTTTGGATTCTGGACGATTTGTCTCCGCTGCGGCAGTACAGCGACGACATCGCGCAGAAAGATGCGTTCTTGTACACGCCTGCGACGGCTTATCGGATTCAGGCAGGAGCCAGCGGTGAGCTGCATCCTTCCAAGCTGACGGGACAGAATCCTCCGGTGGGCGCGGTGATCTATTACTTCCTCAAGGATGCTCCGAAGAGTGATACCGAAACGAAGATCGAAATCCTCGACGCTTCCGGGAAAGTCATTCGGAAATATTCGAGCGCCGAATATAACACTCTGGAAGAGCCGCTCGACCCTGACGACAAAAAGCCTGAAAAGCAGATTAAACCTGAGGCCGGATTGAACCGGTTTGTATGGGATTTGCGCTACGATGAGGCGCGTCGCGTGCCCGGATATTATCTGTGGGAATACAACAGCGGGGCGAAAGGCCCGGTGGCGGTCCCCGGCCATTACCAGGTGCGGATTACCGTGGGTGGCCAAAATCAGACTGCGGCGTTCGATTTGAAATTGGATCCGCGGGTGAAGGTAAGCCAGGCCGATCTGGAGGAGCAATTTAATCTGCTGCTGCAGACGCGCGACGAACTGAGCCGCGTCTACGATACGGTGAACCAAATCCAGGATGTGCGTGCGCAGTTGGTTGGGCTGAAGCGTCGGCTGCCGGACAATGCCAGTGCAAAGACGGTTGCGTCGGCGGCGGACGACCTGGAGAAAAAACTGGTCGGTGTGCGCGAGGACCTCGTCAACCTGACGATTAGTGCGAATGAGGACTCGCTGGCGTATCCTCCGCAATTGGACACGAAGATCGCTTACCTCGCGATGGACGTTGCTAGCGCCGACTCGGCCCCGACCGAAGCTGAGCAGAAGCAATTCGAAAAGCTGAAACGGCAGAGTGGGGAACTCATCGGGCGCTGGGAAGATTTGCAGCGCCGCGATCTGGCTGCGTTCCAGAAGCTCGCAGCCGAAGGTAGTTTGTCGACGGTGGTGGTCCCACCTGCGGGCCGGTCGGTAGACGAGCCGGTGGCCGCGCACTAAGCTCTACGTTTCTAATCTGCGCTGGGGAAAGGCCCATAAACAAAGGCTTTCCCCGGCGTTGACCTTCCCGGTTACTCCTATTACTTGTGGGCTAGCTGTATGGCACTGTTGTGCCTTGCTCGGGCTCAAGGCCGTTGCTATCGTGCCGATAGAAGCTGATGCTGGTTCCTCCCCTGAAGGTCGGCGGTCGATCGGGTTGGGGGTATATATGCGAATGATGCATCTGTGCTATGCGGCGATAGGCTTTGCGGTGGCCCGCTGGATTTTCAAGCGGCAAGCATTGGCGGTCGCAGACCCAGTGAAACGCTTCCGGTCACAGGGCCTTCTGTAGAGATTTCGAGCTTGGGCGTGCGTCCCGTTGCGCCTCCATTTCGTCAGCGCGCGCCCATGGTTTGCTAAGTCCTGAAGTACTGTTACTAAGGTTTGCCTGAATCATCCCGGTTTTTCCTCTTTCTCCATACAATTAGCTCAGGGACGGACTCTTCGTTTCGGTCACAGAGTTTGAGTCCCGTTTGATCTCTCATGACGCGGCTTGCAAGAGTACGACTGCTTCTGATCCTGCCGGCGCTCCTGGCGGCGTTGATGCCGGCGTTGCTGAGCGCTCAGGACGATCTGAACGACCTTCCCCTTGGTGACGTTGCTCGCAGCTTGCGCAAGAAGACTCCGCCCTCTCAGGACGTGATCGACGACGATAATCTGCCGGCGCTAATGGAGCAGGCGGAGAGCCGTCACGCCCAGGGTTCGGCTTTGACTTATCTGATGGGCGGCGAAAAACGAGGCTTCCAGGTTGCTGCGCCGGATGTGACCTGCAGTCTGGCTTTCAGCGCGAATGCTAAGTCGCTGCTCTCCAGTGCGTATGCGCAGATGGAACTTCCGCCGGGCGAAGTGCTTAAACTCGAAGGGCCGGCGACGATTGAAGGTGATGCGCTGATTGTTTCGGTTAACAACCGCACGGACTGGCACGTGAGCGAAGTAGCGGTTGCGCTGACTGTAGTCAAGAAATCTGGGGTTCACAACGCTTCTTTCTCGGAGGGTGCGACATTCAGCGATGGGGCGGCCGCGTTGGGTGCCATGACCGCAATCCCGCCACAGGAATCGGAAGTTCGGCCGGAGAAGAAATCTGATGTGACCGTGATCTACCGCATGCGAGCGGCCGCGCCTCCGTGGGTAACCACGGCCTTCAGCGCGCCGCTTAACCTGGACCTTACGCCTGATGAGGAGTGGCACTGGGCGATCGTGCAGGCGAGGGGTTATCCGCCGCAGAGTTATTCCGGCAATCAGGCACAGACGACGGCAGAAACGAGCTTGCCGGTCTTGCCTCTTTCGAATCCGTCCACGTTGGTCCCGGGATTGGCGCTCCCGCAGAACTCAACTGTTGCTCTGCCGTCAAATCCAGCGGTCGAGTCGACGACGCCCGAACCAAAGTGAGCGATAGCGATCTTCGGCTGTTCCCCTTCCACTAGCGTGCTAGACTAAGCTCAAATCCCACAATTGGGGCCACCAAATGAAATTTGGCGTCATTATCTTTCCCGGTTCGAATTGCGATCACGATGCCTACTGGACGATTCAGCAAGTTGCGAAGCAACCGGTGACGTTCCTGTGGCATGAGTCGCATGACCTGGAAAACTGCGATGCGGTCATCGTGCCCGGAGGCTTTGCTTATGGGGATTATCTGCGGACGGGGGCGATTGCCAAGTTTTCGCCGGTGATGGAATCGGTGCGCAAGTTTGCCGATGGCGGTGGGCTGGTGCTCGGCATCTGCAACGGATTTCAAATTCTTTGCGAGTCGGGGCTGCTGCCCGGCGCCTTGATGCGCAACATTGGCCTCAAGTATGTCTGCAAGCCGGTACATGTCCGCGTGGAAAATGTCGACACTCCTTTTACCCATGATTGCGCCAAGGGAGAAGTTTTGACCATTCCCATCGGTCACATGGAGGGTAACTACTTCTGTGATCCCTCAACACTCCAAGAATTGCAGCGCGACAATCGGATCGTGTTCCGCTATTGCTCATCCGTGGGCGGAAACACTTCGGCGGCCAATCCCAACGGATCGCTGGATAACATTGCGGGGATTTGCAGTCCCGGAGGCAATGTCGTGGGAATGATGCCGCACCCTGAGCGCTCTGCCGAGCCGGAATTGGGCGGCACCGATGGAATGAAAATATTTCATTCGATGGTGGGCGCTATGGCGAACCGGTAGCTTCCTCCTGAAGAAGCTGCGGTCGCGGAATTTTCTTGGATATTAACAGGCTTCCGTTATATTGTCTGTCCTTCTTCCCCTGCAACTCGGGCCCCAAATCCTGATTGTGTTATGCGTACACGCAGGGAGGCGTGTCTCCAATGACACCGAAGCAAATTCTCGATTCATTTTCCGAAACATTGATGCGGGACGAGCGAATTCTCAGCGCTCAGGAACGGGCGCTGGTAGCGACTCTACTGCAGCATGCTAAAACCGCAAGCGGCGAGAACCGCGAAACGCAGGAAGCCGTCAGAGCGGTGATTGCATCGGCCATCGGCGAGACTGTGGCTCAGCGTGCGTTCGCCGTTCTCGGCGGAAGTATTGTCGAACACATTCTCGACGATAGCGCGCTGCCGCAGGGCGAGTCGGCAGGATTACGGTCGCGAGATTCCCTCGCTGGACAGATAAACCTGATAGAACCGCAACCACCGTCGACGGGTCCGGGGCCGGGAGTTCGAGCGCCACGCAAAGAGCCCCAACCGCCGCAAGCGCCGGTGCGAGGACCGGTGGAACCACAGCCGCCATCGACAGGTCCGGGTGTTCGAGAGCCGCGCAAAGAGCCGCAGCCGCCGCATGGGCCGGTGCGTGGGCCGGGAGAACCGCAACCACCGTCGACCGGTCCTGGGCCGGGAGTTCGAACACCACAGAAGGCGTCGTCGCCCAACTCGGTTCGCACTACGGTTGTTTCAGAAACCAGCGCCGCTGTCGCCGAGCGGCCGTCTGTTCTGCCGGCGAAATGTGTCGTTCTCGACGAGTTCCTGGCACCACAGGAACTTGAGGAACTTACACGTTTCACGATTGATCACGAAGCTGACTTCAGCGCCAGCGAAGTGGTTTCACCCAGCGCGGATGGCGGCATTGTCAACTATGAGCATCGTCGCTCTCTCGTTTTGATGGATTTGGCGCAGCACCAGGACTTGATGTTGGCTCGTATCAAGGCCGTGTTGCCGCAGGTCCTGGGTAAGCTTGGGATGGACGAATTCTCGATCGCCGATGTTGAGGCGCAAATAACGGCCAGCAACGATGGGGATTTTTTCCATTTCCACAGTGACAACGGCAGCGATCGCGTGGCTTCGCGATACCTGACCTTTGTTTATTTTTTCCATCGTGAGCCTCGGCAATTCGAAGGTGGTGAGTTGCGGATTCATGACGCGCGCCTGGAAAACGGCACTTACGTCAGCGACGGCAGTTACCAGACGATCGTGCCGCAACAGAACCAGATTGTCTTCTTCCCGTGCGAGTTGTTGCACGAGATCACTCCGGTGAATTGCGCGTCGCAGCTCTTCGCCGATAGCCGCTTCACGCTAAACGGATGGCTTCGTCGCTAAACAATTCGGCGTGGCTGGAGTGGATGACAACCCTAATGGGAGGAGTGTCGCGGCTGAGCTATGCCGCGACGCTTCCCCCCGATCGATTTTATTGTCTGCTCGATGAACTGCCGCTGCACTTGATTCCGCAGCGCATGTTCCGGTCTTTGCGCTGCCAAGACAATCGTGATCGACCTCTTTATCTGAATCCGGAATGCATTTTGTGTACCGAGGGAGAAGTTCCGGATGAACTTCGGTCGCAGGAGGCGTTGCTCTCCGGATTCGCACGGCAAGGAATAGTGGCTTGGGTGCGCAGCCGCGGAACCGAGAATCTGCTTCCGTTCTGGCTCGGGCCGCAACTGGACGGTATGTTGCGAGGTCTGTGTCCGAATGAGCCGGTTCCATCGTCCGTGCCTGACGGGGCACGGAGCGTGCTGGCGGCAGCAGACATTTTGCGTCCGGAAGACGGGACTGATGCGCGCGATCGTCAACGCGAAGAGAGAATCACCAAGGCGGCTCTTTCCTTTCGAACGAAAGGGTATTCACCGCTTGCTGACCTGATCCATCCCTTTCATATTGCCGCCCTGCGCCGCTATTATCGCTACCTGATTCGAACTGGCGCGATTCGGCTGGGCGATAGACAGAGCCCGCGGCGTTACGCGGCGTATAACGATCCAGTCGCGCGCTTCTTCCATCGAGATATTGCGACCACATTAAGCGCTGTTGCCGGGGAGCCGCTCAAGCCGTCTTACGTCTATCTCGCTTCCTACCTGAGTGGGGCAGAACTGAAGAAGCACACCGACCGGGAGCAGTGCGAGTTCAGCGTTACACTCTGTCTGGATTTCTCTCCCGAGCCTGAGCTCGCAACGCCGTGGCCCATTCGGCTGGATACTTCCAACGGCACGGTCACTGTGTACCAGGCGCTGGGGGACGGTCTTGCCTATCGCGGAACTCGATTGCCGCACTACCGCGAGCCGCTTGGCGAAGGGCAAACCTCGACTTCGATTTTCTTCCATTATGTGGGAAGTGATTTCGCGGGCTCACTCGCTTGAGGAAGAAGGACCTCTCTAATCGGCCGCTATCGCAAACCGGAAATTAGATATAAAACCGACAAAGTCTGATTGTAACTATAGGCAAAGCGTTTTCCGTCGCGGCTTACTTGCACTGGGGCCACCATCACAACTCCTGCCGGAACAGCTGGCCGCAATTCCTGAATGAGGCTTTGCTTACCAGTCTCGATCGCGACCTTGTAAATCCTGCTGGGGAGCTCGCCAATGTGATAGCCATAGAGCATGGACCCATCGCTCGACCATTGCACCGGCAGGAAACCCGCTTCCAGTCCGGGGATCGGGCGGGGAGAGCCTTCGGCGATCGGATAAATTGCCACCGCGGAATTCGGTCCGACTCCTACTATTAGCCGGTCATCGGGCGACGACGGGCCACACACAGTTCCTTCCGGCGTTACGGCTTTAGGTTTGCCGCCGGCCAAGGCTAGAACGTAACAGCGAGTCGCATGGCCCTGCTCGTTGCCATTGGCGATCATGCGTTGTCCATCCGCAAGGAAGCGGGCCCACCCACTCTGAATGTGTTCCAATCCGCGAACTTCCACGGAGCGCGGCTGGCCAGCTCCGATCGGCAGCAGCGTCAGTTGCTGCGGTTGGCCAGTGGAGACTGAGATCGCCCACTTTCCATCCGGCGAAAGCCCGCCGGCGCTTCCATCTCCAAGACGAACCGGCAGAGTGCCGTCGACGTTTCGCAATGCGACCGCATAGGCGGGTCCTGCCGCTTCGCTGGCATCCTCAAAGAGCACAAATTTTCCGTCGGGGGAAATATCCTTGGCGACATTCCAGTCGTGCCAGGATAATTCCACATCGGCCTTGCTGCCCAGCGTGCTGAATGCCATCGCCAAACGCTTCGAGTTCAGTGCGACGAGAATGCTGCCGTCAGGGGCGATGTCTTGCAAGGTGATGCCCATTGGCAAGTCCAGCAGGTTACGGATGCTGCCAGAGAGAGTGACGGCCTTCAGATTAAGGTTGGTGCCTTTTTCAATCGCGGTGAACCAGATTTCTTTTCCGCTCGGGTGCCAGGCGATTCCTTGCTCGGACTCATATTCTCCCGTAAGCGACTGAACCTTTCCCGAGAGATCCGTGATGCAGACCTTGCCGCGATTGTCCCAGAGAGCGGGGTGATCCATGAAGGCGATGCGGTCTCCCTGGGGAGAGAAACGAATGTTGCTGATCCATCCGCCGCTCTGGTAAAGCATTTTGCCGATGGGATATTCCAGGCGGCTGTGACCATCCACATAATTGACCACGGCCAGGTTGCTTTGCGCGTCCCAGTCTGCCCAGCGAACGTTTGCCAGCAGTTCCTTCGGAGATCCGCCTGCCAGTGGTGCTCGAGCCAGCATTCCGCCGACGGTTTCCAGTTGGCCATTGTGAGTGCCATGCAGAACGACGGCGAGCTCGTTGTTGGGTGAAATGGCCAGCAAGTTGGCGTCGGACATATTTAACGGCTGGGCGAGAAGGGAATTTCCGACCGTGGAGAAAAGCTGCACGGGCTTGTCGTTCCAAGCGGCGCTATAAACGATGGACTGACCGTCGGGTGCGAAGCGCGCCGAATAAACCGTGCCCGCTTCGAACGTTAGCCGGCGGTAAACAGGGGGCGGAAGCGACGTGCGCAATAGCTGTGTGATCGCCAGAAGAGCGGTCGCTCCGGCCAGGACTGTTACGAGGGCCCAAGGCAGTGCACCAAGGCTGCGTGTTCTTTTCTTGGAGGAGGAGTCGATTCTAAGCGGGGAAGACCCTGACAAAGTTTGCAGCGCGAAGGCCAGATCTTTGGCAGATTGAAAACGGTTTTCCGGATCTTTTTCCAGACAGTGCTTGATGATGTCCCAATATCCCGCGGGGATCGCGGCTTCTTCCAGATTGGCGGTGGAGGGCTCTTCGCGAAGGACAGCGGTTATTGTGTCGACTTCGGTTTCGCCGCGAAACGCGCGTAACCCAGACATCATCTCGTAGAGAATCGCGCCGAAGCTGAAGATGTCGCTGCGGTGATCCACCGGCTTAGCACGCAGTTGCTCGGGAGACATGTAGGCGACGGTGCCGATCATGGCCCCGTGCTTGGTCACGGTGGTCATGCTCTCGATGGAGCGGTCTTCGTTGGCCGGAGCCTGCAGCTTGGCTACACCAAAATCTAGAATCTTGACCCGGCCATCCTTGGTGAGGAAAAGATTTTCCGGCTTGAGATCGCGATGAACGATCAGCCGTTCGTGCGCTGCGGTCAGGCCATGCGCGATTTGGAGGGCATAGTCTGCGGCCTCTTTCACCGGAACCGGACCTTCCTCTAAGCGCTGACGCAGGTTTTTGCCTTCGAGCAGCTCCGAGACGATGTAGGGCACACTGCCCTCGAAGCCCACGTCGTAAATTGCCAGAATGTTGGGATGATTCAGGGCGGCAGCGGCGCGCGCCTCCTGTTCGAAGCGGCGCAGATGGTCAGGATTGTCGCTGGAAGCAGGGCGGATCAATTTCAGAGCAACGTCGCGTCCCAGTCTCTCGTCGCGCGCGCGAAAGACTTCGCCCATCCCTCCCGAACCAATTTTTTCGAGGATCCGGTAGTGCCCCAGGACCTGACCAGCCATAAGTGATTACAGAATCACGCGCCCTGCTTGGCATGTTAGGTGCGATAACGAACACAGTCAAGGGTAGTGAGCCTAGTGCGATAGGGCTGACCGAGAAGGCGACCGTCTGGAATCCACGTACTCACGCCGGAAGGCGCAGGATCGGTTCGGCGGAAGACGAACACGCCCCGGAGTGGACCGGGGCGCATCCGCTTTGAGCAGCCCTCCCCCGAAAGCTGCTCCTTGTCAACTTACGTTCTGATTTGCTTAATGAAAATGGCTCCGGAGGGGTAAGGTCGTTACCGTAGCCGCCTGGTGCCACGCATCGCAAGCGCAGTCTTGGAGGCGCGTGCCTCGGAGGTAACCATCAATATCGGTGCGGATAGCTCGAGGGTCCATGCTATAATTCGATTTCGCCTGCATAAGAACCGAGGCAATCCTGTGATCTCCTCTGAAGGCGAATCCTGCGCCATTCAGCGTTCTTTAAAGACGGATCTTTAGATACGAGGTCTAACCATGTCTGGCCATTCAAAATGGGCCACAATCAAGCACAAGAAGGGCGCGCTCGACGCCAAGCGCGGCAAGATTTTCACCCGCCTAATTAAGGAAATCAGCATCGCCGCAAAGAACGGCGGCGGCGATCCTGACTCCAACCCGCGACTGCGCGGCGCCATCGTTGCGGCCAAGGCCGAGAATATGCCGGCCGATAACATCAAGCGGGCCATCCAGCGCGGTACGGGCGAGTTGCCCGGCGCGACCTACGAGGAGTTTTCGCTCGAAGGCTACGGACCTGGCGGAGTAGCAATCTTGCTTGACATTAACACCGACAACCGCAATCGCACCGTCAGCGAAATCCGCCACGTTTTTGGCAAGAATGGTGGCAACATGGCGGAAGCCGGCGCCGTTTCCTGGATGTTCCACAAGAAGGGCGACATCATCATCCCCAAGAGCGCGGCGAAAGAGGACGACCTGATGAACATCGTCCTCGAATCGGGCGGCGAGGATCTGAACGATGACGGCGACAATTGGGAGATCACGACCGAGCCTTCCGCCTATGAAGCGGTGCTTGAGGCGGTGAAGAAAGCCGGTATCACTCCAGCGTCTTCCAGCGTGGCGTTCATTCCGCAGAATTACATCAAACTGGAAGGGCAGGCCGCCAGCACCATGATCCGTTTGATGGAAGCGCTCGAAGATCACGATGACGTGCAAAATGTGCACGCTAATTTCGACATCGATCAGAAGTTGTTGGAAGAAGTCGCCGGATAGTTCTTATCACGAGCAAGTTCAAGAGCCGCCCTCGTTCGGGCGGCTTTTGTTGTTAGCCGACTAAGCTTCGGCGATGATTGAAGCATTCTGCGGACCGAAGTTTTCAACATGTTCGTGGAAAATTCTGTGGAAAAGGCCCTAACCCTCTTCGTAAGTGATTCACTGAGAGATGCTTCAACACTTTGCACTGAAGCGGGTGCTGGCACTTTCGTGGTAGAACTCGCGAGCAAATGAATTTGAAAGTTAGACTCGACAAACTTCTTGTGGAGCGTGGACTCGCAGCCTCGCGCGAGCGCGCACAGTCTCTGATTCTTGCGGGCAAGGTACTGGTTGACGATCAGAAACTCGAGAAGGCCGGCGCGCCAGTCTCCGCGGAGTGCGTGATTCGCCTGCTCGGTGAAGATTTGAAGTACGTGAGCCGCGGTGGCCTGAAATTGCAGCGGGCGCTCCAACATTGGAATATCTCGGTTGCGGAGAAAATATGTCTTGACGTCGGCGCATCCACCGGAGGTTTTACTGACTGTCTTCTGCAGCATGGCGCTTCGCGAGTCATCGCGGTGGACACCGGCTACGGACAAATGGACTTCAGGCTTCGCCAGGATGCGAGGGTTCGGCTCCTGGAAAAAACCAACGCCCGCTATCTGACGCGTGAGGCGGTTGGCATTGCGGTGGATTTCATCGCGATGGACGTTTCGTTTATCTCTGCAACTCTCGTCTTGCCGGCCACGATTGGCGCTGCTTTTCCAGAATCGCCCGAGGAGCGCCACGGCCGACAGCTCGTGGTGCTGGTGAAGCCTCAATTCGAAGCGGGTAAGGAATATGTGGGAAAGGGGGGCATTGTGCGCGACGCGGCCGCCCAGGTCGCAGCTGTAGAGAAAGTCGATCGCGCCCTGCGAAGTCGGGGCGCGACTCAAACTGATTCAATTGAATCGCCTATTTTGGGGGCGGAAGGCAATCGCGAGTTCCTGCTCTATGGCGTGTTCTAGTCCTTCGTGTTCTCTGTGTCCTCTGTGGTTAAGTCCTTGAATTTCTGTACAATCTCCTTTTCCCTATGGCCACCCACAAAACCGCCGCCATCATTTCGCGGCCCGATCGCCCTCAGGTGGCGCAGATTATTCCCGGCCTTCTCCAATGGTTCGCTGAACACGGCTACAGGGTCATCATCGATGAGCAGACTTCGAACTACACCGGCGGGCAACCGATTGTGCCACGCGCAGAGATGGCGTCGCAGGCGCTCGATCTGGTAGTGGTTCTGGGCGGCGATGGAACACTCTTGTCGGCCGCTCGCGTCACCGCCGCCATCGATGTTCCTCTGCTTGGCGTCAACCTGGGGTCACTGGGATTTCTGACGGAGGTGCCACTCCAGTCGCTCTTTACGATGCTCGAGGCGATTGTGCAGGGGCGCGCCGCAGTCGAACATCGCTCACTCATGGAAGTCGAGTTATTGCGTGGAGACGAGATTCGAGGGACCTACCTTGTCTTCAACGACGCGGTCGTGAATAAGACCGCACTCGCCCGTCTCAATACCTACGACCTTTATATCGATAAGGCATTCGTTTCCAGCTATCGGGCGGACGGGATCATCGTAGCCACGCCGACCGGTTCGACGGCGTATTCTCTATCCGCTGGGGGGCCGGTGCTGATGCCCAGCGTCAAGGCTTTTGTGTTGACGCCGGTGGCGCCGCACTCTCTCACGCATCGCCCGCTGGTCGTACCCGATTCGGTAGAGATTGAAATCCTGCTGCGCAGCGAGGAAGAGGTCGCTTACCTGAGTCTGGACGGACAACCGGGCCTTGATCTGCGCGACGGCGACCGCGTGCGCTGCCGCCGCTCCGAGCATCAGGTGAATCTCTTCCGCACCGGAACGGATTTCTTTCATGTGCTGCGCACCAAGCTCAAGTGGGGTGAAAGAAAAAACGGAGACTTGTGAGTTAGGGCGTCAAGTCTCAGCGCGCAGGAGATCCGAGAGTTTTTCACGCCGCCGAATTACTTTCACTGACTTGCCCGAGACCAGCACCTCCGCAGCGCGGGGGCGCGTGTTGTAGTTTGATGCCAGCACCATTCCGTAAGCCCCGGCATCCAGAATCGCGAGCAGGTCTCCTTCATCGACCAGCGGTAACTCGCGGTCGCGGGCGAAGAAATCTCCGGTCTCGCATACAGGGCCTACGATGTCGGTGACTTCCGATTTCGTTACGGATTCGGGAGTCTGTGTGACTGGGACAATCTCGTGATAGGCACCGTAAAGAGCGGGCCGGATCAAATCGTTCATCGCGGCGTCGACCACCAGGAAGCGCTTGCCGTCATTGGCTTTGCGATAGATCACGGAAGTGAGCAAAATGCCAGCGGGGCCTACAATCGAGCGTCCCGGCTCCAAGAGTAGCGTAACGTCCAAACCTCGCAAGGGTGTGGCGAGTGCTCGCGCATATGCTGTTGCCTCGGCTGAAAAATTTTCGGCGCTGGGTTTTTCGTAGGCAATGCCCAGCCCGCCGCCCGCATCGATGTAGTCAATACGGTGACCGTCGGTGCGCAGTTCGCGCACCAAATCGCCCACACGCGTCATGGCTTCGCCAAATGGTGCGACGTCGGTGATCTGCGAGCCAATGTGAACACTTACTCCGCAGACCTTCAGATACCGCGCGCCCGAAGACTTTGCGTAAAGCGTTCGCGCATCGCGGATGGGTACTCCGAATTTGTGCTTGCGTAAGCCCGTAGAAATGTAGGGATGAGTTTCTGCCGAAACATCAGGATTGACCCGCAGGGCCATCGGGGCTGCCTTACGCATTCGACCGGCGCATTCCGCGAGCGCCCACAGTTCTGACTCGCTCTCAACGTTGAAAAGCATGATTCCTGCTTTTAACGCACCAGTCAGTTCCTCCCGCGTCTTGCCCACGCCGGAGAACACCACTCTCTTGGCAGCTTTGCGGTCCGCCGTGAGCACGCGTTCCAGTTCTCCGCCGGAGACCACGTCGAAGCCACATCCCTTCCGGGCTAAGGTTCGCAGGATGGTGAGGTTTGAATTCGCTTTGACGGAATAGCAGATGGTATGCGGCACATCACGAAACGCGGCGTCGAAAGCGTCGTAGCGCTCACGGATCGCACTAGCCGAATACACATATAGAGGCGTGCCGTGCTGCTCGGCCAGTTTCGGCAGAGCCACGCCTTCGCAGTGCAAGACGAACTGGCCGCCCCGCCGAAAGATGCCGTGTTTCATCTCGCGATAGGCGAATCCGGGAGGGCGTGCGACTGGCTTTTGACTGCGCGAGGTCATTTCTTCTTGGGGGTGCCGCTGCGCACCCGAATGGCGACGACCGTCTGGTCATCGAAGGTTTCCACGCCCGCCGAGTGTTCGGCGGCTGCCTTGAAAAGTGAATCCACAACACAGGTCGCCGACTTTCCCTCGCACTCGGCGATGATTCGTTCCACCCGGCCGCGACCGAAAAGCTCGCCCTTGCGATTGCGAGCATCGAGAATGCCGTCGCTGAAAAATACGAACATATCTCCCGGCTTCATGCGGAACTTGAATTCATCGTAGTCGGCTTCGTCAAACAGGCCAAGGGGCAGGCCGGTGGCTTCGACGGCCTCGATGACCTCATCCTTTGCGTGAACATAAATAGGTCGGGGAAGCCCTGAGTTAGCAACGGCCAGCGTACGGCTCTCGTCATCCCAGACGGCGTAAATGATGGAGACAAACTGCGCCTCGATGCGGCGTTCGGCCAACGACAGATTGACTGCAGAAAGCATTTCCGCCGGTCCCGGCTCGATGGGAGCATGCGACCGGATAATGCCACTTACCAGCGCGGCATAGATGGCCGCGGGCGCGCCCTTTCCGCTGACGTCGCCGATCACGATGCCAAGCCGCGACATTGAATAGGGTATGAAGTCGTACAAGTCGCCGCCAATGGCCCTTGCCGGAACGAATTTCGCAGCAACGTCCAGATGAGCGAGTTTCGGATTCGCTTGCGGCAGCAGCCTTCCTTGTAACTCGCGGGCCAGGGCCAGATCCCGCTCCAATCGCCGCTCTTGCCGCTCGATTTCTTCATACAGGCGCGCGTTCTCAATCGCGATGGCAATCTGCGCGGCCAGAGTAGTCATCGTGCGCTGATGTTCTTCGGTGAAAAAGCCGCGCCGTGTGTGCTCCAGGTCGAGTACGCCAATCACTTTGCCCTTGTATATAAGCGGAACCGCAAGTTCGGATCGCGTCTCAGGATTCGCCTGGACGTAGCGCGGGTCCTTGGTGACGTCGGATACCAACACCGCCCGCTGGCTCTCGGCGGCGGCGCCGACCAAACCACGCCCCAGTGGAATTTCATGCTTCAGATGAATGTTTTCATTAAACCGCAGGGAGAAACGGTGCTCCAGTTTCTCGCCCGAAGCGTCGAGCAAAAGAATGCTGAACATCTGGTAGTCGATCAAGCGGCGCACCAGTTCTGCGATCCGACCAAGCAACTCGTCCAGGTTCAGGATCGAAGTCAGTTCCCGCGCAATCTCATTGAGCAGCAACAGAATGCGGGCCTGCTTTGTGGTGCGCGTGTAGAGCTGCGCATTTTCGATCCCGGCCGCCATGCGTGAAGCTACCAGCGTGAGCACCCGCACGTGCTCTTCGTTGAAATAGCCGGGTTCTCGCGCCTCGATATCGATTACGCCGATGACACGGTTCTTGGTCATCAGCGGAACGGCCAGTTCCGAACGGACGTTTGGGACCGCTTCGATATAGCGCGAGTCCTGCGTCACATCATCAATCAGGACCGCTTGGCGGAGCTGCGCGGCCTGCCCGGTCACACCCTCGCCCACTTTGATCCGGCTGCGTTCGGCAAATTCCGGAGGATACCCGATCTGAAAGCGAAACCGCAGTTCCTGCGTCTTTTCGTTGAGCAACAGAATGGCAAAAATTTCGTAATCGATGACTTTGCGGACAACTTCGGCGACACGGCGGACGGTTGTGTCCAGGTCGAGCGACGTGGCCAGAGCGTCGGCGACGTCGAGCAGCAACGACTCGACCGGCAAGCGATCCGGCTTGGAAATCACGGAACCCATCGTTGGTATGATAGCAGCCGCGTTTCCAGTTCCCGGTGCGCGGGAGGGCAGCGGCTCAAAGGGCGTATCGGAATTCCCGCGTTGTGCGGCTCGAGACTATTCGCGGGGCACAATGCAAATGTCGGAGAGGTTACGATATTTTTCCGCGTAGTCCAGTCCGTAGCCAACCACAAATTCATCGGGGATCTTGAAACCAACGTAGTCACCTTCCAGGGGGAGCTTGCGTCGCGAAGGCTTGTCGAGCAACGCCGCAATCTTCAGCGACTTGGGCTGATGCGCCATGAGCAGCTTTTTCAGAACCGTAAGCGTGAGGCCGGTGTCGAGAATGTCTTCCACCACAATTACGTTCTTGTCTTTCATTGATTGGTCTACGTCCTTAGTCAGCTTCACCTCACCCGTCGAGTCCCAGCCGCTTTTGAGTTCCTGAGTGGGGCTGGGGCGGTTGCCGTAACTGGAGACTCCGATGAAATCGAACGTCGAGTCGAGGTCGATATGCCGCGCCAGATCGGAAAGAAAAATTGCCGCGCCTTTCAGCACGCCGACGAGAATGACCGATTCTCCGGCAAAATCTTTGGTGATTTGCGCGCCGAGTTCTTTTACGCGCTTGGCGATGTCCTGCCGCGGAATCAGCACCTTGAGTTCTGTCATGGCGTTTCATATTAAACTAGGAAGAATCATTTGTGAAAAAGAGGAGCGATTAAACTATGAACCTCAAAGACCTCAAACTCACGTGGTTGGGACATGCGACGTTCCGCATCGAAACTCCCGCCGGAGAGACCGTCATCATTGATCCCTGGGTCATGAATAATCCCATGTGCCCTGAGGCTGAAAAGAAAGTTAAGAAGGTCGACGTGTTGCTGTGCACTCACGGTCACGGCGACCACATCGGCGATGCGGTTGAGATTTGCAAGCAACACAATCCGGTGGTGGTCGGAATTCCTGAGTTGGCGCGGTGGTTAGGTAAGAAAGGCGCTAAACAGATCGCCGAAATGAACAAAGGCGGAACGCAGACCGTGGGCGACATTAAGATCACGATGGTGCATGCGGATCATTCCTGCGGCATTCAGGATGGAGACGAGATGATTTACGGCGGCGAGGCCTGTGGCTACGTTGTCGAATTTTCGAATGGGGTGAAAATCTATCACGCTGGCGACACGAATGTTTTTGGCGATATGGCGATTATTCGCGAGCTCTACGCGCCCGAGATCGTCATGCTACCGATCGGCGATCACTACACCATGGGGCCGCGTGAGGCGGCTTATGCCTGCAATCTACTGAAACCCAAGTCGGTCATCCCCATGCACTTCGGAACTTTTCCAGTGCTTACAGGACGACCCAGCGAACTCCAGAAACTGGTGCCTAATGTCGAAGTGGTCGATCTGAAGCCGGGCACAACCCTTAGCGGATCATCCGAAGCTGATCATTCCCCAAGAAAGAGAACCGCGTGAGCCCAAGCAAGAAGTCAAGCCAGAAGTCGAACGAGAAGATGAGCGCCCGCAGCAGTTGGCGGCACTACAACTTCGTTACTGCCGGGCCGGTCGATGACTACCTGTATTCCATGCTGCCCAAGCGCGATCCGGTGCTGATGGAAATGGAAGACTATGCGACTGATCATAAGATCCCTATCGTGGGCCCGGCCGTAGCGCGTGTTTTGCTGCAACTGGCGCTGATGATCAATGCGCGCAGTGTATTCGAGTTGGGCTCCGCGATCGGCTATTCAACGATTTGGTGGGCTCAGGCGGTCGGCGAACAGGGACGAGTGATTTATACCGACGGAGATTCGAAGAATGCGGAACGCGCTCGGGGCTACTTCTCGCGCACAGGCGTTTCGAGCCGCATCACTATGCATACCGGCGACGCTCTGGAATTCTTGTCGGAACAGAAACAGGAGTTCGACATCATCTTTAACGACGTCGACAAGGAAGACTACCCGCGAGTGTTGCGCCTCGTTGCACCGCGCTTGCGCACGGGCGGACTGTTCATCACGGACAACGTGCTTTGGAGCGGACGCGTTGCGGAGAAAAATCCCGACGCGCGGACCAAGGCAATCCTCGAGTTCAATCGCAAGCTCTATGATGCGCCGGAGTTCTACACGATAATTCTGCCTATTCGTGATGGGTTGGCGGTCGCACTTAAGAAATAATGCCGGATGCTTTCGGATCAAGCACCTCATTCTGAGCTTCGCTGGGAACCTACGCGCTTTGCCTCGGTCGGCAGATTGCATGGGTCCTTCGCTTTGCTCAGGGTGACAGCGCTTTTTTGTGGTGCAGCTTTCGGCCTATTTGACCTGGGGTTGGACTAGCTCTGCGTCAATCGTGATTGTAATTTCGTCTCCCACGGCGCCGGGCAGTGCGCTTACTCCGAAATCCTGACGGTTGACCTTGGTTGTTGCCGAAGCACCCATGCGTTGTCCCTTTCCCATCGGGTCTTTGATCGGCGCCGTTGGCCCTTCGACGTCGAGCACAACTTGTTTGGTAACGCCATGGATGGTCAGGTCGCCTGTAATCTGCAGTTTGCCGGGCGCCACCACTTTTGCCTGCTTGGAGTGAAAAGTGATTGTCGGATATTTCTGCACATCGAAAAAGCGCGCACTGCGCAAATCGTTGTCGCGCATTTCTACACGGGTGTCGACCGAATTGGCGTCGATTGTGGCTTCGAGAGAGTCTTTCGACGGATCGGCGGGATCATACTGCGCCGAGCCTGAAACTTTCGTAAATGCGCCTCGGACGGTGGATACTCCCAGGTGGCGGACCGAGAACTGCGCCGCCGTGTGATTGGGATCGATTTGCCAGGTTCCCGCCTGTGCTGCGGCGGTGGCGGCCATCGCAAACGTCGTGAGAAAAATGAAAATTAAACGAGACATGTTGGGGAATTCTCCTCTGCGAGTAAGTTGGTCAGTAATGTTAAATGGATTTGACGGGAATGGACAACAAATCGTCAACCAGCCCTACTTCTTTTTGCAGGAAGGGCTCGGCATAGGTTACGCCGCCTAGCATCCCGTAAAAGCGCGCCATGGCCTCAACGCGTGCGCGGATTTCCTGGTGCGCGGGGAACAGGTCTTTGCCCGCTTCCTGATCGCTGAATTGCGATTTATAGGCCAGGATGGATGCGAACTTTCCTTCAAATTGTTCGCTTATATCGACAACAAACGATGGCCGAATGTCGTAATAGAGCGTGGCGTAAATGATCTTGAAGGGCCGATGCGGCGCAAGGCTTGAGGGCTGCGATCCAAGAGCTTTTTGTGGATCCAGTTTTGCCAACCCCGCCAGAAAGCAAGCTTCGTAGCCGAGCACGGAAGCGGTGTAATGATCCGGATGCCGTCCTTTCCAGTAGGGAAGAATGATCACCCGCGGCCGGGTCTCGCGAATCACGCTCGCTACTTTGAGTCGATTCTCCCAGGTGTTCTCGACGCGGCCGTCGGGAAGATCCAGCGCACGTCGCCAGCTAGCCCCGAGAATCTCGGCTGCGTCATCTGCTTCGCGCGCGCGATCTTCTGCAGTGCCGCGCGTGCCCATCTCTCCCTGAGTTAGATCGAGAATGCCGGTGCGTTGCCCGTGCCGTGCGGCCTTTAGCAGGGTACCGCCGCAGGTTTGCTCCACGTCGTCGCGATGGGCGGCGATCGCCAGGATGTCGAGGGATGAAGCTGATGAAGGAGAAGGCATCAGTCGAGGTTTCCTTGCTCGAGCACCACGTTCTCGCACACGATCAACCGGTCCGCCGCCATTTCCTTCAGCGTAGGAAGCACGCGGTTCACGTGATCGTCAGTGTCGACGAATATGATGATCACCGGCAGCTTGCCACCCGCTTCGACTAGATGCGCCGTCTCCACGCGCTGGCGTCCGAGAAATCCAGCAACACAATGGATCGCAGTCGCCGCATAGACATTTTCTTTGCGCAGGTAATTGAGAATCTCCATGTGCAGCGGGCGGTGTCGCCACTGGTCCGCTTCATTCAGGTAGATGGTGACTTGAACCGCCATGGCTTCAGGCATTTTACTCGCGACGCTCCCACTCCTGCCGCAAGATGCCGTATAACTCCGAATCGACAAAGCGATCCCACTTGCGCAGGTGTTCGCGCTGGCAGCCTTCGTAACGCATGCCCAGCTTCCGTAGCACGCCGCCAGAAGCTGGATTGTGCTTGAAATGCGAGGCGAAGATGCGGTGTAGTCCCAACTCTTCAAACCCGTAGCGCAGGACTTCCCGGCCAGCCTCCGTCGCGTATCCGTGGCCCCAGTAGGGGACACCGAGCCAGTAGCCAAGTTCGGCGTGCTGATGATCTGGTGCAAGCCGCAACCCAATGCCTCCGCACAAATGGCCGCCCTCGCGCAGAGTGATGGCGAACCGGGCCTCATCATCGTCGTGGCAGATTCTCGTTAGGAAGTCTCGCGCTTCCTTCTCCGTGTAAGGGTGCGGAATGCGCAAGGTGGTAGCAGCCACTTCACGCGCTGCGATGAGCGGCACCAACTCCGCGATGTCGTCTTCGGTGAATGGACGCAATTTCAGCCGAGTGGTTACGAGAGTGGGAGGCTTGTTCATCTTCACAGAGCCCGGGCCAGCGCCATACCCGCTAGCGCGCCGCCCAGACAGAGGAGATTATTGCTGAAAACGTTGGTTAGCATCAGCCCCCATTGACCCTGCTCGAAATATGACATGGTCTCAAACGCATAACTGGAGAAAGTGGTGAAGGATCCGCAGAAGCCCACCACCACCAGCAGCCGCCAGCGCGGGTCCAGCAGCACGCGTTCGCTAGTCCAGATGATAAAGAAGCCGACGATGAAGCTGCCCAGAATATTGATGATGAGCGTTCCGTAGGGAAAAACCGGACCAAACTCCTTGGCAGCGAGCCGGCTGAGGATGTAACGAAGGTTAGCGCCGAGAATTGCGGAGACGGATATGGCGAGAAAATCTTTCACGATGGAATTCTCCTACAAGAAATCGTTCAATTCTGTAGGAGTTATCAGCTTGCGTGACCGCAGGCGGTTGTGGCGAACTCCATCGCCGTCAGTAATTTTTACCACAGAGGGCACTGAGGTGCACAGAGGCGGCTGAGGTTCTCACTTCTTTCTCTCTACCAAGAAGCGAGCCAGTTCTTTCAGTATTTCGGCTCGCTCGCCGAAGCTATCGAGTTCCGCGAATGCTTCGTTCACCAGCGCGTCGGCTTTGTGTTCCGATGCTTCAATTCCAAACAGCGCCGGGTACGTGGCTTTTTCGGACGCCGTATCCTTGCCAGCGGTTTTTCCCAGTTGTTCGGAAGTCTGGGTCACGTCGAGCACATCGTCGACGATTTGGAAGGCCAAGCCGATCGCCAATCCGAAGGCGCGCAACTTCGCCACCTGGCTATCTTTCGCTCCCGCATATAAGCCGCCACTCACGAGGCTTGCGGTGATCAGGGCGGCCGTCTTCGAGCGATGAATGTACTCCAGCATTTCCTTGGTTGGGCGGGTGTGTTCCGCTTCGAGATCGACGACCTGCCCGCCAATCATGCCATCGACCGTGCCGGTGCGACGGGCGATCTCCTCGATAATGCGCACGCGAGCTTCGGCCGGACACTTCAACCGAGCCAGCACTTCATAAGCCTGCGTCTGCAGCGCATCCCCGGCCAGGATCGCGAGAGCCTCGCCAAACACTTTGTGGCAGGTGGGCCGTCCGCGGCGCAGGTCGTCGTTGTCGAGCGCAGGGAGATCATCGTGAATCAGGGAATAGGTGTGCAGCATCTCGAGCGCCGCGCCCAGTTCTTCGATCTGCGCCGGCAACGACCCGGCCACCATCCGTCCGGCCTCAATGCAGAGCACTGGCCGCAGGCGCTTGCCGCCGGCAAAGACGCTATGGCGCATGGCCTTGTGGATCGAGACCGGATGCTCGGTCTCCAACGGAATGAGCCGGTCGAGCGCGGCGTCGGTCAGCTGCCGCCCCTGTTCGAGAGTCTCGCTGAGCATGAAGCAGTGAGTATAACAAGGGCGCCCAGACGGGAGCAGTGCTCGCAATCGCGTTGGCGAAACAAAAATTAAGGACGCCCTCAGGCGTCCTCGTTGGAACAGGAATAATCAGTGGTCTATGCGGCTGCAGTGCGCGAAACCGTTGTACTTCGCAAAACCGAAGTCAGCACGTTCGCTACGTCACCGGCTGGACACACGTCGCTGGCGCCGGCTTCGAGAGCCGCCATCCACATTTCTTCGTCCGGAATGCGGTGGGTGCACACGATAGGCAGGGCAGGAAAGTCGCGGTGCAAACTCTCCACATCGGTGAGGCGCCAATACTCGATGTTGAGAACCACGGCTTCCGGTTTATTCCGGGCTACCTTGTCCCTTAGTTCTTCGTGGGATTGGATTACGTGCACAGAGAAATGCGGGCCAAGCTCACCGGCCAAGGACCGCGCCACTCCAGGATCGTGCTCGAGGACAACTACGCTCTGAGCCATACTTACCCCGATCTTCAACCGTCGTCAACGGGGGAGACAGTCGATTTGACTAGGGCTGCGGGGTGGCCTGAAAAACCACAACTCCACAGACGTCTAAAGCTGGCGAATCGCCGTCAGTAACTCCGCACCTTAGCGGCGCGCAGCGGACTTCTCTGTCAGCGGCTCGAATGGTTCAGCTTGGAGCTTCCCGTTCTTTTTCAGCAGGATCTCAACTTTACCTTCCGCCTGTTCCAACTCCTTGCGGCAGGAAGAAGAGAGCTCCATACCTTCTTCAAAGAGTGTGAGAGACTTCTCTAAGGGGACTTCTCCCTTTTCCAGTTCCTGAACAATTTTCTCCAATCGCTGGAGGCACTCTTCAAACTTGGGCAACGGGGTTTCGCTCCGTCTGTCTATTGTAATGCAACTATTTGGAAGAAGTGTCCAGTCTTTTTTAGTCGGAAGGACTAAAAAAGTGACGACGGTGGTCCCGCTACGGGAACGGGCGCTGAACCGCAGTCGATGATCAGGAGGAAGCGGCTGGAGCGCTTGTCCCCAACGCCTCCAGTACGTCCACGGCAGAGCTGTAGCGCCCTGACGGAGCACTGATCTGGGCCCCCTGAACCATCTGCCGGGCGGCAATCAGCATCTCGCGAGCAATCGCGACGCCCTCGGCCCGCGCGGCTTCCGGAGTCTGCGCTCGCGCCATCCGCTCCAGGATCGAGTCCGGCACAGAAACCCGCAGTTCATTTTTCATGAATTCGGCGTTGCGTACGCTGACCAGCGGCCAGATGCCAGCCACGACCGGGATGCGGCAATGCTCGATCCGCTTGAGGAAGTTCTCCAGCAGGCGCAGGTCGAAGACGGGCTGGGTGACGGCGTATTCCGCTCCGGCCTCGACCTTGTATTCGAACCTGCGAATCTCTTCGTCCATGTCCGTCAGTCCAGGATTCGCGCCCACACCAATCACGAAGCCAGTGCCGGTTCCAATCGGATTTCCTCCCAGATCGAGGCCACGGTTCAGGTTGTGCACGATGTTGACCAGGCCGATGGCATCGACGTCAAAGACTGCGGTAGCGTCCGGATAATTCCCCATTTTCGGCGGATCGCCAGTGATGCAGATGAGGTTCTTAATCCCTACGGCTGAAGCTCCCAGCAGGTCACTCTGGATGCACAGCACATTGCGGTCGCGACAGGTGTAGTGCAGAATCGCGTCGATGCCGATTTCCCGCTGAATGAGCAGCGAAAGCGCCTGGTTGCTCATGCGCGCTGATGCTCGCGGGCTGTCCGGAATGTTGACCCCATCCACGCCCACCGACTTTAAGAAGCGCGCACCTTCGACCTCCTTCCGAACGTCAATTCCTTTCGGAGGAACGATCTCGACCATAGTGACAAACTCGCCGCGAGCCAGCTTGGCACCGAGCAGTGACCGCTCTTGCAGCGGCACAGCCGGAACCGCGAGCGGGGCGGATGGGCTCCCAGATACCGGCTTGGAAGCCGCTTTTCCACGGGCTTCACCCACCCGCAGCGCAGACTTCATGACCCTGATGTGGTCTGGAGTGGTACCGCAGCACCCTCCTACCAGGCGAACTCCCGCGGCTACAAATTTGCGCGCGTAGCTGGCCATATACTCCGGCGAGCAAAGGTAGATATTCCTGCCGTCCACCGATCGCGGGATGCCGGCATTGGGCTGGGCCGCAAGTGGTAGGGAAGTGGCCGCACGAACTTTCTCCATCGCGTCGAGCATCGCGACCGGGCCCACGCTGCAGTTACAGCCAATCACGTCCGCTCCCCACTCCGCCAGTTTCGGAACGAAGGTTTGCGGATCGGAGCCATCAAGGCAGTTGCCGTCCTCATCGATGGTGACCTGCGCGACGAGCGGCAAAGAAGCGCTCACATCTCGTGCGGCCAGCATGGCCTGATGAATCTCTTCCAAGTATCCAAAGGTCTCGAGAATCAGCAGGTCGACCCCACCTTCAACCAATACTTCAATCTGCTCGCGAAAGGCATCGCGAGCTTCCTGGAACGAAGTTTTTCCCAAGGGTTCGATTCTGGTTCCCAGCGGGCCAACCGATCCTGCCACCCACACATCGAAGCTTTTGGCGGCTTCGCGGGCAATGCGCACGCCAGCTCGATTGATGTCGCGAACCTTGTCGGCCAAACTATGGCGGGCCAAGCGGAAAGAGTTCCCACCGAAAGTATTGGTTTCAATAATTTCGGCTCCCGCTTGCAGGTAGTCGTGGTGAATTCCACGGATCAGGTCCGGCTGCGAGAGATTCAATTCGTCGTAGGACCGATTGATGAAAATGCCCTTGGCGTAGAGCAGCGTTCCCATGGCTCCATCGCACAACACAGGCGACTGCTTGACGCGGGCAAGAAAGTCAGACGGCATATGTTTTCAGAGAATACAGGAGGAGAACTGCTTGGTGCATCTCCATCATACCGGGATGAAGGGTGGCGTGAAAAGCCAGAAACCGCGCGGTTTGATCCGGCCAGCGTTGCGCGAGGTCAAATCACGGGTCTGTTATAATCCACCATTTCACAATTAAATCTCCCTTTTTCATGTCATTAGGAGCACGTCGTTTGAAGAGAAGCGTCCTTTTTCTTACCGTCGGATTGTGGGCCTGCCTGATTTGCATTTCTTGTGGTGGCGGTAGCACTGGTAAGAAAAGCCCGCCCAGCGGTTTGCCGAATCGCGTGCTGGCCTCGCAAGGTGTTAGTTCGAGCGCATCTCCCGGCCTGGTGATTGTCGACGGGCACTACGATGTTATCCCGAGCATCCCGCGAATCGGAGCGGGAACCTCTCCGGGCCTGATGGCAATCTCGCCTTCGCGCAACATCGTGGCGGCCTTCGATGCGGGCAGCAACGCGGTCTACGCCGCGAACACGACAACAGAAGCCGACATTGGAAACGTGCATTTGGCGGGCCGCACTTCGAGCATGGTGCTTCCTACGGCCGCATCGATTGGCTATGCCGCGGTGCCGGCAGCCGCAATCCAGGGCTTTGCGTTTGCGGGCGCTGTTCAGGCGATGGATTTCGCTGGCAAGGTCGTCACCACGTCAATCGCCGTCCCCAACGCTCAAACCGTGATTTCGAACGCCACTGGCACTCAACTGGTGGTGTTTAGCAACGATTCCAACTCGATCACTGTGCTCTCACCGGGAGCCGCAGTACCTCCGGTCGATACCAGTTGTTTGTCGGGTACTGCCAACGCGGTATGCGCCGTCGTCCCGGGCTTCGACCGGCCGGTTTACGGCATCATCAACGGGAATACTGCTTACATTTTGAATTGTGGTCCGGAGTGCGGCGGCGTCCAGGCTAGTGTCATGGCTTTTGATCTGCCCAGCCTTACCATTACCAAGACGATTCCTGTCGATGCCGCCACTTGGGCCTTACTCGATGGCACGACGCTCTACGTTGCCGGCACCTCGCCGACGAACCATGCATGCACAGGGCAGACCACCGCGGCCACGATCTGTGGACGACTCGATATTGTCGATCTTGGGTCAGGTACAGTCACCGGCAGCGCCGTAATCACCGATGGCTACCATTGGCGCATGGACATGACCACCAACGGCCAAATCTTTATCGGATCGTATAATTGCACCAACATCGGCAATGGCAACAATCCCAGCGGGGAAGTCCGCGGCTGTTTATCCATCTACCGGACCACGGACAACTCGGTTGTGGTTCCTCCCTACAACGGCAATGTGAACGGCTTGCAGAGCTTTACGACTCGTAATATCGAGTACGTGGCGCAGAACGGCAGTTTGTTTGTTTATGACACGACCAAAGATATTCTTTACATAAATGTCGATCTGCTGCCGCAGGGAACCGTCAATATCGTTGGCTACGTTGGGGACGTGAAGGCGATCGATTTCTTCTAGAAGGGCTGGGAGTCTCGAAGGCCCCCGCATGAATTGGCTTCGCGGCTAACTTGGCTACTTTTCCATCGACTCACTCCTATTTTCTCGGTTCCATGACTAACCGGTGCGTCTTCGTCGCCTCCACGGCGCTTGCGCTGAAAGGCAGAGTGAATGTCGTTCCCTCGTACCACGCTTTCCACTGATCCATGTAATAAGGGCTCAGGAAATTTCCGGCCTGCCCGGTGACAATATTCAGCGTGGACTGGTCCAGATCCGCCATATTCGCGGTGAATCGCTCTGACGGCCCGTGGGTGGGGGTTACGGCTTTCACGGTGTATTCACTGCCGGATTGCTCCTTCAGTCCCGGCCCCGACCAATGTCGAAGAATCGGGATCTTTCCGAGAATCGGATGCTCGATGTCAACCGCATTGAACGCTCCCCACCGCCAAGACACCAAATCCTTCGGCACCGTCGGACCATTGACCGCCGCTTCGACCGCGGCCGCCAACAGTTCGTCGTAGTTTGCAAACGCGTCGGGCAGCCAGCGCTTGGGACGGTGCAGCATAAGATTTTCCAACCACACCGAACGCATTTCCCACGAGTACGTTCTCCAACTCAAAGCTGCGTCTGCTTGTTTGGGTTCGCCGGGTGCGCTTCCCAGTTTCGGCTCGAGCAGCAACCGTCTCAGTTGAAGGATCGAATTCTCCGCGATGGTCGGCGCCGCCGACCCTGCCTGCATGCGTCCGTCCCAACTGCGCATCAGGTCCGCCGCTTGTTTGGCTCGCGCCGAAGGCTTCGAAGCGTGATCGACGGCATACACGAAACGCTCAGCGGCGAACAAATCGGCTTCGGAGTGAATGTCGGTTTGCAATGCCAGCATGTCGCCAGCAGAGAATTGCCGTCCTGATTCCAGCACGTGGTAAATGCGCGCCGTGCGCCACGGAGCCTCCCATTCCATGCTGATCGAATTGGGATAGTTGTCCGGCGTAATTCTGCCGTTCGCCGTGGCTATGATTCCCGAGGGTGGGTTGTAGATGCTGGGCAACTTTTCAAATGGAATATAGGAAGTCCACTCGTGCGCGTTGTCGGCGCCGCTGACAGGAAGGCTGCCATCGCCCCAGGCCCGGATCGGAACCTTGCCCGTGGTCTGATAGCCGATGTTCCCGTCCACGTCGGCATAGACCACGTTTTGCCCGGGCGCGTCCAGCTGCGAAAACGCGCGTCGGAAGTCGTCCCAATTCTGCGCCGAGTTAACGTCGAAGAACGGAATATGCAAACTATCGTAGAGCGTCCAACGCAACGCCAGAGGCCGCGTTTCACCCGGAACGAGTTCGGTAATCACCGGCCCGTGACGCGTGACTCTTACATCCACGCTCACGTCCGGCTTGTCCTTGATGTGAATGACCTCCATTCGGTGTTCCGGTTGCACCCAGCCTGTCGGAGTCTGATATGCGCCCTGGGCGTTGAAATTCTCGATGTAGACGTCCGTTACCGTCGGGCCAACATTTGTGAATCCCCACGCGATCCGCTGGTTGTGGCCGACGATGACGTAGGGCATGCCCGGCAATGTGACGCCGGCAACGTCCAGAGTGCCGGAGTGCAGGTGCGCTTCATACCACAGGTTCGGCATCTGATGGCCGAGGTGCATATCATTCGAAAGCAGCGGCTTGCCCGTCACGGTGTGCGTCCCTGAGACCACCCAGTCGTTCGATCCGTTTACCGGCACACCTTCGGCGGGGAAAGCTTGCTCTGAGAGAGCTTCGATCTGCAATGTTTTCTGTGCCGGATTTTTCCACCGCGTGACTGAGTTGTCAGGAGAATCATCGTCGTCCTCGTCATCGGGACTGCCTGTGTTGTTATCGGGCTGGTTCAAATCTTCCCGCATGACGGTCGGCGGACGATCGTGCCACGAACGGTTCACATACAGGTCGGCGGTCAGCTCCGGCCCCAACTTGGCCAGGATTTTTTCGCGACTGAGCGCGTCGAAAAAGTAGTGATAGTTCAGATCCTTGACCATTTCATTGGCGATGACCAGCGAGTCTTCGGCCAGCCATGGCTTCGGCGCGTAACGCAAGATGCGAAACTCAACGGGCAGGTGATTCGTGTGCGCCACGATGTAGGCATTGACTCCGCGCGCATAGGCTTCGAAAAAACTGCGATCACGCGGATTGGCTGTCTGCAGCGACTTCCGGGCCGCCGCCCGGATCCCGAGAATCCTCTGTTCGCGGTCTAACTTGAGCAGGGCGTCCCCTAGAATTTCCGAAAGCTCTCCGCTGCCAAAGCGGCGCATCACATCCATCTGCCACAGACGGTCCTGCGCGGTGACAAAGCCCTGCGCGAAGAAAAGATCTTCTAAATTCGACGCTTCGATCGTGGGCACGCCATGACTGTCGCGAGTGACTGTTACGCGAGCACCGAGCCCGCTGATCTGCATTCGTCCGTCGAGTTGGGGAAGCGCGGAGTGCGCCAGGTAGTAGGCATAGGCCAGTGCTCCAGCCAGCAGGAGAAGCACGGCAAGCGAGAGGCCGAGGAGGATGCGGCGAGTGGGCGTACGGCGGGTTTCGACTGTGCCGATTTCGGCCAGAGTGCTCATGGGAACCTCTGATTGTATTCCACGCGGCCCCGCCCGCCGCTGAAAATGAATTTCATTTTCAAGATGCCCGATGGTATCCTGACTCTGTTCCACCCGCCATGCTGCAGAAGCGCATCGATGATCAGCCCACCATCTCCCGCCAGATGGTCCGCGAAGCGCAGGAGATCCTGCACCGCCATCTCAAAGATGTTGGCCTGAAGCAAACCGCGCAGCGCGATGCCATTCTGCACACTTTCCTCGAAACCCGCGACCATCTCTCCACCGACGAACTCCATCGCCTGGTGCAGAAAAAAGATGCGCGCATCGGCTACACCACTGTCTACCGCACACTGAAGTTGTTGGCGGAGTGCGGCCTGGCCAGCGAGGTTGCATTTCACGACGGCATTGCCCGCTACGAGCACCAATACAACCGTCGCAGCCATCACCATATGGTGTGCACCGATTGTGGCAGTTCAGTTGAGTTTTTCTCTCCTGAAGTGAGGCAACTCGAGCAGGAGATCGGCCACAAATACCACTACCTCACGACTCGACACACGTTTCAGATTTATGGAGTCTGCGAAGAGTGCCGCAAGAAAAACCACACTCCACGCGGAGCCTAATCTCATCACAGGTGCAGCATTGCGCCAGGGGCCAGCAGGTCAAATGGAGAGAACGAAAGATTCCGCGCAATTCCAAACAAGATAATCGCGGCGCACAGAGTGCGTATCCACACCGCACGCAAGAACGGTTGCGGGAGTCCTCGCCCGCGAATCTGGAATAGCGCAAACGACGTCAAGCTATACGTCAGAAATGGCAAGAGCACGACCGTCAGCGGATTTATAGCCCACGCTGCCCCCAGGTTTCCATGCAGCAATTGGTGTATCGCCCGCAACGATCCGCATCCCGGACAATACCATCCCGTGAGGTACCGCAACGGACATGGAGGAAATACACCGGAAGTAGCCGGATCGAACGCTCCGAGCATTACCATTGCCACCGCAGAAGCGGCAGCGAGCACCACCAACACTCGATTTTCGTTCACCTTTTCCACGACGTAATCTTCGGGTTAATGGTGGTGAACACCATTAAGAATGCCCACCATGATGATGATCCCATACAAAACAATAACCCCTAAACCAAGTCCCAGTGAGATTAAGCACCACATCTTTGCGTTATTCGATGCGGCTTGCGCTCCGGCTAAATCGCCGGCCTGCAACTTGCCGTTCACCTGCGCGGCATAAATGATGGCGGGAATCCCAGCCGGGAGACAGCAGAGGACCGTGGCCAGAATCGCGAACACCAGATAGTTCTGCACAGCCGCGCCCGGCGGCAATACGACCCCAGTTGTTTGCAGCGGAGTAGGCGGAGTTGCTCGCAAGCTTCTGCCGCACTGCACGCATACCGCCGCGGTGTCGGCATTATTGGCCCCGCATTGAGTGCAAAACATTCATGTCCTCCTGAAAAGTATCGGGAAACCTCACTGCAGGGCGCTCCCGTTCTCTATGCAGGCCCGCGCCGAGCCGCCGGAATCGAACTTGATCGCCGCGGATTCATCAGAGCAAAAAGCGCGTACCCCTGTTTGATTAACTCTCACCGGATAAGCCACCAGCTGATATTTCACATTGGGTCCGCCGTCCGTTGCGGGGGAGCAACCGGACAACTCGAACGCGTATCCGTTCTTCTGGCCCGTCGCTAGAGGGCCTTTGATCGAGGCCTCGTCGGCTAGGTCGGAAAGAGAGCAGGTGTAGCCTTGCTCGGTGTGCGCTCCCGCGTAAGTAGCTTCCGCCGCGGCCAACATCCGCACCGACGAAACCGCGGAGGACTCATTGGCGGCAATGCGCGCCCGCAGCAGGTTCGGAATGGCAATCGCCGCAACAATTAGAATGAGCGGAATCCCTGCAATCTCTATGTATCCGAGCACCAGCCCCGCTATGGCGAGGCCCTCGCCCTTCAGCCCTCCCGCGCTCTTACGAATCTCCGACAATGCAAGGTGGCCGAGCACAATTGCCGCGATAAAGAGGAAAGGAATGAAAAACAAGAGCCCGCAGACCAGGCTCAGAATGGCTTTGCTGCTGGTCTCCGCGTTCGCTGCGGAAGTAGCCGTGCCGACGGCAGACGTCATGACGGAGCCTGCAGACGCTGCTCGGCCGCAGACTCGGCAGAATTTGTCTTCCGCAGTCAGGCTGTTCCCGCAAGCCGCGCAGAATTGCGCCATGCACCCTCCGGGCGCGAAACGTTGCTTCAGCTTCGCTTGAAATTTGCACGAACATACTCTCCGCCCGGTTCGCCGTCAATTCGCTAGCTTGATTCGCGCATTTGCCGCCTATCCGCGGTTTTGATATGGTCCGAACGATGGACCTGACCAATGTCCCCCTGACTGCGTGCCCGCATTGCGCGGCCCAGATGCCCGAGACGGCAGCTTTCTGTCCGGGCTGCGGACGCCCCATGCAAACCGAAGAGCGCGCACAAGGGAAGGTCGGGCCTCTTCCCGAACCGATCGCGGGCGCACTCGCCTACTTCAGCTTTATCCCCGCTATTGTTTTTCTCGTGGTTGAGCCGTACAAGAAGAATCGTTTTGTACGATTCCATTCCTTCCAGTGCCTCCTGTTGTGGGGTGCGGCAATACTCCTTGCAATCGCACTCAAGCTTGCAGGCATGCTTCTGTTCATCATTCCGGTGCTCGGACCGCTCCTGGTCGTCCTGATCTGGACAGTGGTTGGCTTCGGCGCTGTCGTGATCTGGCTGGTTTTAGTAGTCAAGGCTTTCCAAGGACTGATGTTCAGACTTCCACTTGTCGGCGATTTTGCCGCGCAGCAGGCGGTACAGTCTTAGGCTTTTTTTCCTCGAAATTGTTGATTGCTTTGCTTCCGGCTTTTTGGTACCTTGCCGCAGCGTCGCTTGGCAGCGGTCTCGTGCACCGTGCAGGGCCGCATCCCCTCAATTCCCAAACGACAGCCGGAGGATACGTTTATGGCCTTTTGCAATATGTGCGGCGCACAAATCGCGGACGGCACCACGACCTGTGCAGTATGTGCGGGCAGAGTTGCAACCGTCCCCGCTACGACGACGGCGGTTGCCGGCGGAATGGCCGACAATGTCGCGGGCATGCTGGCTTACATCACCATCATTCCAGCGATCATTTTCCTGGTGATGGAACCGTATAACAAGAATCGTTTTGTTCGCTTTCACTCTTGGCAATGCCTGTTTTTCGCCGGCGCTCTGCTGGTTCTGCATATCGGGCTATCAGTTCTTACGGTCGTCCCGTTCATGGCCTTGATCACTTTGCCCCTTCACCTTCTGGTGAGCCTGGGAGGATTCATCTTCTGGATCATCGTGCTCATCAAGGCGAATCAGGGACAGATGTACAAGCTGCCCGTGATCGGTGACTTGGCAGAAAAGCAGGCGAACGCGATGTAGCAGCGAAGCCCGCCGCTTCCAGCTGTGGGCTTCGATTCTTTTGTCGGACGGTGAAGGAGTTCTTTACCGTTTGCCCTTTTGTCCGAGGTTCTTCTCGATTCTCTTTATGTTGTTTTCACGAGATCGTTCACTGGGGATGGCCCGCGCGGCCTGCAGCGACTCCTCAAGTGCGCGGTGAGCCTCCGAGGTCTGTCCCTTCTGGGTCAAGGCATCGGCCTTGGTTTGCAACAGCCATGATCGCCCCGCTGGGCCTGGGTTGCGACTGAGACCGCGATCACAGGCGGCGATCGCCTCATCATAGTTCTTCGCAGCGCTCTCCATCTGCGCGACCCGCAGGGAGGCATTCCAGCTGTCGGGCATCGCTTGCTCCGACGCGACCAGCGCCGGCAATATCCGTTTTGGATCACCAAACACTTGGATATTTTCGACGCGCGCAATGTCTACCGCCGATCGCTCTTCGTCGTTTGCCGGTTTTATCGCATCGAGTTCTTGCAGCCAGAGATCTCCCCACTTCGCAGCTCCGGCATTATCGTCGCGCGCCAACGAGAGATACATCAGGGTTCGATAGAGTTCGTCGCGGTGATCGCGCACCGTCGCAGATAGAGACAGCGCTTCTTTAGCGAGTGGTTCCAGCTTTGCAGCCTGTGCCTTGGACCATGGCGCAGGATCACCCATATCCAAACACCACATTCCGGCGACAACGGTACGTGCGAACATCGAATCCCGGTTCATGGCAGTCGCTTCGGCAGCAGCCGTCTCAGCACATTCCTGCAATTGGTGACTGTCTTGCAGTGCGACAGTGAGGGAGGCGGCGGCGAGTTCGCGCTGCGCCCAACTGGCTGGCGCCAGCCGAAGCGCTTCTCGATAAGCTCTGACGGCTGCCTCAGGCTTTTGCGCGAGAAGAGCGTCGCCTCGCTTGAGCGCGGCATCAGCGGGCGTTTGACTCTTTGCTAGAATGCCATTTGCTCCGCGCTCAAGGAAATTCGTGAGTTCCGCGAAAGACATCGCCCCGGTCTGAGTCGCAGCAACCTGCCCATCTTTGGGATCGATGATGAAGAACGTCGGCGTGGAGCTTGCTCCGTACTTCGTCAAGAACCCGCGGTTCTCCGCTTTGTCATAATTGAGTTCGAGCCAGACAAACTGCCCGGCGTACCTGTTGAGGTCAGCGCTCGCCAACATGCCTCGCATCAGGCGACAGGTGGATCACCACGGCGCCCAACATTCCACGAAAAGTGGCAGCTTGCGCTGCAAGGCCTGAGAACGGGCTTTCGGAAAGTCGTCGTGAATCAGAGGAAGGCCGGTGGCACTGGCGGCAATAGCCGAAATCGGCATGAAAGCCAGGACAATCCATAGGAAAGATCTTTTCATCGTGCCCTCTATGAAAAATGTAAGCAAGAAATGGCCTGCTTTCCAGATCCGTTTTGAGCCGTTAAAATAGACCATTTATGCGACAACCGAAGGGCGTACTTCTACCACCGATTCGGGCGAAGCGCTTGCGGCGCGGCGATCTTTATCGCGCATTGCGCAGCGCAATATTGGAGGGAGTACTGGCGCCCGGCGATCGCCTGCCCTCCACACGACAGGCGGCGGCCGACTACGGCGTCTCGCGCGGGCTAATGGAGGAAGTCTTCTGTCAGCTTACGGACGAGGGATTTTTTCAACGCGCAGTTGGACGCGGCACATTTATTGCTTCGGAACTGGCTCGGCTGGAGACGCCGGGAAAGGTGTTACTGTCCCGCTCCTCGCGCGGTCCTTCGCGGCGCGGACTCGTCACGGCTGCGAACGCGGCCTGCCGCGAACCCGAGGTTCCACGCCCGTTCAATGCAGGCATCGCAGACACCAATGAGTTCCCGTGGAGGATTTGGTGTCGACTGCAGGCGCGGGCAGCGCGAGAATTAGGCCTCAAAGCTTTGAGCTTTGTCAATCCGCGAGGGTTGCCGAATCTGTCGGCCGCCATTGCCCGCTACCTGGCGCAGTTCCGTGGCATCCGATGCACGGCACGGCAGGTGATTATTTTCAATAGCGCACAGCAGGCCCTGACCGCGCTTTCCGTCCTGCTGCTCAACCACGGCGATGCCGTGTGGATCGAGGACCCATGCTATCTCGGGGTGCGGGCGGCATTCGATCTGGCGGGTGCGATTGCCACGCCAGTGCCCGTGGATGAGGATGGACTCGTCGTCAAGGTCGGTATCCGGCGCGCTCCGCGGGCGCGGCTTGCATACGTCACGCCCTCGCACCAGTATCCCACCGGCGTGGCACTGAGTCTGGAGCGGAGAATCGAGTTGTTGCAATGGGCTTCGCACAGCAATGCGTGGATTGTGGAGGATGATTACGACGGCGAGTTCCGCTACGCCGGTCAGCCGCTGGCATCACTTTATTCGCTCGATTCGCGTGCGCGCGTCTTCTATTTAGGGACCTTGAACAAATCCATGTTCGTGTCCTTGCGGCTGGCGTATGTGGTGGTTCCCGAAGAGTTAGTGGAAATGCTGGCGAATATTCGAACGCAGATGGATGGATTTAGCCCGGCACTCGCCCAAATGACCATGAGTCTTTTTATGGAGGAGGGATACTTCTCGTCGCATCTTCGGCGCATGCGCGGCATTTATGGTGTAAAGCGCAAGACGCTCGTGGAGGGGCTCGCTCCCTTGGCTTCGTTCGGTTGGACATGGTCGAGCAACCCTGCGGGGATGCACCTTCTGGTCCGGCACAAGAGCGGGAACTACGTTCGCGAGGTTGCTAAAGCCAGCACCCTCGATTTGGCGCTGCTCAGCCGGTATCGTGCAGCACGGGCGCGGGAGGATGGATTCTTTTTGCGTTTTGGAGCACTGGATTCCAAGAGCCTGCGCGCCGGAGTGGACGAACTGGTGGCGCTGGCGACGAAAGCAGCGAGAAAAGCCGGAAAGTAATCGCGCTGAAAAAGGAATTCACGACGGACGGCGATTCACTCCCGCGCTTGACTTTCTTCCTGTAAGCTGTCAATCCTATTAGCTTTTACCCGGCGTCCCAATCGCGCGGCTGTAGCGTGGTTGTCGGTCGGCGGGAATCTGTGGGGCGATTGGGGCATTCCTTGCGCGTTCGGGTCTTCTATCACGACAAATGTTTTGACGGGGCTTCCTCCGCCGCGCTGTTTTCGCGCTTTTATCGCGAACGCATCCGCGGCGACGCCGAATTCGAATTCACCGGCCTGGTCCACCGAGCCGGAGCTCTGTTCGACGAGAGGCAATTCGACGGCGACGAGAACGCCATCGTAGACTTCAAATACTCCAGTTCGCCCAAAATTACCTGGTGGTTCGACCACCACGAGAGCGCCTTCCTCTCACCCGCCGACGCCGAACACTTTGAGCAGGACCAGAGCAATCGCAAGTTTTACGATCCCGATTTCAAATCCTGCACCAGCTTCATTGCCATGATCGCCCAGCAGCGCTTCGGCTTCAATCCTTCGTCGGTGTCCGACCTCGTGCACTGGACCGACATCATCGACGGCGCTCTTTATCCCGATGCTAAGACGGCCGTCGAGATGGAAGCCCCCGCCATGAAACTGACCATGGTCATCGAATCCGCGCCCGATCACGGCTTCGTCCCTAACCTGATTCCGCTGCTGGCCACCAAATCGTTGGCAGAAATTCTTGAAGAACCATTCGTGGCGCCACTGCTGCCGCCTTTGCTCAAGCGCCACGAACTTTCCATCGGGATCCTCAAAGAACGAACCGAGTGCAAGGACGGCACGATTTTCTTCGACGTCACCGATCACGATCTCGAGGGCTACAACAAATTCGTTCCCTACTACCTGCATCCGGAGTCGGTCTACAGCGTGGGGCTCAGCAAGAGCAGTTTTCGGGTGAAGGTTTCTGTGGGATCAAATCCCTGGGCTCCGCAGGAACCGGAAGTGAACCTGGCTCGCATCTGCGAGCGCTACGGAGGCGGAGGCCATGCCCGCGTAGGAGCCATCTCTTTTAACGTGAATCAACACGCCGCCGCGATCAAGGCGTCGCAGGAAATCGTAGCCGAACTGCGCGCCGCCATCCGCAAAAAAGCAGCCCCGAGGCTGTAGCGTAATCGCTTTCGCCCACCATGGTAGCGCCGGCAACTTGCCGGCTGTCCCGGCGGCGTGTTGCCGCCACTTCCGAGAGCGCCATACCCGAGTGAGAATCCCAGAAACCGACGTTATTGAAGCGCCACTCCGCGAGCCAAGCAAGTCGCCGGATTCCCGTCGTCAACCGACTGAATCACTCCCGCCTGATCCGCACAAAATGCCTTCCGCCCAATCGTATTTCCATTTGGCGCGGCCGTGAGATGAAAGCTGGTAGCAGGCGCCCCACCGCACCCAGAGAGCGTAAACACAAATCCGTACCGCTTCCCGCTCGCCAGCCCGCTATTGATGAGCATTGCCTGATGCTCGTTCGGTGTGCCGCCACCAAATCCATCCAGGTCGGAAAGCGAGCATGTATACCCAACTGTAGGGAAAGTTGCGGAGTAAGTGACTTCCGCGGTAACAATAGTTCGCATAGCGGCCAGCACCTGCGTGTCGCTACCGGTCGCTTGGGCGGAGTTTTCACTGCGCGTAGTAAACGTGCTGGTCGTGGCAGGTTGCGGCTTCATCTTTTCGGTAATGGCCTTCAGAAAGTCCGGGTCCGCCAGTGGCAAGTGGATCGTAACGGCGATTTCATTGAGCGTCCACAGTTGTGTTTCCCGCTTCATGGAAAACGTAATTTGGGGCATGAATGGCGTCAGTTGTAGTTCCCCGTTCTTGTAGACACGGAACGACAACTGAATGTCGTCGTGATCGCCCCGCAGCGCATCGTTCTGCACCGTGATTTCTACTTTCTGCCCGGTCTTTGGATCTTCCCCTGCTAGCAATAACGGACCGCTCTCGAAGGTCTGTAGATTTTGTCCCTGGGTCTGCAGTTGGCTCGCCAGAGCCGAATACTGCTGCAGCGTCGCCAGCGCACCTGCCTTTTCCAGCGCCGCACGCGTAGCCATAGGCAGATGCTTGGCGAATGTGCCGGGCATCTTGCCAAAAAACATTTCGATTAACGCCTGCCGGGCGGTTTGTGGGGCGGCCGCCGTCTCGCCAGCAGTCGCGTTAGCCGCCCACAATATCGCAGCACACACAGCAAAAGTGACTCTTCGCATGTTCATCTCCGGATTCGATCCTGACACTGTTCCTTCCTCCCCTCCAGTTACCGAGGTAAGAACGATGACCCGAGACACAACGGGAAGGGAAGTCCCGTATATGCGATCTGTCACACCCGTGATACTCTGCCTTAAAGTCGTCGCCAGCATTCATGCACCAGTTCGCTTCTAAGCCTGATCTCCGCCATCGCCGCCAGCGGCGGGTGCTCCAGGCGGTAGCGACATTCGAATTCCTCAAAGGCGTCTTTGTAATGCTGATGGGATTTTGTGCGCTGGCCCTTGTCCACAAAGATGTTTGGCTGTACGCCGAGAGCTTGCTCGCACTGTTTCACATCAGCACCGATCGCCATTCCGCCCAGCTCTTTCTCGACTTCGCCGACAACGTGACCGATGCGAAACTTTGGGCGGCGGCCCGTATCGCTTTTGCCTATACAGTCCTGCGATTCACCGAGGGGTATGGCCTGTGGAGGTGCCGCACCTGGGCGGAGTGGGTGGCCCTGGTTTCGGGCACGCTGCTCATGCCTCTTGAAGTCCGTGAACTTCTCCGGGGCGTGACCCTCTTGCGGTCTGCTTTGTTCCTCGGCAACGTGGCTGTCGTGCTATTCATGCTCTACGTCATTCTCGGCAACCGTCGCGAGCGCCGAATGACGGCAGCCGGAAGCACGTGCGATTAAAAGGGTCGCTACCAGACCCAGCAAAACCCGCGCTGGCAGCCGGATTCGGCGTCCATAACTCTGGTAATTCCCCCGCTTTCGGTTCATAATGAGCGACGATGATGGCCGGAGGCAACTATGCGTCTCGCTAGCTCGTTCTGTTTATTGTTTACCCTGATGGGGATCAGCGCCGCTCAGGACATGAGTTTTTCCGCAGGTCCGCAATATTTAATGACCTCGGGAGATCCCGCATTCGCCCGATCTATTGCCACCCCCACACTCTCGCTGGACACTCCGCTTCCACCGATCCCCAGCCTCCCCGAAGTTGGACCGGTGGTCGTCGATCAACCATACATTCCTAATCCCGTCCTTGAGCAACTGGGTCCCGATCTATTTCCAATCTATTATGGCTACCCGATGCCGAGCGTCGTCGAGAGTGTCTCGACCGAACCACCTCGCGAACTGCCGGCGAGCCTCGTCGATCCTGGCGTGACGGGAACAACGAATGCGCAATCTCTGCGCGAATCGGGATATGGCGCGCCACTCGGCGACATCGGCGCGTACTGGAAGATTCATCGGCCCCACGCGCCTCGCGTCTATACGAATGCCGATGTCGAGCGGTTGCACGGCAGCTAGTTTCAAAGGATGTGATTTTTTTCGGAGGGCTCATCTTCTGATGGCCAACCCTCCGCCTCCGCCGTGATAGCCTGAAACCACTTCATTTCCGCCTGGAGATTCATGCCCGACACTGCTCCCTCTCATCTCGACCTGCAGGCCACCGCAAAAGAAATCATGCTGGAGTATGGCTTCGAGCCGGATTTTCCTCCTCAAGTTCCGAAACAACTAGCCGATCTGAAAGCCCATCCTCCGCAAATCGTCGCCGGCGGCGACGTTCGCGACCTTCGCAATCTGCTGTGGTCCTCCATCGACAACGACACTTCTCGCGACCTCGATCAGATTGAGGTTGCCGAACGCGCTTCAAATGGCGATGCGAAAATCATGATTGGCATCGCTGACGTGGACGCTTTCGTCCCGAAGCAAACGCCAATCGATCAGCACGCCGCGCGCGAGACCACAACGGTCTATGCCGGAGTCCGGAACTTCCCCATGCTGCCCGAAGAACTCTCCACCGGCGCGAGTTCGCTTCTCGAAAACCAGGATCGCCTCAGCGTCGTAATCGAATTCGTAGTCGATTCCTCTGGAGGCCTGAAGTCTTCCAGCCTCTATCGCGCTATCGTTCGCAACAAGGCCCAACTGCAATACAACTCCGTAGGCGGATGGCTGGAGGGGAAGTCTGCCGCGCCACCCAAGGTCGCGGCCTCTAGCGATTTAGAGGCACAACTGAAACTGCAGGATGAAGTCGCGCAGAAGCTGAAAAACCAGCGCTTTCGACAAGGCGCGTTAAATTTGCAGACCGACGAGCTCCAACCCCTGATGCTTAACGGTCAGGTGATCGACGTCGTGAAACAACAGAAGAATCGCGCCACGGAGCTGATCGAAGACTTCATGGTTGCCGCTAACGGCGTGGTCGCCCGCGAGCTTGAAAAAGTTTCATCCCTGCGCCGCATCGTACGCACTCCCGAGCGCTGGGACCGCATTGTGCAGTTGGCCGCGAGCAAAGGCGAGAAACTTCCCGCGGAGCCCGATTCCAAAGCGCTGAACGATCTTCTACTGCGGCGCAAGGCGGCCGATCCCGACCACTTTGCTGATCTTTCTCTCACGGTGATCAAGCTCATCGGCCCCGGCGAATATGTTCTGGAGCGTCCGGGTGACGTCGCTCCTGGGCACTTCGGTTTGGCGGTTCAGGACTACACTCACTCCACTGCGCCCAACCGCCGCTTCGCCGATGTCGTCACGCAGCGGCTACTTAAGGCCATGCTCGCAGGTCAGAAGAATCCCTACTCCGACGATGAGTTGACGACGATAGCCGCCAACTGCACGCAAAAGGAAGACGCCGCCAGAAAGGTGGAGCGTCAAATGTCGAAGCGCATGGCTGCGGTTGCGATGCAGAAGAGAATTGGTGAGGTCTTCGACGCGATCGTTACTGGCGCGACTGATCACGGAACGTTCGTTCGCATTCTTCAACCGCATGTTGAGGGACTTCTAGTCCAAGGCGAACAAGGTCTCGATGTCGGCGACAAACTGCGCGTCAAGCTCATCCGTACGGATGAGCAAAAGGGATATATCGACTTCGCTCGCACGTGATCCCTCGCGAAGCCTTGTGTCGGTAGTTGCTCTGTCTGACGGCTACAACCACGAAGGACACGAAGTGAACATCTACAAATCAATCCCTTCGTGACCCTTCGTGTCCTTTGTGGTTCATGATTTTCTCTCGAACCCCAGACTGATCCACTACACTCATGTCGCCCTGCTCATTCTGTAACAACCGCCTTTACCAGGTTCCGCGGATGGTCCACGTCGTAGCCCTTGTTCACTGCGACGTGATACGCAAAGAGTTGCAGAGGGATCACTTCGACAATTGGCAAGAGCAACTCCGGCGCTGCCGGGACATAGAACACATGCTCGGCGATGGATGCAACTTCCTTGTCGCCCTCCGTCGCGACCGTGACCAGCGGCCCGCGACGCGATTTCACTTCCTTCATAACCTCAAGCGTGCGGCGATACCGCAACTGTGAATCGGGATCGTGATGGTCGCAGGTAGCCAGCACCACGACCGGCAGGGTCTCATCCACCAGTGCGTTGGGTCCGTGCTTGAGTTCGCCTGCGGGATATCCTTCCGCATGCGCGTAGGAAATTTCCTTGAGTTTGAGCGCGCCTTCTCGGGCGATCGCATAATGCACGCCGCGGCCCAGGTACAGAAATTTTTCCGCCTGGAAGTGCACCGTCCCGAATTCTTCCGCCAGATCGTCCCAGCCGGCAAGTTGTTTCTCGATGGCGTCGGGAAGCCGCATCAGGCGCTGCAGATACGTCCGCGTCACTTCCGAGGTCATCCTTCCCCGTTTGCGCGCCAGGAATAGCGCCATTAAATAGAGAATCGCCAGTTGCGTGGTGAAACTTTTCGTCGCCGGGATGGAAAGCTCCGGACCCGCCCCCGAGATTAATGCAGCGCTCGCCTCGCGCGTGATGGTGGTCTCCGGAACATTGGAAATGGCAATCGTTTTCACTCCGCGGGTCAGGGCTTCGCGTTGCGCGGCGATCGTGTCCGCCGTCTCGCCGGACTGCGTAATCACCATCACGATCGGTTCGACAGCCGCGTGCGTCGAGCGATAGCAATACTCGCTGGCGTACTCCACCTCAACGGCCACGCCTGACAGGTCTTCGATCATGATCTCGCCAGCCAAGCCTGCATGCCGGCTCGATCCGCTGGCGGCGATGATCAGCTTCTCGAACGTCAGTAGCGCGTTTTCGATGGCATGCAGCTCTCCTGGAAAGATGATGTCGTTCTTCAAGTGCTTTTCGACAGTCTTTGCAATGGCCGCAGGTTGCTCGTAAATTTCCCGCCGCATGGCGTGGGAATGCTGCTGTGCTGTCGTGTTGTTTTGTTTGGTCGGAGTCATCTGCAGACTGAGCCTAAATCATTGTTCACACTGCGAGCAAACGGGGCAAGCGCCGGAATCTTGCCGGCTGTTCACGAGACCCCTGAGTTTGCCGAAGGGGAGTCCCGCCCTCGCACCGTCGGACGCCGGACAGCCGCCGAGACGGCAGCGCTACACGTCAGCCTAGGCCTTCAGGGCAGTTCCTTCGAAGTACGCCTCAATTTCTTCCAGCGTTTTTCCTTTCGTCTCGGGCAAAAACCAAATCGCGGTGATGAAATAAATCACGGTGCAGGCCGCGAAGCCAAAGAACATGGTCGAGTATCCGTACTTGCCCACCGTGGGCAGGAAAATCGCGGCAATCGTGGTGGACACTGCCTGGTTGAGGACCAACGCTATGCTCATCCCATTGGACCTGATTCGGGTCGGCATCAACTCCGACAGCGCCAACCACACGCACACACCCGGACCGATCGCGAAAAACGCCATGAACACAAACAGCGTGATCGCCACCATCCAGCCGGTGCGCGGCAGCGGGACTGGGCTGATCAGCGCATTGTCGATTGTTAGAGGCGCGTTGCGCGCGCCATCGAGGTCGCCAAACGGATTCGAAAAAAAAGCCACCACTTTATTGGGAGGCACGCAGCTCTGCCTTGTAATCTCGATTGGTTTCGCAGCTGCGTCGTCGGAACGAACGACCGGGCTCGCCGCACGGAAGTCTCCGTAGGAATAAATCACGACCAGCGACGTCGGACGTTCGCTTCCCGGGCCGAGGGATGCCGGCGTTGCGTTCAGGAGTCTTGCAGCGAGGTCGTGATTGAAGAGAAAGCTCAGTCGTTGGTCTGGACCGACCATGGACTGGACAGCGTTCTTCGCATCCACGCGATGGACTTCGGTCCTGAGAAAAAGCACTCCAGTGCAAATCAGCGACACGATGATTCCCGATGTGCCTAAACCTAAGAGAAATTTACGGCCTTTGCGATCCACCAAAACGACGCCGCCGAAGGTCACGGCAAAGTTGATGATGGTGAACACGACGTAACCCCAGTGAGCCGCGACATCTGAAAGTCCGCTTTGCAAAAGAATGTTGGTGTTGTAGGCGATGATCGAGTTAATGCCAGTGGCCTGATTGCAGGCGAGAATAATGCAGGCGAGCACAAAGGGAATTACATACTTGCGCCGCAGCAGCGATTCTTTAGCCTGCGTTCCGCCGGAAGTTTTGCTCTGTTCGGTTGCGAGTACTTCCAGCATTTCCTTGAGCTCGAGATCCGCCTGCTCCGTTGTGCGCGAGCGTAGAAGCGCGGCATAAGCCGCGTCTTTTTTGCCGCGACGCAACAGCCAGCGCGGCGATTCCGCGACCATGAAGCTGCCGATCACAAATAAAAGTCCCGGAGGCAACGAGACCCAGAAGATGCCACGCCACGCCTTGTCCTTGAACGCAAGCAGCCGGACGGCATCGCCGAGTTTAGCCACCTGATCGACACGGAAACTGAAGTAAACGCCGACCAGAGCCGCTGTCACAATGCCTAGCGTGAGCAGCCATTGAAAGATCCCGGTGCCTTTGCCACGATTCGCTGCCGTCAGACACTCCGCCAGATAAAGCGGAACCACAACGCCGATCAACCCTGCGCTGATGCCTTGCAGGAGTCGCCCGAAGACCAGCGGGCCATAGCCGTGCGACAAGGCGATCATGGGAATGCTGATCACAAACATGATCCCGCTCACCGCCATCAGCGATTTGCGGCCCATCCAATCCGCCAGCAATCCGGCGAACAGCGTGGAGATCACGCTACCCAGCAACACCGCTGCAACCACAATCGAGAGTTGGCCGGCATTCAGACCAGACGTCGCCTCCAGGTAAGGCAATGCGCCTGCGATGATGCCGACGTCAACGCCGTAGAGCAGGCCCCCCAGGCCGGCCACGATCAGGAGAAAACGGTTGTAGAAAATCTTCTTGTCGTCGAGCAGGGAAGGAGTGCCGCTTACGATCTCAGCCATAGAATTGTTTACCGAGTTGCTTGGCGCCTTGATTCGGTTTCAGCGCCGCGTTCGCAAGCAAAGCAAGGCCTGCGATTATGAAACGCACCTGAATTGTAGCCTAGCAGGCAGTAGAGAACAGGCAAAGAAAGGGTGCGTTACAGCCGGGGCGTCTTTTCCAGAGGCAGGCTGAAAGAGAATACCGAGCCGCTTCCTAACTGGCTAACCACACCAATCGAGCCGCCGTGCGCCTCAACGATTACTTTCGCGATGGCCAGGCCCATGCCGGTGCCGGGTGCCGTGTAACGCTGGTGTTGGCCGCGATAAAATTTTTCGAAAATCAGCGATTGCTCGAACGAATCGATGCCCGGACCGCGGTCGGCGACACTGGTCACCAGGCGGTCGCCCTTTACTTCGCTGGTCACCTTAATCGGAACTCCGGGGTCGGAATATTTGCCGGCATTTTCGAGCAGGTGCATCAGCACTTCACGAATGCGCGCCAAATCCATGCGCGCCGTAGGTAAGTCAGCGGCGAGCATCACCTCAACAGGATGATTGTCGAGCGTGGCCTTTGCATCCTGCAGGGCGAGTTCGAGCGCCTCTCCGATTGCGTGAGGCTGCAGATCGAGTTTGAACATTCCCGCATCAAGTTGGGCCATCTCCGAAGCCTCGCCTACCAGGCGGTTCAGGCGATCAGTTTCTTCGTCGATGACCGTCAGCAATTCGCGTCTGCCTTGTTCTTCGAGACCGGCGCCCGACAATAACGTGGTCACGCTGGCTTTGATGGATGTGAGAGGTGTGCGGAATTCATGGGTGACAGAGTCGAGCAGCGCATTCCGCAGGCGTTCATGTTCCTGCTCGGCGCGGTTCTTGCTGAGGGCTTCCAGAGCGCGGGCGCGTTCGATCGCCAGCCCAGCGAGGCTGGCCAGGGCATCGAGAGTCTCTCGGGAAAGAGCATCTCCGGTCACGGCTAAGGCGCCTACGGTGCGCATTCCGAGGCGCAATGGGACGTACGAAACGCCGCCTTGCGTGATGGGCTCGCCGCGCAAAAGTGTGGAGCGCAGCACGGTTTCTTCGAATTTGGCATCGAGCACAGAGCGGTAGATGGTGGGATGTTCGGCGGCCATGACAGCGACACTGCCGACGGAAAACGTCTCTTGTATGTAGAGGGGAAGAGCATTCAGCAGTTCAAGGACGTTCTCCGACGCCAGCAGTCGCTGGCTGAGACTGAAAAGCCGCTCCACTTCGCGCCGGCGCTGTTTTGCTCCTTCAGCCTCACTGCGTGCGCGTTCCGCGAGATTGCTGGCAACTAGCGCTGTGACCAGAAAGGCGAACAATGCCACCCAATTCTGAGGATCAGCGATGGTGAACGTTCCGATCGGGGGTAGAAAAAAGAAATTGAAGGCCGCGGTAGCTACGACTGCCATCACCACTGCGTAGCGCAGGCCCCAGTAGGCCGAGGTCAACAGCACCATCACTAAAAACATCAACGCGACAGTAGTGTGATTCACCTTCAGCTTGAAATCAACGAAAGTGATCGCGCCGATGCCGGCCACTACGACTACATAGCGCAGTGCTTGCGTGCGGACGTCCTTGGCCGCGGTTTTCACCTCCGCATTGTACGATGGACGTGACAATTTCAACGCGGCGAATGAGAATGACTGCGATGACCAAGACGCCCGAGCAGTGGCTGAATGAAGTTTCGCCGGAGAAGCCCCGCGGAATTTTCAAACTTTTTCTCGGCTACGCGCCCGGAGTGGGTAAGACCTACAACATGCTCAGCGAGGCCATCCGCCGCGCCAGTCGCGGAGAAGACGTGGTCGTGGGCGTGGTGGAAAGTCATGGCCGCAAAGCAACTGCCGAACTGGCCGCGAAACTTGATCGCATCCCGCCTCGCAAACTGGAATACAAAGGCACGACGTTTGAAGAGATGGACGTGGACGCGATTCTGGCGCGCAAGCCGGCGGTGGTTGTGGTCGATGAACTTGCCCACACCAATATCGAGGGCAGCAAACACGCCAAACGCTACGAAGACGTGATGGAACTGCTGGATGCGAAGATCGATGTGCTATCAACCATGAACGTGCAGCACGTAGAGAGTGTCGGCCCGACGGTGCAGCAAATCACAGGCGTGCAGGTTCGAGAGACGGTTCCGGATTGGGTGATGCAGCGGGTGGACGAAATCGTCCTCGCCGATCTTACGCCCCAGGCTTTGCAAAAACGCATGCAGCGCGGCGACATCTACCCCGTAGACCGCGCCCAGCGTGCTCTCTCGCATTTCTTTCGGCCGGGCAACCTGATCGCTTTGCGCGAGCTGGCGCTGCGCCAAGTTACCGGTGTCGTCGACCGCAGTCTGGATGCTTTTCTGGAAAAGGACGGGACTCAGCCGGCGCACACTGTACGGGAGCGCATTGCGGTCTGCGTCAGTTCGAACCCCGCGGCGCAGTATCTCATCGCCCGGGGGTCGCGCATGGCCCGCGCCATGGGCGGCGAGTTCTATGTTTTTTACATCGATGTCGGCCGCGATACGAGGCCGGACGATCAAAAAACGCTGGCGGAAAACATTCGCTTCGCTGACAATCTCGGCGCACACGTCGTTCGCGCTTCGGGCAGCAGCATTGCCGAGGGTCTCGCCCAACTGGTGCGTGAGCATCACATCACTCAGGTAATCTTTGGCCGATCCGCACGCACTGGCTGGCAGCGATACTTATATCTATCGGCCATCCAGCGCTTTCTTCGTGACTCGCCCTCGGTCGATGTTCACATTGTTACGCAGGAGGCTCGCTGATGGCGGACCGGCCGCACATCCTGGTAGTGGACGACGAAGCGCAGATCACACGCGTGTTGCGCACGAGTCTTTCGGCGCAAGGCTATGACATCCGCGTCGCCAACAGCGGTGAGATGGCGCTGGAAATTATGAAGGACTGGTCGCCCAGCCTGATCATCACCGATCTGTCGATGCCATCGATCGATGGCATTCAACTGTGCCGCACGGTTCGCGCAAATTCTCAGGTACCCATTCTCGTTCTGTCGGTTCGCGACAAGGAACAGCAGAAAGTGGAAGCCCTCGATGCCGGCGCCGACGACTACGTTACCAAGCCGTTCGGCATGAACGAGCTGCTGGCGCGGGTGCGGGCGAATCTGCGCCGCGTTCCGACGGAGAGCGAAGCAGACCCGGTAATCCAGATCGGAGATTTTCGCATCGACACCGCTGCTCACAAAGTCACCGTCCGCAACAACGAGGTGCGTCTCACTCCGAAAGAATTCGATCTGCTCGTCTTCCTGGCGCGCCGTCCGGGCAAGGTCGTCAATCACCGCACTTTGCTGGGCGCAATTTGGGGCGGGCAGAGCACCGAGCAGGTGGAATATCTCCGCGTGTTCGTGGGACAGTTGCGCAAGAAACTTGAGCCTGACGCCTCTTCGCACCGCTACATCGTCACCGAACCCTGGGTCGGCTATCGCTTTGAGCCCGGGGAATGAGGCATTCGCCGGCGCATACCAAAATAGCCGAGCCGACCTTCTTACGAACAATCTACGAACTACTTATTCAATCTTTACGCCCCTTATCATCAAATCCTTCAGAGCGGAAAGGACTAGCACTCGTCCTGCCCGCGAATGAACCATGTTTCTATTGATATTGGGATTCTTGATCGGACTGTGGAAGCGGGAAGGCGCAGCCTCCACTTACCCGACCGATCACCTTCCACTGAAGCAATTCGCCGAACCGCAGAAAGGCTAATGAACGTATGTCGACGATTCAAGATGTGTCTGCAGAACAACTGGCAAAGGTTTTCTATCACTATCACGCAGCCTTGTCGCCCGACGGCAGCGGTCACGGCAACCGGGAAGAATCTTTTTCCTGGGACCGAGCTTCGCAAAGCGAACGCAAATTGATGGTCGCAGCAGCTCGTTTGGCGCTTATCGAGTTGGCGACAACGCCCGTGGAATGCAAGCAGAGCCGAAAATATTACGCGGAACCCGGCAAAGCGGAGTGGGGTTCCTGAATAATCGGGCTAAGCGCGGTTTTTCCGTTGGACTGCGAAAAGAGTCGCATGACTTCCTTTACGAATTCTTTATGAAGTCTTGACCCCCTTTTTACGCGCGGGGTTGTCCAATAGGCTTTGCGAGTCTCGAGTGGCAGGTGTGCCGGTGAAGTTATGAAAGTTGCGCTCGCAATACTGTGTGTCGGAGCGGTCACATTTTTATTGCGCGTCCTGCTAGCTCTGGTGAAAGAGGCAAGAAGCGAGCCGTCTCACACAGTGATTCACTTTGCGAGATTTAACCCAGTCCGGCAGCCTGGCGAACTTATAGAAATGAAGTCTTTCGCTCAAGCCCGAAGCGTCCCAGACAGAGGCAGAGAGCGAATAGCGCTTTGATGCTAGCGGCGCAACTTAACGAAATCGGTCGAGGAGATTAACCATGCAGGACGTTCTTTGGATCGCTGTCACGATCGCATTTTTCGCCGCTTCGATTGCGTATGTGCGTTTTTGCGATCGCATGAAGTAGGAGGATGTCATGGACATACAGTCTCTCATCATGCTCATTATCAGCGCGCTAGTGACTGTGTACCTGTTCTACGCGCTGCTGCGTCCGGAGAAGTTCTGAATGGAGAAGTTCTGAAATGACGATCAACGGCTGGCTGCAAATCGTCGTATTTTTGGGATTGATCTTTCTGGTCACGAAGCCGCTCGGCGTTTTCATGACGCGCGTCTTCAATCGCGAGCGTACTTTCCTCGATCCGGTCCTGCGGCCCATCGAGCGATTGCTTTATCGCGTGACTGGCGTGGATGAGGCGCACGAGATGCGTTGGACTGAGTACGCGATCACCATGCTGCTGTTCAGCGCGGTGTCGATGCTCGTCCTCTATCTGATCCAGCGCATACAAGGTGTGTTGCCCTTCAATCCGCAGCATCTTGGCGCAGTGGCGCCTGAGCACCTGGCTTTCAACACTGCTGCGTCGTTCACCACCAATACTAACTGGCAGGCCTATTCCGGCGAGACCACTATGAGCTACTTCACGCAAATGGCTGGTCTCGCGTTTCACAATTTCGCCTCGGCGGCGACCGGAATCGTGTTAGCGATAGCTTTCATTCGCGGCATCGCCCGCCGGCAGATGAATACCCTGGGAAATTTCTGGGTCGACTTCGTGCGGTGTTGCTTGTGGGTGCTGCTGCCATTTTGCATTGTGGGATCCCTATTTCTGGTTTCGCAGGGAGTAGTACAGAACCTTAAGCCTTACGACACCGTGAAGTTGGTCGAATCGCAACAGGTGCAACGGGTCGGCAGTGATGGCAAACCCGTTGTCGATGCCAGCGGCAAACCTGTGATGGACACTGTCACCACGCAAACCATAGCGCAGGGTCCAGTGGCTTCTCAGGAAATCATCAAGGAATGGGGCACGAATGGAGGCGGATTCTTCAATGCGAATAGTGCACACCCGTTTGAGAACCCCACGCCGATCACAAATCTTTTTGAACTGTTTTGCATCTTCGCCATCGGCTCCGGACTCACCTACACGCTCGGACGCATGACTGGATCTGCCGCGCATGGATGGGCTGTATGGTCTGCAATGGCGCTTCTCTTTCTCGCTGGCGTAACGGTTGCGTACTGGGCCGAGGCGAAAGGCAATCCGCTCTATCCCCCGACTATCGCTCAACACGCCTCGATCGCTCAACCGGGCGGCAATATGGAAGGCAAGGAGACGCGTTTCGGAATCGCCAACTCCGCTTTGTTTGCCACGGTGACCACCGATGCGAGTTGCGGCGCAATTAACGGCTGGCATGATTCCTTCACGCCGCTGGGTGGAATGGTGCCGCTCGTCAACATCATGCTGAGCGAAGTTATTTTTGGCGGAGTCGGCTCGGGCATGTACGGCATTCTGGTCTACATCGTGCTTGCCGTGTTTATCGCTGGCCTCATGGTCGGCCGCACGCCGGAATACTTGGGCAAAAAGATCGAAGCCTACGACGTCAAGATGGCCATGCTGGTCTCGCTGGTTTTTCCGCTGATCATTCTCACGCTAACTGGAATCTCTGTGGTCAAGGGCTTCGGAACCGCAGGCATTTCCAATCCCGGTCCGCACGGCCTCAGCCAGATTCTGTACGCCTTTACATCCTCGGCTGGAAACAACGGTTCCGCCTTCGCAGGACTCACGGTCAACACGCCCTGGTACGACGGTGCGACAGGAATCACTACGCTGGTGGGCCGCTTTTTCATGATCATTCCAATGCTGGCTATCGCCGGCAATCTTGCACAGAAAAAATATGTGCCGCCGTCGCTGGGTACGTTTCCAGTCACAACGCCGCTGTTCACGTTGCTACTGATCAGCGTCATTCTGATTCTAGGCGCACTCACGTTCTTTCCTGCTCTTAGCCTGGGGCCGATTCTTGAACACCTTCTGATGCAGATTGGAAAGACTTTCTAAAAACCTATGGCCAGTCATCGCAAATCCGTTTGGGATGTAAAGCTCGTTCGCAGCGCCGCCTGGAGTTCGCTGCTGAAGCTGAACCCGCGCAATATGATGGGGAATCCCGTCATGTTCGTGGTCGAAATTGGCAGTGTGATCACGACGGTGCTTTTGATTCTGCATCCGCAAGAGGACTTCGGCTTCAACCTGCAGATCACGCTGTGGTTGTGGTTCACGGTGTTGTTTGCCAATTTCGCCGAAGCCATGGCAGAAGGCCGCGGCAAGGCGAAGGCGGAAACGTTGCGGCGGGCCCGATCGGAAACGATCGCGAAGCGCATGATCTCCAATGGCAAGATCGAAGAAATTCCCAGTGCGAAGCTGCGCGCCGGAGATCTGGTCTCCGTTTCTGCCGGAGAACTTATTCCCGGTGACGGAGAGATTATCGACGGCGTAGCATCCGTCGACGAATCCGCTATCACCGGCGAGTCTGCGCCAGTAATTCGCGAAGCCGGCGGAGATCGGTCGGCCGTTACTGGCGGCACTCGCGTCCTGAGCGACCACATCACCGTCAAGATCACGTCCAACCCGGGCGAGACTTTTCTCGATCGCATGATCGCGCTGGTGGAAGGAGCGGCCCGCCAAAAGACGCCCAACGAAATCGCTCTCAACATTCTGCTGGCTGGGCTCACGATTATTTTCTTGCTCGCAGTGGTCACGTTGCAGCCGTTTGCGATTTATTCAGGATCGCCACAGACCGTCTTCGTCCTTGTATCTCTGCTGGTTTGCCTGATTCCCACCACGATCGGCGGCCTGCTGTCGGCTATCGGTATCGCTGGTATGGACCGACTGGTCCAACACAATGTGCTCGCTATGTCGGGACGCGCGGTGGAGGCGGCGGGAGATGTGAACACGCTGCTTCTCGACAAGACGGGCACGATCACTTTCGGCAACCGGCAAGCTACGGAGTTTCTGCCAGCTCCCGGAGTGAGCGAGGCTGAGATGGCCGATGCCGCGCAACTCTCTTCGTTGGCCGACGAAACTCCGGAAGGCCGCTCCATCGTTGTGCTCGCCAAAGAAAAGTACAAACTTCGCGGCCGCGAGTTTGCCACCCACGAAGCAGAATTCATCCCCTTCACGGCACAGACTCGCATGTCTGGAGTCAATCTGGATGGCCGTCAGGTCCGCAAAGGCGCTGCCGAATCCATCGCGCATTATCTTGAACAGAATAATGGCGCCATGCCCCAGGAAGTACGGGCTTCCGTGGAACGGATCGCGTCTTCTGGTGGAACGCCGCTGGTGGTCTCAGAGAATCGCCGCGCTATGGGCGTGATTCACCTCAAGGATGTGGTCAAGGGTGGCATTCGCGACCGCTTCGCGCAGTTGCGCGCCATGGGAATTCGCACGGTGATGATCACCGGTGACAATCCACTGACCGCGGCCGCCATTGCGCGCGAGGCCGGCGTTGACGACTTTCTCGCGCAAGCTACTCCCGAAGACAAGTTGAAGCTCATCCGCAACGAGCAGGCCGGGGGCAAACTCGTTGCCATGACCGGCGACGGTACTAACGATGCTCCAGCGCTGGCGCAGGCCGACGTAGGCGTCGCCATGAACACGGGCACGCAGGCTGCCAAAGAAGCGGGCAACATGGTTGATCTGGATTCCAATCCCACCAAGCTGATCGAGGTAGTGGAAATCGGCAAGCAGTTACTCATGACGCGCGGCGCTCTCACCACGTTTTCCATCGCCAACGACGTGGCCAAATATTTCGCCATCATTCCCGCGATGTTCGCTGTGACCTTTCCGGTGCTCAACGCGCTGAACATCATGCATCTCAAAACGCCGCAGTCGGCGGTCTTGTCGGCGGTCATCTTCAACGCGCTGATTATCATCGCGCTGATTCCGCTGGCGCTACGAGGCGTGAAATATCGCGCTATGAATGCCGAAGCCCTGCTTCGCCGCAATTTATTTATCTATGGAGTAGGAGGATTGATCGCGCCCTTCGTGGGCATCAAACTCATCGATATGCTGATTACGGCTGTGCATCTGGCCTGAGGAGTTCTATGAAGAAGCATCTGATTACCGCATTTCTGATGACCATCGCCACCACGATCCTGCTGGGAGCGATTTATCCGCTGGTGATTACTGCAGTGGCGCAGGTTCTGTTCAAGGACAAGGCTAATGGCCAAATACGCTATCGCAACGACGAGGCCATTGGTTCGCGCATCATCGGCCAGCCGTTTACCTCTGCGAAGTACTTTCATTCTCGCCTTTCTGCCGCTGGCAACGGATACGACGCCGCCAACTCTGGCGGTACGAACTACGCTCCCACCAACCAGAAATTAATCGACCGCATCCGCACGGATGCAGGCACTCTCCACCAGGAAAATCCCGATCAACCGATTCCAGTCGATCTCGTCACCACTTCTGCCTCGGGCCTGGATCCGGAGATTTCTCCTGCAGCCGCGGAGTTTCAGATCCCGCGCATCGCTCGGGAGCGAGCCGTGTCCGAATCTGCAATCCGCGACTTGGTCGCGAAGTATACCTACCAGCGAGATTTCGGTCTTCTTGGTGAGCCGCGCGTGAATGTCCTGGAACTGAATCTGGCCCTGGACGAGTTGGCTGGAATGCCCCACTGATTGAAGTACGCTCGTCACCACGATCATCTGCTCGGGGGACGCTAACCCTCGAGCTTCCGTGCTCCGAGAAGTTGCCCTCTTTTCAATCCCGAGAAACATATTTTCAGGGTAGACTATTCGCCAAGTCTGGGGGCTGCTATGAGGCAAAAAGATCGGGAAGTTTTCAAGCAGGTGGCGCGCGAGAAGAATGTTTGGTTGTTGGCGCGCCTTACTAACCCTGCGTCTCTGAAATGGGCGGACGAGAAGAACCGGGGAAACGATCATTACATTCCTAAGCCGATCTCGTGTAAGGCCAAGACGGCTAACTTCGATCCCGACGCCCGCTATCAGATTGCCGGTTTAGTCGCCGATCCATACACACATTGTGACAAGTTCAAAAATCCAGACGATGCGAGGAAATATTGGGACGACTTCCGCACGGCCCACCTGGATCAAGATTACCGCCGGAACGGAAAGGGAAGAGACGGTTATTCGGTAGATATCGACCCAAACTCTGTCCATTATTTTTGCGCAAAGCGCTTCGGCAAATACATCCACGCCGATTACGATCTCCTGGACATCATCGATGCGGAAAATCCCCGAGTCAATGAGATCATCGAAAGCTTCCTCGATGGTGTGCCGCACAACTACAATCCGCGCTTCCCGGAAATCCAGAGAACGCTTAACACGAGGATGGATACTCCGATGGTGCAGCATGGAGGCGAGGCGCAGTTTACCGGTCTTTATGAGCAGCCGATCCACGTGTTCTTTCCCAGGGTCGGGCCCAACGGCGAGGACTACAGCCGGTACGACCCGATAATCTGGTTGAACAAACTTACTGCCCAGCGCTGGTACCAGGAGTGGTTTGGCGGACGACAACCTGCGAAGCCGCCAGCGGCGGATAAGCCGCGCAAGCAGTATCCAACCGCCGCGCAAGTGATACATGTGGACTTCAGCCGAAGACAGCGCCTGTAGAGAACGCACGTTCGGGAAAAGTCCCAAACCTAGGCGACATTCCGCGATTCGCTATTTGTTTAAGGTCACAACCGCGACTTTATTTACCCCGCTGCAAGCAAGATACAGCCGCTGATCAGGCGTAGCCACCATGTTACGAACCACGCCGCCTCCCGATGGAATCGTCTTCGTGCTGAACTTCTCCGTCTTAGGATCGAACTGAACCAGCGTGTTCGGGTTCACGCCCGACTCGCTATACCAAACCTCGCCATCGTTCATCACCGCGATTCCGTAGGGGTTGGATCCGGCGCCTCCCGGCGACATCCATTCCTTCAGCAGCTTTCCCGTCGAGGGATCGAAGTGTCCCAGATAACCGCGCGCGTAGTCGGTGTAATAAATCGTGCCGTCGGGCGCGAGCGCGATTCGCCGCGGATGCGCTCCTGCAGCCGGTAACTTATATTCGGTGATTTTAAGCGTGTGCGGATCGATGCTAGCCAGCTTGTTGGAGCCGAACTCGCAAAACAAGGGCGTATTGTTCTGCAAAATCACGATGCCGTAAGGCACAGCGTGCGCAGTCGGCACCTTGGTCAAAGTCATCTTCCCTGACTTCGGATCGAGGCGCCCGATGTAGTTCGTCTCTTCATTGGTGAACCACAGAATGCCATCATGATCGAACACCGGCGTGTGCGGATCGATCTCGGCGCCGTTGTCCGGGCGATACTCGGTGATCTCGCCCGTCTTTGGATTCAACTTGCCCACGTAGCCGCCGGAAATTGCGGTAAACCAGATGTTCCCGTCTCTATCGGCGGTCAACCCGTGCGGCCCCGAATTCGGAGTCTTCAGCGGATATTCCTTGAATTCTCCAGTCTTCGGATCGAGGCGGCCGAGCTTGTTGGCCCCTTGCCCCGTGTACCAAAGCGAGCCGTCGGGGGCGAGTGCGGGATCGTGCGGCCGCGATTTCGGCGTCGGCACATCGTATTCCTGAATTTTTACGTTGAGCGTTCCCACCGCTCCTGAAGCTGCGAGCGTTGCGCCTAGCGCGAGCAAACTAAGTTTCCTCAGGTGCATGGTTGTTCTCCTTTGCAAGGTCCGTCGAACCAACGCCCCGTCTGCTCAATGTTTTAATTTGAATCTTAATACGACAGATTCAAAAAACAGGTACCAAACTTCCGCTTCTTTCTTCGAGCTTTGCAACAATTTGCGTACAGGAATTTCCTTGGACGAATGTTCCAAACCTTGAATTTCTTTCTTCCTTCTTCCGCCATGGGGGGGTCTGCAAAATTCGCTCAATCTTCGTAACCTGCTGTCAGAGTCGGGTTTGCGCAGCGGTGGAGGGATTGGTACCCCAATTGCACTCGGTATTGCCGTCTTTTGCCTGTTAATCCCGTAGTCCGTAAGGAGGACAATGCTATGACAGGCCCTACCTCTTATTACTTGTCGAGACAAAGTACCGTGTGCTCGATCTGCGCAATCCCTCTCCCACTCGAAACCAGCAGGACCGATGAGCAGGGAAGGGGTGTTCATGAAGAGTGCTACGTGCGCAAAACAATATCCAGCTTCAAAACCGCGGGCGTAGTCCGTCTCACCGGAAATTGGTTCAGTTCGATCCTGGTGCGACTCCAACGCAGACTCGGCGCAACCAACAACTGCTGAAATATCGCGCCTTCTTTTTCTGATCAAGGAAAAGACCGCTCGAGGTGGAGGTGTGCTCGTCCACTCTCCAGACGGCAATTGCGCGAGCTGACAGCAAAAGGCCGTCATCGCTCCCGCCTCGACTCTTTGAGAGGTGTTCAGGCATGCTTCGAAGCAAGCAATACTGCGGCTGCGATGGCGGCCAGGCCGGCGCCGATCCAACGGCGGCGAAGGCTTGCTTGAAGTTCCCAACTGATTTTGTCTGCTCGGCGGTCGAAGGCTCCGTGCGCGCCATGATCGCCTGTCAACGGTTCCCACAAGTTATTTGGTCGGTTAGGGTCCTCTGGCTCGGACGTTTGCTGCGAATCAAATCCGGTTTTTCCTAAATAACGGTCAAGCAAGCCGGGTGCGAGTTTATTGCCAACAATGGCCTCTACCGTCGGCCAGCCGGCATAAATTTCCCGCCGGGAATGGTGTGCAGCCCAATAGATGGCTCTTGCGCCTACTTCCGGCTGGAAGATAGGCGGCACGGGTTGAGCCTTATACTTCAAACGACTCTTAACCCACCCAAACTGCGGCGTGTTCAAAGCGGGCATCTGAACCATCGTCACCCGAACATTGCTCTTGTCGTGGATCAGTTCGCAGCGTAATGAATCCGTGAACCCAGCAATGGCGTGCTTGGCTGCGCAGTATGCGGATTGAAGAGGAATGCTTCGATATACCAGTGCGGAACCGACTTGGACAATAGTTCCTCGATCCCTCGGCAACATGCGTTTCAAAGCAGCGAGCGTGCCGTACACAACTCCAAGGTATGTAACCTCGGTGACCCGCTTGTATTCCTCCGGTTGCATTTCTTTCACCGGAGAAAACACTGAAGCCATCGCGTTGTTTACCCAGATATCGATCGGTCCAAACTCGTTTTCGATCGCGGCGGCGGCTTTCTCAACGCTGCTGGCATCGGCGACGTCCCGAGGAAGCACCATTGCACTTCCGCCTGCCGATTCGATCTCGCGCTTCGCAGCCTCGAGTCCGTCGACGCCACGTGCGATGAGACCGACTTTGGCGCCATGTCTTCCGAACTCTCGTGCCGTGGCCCTGCCTAAGCCGCCGATGCTCCGGTGATCACAACAACTTCATTGGTCAATTCGTAACCGTCCGTTTCTGACTGGTGAGCTAAATGAGTTCGCGCACCTGGTCGGAAAGTGTGGTGAGAGCGATTTTCTTTCTGTTCGGCTCTCCACGAGCCAATGATTCTGCGAAGTGCAATGCTTGTTCTGCCTTAACCTTCGCCGGCATCGGCGGCTCGAATGGATCGACCGTCGCTTGCAACACGGCAGGTCCTGGAGCGGCAAGAAACTCGTCCAAGGCCCGTCCGCACTCAGCGGGATCCTCAACGCTGAAGCCGACACCGCCACAGGCATGGGCGAAAGCCGCGAAATCAATAGGGTGCAGATCAACGCCGTACTCGGGGTTTCCCAGAAACACCATCTGCTCCCACTTGATTTGTCCGAGCGTGTTGTTCTTGATGATGACCACTTTGATTGGCAACTTGTACTTCACGGCGGTCACGAAATCCGCCATAAGCATGGAGAAACCGCCATCGCCGACAAATGCCACGCACTGACGGTTGGGGAAGGCAATCTGTGCAGCAATCGTGTACGGCAGGCCCGGCGCCATCGTGGCCAAATTTCCGGAGAGCGTGTGCATCTGGCCGCGACGCGCCAAAATATGCCGTGCCCACCAGGTTGCGATTGTGCCGCTATCGCAACTGACGATTGCGTCATTACGTAACCGCTTGCCAAGTTCCCACGCCACAACCTGTGGCTTCATGGGCATGTCGCGCCGGGTGGCACGTTTCTCCATCAGTTCCCACCAGTCTTTCATTCCAGCCTGAGCTGCCTGAAGGAATTTCCGGTTCTCTTTGCGCTTCAGAAGTGGAATCAGCTCGCGCAATGTATTTCGACTGTCGCCGACCAATCCGACTTCCACTGGATAACGAAGTCCAATGCGTTTTGGGTCGAGTTCGATCTGGATGCCTTTTGCCTGCCCGGGTTTCGGCATGAATTCGATGTAGGGGAATGACGTTCCCACCATCAATAACGTGTCGCAATCCTCCAACGCTTCCTGGGAAGGTTTGGTTCCGAGAAGGCCGATGCCGCCTGTCGTGTATGGGCTGTCGTCTGGCACGGCGGCTTTTCCGAGTAACGCTTTCACGATTGGCGCAGCCAACAGCTCAGCAGTTTGTTCCAATTCATCGGTTGCATTCAATGCGCCACGACCGGCTAGAATCACAACCTTCTCTCCTTGATTGAGAATTTCGGCCGCTCGTTCCAGATCAGCGCGATTCGGAAGGCGTGCACTGCGCGCGTCGACGTCAGACGTATGGTGTGGAATATTGCGGCTCGAAGCCTGTTTTTTCTTGACCTCTTTTTCCTGAAGGTCAACCGGGAAAGTGATGTGAGATACCCCATGGTAGGCAAGGGCGGTCCGACACGCCAAGTCGGTAATATTCTCCACATGCGTTGGGCCCATGATGCGTTCGTTAAACACTGCGACATCCATAAACAGTTTGTCGAGCGCCACATCCTGCTGAGTAAATGTGCCGATGAGATCGTGAAACTGAAGACCTGTGATGGCCAATACTGGCTGGGTGTCTAGCTTGGCATCGTAAAGCCCGTTCAGAAGGTGAATACCACCAGGACCCGAAGTGGCGAGACAGACGCCTAACTTCCCCGTGAACTTGGCGTACCCACATGCCATGAACGCAGCGGCTTCTTCATGGCGCACCTGAATGAATCGAATCTTGTCTTCATGCGTCCTGAGAGCTTCTACGATGCCGTTAATTCCGTCACCCGGAAGCCCAAAAATAACTTCCACGCCCCAGTCCAACAAGGTCTCAACTAATACATCGGCTGCTGTCATAAGGTCCTCCATGTGAATCTCAATCATCCGCGCCGTTACTCAGATGCAATCCGAAACACGGCAGTCCATATCGAGGCGGGAAATGTTGGGCCTGTAAAGAAGGGCTGAACGAGGTCCACGAGCCGTTCATGCTGACTCACAAATCAGCGATAAATTTAAGACTTCCTGCCCACCTCTTTTGGCAAAAACTCATCTCTCCACTTGTAGATTCGGACGCACGCTGCTCTGAATCAATACCGTGTTCACTGGAGCAGCGTTTGCGGATTAACAGTGGTTCGGCGAGGGGATCGTGAGGCGGTTGATGAAAGCCGCAGGATTGCTTCTTGGGGGAACGCTGTTGGCATTCTTGTTCGATGGAAAGGAAGTAAGATGAGCGATCCGGTTCGAACCCCTCCCGAGGAAACTCTAAATTTCGAACGAGAACATCGGCTGGATGAAATCCGGCGAGAAGCAGAAAAGCGCGGCCAACTGCAGGTGATCGCCGCGCGTCCTCAGGGAGCGCCATTCCCGCAGGCCACAGCAGAGACTGGCTACTACGGAATCCCGCTGCTGAAGCAACCACCCTGGACTTGGGAAATTCCGCTGTACTTCTTCCTCGGCGGCGCCGCTGGCGCCGCCGGCGTCGTCGGTGCAATTGCTGACTACACTGGCGCGGATCGTGAGTTGGTTCGACACGCGCGTTGGATCGCAGCCGCCGGATCTGTGATTTCGCCTGCTCTCCTAATTGCGGACTTGGGCCGCCCCGAGCGCTTCCTGGCCATGTTGCGCGTCTTCAAGCCTCAGAGCCCAATGTCGGTTGGGGTTTGGACGCTTTTAGGTTTTTCCAGCGCCGCTGCCGCGGCTGCGTTCGCTGGATTCCTGAGCGACCGCTATGGCCCTTCCTTGCCGGTGCGTGTACTGGAAAATGCGGGATCGGCAGCATCGCTCGCTTTCGGACTTCCGTTCTCGAACTACACAGGCGTGCTGATCGGGGCCACCGCAATTCCGGTATGGAATCGTAACGCAGCAGACCTTCCGCTCCATTTTGCGGCCTCGGGCCTGGGTGCCGCTGTCGGAATTCTGGAATTGATGGGCCACCGAAAGAGCCGAGCCTTGCAGGCTCTCGGACTCGGCGCAGCCTTCTTCGAGGGTTTGGAAGGCCTGCGCATTGAAAGCCGTTCGCATTCCCATCTCGAGCCTTTGAAACATGGCGCCAGTGGGTGGGTCACGCGCGCTGGCGGAGCGCTTTCTGGACCCGTTCCCGCTCTCCTGCGGGTTGCAAGTCTGTTTGGAGGGAAACGGAGATCGACCTCGTTGCGTCGCTGGGCCGCGTGGTCGGCAATTGCGGGATCGCTCATAACCCGTTTTGCCTGGATTCACGCCGGACATGTGTCCGCCAGAGACTGGAAGTTGCCACTTCAGTCGGCGTAATAACACACTGGCAGGAGTAGGCAAGACAGCCGACTGAATCGGTAAACTAATCTACAATGTCAGGTAGCGTCGCCGTGGCCCCGTAGCTCAGATGGATAGAGCAGCGGTTTCCTAAACCGAAGGTCGGCAGTTCGACTCTGCCCGGGGCTACCATTACTTTCAATTACATACGACGCGACGAAACCAGTTTAGGTGTCCAAACGGTGTCCAAATCGGTTTGCGGGACATTGTTTTCGAGTTTCGTCATAGCGCTACGCACGTCATCCGCTGACGACTTGATGTAATAGCCCGTTGTCGTGCTGACGTTCGCATGGCGCAAAATTCGCTGGATAACCATGTCCGGAACTCCGAGCCGATAGAGGTTACTTCCCAGACCACGGCGGCAAGCGTGCCAGCCGTGCCATTCGGGAAGGGAAGCATCGCGCACGTAATCGTGCGCATTTTTTTTGTCGCATTCTCCCTCTGGTTTGTGGCAGGTTTCGCAGCGATTCAGCGCGGGCAGGATCGAGCGCTTTAATAGATTGTTCATGCTCTGCCGTGTGCCTTTGCTGGTGACGAACATCGGCCCAATCTTCGGCCCGTTGCTCTCCGGATCACTGTCGGCCTTTTTGCAGCGCAGCCGATGCAGTTCCAAACGCTCGGAAAGTTGGCGAATCACTGGAACAGGCGCTGCGCTCTTTTGCGTCTTAGGTCCGGTTTCCTTCCCATTCCAGACGGATCGTGAAACCTGAATTTCTCCGTTCGCGAAATCTTCCCAACGCAGACCCTCGATTTCCCCAATGCGGAGCCCTGTATAGGCAGCCACGGCAAATGCGGTTGCCGATGGCTCCGGAATGTGGGCCAAGATTGCATTCACTTCCTCGAAGCTGTAAGCATAGGTTTCTTCCGGAGCCGTCGCCGCAGGATTGACGGCGGTATCCTTTGCCGGATTCTCGCCCTGAAAATAATCCTGTTGCTTCGCCAGTTTGAAAATCGCGCTGATTACGCTCTTGATATGTTTCAAGGTGTTGCGGCTCAGGCCGTCTTTCGCAATTGAATTGAGCCATCCTTGAACGTGGAACGTGCGAACGTTTTTTAGCCATGCGCCAGCGCATAACGGCTCTAGATGATGCTCCCAGATGTCCGCGTATCCTCGGGCCGTGCTAGGGCGCTTGTGCTCTTTGATCCACGGCAGATAGACGGATTCCATAAATTCCCCGAGAGTCGTAACGCGCTCGCCGGGAATCTTTTCACCGTGGATTGTGGACATATGTTCGGCGGCTGCGTCTTTGATGTCGGCGGGCGGATGTTTTCCACGAGTGGTGACCGCGCCGAGGCAGTGGGATACGCGCTTCTGTTCGACTGTCCCGTTGATGTTCCGCTTTTCCCAGTACCTCACATACCAGTTGCTACCGCGTTTTGTGATTGTTCCGTTTTGCATTTTTGGCCTTCCCTTTCTTAGCAGCAGATTTCTTTTGTCTTTCTCGAAGTTGCCGCATGAAGTAGCGCGAGCGGCAGTTGCTATTACAAAACTTCTTGTTGGCTCGGTCCGCTATGAGCACTCCATGGCAACCCTTGCAGTGTCCCATCGAACTCACGCCAACTTTTTCTATTGCCAGCAGGAACAGCGCGGTCGAAATGTCACGACAAAACAACCCGAAAGCCAGTCGTTGTTCTTTGTCGGACCAGTAGACAAGGGGCGCGGCATTGCTGGCGCGGAAATTGAACCGCGTGCTGAGGTCTTCAAAGAATCTAACCGGGGGGCGGAGCCTGTCCGATTCTGGTAGATGCAATTTTTTCTTTGCCTCATCCGCGCCCAGAAACCGATTCATCACATTCTTGAGTTTTGGGAGATTCCTGGCAGCGAGAGCATCGGCCATCTGAATTACGAAGAGCAATTCCCTCGAATCGGCATCGGTGGGCCCATACCTCGCTTCGAACGCCTTCTTATTGGTTACGTAGAGATCCAGATCACGTGGGTCAAGCTGTCGCAGCCCCCCCAGCATATAAGCGCCGGAGCGGTCCTTCCTCTCTGTTGGCCACGCAATTAGGACTGGCAACATCTGGCCCGGAAGGGCAATCTTCAGTTTTGTTGACGCTTTGTTATCGGTAACGCTACTCATGACAACACAATAACTCATTTTCTGTTACTTGTAAATAGTGAAGTTCAGTGCAGAGGTGATACCGATGGCGAAACTTGAAGAGGTTCTGAATTGGCCCACCGTCCGCCAAATGTGCCAGCAAACTGACGTGTGCCTGAATTCCGGATACGCCTGGGTCTGGAAGAAACAGGTTGAGGCAATTCAGGTTTGCGGCTCTTGGCGCGTCAATCCTCGGGATGTGGAGCGCATACGTAACCAGCGGGCGGAGCGACTAGCGCGAAAGGCGGCGGCGAAATGAACCCAGAAATCATTGATTCAGTCGAACTGGCGAAGCGGTGGCGAGTTCCGGTGAGTTGGATTCGCAGCAAGGTGCGCTCTTCTACGCCCACTTCCGAGCGAATCCCGCATTTGAGGCTCGGGTGCTATGTCCGATTTGAGTGGGGCTCGCCAGCACTTGAGGCATGGCTAGCGCGGCATCGGTCTGGGGAAGAAAGGCCACGCGGGAAAGAGGTTGCAAGGCGACTAGGGGAAATTGGCGCTGCGATTCGAGGCCCGATTAACTGACTCAAAAACTGGCCCGCGGTGCTCGAAGCCGCGGGCCGTGGAGGTTCTCTCTATGCTCGAAGTAAGTCCATCATCCATCGCGGCCCGCCATCCGTCAATAGGCCGCATCAGAAGCGGCGACCCATACGCCAATTACCGCGCCCTCGCGCAACGATTAGCGGACGGCCTTGAAGACCTTGCCCAAACTTCGGAAGCGTCTCACGAGCGTAAGCGCCTTGAAACTCTCGCTGCCGCTGCCCGCCAGATTGAAGCCTGCCTTACTGGCACAGGGGCCAAACTATGAACTTCAAAAACGAAGTCCATTTGCACGGCAGTTTAGCCAAAGACCCGATAGTCAGGTATACGCCGACAGGGAAGTGCGTGGCGAACCTCACAGTATTGACCAAGTATCAGGACTATGCGGAATTTCATCGCGTGACAGCATGGGAACAGCTTGCCGAGAAAGTTGCGCAGTTAAAGAAAGGCGATTTCGTCAAGGTTGTCGGGCGTCTGCAAACTCGCTCTTGGGATGATAAGCAAACGGGCGAAAAGAAGTACATCACGGAGATTGTAGCCTTCCAGATTTCGCTTCCATCCGATGCGCCGGATACGCCGCCAGATCAAACCAAGCCACAAGAATCACGCAAAGGCGGGACCGCAGCAGCTAAAGCGATCTTGTCGCCGCCGACGAGCGAGCCGATTAAGAACGTTCACGGCTTGGAGGTGTCGGATGCAGACGTGCCATTTTGACAAGACTCTGCTACCTCCAGCGTCTTCCTTCTATCGGCGGGAATTCCCTAGGCTGTCGCGGCCAAGTCGCGACGGGTGGGCGAAGTGTAATTGCCCTTGGCACGAATCGAAAAGCAAGCAATCGCTATCCGTCAATGTTTCTCATGGCGCGTTTTATTGCCACGGTTGCCAGAAAAAAGGCGGCGACATCGTTGCTTTTCTCATGGAACGCGATCACATGAGTTTTCGCGCAGCTTGCGAATCTCTGGGCGCTTGGGTCGGCGGCTCCGAGGCAGATCAGGCGCGAATAGCTCAAGAGCGACGAACGAGAGAACGCAAGCGGCAGGAAGAGATAGACGCAAAGGACGCGGCGAGGCAGGAACGAATCAGGGAGCGTGATTGGCTACACACCCTCGAAGAAATCTATCGCATGGCAGCGGCAGAACTAGAGGCAGCGCCAGAGGATGAAAAGCTTTGGGCAAGCATGGCCCTATTGCACGAGGAAATCCGCGAACAGGAACGCATCTATCGCGAACTCGCGGGAATTGAGGCTGCATGAATGGAGTTTCGATTCCTAGTCTTTCTTTTGACGCTTCGGTGATTACTCCCACCAAGAAGAAAAAACTGGCTACGCACAAGGTTGCGAACTGGCAGACGTGCGCAGAAGTCAAACCAGAGACACTGCTTTTCCTGTGGCCGCAGCGTGTCCCGCTCAAGTTCGGTACTGCCTTCTTAGGTGATCCGGACATGGGAAAGAGCCTGTTGAGTCTCGATTTGATGGCGCGGCTTTCGCGTGGGCTCCCGTTTCTTGACGGCGCGGCGAACGTCCACGGGCCACTAGAAAGCATTCTTCTGTCTACGGAAGACGATCCGCAAACGATTATCGTTCCTCGGCTCATGGCAGCCGGAGCGGACCTAAACAGAATTCACTTGGTTGACACTGTTCGGATGTTCGATGACGAGGAAGAACTTGAGGAAGAACGGCAGTTGACCCTTGAATCAGACTTATGTGTGATTCGGGAGAAAATCAACTCAAACCCTGCCATCAAGCTATTAGTGATTGATCCGCTTAGTAAATACCTTGGCTCTAGGAATCTCATGAAGGAGCAGGAAGTTCGCGCCGTTCTGATGCCCGTGGTCACAATGGCGCAAGATTTGAGCATTGCCGTGGTGGTCATCATGCATCATTCGAAAACCGAAGGCCGAAGCGCCATGCACAAAGCAATCGGGGCCGTGGGCGCGGTTGGCTGTCTTCGCATGGCTTGGAGTTTCGTCAAATCACAAGACGATGAAAATGTCCGCGAGATGCTGCAATCGAAAAAGAACCTGGGCAAGTTTCCCGGTCTCCGATTCGCCACAGAAAGCGCTAAAGTCACTATTGGCAGTAGCGACACCGATCAGGCGCGGATTAAATATCTGGATGTGTCCAACGCCTCGATTGAAAGCATTCTCGCCGCACAGGAAGACAAGGACACCAAGAAGGAAAATCGGGCAGTCTCGTTCCTGAAAGAAAACCTGCCACTCGAAGGAACTCACCACTCCGACCCATTACTAGAAAAGGCGAGAGAAGATTTCGGCATCAGTCAGGCGACACTGTTCCGCGCCAGAAAAACCCTCGGCATCGTTTCCGAACGAATCGCCAATCAGTGGTTTTGGTCCTGGCCGAACTAACACCAAGAATTCACTTTTGCCCCTCTATACCTCTCTAATGAATTCTTGCTGTATACAGGGGAGAATATGAAGAGTAATTCTATATATATCTATAGGTTAGGGCAAGAATTCAAGAATTCATGATTTACACATACAGGCAACGTTCTGAAATCTTGCTGAATTCTTCCTTCTCCGTCTCAGAGTCTACGTTCTCACCCTTTGTTGGACCGCAGCGGCAAAACAAGGATGCAAATGAACGGTGTACAACGGTGAAAAGCACGCCCGCGCAGTTCGCTCGCGCTCGCAGAAAGAGTCAGGTTTCTCCGATTGTGTTGAGACATCGGTTAGCGTAACCGCTGTTCAAGATTTGCCGTAGTCGTATCAATAACTTACGGCCTAAGTGTCCAACAGATGTCCAAGTCACCATTGATTATGGGCTATTGCGTAGCAACCTGACTTGCGCTATAACGCGCTTGACGCAGTACCTCCGCGAGCGCGGATCGGCGTTCCCGACCCACTCCAAAACAGGGGTGATTCATGGAACCTATCCGCGTTCCGTCTCCCGCAATTGGCGACAAGATAGCCAGCCAGCTTGACATTGACTACGGCGTGTATGTTGCCACTTGTCGGCGTTTCCAGTGGCCTGCAGCGTCATACGATGCCTGGGTAGGCCGTGAGTATCGGGAATTGCGCTCGCACTCAACCCAACCCCTTCGCTCCTATGCCGAGTCACGCCGAGAATTAGCAGTGCAGGCCCGCGCCGAACTTGAGCCACATGCGCGGCCACAAACAAAAGCAACGCTCTGATCCCGGTACCTTCCGATAGCCCCCGGCAGCCTCACCCCCGGCCTCGGCATCGCGCCCGCTGGCTACGCGCCTGATTCCTAAAAACATATCAGTTAGTTCCTCCGTATGCGGGCTATTGACAATGCCTTAACGCACACTCATTGTTGGGGCAGCGGGCAGTAAGGGGGAACATTGGCGCTAGCAAACAAGAAGTTAACGAAGGTGGGAAACACTCAATCTAGTGTTTCCGGGCATACGCAGGGATGCATAGTCATCCCGGCAACGGCTCTGCCGCATCCGGGGCCAAATGACGGTACGCCAAGCTGGCCTAGCAGGTATCAGCAGTACCTTCAATCTATTCAGCAAGACGTTAAGTTTTCGCAGGACTGGGAGTAATGCCCGTGACTCTGGCCAGAGGGCGATGAATGCAGTTTTTCTATTTGCTGACGATCAACTCTCCGGCATCGGCTGGCCTTGGGTGGTTGCTACGCTACTCGGGATTCTTGGCTATCTTATTGATCGTACTCTTACAGGTTTGGAGAAGCGGCAAGATGCTCAGGAGACTGAAATTAAAGACGCACGAAGGGATCACTCCGAATTATGCGAAAGAGTCTCAGCGCTCGAAGGGACGCACTATAAAAGGTAAAGGGTGGTCGATGTTTGCACCAGTCTTGTTTTGTTTCGTGTTCGGGCTTGGCATAGTAGCGGGGCGCTACTTGGTTCCTGACTCTCATCGGTACGTGTTCTATGGAGTGTATCTCGATAAGGTGTTGAGTAAGGACGCATGGAATCTGAATAGTCCGCAAACGGGACCATTTAGAGCGGACTTCTGCCCTAGCAACCATGTAGAGCAATACAAACCAAAGGCGGGATATGTTCTCTGCAGGCTGCAGTACTTGGATCGGGGATGTTTGGACATCTCAGGGAAACACGAAGGGATAACTTGGGTAAAGGATAAAGACGGCTGGACTACCACGTTAACCGAGAATGATACTTTCCAGCCATGGCCGAAATGCACGAAGGATGAACCAACAGCGCAGAATGCGCGGGAAGGAAATTGAACGATGGAATACAGGATGCACGATAAACCCGGACAGGTGAAAGACCCGAAGCCTAGTCCGAAACCGAAACCACCCCAACCACCAAAACAGAAAGCGAGTTAACCAGATGCCAACACCAAGCGATTACACAGATTTTCGGCTGGACAGCGGCAAGGATATGTCCGGAGAACGTCAACAGGCAAACCAAGGACAAGCGGGAGAGTACGGCCAAGGCGGATCACAGGCACCGTTAAATGGGGATGTCTCGCCGGAGAACTATCCCAATCAATTCGGCTACGGCTATGACGCGGGCAATCGCATGTTCTCGCAAGACAAGAATCCTGATCCGCAAGGCCAGTCAGAAGAAGCCAGCGGCAGCGCCTTTGCAGAGCTACAGCAGTTTTTGATGAATAGCCCCTATACCATCGGGAGCAGGGTTTGCCATGAGCAGAGCGAACAATGGACACCCCCGCACCCTGACAAGAAAAATCCCGGCGACGGCAAAACGGGGCCAGCCTGAAAGTAGAGAGGCGGCGAATTGCCCGCTAAGGTGAATTCATGGGTGGTTACGGCGGATACGGACAAACGGCATTAGCAGCATGGAACTCACAGCCTGATTCTACTTCTCAGGTTCCGCAGGTTCCGACTACTTCGTCTGATTCAACGCAGGCTACCGTTCTGCCTCAGAATACTAACTATGGCGGCGCTGGTATCCCTCTCAGCGGGACGAATGACTTAGAGAATCAGGCATCGCAGACCTTTCGACAGCCTCAACCGCAACAACAGCCCCAGCAACAGGGTGGATTCTCTCCGGATAACCCTTACACTCCGATAATTCAGGACTATCAAGCCAGAGCGCAACAGACCGCGCCACAGGAACCGAAAAGCGGAGTCAAGGGACTGCTACAAAGTTTCTTCAAGGGTGCGGGTTCGTCAATGATGGTAGAGGCAGGGCTAACCCCGCCAGATGTCAGGCACGATCAAGTGATGCAACATCTCGCCACGATTACGCAGTTTGCGAACCAGTGGGAACAGATGCAGGGACTACAGCGCTATCGTGACGCGCTAACAAATCAGATGACGCAAAACACTGCCTTCGAGTCTCAGATGCAGCCTTTGAGATTGCAGGCAGAACAGCAAGCGGTAAACGCGGGACAGCAGGCAGCGACTACTATTCATCCGGCGATGAGTGCGGCTGATTTGAAATCGCTTGGAGTTCCTGACGATCTGGCAGCGCAGTATGCAGGGCATCAACTTACCAGCGCAGACTTCGCGGCCTTGAAAGACTTGTCAGCGGCGGGACAGACGAAAATTTTCGACTATGGGCAGGATGGATCGGGAGCGGGTAAGGGTCAATGGCTGGTAGATAAGAACTATAACCCGATCAAACAGCTTTCTCCGATCAGCGAGACGGGACGCGCTACAGGTCTAGCGAAATTGCAGGCGCAGCAACAGCAAGCGCTGCTTCGTGGGATGAATCAGCCTGTGTATGCCTACGACCCTGTTTCAAAATCGACGGTGCTAACGACTCAGACGCAAGCGCAACAGAGCGGGATGACTGGAATTCGCGGAGTCAAGGAAACAGACATTCGAAACGATACGCACGACACCAGAGTGCTAAATGATGTCGCAGTCAAGAGTAACAATGTTCTCGATTCCGCAGACGCACTAGACCAGAACGAAAAACAGCGATTGTTAATCAATTGGGCTCTATCTCAAGGGGAAAGTCAATTAAAGCTTGGCGCATTCGGAACTCAGCTTCCGATGGGATGGGCTAACAGCCTTGCCAATTCATCGAACATGGCGGACGCAACGCAAAAGACGAAAGACTATGTAGTTAACACTCTCAGCTTGCGCGAATCTGCAATGGGTCTGCAAAAGGTTCTAACCGGATCGGCCAGGGCGAACGAAGCGCAGATCAACGCGCTACAGGCCACAGTACCGGGATTCGAAACGAATTCCGCCTTAGCTCGCCAGAGGCTCGCGGCCTTTACTCAGAACGTGGATATGCTGAGACAGGGCATTCCGCGATTGCCGGGGATTGATACGGTACCGATCAGAAGCAAACCTCAGACGGGAACAGCGCAAACCATCGGCGCGTCAGGTTTCAACTGGAATAATTTCCCGGTAGCGGGAGCGCCACAGTGAGCACGGTTGGAACAGTTCCGATTCTAGGCACGGATCAGCAAGTGCATTCCATCCCGCAAGATCAGTTAGGCGCTGCGCTATCAGCGGGCGGTATGCCTGTTGCAATCGTCCGCGATCCTCAAGGCCAGAGTCGCTACATTCCAGCCGATCAGGTACAGACAGCGCAGTCGATGGGCGGAACTGTTATTTCCCGCGCTCCCCAGAGTGAAGAATTGCAGTTCATGCAACAGAATCCCGGCCACACGTGGATTAATCGCACTCCGAGTTTTCCGAATCGTCAGGAAGGAATTTATCCTGTTGGTCCCGGTAACGAATGGCGCAACGATCCTAGTATGTCGCAGTCTCCGGTTGACTTGCATCTCGCGCTGCATACTTACGCTAGCACGCCATCGGACGTTGAACGCCCTCTCACGATTCAAGACTCCCAATATTCGGGCGTAGCGCCAGCCTTGAGATAAGCGGCGAATATCAAAACTCGCTGCATGTCGTGTGTTGTTAGGTCGCCAAACTCGCATATAAAACCGAGTCTCAGCAGTGCATCATGGACATATTCAGAATCGTCGGTGAGTGTGGTTAATGCGTTTGCGATATGCTCATTGTCAGCCATTGGGGAAACTCATCCTTTCCTTTTTGGTTAGGGCTGGGCGGGTGCGTGAACACCTACTCAGCCCGTTGTGTTGTGGGGGGAGCGCTGCCTAAAATGTCCGCACAATAGTGCACCTTGCTGAGCAAGGTGTCAAGGGTACGTCCTGCTAGCATTTTCGGCGAGAAATGGATCAGGACGAAATCCAAGACGCTATCGCAGCTTACGCACGCAAAATTGCGAGTCTGGGCGGTAAGGCGCGGGCCAAGAAACTATCAGCAGCGCGGCGGAAGGAAATTGCTACGAAGGCATCGAAGGCGGCGGCGACGGCTCGCCGGAAGAAGGCAGGAAAGAAGCGTTAATCCTTCTCCTTTCAGTTTTCTCCAAGAAATTCGAGTGTTGCAGTTTCCCCAGTCAATTCGTCGCGCACCACCATGCTTGCCGTGCCACAAGTTTCACAGATGAAAGCAGGTGTGTTGTAAGTGAGATCAACTCCAATAGTGTAGTCGTGACCGTTGGGGCAAGTGTAGTTGTTGCGTAATCCAACGCCAGTACGGGAAGAGTTCAGGTGCGCAACTGCAATCTTCACTACTAGCCCGCTAGGAAGTGGAATATATCCATACGATGCGTTGCACTGGACGCACAAAAAGGCAGGAACCCATTCCGATTCGACAGACTCTCGACGCAAGCCAACCTTGAGAGCGTGCCCTACTGGACAACGGAGTATTTCCACATTCGACCGTGTTGGCTCTAAGGCACTCATGTTGTTCTGTCCGCTAACAAGGTGTCCAAACTGGTGTCCAAAAATCGTCCAATCACGTAATTTCACATCACCTCACGTCACCTCATAGCACCGTATGTCACTGATATTACATGGTGTCACGACAGTTCAGAGAATTCCTAAACCGAAGGTCGGCAGTTCGACTCTGCCCGGGGCTACCATCTTATCTCTCGCACAAACTCATACAGCACACAAGTTCCGTGTACAAAAAAGGGGGTACTCTTGCGAGCCCCCTGTCGAATCTGGCCGGTTTGCGAATTAGAAATAAAACTTCGCAGCCAACTGAATCAGACGCGGTCCCTGACCGGTGGACGGGTTGTCGGCGATTGCCTGTCCAAAGTTCGACGATTGAATATTGTTGACGATGCCTCCTGCCCAGAAGTTTTCGTGGTTGAAGACGTTGTAGAACTCGATCCTCAGCTCTAGTCTGGTTGTTTCGGTGATGTTAGTGTCTTTAAACAATTGGAAATCCCAATTGTTGATTCCCGGGCCATGCAGCACGTTGCGTGGAGTATTGCCAAAGCTTCCCGCAGGAACGCAGCCTGGTGCGTTGCCATTCGTCGGGCAATAACTTACGAACGACGTAGTTGAAAACCACTGCGCGACTCCGGTGCTGGCGTTTGTCTTGCGCGGGTCCAGGTACTGAATCGGCCCGACAAGGTTCGGCACATCCATCGTGGCGAAATCGGAATTGCCGGGATAATCGTGCAGCGACCACGCCGAGGAATCGATCACGTCCATGGGGAATCCACTTTGAAACGTCGTAATCCCAGAAATGGTCCAGCCTTTCGTGGCCCGGTTCAATAAGCCATTGCTCGTGCGTGGGTGTGGCAGTTCGTAGACGTAACCAATCACGAGGCGATTCCGCGCATCGAAGATCGACGATCCAAAGTTGCTGGCCGGCAGATACGGATTGAACGCGCGTGTTGCGGAGAGCCCGCCGAATCCGCCGCCCCCGAACGACGTGTTCTCAAATCCCGAGCCGTTGTCGAACGAGTGCGACCAGGTGTAGTTTGCCGTAAATTGCAATCCTTTCGACAATCTCTTTTTCAGACCCGCCTGCAGGGAGTTGTAACGCGAGTTCCCAATCGTTGAAATCTGGTCGATCGTTCCGTACACATTTCCTGGATACAAGTAATCCTGAGTCGAAAACGGAGCGGTCGTCAGCTGGTTGCCGGGAGTGCAAACGTTGGGCCCGGCAGCGACGCACGCCGCCGGGTTGATGAGATTCAGCGGGTGACCGATTTCCAAGTGCCGCGCAAACGAACCCACATACCCGACGGAAGCGATTGTGGTAGCCGTCACTTGCCGTTCGATAGTCAGATTGTAGTTGTAGGAAGTGGGATCGACGTTTCTAGGATCGATCGTGCTGCAACAGACACTCCAGATTGGAAGATTTCCATTCGACGCCGTGAACTGGACGTTTGAAGGCGCGCCGGCAAATGGAAAGGGATTCGGCACGTTGAACTGCGATCGACCCGCGATGTCCACGAAGGGATTGGCAAAACTCGGGCTTCCTCCAGATGTGCCTGCTCCATTTGTCGCGATTGAATTGGGAGGAACGCCTTGGAACTGCGTGTTCAGTTCTTCTTCGGTGCGGTTGTAGTACATGCCGAAGCCGCCGCGGACGCTGGTCCTGCCGGGACCGCCGGTGAGTTTACCCCACTCAGGGCTGTAAGCAAATCCGACACGCGGCCCAAAGTTGCGGAATGGATGGTCGGTGCCCGTCGGGTGAACTCCCTTATCCCCCGAGTAGACAACGCCGAGCGGCGCGTTCGGGAAGACGGTAGATTGCTGCCCGGGATAAAACGCCGCCATTCCATGCCCACCGTAGGCGAGATCTTGCATCGCGGTGTCGATCTGCCAACCCAGACCGTAGGTAAGGGTCAGGTTTGGCCGTATTTTCCACTGGTCCTGGAAATAGCTGTAGTATTCCTGCGCCCGGTCAATGCCGTTGCCGCCGCTTTGCTGCGAGTAGAGATCGGGGATTCCGAGCAGGAAGTCCGCTCCCGGGTTGCCCGTGCTATATGTACCTCCGCCGTTGTACAGGTAGAATCCGCTGTTCTGCGCGAAGAATGGATTGTCGACCTGGAATCGGCGCATGTCCCACCCGGCCTTCATAGTGTGGTTGCCGTGCGTAAACGAGAAGTTATCGACCACTTCATAGGTCTGATCTTTCCTGGGTTGCGGTCCGAACTGCGAAAAGCCCAGGTTGAAGAAGCCAGTAATGAATATCGCAGGCACTCCGGCTCCCGCCGGATCCTGCGGCGTGATGTTGAACCCCAAGCTGGAAGGCTGCGTTACCTGCGCCGGGTCCACGGCAGCGTAATTGAAGCGGTTGTAGCCGCCACGCAATTCATTAATCATGTGATCGTTAAGCGTGTGGCTCCAGGAGAGCGTCAACAGTTTGAAGTGCTGTTGGTTGACCTCGCCAAATCCCGGAAGACTGGCGCCAGTTCCAGGAAAGGGAATCGTTCCGGTAAATGGGAAAGATTCCTGCAACCATGAACCCCACAGCAAGTCCCGCTTCCCGAGGTTCTGGTCGATGCGGAACAAGTATTGATCATCGGTAGTGACCTGGATCGGTGTAAAGGTAAACAGGTTATTGCCGGAGTTGGGTGAGGGCACGTACTGGCTTACCAATTTGGCAGCGATCGGATCGAAATCCGCAGTTGGGATGGCGCCTGTGCTAAAGATTGTCGAATACGGCGTTCCGGCGGGATAGGTCGTGCCGTTGTCACCAACTAACGGGAACGGCGACACATTATTTCCGATTCCGGTGAACGCTCCGGCGCTGCCCGTACGTTGGCCGGACGTGAAAACAGGGCTCGAGTTATTGGCTCCCTGCGGTTGTGGCTCGCGGTTTCTCACTCCCTGGTAAGAGAAGAAGAAGAACGAGTGATTCTTCCAGATCGGTCCGCCAATCGTCGCACCAAAAGTATTCTGATGGAATATCGCCTTCTCGTGCGTGAACCAATCCTTGGAATTCAGAAAGGTGTCGCGGTAAAACTCGAATACATCCCCGTGCAAGCCGTTTGAACCTGACTTGATGACGGCGTTCATGATTGCTCCTGAATTTCGTCCATACTCAGGATTGATCGTGTTCGTCACCATGCGGAACTCTTCAATGGCGTCCTCACTGGGGACCACGGTACGAGTATTGAGGGGAAGATCGTTGGTGTCGGTGCCGTTGATTAAAAAGCTATTCTGCGTGGTCTGGCTGCCGTTGGTAGCAAATTCGCCGCGCCCATCTGATGCCGCCACTACGCCCGATTCGAGTTGTTGCAGGTTCACCCAAGTGCGGCCAATCAGTGGGAGGTTAAGAATCTGGTTCGCATCCACCACGTCGCCGCGCTGCGGTGTCGTGGTCTCAACCTGAACTTGATTGGCTTCCACTGTGACGCTTTCCGATACTGCGCCAAGTTCAATTTTTGCATTCAGCGTGTAGGCCTGGTTCACGTCCAGGTGAACACCGGATGCGGTATAGGTTCTGAAGCCGGACTTTTCAATCCTGACGGAGTAGTCGCCAACAGGAAGTTGCAGGATCGCGAACTCACCGTCTTTGGCTGTGACCGTTTTCGATAAACCGGTGGCCAGATTGGTCACGCTAATTCTGGCGTCGGGCACCAGCGCTCCCGACTGATCGGTGACGGTGCCTCGAATGCTGCCGTAGAGCTCATCGGCGTTCGCGGGCGTCGCGCGGAAAATACTGATCAATAACACACTGGACAATGCAATATAGACAAGCGGCCTGACACTCCGCGTATTCCGTTTCATGCTTTCCTCCAAAGCAGCAAGCTGAATGACAAGAATTTACGTGAGCAAACGACTCCGATTGCAAGCTGCAACTTGTTTTCCAGCACAAAAAACAAGCGAACACGCTTTTGTTCAACCAACGCTTTCAAGAAGTTGTGATCGCCAGAATGCGAGGTCGTTTTGAAAAATCAATTTGTGGAAGGAATGTTCTATGAATGGCTGTAGCAAACGAAACATTTGCCGGAAGTTAAAGGCCTGGATCCGACTTGTGCGAAATCATTTGGCAGCCTCACAACAGATTGGCGGGGAAATGGAGTTGTGAAGGAAATGTGTAGCTGAAGATATTTCTTGATGGGAAAATTTTGTAATGTATTCGGCGGTTACGAGGGCGGCAGGCCTAGTTCGACTTCCTCGCTACGGTGGCTCTCTACGGAAAGTTTTCGCAATGACAATCTTTCCTGATGCGCCAAAAACAATCCAGTCGGAACCACTGACGCAAACGTGATCAGCCAGAGCAATATGCCGCAGCTGGCAGCCATCTCCGCAGGTACGTCAAACACGCTCGATAGCACCGCGATGGTTGCCATCTGCGAGCCGCCGCCTACTGCGGGCAGCTGCAGCATCGATCCCGCCATGCTTGCTCCCATCAGAATTAAGAGCTGCGACACCGGAATTTCCAGCGCATCCACACCGTAAGAGTGCGTTACTTCCTTGTATGCCAGCGCGGTCACGTACCAAATTACCAATGACAGCGCGGCCAGCCACAACAAAGACCAGGGGTTATGAATTGTGTTGAGTCCTGCGCCGAACTCGCGCACTCGCAACGCCAGCCGGTGCCCGATTCCGGAAGACAAGTGCGCGAATCGCTTTTCGATCCAAAGTGCGATGGCTTCGCCGTTGCGGCTGATCATGATCGCAGCCCCTGCAGCCGCCGCAACTCCCACCACCAGCACAAATCCGGCATCGCGCAACTGCCGGTAATATTCGGGATGAGGAATCGACTGCAGCGCGCTCGGCAAGAAAATCGCCAGCACAATTAGCGCCGCGAATGCGCCCACGTCAAAGACGCGCTCGACCGCCCATACCGCTAATTGCGATGAGAAAGAAAGATCGGCACGCCGCGCGACCAGATATGGGCGGATAAATTCTCCCGCACGTCCCAGTAACGCGAGGCCAGTGAAGCCGATAATCATCGGCGGCACGAGTGAGATGGTTCGAACCTTCGGGCGCACGGGCCTCAGAAAAATCTTCCAGCGCAACGCGCGCAGCACGTACGCGGCATAGACCAGAACGATCGCGTGCACCACGTGAATCTTCTTGATGCGATGTATCTGGCTCCAGAACGTTCCCCAGTCGAAGGTTCGCCAGTGCCGATATTGCAGGTAAACCAGAATTGCCAGGATCAGGAAAACGATCACGCTGGCCAGTATGCGCTTCTTATCCATGAAGTAGGAGAGACTCCGCGCCGCGGCCCCGGCAACGCGAAGCGGGAAACGGCTGTTCCAAGGTAAATGACCAAGACGTAGGGGTCAATCGAGGGAAGATGGAGGGAGTGGACAATTATTCGTTGGATTGAGCCGCGTTGACTTTAGCTTGAACTTCAGCGGAGCCTTGTGCCTGGCGTGCGGTCTTGGAAGCTTTCCCGTTCGTCGGTTTCGCCTCTCCGGGTTTCGCAACAGAACTTGCAGCGGCCTTCTGTTGCGCTGCCTTCTTCTTGTTGAAGTCTCTCACGATGCGCGCCACGTAGGCCCGCGTTTCATAGTAAGGAGGCACTCCGTTGAACTGCTCCACACGGTGCGGGCCCGCATTATAAGCCGCCAGCGCCTTCACCAGGTCAAAGTTGTAAAGCTCCAGCAGTTCGCGGAGATATTTCGTTCCGCCTTCTACGTTCGCCTGCGGATCAAACGCATCAGGAACGCCCAGTTGCGATGCCGTCCCCGGCATCAACTGCATTAGCCCCCGCGCCCCTTTTGGAGACACGGCGCGCACTTTGAATCCGCTCTCGGCCTTGATCACGCTGTTGACCAGGTCCGGATCCAACCGATAGCGATCGCTGGCGGAAGAAACCACGTCATTCAGATTCAGTGTTGGCGCAGCAGGGTGCGAAGTCCTAGCGAAAGGGGACGGCTGTGAAACGGGACTGACCGCGGGAGTCGGAAACCGAGAGCCGGACGCCGAAGCTGCGGCCGGCAAGTCCGGCGCCGCCTCGAAATGTTCAATCTCAGCCGTGGGAACATCCACAAAGCTCGAGCCATCCGCGCTGACATACAAGCGCGTAACGTCGCCGACAACATTGCGCCGTTCATGCCGGATGGAAAATCCGTTGCGCAGCACCGCAACCTCTGCAGCGAAGCAGGGAAGCGATGTAATTGCCAACGTCACCAGGACGCTAAGGCGTAACCGAAATGAAATCAGACAACGCATCTTATCGACCAGCTAACGACTGACCTGCAATGTTTCTGCGCCCAGCACCAAATCCACCGCCGCGGCGATGCCGCACGCATCATTGCCACGAGTCACGGTCCATCCCCGCCCCAGCAACTCCGCACAGGCATTCCCCATGATAACCGGATGGCCGGCAAACTCAAGCATCTCGACATCATTGTGGTTGTCACCGATGGCCATGACCTGGTCCCGCCGGTAACCCCGATAGGCCGCCCAGCGCTCCAGCGCATGTCCCTTGGAGCAGCCCGCATTCAACACGTCGATCATCGACAAATCCCGCGCGGGATACTCTGTGCGCAGCACCGTTACAGTCCCATCCATCCCTGCGCGGTTGAGCGCCTGCAGAGCCTCGCTCATCCGTGCCATCGTGCCGCAGAACATGGCCTGCACCGGATCGGTTACTAATGCCTTCTCGATCGGCACCACAAATTCGATGTACTCCATATTCTTCTCAAGCCATCGGCGGATGCTGGGCCCTAGCTCGTCAAGATGTTCGAGCACGATCGCGCCCTTAGTTTCTTTGTCGAATGTAAGAACGGTATTTCCGCGGAATGCTTGCATGGCGCCACAAAGCTTGCGACAAGTCCCGGCGGGCATCAGGTCGCGATGAAACGTCTCACCTGAGAGCGAGCGCGTCACAGCGCCATTCGAACTGATGAGCCAGAGATCAAAACCAAGCTGCTGGGCGATGGGCAGGGCGAACATGTGCCGGCGTCCGGTGACGAGCACAATTTCGATGCCGGCGGCGTGCGCCCGGTGCAACGCCATCAAATCGCCATCAGAAACCTGAAATTGTGGATTGAGCAGCGTGCCGTCGATGTCGGTCGCAAGCAATCGGATAGAGGGCCGGGGAATCGTCACTACTGATAATTTTACCATCGGGCCATGTGGGGACAGCCGCCGACGCTTCAATTTCAGATGTTAGATATCAGATTTCAGATCCCAGTTGCACATGGTTTCAAATCTGCAATCTGCAATCTGCAATCTGAAATCATACTTTCACTCGGGCGAGCAGGCTGCTAGCCTTGCGGAACCACGGCCGCTCGCGGCGGCGAAGATAGACGGGCATGGTCGGCTTCTTATCGAGGATCTTGCGCGCCCACTCGCGAGCTTCGGCGGAACGTCCCTGCGACTCCAGAAACAGCGCGTAGTGGTAGTAGGTTTCGGAGATAGTAGAAATTCGCGTCGCCTCACGAAAAAGTAGGTCTGCCTTGTCGGCTTGTCCGGTCTGCGCGTAGGCCCAGGCCAGCAGGCCTTTGGCGCGATGGAAGTCATAGGCGGGATCGGATTTGACGGCGCGTTCCAGGTCGGGCACTGCGGCGGGGAAGTCTCCGAGTTCAACCTCGGCGATGCCGCGACGGTAGAACGGATCGGCGTGGTCGGTGCGCGAGGAGATGGCCTTGTCGTAACTGGCGCGGGCGCGGACGAAGTTGCCATCGTCGAGATATAGTTGCCCGAGCTCTTCGTAGTTTCCCGCGGAAGGATTATCGAGGATGGTGCGCTCCAGTTCCTGAATCCGCCGCCGCCGCGGGAATACCTGAAACGTACCGCGCAGCAGGCTCGCGTCCGGAATCACCTCTACGAGGATGTACACCAGCGCTCCGACCCAGTGAAACAGGATTACCCAAATCCAAAAGAAGTTTGGACGCCGGCGGATGAAGTGGACGATGGCCACAATCCGCAGCAGGATGGACCACCACGAAAAAGCGAACAACAGGAACGATCCCATCGCGAAATCGCACTATAGCACGGGGATAGCGGCTCATCTTGTTCGCCAGCCCGGGTATATATATGTATCTATTTTTTTTGTCTCGACCGGATAAAATATTTAGTTTGTTAGAGTTGCAGAAAATCGATATGGGTTCGTAGTCGCAAAATCTTAGAACGAAAGGACTTGGGGGTAAAATATTCCAGAATAAGGAGTTAAACAAGTTTCGGACCGCCACAGTGTGGGATCGCCCGCCCTCTGGATTGAGATTCTCTGCGCACCTTTCCAATATGGCCTTTTTCATCTCCCTGGGTAAAGGTTGTTCGTCACAGGATGGAGAAAGATTTCTGTGGAAGGCTGTGGAAAATCCTGCGCCTGATCAACTCTTGACAATCATTCGGCAGAGTCTATGATGAGCGCAATTTGGGCAACATTCCGCAAACTCTTTGGAGATCGGCCCGTAGTTGAACGGCCCCTGCTGGACGCAACATCAATCCAAACGACAAGGAGATCCTCAATGGCCACTGACAACAAGATCCTTGAACGCCGAATTTTTGACGAAGTCTGGAACAGCAAGCGCGTCGAAGCCGTCGATGAGTTGCTGGCTCCTGAGTTTACTTTCCACGATCCACAGTCGCCCTTTCCAATCAAAGGCGCCGAAGCTTACAAACAATTCGTGAGGTATTACCTCGGCGCGTTTCCCGATCTTCACTTTACGATTGAACATCAACTTTCCGACGGCGAGACCGTTATGACCCGATGGTCGTGTACCGGTACGCACAAGGGGGATCTCCCCGGCATTCCGGCAACTGGACGGCCCATTTCGCTTACCGGGATTAACTGCGCGCGACTTGCCGGCGGAAAATTCGTCGAGGGCTGGACTAACTGGGATGCGCTCGGCATGCTGCAGCAGTTAGGAGTGATTCCGGCACAGCAACAAGTAGAACAAGCGGCATAAAACTCCGATCTCGACGGTTTCCAGAGTAAGGAAAACCGCCTCGCGGAGGCTGTTTCTGTTTTTGCTGGCTGAGAGGTGATAGCTGATAGCTTTCGTCTGATAGCTGACAGTTCGAGGGCGAGGGCGCCCGCGCCACACTTACTCGGACAACCGACGTAGGATCGCTGCGATATGGAGCGCCGCGCAGTCTATGTGCGGAAAGTCTGCATTGGTTTCGTTGAACAGCAGAGCTAAATCAGTTCCCGCCAGGATGATCGCATCAACTCCGTCGCGGCGGACCAGGGTCTTCGCGAGGGCGGTGAGCTTCTCATGTTTTTCGGGGGAGCCCTTGCCGGTTGCTGCCAGTTCGACGTAGATGTTGTGAATGAGGTCGATCTCTTCGGGCTTTGGCCGGATCACTTCGACACCTTTCAATGCACCAAACAACTCGGACCCGATCACGTAGCGCGTACCGAAGATGGCAACGTGTCGGGACGCACGCGCAGTCAGTTCGCGGAGGAGAGGCTCGAAAATCGACACCACGGGCACCGCAGAAATAGCGGCCAGCTCGTTCACGCAGAAGTGTGGAGTAACCGCCGGGATCGCCGCAATGTCGGCTCCGGCGGCCTTCATTCGCCGGATGTAGCCATTCAAGTAGTCCGCTAATCCGTCGCGATTACCAGCTTCGACATACTCAAACACGCTTGACGTCTGGGCATTGGTGATTACGATGTCGAGCTGGAGCGCGAGTTTTTCACAGCCTTTCGCCAGCTTCTCGTAATAGTGAACGGCAGCACCGACCCCGAGGCCACCGATTAAACCCAGGCAGCGAGATTTCTCCATCTTTTAAGATTAACTCCCGCGGGGGAAACTTGGACAAGATAGCTTCCGGGCAGCAACTGTCCATGGGTTTGGCTGCTAATATCCGACGTAGAATAGTCTGTCTTCCACGCTGTCCCAGATCAAAGGAGCAATTCTGATGAAGCATACCGTTGCGATCATGTCTGCGGTTCTTGTTCTGATGTGCTCTTCTTTCTCTCACGCACAAAACCAGCAGCAGCCGCCGGCGACGTTGCGCAGCCTCCTGCTGCACGAGTTGCACACCACCCACAATAAGGCCGACTGGTTTGTGCCCATCAACGTTGCAGTCGACGGACTCACTGCCCAGCAGGCTAGTTGGCAACCTTCGGGCGGACTCCACTCCTCCGGCCAACTTGCGTATCACCTGCTGTTTTGGAATCGCCGCATGCTGCAACAGCTCAAAGGAGAAGCGCAGGAAAAATACAAGGGCAGCAACGACGAAACCTTCACCAAGTTCGACGACAAGCAGTGGAGCGACATCGTCAAGCAGCTCGACCAAGTCATGACAGACTACGAAAAACTGGTCGAGTCGGCCGACGACCAGAAGCTGGCGTCGATGGCCACCATGGTTGCCAATATCTGCACCCACAATGCGTACCATGTTGGGCAGATCGTTTACGTCCGCAAGTTGCAGGGCTCGTGGAATCCGGAGAAGGGTGTGAAGTAGAAACCTGTGGGTGCCCCGTGCAAGCTTTGCTTGGGGATTTTGAATCGCCGGGTGCCCCATCCTAAAATCGCGGTGTTTGCGATTTTAGGATGGGGACTTTGACTTTCCATCTACCGAAGAAGAACCAAATTGAACTCTGGTACTCAGCGCGGGCATTGAACATCAAAATCTGTAGCTCTCGACAGCATCGTGCCCACGTTTCGCAAACCGCGACGCGTGGGGCAGCCGAAGTTTGGATGGGCCAGCTCCTCTACGCTGCTGCGTGGGCCCTGGCCTTCTTGAGCTTTACTTCGGCCTTGGCCCCAAGGAGATCGGCATAGAGCAGTAGTCGTGCCACGCTTAATGTCGAGAGCTTGCCACGCATCAACTCGCTGACACGCGGCTGTTGAATTTGCAGGATTCGTTCCAGATCTCGTGCTCTACAACCACGACGTTTCACCAATCGCAGAATGTTCTGGTGCAGCGCCGCTTTGAGCTTCAGCTCTAGCGCGGATTGCCGATCCAACCCGAGTTCATCCAACACGCTCCCTGTTACTCTGTACTCACTTTCCTCGGAGCGCTTGTTTGGCATTCTTCTTTTCCTCGCGTTCGGCTCCCAGTACGCGCTTGAGGCGCGCCTTGGCAGTTTCAATATCTTTCTGCTCGATGGCGTTCGATCGCTTTTCGAAGCAGTGGAGAACTTGGATTACTTTTTCGCGTCGTATGTACAGCACCCGGTACCATGCTCTCGCATCCCCTTCGCGCAGTTCGTAAACGCCGGTCCCCACCGTTTGAACGGGTTTCCGGTCGGGGGGAGTCTGACCAAGTTGCAACCGGTACAAAGCATATCCGAGATCGTTCTTGACCCCATCTGGAAAGCCCTGAAGAACTCGTTTGGAGTCACCCTGAAAAATGACCGGGAGCAGCTTTGCCTGCGCCGTAGCGTCGGAGAAATCATCGGATTTCTTGTTACTTGTATACACGTAACTTGTATATCTGTCAACGGTGTCGTTGGTGACAACACTGCTGTGCAACCAGACAATCTACAGGGGAACGTGGGCTAGCAAGAGAGAAAAGCAGACTGGAGATGCGGGAAGAGTCCCACAATGGGATGGAATTGGGATTCGCAGGTTTCGGCGATACCCACACCCTTTGCAGGGAACGCAAAGGATGGGGCACCCGGCAAAGATGCTCAGTGGGGATAGTCGCCTCAGCATGCGAAGCGCGGCACCAGCAAAAACCCCGCCCAAGCAAAGCTTGGACGGGGCACCCTACTGGTTCTCACTGACAGCTGACAGCTGGTAGCAGACAGTTCGCGGGCGATGGCGCCCGCGCTACATTTCTTAGTACATGTCGCCCATGCCGCCGCCGTGGCCGCCACCGGGCATCGGAGCTTCCTTCTTTTCGGGAATCTCCGCGACCAGGGCTTCGGTGGTGAGCATCAGGCTGGCGATGGAGCCGGCATTCTGCAGAGCAGTGCGCACGACCTTTGTCGGATCGAGCACACCTGCTTTGACCAGATCCTCGTACTCGTTGGAGAAGGCGTTGAATCCGTAGTTTGATTCCTTGGATTCGAGCACCTTGCCCAGGATCACTGCGCCTTCTTCGCCGGCGTTCTCGACGATCTGGCGCAGGGGCTCGGTGATGGCGCGCTTCACGATGTTGATACCGATCTGCTCATCGCCTTCGGCCTTCACCTTGTCGAGCACTGCGGCGCAACGGGCCAGGGCAACTCCGCCGCCGGGGACAATGCCTTCTTCCACGGCCGCGCGGGTGGCGTGCATCGCGTCTTCCACACGGGCTTTCTTTTCCTTCATTTCGGTCTCGGTTGCGGCGCCGACTTTGATGACGGCTACGCCACCGACCAGCTTTGCCAACCGCTCCTGCAACTTCTCGCGGTCGTAGTCGCTGGTGGTCTTCTCGACCTGGCTGCGAATTTCTTTTACGCGGCCTTCGATCTCAGCGTGCTTGCCTTTGCCTTCGACGACGGTGGTGTTGTCCTTGTCGATGGTGATCTTCTTGGCCTGGCCGAGATCCTGGATCTGCACGTTCTCCAGCTTGATGCCGAGATCTTCGGTGATGGCCTTGCCGCCGGTCAGGATAGCGATATCCTGCAGCATCGCCTTGCGACGATCGCCGAAGCCCGGAGCCTTGACGGCCGCGACTTGGAGCGTGCCACGTAGCTTGTTGACGACGAGGGTGGCGAGCGCTTCGCCTTCCACGTCCTCAGCGACGATCAAGAGCGGCTTGCCGGACTTCGCGATCTGCTCGAGCAGCGGGAGCAGGTCCTTCATCGAGCTGATCTTCTTTTCGTAGATCAGGATGTACGCGTTCTCGAGTGCGACTTCCATGCGCTCGGGATCGGTGACGAAGTACGGAGAGAGATAGCCGCGGTCGAACTGCATGCCTTCGACGACTTCGAGCTGGGTCTCCAGGGTCTTCGACTCTTCGACGGTGATGACGCCGTCTTTGCCGACCTTCTTCATGGCCTCGGCAATGATCTTGCCGATGGTCTCGTCATTGTTGGCCGAAATGGTGCCAACCTGGGCGATCATTTCGCCGGTGACGGGCTTCGACAGCTTGTCGAGTTCGCCATTCACGCGGTTGCCTTCTTTGTCGATCTTGCCGGCGATGATGGTGACGGCCTTCTCGATTCCGCGCTTCAGGGCCATGGGATTGGCACCGGCGGCAACGGTCTTGACGCCTTCGCGGTAGATAGCCTGGGCGAGGACGGTGGCGGTGGTGGTGCCGTCGCCTGCGACGTCGGATGTCTTGCTGGCAACTTCACGAACCATCTGGGCGCCCATGTTTTCCAGGCCGTCCTTCAGTTCGATTTCCTTGGCTACGGTGACGCCGTCTTTGGTGATGGTCGGCGAACCGAATTTCTTTTCGATGACTACATTGCGACCCTTGGGGCCGAGGGTAACCTTCACGGCATCGGCCAGAAGGTTGACGCCGCGGAGGATCGCCTGACGGGATTCTTCTCCGTGAACGATTTGCTTTGCCATTTTTTCAATCTCCTCTGATATTTTCGGTTTGAGCTGTCAGCTATCAGCTGTCAGCTTTCAGCCAGAAACTTAGCTACTTGCTTCTGGCAAGTCCTTGTTATTGCTTCTCGCGAGATCCCTCGCTCCGCCTGAAGAACAGCTACGCTCGGGATGACGCCTTCCGTTAAAGCGGTGGCTCGTTCGCTTTGTCTGACAGCTGAGAGCTGACAGCTAAGAGCTACTTCTTTGAGCTGGCTAATTCTTTCTTTGCCCCGGTGGCGGCGCCTGTGAGCGTGCCGAGAATTTCTTCTTCTTTCATGATGATGAATTCTTCGCCATCAATCTTGATTTCGGTGCCGGAGTACTTGCCGAACAGGATGCGGTCGCCCTCTTTCACAGCCAGAGGGAAGGTCTTGCCTTCGTCGTTGGTGCGGCCTTTGCCGGTGGAAATGACTTCGCCCTCCTGGGGCTTGTCTTTGGCTGAGTCGGGGATGATGATGCCGCCACGAGTGGTGGAAGCTTCCTCCACGCGACGGACCAGAACGCGGTCATGGAGTGGTGAAAATTTCGCCATGTGTATTGCTCCTTTCAGGAATTTAGACGGTTGTGATGGTTCAATGTGTCTGCTTAAACCTATGATTTGGTTGGGTTAACACTAGAGTGTTAGCAGTCTTATCTATCGAGTGCTAATTGTAGCGGTCTGAGTGAGGGGTTGTCAAGTGGGGATGGGCGGGGACGGATTTATCGCATTGCTCAGTTACGAGATGCTGGAGAAAGCTTTAGAAAAGGGTGGGATCTATGAGACGCGGCGTGTGAATTATGGTTCGAGTTTGACGGTGTCGCGGCGGTAGGGGCCCTCTTATCGAAAACACGTCAGCAGGAGGAGTTTCGGCGTCTTTATCCTTGCTCTTGGCTCTTTCGTCGGCGCTTCTCTTTCGCCCCATCGGGGCTTCGTCATTCTCCAAACTTAGCACCCACGGCTTGCGCCCCTTCGACTTCGCTCAGGGCAAGCTGTGGGCTGCATTCTATCGCCGCCTCGGCGGCTTGGAACGGTCATCGCACCCGCATTCATTCACAACGGTTGGGCCCACCGCTTTTACATCGTTGGGCCCGCCTCCTTGGTCTGGTCGCAGGTGCCCGTGGTGGTCTGCGAGTTCAGGACTTGCGGCCACGGCTTGCCATTCGGGGCATTCAGCAACGCTGGCGTAGTGAAATTGAAGAACTCACTCATGTCGCGCGAGGGGTCTTGCCAGTAGGCGTCGCGCGCGGTGAGCGACTTCACGTTGAATTGTTTCTCGATGAAAGCCAGGATGGCTGTATAGTCCCGCGGTGTGTGCGAGACGAAATTTGGCTTGGCGTAGGGCGAGATGACAATCATCGGTACGCGGAAGCCGGTCAGGTTAAATGTTCCTCCCAGACTGCCGACCCGGCAGTAATCCGCCGAGCCGTTATTCGGGTCCGGACACTGGCCGGGGCCGTACTGGTCTGGCAGCGGCACCGTGATTGGCGGAACATGATCGTACAGGCCGCCGCCTTCGTCGTAGGTAAGGATGAAGACGGAATCCTTCCACGCATCGCTCTTCATCAACGCGGCAATAATGGATTGCACGTAAGCGGCGCCGGTTTGGATGTTGTTGTCGGGATGTTCGTCGAGGTGGCTGTCACCAGAAGCGCTGTCGATAAAGATGACTTGCGGCAGAGCCTGATCCGGATCACAAGTGCTGCCACTGCAGGTTCCCGCAAGGCGGTTCATCAGATCGCTGACCGGAAAAACTTTGGTCTGGATCGTCGGATCGGAGAAGTCCTGATAGTTTGCGAGAAACACTCCATCCTTGTAGTAGTACAGCCAGCTTACGTTGGCGGTATTCATGGCGCGGAAAATGGTCGGAGCGGAGTAGGCGGGGTGGTCAGCCTGGCCGTCCGGATATTCGTGCCCGGAGGAAGTCCCCGCCATCAGATACATACGGTTTGGAACCGTATTGGCGAGGACTGGCGAGTACCAGGAATCGCTGGTCGCGAAAAAGCTGGCAAGGTCGTAATAGTACGGCAGATCTTGCTGGTTGTAGTAGCCCATCGCGCGCGTGCCGTTGGGATCGTAGGTTTGAGTGACCGATCCGGTGGTGTCAAGGAAGCCCGTCATCGCGAAAGAACTGCTGGTATAGGTGGTGGTCGTGCTCCACGCGGAATCGCCGCCGGTTAGCGCTACATCGTGATGGCTCTCGTCCCATGCGGGCGAAAGATTCTCAGTGCAGACGGTCGTTTCGTGGAATGGTTTGACCTTCACTCCTGTGTTGGAGTTGGTAAGAGTCACAGTGGGATCAAAGCCGCTGACTGTTTGAGTATCGGTGATACCGAAAGTCGCGAGGCGACCGGTCCGATAGGCGCCGAGTTGTCCGAAGTACATATCAAAAGAGCGATTTTCCTGCAGCAAGAAAAAGATGTGCTTGATGACGCTGGAAACTGCGGAGCTGACGGTGACGGTTGCAGACTGGTTGATGACGCTGCCGTTGGTCTCGGTGGCGCTGGCCGTGTAAGTGGTCGTGGCTGTGGGATTGACCGTGGCGGTTCCTTGCGACGGCGAGCAGGGATTGCAGACGGCATGACCGGCGCCGTCGACGATAGAGAATGCAGTCGGCGTGCCGCCCGAGATTTGCCAGGTGAGAGTGGCGGATTGTCCTGAAGTGATAGTAGTGGGGGAGGCAGTCAGGCTCAACGTGAATGGAACTGTAACTGTGACGGTTTGTGGTCCGGCGTTGCCTCCGGGACCCGTGGCCGTGAGCGAGAAAGTCGTGGTGGCAGTTACGGGAGTGGTAACCGAGCCGGAAGTTGGGAGCGTACCAGACTCATCGCTGCTGGAGACGGACGGGCTGACCGAAACGGAGGTGGCATTGGACGTCGCCCAGGTAAGCGTGACGGTTTGACCGGCGTTGACGGAGGTCGGGCTCGCGGTAAACGCGGTGATCTGCGGCGGAACGGGCTGGGCAACCTGCACCTTTGCCGTTTGCGGCGCGCTGCTTCCGCCGGGACCGGTGGCAACCGCGGTGTAAGTCGTGGTCTGAGTCGGAGAATCTTGCACGCTGCCGGAAGCTTGCGTACTCGTAGTCACAGTGCGGGTCGAGGAACCGTTGTTGGCGGTAATGGTGATTGAACTGGCATTGGTTGACCGCCAAGTCAGAGTAACGCTCTGGCCGCTAGCGATCGATGTTGAGTTCACCGAAAGCGTGACGGTGGGGACGTTTTGCACTGTTTTTTGCGGGCTGTTGGCGCAAGAACAGGCGCCCCACAAGGCCAGCAATAAGGATCCCAGGGAAATCCCGCGAAAGTATAATTTTGTCATGTAGTATCTAATTCCTCGGCAAACGAGAGACGCGGAAATCTGATGCCCGGCTTGGTTCCGGCAGTTGTCGCAAGATGAATGGTTTGGTTCAAAACTACGGGAAATGCTGTAGCTACAGGGCGTAGAAACCGTAGCGTCAACTGAAGTGTAGTGTGCTTGGCGGCGAGAAAACACCCTCTGACAACTGTCTTCCGGCCGCATTGATGTGACCCCAAACCTGCATCGGGCGGCCGGACCTAGGATTGTCAGCCTGCGTAGATCTTAGAATTCTCCCGATTTAGAGTTCGGGCTGCGCGAGACCTTTGGCAATCGCTTCATCGAGAAGCTGTTTCATCTGGCGCGAAGCCTCGCGCCACAGTTCGCCTTGCTGGCGGCCGAGTTCGCCTTGCAGCTCGCCCAGCTTACTCTGCTTCGCTCCCAGAGCGCCCATCTCTTCGCCGATCTTGCCTTGCTGATCTCCGGCGTGCGATTGGATATTACCGATCTTGCTTTGCAGTTCTCCAATTTCCGACTGGAGGTGGCCGACTTGCTCGACGGTGGCGCCGGAGCTGAGCTGCTGCAACTCCGCTTTGAGCTTATCGAGCTCGGCCGTCATGTCGGGAATGTTCACGCGAATTTCTCGCATCCTCGTCCCAAGCTCTTCCTGTTGCTTTCCCAAAGCTTCTTGCTGCTTGCCTAGTGCTTCCTGTTTCTTCCCGAGTTCCTCCTGCGGTGCCCAGACCTTCTTGGCGCGGTCGATCGTGGCCTGGTCGCGAATGACGTATGACTTTTCGTCGCGCTGGAACCAGATGAAGTCGCCTTGAATATTTTTTCTAAGCTTCTCCACATGCCTGGCATCTTGTCCCGTGCCCGACATGGTGAAGGAATCGGTCTTGCCGGAGACGATGACGAAGCGGTCTTCATCGTCGAAGCCGTAGTGGTACGAGAATCCGTGATGCGAGGACTGTTCGGGGGCCGCTGGCTCGGCTTCGCCGATCGGGTCGATGGGCGCAGTCGGGGCCGCGGGAGGAACTGGCGCCGGCCCTGCGACGCCACCTGCAACACCGTCCTCGGGAGCTGGCGGCATGTCAGGAGCAGGGGGGCCTCCGGAGATATGTCCCGCGACTCCCCCAGCGGGCGCACTCGTGGGTTCGGCTTCCGGAGCCGGGGCTGGAGCCGGTTCTGCGGTCGCTGCTGGGGCCGGCGCCTGAGTTGTAGCAGCGGGTTGCGGGCTTTGCGGGTGCGCGCTGGCCGGATGCACAGAAGCAGCGACGTACACAACCGGAATTGCAAAGGCAACGACCGCGACGGTGATCGATTTCTTGACGTGCATGGCTACCGTTCCTTTCCACGAAAGAATTCTTTCAATGCGTTGTTCTGCCTGCCCGGCCTTGGCCATGGAGACGCCTTGCCACCACACGCGTCCGGGTGCGGTCTGCAGGGCTTCGAAGAACCTGAGTAAAGTCCGGGCGTAATCCTTGCGGTCGGCGCCGCAGGCGAGGGCAGCCTCGTCACTGGCCTGTTCGGCGAGATCGGCGAGATGCCGATCGAGCCACCAGGAGAGAGGGCTGAACCAGAAAATCGCGCGATGCAGAATGGCGAGATCTTGAGTGAGCGCGTCGCGCCGAGCTACGTGCGAGACCTCATGCGCGAGCACCGCGTCGAGCTTCGCCACGTCCCACGTGCGCCAGTTGAAGGGCAGCAGAATCGTGGGCCGGACCGCGCCGGTAGTGAGCGGAACGGAAATCAATTTGGATTCGGCAACGCGGGGAAGGGATGGAAGACCAACCGCGTTCGCGCGAGCCGCAAGGCTGATTGTCAGGCGTGGTTCGTCAATCCGTTTTGACTTCTGTAGTAGTCGGTGGCCGAACACGAGTCCAACCAGGAAGCGCCCGAGAAGAATCAACGCGACTGCGAGATAAACGTCAGTGGCAACTTCAGTCCATTGGATCGAGGACAGATATCGGTCCGAAGCCACGTGAGCCGGAAGGATTTCCTTGGGGCCCGTTGGCTGGACGTGCTGGTTGCGCACAGGCCACTCAGCGTTCCTATGGGCGATCGACGGCTCGCTTGTTTTCGTATTGTTCACTTCTTTGAGTGCGGGTGTGGTCCGGTTCTGATTCCTGACCAAATCCCCGCCCGAGCGAAGTTTGGATGGTCCGCTCTCAGAATGTAGGAATGCCTTTTGCAGGGCGGGTGGCGCGTGAATCAGCAGCGGCGGCAGCGTCAATCCCAAGAACGGCATGGCGAGCGCGGCATAGAGCACTGCAGTCCACGTGAACAGGCGCAGCGAAGTGGTCTTCACGCGAAACGCACCCAAGCCCAAGCCGACCATCACGCTTAGGGCTAAAGAGCGCGCGGCAGGATTCACGAGTTGCGCGAGAAGAGTAGTAGACGCTGGAGTTTCGGCAATGGGCGTCATGGTTTCTTTTCCTTTTTGTCGACGGTCTTTTTCTCGGCGATCGGCTTTTCCTCGATGCGGCGAGCCAGCCGTTCCAACTGCCTCCGGCTGAGCACGGCGTTATCGACCATGCCGAGAACGAGTTCCTCCGCCGAGCCGCCGCAGAAGCGGTCGATGATGCTTCTGACGGCGCGCACCGCCACACTCTGGCGAGCGTCGGAAGCCTGGTAGATAAACGTGCGGCCTTGAATCTCGTGCGTGAGATAGCCTTTCTCTTCCAGTCGGCGCAGCACGGTTCGAATGGTGGAGTCTTTCATGGGGCGAGATGATGCGAGCGCTTCGCGGCAGGCTTCGGCGGAAGATGGACCGTTCGACCAGATGTAATCCATAACTGCCTGCTCGACCTCCCCCAGGTTTGTTAGACGGGTCTGGCGTGCGTTAGTCATTGTAGCGTTACAATGTGTAACATATAAATTTTACGGCCGTCAAGAGGAAAAGCGCGGTCCGCGAGGAATCTCTCTTCATACTTGCCGCTGGTCATGCTGTAACCGACAGTTAAGGTAGGCTGATTTCAAATAAAAAAGCGGGACTTAAAACATGGAAGGAATTTGTTGCCTGCGCTGCAGGCGCGAGATCGAACCGGGACGCAAGTCGGTAGCGGTGTATATGTTCGCCCAGACGGTCGGCGTGAAGCCGCGGCAGAAGTCGGGAGCCCAGCGGATTTGCTTTTGTCCACAGTGCGCGGTGTCGCTGGCGATGGGCCTTCCGCCGGAGGGCGCGCTCAATATGGCGGCGTGGGATATGATCCGCGACCTGGTGAGCTCTGAGCCATCGCTCAACGAAGCAGCGTGGGAGAGTTTACGCGGCGTGATTGCGCTGCTCGGTTCCGGCGAGAGTTCCGCTCCAGATGCTAGAGCCCGATTCCGCAGGACGGGATGAACTGAATCGAATATGCCTCCTAAGCGTGGCAATGGCAAAATCTGCTATATCCAGATTCCCGCGATCGATATTGAACGCTCGGCCGATTTCTATCACCGCGTTTTCGGCTGGAACATCCGGCATCGCGAGCACGGTACTGCATTCGACGATGGCGTGGGCGAGGTGAGCGGGGAATGGGTGCTGGATCGTCCGCCTGCAAGCATGCCCGGCTTGCTTGTCTACATCATGGTCGACAGCGTGGCTGCAACCATGGACCTGATCATGGCAAATGGGGGCGAGATCGTGCAGCCTGTGGGCGGCGATGCTCCAGAGATTACTGCCAGATTCCGCGACCCGGGCGGAAATGTGATCGGAATCTACCAGGAGCCGGGCTAGACATCTGGGTCGCACTCCATAAGGTAGCAGTTAGGATCTCTACTGCTTCACAGCCTCCCGTTTTCCATGCATCAACTTCACCACTGCCTCATACATGCGCTTGCGCATTTCGTGGCGTTCGTAGGCCCGCGTGATGTAGCGGATTTGTACTTCAACGCCGTCCCCTGAAGGTAAAACGTTCAGCGCCGGCGCGGCAGAAAACGCCTGAATGCGGTAATGATTCGTGGTGTGACGCCATTCCTCTTCCGCCTTGTGCGCGCTGGCTTCCGTTTCTTTTGCAACCAATTTCTGGATCCCATCGATCACGACATAGGGATCCTGGCTGGCCGGAATTGTCACTCTCAATTCGTCCCACATCCACTGGCCGGAGGTCGTGAAGTTAAAGAAGTGTCCCTCGATGGCGAAATTATTCATGAACGATACTTTTCGCCCAGTGGGATGACCTGCATCCGTCCAGTTCCCGGTTTCGAGCAGAACTGTTTTCAGCAGACCGATCTCGACCACTTCGCCCGCCACGCCATTGATCTCGACCCAGTCCCCGAGATGGATGCCATTGCGCCCCATGAGCGCAAACCATCCCAGGAAGGCCATGATGAAATCTTTCATCGCGACCGTGAGGCCGGCGCCTGCAAGGCCGAGAATGGTCGTGGTCTGGTTGGGCAAGCCGAAGATCAGAAACAGAATTGCGAGCACGCCCAACGTTTGCGCCGAGAACTTGAGCACCCCGCGCAACGTTTCAACCCGTCTGTTCTCAGTTTTCAAATCGATAGTGAAGTGCTCGATCACCCGATTCGCCAGGTACACCGCGACCACGACGAGCAGAATCCACAGCAACACCTCGATCATGTTATGCAGTGCAGCGCGCTGGCGAACCTCCACCAGCCCAATCCATTGGGCATAAATATCGGCGAGTTTCTGTTCGTCCGCGATTCTCTTGCCTAAATCGGCCAAATTCTTCGGGTTCTGTCGATAGCGTTTGAGCGAGTCCAGTGCCGCTTGAGCGGCCGCCTTCGATTCATCCGGGTTCGAGGTCGTACCTTTGGTGGCGAAACCCTTGGCCTGTTCCTTGGCAGATGCGCGACCCTGGCTTTCCTGCTGGGCCTCGCTCACCCGGGCGCTGTATCGCTTGCTCAGTGCCTCCTGCTTGGTGGCCGCCTCCTGCTGGGCCTGTTCTAGTGCCCCTTTCTTGTCACGCAGAGCTCTCCACGCACGGAAGACGTTGAGGAGAGTGTGACCCTGGTAGTCACCCTCCACTGGATTCGCCGCCGAGGTCGTGTGCGTCGACAGGTAGGTTTCTTCGTCGTCGTGGGCCTGCTTCTGGCGTTGGATTTCCGACTGCGGATCGCCCCCGCCCTGCACCAGCGCTTCTGTGGCGTCGTCGAGTTCGTCCTGATCAAGTTCCAGTTGCGCCTGGGCCACATTGAGCTGGTCCTGCAGATTCTCCTTCTTCGATTCCGGAGCGGCGGCGATCCGCCGCGTCAGGTCGGCGACGCGAGCCTGATCGTCGGTGAGTGCCTGTTGCAACTGGTCCTTCGTGTCGGACAGCTTCTTGAGCGCAGGCGTAAGTGGAGGAGGACTCTCGTGCGCAGCGCGGAAGGCGTCGAAGAAGGCCAGGTCCACCTCATGGTCTGCTACTTTCTCTGCCTGCTGTGCGAGATCCTTCTCGTCTTGCGTATAGGCCAGAGTCCCCATTCGGCGCGCCGTTTGCAGGGGACGCTGATCTACCCAGGCATGCCGCGACGCGCGCTGCTTGTTGGTCGCCGCCTGGGCTGCGGGCGATGTGGGGCTCTGCTGGCTAGGGCCGCTCTGCTCCGTGCGGAGCATTCCCACAATGGCCGCGGCCACCAGCAGTAGCAGCACGATCGCGGTGATCCAATGCCTGAGTTTCATAGAGAGTCGAAAATCGTTGCTACGCTTCGCGTACAGCAGGATTATCGAATGAAGACAAGCCTTCTCGTCAGACCACTGTAACAAAAAGATCCTCCTCCCGCGACGGACACACGTTCGTAACTAACGCCGGCAAATCGGTCGGTTTAGAATCGGCGTAACTGCATGATCGAAGCCTTGGAATCGATGATGGACGAACCGTGGAAGCCGGTGTCGCGACCTGCTCTGGTGGCGTGGCTGATTTTCTATGGAGCGTTTCTCGTTTACGCTTTTTCGGCCCACGGCGGTTATCTCTTCATGGACAGCGCCAATTTGGTCGTGCACGAGGGTGGCCACAATCTTTTCGGATGGTTCGGGTCGACACTCGGACTTTGGGGAGGCACGCTGCTGCAATGGCTGGTCCCGTTTCTGTTAGCGGCATACTTCTTCGCTCAGCGCCAGATCGCTGGATTCGTCTTCTGCGCGTTCTTCTTTTTCGAGAACTGGCTCTACACCGCGACCTACATGGCCGATGCCCGCGCCCAGGTGCTTCCACTGGTGACGACTGGCGATTCGGACTTTGTGGAACACGACTTCTACGCGATCTTCTCAAGCCTTGGCGTGCTGAACTACGATACGAAGATTGCTGCGGTAGTCCGCTTCCTGGGCTGGTGCGGAATGATTGCCGTCGTTGCGTGGTTGGCGCAGCGAACAGCTAGAAATCAGGAAAGCACGTAAGTCGGCTGCTTATCTTTACCTACAAGAAGAACAAAATCTTAGACCGCAGAGTTCGCCGAGGAAGCCGCTGAGGACGCCGAGAACATCAACCACGTGTTTTTCTCAGCGTTCTTCGCGGCAGTTCTCAGCGACCTTCGCGGTTAGAGCCTTTGCTTGTGCCCAGAAGGACGCGACATTTTATTTCCGGAAGTGATTGCGGATCGCCTCGGCTTGAGTCCGCGTCACGACCGCCGACAAGGCCGCCGGATCGGCCTGCTTCACCGCCTGCACGCTGCCAAAGTGTTCCAGCAATCTGCGTGTTGTGCTCGCGCCCACACCAGGAATTTCCAGCAATTCGGTGGAGCGGTCGCGTATCTGCCGGCGCTTGCGATGAAATGTGACGGCGAAGCGGTGAGCCTCATCGCGAATCAGTTGAACCAGGTGCAGCACCGGCGAGTGATGATCGAGGACAATCGGGTCTTTTTCCTGGCCCTGAACGTAGAGAATCTCTTCGCGCTTGGCGATGGCGGCCAGTGGCTGGTTGATGATCTCCAGTGCGTCCAGGGCTTCGGCGGCGGCGTGCAGTTGTCCGAGTCCGCCGTCGATCAAAATCAGGCTGGGCATCGGTTTCTTTTCATCCTGCAAACGTTTGTAGCGCCGCGTTACCACTTCGCGCATCGACGCGAAGTCGTCCACGCCTTCCACCGTGCGGATGATGAACTTCCGGTAGTCCGACTTCTTCATCTTGCCGTCTTCCCATACCACCATCGAAGCCACGGTCTCCGCACCTTGAATGTGCGAGATATCGAAGCACTCGATCCGCTTCGGAAGCTCTGGCAGGCTGAGCGATTCCTGCAACTCTTCTTGAATTTTCTGTGCGTTGGGCTTTAGCACGCGGAACCGCTGATCGTAGGATTGCTTGGCATTGTTGCCGGCAAGGTCGATGAGCGAGCGTTTGTCTCCCCGCTGTGGTACTAGAATATGCACGCGTGTGGTGCGGGCGCCCTCGCCTGCCGACTGCTCCGAGAGCAAATCCTCGAGCGCTTCGCGATCCTCAAAATCAACTGGAACGTAAAGATTGCGGGGGACGTAGGGCTGGCCAATGTAGAGCTGCTTGAGCAGGGCAGAGAAAAATTCCCCCGGATGAAATTGATCTTGTGGAGACAGTTCGTATGGGGAGGGTTCATGTGGGGACGGCCGCCCTCGGCCGTCCGTGCCAAGCGCAGCTTGGCTGCTTTTGTCCCCGCTGTCAACAGCGCTGCGGGCAAAATGCGCTGGCGAGCTTTGCTCGCCTGGACAGCCGGGGGCGGCTGTCCCCACATGTTCCACTTCTGTCCCCACGTCGTCCGTTTGCGTATGGGCTGATGCAAACTCCGGCAAGTCCTCCCAGAAAAATTCCCGCCGGTCCACCATCTTTCCGCCGCGCATGTGGAACAGATTCACCGCAATCATGCCGTTCTCGTAGTGATAGCCGAAGACGTCGGCGTCATCGCCTTCCGCGGCTGCAATGCGCTGCCGCTCCTGCAACTGCTCTACGGTCGAAATCAGATCGCGATATCGCGCGGCGCGTTCGTACTCCTGTGCCGCAGCAGCTTGTTTCATGCGGGCGTGCAGCGATCGGCTCAAATCTGTGGGCCGGCCCTCCAGAAATAACTTCACGTCACGCACCGCTTCCTGGTAAGCCTCGGGTGTAGTCAGGTCCTGCACGCACGGGCCCAGGCAACGCCGGATGTAATACTGCAAGCAGGGCCGCGGATGGAAACGCGTTAGGTCGACCTTGCACGACGGAATCAAAAAATTGCGGTGAATCAGGTCGACGATCCGATACGCCAGGTTCGCCGGGAAATACGGGCCGTAGTAAGCGCTGCCGTCCTTGCGCAATCGCCGGGTGACGTAGACCCGTGGCCAGCGCTCGCCGAGCGTAAGCTTCACATAAGGGTAAGTCTTATCATCGCGCAGCAGGATGTTGAATCGCGGCTTGCGCTGCTTGATCAGATTGTTTTCGAGGGCCAGCGCTTCTTTGTTGTTGGCAACTACGATGTAGTCGACGTCGACCGCCTCCCGCACCAGCGTTCCGGTCTTGGCGTCTTCCCAGCGAGCTTCGTGAAAGTAGCTGGCTACACGACTGCGCAGATTCTTCGCCTTGCCCACATAGATGACGTCGCCCTCGGCGTTCTTGTAGAGATACACGCCGGGCTCGGTAGGAATGGTGCGGATTTTGGACTGCAAGTCCATCGGAGAGATCTATTCTATTGGATGGGAAATACTCACGTTGTGTTACAAAAAGGCTGATGAGTCAATATCGCGTGGCCTGGAAGTTCTGCCAACGGAGCCTGCTCTCGGCCGTTTTCATCGTAACTGTCCTATCAGATTTCGTTTCAATCCCAACTGCGGCGCAGAGCATTACCCAGACGCCGGCAGACCAGAATGTGCCGCAAGTCACCAAGTCTCCCCAGGGAAAACAGGAGGCAGCGGCGCGGGCCGCGGCGCGGGCGCCGGCTCGTCACTTCGACCGCGTGCTGATCATTGTTCTGGAAAATGTGGATTACGAGGTCGCAAGCCAGGACAAGAATTTCGCCGATCTGGCTGCACAGGGCGCGAGCTTCACGAACTTCCATGCGTTGTTTCATCCGTCGTATCCAAATTACCTGGCCATGGTGGCGGGAACGGATTTCGGTATCCACCGCCGCGGACGTTACCTGGCCGACGCGCAGGTGAATTTTCCGAACGATGCCCTCCACCGAACTATCGCCGATCGCCTGATCGCCTCCGGCCTCGACTTCAAGCAATATGCGGAGGAACTACCGAACCAGACGTGCCCGTGGCATTTCTCAGCGCAGCATGTTTCCGACAAGAGAGGGAACTACGCCCGCCGCCACGTGCCCTTCCTCAGCTTTCGCGAGGTGCAGCAGAAGTGGTGCGATCGAGTGATTGGCGTGGACTCCAGCAAATCGGACAATTTTTTTGTTCAGGACGCGCGCAAAGGTTTAGTTGCGTATTCCTTCTACACTCCCAACCTGAACCACGACGGCCACGACACCAACGCTCAGACGGCAGGCGCGTGGGTGAAGAAATTCTTGAGTGACACCTTTGGGGAAAAGCTACGGCAGGGAACGCTGGTGGTGGTTACCTTTGACGAATCGGGTGGCAATATCGACAACCGGATCTACACGCTGTTTCTTGGCGACATGGTGAAGCCTGCGGGCCAGCAGGATCCGAAGGCGCTTGCCAAGCCCTACAACCATTACAGCGTGCTGCGCACAATTGAAGAAAATTTTGGGCTTGAACCCTTGACCGCGAATGACCGCAGTGCCACGCCGATTACAGACATCTGGAAGTGATTGCCCGCGATGGTTCTAGATGTAATAATCCCTTGCAGATGGAATCTTCCGGCATGAGTAAACTGAAAAAGAAAACTTCACTCGAGACTGCGGCCCGAGTTGGAAGGTCGGTTCGGCAGCGAATCCAGCCCTCGATCACAATCGGGAGAATCCCGGTTCTGCGTCGCGCTGGTACGATTTGTGGCGGTCCTGCTGATGTCTCTAAGCGTGAGGGATTCGCGGGGTCATAGGAGCGACCCACTGCCGCTCAAATCTGAGCCAAACCATATAAAATTTCCACTCTCGTGTGTCTGGTTTGCGTTGCGACCACCCTGGTGCAGTGGTCCGACCCCGTGGTTAATCTTTCGTAACTCATTGAAAACGTATATACTTAGTATGAACACTGGAAGCACGTAAAACTGGCATTTCCCGTGCACAAGTACAGGCGGGAGTAGTTAGCAACAAGTTGTCATTCCCAGGGCATCAAATTTGCTGAATTGCGCGCCGAATCACCCGGGCGCGCTAACAAGATCGAAAACAAGGAGTTTCACCCTATGACCCGCACTTCGTTAGTCATTTGCTTGGCTGCCAGCATGGTAGGCACCGTCGGCTGCGCCAGCAAGAACTATGTCAAGTCGCAAACCACTCCGCTCATTAACAAAACCAACGAACTCGACGATCTGGCCGCAAAGAATTCCAAGGACATCAAAGACGTTGACGCGCGCGCCCAGTCCGGCATTCAGGCTGTGAACGCCAAGACTGCCGAAGTCGAGCAGAAGGCGCAGGCCGCCGGACAAACTGCCACGTCAGCCCAGCAGATGGCCGATGCCGCTAACGGCCGCGTGGGCGTGCTCACCAACACGGTCGCCAACCTCGACAACTATCATGCCGTCGCTGAGACCTCGGTTAAATTCGGTTTCAACCGAGATAACCTGACCCCGAAGGCTCAGGAAGCGCTCGATCAGCTCGCGGCCAGTATCTCTTCGACCAAGGGCTACATCATCGCGTTGGAAGGCGGAACCGATTCGGTCGGCCCGGCTGACTACAACTACGATCTCAGCCAGCGCCGCGCCAACTCGGTCATCCAATACCTGGCCACTAAGTACAACGTGCCGGCGCACAAGATCTACGTGATCGGCCTAGGCAAGGATAAGCCAGTTGAGTCCAACAAGACTTCTTCCGGCCGCGCCGACAACCGCCGCGTCGATGTGCGCCTGATGACAAACACCGTGGGCGATACCACGCAACCCAACGCCACGCCGACCACGGGCCAGAACAATCCGTCGTCGATGTAAAAAGTTTACCCTCCTCCCCGGAGGACTTCGCCAACCAGGCCGCTCAATGCCTCCCCCCGAGCGGCCTGTTTTTTTTGCGGAGCTTCCGGCTTACCTAAACGAAGCGGCCGAAGACACGTCCAATCTGCCGGAGATAATTCGGCATGCGCTTCAACACGGCAGCTTTCTTTCTTGCGGTACTCCTCAAAACCGTTGCGGCCTGGGGGCAAACGCCAGCTGCATCACAGCTCATCCATGACGTTCGTGTGTTTGACGGCGAACAGGTGCTGGAACATCGCAGCGTGCTGATAGAGGACGGCAAGATCAGCCGCATCGGTGGACCGGAACTGAAAATCACAAATGCGGAGGTAGTCGAGGGGCGAAGCCGAACGCTTTTTCCCGGGCTGATCGATGCTCACGTTCACATTCCCAACCACGCCGAGCAAGCAGCGCATCAGGCGCTTGTGCTGGGCGTCACCACTCAGCTCGACATGTTTAACGGCGGGGAGCGGCTTAATCAGATCAAAAAGATGGAAACCGAGGATCGTCCGGACCTCGCGGACGTTCGCACTGCCGGTATCGGCGCGACGGTTCCTGGCGGCCATCCTACGCAGATGGGAGGCGGGCTCATTCCGACGATTAGCAGCCCGGGGCAGGCACAGGATTGGGTTGACGCTCGCATCGCCGAAGGCTCCGACTATATCAAGATCATTCACGACGACGGGAGCACGTGGACTTGGACGACGAAGCGCGTCCCCATGCTCGACAATGGCACAATGCGGGCGCTCGTCGAAGCCGCACACAGGCGCGGAAAATTAGCCGTGGTGCACGTACTCTCCGAGCCACAGGCGCGGGATGCGATCGCAGCGGGAGCCGACGGATTGGCCCACATGTTTACGGGGGACACCGTGGGCGCGGATTTCGGTCAATTAGCTGCGAGCCATCACGTGTTCGTGATTCCGACTCTTTCCACCATATATTGGGATTGCGGAAAATCGGAAGGCCCAGCCATCCTCCTAGATCCGCATCTTGGCCCACACATCGGTGATGAATGGCGAAAGTCGATGGACGTGCCAAAACCAGATGCAAGCAAGAATCATTTTTGTAACGGCACGGACCAGGGCATTCACCAACTTATCGCGGCCCATGTTCCAATTTTGACGGGAACGGACGCTCCGATTCCCGGCACAACGTACGGGGCTTCTGTGCACGGCGAAATGACGCTCCTAGTACGTGCTGGACTCACTCCGCTTCAGGCACTCGCTGCCGCGACGTCAGCACCAGCCGCGTGTTTTCATCTAGCCGACCGCGGATGGATTCGTCCCGGTATGCGAGCCGACATGGTCCTAGTCGATGGTGATCCGACCTCTGACATTCAGGCCACACGCAACATCGTGGCCGTGTGGAAGCGTGGCGTTCGGGTCCAGCGCTAATCTCGGTCGCGATAACTTTCATTCAACAACATTGCGCGGGGGCGAATACGATTTTGGTATGACCTCGGTGACCTTCTTCCGGCGTTTGTTGCTTGCGATGTCCGCGCGGTGTTGCCGTGGGCACTGTGCGGCCCTGCAACGCGGTCTTTCACTGTGGAAATTTTCATTGTAAGGATGAATGGCTCAGAATTACCTTTGGGGCGTTTTTGCAGTGCGCCTGCTCATCGTCAGGCGATCGCCGAGCGTGCAACCGCTGAATCGCCGGTCAATTTTGCAGCGACTGACTCGCGGCAGGCTGCTTTGAGATAACCGGCAGGCGATGGGTGGGATCGAGTTGATTCAGTTCCTCCACCAGGGCGGAAAAATTCTCTGCGTCGCGCTCAATAACGATCAGATCGCATAACTCTTCGAATCGTCGCATTGGGTCACCGTTTGTCACAACACTTAGGTGCGACAGGCCCGGCAAGCAGTGCTACAGGGAACCCTTGAGTGGGGCGTAAATCTTCTCGGTTAACCCGCCGCCCAATACCTGAGCGGCCCAGAGTCAAAACCGCAACCCATGCTAGTCCGCGGTCTCTGGGAAGGGACTGATCCTGTTCGGCCCTGTCAAAAGGTTGTCGTTGGCTAAGGGGAGCCGGGATTGAGCGTAGAATGGCTGCGTTTTTTCAAGTCCAAGGCCCTGCTCAGGCATGAAACAGATGAGAATGGAGGAGCTATGAAGTAGTACGTGCCTGTGCTGTTCCTGGTGCTCGTGGCGGCGGTGCGTCACTAGAGAAGTCAGCACTATCCGAATGGTTTGGAATCGCGTAACCGATCTGGGTGCGACGGAGTTGCACCCCCATGCACCAAAGGCCTGACCGTTTTCTTCGCGCCAGTTTGAAAGGTACAATTGCTTCGCGGCTCGAACTGTTGTTTCCATGTCTGCGGTTGCTCTACATTACCGACCCGATATCGATGGGCTTCGAGCCATCGCAATAATTTCCGTGCTCCTGTTTCATGCGTCTCCCGATCGCTTGCCTGGAGGATTTGTCGGCGTCGATATATTTTTCGTTATCTCCGGCTTCTTGATCTCGGGCATCATCCTTAAGGATCTTCAGAGCGGTAATTTCAGTTTTTCTGATTTTTATGCCCGACGGGTTGGGAGGATCTTTCCCTCCCTCCTGCTGGTACTAACCGTCTGCTTGGTATTCGGTTGGTTCGTACTGCTCCCCGACGAATTTGGGCAACTAGCGAAGCACACGGTCGCCGGGGCAGCCTTCACGTCTAACTTGCTTTTGTGGCACCAGTCCGGCTACTTCGACGCGGCTGCACGATCGAAGCCCCTGCTGCATCTCTGGTCTCTGGGAATCGAGGAGCAGTTTTATATTCTGTGGCCGCTTTTGCTTGCGTTGTTCTGGAAACACACGAAAAGGATCCTTCCAGTAATCTGCCTACTTGCGTTGGCGTCTTTCTCACTGAACGTGATCTTAGTCAGTAGAGTGCCGAGCTTTACGTTCTACTTTCCAATTACCCGCATCTGGGAACTATTGATTGGTGGTGCGCTCGCTCAGTTCACGCTGGAGCGCGGAACGCTCCGATCGCCAACCGTAAACAACTTATTTGCGGGGATCGGAAGCTTACTAATTGCTATTTCTTTACTGGTTATCAGTGAGAGCAGAGCTTTTCCGGGTTGGTGGGCATTGCTCCCCACGTTGGGAACAGCGCTCCTTATCGGTGCTGGTTCTCAAGCCTGGATTAATAGGAAGTTGCTAGCGGCTCCTGCTTGTGTCTTCATAGGCCTTATAAGCTACCCGCTGTACTTGTGGCATTGGCCGATGTTGGTGTACCTGAAACTTGTCGCTGACTCAGATTTTGCTTTCTCTCCTGGGCGTCTCAAGGTTCTCACGGCTGGCAGCCTAGTAATCTCTGGGGCTCTGGCCTGGGCCACATGGCGTTTCTGGGAGTCGCCACTTCGTGATCCGAATCGCATGCCGCGGCGTCTCAGAGTGCAGGGATTGGTTTCGGGCATGGCCGTTGTCACCGTCTTTGGGGCGCTTTCGGTGGTCAACGTCATAACACCAAGACTCGAAAACCCCTACGTGATGAGGATTGTCCAAGCATTGGGCGATTGGAGCTATCCTTCTGGCGACAACTTTATGAAGTCTGTTTTTGTCGTTCACGAGGTCCGCTCTCGATCAGACCGAGTAACTCTGTTCGTGGGGGACTCGCATATCGAGCAGTATTGGCCTCGTGTGAAAGCTGCAATTCAGGACAATCCATATCTGGCGTCTGCAGTTTTTGCGACGAGCGGTGGCTGCCTGCCGTTGCCCAATCTCAATCAAACCAAACCGGGAATGACCTGTCCAGAGTTCTACAACTACTGGACTGCGGAAGCGAACAGGAAAAATGTCAGCACGGTTGTCATCGGTGCCGCGTGGGAATTCTACTTCATCGGTGAATACCCGGACCGCTCTGGACCCCCTAACCCGCTCAGCATCGCGGGAAGACCAGCGGACAGCGGGGATGTGGCAGAGGCCTGGGCAGATTTCGAGCGCGATGTTGCCTCATTGGTACGATCCGGCAAACGAGTTGTCCTTTTGTCGTCAAGCCCAGCCTCACCTGCCTTAAATCCGCGTGGCATGTTCAGAAGGTTTAGTGGTTTAAACAAGCCTCGCCCTCTTAATAGAGCCGAGTTCAATCACTTCATTGCGCCGATTGAAGATAAGTTGATTCAGATCGCGTCAAGAACTGGCGCGACTGTAATTCGTCCGGCTGATTATTTCTGCAGGGCTGAAGTCTGTCCGGCAACAGATGTTGACGGGGCGCCAATCTATAAAGATGCAGACCACTTGAGACCTGCCTCCGCAGTGAAAAGAGCTGTTTTCATCGACGACACGCTGCGCCCCTAATTTGAGTATTACCAGCCCCGCTCGCCCAGTTCATAGGACAACGAAAGAGCCTAGGGGTTTGTTTTCTTCAGCGAGGCTGGAGTTCCGTTGCCCCGATCCAGTGTGCCTGCGGGGAAGCTTACATGAGATCCTGGAACGATCCGGTCGTGAAAAAGTGTGGGTTCCACGCCTTCCGGAGATTTCGGACACGCACATACGAAAGGAGCGCCTCACGGAACTGCTGTTGTGATTTCGGCGGCACACTTCTTGAATGGCATTAGGGACAAGTACACTCTTGAAGGCCATCAAGCGGATGTCGAATTCTGGAAGGCGACGGCAGAGCAAGCGGGGCTTGGTTTCCACATGCCCATCGTGGCCGAAATTGCCAGTTGCACCGATTGCACCCCCAAAACTGAGGTGCTTGAGAGGATGGTGCGCCCTGAGAGATTCGAACTCCCGACCTTCTGGTTCGTAGCCAGACGCTCTATCCAGCTGAGCTAAGGGCGCAAGATTGCAACTATAACGGAGGCAAACGGATCGAACGAACTGGCGAACGCTCATCCCCGCTCGACTGATCCGACGATGCGCAATCTATGCGCAAATTCGACGACTAGTAGAAAAATCATTGTAGCGTTTCCCCGGCAGAGCGGCAACCTCTGTGGGTTCTTGAGTGTAACGTCCCTTACAACGCGAGAGTGGAGAAAACACGTCGGGAGTATTTAAGGATGAGTCATTTTTTCTGGCCTTACCAACTGATCGAATTCTTCGCCGGTAAGATATCCCAGCTTAAGCGTCGCTTCGCGCAAGCTTGAGTGGTCGACGTGGGCGGTGTGGGCGATCTGAGCTGCTTTGTCGTAGCCGACCTTCGGCGCTAATGCCGTTACCAGCATCAGTGAGTTCTTTACGTACCAGTCCACCTTGGCGCGATCCACCTCAATGCCTTTGAGCATATATTCGACGTAGCCGTGGCAGGCGTCGGTGATGAGCGTGACCGAGTGCAGGAAGTTGTAGATGATGACCGGTTTGTAGACGTTGAGCTCGAAGTTTCCTTGCGAGCCGGCGAATCCCACAGCGGCAGTTGCGCCGTGGACTTGCACGCAGACCATGGTCATGGCTTCGCACTGCGTCGGATTGACTTTTCCCGGCATGATGGATGACCCCGGCTCATTCTCGGGGATTGAGAGTTCGCCGAGACCACAACGCGGTCCGGAAGCCAGCCAGCGAATGTCGTTTGAGATTTTCATCAGCGAGGCGGCCAGCGTTTCCATCGCTCCCTGCGCGAAGACGATTTCGTCATGAGCCGAAAGGGCGGCGAACTTGTTGCCGTGGGAGCGGAAGGGAAGTCCCGTGAGTTCAGCGATCTTTTTGGCGGCGCGCTCGGCGAATTCCGGATGCGTGTTCAGCCCTGTGCCCACGGCCGTGCCGCCGATGGCGAGATCGTAGAGTCCTTCCAGCACTTGCTCCAGGCGGCGGATGTCGCGCTCGAGCAGGCTGGCCCAGCCTCCGAACTCCTGGCCGACGGTCAAAGGCACGGCGTCCTGCAGGTGAGTGCGGCCAATTTTCACGATGCTCTCGAATTCTTTGGCCTTGGCGGCGATGGCATCGCGGACGGACTTGATTGCCGGAATCAGAGCATTCTTTACCCGTTCCGCGGCGGCGATGTGCATAGCCGCTGGGAAAGTGTCGTTGGATGACTGCGACATGTTGACGTGATCGTTGGGATGGATCGGCTTCTTCGATCCCATCTCGCCGCCAGCAATCTCGATGGCGCGATTGGAGATGACCTCGTTCACATTCATGTTGGTCTGGGTGCCGCTGCCGGTCTGCCAGATGCGGAGGGGGAACTGGTCGTTGAGCTTGCCGGCGATCACTTCGTCGGCGGCTTGCACGATCAGCTTGGCTTTGTCCGCGGGAAGTTTGCCCAGATCCTGATTCACCAGCGCGCAAGCTTTTTTGAGGATGCCGAAGGCGCGGATCAACTCGGGCGGCATGGTGTCGCGGCCGATGTTGAAGTGCAGAAGCGAGCGCTGCGTCTGCGCACCCCAGTAGACGTTCGCCGGGACTTCGATCTTGCCCATGCTGTCGGATTCAATGCGGGTGCGGGTGGCGGGCTCGGTAAGGGTAGACATGATGGAACTCCTGTACGTCGGGGCCAGAGCGAGAGGCGGCAGGCCTGTCGGCGCGGGAATAATGAACCGAGTATTATACGGCGGCATGAAGGGCAAACCCTACAGCGCAATCAGTCTGCCTCACACCCTTTTCAAAATACGCGAAGGAGGGCACCCACGCTCCTCTAGCATTCGCGCGTGCTAGAATCTCGGTTTCTGAGTTGCGCTCGAACCCTCGTCGCCTCGACCGACTCCGCCGTCAATTCCATGCCTAAGTCCCTGGCCGCCGAAGAACTCGAGACCCTTCCGAAGGTGAAGACCGTGCCTGGTCCGGAGATGCAGACGGACGTTCTGGTTATCGGGGCGGGGCCGACCGGGCTGGCTTGTGCCATCGAGGCGCAGAAGATCGGGCTCAAGGTCATCCTTCTCGACAAGGGGTGCCTGGTCAACTCGCTGTTTCACTATCCGGTGAGCATGTCGTTTTTCACCACGCCGGAGTTGCTGGAGATTGGCGACATTCCGTTCACTACGGCCCAGCAGAAGCCCACGCGGGAAGAGGCGCTCGAGTACTATCGCAAGGTTGCCGAGTATTACCACCTCGATCTTCGCCAGTACGAGTGGGTCAAGACGGTGTTGGGCAAGGATGGAAACTTTGCCATCACCGCGACCGATCGCGCGGGGCGACCGCATGACTACCGTACCAAGAAAGTTATCGTTGCTACTGGCTATTACGACATGGCGAACCAGCTCTGCATTCCGGGCGAAGACCTGCCCAAGGTCTCGCACTATTATGGCGAGCCTCATCCTTATTTCGATACGGACGTGGTGGTGATTGGCGGCAAGAATTCTGCCGCGATTGCGGCGCTCGATTTATGGCGGCACGGAGCCCGAGTCACTCTGGTGCACCGCGAGGCCCAGATCCACCATCATGTGAAGTACTGGATCAAGCCCGACATTGAGAACCGCATCAAGAACGGAGAGATCGAGGCTTACTTCAATAGTTCCGTTCAGGAAATTGGGATCGATCATGTGGCGCTGCGAACGCCGAGCGGTGCGGTACGGCTGAAGAACGATTTCGTCCTCGCGCTGATCGGCTACCATCCCGATTATGACTTTCTGCGCAGCATGGGAATTGAGTTGTCGGACCCGCAGTGCCGTCCGGTGTGCGATCCGGTCTCGCTGGAGAGCAATGTGCCGGGAATTTATGTTGCAGGAGTGATTGTAGCGGGGTCGCGGACCAACGAAATTTTCATTGAGAACGGGCGCTTCCACGGCAAGCAAATCGCCGAAGACTTGAAGCTCAAGCTCAAATTGCGCCCCGAGTGACACCCTTGACTTTGCCGTCGCGGGACAGCCGAGGCGGCTGTCCCTACGTGGGTGAAAAGCAAACCCCGGGATTTCTCCCGGGGTCTGGAAGGAGGAATTGAACTCAGGCCGTCTTGGATAGGAGCCGGCGGCGAATCAGGCCACCGATACCTACCAAGCCCGTTCCCATCAAGCCCAGGCTGCCGGGCTCGGGCACCACGGTTGCGAACCCCGTGATGTCGCTGCAATTCGAGCCAGAGGCGGTGCAGAAGTGAAGCCCAACGCCGGTGAACTGACTCGCGCTAAGGCCGGTGGCAGTGAGCGTAAAAGTAACCGTGTCAGCGCTGACGACTCCGCCGCCTTGTCCCTGGACGTTGGCGAAATCGAAAGCAAACGTCCCGAACATACTGATGTTCTGGGACGTCCTCAGCTGTTGAAAGTCAAGCCCAGAAAACGAGCCGCCACCAGTCAAGGCAGCACTGAGGTTGCTCACGCTGGAGAGTGAGAGGCCGGTCGGTCCGTTGAACGCGATATCTCCGCCATTCAACTTGACGGAGAAGCCGGTGTTCATGGAAATAGTAACGTCGACCTGGTTGGATCCGGCGTCAGCAATGGTGACCGTACCAATCGTTCCCGAGATTCCGAGGTTATTTGCGGACAGGTTAAAGGTGATTGAATCTGCGGACGCCATTGGCGACATGGCCAAAGCGGCTGCAATACAAAAAATCGGTAGCACAACTTTTAAACTGGTGATTCTCAAGGCGCAATTCTCCATATACGACGAAGTTGTTCCCCCAACAATTACGGTCTTAGTAGCGCACGGCAAGGGCCAAACGGCGGTCAGTGCGCAACTTTAAGATATGTCCGTATTCAATTGATTCTACAGAGTTATCTTGCCATTCATTGTGACGTGGTAGGGAACCCGTCCCGACAGAACTGAAAAATTCTGCAGTTCTCACCATTTCCTTGGGCAAGTCTCTCAATCCTCCAGGCGGCCTTGGATGCTGAAGTGGTTTTGGAGGTTGGGGGCAAAAATATTTGCGGAGCGTTATTGGTATGTTATGTGCGTCGGTCACGCGGCGGTCCCATGGAACCACAGCCGGAGCGCGGTCTCGCCTCCATTTCAGTCTCGTCGTATTTGCGGCTGTTGCGCGGGAACCGCAATTTCCGCCGCATCTGGCTGGCGCAGATCGTCAGCGAGATTGGCGACTGGTTTTATACGCTCTCGATCTACACGCTGCTGCTGCAGTTGACCGGGCACGCCGGGTCAGTGGCGTTGGCCCTGGTTCTGCAGGTGTTACCGCAAACGTTCGTAGGGCCGACAGCGGGAGTGGTGAACGACCGGCTTCGGCGGAAGCATGTGATGATCGCGGCCGACCTGGTGCGCTTTGCGGTCGTGCTGTCGATGTTATTCGTGCGTTCGCGGTCGATGGTTTGGCTGGTTTATCCCTTGCTGCTGGCCGAAACCACGATGGCCGCGTTTTTCGAACCGGCCCGCAGCGCGGTGATTCCCAACGTTGCGAGCGAAGATGAGGTCTTAATTGCGAACACGCTGTCCTCGGCAACCTGGTCGGTGAACTTGCTGATTGGAGCCTCGGTCGGAGGGGTGGTAGCGGCTTTCTTTGGACGCGACACGGTTTTCATTCTGAACGCGCTGTCATTTCTGACGTCTGCGTTGCTGATCAGCGGAACGCGTTTTGCCGAGCCCCATGCGGAATCCGCTGCGCCGCTTCGGCCGCGTGATCTCGTCGACTATTCCCCGGTGCTGGAAGGGATTCGGTATATCCGCAGTCATCCGACTTTGTTGCCGGCGGTCTTTGCGAAGGCCGGGGAATTAATGGTGGGACCGAGTTGGGTAATCTTTACGGTGATGGGAGCGCGCGAGTTTGCCGTGCGCGGGCACGGCATCGACACTGCCGGCGGAGCCATGTTGGGAATGAGCATCCTGCTTGGCGGGCGCGGCCTGGGGGCGATGGTGGGACCGCTGTTTGCGGCGCGGTGGGCCGGACGGAGCGACAACCGACTCCGGCTCGGCATTCTCTTCGGCTACCTTACGATTGCGGCTGGCTACGGCTTGCTGGGCGCCAGCCGCAGCGTGTGGATGGCCGCCGCCTGCGCCATGTTGGCGCATGCGGGAGGCTCGACGGTGTGGGTGTTCTCTACGACGCTGTTGCAGCTTCATACCGACGACCGCTTTCGCGGGCGCGTATTTTCTGCGGACCTTGGCCTGGCCAGCTTCACCTTTGCCACCACCGCTTATTTGTGCGGCCGCTTATTGGACCGGGGAATTTCCGCGCGGACCCTGGCAACCGGCACGGGCCTCCTGATGCTGATTCCAGCCGCAGTCCTCGCGTTCGCGCTGCACGCCGCGCGCAACAGGCAGAGCCGTGTTGTTTCGTCGCTGCCCTAGCGCATGGCTTGCGAGACAGCGCGGCCGAGGGGTAGTCTTGTGCGGCAAGAGAAATTGCGGCGTGAGCTCTGCGTTTCGTCCCGATAAAGCCGTAAGCTCACCGAATGACCATCCATGCCTCTGAGTGCCATTAGTCCTACAAGTTCGAGTTCCGGTATGTTTCCGGTTCTGAAGTTCGTGCAGGGCAGCGAACAGAAGGATCTGGTGATGGCGCGAACGCCCTTCACGGTGGGACGGAAAGTGGATAAGGATCTGGTGATCGCGGACCCGCGGGTGTCGCGGGACCACGCGCAGATCAGCCAGGAAGGCCAGGAATTTTTCCTCGAAGATCTTGGAAGCAAGCATGGCACGTTCGTGAACGGGGAGCGCGTCCAGCGCCAGAAACTGGAGCGGGGCGACCGGTTGGAGTTTGGGGCGCGCGATTCCGCCTACGTTCTATTCAATCCCGCACAGGCTACTTCCAACACGGCGCGGGAATTTCTCAGCCAGATCTCGGGCATTCAGATCAAGCAGGAAGCGACAGACCTGGAAAAATTGACGTTATTTCTGGAGGCCGCGCGCAAGCTTAATACGGCGGGGGTGCTTGACGAGATTCTGATGACGATGCTCGACGTTACTCTGCAGCTGACGAGCGCCGAGCGCGCGTTTGTGTTCCTCAAGGACGAAGAAGGAAAACTCCGGCTGGCTGCGGGGCGCAATTCCAAGAAGGAGCCGCTGCTTGACGACAAGACGATCTCGCATTCCATCTTGGGAGAATCGCTGCGATCGAACTCAGAGTTTCTGTTGACTGACACCAGCCGGTCTCTCGATCTTGCGGGGCGGCAGAGCATTGTGGCGTATGACTTAAGGACGGTGGTGTGCATTCCCCTGCGGAAGATGCAGGTGCAATCGACGCGCGATGCACAAACGCCGGTGCCGGACTCGAATGCGGCCGAGGCGATGGGAGTGCTTTACGTGGATTCGCGGTTTGCCTCGCGCGACATTATCGGAGTGAGCCAGGACATTCTGCACGTGATCGCGACCGAAGCGGCGTCGCTCATCGAAAATGCGCGGCTGGTGCAGGCGGAGGAGGCGGCGCGCCGGTACCAGCAGGAGTTGAGCATCGCCGCCAGCATCCAACAGCGTCTGATGAAGGTGAAGATTCCGGAAGTGCCGTTTGCCAAAATGGACGGCAGAAACCTGCAGTGTAAAGAAATCGGCGGAGACTTCTACGACGCCGTGAACACCAAGGATGGGCTTGCGGTCGTGCTGGCCGATGTTAGCGGAAAGGGAGTTTCCGCGGCGTTGCTGGCCTCGACGTTACAGGGAATGATCTATTCACAATTGATCGCCGGCATGTCTCTGATGGAAGTGGTGACTGCGGTGAACCGGTTCTTCACCGAGAAAATGGGTGGAGAGAAATATGCGACGTTGCTACTGGTGCGCCTGCGCCGAGATGGCGAACTCGAGTACGTAAATTGCGGACACGTGCAGCCGCTTCTGGTGTGCGGAGGAGAGGTGATACGTCCGCCGCACGGAAATGTGCCGGTTGGCTTGTTGCCTGATGCGACTTTCGAGAGCGCGCGCTGTCAAATGAAATCCGGCGACCGCTTTATTCTGGTGACCGACGGCGTTACCGAAGCGGAAAATGGCGCCGGCGATTTTTTTGAAGACTTCCGGCTCGAAGCGGCGGCGGTAAAGTCGCCCACGCTGGAGGGAATTTTTTCGTCGGTCACGGAATTCTGCGCCGGGAATCCTCTCAGTGACGACTGCACAGTGGTGGAATTGTGGTACACCAGCGTGGACGATTCCAACAACTAAATACCTTTGCTTCGCTAAAATCTGTTACTCCACTGTGACGGTATAGTCTGTTCCTTCCCAGCGATTTTCGTTTGGCCAGAAAAATGTAAAGACGGCTTGTGCGCCAGGGGGCAGCGAAGCAGTCGGTACGTCGAGAATATAGATGCCGAGGCCAGTGTCCCTCGCATCGGTGTCGTGTGTCGACTTCCATCCGTCGACGGTCCAGTGCACGCGGCCTGGGCTGCAGAGCACGATGCGGAGGGTCTTGTTTCTGGGAATGCTGCGGGTTTTGTTATTAAACCTCCACCCGAAGATTTGCCGCACGTGTTTATCAACCAGATAACGCTTCACGGTCTGGGGAGGCTGGTCAAAGATCTTGTTGTCGCGGATCGAGCGGCGCAGCTTTATGTATTCGGAGTGGGCCCAAACCAGCGGGCATGCCGACCCCGTAGGCTTTCCGCGGAAAAGTTCGAGCGAGGGAATGTCGGAGGCGTCCCAGACCTGTTCGGGAAGCAGGCGGCTGTCCTCGGCGGTCGAATTTTCCATGACGGTGAGCATCGCCTCAGCTTCATCGCGATGGCCACCGGCCAGCGCGTAGTGTCCGCGTTCGCCGGCGAGCAAGGGCCACGGGCGGCCAATGCCTGTTCCATCGAAGGCGGAGCCATCTTTGTGTTCGCCGTAACCATCGCCATTGTAGCGATACCAGCACGGGCCTTGGGGCAATTCGACTGCCAGCAGGGCGTCGATGGCGCGCAGCGTATTCAGGATACGAGGATCGTCGGGAGCGCGAAGTCCGAAGCGAACCAGCGCGAGTGCGTCAGGGCTGATGATGTGATAAGCGCGTTCGCCATCCGAACCCGGCGGCTGGTTCTTAATAGGAACGAATCCCTGCGTGGGTGAGGCGGCGCCGTCGGTGCTGGGCGGAGCAATGCGCACATAGTAGCCCGGGATGCCAAGTTGTTGCGCGAGATCGCCTCCGGTGGCGTATACCCAGCGCTCGATATTGTCGTTCCATGCGTCGGCGGCATCGCGCATGGTTTGCGCCTGGTCGCGGTGCCCAGTGAGGTCGGCAATGTCAGCACCCGCCAGCAGCGCGGAGATTTCAGCGGCGAGGGTGAACGGCGAGTAACCGGCGTCTTCTTCCCAGCGATCCTGTTGCGTAACCGGTCCGTTGCGAAGAATGAAACTGGCGGCCTTGCGGACCATCGGCCACCAGCGGTCGAGCCTGCCTAAGGCTTCCGGTGTTTCGCGACGGAGCAGATCGAGCAGAAGAATGGGAAACGCGGTCTCGTCCATCTGGATGCCGCTCCAGTAAGGACGTCCGTCGAGCCAAAGATTTTGCGCCCAGTTTCCCTCGGCTTCCTGTGTGGCCTCAAGGTAGCGCAGAACGCGGATGGCATCGCCGACGGCTCCCGCGGCCAGCAGAGCGCCCGCGGTTTCGACCAGGTCGCGCGGCCAGACCAGATGATATCCGCCAAGGTCTTCGTCACCTTTGTTGAAGCCCCAGGGAATGGACAGGCTGGCGATGATACCGCCAAGAAAATCCTTCGACTCGTGCGTGCGCAGGACGGCCGTCGATGCGCGATAAAGATCACGCTGCCGCAACGGTTCGTCGAGTTTGATTAGAGTAGTTTGCCAGTTCCGCCACTGCGAGACGTAGTGCTGGCGAATGTCCGCAAAGTCCTCGAACAGCGTGGACCGCGCCTGCTGACCGGACTCGGTCCACATGGATCCGAAACCGAGAGCGAGGACGAATTCACCCTTGCAGGCGGCGAGATCGATCTCTCCCGTGAAAGCGATGTTGCCGTTTTCCGCGCGACCGTATTCCCACTCCATCTCGAAATGCTGAGAAAGGTCTTGCCAGCCATCGGAGACACCGACGAATCCAACCGAAGTCTTCCTCCATGGAACAGAGGATGCGAACGACAGAGTGGTGTCATGATGTTCCGCAAAAAACATGGGGTAGCCCTTGTAGTCGCCGATCCACCCGGTGTTGCCATATCCGCAGTTCGCCAGGTGCGGCGAGAGCAAAGCATAAAGGTGGTAGTCGGAGAGTTGGCCTTGCAGCGGCTCGAAGCGGACTTTCTGCAGAACCACGTTGCGGTAGGGGTCAGTAAGGATCTCCTTCAAAATGCGGTAGCGTCCGCTGTTGCAGGTGTTCGTTAGTTCATATGCGGGAATCCCGGGCTCGAAAGCGCGGTTTTCGAACTTGCAGTGACGCTTCTCCTCAGAAAAGAAATCACGGCCGTTGGTAACAATGAATCCCATGTCGCGGGTGCATGCCTGGTCGACCCGGGGAAAGTAAACTTCGTTAAGAATGCCATGGCTCAGGGTAAACCAGACTTTGCTGTGCTGGTTGAGGGCGGTGCCGAAGCCCATCTTGGCGCTCGATGTCCAACGCGGAGGAATGCCAGGCCAGCCCGGAGCAAATTGTGCGGGAGAATCACTCATGGAGATTTTGTCCTCTAGCCGGTGGGGCGTTCCCCGACGAAATGACAAAGCTATTACAAGTTGAGACTCGATCTTCTACGGTGGTGGTCATCAAATAGTTAGCGGCCCTGAGCTGGGCAGATTGCAACTAAACATATAGCATCCAAATACAAATCGGGGATAATAGACCACGAGCGCGGATACATGAATGTACTAGATGCACGAGCGGCACTGATAGTAGCAGCGTTGTGGGCCTGTTGCGCACTCTCGCCGGCGGCGCGGGCCGAAGATGCTTCGCTGGACACTGGCACGGCGCTGGATCGAGGGTTTTCCGGTCTCTACAATCTCGACTTCGCGGGTGCACAAAAAGACTTCGCATCGTGGCAGCAATCGCATCCCGATGACCCGGTCGGCCCGGTGAGCGAAGCGGCAGGCTTTCTGTTCTCGGAGTTCAACCGGCTTGGGGTGCTGGAGGCGCAATTTTTTGAGAACGATGCGGCATTCGACAAGCGTCCAAAGGTGACCCCCGATCCGGTAGTACGAACGCATTTTATGGCTGCCATCGGACAAGCCCAGAATCTTTCGCGGCAGCGGCTGGCCCAGGACCCCAAAGATCGAGACGCCCTGTTTGCCCTTACTCTTTCATCGGGCCTGCAGGCCGATTACGCAGCGCTTATCGAGAAGCGCAACCTGGCGTCGCTGCACTACGCGAAGGAAGCGTCGGTATCAGCGCAGGAACTGCTGGCGGTTTGTCATGATTGTTACGACGCGCTGGTCGCGACGGGCTTCAGCAAATACATTATCGGGAGCATGGCAGCGCCGGTGCGATGGGTGCTTCGCTTGGGAGGGCTTTCAGCGGACAAGCAAGGCGGAATTGACGACTTGCAGAAGACTGCCGCTCACGGACATTATCTGGCGCCGTTCGCGCGAATCCTGCTGGCGATCGCGTACGTGCGGGAGAAAGATAAGCCGCAAGCGCTGCAGTTGCTCACCGGATTGCGGCAGCAGTTTCCGGCAAATACGCTTTTCCCTCGCGAGATCGCACATCTGCAAGCGTCCCACTAGCGAACGCAGAGCTTCTTCTACTTTACCTGGCCACAAAATCGCTGATGATCGCGGTCATTCATCAGAAATTTACCCGTTTGTAACTCTCCTGTAACACTGCGCCGATAGAACGAACACATCTGTTCAAGGAGGAATCTTCTACTCTATGCGCAAAATCGTGCTGCTGTTAGTGTGTGTCCTTCTGGCCTTGCCGGTCGTAGGGCAGACCACGCTGAACGGGGCAGGCGCTACGTTTCCTTATCCCATCTACTCGAAGTGGTTTAGCGAATACCACAAACTTCATTCCGACGTCGAAATTAATTATCAGTCGATCGGCAGCGGCGGAGGCATTCGCCAGGTAACCGCCGGGACCGTGGATTTCGGCGCCAGCGATATGCCGATGACCGACAAGCAACTGCAAGAAGCCAAGAGAACGATACTGAATATTCCAACCGTGTTGGGCGCGGATGTGCCGGCTTATAACGTTCCCGGCGTAAGCGGCGACCTGAAGTTTACGCCTGAGGCATTGGCAGGGATTTTCCTCGGTAAGGTTACCAAATGGAATGACAAAACGATTGCCGCAGCGAATCCCGGCGTGAACCTTCCTGACAAAGACATCATCGTGGTGCATCGCTCGGATGGCAGCGGAACCAGTTTCATCTGGACGGACTATCTTTCCAAAGTCAGCCCCGAGTGGAAGAGCCAGGTGGGCGCCGATACCTCGGTGAAATGGCCGGTGGGAATGGGAGGAAAAGGAAACGAAGGCGTAGCAGGCTTTGTTCGCCAGTTGCAGGGCTCGATCGGATACGTTGAGCTGATCTATGCCGTGCAGAACAAGATTACTTACGGCAGCGTGCGAAATTCCGCGGGGAACTTCGTGAAGGCATCGCTGGAAGGCGTAACAGCGGCGGCTGCTTCGGCTCCTAAGATGCCGGCGGATTTCCGGGTTTCGATCACGAATGCTCCGGGAAAAGATGCGTATCCGATTTCCAGCTTCACCTGGCTGCTGATTCCGGCCCAGTCGAAGGACGCGGCGAAGGGCAAGATCCTGGCTGACTTTTTGAACTGGATGGTAACCGACGGCCAGAAGATGACCTCCGAGCTGTCCTACGCTCCGCTGCCGGACAATGTTGTGGCGAAAGTGAAGGACGCGATCAAGCAAGTCAAATAAGTCAACGCCCCAGCGGGACAGTGCTCATCGCAGGACAAAAAAGGAGAGAGACATGAAGTCTGCGTGGAAGTTGTGTGCAATTCTGTTCCTGGCGACAGGGCTGGTCGGGCAAACCAGCACCGCGCCCAAACCCAGGAAAAGACCGGCAGCCGAGACGGTGACGGCGGCTGATGTCCAAGCTTTGAAAGATGCGATCGCACAGCAACAAGCGGCGTTGGCGCAGCAGCAACGACAGATTCAGGAACTGCGCGACGAACTGCACTCTAAGGATCAGGCCGCGCAACAGGCACAGTCTGCCGCCACCGATGCCGCCAGCAGGGCGGATGCCGCCCAGGCGCAAGCCACGCAGCAACAGGCGGCGGTCACCGAATTGAAGAGCGATGTGACGGATCTGAAGAGCAACCTGGCCAGCACCGTAGTGACCGTGCAGGAAGCGCAGAAGTCGGCCTCCGGACCACCCACGGCGATTCACGTCAAAGGAATCACAATCACTCCCGGCGGCTTTCTGGCGGCTGAAACAGTTTGGCGGCAACGCGCCATAGGTGCGGACATCAACACGCCTTTTAACTCCATACCGCTCCCCGGCAGCTCGACCTACAACGTCTCGGAGTTCTTTGGTTCCGGACGCCAGTCGCGAATTTCCATGCTGGCGGAAGGTCGTCTGAAGGGCGCAAAGTTGACCGGTTACGTGGAAGCAGATTTTCTCTCAGCCGGTGTGACTTCCAACAACAATGAAAGTAACAGCTATACGCTACGGCAGCGGCAAGCGTGGGGCCAGGCCGCGACGGACAGCGGTTGGAGCGTGACCGGTGGACAGATGTGGAGCCTGGTTACCGAGACCAAGCATGGCGTGGACAATCGGACTGAAGCGCTGCCCATGACCATCGATCCGCAATATACGGTCGGCTTCAGCTGGGCACGGCAATACGGCTTGCGCGTGGCAAAGAACTTCGGCAACAAGGTGTGGATCGCGGTGTCGGCGGAAAATTCGCAGGCGACCCTGACCTCGCATAACAACGCGGCTAACTTTTTAGTGGGGACGGCTGGAGTCGGCGGCGGTCTTTACAACCTCAATGCCAACTACTCGTTTAATCCGGCGCCGGATCTGGTCGCGAAGCTTGCCTTCGAGCCTGGGTTTGGACACTACGAAATTTTCGGCGTGTATAGCCGCTTCCGGGATCGCGTCTTTCCTTGCGAAGATATCGCTGCAACCACCCTTTGTGGCAGCGCCGTCAAAGCCGGTCCGAATGCTACTGGAGCCTTCAATTCGTCCAAGGATGGCGGAGGCTTTGGCGCCAACGTACGCTGGTCGTTTGCACACAAGCATGTCGATGTGGGAGCGCATGGCTTTGGCGGCAGCGGAGTGGGCCGCTATGGCACGGCGGGACTGTCTGACGTTGCCGTACACCCCAATGGCTCGCTTTATCTGATCAAGAGCTTGCAAGGTCTAGGGACTCTCGAGTTCCACTATCCGAAGTTCGATATCTATTTCAATGGCGGTGCGGAGTATGCTGGCCGCGCGGCGAACTTTGATCCAGTCCAAAAGAAGTACGTCGGCTACGGATCGCCGCTCTTCGCCAATACGGGCTGCCTGACCGAGACTGGACCAGGAGCAGGCGGGTTTGCTCCGGGCGCTCTTGCCAACTGCACGGCTGACAGCCGCGTGGTCATCGAAGCAACTGGGGGAGCGTGGTTCAAGGTGTACGACGGAGCCAGAGAGAAACTGAATTGGGGACGAATCCAGTTTGGTCCGCAATACTCGGTCGTGATCCGCAACGCCTGGAGCGGTGCAGGCGTCCCGAGCCAGGTGCAGGGAGTCGACAATATGCTGTTCACGTCTTTCCGTTACTACTTGCCGTAACGGCCGGCTGAGCAGCAGGCTTAACAGTACCGGCACTTGGACAGAACTTAACTGCCCAGGCGCCGGTTTTTTGCTTCGGCACCATGTTCGTTGCCGGCTCACTGCAGTTTCCTGGAATGTTTTATACTGATGTTCCCGTAACGAGTCAGGGCTTCGCTCAAGGTTCGTTTCGTACGAAAAATCACAAGAATTAAGATAAGCGCGTCTCCATGGTTCGCATTTCGCTCGACAATCCACAGTATTACCTCAACCGCGACACCTCCTGGCTGGCGTTCAACCGGCGTGTGCTGGAAGAGGCGTCGGATGAGGGCAACCCGCTGCTCGAGCGCTTGAAGTTCTTATCTATCTCCGCCAGCAATCTGGATGAATTCTTCGAAGTGCGCGTGGCTGCCATGATGCAGCAGATCGAAGACGGCTACAACGAGGCGGGGCCCGACGGTGTGAGTCTTACGGAAAAACGGGATTTGCTGAACAAGCTGACCCACGAATTTGTGGACGACCAGTATGACTGCTGGAACGCGCGGCTGAGACCGGCGCTCGCGGAGAATGGAATCCGCGTGCTGGGTTTGCACGAACTGGACGCGGAAGCTATGCGCTTTGTCGAGGAATACTGCGAGAAAGAGCTCGACCCGCTGTTGACGCCGGTCACGGTAGATCCTGCGCATCCGTTTCCGCGAGTCATCAACAAAGCGTTGTGCCTGGGATTCCTTTTGCGCCGTCGGCGGCGTTCGGCGCTAGCCTATACGGGCGTTGTCTCGGTGCCGCGGGCTCTGCCGCGACTGGTGCGGCTGCCCTCTGAGAACACGGCGGATTTTATCTTCCTGGCGGATTTGGTGGCTCATCATGCGGTACGTATGTATCACGGCTACGACATTGTTTCGTCAGCGCCTTTTCGCGTGACCCGTAACAGCAATCTTTATATGGCGGAGGAGGAGGCGCGAAGTTTGCTGGAGTCGGTGCGCGCCGAGTTACATAACCGGCGCAAAGGCGATGCCGTGCGGATGGAAATTGAAGCCGACGCCGACCCGGAGATCACCGAACGGTTACGCACGGTCTTTGAGCTGGACCCCTGGCAAGTGTTTCCTGTGAATGGGCCAGTCAATCTTTCCCGCCTGTTCAATATATATGAGCAGGTCAATCGTCCCGACCTCAAGTACCGCACATTTTCGCCGCGGGAGTTGCGGTTAACTGCGAAGTCGAAAGATCTGTTCGAAGAATTGCGCGGTCATGACATTCTGCTCCATCACCCCTTCGATTCTTACGACGCAGTCATTTCGTTTATCGAGTCAGCGGCGGAAGATGAAAAGGTTCTTTCCATCAAGCAGACTCTTTACCGGACCAGCGAACATTCGCTGATCGTTCCGTCGCTCATGGATGCGGCCTCGCGCAAGGAAGTGACGGCGGTGGTGGAGTTGAAGGCGCGCTTCGACGAGGCCTCGAACATACGCTGGGCGCGTGATTTGGAAGATGCCGGAGTGCAAGTCTTTCACGGACTGGTGGGCTTGAAGACGCACTGCAAGTTGTCACTGCTGGTGCGCCGCGATCCCGATGGGCTGACCCGCAGCTATGCCCACATCGGCACCGGGAATTACAATGCGACCACCGCGCGAATTTACACCGACCTCAGTCTGTTCACGGCTAACCCAGAAATCACGCGAGCGGTGCACGACGTTTTCAGCTTTCTGACCGCGTACGCCGAGAATCCCAGCTACGAGCCGCTGCTGGTGGCGCCGCTCGATCTGGCAGAGAAATCGATCGCGTTGATCGATCGCGAAGCGGAGCACGTGCGCCAGGGCAGGGAAGGCCGCATCATCGCGAAGATGAATGCGTTGCTGGACAAAACAGTCATCCAGGCTTTGTATCGGGCCTCGCAAGCGGGAGTGCAGATCGACTTGATCGTGCGCGGAATTTGTGCGCTTCGGCCGGGAGTGAGGGGCGTGAGCGAAAACATTCGCGTGCGCAGCATCGTGGGCCGCTTTCTGGAGCATAGCCGCATCTTTTACTTTGCCAACGGGGGCGAAGAAGAGATTTACATGGGCAGCGCGGACTGGATGCCGCGAAATCTTTACGAGAGGGTGGAAGTACTGGTGCCGCTGCGCGACGAAATGCTGCGGGAACGGGTTCGGCACGAAATCCTCGACGCGTACCTGGCCGACAACCGCAAAGCACGAATTCTGCTCAAGGATGCGACCTACATGCGTGCGTGGCAGCCTCTGCGCGGTGCCCGGAACCGCCGACCTCCGACTGGTGCGGCAGCGTTCAGCGCACAGGATTTTCTGATGAGTGTTGCAGAGGGCAAGTCTCCGGCCGCGCTCCCTGCGCCGGTTCACGCGCGAAGGCGTAGAGTGATGACAGGGAGGGAAAGATAAGCTGCGATGATCCTTTACTTTCTCCGTCACGCCAGCGCGGGTGAACATTTTGCGAACCCGAAAAAAGACGAGAAACGCGCTCTCGACAAAGAGGGAATCGAGCAGTGCGGCTACGTCGGGCGCGCTTTGGCCGCGTTGAATGTTCAGGTGGATGCGATCGTTTCCAGCCCATTAAAGCGCTGCCTGCAGACGGCTTCTTTAGTCGGCAACGAACTGGGCTACGAAGGCAAGTTGCAAATCGACAATGGCCTGCGCCCCGAGGCTGGGCTCGCCGATTTCCGCAAACTACTGGACAAATACTCTCGCCAGGAAGCCATCATGGTGGTGGGGCACAATCCGAATTTAAGCCAATTTCTGGGAGCGGTGATCAGCGACTCCGGGTGCGAAGCTTCGCTGGAACTGAAGAAGGGCGCGGTGGCCAAGGTGGAAATGCGCCGAACTGCCGGCCTCCTGCAGTGGTGCCTTACGCCGAAGGTTATGCGGTCACTCTACGAGGCCGCCGTAGAGAGTTCACGTCCGAAAACTTCGCGAAAATAATCCCGCTCTTTTTCAATGGCCCACATTTCCAGATCCACTCCCATGCGACGCCGAGGAACCAGGGTCAACTTCACTTCCGCGGAGCGAACGGCCACGCGTACTTTGTCCACCGCGTGACTGCGGCCCAGGTTCAGCGCGCGCGCCAGGCGAAGCAACAGAATTGCTTTCTGCACGTCGGCGCGATCCCCTGGATCCAGCAATTTCATCGGGCCGTCTTCCAGAGTGGGCCGGGATTTCCCCAGGTAACGCGCAATGGCCGCGATAATGCGCCGTTGTTGTGGTGTGTAGCCTAATATCTCTGAGTTGGAAATGATGTAGTGGGTATGGCGGTGGCGGCCGTTGCGATTCACGTAATCGCCGACTTCGTAAAGCATGGCCGCAGCCGAGAGCCACTCGCGGTATTCCGGTGGAAGGCGGTGCAGCGAGCGCAGCGCCGAGAACAATAAAGTGGCTGCGTTGCGAACGTCGAGAGCATGCTTGCGGTCGACGCGGTAATGGTTAACCGCAGTGATAATCGATTCCCAGCGTTCGAACTCGACCTGCCTCCCGGAGCGCGTACTGCGATCGTAGTCGGCGGCCATCTGGGCGAGGATGCCGTCGCGCAAGCCCAGCGGGGAATAGCGGAAGCCCTTGAGCCGGAGCCGGTCCAACAACTCCTGGTAGACGATGGCTCCGGCGACGATGATCTCCGCGCGTCGCGGGCCGATGCCTTCTATCTTGCGGCGTTCCGTTACCGGCAAACGTGCCAGGCGTTTAGCGATCCGCTTCATTTCGGCGGAGGAGACGATGAGCCGCTGCCGACCGCCGCCTCGGCGCAGGTGGCTTGCCACCGCCGCCAGGGCTGCGGCCGTGCCTGAGGTCGCAATCACGTTCTTGATTTTCGCGGTGCTCATGCGATCGATGATGCGATTGACCTCGCGCGTGATGAAGCCGCGTAGTCGTTTGAGTTCGCCCTTGCGGATGGGATCATGTCGCAGGAACTCGTTGGTCAGGCGAACCGCGCCGAGAGGAAGGCTGACCGCGTCGCGGATGTGGCCGCCTTGTGTGATGGTCAGTTCGCAACTACCGCCGCCGAGGTCCATCATGAGAGTCGGAGCGCTGTCGATGCGCCCACTGGAGATGAGGCCCAGGTGAATGAGTCGCGCCTCTTCAATCCCCGAGATGATCTCGACCCGCCAGCCAGTGGCCGAGCGTACCCACTCCAGAAAAGCTTGAGAGTTGCGCGCGTCGCGCAAGGCGCTAGTCGCGACGACGCGCACACTGTCGGTGACAATCTGCTGTGTAGCACGATGAAACCGGCGCAGCACCTTCACGGTTTCGGCGATGGAATCGGGAGTAAGGAATCCGGAGCCGAACACGCCTTCGCCAAGGCGCGTGACTTCGCGGTCTTCGTGGAGAGCGCGGAGGCGCCCAGATTGCAATCGCGCAATTTTTAGTCGGACGGAGTTGGAGCCGATATCAACCGCGGCAAACGTGGGCATGGCGGAAGCTCACAGTTTACATGCGTGCGGCGGGATCGTCATCTTGGGCTGCCGGCTACTGGCTTTTCGCTTCGAGCCTAGGCGAGCCTGCTATGCGGCGGATTCGGTGCGCTCAACCAGCGTGGGACTCTTCGTGCTCATTCTGCGTACTTGATCCGATGAAACGGCCACTGGTTTTGCGTGCTCGATGGGGGTAGCAGCGAGCGTGACGACGGCTTGGCGGAATTTGCCTCTCGTCACGTTGTGGAGCACGGCCACCAGCGACGATTGACTAACGTCGCCTAGCCTTTGGGAGGCTGCTTGGGTCAAGGTCAACCAATCATGCCAATTGCCCACGGCATCCTGCAGCCGTTTAAGCTGACCGATAAACTGGTTGGCCTCGGCAGATTTTGGAGCAAATTCCGCGGCGTAGCGGGCGCGCTTCACCACCATGCGGTACTGGTGCAGCAGATCCTCGCTGACCGGCCCGGAAGGACGAACCACTTCGTTGAACATCGACCGGGCAACGTTCAGGGCGTCGTGGCTGGTGTCGGGTCGAACTTCTTTCGCGCCTCGCTTGAGGCGCTTACGGAGCTCGCGAAGCACATCTTTGGTCAACATCTTGCGCAGCTTTTTTTCATGTTTTCCGCGAAGCTCGATCAGGCCGTGCATGAGCTGTGTTTTGCGACGCGGTTCCTGAGGAACCTTCAAGCTGCGGAGGGCAGCAAGTTGAACATCGAGGTCGCGAAGTTTACCCGCACGCTTGCGAATCCGGCTCAGCATTTTAAGAAGTTTTTTTTGGTTCCGATCTCGCTCGGGAAGGAGTTTTTCGAGGAGGGTTTGAAGCCGTCGGCTGGTCGTGCGAAAGTCGTGGACGTTCTCCGCGGTCTGTTGGGACGAAAGCTTCAGCAGCGCCCGCTCTGTCTTCTGGAAGACAAGCCGGCTACGATCATGAGCGATGGACATAAAAAAACAAATCCAGGTTGCGGGCGAGGATCAATAGTGCGCTAATTTCTTGAACATGAACCGCAGACAGCGAAAACTAGAGTGACAGATAGTCCCCGGCGGAAACAGCCTGACTGATTTTAACACCTTTGTAACACGCCTCTGCTAGGGTTAAGCGGAATGGCCAATCCAGCGTTACCTCGGCCTGATATGCCCGGACCGCAACCTGTTGAAGGGACGAAGGTTACTTCGGTATCGGCGCACCGGGTGGCCCCTTTACTACGGGTTTCTGGCGGAGAGATCCGCGATGTGATCTTCAAGTCAGTGATGATGACGTGCGGCCTGGCCGTCATCGGAGTGCTGGCTCTTATCGTTTGGGAACTCATCTCTGGTTCGGGCCTCTCCTGGCATGCATTCGGCTTGAGATTCCTCGGCACGAGCGACTGGGATCCCGTTAACGAAAAGTTCGGCGCTCTGCCGTTTATCTATGGGACGCTGGTTTCGTCAGTGGTGGCGCTTATTATCGCCGTCCCGCTCGGGGTGGGGGTCGCGGTATTCACCACGGAAATGTGCCCCCGGGCGCTGCGCGGCCCGCTCTCGTTTTTCGTGGAACTACTGGCCGCGATTCCCAGCGTGATTTATGGGTTGTGGGGAATTTTTGTGCTAGTACCCTTGTTGAGCGGGTACGTTCAGCCTCTGCTGGCGAAAAGCCTTGGCTGGACGGGCCTGTTTGACGGTGCTCCTTACGGATACGGAATGCTAGCAGCAGGAATCATCCTGGCGATCATGATTATCCCCATCATTTCGTCGATCACGCGCGAGGTGCTTATGGTTGTCCCTCAGCATCAGCGTGAGGGCGTACTGGCTCTGGGGGCAACGCGCTGGGAGATGATCCGAGTCGGGGTGTTACGGAATGCCCGCGCCGGAATTGTTGGCGCAGTCATTCTTGGATTAGGCCGGGCGCTGGGGGAAACCATGGCCGTCACCATGGTGATCGGAAACAAGCCGGAGATTACGAAGTCGTTGTTCGCGCCGGGATACACCATGGCCAGCGTACTCGCCAATGAGTTCAGCGAGGCCACCGGCGATGTCTATCTTTCCGCGTTGGTTGAGATTGGACTGGCCCTCTTCGTGGTTACGATCATCGTGAACGCGCTGGCGCAGTTGCTGGTGTGGACGGTGACGCGCGGCCAACCTGCGAGGGGACATGCCTGAGGCGACAAACAAAGTCGTCGTGCCAGCGGGTATGCCGCCAATCACCTGGCGTCGCCGTCTTATGGATCATTTTATGACCGGCGTAGCGATCCTAACTGTCGTACTCGTTTTGGCGCCGCTGGTTGCCATCTTCGGCTACCTCGTGTATCGCGGGGTCGGCTCGATCAACTGGGCCTTCCTCACGCAAACTCCCAAACCTGTGGGAGAGCCAGGTGGCGGTATGGCAAACGCGATCGTCGGATCGCTCCTGATCCTTGGAATTGCCAGCGTCATCGGGGTGCCGTTCGGAATCGGGGCCGGTATTTATCTGGCCGAGTTTGGCCGTAATCGTTTCGGAAGCGCGATCCGTTTTACCGCGGACGTGCTGAATGGCGTGCCATCCATTGTGATCGGAATCGTTGCGTGGGCAATCCTGGTCCGTGGACATGGGTTCTCAGCGCTGGCGGGCGGAGTAGCGCTCTCGATCATGATGGTGCCGACCATTTGCCGGACTACCGAAGAAATGCTGCTGCTGGTGCCGCAAGCGTTGCGGGAAGCGGCGTATGGACTTGGCGTGCCGCGCTGGCGGACGACGCTCTCAGTAACTCTGCGCACGGCGACGTCGGGTGTGATCACCGGAGTGATGCTCGCTTTTGCCCGAGTAGCGGGCGAAACCGCACCGCTGCTTTTCACGGCTCTGGGGAATACATATTGGAGTCTCCGCTACGATCAGCCCACGGCTGCGTTGCCGCTGCAGATTTACGTGTACGCGAATTCTCCCTATGAGGACTGGCACCGCCAGGCATGGGCGGGATCGTTCGTGCTGATCCTTCTGATCGTGACGGCGGTTGCGGCCGTGCGCTATGCGGTGCGGCGCGGGACTTTTGGAACGGCATAATTTATGGGTGTTGGAATCCAGGTCGAGAGCCTGAATGCGTGGTACGGCAAAGGCCAGGCCCTGTACGACATCAATCTGAAAGTGGCGGCGAATCATGCCACTGCGCTGATTGGGCCGTCGGGATGCGGCAAGTCGACCTTTATTCGCTGTATCAATCGCATGCATGAAACTATTCCGGAAGCGCGGGTCGAGGGTCGGGTTCGCATTGGTGAGATTGATGCTTACAACGGAACCTCGGCGACGCAACTCCGCCGCCGCGTTGGGATGGTGTTTCAAAAAGCGAACCCATTTCCAACGATGTCGATTTACGACAACGTCGCTTCCGGACTGAAGCTGAACGGATTCAACGACCGCCGCAAACTCGACGAAATTGTGCAGCACTCGCTCGAGGTTTCAGCGCTGTGGGATGAAGTGAAGGACCAAGTACATAAGAAGTCTGGGGCCAGCCTGTCCGGCGGCCAGCAGCAGCGTTTGTGCATCGCCCGCGCTCTTGCTGTCGAACCAGAAGTTTTGCTGATGGACGAGCCCTGTTCGGCGCTTGATCCGATCTCGACCGGAAAAATCGAAGAGTTGATCTTCCAGCTTAAGGAGCGGTATACCATCGTAATCGTGACCCACAACATGCAGCAGGCGGCGCGGGTGGCTGAATTTACGGGCTTTTTTTTGCTGGGGAAGTTGATTGAGTTTGACAAGACGGAAAAGATATTCACCAAGCCGTCGGACAAAAAGACGGAAGACTACATTACGGGCAGGTTCGGATAAGAGTAGATTTGGTTAAGAAAGGTTTGAAGTATGCGCACGCGTTTTCAGCAAGGGCTTGATGATCTGCGTCAGCGGTTGCTTCGCATGGGAGGACTGGCGGAGCAGGCGGTGGATCGCGCCCGCCAAGCCTACGTGGAGCGCGACCTTACCCGCTGCCAGATGGTGCTCGAAGGTGAGAGCCTGATCAACACGGCCGAGCGCGAGATTGATGAGGCGGCATTCGATTTGCTCGCCATGCAGCAGCCGATGGCGGTAGACCTGCGATTCATCCTGGCGGTAACCAAGATTAACTCGGATCTGGAACGTGTCGGCGACCAGGCGGTGAACATTGCCGAGCGGGTTATGGATATGGTCGAGCTACCCGCGGCGGACTTGCCGGTGGACATTGCGCGCATGGGCTCGGCGGTTAGCGCCATGGTGCGGCGAGCGCTTGAATCGTTCATCGAGGGCAAAGTAGAACTGGCGCAGGCAGTGCTTGAAATGGATAGCGTGATTGACCGCATGCGCGACGACGCTTTTATCCAACTGGTCAAGTCGATGAACGAGCGGCCGGAATTTGTACGGCAGGCCCTGGATGCCCTGCTGGTGGCTCGCAATCTGGAACGAGTCGCCGATCACGCGACCAACATTGCCGAGGACGTCATCTTCTGGGTGCAGGGCGCCGACGTTCGCCACAATGTGCATCCTGGAGAGTCGGAAAGCACGGAAGCGGAGCGGTCAACGCCGCGACTTTCGGGCCTGTAACATAACAAATGTGGGGACAGCCGCCCTCGGCTGTCCAGTCGAGCGAAGCTCGACGGGCTTCTCTATTACATCCGACAGGTGAGACTCTCTCCCACGCGAGACTCTTTTCGTTCGCCAGCTTTGACCATCCACACCGGGTTGAATTAGGCTCATCACCTCTTTTGTTTTTACCAATCGCTTCGCGGAGGCGCCTTTGCTTCGTTCGTTCTGCTGTCTTTCTATTTCGGTGTTGCTGAGCGCCGTAGCCGTTTCGCAAACCCCTTCCGCGGATCACTCCCCGATCATGCTCCCCACCAGCAAGATTCTCACGGTGCCGTCGCCGGGCCGCGTTGGCAGCACGAACAGCTTTCCGGCGACGATGGTAGTGAGTCCAGATGGGCGCCATGCAGCGCTATTGGACGACGGTTATGGCACTCAGGAAACGCTTGGGCAACAATCGATCTCGGTGCTTGACCTGAAGACGAATCAAATCGTCGACTATCCGGATGCGCGCTTCGGTGAGGAAGCGCATCAGAGCTATTTTCTTGGATTGGCATTCAGTTCGGACGGTAAGCATTTGTACGCGTCGGTGGGTTCGCTGACCGATCCGACAGGCGCGACGCCAGGAGACATGGGAAATGGCATCGCGGTCTACCGCTTTTCCGAGGGCAAGGTTGTGGCCGAAAGATTTATCCCGATTGCCATGCAGCCGCTGTCGACTGAAAAGAAACTTGCCATGGGCCTGAAAGCACCACCTCACATGGCAATTCCGTATCCCGCGGGGATCGCCGTGATCGCCGATGGAGGCCGCGACAAGCTACTGGTCGCAAATAATCTCTCCGACAATGTGGTTCTTCTCGATCCTGCAACAGGCAAAGTGCTGCAGAGTTTTGATCTCAGCACTAGCGACCTGATTCCATCTTCATTTCCATACACAGTAGTGGCCACGCGCGACGGACGGCGGGCGTGGTGCAGCTTGTGGAATGCGTCCCAAGTCGCGGAGCTCGATCTGACCAGCGGTAAAGTCACGCGCTGGATCAAGTTGAAACAGCCAACAGATCCGATCGCGCCGGGTTCGCATCCGACGGCAATGCTGTTGAGCCCGGATGAGAAGATTTTGTATGTGACGCTTTCGAACATCGACGAAGTCGCGGCGGTCTCGACCTTCGACGGCAATCCCTTTCAATTTTTCGCGACCACCGCAGCAGGGCAGAAGTTCGCGGGCAGTTATCCCACCGCCCTGGCTCAGGTGTCGGATGGCAAGCACCTTTTTGTTGCGAACTCCTCGATTGATGCGGTTGCTGTGTTCGATATGTCACAATCTGTCTCAACCGGAGACTCCCAGGCTCCGCAAGGGCCGATTGGACTCATACCAACAGACTGGTATCCCAGCGCCCTCGCGGTTCAGGGCGACGATCTTTTCATCGCGACGGCGAAGGGCGAGGGAACGCGCGCCAATAACGACATGGGGAAGACTCCCTACGAGACGAAGCGAAGCCGGCATCCCTACATTGCTACTCTTCTCCGCGGATCGATTGCCCGTTTGAACATTCCATCAACGCTCGAGAAACTGCCTCGGCTGACGCAGATAGTAGAGAGTGACAACCTGCTACACAGCGATCCTGGAACCATCTCGTTTGCGGGCGGCACGAATCCGTTCCAGCATGTCATCTACATCATCAAAGAAAACCGCACCTTCGACCAGATTCTTGGCGATTTGAAAGTTGGCGACGGTGATCCGTCGCTCACCATGTACGGCGAAGACATCACTCCCAACGAGCATAAGCTCGCGTTGCAGTTTGGCGTGCTCGACAACTTCTACGACAGTGGAGAGGTCTCGGGCGACGGTCATCAATGGTCCACCGCCGCGATCACTTCCGACTACAACGAGAAGACCTGGCAAATTGCCTATCGCGGTAAAGAGCGCACTTATGACTTCCAGGGCCAAGTGGCCGATGAAAGTCCGCTGGAGCACAATCAACCGGACGTCGATGATCCTTCCACAGGATTTCTTTGGGACAATCTCGCCCGCAATCATGTGAGCTTTCGCGACTACGGTGAATTTGTGAATGCAGAGTGGTGCAACCAAAAATGGAAAGCGGAAAATCCGAAGCAGGGCACTCCATCCGGACAAGAAGCTATCTGCCCGAAGACTGCCGTTCAGCAGGGTGAAATGCTTGCTCCGAACGTCGGAGATCCGCACGCCGGTCCTAGTCCGTGGCCGTGGCCGGTTCCTTTGTTCAGCGAGGTGAAGCCCACCAAGGCGGTTTTGCGCGGCCACTTCGATCCGCTCTATCCGGATTTCAATACCGAGTATCCTGACCAGCTTCGCGTCGATGAATTCATGAATGAATTTGCCGCTTATGTTCGCGCACGGGATGAAGACGAGGGACCGGAATTGGAGATGCCGGCGTTCGTTCTCTTATACCTGCCGGACGATCACACAGGGGGCACACGTCCAAATTTGCCGCGTCCTGCCGCCTCCATCGCCGACAACGACCTGGCGCTCGGGCGCGTGGTTGAAGCCGTTTCCCACAGTTCGTATTGGGACGACACGGCGATCTTCGTTCTGGAAGATGATGCACAGAACGGCGCCGACCATGTTGACGCGCATCGCTCGATCGCATTCGTTATCAGCAAGTATTCTCTGGGCTCGGCCACCCAGCCGAATGTGGAGCATCGCTTCTATACGACGGTAAACATGATTCACACGATGGAGACTCTGCTTGGGCTCCCGCCGATGAATCAAAACGATGCGTATGCGCCAGTGATGGGGCGGATGTTCTCCGGAACCGGCGATCAGCCGGCATATAAGGCGGACTATCGCAACCTGTACAACGGTCTCATCTATGAGACGAACAAGCGCGAGACCCCGGGCGCAAAGATCTCGTCGCGCATGGATTTCTCGCGTCCCGATGCGGCCGGGGCGGCCAAACTGAACGAAGTGCTTTGGCGCGATCGCAAGGGTTCGGCGCCCATGCCCGCTCCTAAACACACTGTCTTCCCCGCAGGCGGCGACTGACCGCTTATGAACCCGCTCGAAATTTCTGTCGACCAGTTTCAACGCCTCGCCGAGCAGGTGACACAACTCGCGGCACAGTATCTTCAGAATCTCGATGCGCAGGTGATTTCTCCCGCAGCGAACGGGGCGGAGACGCTGCGACTCTGTGGTGGCCCAATCCCTGAACAAGGGTTGGGGGAAGAGGCTCTGGACGGCCTCGGCGATGTGATGCGTTTCTCGCGCGCGCAAAACGGACGCTTCTTCGGCTACGTGCTGGGCTCGGGAGAGCCAGTGGGAGCTGTAGCCGATTTTCTGGCGAGCGTGCTGAACCAGAATGTAACGGCTTGGCGCTCGGGTCCGGCGGCTGTGACCATCGAGCAAACGGTTGTGGGCTGGCTGGCGGAAGCGATCGGCTGTTCCGGATTTCACGGCCACCTTACGGGCGGAGGTTCGTCCGCCAACCTGATGGGGTTGGCGATGGCTCGCGAAACCAAAACGCCGGCCAATGAAAACGGAGTTGGGCCGAGTGGAGTCGTTTACGCGTCCGCGGAAATCCACATGTCCATTCCGAAGAGTGTGGCCTTGCTCGGAATCGGACGTGACAACCTGCGCCTGATTCCAACCGACGAATCATTTCGCATGATTCCCCAAGAGCTCGATGCAGGCATTCGTGCGGACAAAGCGGCCGGCAAAACGCCGGTGGCCGTGGTGGCTTCAGCCGGCACAGTCAACACGGGAGCGGTGGATCCGCTCCGGAAGATCGCAGAAATTGCTCATCGCCACGGAGCATGGTTCCATGTCGACGGCGCTTATGGTGCGTTGGCGGCGATGGCGGTGCCGGGAAAATTCGATGGTCTGGATTTGGCCGACTCGATTTCTCTTGATCCGCATAAGTGGCTCTACCAGCCACTGGACTGCGGCTGCCTGCTGTATCGTTCGTCAGAAGCTGCACAAAGAACCTTCGCTCACAGCGGCGACTATGCGCGCTCACTCAGCGCCGACCCGGTGGAAGGATTCGCTTTTTTCGAAGAGTCGCTGGAGTTGTCGCGAAGATTTCGCGCTCTCAAGCTGTGGTTGTCATTGCGATATCACGGTTTCGGGGCGTTTCGCGAGTCAATCGCACTAGACCTGGCCCATGCCCAGCGGCTGGCGGAAGCAATCAAGAACGAGCCTCAACTCGAACTGGTGGCCCCGGTGGAACTGAGCGCAGTATGCTTCCGACACAAAGGGACGAGCAAGCTGGCCGATGAAGAACTGAATCGCTTCAATGAGGCGTTGTTGAAGCGCGTCGTTCAGCGAGGCCGAGTTTATCTCTCCAATGCCTCGCTGCGAGGTAGGTTCTCTCTTCGAGCCTGCATTGTGAATCACCGGACGAGGGATGCGGATGTTGACAGCATCATTCCGGAAGTGCTGGCGGCTGCAAAGGACATTGGTTAAGTCGCTTTGCGCGCCGCCTGCCTCTATTTCAAACTGACCGACTCCTTTAGCGGCAGATCTTGCGACGATCCGCCGACCATGAAGCCGTAGTCTCCTGGAATTAACTGCCAGCTGTTTTTCTCCACGTTAAAGATGGAGAGATATTTCGGGTCGATCTCGATCGAAACTTCTTTGCTCTCTCCGCCGTTGAGGGTGACCTTGCTCCATCCCACCAGACGCTTCGGCGGTTCCGCGGCCGCGGCCGGCAGGGAAGCGTAGACTTCCGCCACTTCGGCTCCAGCGCGATTACCCGTATTCGTAACGGTGAAACTGACGTCAGGATTCTTTCCTGGCGTTACTTTCAAATTTGAATAGGAATAAGTGGTGTAGGACAGGCCGTAGCCGAAAGGAAACAGGACGGATTTCTTTTCCGCGTCGTACCACTTGTATCCGACCTTAACACCTTCGTTGTAGGTCAACGGAAATGCCGGCAAGCCCGCCGCGATCCGTCTCCAGCCCTTGCTGTCGGCGTCGCGAGTGACCTTGGGCGGTTTGACGATTGTGGGATGTGGCAAATCGGCTTCGCTCCTGGGAAAAGTGATTGGCAGTTTTGCGCTTGGGTTTACGTCTCCGAAAATGAGATTCGCCACCGCTTCTGCCCCGCGGCTGCCTCCAAACCAGGCTTCCAGAACGGCGCTCACATGATCGATCCAAGGCATCGTCACGGGACCGCCCGACTCGATCACGACCACCGTATGTGGATTGGATTCCGCTACCTTCGCGATCAGGTCGTCCTGATGCTCGGGAAGCGCCAGACTATCGAGATCCATTCCTTCGCTTTCCCATTGGTAGGCGAAAATAATGGCGACATCGGAGTTCTTGGCTAGAGCCGCAGCTGAGACGGGGTCGGCGCCGGAGTCGAATTGAACCGTCGCGCCCGGAACCTTCGTTCGAATCGATTTCAGCGGCGAAGTTGGGAACCAGATTTTATCCTGCCAATGAGTCTGTCCTTTACCTGGGGGCATGATTGCATTACCACCCGGGGGATCGACCTGCGCAGAACCGCCTCCAGAAATCATTCCCACGTCCGCGTGTGGACCGATGACAGCGATGCTGTGAATTTTCGAGGCATCGAGCGGCAGCTGCTCATGATCGTTCTTAAGAAGCACGGTGCTTTGTTCTTCGATCTTCTGCGCCACTTCGAACCCGCCCACAACGTCCACCACGCTTTTCTGAGGCGGATCGTCGATGACGCCGGTGGCAAACATCGCCCAGAGAATCCGATGCACATGGTCATCGACTTCCGCCATTGGCACCTTACCCGCCTCTACCGCTTTCTTCAATTCGTCACCGAAGAAGATCCATCCCGGCTCCTCGTGATCGAGCCCGGCGGCCGATGCCTTCTCCATGCTATGTGTGCCTTGCCAGTCGGACAGCACGAAGCCCTTGAAGTTCCAGTCTTTTTTCAGAAGATCGGTGAGCAGGTATTTATTTTCGCAGGCGTAGTCGCCATTGAGGCGGTTGTAAGAACACATCACAGCAGCGATAGCAGAATCCTGCACGCCAATTTCGAAAGCAAGCAGGTCGCTCTCACGGGCCGCGCGCTGATCGATGGTCACGTTGACCGCATTGCGGCCGCTCTCCTGATCGTTGAGGGCGTAATGCTTGATGTCGCCAATGACGTGCTGCGCCTGCAAACCCTTCATAACTTCTCGCACTAGCGTTCCAGCCAACACGGGATCCTCGCCCAAATATTCGAAGGTGCGTCCATCGCGTGGTTCGCGCGTAAGATTGACGCCACCACCCAGCGTCATGTTGTAGCCCTGGGCGCGGAGCTCGCGGCCGATCAGAGCACCGTATTCGCGAGCCGCATTTAGATCCCAACTCGCGGCTGCAGCTACGTCCGCAGGTAGCGCGGTTGAGTAGCGGCCATTCTCGCCGCTGTTCCTCACGCCATAAGCGGCGTCAGACATCTGAATGGCGGGAATGCCTAAGCGTGGAATGCCAGGTACATACCCAGCGCCTCCGTTTGAATGTATCGCAAGTGGACTCATCGCACTCAGGCCGACCATGCCTGTTCCATGAAGCATTGAAATCTTTTCGTCGAGTGTCATCTCTTTGACCACCATCGATGCGCGCTCGTCGGGAGTCAGGTTCGAATTCGACCAAGGGTGGTTCTTGTCGGCGGATTGTGCGAGGGATGAAGCCAGAGAGCAGAGGAGAATTATCGTGAGTGTGAAAAATCGACTTGGCACATGGGGGTGCGGCTCGGACATTGTCTTTCCTCGTATGAAAATATGAGTTGCCAAATCGTTAATGTTACGCCTTTTTGCAGGAATTGCAGTGTTTTAAATTTTGGGGCAATGAACGAATAGAAGACCAATTCGTAACGGCGAAGGTAAGACGAAGCTAACCCTTGCGAGCATCGTGCCGACATCTAATGGTCCGCACGGCGACGGCAGGACGCCCTCGCGACAGCCGGCAAGATGCCGTCGCTAAAACTTCTCACAGGTAAGCTGCGGCTTTACACTAGAGGTGTGAAGATTGCGCTCGGCCAAATCAATCCCACGGTCGGAGACTTCTCCGGCAACGCGGCAAAGATCGTCGATTTTTCCCGGAGGGCTCAGGCCGCCGGGGCGGGGATGATTTTATTTCCCGAGTTGTCGGTGTGCGGATATCCGCCCCGCGACCTGGTTGAGCGAACTTCTTTTGTGGTACGGAATCGTGAGACGGCGGAGCGGATTGCCGCGGAAACCCGGGGAATCGCCGTCGTCTGCGGATTGGTCACTGCCGCCCACTCGGATGCTGGCAAGTCGGCCATGAACTCCGCAGCCTTGCTGATGGATGGCAAAGTTGCGTTCATTCAATCCAAAATGTTGCTGCCTACTTACGATGTCTTCGACGAGATGCGCAACTTTGCTCCCGCGAAAAGTCAGGAATTGTTTTCGTTCTGCGGCAATCGCATGGCGCTGACGATCTGCGAAGATGCTTGGAATGACAAGCAGTTCTGGCCCCATCGCTTGTACACAGTCGATCCTGTGGAGTCACTGATTCAGGCGGGCGGAAATTTCGTGCTGAACATTTCGGCTTCGCCTTTCTGGATTGGCAAGCGTGAACTTCGCCGCGACATGCTGGCCAGTATCGCCCGCCAGCACAAGGTTCCAGTGGTGCTGGTGAATCAGGTCGGCGGCAACGATAGTCTGGTATTCGACGGATCCAGCCTGGTGCTCAATCGTGAAGGAGAGATCATCGCGCAGGGCCGGTCGTTCGAAGAAGATCTCATCTATTTCGATTCGTCGAACTTAACAGGAGAAATGCACGAGCAGATCGCCGGGGAAGAGGCCAGCGTGTATTCCGCATTGGTTCTGGGCACGCGCGACTACATGCATAAATGCGGATTTCGGCAGGCGATTATCGGATTGAGCGGCGGCATTGACTCGGCGTTGACGGCAGTTATCGCGGCCGATGCCGTCGGTCCGGAGAATGTGATTGGCGTCGGCATGCCGGGCCCTTATTCTTCGCAAGGGTCAATCGACGACGCTCGCGCGCTGGCGAAGAATCTCGGCATTCGCTTCGAGTTGCTTTCCATCAATCCCGCCTATAAAGCATACCGAGGCATCCTAAAAGATGTTTTTGCGGGTATGCGCGAAGACGTTACCGAAGAGAATATTCAGTCGCGGGCACGCGGCACAATGCTGATGGCGCTCTCTAACAAATTCGGCGCGATCGTGCTCTCCACCGGCAACAAAAGCGAGTTGGGCGTAGGGTATTGCACGCTTTATGGCGACATGGTCGGCGGCCTGGCCGTCATTTCGGACGTGCCGAAAACGCTGGTGTACCGGCTCAGCGAATATGTGAATTCGCGGCGCGCCGTGATCCCACAGGCCACTCTGGAGAAGCCGCCCTCTGCGGAGTTGCGGCCGAATCAGAAAGATAGCGATTCGTTGCCACCGTACGAAGTTCTCGACGCGGTGCTGGAAGATTATGTGGAGGATTCCCATTCGGCGGAGCGAATCGCCGAGGATCGCGGGTTTGATATTGAAACGGTACGGCGCGTCATTCGCATGGTCGATCGTGCCGAATACAAGCGGCAACAGGCTGCGCCCGGCCTGAAGATTTCTCCCAAGGCCTTCGGCTATGGACGCCGCTTACCAATTGCCGCGAAGTGCGAAGCCTGAAAGACCTGGTTTGAAGTATCCTGATGATTCGCTTTCCTAAAAACTCCAGAACGTGAAACTCGAAAGGAACCCATGCGTAGTTTTGTGAACTCGATCGGTATAGCTCTGCTGCTCAGTGGTCTGGCGATAGCTCAGACCAAAGCGACAAAATCAACTCCCGCCAAGCCCACGGAAAAGACCACGGCTGGATCGGTGAATCTTCCGTCGGAAGCCACGGTTGACTCTTTTCTGCATCAGCAGTTTGGATATGAGAAGGATTTGACCTGGAAGATTTCGAGCATCAAGCCTTCGACTATCACGGGATTGGCGGAGGTCAATGTCGTGCTCGCCAGTCCGCAGGGTCAGCAGGTGACTCGGTTCTTCGTCTCGCCTGACGGGCAGCACGCGCTCGTTGGCGAAATTATTCCATTCGGTGCTCGGCCGTTTGATCCGGCGAAACAGGCTTTGGAGAAGGGAGTCACGGGCCCTGAGCGCGGGCCCAAAGATGCCCCGGTCACCATCGTCGAGTTCGGCGACTTGCAGTGTCCAGCGTGCAAAGCGGCGCAGCCCACGATCGAGGCAATGGTAGCGGCGGAGCCGAATGCTCGTTTTGTGTTTCAGAACTTCCCGCTGGAGATGCACAACTGGGCGGCCAAGGGCGCCGCGTATGCCGACTGCGTTGGTCGCGCTTCCAACGATGCTTTCTGGAAATTCGTCTCGAAGACTTATGAGACCCAGTCTGATATCACTGCCGAGAACGCTGATGAGAAACTCACCGCCATCGCCGATGGAGCGGGTGTCAAGGGTGCTGAGATTGCTGCCTGCGCTGTGAAGCCGGAAACCAAGGCGCACGTGGATGCCTCCATTGCGCTCGGGAAGTCGGTGGACGTGACCGGCACTCCGACCCTTTTTATTAATGGACGCAGGATCTCGAGCTTCGATCCACGCATGTCGGATGTGTATAAGAGCCTGGTGGAATTCGCGGCCACACAAGGGAAGTGAAAGCGAGCGGAAGCTGGCTATTTTTCGCTCAACCAAATCTCCGGAGTAGTCCGATCAAAGTTAGCCACGACGTGGGGAGTGAGCACGATCATGAGTTCGTCGCTGTCGGACTCCTTCGTGTTGTTCACCATCGCCTGATTAAGGAGCGGCACGAATCCAAGCCCCGGGATACCGCTCATGGAGAGCGTGTCGGTCCGTGATATTTCTCCGGCTACGAACGCAGGCTCGCCGTCCCTCAGGTTGATACTCCCTTTGTATTCCCGATTGGAAATAAGCGGCACTCCGTTACTCGATTGGCCGGTAAGCGAGCGGACTTGAAGCTCGAGGTCCATGCTGACGGAGCCATCACCGTGAATCACAGGCTTTGCTTTCACGTTCAAGCCCAGATCTTCATAGCTGACGGAAGGGAACGGCGGAATATAGGACTGGTTGCCGAGCACCTGCGAAATCTGCGGGGAATTGAAGATGGGCGCGTAGGTCGCATTCAGGATCGGATATCGCGTCCCTATGTGAAAGGTGGCATCGTTCCCCTGGCTGGCGCGAATGTTCATGTCTTCCAGACTGCGCACCCACGACTCGTTTACCGAGAGATGAGCCGCGAGTTGGTCAAGACTCAGTCCCATGAAGGTCAGGCCGCCGCCGAACGTGGCCAAGGGCTGGCTGAAGATGGAATTCTGTTGACCTCCCAGTTGGGCCAGCAGTCCGGAGAGAGCTGAACTGCCAGCTTGATTGATGCCGCCGGACGCGATCAGCTGATTGATGAGCTGCTGAATGTTCTGTCCGCCGAGTCCAGCTAGCCCTGCCAGCGCTGCCGCCGGAATGTTGAACATGGTGAAGGTGTTGGGAATGTGCAACCCGATGTTGCGCGTGAGCTGATGGCTGATCTGCAGTACGCGAACATCGAGCATGACCTGCGGCCGTTCATTGCTGAGTTGTTCCAGCAGGTGGGAGCAGGCTTCGAGCACCGGCTGCGGGCCGCGCACTTCCACCGTGTCGGCGGCCTGTCCGGAACTGACAAATTTCAAGTCGAGAATGCTGCGCATCGTGTTAACCAGATCGGTCGCTTCCTGTGGCGTGGAATGCGCCGGCAGGATGAAGGTGCGCAGCGACATGCGGTCGAATTGCTTGTGGTTTTCCGGGTTGTCAGCTGCGATCAACATCTGATGCGCATCGAGAGCCGCCCACATGGTTTTGCTGACCTGGCACGCCAGCCTTAGTGCGGTGAAGAAATCCACGTCGTCGATGTTGAATCGCACCTGCCTCGGCTGGACCGAATCGTCGAACTGCGCGGTTACTCCATAGGCGGCCGAGAGCCCGGCAAACAGGCCGCGGGTGTCTCCCGTGTAGTGGAATGTGGCTCGATCGTCCCTGGGCTGGAGATGGATTTCGCCGGAATCCGCGACCTGAACGGGTAGAGCATGGCGCATTGCGGGCGCTAACTCTCGGGTGGCTTCGTCCAGTCGCTCGCGCGCGTACTCATTTTCCGAATCCAGATCGAGGGCGGCACGAAATTCCGCGGCAGCCCGGGCTCGATCATTTTCTAGCAACAGCACGTTCCCGCGCTGGATGTGTCCGAAGACGAGTTCAGACTTGACGACTTCGCGGGCGGTCAGAAACTGCGAATTCTGCGGCGCCATTCGCGTGGCTCTGTCAAACTGCGCGAAGGCCGCTTCCAGTTGCTGGCTGTCCCGAAGCTTCACGCCCTCGTGGAAAGCGGAGCGTGCTTCCTTCAATTCTTTCTTTGAAACCAGGCAATTGATTCCGCCCGGCACTCCGTTTCCGCAGGAAATCGGGACAGAGGATGGATCATCGCCAGCTAATGCTGCTGAGGCGAGCGCCCCTGCAAGAAGCCCCGCTGCAATGATCAGTCCTTTTCGCCGCATCTCGTTTGATTCTAATGTAGTTTTCGCAAGTAGGGGACAGGCCAATAGGACCTAGTACCTTCGAGTTCAATGGGCGGAGACAGGGAATTTCCACCCCAAGAACGCAAGATTGCAGCAGGCTTGCAACTTTTCTAAGACAGCATCAAACGCTCGATGCTGCGTGCCTTGCCAGTGTGTTCGTCGCAATCGATGACTACCGCACACAGACGCGTGTCGCCTGTGGCTGGCTCGAATCGCACCGGCATTCCGTTTAGAAACTTGCCTACGACCAGTTCCTTTTTTACGCCGATCACGCCGTCATAGGGCCCCGTCATGCCCACATCCGTGACGTAGGCGGTTCCGTTGGGCAAGACGCGCTCGTCGGCGGTTGGCACATGCGTGTGGGTGCCTACAACGGCGGTGACGCGCCCATCGAGATACCAGCCGAGAGAAATCTTCTCCGACGTGGCCTCGGCGTGCATGTCCACCAAAATGATTTTCGCCTTGATCTTCTGCAGGAGTTGGTCGGCGGTGCGGAACGGGTCATCGTTCGAAGCCATGAACACGCGTCCCTGCAGATTGATCACCGCGTACGGAATTTTTTCCTTGAAGCCCTCGTACACACCGGAGCCGGGCATGTCCGCCGGATAATTTGCCGGGCGCAGGACGCGCCGCGCAGGTCCGTGTCCGTTGCCCTCGACCATCTGAAAGTAGTCGACGATTTCGCGCTTGTCCCAGACGTGGTTTCCAGTGGTTATTACATCGATGTTGAATTCGAACAATTCCTCCGCTAGCGCCGGAGTGATTCCAAAGCCAGCCGCGGAGTTTTCGCCGTTCGCAATGATCAGGTTGATGGCATGATCGCGGACGATTCCGGGCAGCCGGTCTTTGACGATGTTCCGCCCGGGCCGTCCGAAAATGTCGCCGATGAAGAGAATCCGCATGCGGGTAGACCGAAATTCGATGGTAACACGCAGAAAGGAAAACGCATGTGGGAACAGCCGCACTCGGCCGTCAGTCGAACGAAGCTCAACAGCGGTAGCGAGTGACGCGGTTTACGGAACTAACTCGGCAGTCCGTAAGAAGTCGTAATTTCCCGCAGGGTTGAGCTTTATGTTTTGTACCCGGCGCGTGTGCACCAGGACATTATCGAGATACCACAGATTGATATAAGGCAAATCTTCAGCCAGAATGCGTTGCACCTCGGCATAGAGCGGCTTGCGCACCTTGGGATCGATCTCCCGCCGGGCTCTATCGATAAGGGCGTCCACCTTGGGATTCGAGTAATAGCCACGATTGGCGCCATTCGGCGGGAATTTCGCCGAGTCAAATGCATATTCGAAGATGTCGGGATCCTCGTTGCCTCCAATCCAGCGCAAGCCGTACATCTGAAAGGCGCCGTGCTGCACATCCGCAAAAAACGTAGCGAACTCGAAGCTGCGGATGTCAAGCGCAATTCCCGCAGCGCGCAATTGCTGCTGCATTACGGCGACCATCAGGCGCGTATTCTCGTCGGTCGAAGTTTTCATGGTGATATGGAAGCGCACGCCATTCAACGCGGGGTAGCCCGCCGCATCGAGCAATTGATTCGCCTTGTCCAGGTTGTGATCGTAAGGGGGCACGTCTCCGTTGTAGGCCCAACTCTGCGGCGGCAGAATGCTGCGCGCCGGTTGTGCGTCGCCTCGCCACAAGTATTCGATCATCGGTTGCCGGTCGAGGGCGTAGGCAATCGCCTGCCGAACCCGCGCGTCTTTCAGGATCGGATCGCGCAGATTGAATCCGAGATAAGCGAGTCTGGTTCCGGCTGCGTGCTCGACGCCAAGATGGGGATCGCGCGCCAACGTGTAGACCGTGTCGGGCGTGAGGGAGTTGATGGTGACGTCGCCGCTGCCTTTGCGCAATTCCAGAGCCTCTGTAGTCGCATCGGGGACAACCGCGAAGCGCACTCGCGCCAGCTTGGCTTTTCCGCCCCAATAATCGTTGTTGCGTTCAATGACGACTTCGCGGTCGGTTTCGGCGCTGACGAATTTAAATGGTCCCGAGCCGATGGGATGCTGCGTCATCTCCTCGCCGCTGCCATCCGGCACAATTCCGATGGCGCCGTCCGACAGGTTCCACAGCAGAGTGGAGTCCTGCTCCTTCATGTGGAAAATCACGGTCGCATCGTCAGGCGCATCGATGCGGTCCACGAATCGATAGACCGCCGATTTGGTACTGCGAATCTTGCCTTGCAGCAACGAGTCGAAGGTCCACTTCACGTCCCGCGCGGTCAGCGGACTCCCATCATGAAACCTGACGCCACGATGAAGATGAAAGATGTAGGTGAGCGGATCGGGAATCTCCCAGCGTTCCGCCAATCCCGGAGCCACATTCAGATCGTCTCCGCGAGATAACAGATCGTCGAAGATCAGATTGTCGATGCGTTCAGAAAAAGCATCGAGGCCGACGCGTGGATCCAGATTCGTCGGGCTTGATTCGATGATCATCACGAGGGTGTTCGCATCGGGCTTAGTCGAGCAAGAGAGCAGCGGGAAGATCGCGATCAGGCTAAGGAATGCAAAAAATAAGATCTTGAGACCGAGTCTGCCTTTAGAGCCCGGAGGCGATTGTTTAAGGTCCAAGGTCCGATGGTCACGCATAGGAAATCTTTCCCAGCACCACGGCTCGCTTCGCGCCCGTGGCGGAGGGCACATTCGAGGGCCGCCGGTTCCACGTTTCGTAAGCGAGTAGAGCGAACGCCACTGCCTCTTTCGCCTGTGAGGGCAGGCCGAAGTCATCGGAGAATCGCAGCTGAATTCCGAGCGGCGCAAGGCTTTCCGCTAACATCGCGACCAGCGCGGCATTCCGCGCTCCGCCGCCCGACAAAATCATTTCTCTAAAGGAATTACGGGTCTTCTGGATCACGAATCGTCGCACCGCATCGCCGATTGATCTCGCGGTCAGCGCCGTGGCCGTCGCGACGATGTCTTCCTTGCGAAAGCCTTCGCAACGGCTTAAGAAGTCACTGACAAACTCACGGCCGAATTCCTCACGCCCCGTGGTCTTCGGAGGTTTTGCGAGAAAGAATTTGCGTTTCAAGACTTGCTTTAGAACCGGCTCCAGCACCATTCCGGATGCGGCAATGTTCCCGCCGCGATCGAATGCGCGGCCAAACAATTTCTCCGTGACGGCGTCGATCACCATGTTGCCCGGGCCGGTGTCGAAGGCGAGCAGTCGTCCGGCGCCGGAACCCGACGCAATCGCAGTCAGGTTGGCAATCCCGCCAATATTCTGCACGATGCGGCCGATCTTCGGATCATGAAAGAGCAGGGAATCGAGATAGGGAACCAGCGGCGCGCCGTTGCCCCCGGTGGCCATATCTGCCGGACGAAAATCCGAAACCACCGGTACGCCAACCCGCGCCGCGAGTACCGCGGCTTCACCCGTCTGCCAGGTAGCGGCGACCCTTCGTCCCAGAAACGGCTGCGCCTCGCCTTGGTGGTAGAGGGTTTGACCATGACATCCAACAAGCTCCGCCTTCACGCGAAACTTGCGTTCTGTAGCCAGCACGGCGTCGGCGTACAACTCTCCTAAAAGAAAATTGAGCCGCGCCAGATCGGCCACGCGAGCGTGTTCGGCATTCATCGCCGCCAGGATCGCAGCGCGGACATTGGGCGGATAAGAATATTCTGCATGTCCCAGAAGTTTTATCGTGCGGCGCGGGCGCCCCCACCCGCGTGAGCCTGAGTCTCGTGCAGAGCCGATGCGCACCAAGGCCACATTAATCCCATCGGCCGACGTCCCACTCATCACCCCGGCCACGATCATTGCCTTCTCGATCATGAGCGCGACCGCTTGTCGGCTTGACGACTAAAGGGGGCGAGACGTACCTGTTCGCTAAACTCCCATAGCCGGCGCGACAACTTCTTAACCGATTCGTCCGACGGAGTTTTCACGCGCCGCACCAGGTTCCCTGATTTCTTCTTGAACGCCAGCACCCGGCTGGCCGCGTCGGACACAAGTCTTGTGAACTGCGAATCTCGTTCCGCTGTCTTAATCAGCCCTTCGTACGCCTGCAGAATCAACTCTTCGCGATGGCAGATGAGACAGAGATCGCCGCCCGCACGAACAAACTCCACGGCCACTTCGGCGACGGGCGCCGCCGAGGTCACACCGCCCATCTCCATATCGTCCGACACGACCAAATTCCGGTAACCGATGCGCTTGCGAAGAATGTCCCTGATCCAGATCTTCGAAAGTGAGGCCGGCGTTCGATCGCGAGTCACTTGCGGATAGCACGCATGCGAGATCATCACAAACGGAAGCTGTCGCCGCAACGTTCGGTAGGGAAGCAGATCCTCAGCCCACATTTGTTTTAGTGACTTTTCGATTACCGGCAGTTCGTGGTGACTATCGAGTGTGCCTTCGCCGAGGCCTGGAAAGTGTTTGCCGCATCCCATCACCTTCGCATCTCGAAGCCCAGCTAGAAATTCGCGTGCATAAGTAATCGTCTGGTGCGGATCCTGCGAGGTTACGCGCGAACCCATTACGCTGTGTGAAGCCTCGAACGCCAGATCGAGCACGGGCGCAAAGTCAACATTGAACCCGAGCGCGCGACAATTCTCGCCGATGATTTGTCCATGCCTGCGGAAGAGGCTGCGATCGCCGGTGCTGAACACATCCGCTGCCGCAGGTGCTGCTCCGAGTGCATCGCGAAAGCGATCGACAGTTCCGCCCTCAAGATCGATACAAGTGAATAGCGGCGTGGCAACGCACCTCTGACAATCCTGTAACAGGCGCCACGTCTGTTGAGGGCTCCTGATGTTCCGCGCGAACAGGATGACTCCCGCTGGCTGCAAACGGGTAAGCAGGGAACTGAGTCGCGGTTTCATCTCGGTGCCATCGAAGCCGACGATCAGCAACTGGCCGATATTTTCGATACCGCCAGGCTTGCGTGCGGTCACCATTGATAGGGATGTACCTCGTGGGGGTCCATGTCGTCTGTGGTTAGATTTCCTTCTTCAACTCCGCCAACAAGTTCAGCGCCTCCAGTGGCGTGAGCCGGTTCAGGTCGACTTCGCGCAATTTCTCCAGCACCGGCTGCGACAGCGGCGTAAAAATCGTGAGTTGCGCCGGCGGCGGAGTGGCTCCTGGAGAAAGATGCGCCGTCGCCTGCTGCTCGGCGAATTCATGCTCCGCCAGCACATCCCGAGCACGCACGATAACCTCGTTCGGTAACCCGGCCAACTTGGCGACCTCGATGCCGTAGCTGCGGTCCGCCGCGCCCGGCTCGACTCGCCGCAGGAATACGATGCCGCTGCCGGTCTCTTTGACCGAGACGTGAAAATTCTTTACCCCGGAAAGCTGTTCCGCCAACTCGGTGAGCTCGAAATAATGCGTCGCGAACAGAGTCTTGGCCCGTACGCGGGCGTGCAAGTATTCGACGGCAGCCCATGCAATTGCCAGCCCGTCGTAGGTGGAGGTGCCACGGCCAACTTCGTCGAGCAGGATGAGCGACCGCGGCGTCGCGGTGTGCAGGATAGCCGCGGTCTCCGTCATTTCAACCATAAACGTCGAACGGCCGCGCGCGAGATTGTCGCTCGCCCCAATGCGCGTGAAAACGCGGTCCACCACACTTAGACGCGCCGATCGCGCGGGAACGAACGATCCCATTTGCGCCAGAATCACGATCAGGGCGGTTTGCCTGAGGTAAGTCGATTTGCCGCCCATATTCGGGCCTGTCAGCAGCACAATGTTGTGCGTGGTTCCATTCAAATACAGATCGTTGGGGACGAAGCGCTCACTGCCTCCCGCCATTTCCTGCTGTTCGATGACGGGATGGCGGCCTTCGATGATCTCGGTCTCGCTGGCGTCGGCGGACTCGGCAAACGTCGGGCGGCAGTAGTTGCGTAAGGCTGCGATGTGGGCCAACGATGCGAGTACGTCCACTTCAGCCAACGCCAGCGCAGTTTGCCGGATGCGCTTGGCTTCGGACGCAATCATGGTGCGCAGCTCGGTGAAGAGGCGGCGCTCGATCTCGACAATCTTTTCTTGTGCGTCGAGAATCTTGGTCTCGTACTCTTTCAATTCTGGTGTGGTGAAGCGCTCCGCTCCCACCAGGGTCTGCTTGCGTTCATAGTCCTGCGGCACCAGGTGCAGGTTGGGCTTCGAAACTTCAATGTAGTAGCCAAAAATCGAGTTGAACTTCACCTTGAGCGATGAAATGCCTGTGCGCCCTCGCTCCCGCTGCTCGATTTGTGCCAGCACCTGCTTGCTGTTGCGCGAGAGTTCCCGCAATTCATCGAGGTCGCGGTCGATGCCCGCGGCGATCACTCCGCCGTCTGCGAAACTTAGCGGCGGCTCGGGCACAATCGTTTTCTCGATGCGTTCGCGCACGTCGCCGAGTTCATCGAGCGATGCATGCAGAGTCGCCAGCCGCTGCGCCGTCAGGCGGGCCATCGCTGCCCGGATTGCTGGAAGTTTTCCAAGCGACGCCGCCAGCGCGAGCACATCCCGGGGATTGGCGGTCTCAAGCGTGACTCGGCTTAACAATCTTTCCAGGTCGAGCACGCCGTCGAGGGCCCGCCGCAACTCCTCGCGGGCTACCATCTCGTTTACTCCGGCTTCGACGGCATCCAACCGGCCGTGAATTTCATTCAAATCGAGCGACGGCCGCAACAGCCAGGCTCTTAGCAGGCGCTTGCCCATAGGCGTGATCGCACAATCGATTGAGCGGAACAAGGTGACGCCCACGTCCGTGCCCGCGAACAGAGGCTCGATCAACTCCAAATTGCGTACCGTGACGGCGTCGAGCACGAGACAACTTTGCCGCTCATACCAGCCGATACGATCGACATGATCGAGCGATCCACGCTGCGTGGAGCGCACGTAGTAAAGAATTGCTCCCGCCGCGGCTGCGGCTGCGGTTCGCCCTGATAGGCCAAATCCTTCCAACGACAGAACGCCGAAGTGATTTTCCAGCAGCGGTATCGCATGGTCGGGTGCAAAGATCCAGTCATCCAAAGGAGTTTCGGTGCAAGTGGCTCCCCCGCGTTGGACGTGATTCTGTGGGGATGGCCGCCGGTTGTCGGGCCGAGCGAAGTTCGGCTCCTCCCGGATTCCCGCGCTTTCAAACAGCGGCGCCGCCGAGCCGTATAGCAATTCCTTGGGCCGCAGTTGCTCCAACTCTTCCTGTACCCGCCGCAGCGCGCCCTCGCCCGAAAATTCCGTGGCGCGAAATTCCCCAGTCGACAAGTCCAGCGCAGCAAAGCCGACGCGATCTCCTACCTGCGCCAGGGCTGCCAGAAAATTGTTTTCCTCCGATCCCAGCGACGAATCCGCCGCGGTCCCTGGCGTGACCACACGCGTGACTTCGCGCCGCACAAGTTTCTTGGCTTGGCGTGGATCCTCCATTTGTTCGCAGATGGCGACCTTGAAGCCTTTGCGAATCAACTTCCCGATGTAACCTTCCGCCGCGTGATACGGCACTCCGCACATCGGCACAGCGATTCCTTTTTCTTTATTGCGCGAGGTCAGAGTGATCTGGAGCTCTTTCGACGCTAGGATCGCATCGTCGAAAAAAAGCTCGTAGAAGTCCCCCAACCGAAAAAACAATAGCGCAGTGGGATGTTCTTTTTTGACGGCGGCATATTGCCGCATCAGCGGAGTGGACGGCTCGGTCATCTGGGCGGGCTTCGGCGGATTATAGCAAAGCGCGCTGTGGTTCTTCTGCCGCATTTCACGTCCGCCTGCGAGAAACTACGGCCACTAAATCGGTTGACTCCGATCGGATTCCGGTGTTCTCCTTCCCTATGGAACTCCGCAAGGATCCAATCACCCGTTCCTGGGTCATTACCGGCGACGATCCTGCCGAAACTGGGCCGCGTCCCGAGTTATCCTGCCGATTTTGCGACAACTCTGCGACTCCCCAGCAAGTGATTGCAAAATCCCCCAATGCGCCCGGCATTCCCTGGTCGGCGCGCTCGGTCGTCCATCCCACGCCTCTTTACCGGATTGAGGGCGAACCTGGCCGCCGCGGCGACGGCATTTATGACCGCATGCACTCCGTGGGAGCGCATGAAGTGCTGGTCGAAAACCCGCATCACGACCGGCATTTGTGGAACGCTAGCGACGATGAGATCGCGCACTTTCTGCGCCTGGCCGCGGAGCGCATCCTCGACCTCAAGCGCGATCCGCGGATCAAGTACGTGAGCCTCTTTAAGGATTATGGCAAGAACGCCGGACAAGAATTCAGTCATCCAACCTCACAAATCACCGCAACCATGTTCGTGCCGCGGCGTGTGCTCTACGAATTGCGCGCTGGCCGCGAATACTTTCTGAGCAAGGAACGTTGCGTCTTCTGCGACATCATCCAGCAAGAGGAACGACAGGCGCAGCGTGTGATCGAGGCTCGCGGAGACTATCTGGCAATTGGTCCCTACGCCCCGCGCGTCCCTTATGAAACCTGGATTATGCCGCGGAACCACGACGCTTCCTTCGAACGGACTGGATTGAACAAGCCGGGATTGCGCGTGAACCTCGCAGCTCTTGTGCGCCGGACGTTGCAGCGCGTGCGTTCTATTACCGAGGAATTTCATCTCGTACTGCATACCTCGCCCAGCAGCCTGCACCCGTCAAAAAATCTCGGCTATTGGAGAACGATCGATGACGACTATCACTGGCACATCGAGATTCTTCCCGTCCTGGGCTCGAAGGCGCGATCGTACACTTTCAAGGAAGTGTATTACTCCCCGGTCAGTTCCGAGACCGCGGTAAAGCAAATGCGGGAGGCGAAAATCGATGGCTGAACTATGGTCAAACCCGGCGTAACAGGCCTTATCCCGATGGCGCATGCCGCAGACGTGCAGCGGGCGGTCGATTTCTATAAGTTGCTCGGAATGGAGGTTCGCGGTAGCCTGCGGAATCACTCGGGCGAATTGCAGTGGGTGCACCTCGGCTGCGATCAGGCCGATTTGATGTTCGCGCGCGCCGCCGAACCAGTCATCGCTGGCCAGCAGGCCGTTCTGTTCTATCTCTACTCGCCCGATCTGATCGCATTGCGCGAACACCTAGTGGCTAGTGGCGTGAAAGTATCGCCAATTAAATATCCTGATTACATGCCCAAAGGAGAAATCCGCGTAGACGATCCTAACGGGTATTGCTTGCTAATCGGCCAGGCCGGCTAGCACAGAAGGCGCTAAGGCTGCTGCTACAATCCCTGCCGTGAAAACATTGTGTCTCACGAAACATCTTTTCTGTTGCTTGCTATTTCTGGCCACGTGCCTTGCCCAGAGCTCGGCGCCATCGCCCGGAAAGCAGAAAATTCTCTGGCAAAAACTTGAGGCTGCAATTCAGGAGGTCGACCAGCATCTCGATGGTGTGCTGGGAGTGTCAATCGAAGACCTGACAACGGGCGAGCATTTCTTCCTGCACGATGACGAAATCTTCGCCCAGGCCAGCTCCATCAAGATCGCGATTCTGGCGAACCTGTACCTGCAAGCTCAGCAAGGCAAGCTCAAGCTCACGGATTCGTACACCGTGCAATCCTCTGACATTGTTCCCGACAGCAACATCACGGGAGGACTTACGCCCGGCATAACGAGGCTTACGTTGCGCGACCTGGCGACGATGATGGTCGCCGTCAGCGACAACTCTGCCGCCAATGTGCTCATCGACCGCATTGGCATGCAGAATGTAAATGCCATGCTCGATGCGCTCAGCCTCACCCACACGCGCCTGCGCCGCAAGATGATGGATCTGCAAGCCGCGAAAGAGGGCCGGGAGAATATTTCCACTCCGCGTGAAATGATGACGTTGCTCGATGCCATCTATCACGGCAAGCTGCTGAACAAAGAAACGACTGCCGACTTCTTCAAGATGCTGAGCACGAACAAGCCTTCCTATATTCCGCGCGATTTGCCTCCCGACCTCAAGGTCGCAAACAAGGATGGCGAACTGGAAGGCGTGCGCAACGACTCTGGGATCGTTTTCGTCGATGGCCGTCCTTACGTGATTTGTGTGATGACGGCGTTTCTGCGCAACGAACGCGACTGAGAAGAGGCCATCACCAAAATCTCACTCGACGCCTGGCAGATGTTCGACCGCCTCAGCCGCGCCAGCGAGTATGGGAGAATCGTGTCTCCAGGAAACGGGGTAAGGTAATTTTCCGGCGGTGCGTAGCCTGGGTTCTCTTCGCTCCGGGCAAGGCTCTATCCACAAGTTGACTTTGTTGGATGGCCCTACTTCGCTGCTCCCTCGGTGCGAGCCGGGGCTGCTTGCTGCAGCATGAATTGTTCCGCCGCTTTCGCGTCCATCGGTTGCGAGAAGTAGTACCCTTGTCCATACTCGCATCCCAGCGCGAGCAGGCGCTCCACTTGCCTGGCACTCTCGATGCCTTCGGCAATTGCTTTGATATTCATTTTGTGCGCCAGGGCAGCGATGAGTTCGACAATGTCGGCGGCGGATCGGTCCGCTTGCATCTCGCGAACCAACGAGCGGTCGATCTTCAGCGCGTCCACGGGAAACTGCCGCAGGCCGCGGAGCGAAGTCGTTCCTGTGCCGAAATTATCGAGGATCACGCCAATTCCCAGATGCTTGAGATGAGAGAGCACGCTGATTGTAAGCTTGGGATCGGCCGCGGCCACACTTTCCGTCATTTCCAGTTGCAACCGTGAAGGCTCGATTTCCGTCTGTTGCAAAGCGTTCTGAATGTCGCTGGCGAGCCTGGGGTCGGCAAACTGCCGTGCGGATACGTTGACGGTGATGTTGACCGGCTGCTCGGAATAACGGTTCATCTGCCACTCGCGCAACTGCCTGCAGGCCTCCAACAGCAACCAGTGCCCAATCGAGATTAGAATTCCTGAGTCCTCGGCGGCTTCGAGGAAGCGGTAAGGAGAAATCAGTCCCTGCGAAGGATGATCCCAGCGCAACAGGGACTCGAAACTCACGATGCGCCGGGTGGCCAACTGGAGAACAGGTTGGTAAAAAACGCGAAACTGGCGCTGAGCCATAGCGGCGCGCAAGTCCGATTCCAGTTTTAGCCTGCCGACGGCACGGGTGTGCATGCCTTCATCAAAGAGCTCGCAGCGGGATCCGCCCAATGCCTTGGCGCGGCGCATGGCCACGTCGGAATCCTTCAACAAGTCTTCCGATCGCTCATGCGTGGGCGCGCTGAGCGCAATCCCGACGCTGAGCGAAACCCGCACTTCGTGCGTAGCGACCAGGAATGGATCGGCCACGCGGGCCTGCAGTCTCTGCGCCACGCGCATGGCATCGCTGGGATCGCCCAGCGCGTCGAGTAGAATCGTGAACTCATCTCCTCCCAGCCGGAACAGTGCAACATCTGCGGCGTTCTCGCGGCGGGTGATTGTCTCGTCCTGCTGTAGGTGTGCTCCGAGCCGTCGGCCTATTTCCTGCAGGATCTGGTCGCCGGCTGCGGTGCCCATGGTTTCGTTAAAGACCTTGAAGCGATCTACGTTTATCAATAGCAAGGTGTGCGGCCTTGCCGCATCGCGCCGAGTTTGCACAAACGAGCTTTGCAGCCGATCCAGAAACATCCGGCGGTTGGGCAGTCCAGTGAGCGGATCGTGAAACAAGTTGTGTTCGAGTTGCTCCTCCGCCCGCTTGCGCTCGGTAATATCGCGGTTCACAATCACAAGCTTCGCGACTTCGCCTTTGTCGTCGCGGATGGTGCTCGCCACCGACTCCAAAACACGCCACGTGCCGTCCTTGTGCTTAATGCGGTAGTCCAGTTGCTTTCCAACGCCCGTTTCCCGCGCTTCTCTCGCCGCCTCGAGAACCCGATAGCGATCATCGGGATGGATTTGCTCGAACGAGGAAGTCTCGCCCAGTTCGGTTGGCGTGTAACCCAGGATTCTCTGGTAGGCCGGACTGTTGTATAGCCGCCGCCCGCTCACGTCGACCAGAGCAATCATGTCGGCTGCATTCTCGGTGACGATCTGGAACAGCTCTTCTTTGCTCTTTGCTTCGCGATGGATCTGGTAAATCCGTAACTGCTGGTAGAGGGCCAGCAGGACCAACGCTCCCAAGGGAATCCAGAACCATAGCAACATGCCGAAGGTCTCCTGGGAGATCTATCGGCTGGATGCAACAAAAGATTTAATCTGGCGAATGGCAACGTCGGGACAGCAGGCAGGGTCCTCACTCTTCGTGCAGCAGAATCATGGGATCCACCGACAGCGCCCGTTGTGCGGGAATCCACGTAGCGATCAGCCCGAGCAGTGCCATCGCCACGACAACCCCGCCCAGGACCAGGGGATCTCGCGGAGTTGCCTGATACACAATGAAAGCCAGCACGCGGCTGGCCAAGATTCCGAGGAGTAATCCCGCAGCCGAGCCAAATGCCAGCAACTTGAACGCCCGTCCCAGCGCCGCCTGCAACACCTCTGCCCGCTGCGCGCCAAGGGCGACGCGGATTCCCAACTCCCGAAGCCGCTTGTTGACCGAATACGCAGCCATTCCGAAAATACCAGTAATCGAAAGGACTGCTCCCATCATGCCCAGCACGCCCAGCGACGCCGTGGCTACTCGCGAAGGAAACAGAACCACACTCAGCATGCCGCTCCAGGTGTCGGTAGTGACGGGCAGGCCGGCATCAAGCTCGCGCATTTTGCTCCTGATGGCTGCGCCGAGTTCTTGCGGATCGCGGCGGGAGCGCACCACGAGATAGGCCGCGCTGGAAGGCGATTGCAGCGCAGACAGAAACATCGCCGGCTGTTGATCTTCAGTGACGCTCAAATATTTTCCATTTTCTACGACGCCCACGACCTGGACGCGGGTTCCGTCTTGCATCCTGTAATATCCGCCGACCGCATTAATTACTGAGCCGAATAGCTTGCCCGCTAAATCAGGGTTTATAACTGCAACGGGTGGCGCGCTCGTGTCGTCGTGCCAAGTGAAAGTCCTGCCTGCCAATAAGCTGGTGGCGGCGGCATTGAAGTACCCAGGAGATACTTCGTATCTGTAAGGCATCGCGGCGATGTTCGATTGCCTCAATTCTGTGGTTTCATTCTTGAAAACATTCGCCCTGCTGCCGGAGGCATAGACCAACGGCGGGTAATTATTTACGAAACCCACTCGCTCTATGCCCGGAATCGTTTCCATCGCATCGATCATGCGCTTTTGCATGGGGGGGACTTTGTCGGCACTGTAGCCGGCCATGGTCAGGTTTGTCCCGACCAGCATCGCGTTGTGCGGCTCAAACCCGAAGTTGCTGTGCAGTGAGCGCAGCAGTCCACGCACGGCCACCATCGACGACGTAACGAGAACAGCACAAATCGCAATCTGAACGACAAGCAGTGCGTCGCGCACTGTCAACCGATGTCCTACTTTTCCGGTCGGTCCCGCTTTGACGATCTCGTAGGGATTAGCCTTCAGGACCTGGCGCACCGGAACGATCCCGAACAAAAAACCGCTTACGATCGCCAAAACTAAAGCAACCAAGTAGATTTTCGCGTCCGGGCTAACTGGGATATGTACAGGCGCTCCGGCGAAAGGCTGCCACATACTCAACCTACGCAATAGAGCCACACTGCCCATCACGCCGAGCGTACCGCCAGCCAGCGAAATCAGCATCGCTTCGGTCAGCAATTGCCGCAGAATGCGGTTGCGGCTCGAACCAAGCGCGAGGCGAAGAGCCACTTCGCGCGCACGGTCGGCGGCGTGAGCCCCAAACAGGCTGCCGAGGTTGGCGCATGCCGCCAGCAGAATCAATCCCGCGAGCAGCATCAGTCCGGCAACAAAAGCCCGGGCCGCTCCACTAAACGAGGTGAGGCCTTGGCGCGATAGCGTCGAGTCCTTATGGCTCACCTCTTTGGAATAGGTCTTGGCGAGAGACGCACCGACAGCGTTCACATCGGCAGTGGCCTTGGCCGGAGTCACTCCTGGCCTGAGATGTCCGAACGTTTCGAAAACTCCGCGCATGTTTCCACGCGCATCCAGGACATTTCCCGGGGCAACCTGTTCCTGGTTGACGATCGGCATAAAGAAATCGGGGGAGATAAACAACACGGTCCCGCGAAAGTCTGGCGGCGCTACACCGATAATGGTGAAAGCATGCTTGTCTAGCTGAATCTCACGGCCTAATACGCTTCGATCGTCCTGGAAACGGCTGTGCCAATATCCGTAGGTGAGGACGACGTAGGGTGCGCTGTTCCGGCCGTGCTCATCGCTGCTGTGAAAGAAACGACCGAGGTATGGCTGAAGCCTTAGTACGTCGAAGTAGTTACCACTCGTTGCGTAACCCGTCGCCAGGGACGGATTATTGCCCGTGTCCAACCCCACGAAGACGAAATTAAACGCTGCCAGATCTTCAAAACTGCGGTTGCGATCGCGCAGGTCGATATAGTTGGGATACGACTGAAACCCGGAATAGTCTCCATATTCGGTTCCGTAGAGACTCTCCGACTGAGGGACATTGAGCGGGCGCAGGATTAGCCCGTCCATGATCCCGAAGACCACGGCGTTGGCGCCGATTGCGAGTGCGAGCGTGAAGATAGCCGCGAAGGCGAATCCGGGAGACTTGCGCAGAACGCGGAAAGCCAGGCGTACATCCTGCAGAAAACTATCGATGAGATTCCCACCAAGAGCTTCGTGGCACTCCTCTTTGTATTTTTCACTGCCACCGAATTCGATACGGGCGCGACGTAAGGCCTCGGCGTGATCCAGGCCGGAACGCTCCAGATCATCCGCGCGGTGCTCGATGTGCGAGCGCAGTTCCTCTTCGATTTCGGCATTGATCTGCGAACGCTGGAAGAGCGCTGCGAGGCGGAGACGAAGTGAGGCGAAGAGCTTCATACTTCCTCCGGTTGAACAGACAGCGCCGAAGCGATGGCCGCGACAAGCCGATTCCAGTTGGCTGTCTCTTCCCGCAGACGCTTGCGGCCTGCGGCCGTGAGTTCGTAGAACTTAGCCCGGCGATTGTTTTCCGAGGTGCCCCAGCTCGTCTTGAGCAGCCCCTGACGAACCAGTCGAAACAGACCAGGGTAGAGCGCGCCTTGTTCGATCAACAGGGCGTTGCCGGAAATCTGCCCGATGCGAAGGAGAATGCCGTATCCGTGGAGTGGGCCGAGCGCGACCGCGCGCAAGATCAGGAGATCGAGAGTGCCGGGTAGGAGCTGGGCTTGTTCGGGCACGATCCCTCCTAAGTTGATTAGGAGTGTAGCGCCACTCTCCTAAGCTGTCAAGGAGAAACAACGGTGGGAAAGTTTTCGGATCTGGCAGCGACAAGCGGCCCGTCCGCGTACCATAATATTGCTATGGCTCCCGATGCTCCGGTTCGCCGAATGAAGACCTATACCGGTGGTCAGGGATACGTCTACCAGTATTACTTCGTCGGCCAACGTCCGGCACTAGCCGACGATCCCGAGGTTCCTGCCACCGAATTCATCTTCGACGTCACCTCCGACCGGAAGCATACCTACGCCGTCAGCGTCTTCCTTCCAGAAAGAGCGGTCAATGCATGGGCCGCCAAGCACGAACGGCCTCTCACAGAGGCAGAGAAGTACGCTGCCGCAAAGCTGCGCCTGTTTCGCGCCTTCGATGAAATCGAAGACATGAAAGCCGGTGGGCGGCGCTTGACCATTGACGAAAGTCTGCTCGAAGAAGCCCTGGCGAGCCTAGGTGTGGAATAAGAAAATGAGCTGCGTTGTGCCCGCCTATCTTCCTCAATTTATTAACGCCGCTGCAACAAACGCACTCATTGGCCTGGCTTCGCTGCTGTTTGTTGCTCTCGTGCCTGGTTAACCAATTTCTTCAGTTTGCCTTCCATTGATGCATCGCCGATATGTTCATCCTGCAACACACCATCGGCGTCAATGGTGAAGGTATGTGGAATCGACTGTACCGCAAAACCTTTCGCGATCGGTCCAGAAAAGCCGTCCTCACGATACTGCAGCCAGGTCATTTCGTTTTTTGCGATGAAGTCCTTCCACTTTTGTTCATCGGTGTCGAGGCTGATGCTAAGCACCACCAGTGGCTGTCCCTGGAATTTCTTGGCGATCTGCCGTATATGCGGCAGAGCCTCCCGGCAGGGCCCACACCAAGTCGCCCAGAAGTCGAGCAACACGACTTTTCCGGCTAGGTCGTCCATTGAAACCCGCCGCCCGTCGGTGGTCGTAATCGCGAACGGGGGCGCCATCCGCGCCCGCGCCAGTTCGGGGCGACTAATGTAGCGCAGTGCGCGCTGCCGGTCGGGATCGTTCTCCGCCTGCAGTTTCACAAACTCCTCAAACCGCGCCTTGGCTGCGTCGTCCTGTTTCAGGTGCGCCAGGACTAACCCATCCGCGTAGAGCGCAGATGGAAACTTTCCTTCCCCCGCCAGCGCCTTCACCATCTCTTCGTGGGCGCGAGTGAACAGCTCATCCTTGTGTTTGTCCATCCCCTCATGGGCCAGCACCGCGCCAAACTGGTAGTGCGCCAGCGCTACGTTCTTTTCGCCCTGAGCTTGCGCTGCCATCTCCTCCGCGCCGCTTTCGGCGGTCTTCCACTCCCGCAGTTCGATCCCGTACTTGATCATTTGTTGCTGGCAAGCAAGACAATGCCCACCGTCCTGCCGGTCCGCTTTCTTGAAGTTCTCCAAAGCCCAGTCGGTCCTTCGCTGGTGCAGATATTCCAGTCCCTCTTTATAAGTTTTCTGCGCCTTCTCATTTGTGGGCCCGTCGTGCGATTCTTCCTGGGCCATTACCGGAGCCACAATAAACGCTAACAATAGAACCATCCCGGTGAGCCGCATACCGATCCTTCCTAATGCTGAACTTCGCTTTGAAAGCTAACACGAGAAGTCGATTCTGGCGATGATTTCCATCACGCGTATTGATATCTGCGCCGCGGCATATAACTGGCCGCGGAATTTCAAAGGGCACAACTCCGACTAGAGTTCATGACCCGGTGCCGATCACGTCATGCAGGGCAATGGCCACGGACAACGAACCTTCCGCATCTTAGATTTACAATCACTTGCCATGAAAAACCTTTCAACTCTCGCAATCCTTGCCCTCTGTTGTCTGTCCAGCTGCACTAAGTCGGCAGGCCCAGTCGCCTCCGGCGGTTCGACCTCTTCGTTGTCCAAGTCGTCCGACACCCTGCAACAAAAGCTGCAGGAATATTCTGGAGCTGCCGCCACCGATTGTGGGCGCCTCAATGTGCAAGCGAACGCAGACCAATCGAAGAGTGCGAGCGACTGCGCCATGCAGGCGAGCCAGAATAAACACCCCTTCTACGTCGCCTACGATATGCCCGGCATGGCAGTAGGCGTGGCCGGCAACGCCGAGGGCAAGCTGTTCACCGTGCAGTCGCAAGGAACGGGCCCATCTGCGAAATTGACCAGCGGCGATTGCCCCTCGCAATTGCGCGTGGCTTCCAGTGGACGCATCACTTGCTTCGCCCCCGGCGACATGGGCTCTATGGGCGCCGGCCACGCCGCCGCGCCGCGTGGCATGTCTAATCCGCACGGCGCGCCCGCCCCGAAATAGCCGTCGCGAAAACCCGACTCCGACGCCGAGTAATCGAGTGCGAGGGAAGTGAAACCGATCGTCTGTGATTCTAATCACATCTTTAAGTGACCCCGTTTGTTTGCCTTAACCCTCACCCGATGGAAAATGAATCCAGTACAAGAGGATTCAGGCTCCGGGCCCGCGATTTGGGGTAAACTCAAGGGATTCCGGAACATATAAGGCCTATGTCTTTGCTCTGGCTGCGTTTCGCACTGGCTTGTTACTTCATCGGACTGGTCTACGCCTTCGTGGCGCTGACCCGCACCAGTGATCTGTTCAGCCGCATCGCCTTGCATGCGGCGAGCCTGGGCATGGTCTTCCATTTCGTTTCGCTGACCGAACTATTTCTATCGGGCCAGGTCGTCTGGGCGTCGGTGCACAACGGGGAATCGCTGCTCGCGTTTCTTTCGATGTCGTTTTTCATGCTCATCTATGCCATCTATCAGACGACATCGCCCGGTGTGGTCGTATTTCCCGTCGTATTCTTCCTGACCTTCGTTGCCGCTCTCGACGAGCAGCCCGTGTTGCTCACCCAATACGTTTCCAACAAAGGATGGCTGGCCGCACACATCTTTCTGATTTTTATTGGATACGCCTCGCTCCTGGTCAGCTTCGGCGCGAGCCTGCTCTATCTTTTGCAGGAGCGGCGGCTGAAGGCCAAGAGATCTACCAGCCTGATCTCGTTCCTGCCCGCGCTCGAAGTGATTGACCAAATTGGCTATCGCTCGTTGTTGCTGGGCTTTCCGTTCATGACGCTCGGCCTGCTGACCGGCTCGGTGGTGGCTATCTCCACCTACGGCCGCCTGGATTTTCTCGATCCCAAGATTCTGTTGTCGGTGCTGATGTGGGCCGTGTACATGCTCATGGTCTTCACCCGCTGGAACTCTGGATGGCGCGGCCGCCGCGCCGCCTTCCTGGCGACCTTCGCGTTCGTGGCCGCGCTCGCCGCCTGGGCTGCCAACTACTTCTCCGCCATCCACAGGTTTGCCGCCTCATGAGATTCCAGCTCATTGGCGTGAATCACAAGAGCGCACCGCTCGAATTGCGCGAGCGCCTGGCGATCCCGGAGTCGCGCCTGCCCGATGCGTGCCGCGATCTCACTGCTTATCCCGGCATCGAAGAGGGAATGGTAATCTCCACCTGCAATCGCGTGGAGATTGTCGCGCACACCACCAACGGCCACGCCGACCTGCGCGGATTTCTGCATGACCACTTTCATCTCAAGCCGGAGGAACTTGACGCGCATCTCTACGAATTCCGCGAGAAAGAGGCGGTCCGGCATCTGTTCCGCGTCGCTTCCAGCCTGGATTCGATGGTGGTCGGGGAAGCCCAGATTCTGGGCCAAGTCAAGGAAGCCTACGCCACGGCGCGGGCGATAGGCGCCGTGCGGGGACAACTCGACCAACTCTTCAGCCGCGCCTTTGCCGTGGCCAAGCGCGTACGCAGCGAGACCGCCGTCGGGTCATCGTCGGTCTCGATCGCCTCGGTCGCGGTAGAGTTGGCAAAAAAGATATTCGGCACACTACACGGCAAGAATGTTTTCATCATCGGCGCGGGAAAGATGAGCGAACTCGCCGCCCGCCATTTGATGGCACACGGCTGTGCGTCCATCTTCGTAGCCAACCGCACGTACGAGCGCGCCATCGGCCTGGCGCAGAAGTTCAACGGTCAGGCCATCAAATTTGACGACTTGTATAACACCTGCGACCGCGCCGACATTGTAATCACCTCGACGGGCGCGCCCCACGCCATCTTCCGCCGTGAGCACGGCGAGCAATTCCTGGCCCGCCGCAAGAATCGGCCGATGTTCTTCATCGACATTGCGGTGCCCCGCGACGTTTCGCCGGAGATGGGCAAGCTCGACGGCATCTTCACCTACGATATCGATGACCTGCAGCAGGCCGTCAGCAGCCACGTTGCCGACCGCAGCAAGGAAGCCCAACTCGCCGAAGCCATCATTACCAGCGAAGTGGAACGCTTCGAGGCCAAGCTGCACACGCTCGATGTTGTGCCGACGATTGTGTCACTGCAAGACCATCTGGAAACGATCCGCCAGGCGGAAATCGACCGCGTGCGCGGCCGCATGGGCGAGTTGACTCCTGAACAGGAGATCGCGATTGAAGCCCTAACCCGCGGCATTATCAACAAAGTCATGCACACGCCGATCACCACGCTCAAGACGGCGGCTCGAGAGTCGGAGGCGACCACAGTAGTCGATGTAGTGCGCCGTCTATTCAACCTGCGCGACAAAGAAGCGTCCCCGGAAAAGAAGAACGAAGTGGGGACCCGCCAGTGACGCGCGCGTGTGATCTCCGCACCCTTGATCCGCGCACGACCCTGAGTCGATGCCATCCTGAGCGTAGTCTGGCGAGGAGCGAAGCGAATCGCCAAACGAACTCGAAGGACCCGGTGCGCACCGGCGCGACGGAATACGGCGACGGGAATTTCCATATCGTGATCCGCTTTTTCGACGAGCACGATACTGAGAGTGATCGCATTTCCAACTGCGAAGCGGCAGCGTGGGATAGCACCCGTAAGATGGCCGCTCAATCTGGCCTTTTCGACGGGAACGTGGAATCATGAGGTGGGAGGCTGGTATGGCTGGAGCAGAGCACATCGACTGGTCGCAATGCTCGCTAGTGGAAATCAATCCGAAGGTTCAGAGCGGCGCCCCGGTGTTGCGGGGGACGCGCACACCGGTCAACGCGATTGTCGACAACTTTGACTATGGCGTAAGTGTTGCCGAAATCTCAAAGCAGTTCGCAGTCCCTCAAGATCGCGTCCAGGCGATCCTGACTTACGCTAAGAGCCATCGCGTTGCGCATCCTGTTTGACAACAACGTTCCGGTCGGGGTGCGAAACTTCCTGACCAAGCATGAAGTCCGCACTCTCGTGGAAATGAACTGGCCACCCCAACTGGAGAACGGCGAATTGTTGAAAGCTGCGGAAGCAGCTGGATTCGACGTGCTCGTGACGTCCGATCAAGATATTCGCTATCAGCAAAATTTAGCGAGCCGCCGACTTGCGTTGGTCGTGCTAGGGTCGAATATCTGGCCGATTGTGCGCAACCATGCAGCGGCCATCGGTGCTGCTGTAGATAAGGCGTCACCGAGTAGCTGTCACTTCATCGAAATGCCACGACCGCCGAGGCCTCGAAACCACTAGATATGAACCATCCCTCTAATAACCGGCCAAAACTCCGCATCGGCTCTCGCGGCTCCCAACTCGCTCTCTGGCAGGCCAACCACATCTCGGCGCTTCTTCGTGCCCGTGGCCACGAAGTTGAAATCGAAGTCATTCACACCACCGGCGACAAGATCACAGACGTTGCTCTGGCCAAGGTCGGCACCAAGGGCATGTTCACCAAAGAAATCGAAGAAGCCCTCGCCGCTGGGCACGTCGACCTCGCCGTGCATTCGTTAAAAGATCTTCCGACCGAACTCCCTCCGGGATTCGAAATCGCCGCTATCACAAAAAGGGAAGACCCGCGCGATGCTTTCTGCTCGAGCCACTTCTCCCGTTTTCAGGACTTGCCACGCGGCGCCCGCGTGGGCACTTCCAGCCTGCGCCGGCAGGCGCAACTCAAGGCCGTCCGCCCCGACCTTGACATTCATCCTCTGCGCGGCAACGTCGACACGCGCCTGCGCAAACTCGAGCAAGGAGAGTACGACGCCATCATTCTCGCCTCGGCTGGACTGAGGCGACTCGGCAAGACGCCGCTCGTCAAACAAATCATCCCTGCCGAAGTGATGTGCCCTGCCGCCGGCCAGGGGGCGCTCGGCATCGAGATCCGCGCAGGCGACGCTGCGACCGGGCAGCACCTGCAATTTCTCAACGATCCCGCCGCCCGCGCCGCCACCACCTGCGAGCGCGCCCTGCTCAACCGCCTCGGCGGAGGCTGCCAGGTCCCCATCGGAGCCTTAGCCGAAATGCGGAATGGCAAACTGCATCTCGAGTCCATCGTCGCCGACCCCGACGGTTGTAAAGTGCTTCGCGATTCACGTGACGGCGATGATCCCGAAAAGCTTGGTAGCGAAGCCGGCACGGCACTCCTCAAGCGCGGCGGAGACGCAATTCTCGAAGCCGTTTACGGCCGCGGCCTAGCTGTTCCGCCGCAACCCTGATCGACCATCATGAGCCGCAATGTTCTCCTGCAAATCCTGGGTGGCGGCAAAAGCCCGGCCCACCTCCGCCGTTTGGTCAATCTCTGGCCGCCATTTCTTGGCGCGGGCATCCGAATTAAACACATCGCGCCCGACATGAAGGCCGTCGACGTCGAAATGAAATTGCGTTTCTGGAACGCCAATTACGTGGGCACCCATTTCGGCGGATCGCTGTTTGCCATGACCGACCCTTTCTATATGCTCATGGTGATGGCAAATCTTGGCCGCGACTATATCGTCTGGGACAAAGCCGCGAGCATCCGCTACCGCAAGCCGGGGAAGGGAATAGTCCGCGCCAAATTCCGTTTGACCGACGCCCAGCTCGACGACATTCGTGACAAGCTAAAGACGCTGCCCAAGTACGAGCCGGTATTCCAAGTGGAAGTAACGGACGAATCGGAGGAAGTCGTAGCGATCGTCGAAAAGCTGTTGCACGTGCGCAAGAGGCAGGATGCCGAACCCAGCGAGCCGCGAAGCGGCGAAAGGATACAGCCCACGGCGTGAGCCGTGGGATAGTTAGAGGAAATACGAACAAGCCCCGGAGGGGCGAAAGAGAACGAGGTGTACATTCCCGAACATTTCCGCGTCCGTGATCGTGCCCACGCGATCACGTTCATGCGAGCGAATCCATTCGCAATCCTTATCTCGTCCACCGACGAAGGTCCGTTCGCTACGCACTTGCCCCTATCCGTGCGCGGAACCGACGACCAACTTCTACTTCGCGGCCACGTTGCCAAGGCGAACCCACACTGGCGTTATCTTGAGCGGCAACCGCCTTGCTTGACCATCTTCCACGGTCCTCACGCTTTCATTCCCACTACGAACTACACGACTCGCGAAACCGTTCCCACCTGGAATTACGGTGCAGTCCATGTTTACGGAAACGCGCGGCTGTTCGGCTCCGAAGAAGAATTGCAATCCATGCTTCATGAATTGATTGAAACGTTCGAACCGGCCTTTGCCGACCAGTGGGCCAGCCTGAGAGATGCGTACCGTGAGCGCATGGTAAGCCACATCGTCGGCTTCGAAATCACGGTCACAAAACTCGAAGCCAAATTCAAACTGAGCCAGAATCGCACTCCTGAAGAGCAGGCAAACGTGATCAGGTCGCTGGAGAAAGCCGAGGACACGACGGTTTCGGGTGTTTCGCGCCTGATGCGCGAGCAAGGACTAGGCTTAAAGAAGCATTGACTCTTCGTGTGGGCCAGTTTTGTGTGGGGCGGGCACTCTTGCCCGCCAAACTCTAACCATGAGCAAGAGCGCAAATGTCGCAACGAATAAGCCTCTGAGCGGGATCCGCGTACTTGTGGGCCGAGCGCGGCACCAGGCGGGCGCTCTGTCCACCGAACTGCGCAAACGGGGAGCCGACGTGATCGAGATTCCCTTTATCGAGATTCACAAGCCCAAATCGTTCCAGCCGCTCGACACAGCACTGAAGAATCTCGGCACCTACGACTGGCTGATCCTGACCAGCGTGAACGGCGTTGAGGCGATGTGGGAGCGGCTGGCCAAACTGAGGATCTTGAAAAACGCATATCGCAAGCGGCTGTCCGAAAACGAATCGCACCAGAAAGGCGTCAACTCCAGTCGTGCGGAAACCCCGTCACACTCGAGATCGGGATTAGCCGCTGGCGGGCCACTTCTGCGCATCGCCGCCATTGGTCCGGCTACGAAGAAAGCCATCGAACAACGTGGAGCAAACGTGAGCGTCGTCCCAAAAGAATACGTCGCCGAGTCCGTCGTGCGCAGCCTAAAAAACAAAGTCAAAGGCAAGCGCGTTCTACTGGTACGCGCCAAAGTCGCCCGTGATGTTATTCCGCGGGAGTTGCGCAAGGCGGGAGCGCATGTCGAGGTCGTTGAGGCCTACGAAACCGTCGTGCCCCAATCCTCTCGTATTCGACTGCGCGCCAGTCTTAAGAATCCCAGCAGGCGGCCGGACGTAGTCACCTTCACCAGTTCCTCGTCTGTCAGAAACTTCGTGGAATTGCTTGACTCGAGGTCGGCCGCATTGACTGCGCTAGAATCTCGCGGGCGGAGGAGCCAGCGCCACAGAGGTCTTGACGGAATTCAGATGGCCTCGATTGGTCCGGTCACTTCGTCGACTCTGCGGGAAAAGGGCCTCAAGGTTGATATCGCAGCCAAAGAATTCACCATTCCCGGCCTGGTCGCAGCAATCGTGCAAGAGTTCGCACGACGGCGGTAAAAGGGTTTTCCGCCAACTCCCCGCGTTATACTCTTGTTATGTCTGGGGTTCCACAAGCGGTTCCGCAAAAAGATTCGCAGAAGACTTTTTACCTCGAGACCTTCGGTTGTCAAATGAACGTTCACGACTCCGAAAAGGTGATCGGGACGTTGCTGCAGGAAGGCTATCGCCAGGTGGAGACAGTCGAGCAGGCCGACCTGGTTCTCTACAACACCTGTTCCATCCGCGACAAGGCCGAGCAAAAAGTTTTCAACCGGCTCGCCGATTACAAAAAATATAAAAAGCAAGGCAAGACGTTTGGCGTGCTCGGCTGCGTGGCGCAGCAGGAGGGCGAAAAGATTTTCGAGCGTGCGCCGTATGTGTCGCTGGTGTGCGGGTCGGCATCGTACCGCAACTTGCCGACCATGCTCATTCAACTGGAAAAAGCGCAACTGGAAAACGCCGCAGCAGGGAAGTCCGTCACCCGAAAGTCGGAAGCCGAAAACCTGGTCCGCATCACCGGACTGGACGATCGCGAGACCGACGCTTGCTTTGAGACCGAGTTCACCGCCCGCAGCAATCCGCACCGCGGATACATCACCATCATCGAGGGCTGCGACAAGTTCTGCGCCTATTGCGTTGTCCCCTACACGCGCGGCAAGGAGCGAAGCCGCACTTCAGAGTCCGTGCTGGCGGAGGCCCGTCAGATGGCCGATCTCGGATACACCGAAATTCAGTTGCTGGGCCAGAATGTGAACTCGTACAAAGATCCGACGAGCGATCTCACGAAGAAGAAGTCGTTTGCGGAATTGCTGGCCGCCGTGGGAGAAGTGCCGGGCATCCGGCGCGTGCGCTTCACGACGTCGCACCCGCGCGATTTCGGGCGGGACATTGTTGTTGCGATCGAGGCCGTCCCCACGCTCTGCGACCACGTTCATCTGCCCGTGCAAAGCGGATCCACGCGGGTTCTCGATGCCATGCAGCGCCTTTACACCCGCGAGCAATATCTGGAGCGCATTGCCTGGATGAAGGCCGCGAAGCGCGAGATCAGCATCACCACCGACGTGATTGTAGGATTTCCGGGAGAGACCGAAGAGGATTTCGTCGAGACGCTTGGCCTGCTGGAAGAGGTCGGCTACGACGCGGTCTTCGCATTCAAATATTCGCCTCGGCCGAACACGCCGTCGCTGAGTATGGAGGATGCGATCCCTGATCTCGAAAAAGCGCGCCGCCTGGAAGTGCTAATGGCCAAGCAGCGCGAAATACAAACTGTGCTTTACAGGAAATATATAGGGACAACTTGTGAAGTAATGGTTGAAGCCAGGAACGAAGCTCGAAACCAGTGGGTCGGTCGCACTTCGCACAACAAAACTCTAAATTTCATCGCTGCGGACGCTGCCGTTCCCAAGCCGGGAACCTACGTGCCGGTGCGCGTCACCGGCAGTTTTCCCAACAGCCTTTTAGGCGAAATGGTGGTATAAGAGGCAAATATTCAGGAGATCCCCATGGAAGTAGAAATGACAATCCGCGGCCTGCTTATGGATCCGGTGTCGAATATGCCGATTGTAGTGTTGAAGGACGTGGGTGGGGACACAGTATTGCCGATTTGGGTTGGAGTTTATGAGGCGAATGCGATAGCGCTGGAGATGGAGAAGGTAAGCACGCCGCGGCCGATGACGCATGACCTGATCAAGAACGTGCTCACTGGACTGGAGACGCAGGTACATAAAGTGGTGGTGACGGAACTGCGCGAGGACACGTTTTATGCGGTCATTTGGCTGGAGCGCGGGGGCGAGGTGATCAGCATCGATTCGCGGCCTTCAGATGCGCTGGCGTTGGCGTTGCGGGTGGATTGTCCAATCTTTGTCGAAGATGTGGTGCTGAAGACTTCGAAGCTGGCGTCGAACGCGTCGGATCGGGTAACGAGCGACGAGTTGCGGAAGTATCTTGAGGGGTTGAACGACGACGACATGGGGAAGTACAAGATGTGAAGTCGGTGGCTAGTGGCCGGTGTGCAATCCTATCCCGCAGTGCCCATTGCGGGAATCCAATTCCAGGAAAGGCCGCCAGGCGATGTGGCCTCCGCTTGGTTTACATAATACCTGTTATCGGACATTGAATTTATGCGCGGCGGAATGCCCCAATGTTAAGCACACATCAAAACGCGGGCAGGAGTGCCCGCCCCACATAGTCCTTCCCCGCGAGGCCACACCTCAAGCCGTCACGGTGTACTTCAGCAGGCACCAGAGCGCGCGGAAGCCGTCTTTCCAGCCGATTTTTTTGCCTTCCTCGTAAGTGCGTCCCCAATAGCTGATGCCGACTTCGTAGACTCGGAGCCGCCGCTTGGCGATCTTTACCGTAATCTCGGGCTCGAAGCCGAAGCGGTCCTCGTCGATGGGAATGGACTGCAGGATTTCGCGGCGGAAAACCTTGTAGCAGGTTTCCATATCGGTCATGTTCATATTGGTCAGGGCGTTGGAGATCAGGGTGAGAATCGAATTTCCGATCGAGTGCCAAAAATAGAGCACGCGGTGCGGGCCGGAGCCAAGGAAACGGGATCCGTACACCACGTCAGCTTTTCCTTCGATCAGCGGCACCAGCAAGGCGGGGTAGTCGGAGGGATCGTATTCAAGGTCGGCGTCCTGGATGATAACGAAGTCTCCGGTGGACTCCTGAATGCCACGACGGAGCGCCGCGCCTTTACCCGTGTTCTTCGGCTGGAGCAGGACTTTGATCTGGGGATGTTGGGACTGGAGTTGGGCCAGAATTTCCCGGGAACCATCCGTTGATCCATCATCCACGCAGATCAATTCAATCTCCAGCGGCACGGCCATGACGCGTTCGACCACCTTTTGCAGGGTCGCCTGCTCGTTGTAGACGGGCATGACTGCGGAGAGTTTCATGGTAGAAGTAAACGTCACAGTAACGGCCTGAGTCAGAGCCGTCAAGAGAGCAAAAGAGTTATAGTCAGAAGTCACTATTGATTCGAAAGGGACGACAAAACCAAGATCAAAGGGGATGGACAGGAGTATCAGATCCACACAGGACTATTTTGGGGTGAAATAGAGTGCCGGCTACGCGGGTGGCGATAGCGATCAGTTCCCTTTGGCCACTGAAGACCTTGACCTGGCGGGCCCGGGAGAGGTCCGGCAGATTGACGGTGCGTCCGTTGCGGATGCGGGCAGCGGTGAGTTCGTCAGCAGTGAGCGAGGGCAGGCCCGGCAGCAATTTGCGGGGGTGGACGAATAAGTCCGCTAGCATTTCCGGCGTCTCGACCGGCGGGCGCGGTTCCTTCGAGAACGGATGCGCTGCTTCGGCGAGTTGATCCAGCGTACAGGCGTCTGCCAGAGTGAACTCGGCGACCGAGGTTCGGCGAAGCGATTCCAGGTGGGCGCCGCAGGCCAGTTCCCTTCCCATTTCATGAGCAATGGAGCGCACGTAGGTGCCGGAGGCTACGCGGGCGCGAAAACGGACGCAGGCCGTCTCTATAGTTAGAATCGCGAACTCCTTGATCTCGACCGCCACCGGTTTCAAAACGACTTCTTTCTGTTGCCGGGCTAGTTTGTAAGCCGGGACGCCGTGAATTTTCTTGGCAGAGAACGGAGGCGGTGTCTGCTCGATAACTCCACGAAAGCGTGCGGACACGGCCTCCACCTCTTCGGCTCGCAGGATGACTTCTTGCGGTGCGGTAGTGGGGTCGCCTTCGGCGTCGTAGGTATCGGTCGCGAACCCGAATCGTATGATGCCCTCGTAGACTTTTTCGGATGTGGTGTAGAACTGGGCCAGGCGAGTGAGAGTTCCGGTGACCATTGGGAGAACTCCAGTGGCCATAGGGTCGAGAGTCCCGAGATGGCCAATGGAGCGTTGCTGTAGAATGCGACGAACGCGGTTGACCACGTCATGCGAGGTCAATCCGGCGGGTTTGTCGATGATGAGGACGCCATTCATGCAGAGGATTTTGTAATTTGGTAATTGAAAAATCAAAAACAAGATCAGAAGCGGCGGGCAGGAGTGCCCGCCCCCACAAACATTATCCAATCATTAACGTAGCAAATCTCCTCCTATGTTCCCGATCAAAGACGATCAACCACGATACAGCACGCCCTACGTAAACTGGTTTCTGATCGTGCTGAATATTCTCATCTACTTGTTCCAGGCATCGCTGGATCCGCGGAGTGGTGAACTCTTCGCGCGGCAGTTTGGCGTGGTGCCAAGCCACCTATCGGCATTTCTGGCGGGATCGCCGAGGTACACGCTTCCGGCGGTCGTAATTCCCTTTTTTACATCAATGTTTCTGCACGCTGGCTGGATGCACGTGCTAGGTAACATGTGGTTTCTCTATATTTTCGGGGATAATGTTGAAGATTATCTTGGACATTTTAAATATCTTCTGTTCTATGTGTTGTGCGGGTTAATTGCCATGACGACCCAGGTCGCGATCTACCCGAACTCGACTCTGCCGACGGTCGGTGCGAGTGGAGCGATTGCGGGAGTTCTGGGAGCATATTTCATTTTGTATCCGCGCGCCCGCGTGCTGACGTGGTTCTTCGTGTTCGTCTTTTATATTCCGGCGTGGATCATGCTGGGATATTGGTTCGTGCTGCAGTTTATGGCAGGAGCGGTCACGTTGTCAGTGGCGCAGGCGGGCAAGGATGTCGGAGGTGTTGCGGTTTGGGCGCACGTGGGAGGATTCGTTGCCGGACTGGTAATGGTCAAACTGTTCCCAGAGCGAAGCCGCAGGACGCCTTATGCATATAGGTAGAGGTTGAGAATCCCTCCTTCTCGCGTACAAACGCGCGAGAAATGGGGCGGCCGGTTTCAGTCCAACTTCAAAATCAAAAACAAGATCAAAAGCGGCGGGCAAGAGTGCCCGCCCCACACGTTCCAAGATGCAAGTTATTTCTTTGGGCGCGATTCCGGTGGGACCAGTCCCGACAGGCGATAGTAGACCACCAGTTGGCCATAGTGTTCGCCGCCGTGTTCGACGAAGCCGTAGGCAAAGTCGGAGACGCGCGTCTGTTGGTGGGAAAAGGGGTCGACCATCAGATTGGACATTCCTTTATCGCCTTTTGCTTTAATCGCAGCCTCGCCGTCGGCAAAGGATTTCTTTACGAAGGCAACAACGTCAGCCTTGGTCTTGTACTGATCGCGTTTGGGATCTTCTTCCGCGGGAGGCTTTTGCCCCATGACCGGATTGGTGAAGAAATAATTCGAACCAGCTACGTGCAGAAGTTGTTCGGCGAAGCTGCGCTGAGCGGGCGTGGGCTTGAAGTCGTACTTGTCTTCGGGAAAGTCTTCGGCCATGGTGATGAGTTTTTTCCCTACGTAGTTCCAGGCTTCGAGTACGGCTTGGGACGAGCTGGGAGCGGGTTTTACGGCGGCTTCTTTTTTTGCGGCATCTTGAGCATCCATGGGAATTGCAAAGGTTGCAGCAGCGAGAATGGCTGCGGCTACGAATGGTGCTTTGAGCATTGTGCGTTCCTCCTCCGGATGAGTAGAGGTGAGCATTGTACGTGGACTGAGCGAGGAAGGACAAAGCGCCAACGTCAAAAGCGACGGGCAGGAGTACCCGCCCCAAACAAACTCAGCACACCATCAGACGCCGTTGGGGCGCTGGCGAATTAGAGAGAGGAATTCGGAGCGCGTCTCCTCTTCGTTGCGGAAGCAGCCGAGCATTGAGGAAGTGACCGCGGCCGAATGCTGCTTTTCGACGCCGCGCATCATCATGCAGAGGTGGCGAGCTTCGATGACGACGCCGACGCCTTGCGGCTCGATTACTTTCTGGATGGTCTCGGCGATCTGGGTGGTGAGGCGTTCCTGGATTTGCAAACGGCGCGAGAAGATCTCGATGAGGCGCGGAATCTTACTGAGACCAATGACCCGGCCGTTGGGAATGTAGGCCACGTGTACTTTTCCGAAGAACGGCAGCAAGTGGTGCTCGCAGAGGCTGAACATTTCCACGTCTTTGACGATGACCATTTCATCGTAGCTGACGGTGAAGAGAGCGCCCTTGAGCAGGACCTCGGGATCTTCCTGGTAGCCCTTCGTGAGAAACTTCATGGCTTTGTGGACGCGCTCTGGAGTGTCGGCCAAGCCTTCACGCTCAGGATCTTCGCCGAGGCGGACCAGCATTTCGTGGATGAGGTCTTCGAATCGCGCGCTGGTGAGCGTAGGCGCTTCTTTTGATTGTTCGAGCGGAGTCGGTTTCATAAAGATGGCGGTTTCCTTCCCTTCGCACGCGGCATAGGTTCTTCCGTGCAAAGAACGTGCCTCAGGATGACACTTTAGCGGCGCGGTTCGTTCCCTCCCGCGTATTCAAAAGAGTTCATCATAGTTTCTTCTAATCTCACTCTTTCCAGATGCGCCAGGAGGAAGCCGCGCTGCAATATTTCGAAGATCTCGATGGACAGATTTTCCGTGGTGGGCACAAGTTTGGCGAATTCTTGCAGCATATTCAAATTCGTCACATGGAAGCGAGAGAGCACTTCCCTTTCCACGAAACCGTCGAGGTCGACAAGATTGCAAACCATACCCGTGGCGGGGTCGACGGGACCGCTGACTGTGACTTCGAGCGCGTAGTTGTGGCCGTGCCCGTGCGGGTTGTTGCACTTGCCGTAGGTGCCGCGGTTTTCGTCGGCGGACATCTCGGGGCTATGCAAGCGATGGGAGGCCGAGAAGCGGTAGCGGCGGGTGAGGTGCGCTTTCATGTTCAGCTTCTAGCGGCTGGCTCCTAGCTCCTGACTCTTCATTGTTCTCCATAAAAATCCACGAAGAGGTCTGGGGTTTCGTAAACCCGCACGCGATGCAACTGCGCTTTCTGGAGTTTCGTTTGCAGGCGCTGCCACACGGCGATCGCGAGATTTTCTGTAGTCGGAATGCGGGTGAAAAATTCCGGAACTTCCTTGTTCAGGAACCGGTGGTCCATGGCGTCGAGGACTTCGTGGTGCATGACTTCTTTGAGCTGTTTGAGATCGACCACGAAACCGGAGCGCGGATCGACTTCGCCTTTCACGGTGACTTCGAGGGTGTAGTTGTGGCCGTGGCCGTTAGGGTTATTGCATTTGCCGAAGATGCGGCGGTTTTCTTCGGGAGTGAAGTCGGGATTGTGGTAGTAGTGCGAGGCGGCGAATTCGGCTTTGCGAGTTAGGTAAACCATAGAAATCAGTTGTCAGTGGCCAGTTGCCAGTACTGCGCGTTTGTCGGAATACGTGCGGCCTTTCCAGGGGACGCTGCCTTTCGCGTGGGCTCGCTTCGAGCGCAGCAACAAGTAAGCGAACATGGGCATCCCGATCAGCGCGCCGAGAATTTCCTTGGCCCAGGTGAAGTTGGCTCGCATCAGTCGTGTTACGAGATATGCAAAAGTTGCTGCGGAGATAATGCTCCACCTCCAGTGATGCGTCGCGTACGCGAGCAACAAAACGAGCCACGGCGTTCCCCAGAGCGCCACCATTTTCGCGGCGAGCCAGACTGGCCTGGGGAACAACAATGCTAAATTTTTTGTCCAGCCGTCGCGAAGTTGACGATAGTTTCGGTACATGCGGGTGCGGACGGCGTCAGGCGCATAGCGAAAACGGATTCTTCGGCCGGAGCGTTTCACCGCGCGGGCGAGCGCAACATCCTCGAGAATGTCTGCTGCAACCGCGGCGTGGCCACCGACCGCGTCATAGGTGTATCGAGGCACGAGGATGAACTGGCCGTTTGCAGCGGCGCTGGGCGATGCCGGATCGCTCACGATCGACGGAGGATATTGCCGGGCCAGTTCTGCGAAAACTACGGGCAAAGTGGCCATCTCCCAGACAGTTACGGCAATCTGTTCGGGAGAGTAGGAGAGCAACTTGGCGTTGTCTTTCTCCGCCTCGGCTATTGCGCGGGCGAGCGATCCGGGAAGATGGATGGTGTCGGCGTCGGTAAAAAGCAGCCATTGGCCGCGGGCGTGGCGGGCTCCGGTGGTGACGGCGTTATTCTTACCGGTCCAGCCTGCGGGCAGAGGGCCGGCTTCGAGCAGGATCAGGTCGAGAAACGATGACGCGATTTCTCGGGTGCGGTCGGTGGAGTGGTCGTCGACGACGATAATTTCGAAGGCGATGCCGGATTGCGCGACTAGCGACTGGAGGCAATCGCCGAGGCAAGCTTCCTCGTTGCGTGCGGGGATAATCACCGACACTGTGGGAGGCTGCTGTTGTCTTGCTGTCGCTGTCATAAGCAATGCGGTCAGAGCCGAATCTATTATTATAGCTGTGTGTCCCGTATAGCCCAGTTCCCTTCCCTTATTGCCTGTCTTCTACTGATTGCGCTCTCTGGCTGCTACAGCGGATCGCGGCCCCCCCGCATTGGATCGAATGCGCCGGATTTCACGGTGCAGGATGCGGATCGAACGGTTGCGCTGAATCAGTTTCGCGGGCAGATCGTGGTATTGAATTTCTGGGCGACGTGGTGTCCGCCGTGCGTGGAAGAGATGCCATCGTTGGTCCAAATGCAGCGCCGCATGAAGGCGAAGGGCGTGACCGTGGTGGCGGTGAGCATTGATGTCGACGAAAATGCGTACCGGCAGTTTTTGAAGCAGCACGGCGTGGATCTGTTGACAGTACGCGATCCCGAGCAGAAGACGCCGGCGCTTTACGGGACGCACGGCTGGCCGGAAACGTTCATCATTGACCGCAAAGGCGTCATGCGACGCAAGTTCATTGGGGCGGTGGATTGGACGGAGCCGGAGATCACGGATTTTTTGAGCAAGCTGTGAAGCGCTGAAGGCCTTTCGAAAAGAACAACTTCGTCCGCATCCCGCAGCATAACCTCCTCTTTCGCCCCTTTGGGGCTCGCTAGTTTCGACTTGAGAACAACCACGGCTCACGCCTGGGCTGCGTTCCGAATTCTGCGTTTTCACCAGCGCTGCGAGGAATCTCGTGAGAGCACCGACCGGCCGCCACGAGATGCTAAAATAAAAAGATTGCATGCCAGTGAAGGACCTCACCGTCAGCGGTTCCCCCGATCTCAAGCCTGAACGCAAGCCAGATATCAGGAAAGAGGAATCTGCGGAGAATCCGCACTCCGACCGCCCCCAGAGAGTGGGCTTCGTCAGCCTCGGCTGCCCAAAAAACCTGGTCGACAGCGAAGTGATGATGGGACTGCTCTCGCGCGCCGGAGCCGAGTTGACCCGCCGCGCTGAAGATGCCGACGTAATCGTCGTGAACACTTGCTCCTTCATCGAAAGCGCGCAGCAGGAATCGGTCAATACCATCCTTGAAATGGCCGCGCACAAAACCGGCGGCAAGGCGAAAAAACTCATCGTAGCGGGATGCCTGGTCGAGCGCTTCCGCGACCAGATTCGCCAGGACATTCCCGAGGTCGATGCCGTTGTAGGAACCGGAGAACTGGAAAAGATTCTTTCCGCCGCAGGTCTGGAACCCGCGCCCTCGCCGACCAACGACCGGAGCGATTCCCCGTTCGTGGTCTTGCCGTCGCGTCCCGAAGGCGATGCTCGCGCGGCCCAGGGCCGATTCTCGCGCGAGGCATGGGATGGGGCGATTGGCGATCTCCCTAACTATCTTTACGACGACGCCACGCCCCGCGTCCTGGCCACGCCCGGCCACATGGCCTACATCAAAATTGCCGAGGGCTGCGACCATCCCTGCACCTTCTGTATCATTCCCCAATTGCGCGGCAAGTTCCGCTCTCGTCGCTTTGAATCCGTGGTCGCCGAGGCCGAACGCCTCGCCCGCGGTGGCGTCCGCGAAATTACTCTGATAGGTCAGGACACCACCTGCTACGGCGAAGACTTCGGCCTGAAAGACGGTCTGGCGCTGCTGCTGGAAAAACTTACCGCCATCGAGGACCTGCGCTGGGTGCGTTTTCTTTACGCCTATCCCAACAAGATCACCGGCAAACTTCTGGACACGATCGCGCAGCACGAAAAAATCTGCTCCTACATGGACGTGCCTCTGCAGCACGCCTCGGCCTCAGTGCTGAAGCGCATGAAGCGTGGCGGAGGAGCCGACGTCTTTCTCCGTTCCATCGCCAAAATGCGCCGCACCGTCCCGGACCTGACGCTGCGCACTTCCTTCATCGTGGGCTTCCCCGGCGAGACCGAAAAAGAATTCCAAGAACTCTGCGACTTCGTGCGCGAAGCGCAATTCGACTGGATGGGCGCATTCGCCTACTCCGATCAGGACGGCGCCGGAGCCTACGCGCTCGACAAGAAAATCTCGCCACGCGAGATCGAGCGTCGGCGCAAGCATCTCATGGCAATCCAGCGCCAAATCAGCAAGAAGAAAAAGAAAGCTCTCATCGGCCGAGAGCTCGATCTGCTGCTCGAAGGCGAATCGGAAGAAACCGAATTGCTGCTCGAAGGCCGCACGCCCATGCACGCTCCCGAGATCGACGGCAAAGTCTTCGTCAACGACTTTCCCGAGGAAATTGATCCCGAGCCCGGCCACTTCTACCGCTGCCAGATCACCGAAGCTCACGACTACGATCTGGTCGCTAAAATTTTGTAGCCAATCGTATGCCGCGCAAGCGTGTCCTCAAACTCCGCTGCCCCATCTGCAAAAAATCAGTCAAAAGCACCGACCCCGACTTCCCCTTCTGCAGCGACCGCTGCCGCCTGATCGATCTAGGCAAGTGGGCCAGCGGCAAATACGTCATCTCATCCCCGGTAACCGACGCCGAAGAAGCAATCCGCGACCACAACCCGGAAGACCAAGAAGAAGAATCATGAAGCAAGATCGAACGAGCCCCGCCACGCCAAATAGTATCGCCGAGCCGCCAGACCGTAGCGCCGGCGTCCCGCCGGCTGTAGCGGGGGCGTCCCGCCCGCGCTTCGGCGAGGTCACAATCCGCACTCGCGGCCGCCTTCCCCACTGGGAAAAAGATAGTGCAACTTACTTCATCACCTTCCGCCTAGCCGACTCGCTGCCAAAGTCCGTCCTAGATCGAATCACTTCCGAGCGCGAAGCCATCGTTAAAACTGCAAACCAACTTCATCGCGATCTAAGCCCGGACGAGCGCCGAAAAATTCAGCGTCTCTCGACTCCAATCGTCGAGCAGTTTCTGGACAGTGGCGCTGGCGCATGTTTTCTGCGAAATCCCGCAATCGCGGAAGAGCTAGCGAATACCTTGTCTCACTTCGACGACCGGCGCTACCGGCTTTTTGCCTGGTGTGTCATGCCCAATCACGTCCACGTGGTTGGGCGCCTTTTGCCCGGCGAAACGCTAGCGACTGTCGTTCACTCCTGGAAATCTTTTACCGCAAAACGCGCGAATGCAATCCTGGGCAGGGACGGCGAGTTTTGGCAAAGAGAGTACTATGACCACCTGATCCGAAACGAAAACGAATTCGAACGCGCAATGAACTACGTGGCAGACAATCCTGCAAAAGCAAATCTAAAAGACTGGAAATGGGTCTGGGTGTTGGGGCGGGACGCCCCCACCACAGCCGCCGAGGACGGCGGCGCTACAAAACCCACGACCCGCTAGATATGGAATCAGCCAAAACAAAGGAGCACTCGCGTGCCGACGGTAGCGCCGGCGTCCCGCCGGCTGTAGCGGGGGCGTCCCGCCCGCGCGCGACAATGTTGGCAACGCTCATCGCAACCTTCTGTGGCATCGGTCGCCTCCACCCCGGCCCCGGCTCCTGGGCTTCCGCAGCCACAGTCGTGCTATGGGCCGCAATCGCCCACCTGACGCATCCACCGCTGCGAACTCCACTCGCCATCTCATTGGCCCTGCTAGTCACCCTGATCGGCATCCCTGCCGCCACCCGCGCAGCTCGCGCCGCCACCACCAAAGATCCGCAGTTCGTAGTCATCGACGAAGTCGCCGGACAACTCATCGCGCTGATCGCTGTCCCTCTGGCGTGGAAAACTTTGCTCGTCGGTTTTATACTTTTTAGAGCGTTCGATATCATCAAGCCGCCTCCGGTGCGGCAACTGGAAAAGCTTCCCCAAGGCACCGGAATCGTCCTCGATGATGTAGGAGCCGGAATTTTCGCGCTAGTTGTAATGCATCTTCTGCTGCACTTTGGGCTACTAAGATAGTAGGGGTTCTGTGTGCCGAGAGCATTCGCGCTCGGTACTCATCACATCATGGGATTTTCCGACCGCATCCTCGGCAAGAAAACGGTGAACGGCGGACCACGCATTGACACGGTAGCCCCCGCGTTCGCGCTTGCCGGTGGCGAACTCCGCATCACTGGCTCCGGCCTGCGCCCACAACAACTGCAACGCCCAAAAGTCCAATTCGGCGAATTCGAAGGCTCCATCGTCGTCAGCTCCGAGGGTTTTCTGGTCGCACGGGTCCCCGAAGGCGCCACCTCCGGCCCGGTCGTAGTTGCCACGAACGGCCACGTCAGCAATTCGCACACCGTCAAGGTCGCGGTCCCCATCGCCGAAAATCTTCACCCGGTAACCAATCCCGCCCTCGACCCGGAAGGCAACATTTATGCCACCGTCTCTGGTTCCCGCGGCCAGAAAGTTCCCGTCGCCATCTTTAAGATCGATACCAACTACACCATCAAGCCGTTCGTTAACGACATGATGAACGCCACCGCCATCGCCTTCGATCGCGAGGGACAGATGTATGTCTCGTCCCGTTACGATGGCGCCGTTTATCGCGTCGCTCCCAACGGCACCATGACTACCTACGCAGAAGGCATGGGCGTGGCCACAGGGATCGCGTTCGACGGCCAGCAGAGCCTCTACGTCGGCGACCGCAACGGCACCATCTTCAAGATTGCTCGCGATCAGCAAGTATTCGTCTTTGCCACGCTGGAAGTCAGCGTTTCCGCGTATCACCTGGCCTTCAGTCCGCAAGGCGACTTGTTCGTCACCGGCCCCACCGACCGCGTGTACAAAATCGATCCCAACGGAACGGTCAGCACTTTTTATAAAGGTCTGGGCAGGCCGCAGGGCTTGGCCTTCGACGCGAATGGCAACCTCTACGTCGCAGCCTCGCTCTCCGGGACACGCGGCATCGTGAAGATCAGCCCCGACGGCCTGGCCAATCTCGAAGTCGCCGGCCAGGCCCTGGTCGGCCTGGCTTTCGCCCCCGGACGCTCCGTAGTCCTTGCCACCACTAACAGCGTGCATCATCTTTCCTGGGACATTCAAGGCTCGCCGCTCCCGCCAGAGTAACTAACATCTCTCCTCCTCATTCCGAGTTTCCGCCCCAACCATTCCGAACGAAGCGAGGAACCCGCTTCCCGCCTGCAACATCGATGCCCAGGGGTAGATCGATCTCACAGCTATTCCGTGTGCCAAGAATGAATCGAAGTCACAGAACGAAGCACGTGCCATGAGTCCCCTCGTGATACTTCGTGTCCTTGGTGGTCGTGGTTTTTCCTCCCTTTTCATTTAAACTTCTAACCGAGTGAATGCCGAAATCATTGCGGTAGGTTCCGAGATGCTTACGCCCTACCGCATGGACACCAACTCGCTCTACCTCACCGAGCAACTCAATCTGCTCGGCGTCGACGTAATTTTCAAAAGCATTGTGGGCGACGACCTGCAGCGACTGGTAGCCGCCGCGCAGCATGGCCTGTTTCGCTCCGACATTCTGATTTTTAGCGGCGGCCTCGGCCCCACCGAAGACGATCTAACGCGAGAAGCCGTGGCCCAGGCTTTGGGCCTGAATCTGCGGCGCGATCCGGAAATCCTGGCTCGCCTGCAGCAGCGCTTCACCGAGCGCGGCTGGAAAATGGCAGACAACAATTCCAAGCAAGCCGACGTTCTCGAAGGCGCCACCGTGCTCGCGAATCCCAACGGCACCGCCCCAGGACAGTGGCTGAGCGGAGAATTCGACGGCCGCGAACACATCATCGTGCTGCTGCCTGGCCCGCCTCACGAACTGAAAGCTTTGTTCGAGTGCGAAGTCCGCGACCGCCTGCGCGCCAAGGTTCCTCCGGCTGCGCTGGCCACTCGCACCCTGAAGATTGCCATGCTCGGCGAATCGGCAGTCGACGCGCGTGTCGCGCCCATCTACAAGCGTTTCGCCGACGTCGAAACCACGATTCTTGCAGGCGCAGGAGAAATCGAACTAAACTTCAAAACCCGCGCTGCCACGCACGACGCCGCCCAGCGCCGCGTCGACGAAGTTGCAGGCGCGGTCGAAGACGAACTCGACGACGCTGTCTACTCCCGCAACGGAGAATCGTTGGAGCAGATCGTCGGCTACTGGCTGCAAATGCGCAACGCCACCGTTGCCGTAGCGGAATCCTGCACCGGCGGCCTGTTGGCCGAACGCCTGACCTCCATCGGCGGCAGTTCGCGCTATTTTTTGGGCGGCGCCGTCGTCTACTCCAACGCGCTCAAGACCGAACTCGCGGGCGTCCCTACCGAAATGATCGATCGCCACGGAGCCGTCAGCCGCGAAGTCGCCGCCGCACTGGCAGAAGGCATCCGCTACCGCTGTGATTCGACCTTCGGCGTAGGCATCACCGGCGTAGCCGGTCCAGGTGGAGGGACGCCGGAAAAGCCCGTAGGCCTGGTCTTCCACGCCGTGGCCAACGATCGCGGAACCGAAGTAGTCCAGCGCAATTTTCCCGGGGACCGCAAACGCATCCGCCGCTTCGCCTCCACTATGGCGCTGGACATGTTGAGAAAGACGCTGATGTGAAGAAAGCTTCTAGCTTCTGGCTCGCTCTTGCTTTCGGCTTTGGCCTAGGAGTTTAGCTCTTGATGTTAGTCACGACGTATCGTGAAAGGGTTTCGGGAAGGGCACGGCTTTCAGCCGTGCCACCGAGCCAGACTTAAAATTCGTGGCTTTAGCCCCTGAGAGTTGCTCTTGAAATATTGCTTTCGAAATATTAATGAATCTCACTCGAATCGCAACGTAGTATGCAGAGATTCAAGCTAAAAGCTAGAAGCTAAGAGCTAGAAGCCAGCACCCATGCGCCTCCTCATCGCCCTCGACATCGACGACGCCATCCGCGAGCGCATTGCCCGCTTCGAGCAAGGAATAAGCGGATTCGCGCCTGACGCACGCTGGCAAAAACCCGAATCGCTGCACGTGACTCTGAAATTCATCGGCGAGCAACCCGAACCCGCAGTCGAAAACATCAAACAAGCCTTGTCCACGATCGACGCAGGCCCCACCGAAATTCAATTTCGCGGCCACGGCTTCTTCCCCACCTCAAAATCCGCGCGCGTCTTCTGGGTCGGCATCGAGTCCGGCCCGCAACTAGCCGCCCTGCCCCCGCCAGAGTTTGGTACTATGACCGCCCGCGAGTTCTTTCTGTACCAAAGCCAACTGTCCCCGAAAGGATCGAAGTACACAAAGCAAGCCCGATTTGATTTAAAGTAGCGCCGGCGCCCCGCCGGCTGTCGCGAGGGCGTCCGCGCCCTCGCCCTCGGAGTCAAAGAGTAACGTGTCAAGATTCCTATTAATCGCGGCCTCCAGCTATTTCTTGGGCTCCATCCCCTTCGGCTATCTTCTCGTTCGCATCTTCCGCGGCGAAGACGTCCGCCGCAGCGGCAGCGGCAACATCGGCGCCACCAACGTAGCCCGCAAGTCCCCCGCACTCGGCATCCTGACACTCGTGCTCGACGCTCTGAAAGGATCCGCCGCCGTTGTGGTCGGCACCGTCCTGAGCCCAACCCTTTCCCATCGAATTCCGATCGCCCAAATTCCGTTTCCCTGGCAATCCATCTTCCCCGCCGCAAAGCCCGAATTCGTTACAAGCGCAGCCCTGGCCGCGCTTTTCGCCGTAGCCGGCCACATGTTTCCCATCTGGCTAAAATTTCGCGGCGGCAAGGGCGTGGCCACTGGCCTCGGCGCATTCCTCATGATCGCTCCCAAGTCCGTTCTGCTCTCCGCCGTCATCTTCCTTGTAGTGGTGTTAGTCTTCCGTTATGTCTCCCTGGGATCCATCGTCGCAGTCGCCGCGTTTCCGAATATCGCGTTGGCTCTGCAGGAATACGGCAATCGTGCGATCGCTCTCGTGATGATGGCGCTCACCTCGGTATTAATCATCGTCAAGCACCGCACTAACATCGTCCGTCTTCTCGCCGGCACCGAAAACCGCGTGGGATCGAGACAGGCCGTGAATCAAGGAAACCAATGAGCGAGATCGCCGTCATCGGCGCGGGAGCCTGGGGCACCGGCATCGCTATCGTGCTCGGACGCAAAGGTACGCACCGCGTACGCCTGTGGGCGCATGAAAAAGACGTCTGCGAATCGATCTCCCAGAAGCGGGTCAACGAACAATTTCTTCCCGGCCGCCGAATCCCCAATTCCGTCACCGCAAGCAACGATTTGGCCGCAACCCTTCAGGGCGCGCAGATCGTCGTCAGCGTGATGCCGTCACAGCATTGCCGCGTTTTGTTCGAGCGCATGCAACCCCTCATCCCTCCGCAAAGCATGATCGTCAGCGCGACAAAAGGCCTGGAAGAAAATTCCCTGCAGCGCATGACCGAGATCATTGTTCACGTGCTGAAGCGCGAAGACGGTCGCGCAGTGGGCGCGCTCAGCGGCCCTTCCTTCGCCCAGGAAGTCGCGCGCGGCGATCCCACCGCGATCACAATCGCCTCGCACGACGCTGCCCTCTCGCGCACGGTGCAGCAGGAATTCAGCGATTCAAGTTTCCGCGTCTATACCAACAGCGATGTAATCGGCGTGGAACTGGGCGGAGCATTAAAGAACATCGTCGCCATCGCCGCGGGAATCTGCGACGGTCTCGGCTTCGGCCACAACTCGGTCGCGGCCTTGATTACACGCGGCCTGGCCGAGATGACCCGCCTGGTTGTGGCGTGCGGAGGTCGCGCCGAAACCATGGCCGGACTCGCCGGACTCGGCGACCTTGTCCTGACCTGCACCGGCGGCCTGTCCAGAAATCGCAGCGTCGGCGTCGAACTCGGTCGCGGACGAAAACTCCCCGAAATCATCGCTGGCATGCACGGCATGGTCGCTGAAGGAGTCTTCACCACCACCGCCGCCGTCGGCCTCGCTCACGCTCGCGGCGTCGAAATGCCCATCACCGAACAGATGGACAACATTCTGCACAAGGGCAAATCCCCCCGCGAAGCCATTCAGGAACTCATGTCCCGCACCGGTAAAAGCGAAACCGCGTGAAGTTCTTGACGAACCGCCAGCCGCACCGGCAATCAGATTTTCTCCGCGTTCTCTGCGGCATTTCTCAAGCGTCCTCTGCGGTTCAAGCTTCTGACTCGGTTGGGCGCCTCCCATCCGTGCTACCCTTACCTCGCCGGAGGTCCCGATGCACTCACGCACTCTTACTTTCGCGATTACGCTCCTGCTCTTTTCCCTGCTCAACGCTTCAGCTCAAACCAAAACCATTGCCGAGCGCCTGGGCTACCCGCCCGACTCGAAGCTCCTCATCATTCACGCCGACGACCTCGCCGTCGCTCACTCCGAAGACGCCGCCAGTTTCGACGCGCTCGACAAACATGCCGTTACCTCCGCCAGCATCATGATTCCCTGCCCCTGGCTTAACGAAGTTGCCGCCTACGCTAAAGACCATCCCGACTCTGACCTGGGCCTGCATCTAACCCTCACCAGCGAATGGGAAACCTATCGCTGGGGCCCCGTCGAATCCAAAGACGAAGTTCCCAGCCTCCTCGATCCCACGGGATACCTTTGGGCCGATACACCCGCCGCAGTGCAACATCTCAAAGCCGACGAAGCCGAGCGCGAAGTTCGCGCCCAGATCGAACGCGCCATCGCCATGGGAATCCACCCTACGCATCTCGACAGCCACATGGGCGCGCTCTTCTCGCGCCCCGATCTCTTTGCTGTCTACGTCAAAGTCGCCCGCGAATACAAACTGCCCTTCCTCGCCGCGATCGCACCGAATACTCCGCCCGAACTCACTTCCCTACTCTCCAACAAAGATCTCGTCCTGAATTCCGTCCTGATCGCCGATCCTTCCATCCGTCCCGCAGACTGGAAAACGTTCTACGCGAACGCTATCAAGAATCTGAAACCGGGCATCACCGAAATCATCGTCCACCTCGGTTACGACAACGCCGAACTGCAAGCCCTCATGATCGACCATCCCGACTACGGATCGGCATGGCGCCAGCGCGACTACGACGTCATAACCAGTCCAGAATTCAAAAAGCTCCTGGACGACAATCACGTAATCCTCGTTCACTGGAGCGATCTAAAGAAGCTGTTGAATTAAAGTAGCGCCGCCGTCCCAGTTGCAGTAGTGGGGGCGTCCCGCCCGCCCGCACGCGTTAAGCGTCTCGCAAGCCAAAGTCGAAGAATGCATTCATAAGGGTGTAAAGTACGAAGTCCAACGTCTGCCATATCGTCCCGCGCCTCAGTACCGCCTTCCTGCGGTACTTTGGTAACGCCGCCCTCTGAGCTTTTCGTTCGGCCCACATCATTCCCCGTTAGAATTTTAAGGATACCTTTGAACGCCGCCACCTCGTCTTCGGCGTCTGCGATAAGTGAAGGGAGCAACTTGTCCGCCGGCACACCGAACCACGCGCGCATCCCAATTCTGTATGTAATCCTCGGTGTGCTTCTGGTCATCAGCACGGTCCCGATGTATTTCTATTCCTCGCAGATCGAGGCCATTAATCGCGGACCTCTGAAGACCAATGAGAGATTGCTGCAGAATACTGTGGCGCGCTCGTTGGCCGACGATCTTTCGCAGCACCAACGCTCCTTGAACATGATGCTGGCCAACCTGTCGTTCGCCATTCAGGTAACCAGCGGCGGCGACATTGGCGAAACCAATATTCAGTCCCCGGAACTCCGGGCTCTGCTGGAAAATTTTGTATCCTCGTCGGATGAAATCGCTTATGCGACCCTGCTGAACTCCGACGCCAAAGGCATTCGGGCAGGACGCATCGCTCCCGACGCTTTTCTGAACCGGGAATTGGAACGTGCCTTTGCCGCAGCCCGTGATGGCCGCGCCTACAATGGCCAGGCCCTCGTCGTCGGCGAGGGGAAGTCCTCCCGCACCGTCTTCCTCGTCAGTTATCCCGTGAACTATGGACAGCGCTTTCTGGGGATGATCGGCGCAGTCGTCGATCTTCAGTTTCTAATTCGCCGTCTGCAGGAAGTAGCCGTCGGCGGCCTGACGCCGTATGTGGTCGATGCCCAGGGACGACTGATCGCCGCCACCAAGCCAGAGTTTGCCACTGGCCAGGACATGAAGAACCTGGACATCGTGCGCAACTTCGTCGACAGCGGCAATAAAGCCCAACTGGTTCCGACCATGGAGTTCAGTGTTCGCGATGGCAAGAATAGACAAGAGATGCTGGGCACTTACAGTCCCGTCACGTCTCTAGACTGGGCCGTCGTAGTGCAAAAACCCCGTTTTGAAGCTTATCAGGATGTTCTCGATATGCAGCGCACCGCCCGCCTGCTGGCCTTGGCGGCAGTGCTGTTCAGCATCGGCGTCAGCATTTTTGCCGCGCGCCGCATTACCAACCCTCTGCAAGTCCTCACGCAGTCGAGCCGCGCTCTGGCCCGCGGCGACTTCTCCCAGCGTGTCAACCTTTCGAGCCGCACAGAAATCGGCGAACTCGCCCACACCTTCAATACCATGTCTGATGAACTCGAACGTTACGTCGCCGACCTCAAGCGCGCTGCCGAAGAAAATCGTGAACTGTTCATGGGCTCCATCCAGATGCTGGCGGGCGCGGTGGACGAAAAGGATCCCTACACGCGCGGCCACTCCGATCGCGTCACGCGTTATTCCCTGCTCATCGCCAAGGAAATGAACCAGGCAGATGAATTCATCGAGACTCTTCGCATCTCTGCCCAGCTTCACGATGTCGGCAAGATCGGTATCGAAGATCACATCCTGAAGAAGCCCGGCGCGCTGACCGAAGAAGAATTCGAAGTCATGAAGACCCACACCACCAAAGGCGCCAATATCTTGCGCCCGGTCACCCAGTTGGCGGAAATGCTTCCCGGCATCGAACTGCACCATGAAGCTCTCGACGGCCGCGGATATCCCTACGGACTTCAGGGCGATCAGATCCCACTGCTGGCGCGCGTAATCGCGGTCGCCGACACTTTCGACGCGCTCACCACCAATCGTCCGTACCAGCAAGCGCACACCCCCGAGCAGGCGCTGCAGATCATTAGGAACATCGCGGGCAAGCGCCTCGATCCTCAGGCAGTGCAAGCTCTGCTCGCGGTCTACGCTCGCGGCGACATCAAGATTCAGCGCTTCACCATCAAGCGCCCAGTCGCTCACCCAACCACCGAAACTCCGGTAGTCGCACCCGCCTCAGCCATCGCGGCCGCGCCAGTGCCCAGCGAAATCGCAACTCTCGAACGAACTCGAGTCTAGAGCTGATCTCACGAAGGCCACCCGATGGCTGGCAGCTTTGCGAGAGGCTGTCTCCCAGAGTTATCCTGTCTATGTTTTCTGATTAGTAGACCATGAAGAATCGGACAGCCACCATAGCGTTGGCATTGACGCTGTTGGCATCAGCCACGGTCGTTCTGATCCATATACCAGCACAGGCACAGACAAAAACAGGCAGCGCCAAATCGTACGAAGTCGATGTGCCCGCGACAAAGGAATGGGTGGACACCAACATCGACCTGCGCGGAGGCGCCAAACTGCACTTCACCGCTACGGGGGAGATTACCTATCCACCGGACGAATCCCGCACTGGAAAAACCCGAACCCGGGGAACATTTGGCCCCGACGGACTTCCCCGCGGATTTGCTGACCTGATTCACCAATACGCCGTGCGCGATGCTGGACACGGCGCCCTGATCGGCCGCATCGGCTCCGATAGTTATGCGCAGCCGTTCCTGATCGGCGCTAGCAAGGAATACGACGTCCCGGTCGCCGGACGACTCTTCCTGGGCATCAACCAGAGCATGAGCGAAGCCTCGTCTGCGGAAGGCAGCTTCCACGCGAAAATCGAAGTGCTGAACGAAGGTTCGAGCGATGCTACGAACGCGGGAGGACCCGCGGAAACTCGCCTCTCCGGCATCACGCCTGATTTACTCGCCAAAATCCCGCGCCGCGTCTCCGATCCCGCTGGCAAGCCCGGCGATATGGTGAATGTTCTGATTGTTGGAACGCAGGATCAAGTCCTCCAAGTCTTCTCGACCGCAGGCTGGGTGAAGGTCGACGCCAAAGTCAGTAACACGGCGTTGAATGCGGTGATGGATTCGCTGGAAAAGAAAGACTATCTGACCATGCCGATGAGCACGCTGTTTCTTTTTGGCCGGGCGCAGGATTACGGCTTTGCTCACGCCGAACCCGTGCGCGTTGCCATGTCGCGTAATCACTTGCGCGTCTGGAAATCGGCTTACGAGGTGGATGGCCGCCCGCTGTGGTGCGTTGCGGCTACCCACGACATCGGGTTCGAGCGCGATCAGCGCAATAACGGCGTGACTCACAAGATCGATCCTGCCATCGACGGCGAACGCGAGTATGTGAACGGAACGCTTTCGGCAACCGGGCTGGTCGCGCAGCGCGATCATGTTACGCCAGCAGATGCGCTCACCACCGCCAAGACCGCGACCGGAGGGGAGTTTCATTCCGACGGAAGAATTCTCGTCCTAGTGCTCAAAAATACGACCGGCACGAGCAACTAAGGCAGCCGTTCAAAGCGCCGCCACCCGCCGCTGCACTAGCAAAAAATAAACCGCGACAAGAATCAGCGCCAGTCCATTCACGCCCAGCACCACCGGCGCGGTGAACATGGGAACCAGCCATCCCGACACCAGATTGCCCATTGGCATGCCGCCGCGAAACGCGCAGTTGTAAACGCTCATCACGCGTCCGCGCATTTCGTTGGTGGTAATCAACTGCACCAGCGAAGTCACCGTGGCGAACACTGCCATCATCGACGCGCCTACCAGCAGCAGCATGGCATAACTTAACGGCAACGATTTCGAAAGCGAAAATCCCGAAATCGCGGCGCCCAGGCAAATTAGCATGGTCAGTGCGAACAGTCCCTTCTTGCGCATGTTGCCGATGCCGGCTACCGCCAGCGATCCGCAAATCGAGCCTACGCCCATCAGCGAAAGCAGGTTCCCATAGGTCTCCGGACCGCGGCCAAAAATGTCTTTCACGAACACGGGGATATAAGTTCGCATCGGCATGCTCAACGCCGTCATGCAGAATGCCAGCAGCGTGAGCGCCTCCATCGATCCTTGCTTGCGAACAAACTTGATTCCCTGCTTCAGGCTGCCGAACATCGATTCCGTCGTCGTCGCCGGCAAATACCGCGCCGCGATCATGGAGAGAGAAATGATCGGCGCCAAAAACGAAATCGCATTCAGCCCAAAGCACCACGTTTCTCCGAACCTCGCCAGAGTCTGTCCTGCGAGTGCGGGACCAATCGTCACCGCCATGTTGAACTGGATCGAATTCAGCGCGATGGCATTCGGCATGTCCTCGCGGTCGACCAGAGTGGGAATCAGCGCCTGGTACGCCGGCCCGCCAAACGCTTGCGCCAGTCCGGACACGAACGACAGGCATAGGATGTGCCACACGTGCACCCAACCCATGGCCACGAGCACGGTCAGCGTCCCAGCACTCGCCATCTGCACATACTGGGAGACGAGCAGAATCTTCCGCCGCTCGGTGCGATCGGCCACGACCCCGCCGATCAGGGAAAATAAAAATATGGGGATGCCGCCGAGAAACTGATCCAGCGCCAGCAGAAACGCCGAATGGCTCAAGCGATAGATGAGCCAGCCCTGGGCCACAATCTGCATCCAGGTGCCAATACTGGAGGTACAGGCCCCGAACCACATCAGGCGGAAGTCGCGATATTGAAATGCCTTGAAGACTCTGCGCAACGTGGAAGTGGCCATGTTCTCCGGGCGGTCTGCTATCCGAATTGTATCTTCGCACGCCACTCGTGATTGGGTCGTTGGTAACCTGATCCCTTATTGGACGCGTCGCGCCCCAATATGTCGCAAGTTGTTATTGCTAAATTTGACCATTCGCGGCTAGGTGGCTTTCTTTTGTGGGTGCTTATCCGGATCCTTTGCCGGGAACTTCGCGGCTGGAGTGGGAAATTGTTTTCGGACCATGCTGGCGATCTCGGCGCGGATTTCTTTGGAGTCGAGGCTGGCTGCGGGTTTTTTCGGTGGAGTTGCTGGCGCGACTACGGCATTGCCAGCGGCGGTAACCTTGGCTGTCGGATTGGCGATCTTTCTTGGATCCGGATATTGGGCTTCGGCCCATTTCATCCATTTCGCGTCTTCTTCTTTTTTCTTGCGCACGGTTTCGAGGGCGGCGATGGCGCGGTCGGCGTCGGTTTCTTCTTCCTCTTCTTCTTCATAATCTTCGTCGTCCCAGATATGGGAGTCGAGCGGCGTGTTGGCGGCGTCGCGTGGATCGAGGATAACGTCGTTGGTGAGGGGCGTGAAAGTGGTCATGCGCAGGTTGGTGCTGGCGGTTTGCAGGGCGTAGAGCAGGAGGCTGGCGGTTTTGTGGTCGATCTGCTGGGAAACGAGCAGGCGCATGACTTGCATTAGTGCGATCTGGATGGAGTTGGCGTCTTCGAGGACGGGCAGGACGAAGGTGGCGACGCCGCGACGAGCGCGGTCGGCGCTGAGTTTTATTTGTTCGTCCTGAAAACGCTTGTGGAAGAAACAGAAACGGTTGCGGCGCAGGGCGGGCGATCCGCACTGGGTGCCGTTGATTTTGAGGTGCTGGCAGCGATTGGGAAAACTTTGCATTTGAGTACCCCTCCCCTCCCCTGGTGATCTATTGGAATCATCGGGTTAGCGGAAAATTGAGATTTAATCCATGAGCTGCAACAAGTTGCGGGCAAAATCTTGAGTGGGTGGGAGTTAAGAAAATCAAAATCCCCACCCTGTCGCACAAAACGCGACAAGGGTGGGGCACCCGCTCTTCTCTTCGCTTTCGGTTGTGGCTGCTCATGAGGTGAGTATTCGAGAAAGGCCAAGCTTGGGTCAAGGTTGGATGAACATGGGGAGGCTGTGGAAAACGGCGGGGTCGACAGGATTACTTAATACAGGATTACTTGATAAGGCTCGTCGAAATCGTTGCTAAGATAAAATGACCAGGAGAGGTGGGCATGGCACAAATGACGGCGGAAGTTTCGAAGTTGTTGGAGCGAGCGTTGTCGTTGTCGGTCGAGGAACAGGAGGCGCTGGCGGACTCCCTGATTTCGAACCTCGGTGGCAAGGTCGACGAAGGCGTGCAAGCGGCCTGGGAAGTTGAGATTGGGAAGCGAATCGCTGAGTTAGATTCGGGGCAAGCCAAGACCACCTCGTGGGAGGAAGTGCGCAGGCGCAATCTGGCGAAGCTAAACCGTGCCCAGTAAATCTGTGCGCTTTCATGAGCAAGCGAGCGCGCAGTATGATGCAGCGTTTGACTGGTATCTGGAACGCAGTCCGGACGCCGCTCGCAGGTTCGACGCCGAAGTGGATCGCGCGCTCACGCAGATCATTCAGGCGCCTCAACGTTGGGCGTTAGGTCCTCACGCCACTCGCAGGTTCTTGCTCAGACAGTTTCCATTTACTCTGATTTATCGAGAGCGCACCGCGGGGAACATCCAAATCCTGGCCGTTGCACATACCAGCCGAAAGCCTGGGTATTGGAAGGAACGGCTGTAGACCCATACGTACCAAGGTCCGTGACACCCACCCTTCGCGTAAACCATGCGAAGGATGGGGCAACCCTCTGTCTTCCTAGTGCAAAGAGAAATCAGAAGCTCGGGCCGTCCGCCATCCATTTCGTAATCCGATAGGTTGAGTTTTGGCGCCTCACCGTCCGGAGCGGGTGCACGTCCTCTGCGCGTGCTGTACGGGCTATAATGGCGCGCACGCATGGCTCTGGCGGTCGGTACAAAACTCGGGCCGTATGAAATCCAGTCTCCGTTGGGCTCTGGAGGGATGGGAGAGGTTTACCGTGCCACCCAGAGCAGGCTGGGACGTCAGGTTGCCATTAAAGTTCTGTCACCGGAGTTTGCCTCCGATCCTGATCGCCTGCGGCGTTTCGAACAGGAAGCACGATCCGCGTCTGCCCTGAACCATCCCAACATCATCTCCATCTATGACGTGGGTTGCGAAGGCGCAAATTCCTACATTGCCATGGAGTTCGTGGAGGGCAAAACCCTGCGCGATCTGCTGGCGGCGGGTCCCATCCCTATCAAGAAGTCCTTGCAGATCGTCTCGCAAATCGCCGACGGCCTGGCCAAAGCGCACACCGCTGGCATCGTGCATCGCGACATCAAGCCGGAAAACGTTATGGTCACGCGCGACGGCTTCGTGAAAATCCTCGACTTCGGATTGGCAAAGCTAACCCGCCCGGACCCGGAGGGAAGTGAAAGCACAGTTGCAGGCTTCAATTCCACGCAGATGGGCATGGTGCTCGGAACGGTGGGATATATGTCCCCGGAGCAGGTGCGTGGACTGAAGACGGATGCTCGCTCCGATATTTTCTCCTTAGGCGCGACTTGCTACGAAATGATTTCGGGAAAACGCGCCTTCCGCGGAGCGACCACTGCCGACACTATGAGCGCCATCCTCAAAGAGGAACCTGTGGAGCTGTCTACCAGTGTTCACAATCTGCCGCCGGGGTTGGGGCGCATTATCCACCGGTGCCTTGAAAAAGACCCGGACGAAAGGTTTCAGACGGCTCGGGACTTGGCATTCAACCTGGAAATGCTGTCGCAAGGTGAAAGCGGTCCTGCCGTACCTTTATCGGTGGCGAAAGTCCGCCGAAAGTTCTGGCCGCTCTTGGTCGCAGTTGCGGTGGTGCTGGCGGCAGCGGCTGGATTTGTCGCGGCTGGAATGATCGTGCGCCCGCAGAGTCGCTTGCCCGTGGGAGTGAGACGACTGACCGACTTCGTGGGCATGGAGGAATTTCCAGCGCTTTCGCCCGACGGCAAATCGGTGGCGTTCACGGCCGACATTGGGGGACGGCGGCAGGTTTGGGTGCGGCTGCTCTCCGCGGGAACGCCGCTGCAGGTTACGCACGATGATGCCGACCATCTGTCGCCACGGTGGTCGGCCGATTCCAGTTCGCTGATTTATTTTTCGCCGTCTCCGGAAGCCAACGGACCGGGGCAGGTTTGGGAGATTCCCGCGTTGGGTGGCACCGCGCGCCCAATTGGCAGCAGCCTGATTCCCGCTGATGCGAGCCATCACGGCAAACAGATCGCGTATTTGCGAGCGAATCAAGGACAAATCGAGTTAACCGTTGCAGATGGGGATGGGTCGAATGTTCACCTGATTACTCGACTTCCTGGGGATTACATTTATTCCAATTTGCGCTGGTCGCCTGACGACCGCATGCTGGCATACCAGAGTGGCCGAACGTTTGACTATGACATCTTTTATGTCCCGGTCAGCGGCGGGGAGCCACATCGCATCACTCAGGACGGAAATCCGGAGGCGGGTTTTTCCTGGTTACCGGACAGTTCGGGCGTGATTTTCAGCTCTTCGCGCGGCGACACCGTGCTGTACATGCGAACCATGAACCTGTGGCTAGCTCGGCTGCGAGATAGTACTCCGCGGCAGCTCACGTTTGGGGAAACCTCTTACATTTCGCCGGATGTGGACCGCGAGGGCAATGTGGTCGCCAGCCGCGATCGGGTGCAGTTCGACATCTGGAAGTATCCTGTGGGCGGAACGCCCGAGGACAATGTGCGGCGCGGCGTCCAGATCACGCACCAGACTGGAGCCGTACAAACACCTTCGGCTGCGCCGGGTGATCGCGAAATTGTCTATCTCAGCGATAGCGGAGGCCACGGAAATATCTGGGTCCTGCAGCCAGAAACCGGGCAAAGCCGGCAGCTCACGTTCGAGGAAGATCCCCGCATTGCTTTAGGAGTTCCAGTGTGGTCGCCTGACGGGCAGCACATTGCTTACGTCAATCGTGGCAGCTCGGCATGGAATGTAGATCAGTGGGTCGTCAATGCCGATGGCAGTAACGGGCACAAGGTCTCAGAGGGGGGAGGATGGGCGTGCTGGTCGCCAGACGGAAAGTGGCTTTACGTGTCACCGCCGACAGCGAAGGGTTTCCGCATCGATAAGGTTCGTCCGGATGGAACTGATCTCAGGCCGGTGCAACCGGATGGGCGTGGGCCGGCCGTCGCGGCAGACGGAACGCTCTATTATGTCGTGACCCTGGCGGGTGCGAACGGTTTTTCGGATATGGAAATCCACGTGGCCAAGCCTGACGACGGTCCAAATAAAGTGTTGACCCGTCTACCGGGCTCCCGCCTGTCTCCGTCTCTGCTCATGCAACCGGTACTCTCGCCAGACGGAAAGTTCCTGCTGGTGCTCCTGACGGACGGGCCGACGACGAACCTGTGGACGGTGGCAACTGACAACGGCAGTCTGAGACCGGTGACCGATTTCGGTCACGAAGCCACGTTCATTGCGCGGCGAGTCTCGTGGTCGTCAGATGGAAAATCTATCTACGCGGCGGTGGGCAAGGGGGAAGCTGACATCGTGCTGCTGAGCCACCTGACGCCATGAATGTCGCCTCCAGTCCTAGATTCAGGCATATATCACTTGCGATTTAATCACAGTCCCCGAGGTACGGCGAATAGCGAGACCCGTAGCACCGATCTTCAAAAGCCGCCGAAGAGTGGGGCCTTATGCAGCCCGTATAATCGAGCTTTAGGCTTTTTATGATTCAGACGTTGTTTGGCAGTCTTACGGAAGAACAGAAGCCCAGCTTCATGGATCGCATGAAGCAGGCGGTCACGCGCACGCGCGAAAATCTGGCGGAGCGCATCGACGAAGTCGTCTCCATCGGCAAAGAGATCGATGCAAATACGCTCGACGATCTCGAGGCCACGCTCATCGCCGCCGATCTGGGCAGCGCGACTACCCAGCAGGTTCTGGGCAAGCTGCGCGAGAAGGCTAACTACAAGCAGATTCGGGATGTGGCGGAACTCAAGCGGCTGCTGAAAGAGGAGCTGCTTGCAATTTTGAGCACGGCGAATTCGCGGCCAGTCAGCAAAGTGGATGGCACGCCAGAGGTGATTCTGGTGGTCGGTGTGAATGGCACGGGCAAGACCACAACCATCGGCAAACTTTCGCAGGTGTTTCGCTCGCAGGGCAAGAACGTGCTGCTGTGCGCGGCTGACACGTTTCGCGCCGCCGCTATTGATCAGCTTGAAATCTGGGGATCGCGCACTGGCACGGAAGTGATCAAGACTAAGCCCGGAGGCGATCCGTCGGCCGTCTTGTTCGACGCGCTGCAGGCCGCGGTGGCGCGCAAGGCTGACTATGTTGTGGTCGACACCGCAGGCCGGTTGCATACGAAGAGCAGCCTGATGTCGGAGCTCGACAAGATGCGGCGGACTGCACAGCGCATCATTCCCGGAGCGCCGCACGAAACTTTGCTTGTGATGGACGCGACTACCGGGCAAAATGGTTTGCAGCAGGCGCGCATGTTTACCGAGTCGGCCGGTGTCACTGGGATCGTCCTGACGAAACTGGATGGCACTGCGAAAGGCGGCGTGGTGGTGGCAATCTCGGGCGAACTCGGGCTGCCGGTGCGGTATGTTGGCGTGGGAGAAAAAGCGGGGGACTTGCTGCCGTTTGATCCCAAAGAATTTGTGGATTCGTTGTTTGAATAGGAGTGCCCATTTCCGATGCTGGTGAGAAGCGGTCGCGATTCAGAACTGCACTCGACTTCCTGAAGCGGCTGCTGGGCAGGAAGCCCACGCCTCCAGGGGATCCTTATGCCTATGCGATGGCGCCGCTGCGGCGTGGTCCCAAGGGACGCAGCGGGGCGGCCGTTGCCGAGATCGAAGAGGATTCGTATCGTTGCTTTCCACCGCGTCGGACGTAGCGACCTGAGGCGCTGTTTTTAGGAAAAAGCTTTTAACCGCGGAGAACGCTGAGCAAGGCCGCGAAGTACGCCGAGACGAACTGGGCCGCAAGATTTCTTCCTGAATGACATCTCACTCCGCAGACGATGCGCTTCTCCAGCGTGCGCTGGAACTCGCGCGCCAGGGGCTGGGACTGGCCTCGCCGAATCCGTACGTTGGGGCTGTAATTGCGGATTCGGAAGGCAACGTCGTCGGCATCGGAAGTTACGCCTACAGCGGTATGAAGCACGCCGAGATTCTCGCCCTGGAAGCGGCTGGGGAAAAAGCTCGCGGCGGGACTCTTTACATCAACCTCGAACCGCACGCTCATCAGGGACGCACGCCACCTTGCACGGATGCGCTGATTGGCGCGGGAATCCAGCGCGTGGTGGCTTCCATGCCCGACCCGAATCCAAAGGTCAGCGGGCAAGGATTTGAGAAACTGCGCGCCGCCGGTGTCCACGTCGAAGTCGGCGGTTTGGAAGAGCAGGCTCGGCGATTAAATGAGGCATTCGCGCGCTACATCCGTCATGGCAGGCCGCTGGTGACGCTGAAGGCGGCTATGACGCTCGATGGCAAGATCGCTCCGCCACCTGCCGAGGTGCTGGAACACGCTCCCATGTCTCGCAAAGGAAGCGAGACATGGGGCACCCATGCCGCGGGCATTCCCGCTGGCGGATGGGTTACGAGCGAAGTCGCGCGCGCGCACGTGCAGGAACTACGGCACCAGAACGACGCGCTGATGGTTGGGGCGGGAACGATTCTCTCGGATAACCCGATGCTCACCGACCGCAGCGGGCGACCGCGGCGACGCCGGTTGCTGCGCGTCATTCTCGACTCGCGCCTGCGCCTGCCGGTGGAATCGCGCCTGGTGCAAAACGTGGCGGCAGAGCGAACCAATGACGTGCTGGTCTTCTGCTCTTCGGCAGACGAGCAGAAGAGAGCCCAACTCGAAGCAATTGGAATCCGCATCGAGATTGTTCCTGCGGTCGAACCGGACGGTCGCCCTGATCTATCCGCCATTTTGCGGCGTTTGGGAGAACTCGAAATCACATCGGTGATGATCGAAGGCGGGGCCACAGTGAACTGGACGGCGCTGGCGTCGAATGTCGTGGACAAAGTTTTTTTGTATTACGCGCCGAAAATTCTGGCGGGCTCAGGCTCGATTCCGTTCGCGGCCGGAGCCGGCTTCCACCACATGAACCAGGCCGCGCAGGTCAAGCACATCCAACTGCATCGTTTCGGAGAGGACTTCGCGGTGGAGGGGTATCTGCGGGATCCTTACGGGGAATGACTTTTATCGGGAAAAGCACAGAGCATAAACCACCAAGGACACGAAGGTACGAAGGAACCCCAAAAGTTGGTAGTGGGTCAGTTTGAAATCGCAGTGATGAATAACCAAGCAAAAAGGCCATACTCAAACACGAGCACAAGCCAATATTCAATTGGATTCTTCGCACGCTCTACCTTTGATCTTTTCATCATCGCGGTTCCAGTGACCGTGCCGTATATAGCGAGGGATAACGGAATCAGCGAGAGGGCCAAGCACAAGAACGGATGGTTTCGTATGTTGTCATGTCCCATGCCAGCCATGCTCTCACGCCACCCGTCTGTAGGGAAATCGAAATGACCCTCTATCCAACAGTTTGCGCGGTGTGTGTCCTGAATGGGTTTATGATGTTTTGTCATCCGAGAGGTACTCATGTTTACTGGCATTGTGGAAGAAGTTGGACGGATTACTCGTATTGAACAGCGCGGCGAAAATCGGCGCATCACCGTCGCTGCCGAAAATGCTCCGAAGGAATTGCAGACTGGCAACAGCGTGTCGGTAAGCGGAGTGTGCCTGACTGCTCTCGATATCAAGCCGGGATCGTTTTGCGCCGATTTGGCGCCGGAGACCTGGGCGCGGACTTCGTTCTCACGCATTCATGAAGGCGCCCTGGTGAATCTTGAGCTGCCCATGAAGGCGGACGGCCGGTTCGGAGGCCACATCGTGCAAGGCCACGTTGATGGAGTGGGCAAGCTGACTGCGTTTGAACGCATCGCCGATTCGGACAATTGGTGGCTGCACATTGAGCTTCCGTCTGATGTCGAGAAGTACACCGTCTACAAGGGGTCGATTTCGATCGAAGGCATCAGTCTCACGGTTGCGCAGCTGGAGAAAAACCAGTGCACGATTGCCATTATTCCGCACACGGTGGAGATGACGAACCTGCATTCGCTGAAGTCCGGTGACCCGGTCAACCTGGAAGCCGATCTGATCGCGAAGTACGTTGAGAAGATGATGAAGGGTGATGGCGAAAGTTCACTGACCATTGAGCAGTTGGTGGAGCAAGGGTTTTGAAGGCAGTGGCTAGTGATCAGTGGTCAGTGGCCAGTGATTCTTGCTAACTCGTCCTTTTTCCTCCGGCCGGCTGGCTTCGCCTTGCCGGGACAGCCGAGGCGGCTGTCGCTACGTGAGTTCTTAGGCTTCCAGCTTTAGTTCGTCCAGTTCCAGAAATTCTTGGATGATTGGCTCTGGGGATTTTTCCATCTCGCTGTAGGGGCCGAAGAAGATGGCTTTGCCTTCGTGCAGGAAGACGACTCGATCGGCTAGCTTCTTGGCTAGCCGCATGTCATGGGTGACGACGATGCTGGTCAGGTTCAGTTGAATCTTGAGGCGCTTGATCAGGTCGCCCAGCAATTGCGCCATCAGCGGATCGACCATCGTAGTTGGCTCATCGTAGAGCACACATTCCGGACGCGCGGCCAATGCGCGGGCAATAGCGACGGAGCGCTTCATTCCGGTCGAAAGGTCGGAAGGCAGCAAGTCGCGCATGTCCTGCACGCCCACCATTTGCAAAAGGCCGTCGATAATCTGGTAGGTCTGCTCTTCATCGAGTTCCCGCGATTCGCGCAGGGGAAATGCCACGTTTTCGCCGACAGTTAAGGAGTCGAAGAGCGCGCCGTTCTGAAAGACCATGGTGACTTTTTTGCGAATCAGTTCCAGTTGCACCTCGGTGTATTCGGTGATGTCCTCTCCGGCAACGATGACACGCCCTGAGTCGGGCTTCAGAAATCCCATAATGTGGTGCAACGACACCGATTTGCCCACGCCGCTGCGTCCGAGAATGCAAACGGTTTCCGCGGGAAGCACGTTGAAGCTGACGTGATCGAGCACGACGTTGCTGCCAAATGCTTTGGAAACATCTTTGAACTCGATGTAGGGAGTGGTGCTGGAGTCGGCATGCTTGAGAGCCGGCTGGCCTTCGGTTTCAGAGGGTTGTTCGGCCGATCTTGAAACGTGGCTGTCGATTTCGCCACTCGCATCGGCCAGTTCTTCCGGCGTGTTCAAGTTGCGGAACATGTTTGAGGAAAAGCCAGCGCCGTTCAGTTCGTCTTCGTCGATGACCAGGGTTCGTTGCCTGGCGAAAAGCGGATCGATCTTGTAGCGGCCGGCAGCGAGAGCCGCCTCTGCGGCATCGGCGAATTCCCGGCGGTAGACAGCGCATAAAGGCTGGTGCCCTCCACTCGCCCGTACCACCGTCACTGTCGCGGCGGCGGAACTTCTGGCCCGGCGGAGCAGATACTGCAACAGCTCCGTCGACACGAAGGAAACGTCCACGGCGAGGATGAGGTTCAGATCGGACTGCGATGATCGCAGCGCGGCGTGGATTCCTCCCAGCGGTCCGCACTCGGGAAACAAATCCTCGACCACCGGCGCAAACCGCGCGAACTTGGCGGGATCGCCCACGATGCGTACGTCGGAAGTGACAGAGTGCGCCAACTCTAAGGCTCGCGCCAGCAATGTCCGGCCGTCGAGCGCGGCGAACGCCTTATCGGTGCCCATGCGCGTGCTTTTGCCGCCGGCGAGGATGAAGGCAGTCACATCCGAAGTGCCGTCCATGGGGCGATGATACACGGATGGAATGGCGGATGAATGGACTCAGAAGGGGGCTTGTTCGGTCAGAAACTTCGGTGAAAGGATCCTGAGAAACAATCCACAATATAAGTGATTCATCCTGTGGGCCTTAATGCGATCGGTGCAGTCGGCGTGCACGAAAGTAACCTGTTCAAAGGAAAACGTTCGCGAGATGATGAGCCTGCATCCGAGGGTTCGTTAACCCGGAAGTTATAACATGCCGCAAAAATTCATGGATGTGCTTATGCTAGGGCGCTGCTCCCACGAATTCTCCTGGCCGCGCCGTGGTGGCGATGGCAACTATTACCAGGTCTGCCTGCTGTGCGCCGCGGAATACAAGTATGACTGGGCTACCATGCGCCGCACCGAGCGCGTGGAGCACAGCAAGCCCGAGACTACCGTCCGGCGCAGTCATGCCCGCGAGAAGCGGCCTTCGTGGGTGCCGCGAGCGCGCCGTCTGAAGCTCGATATTCCACTGCGCTACCGGGTCAACAAGACCAGCACGTGGTACGAAGGAATCATCGAAAACATCAGCCAAAGCGGCGTGCTGTTCAACGGTCCACAGCAATTGCCAATCAATGCGTTGATCGAGATGGTGTTCGAGATGCCGGAAGAAATTTCCGGACAGAAGAACAGCAATGTGCTCTGCCAGGGGCGAGTGATGCGCGCCAAGGATACTCCGCCGGAAGACCAGAGCGGTGAACTGGCGGCGTCGATCGTCGACTATAAGTTCATTCACTAGGAGGGTGCGAGAGCGAGACGCTCTCGCGACAGCCGGCGGGACGCCGGCGCTACAGTTTGCGGTTCGCGCCCTCAGACATTTTCCAGTAATTTTCCGGTACCTCGCTAGCTCCTCATTTACATCTGCAAGAACCTCTCAACGCATCTAAAATGGAATTGCAATTCAGGCTCATTTGTTCTGGCCATTTTCCGGAGTTGATTATGAAAAGACCGTCCCAGCATATTTACGTTTATGTTTTCGTCATAGTTCTGACGTTTGCCGCAAGTTGCGCTCGGAAGCCGGATGACGCGAAGATTTCCAGCGACATTCAAAATAAATTCAGCCAGGATTCCGGGCTCGCAAGCAAGCAACTCACGGTGCAGGCCGACAATGGCACGGTAACGCTTGCGGGCGTTGTCGACAACGATGCTCAGCGGCAGGCGGCGAGCCGTCAGGCCGCGTCTATACCCGGAGTAAAACAGATCATCAACAATCTGCAGGTCGGGAATGAGAAGCCGGCTGCTGCAGTTCCCGAAGCTGCTGAAATGGAAGCTTCCAGCACTCCGCCTCCCAGCCCTGTACGCGCGGAAAAAAGCACCCCCAGAAGAACTCACCGGGCTCGTCCCTCGGAAGATTCCGCTGCCGGAAATTCTGCGAATGACGCGGGATCACACCAGATGAGTGCTGACAATCAGCCTCCCGCAGACGCCGCGCCACCGGTTCCGCCAGCAAATACAGCGGTGCAGAATGCTCCGCCGCCTCCGCCGCCGCCCAGGAAGTTGATTATCGACCAGGGAACACAGTTGGCAATTCGTCTCGTCGATCCCATTGACAGCGAAAAGAACCAGACAGGCGACGTGTTCCATGCAACGATCAACGCTGCCATCACTTCAGATGGAGAATTAGCAGTGCCGGCCGGCGCCGACGTTACAGGTCACCTGGTCGACGTGAAAAGCGCCGGCAAATTTAAAGGACAGTCGATAGTCGTCCTGCAATTGGACAGTCTTTCGGTCGGCGGCAGGACTTATACACTGCAAACCGATCAATACAGGAAAGAAGGCAGTTCGCGCGGCAAGAATACGGCCGAGAAAGTTGGTGGCGGAGCCATCATTGGCGGCATCATCGGAGCGATCGCGGGTGGCGGCAAGGGCGCGGCGATCGGAACGGCGGCTGGTGCGGGTGTGGGAGCCGGGGCGCAGGAGGTTTCCAAGAGCCAGCAAATCAAGCTTCCTTCTGAAACCGTGCTGAATTTCACGCTGCAGGCGCCGATTACGGTGGTGCAGGCTCCGAACCCGAATGCTAACCGGCCGAGGCTGGGGGATTCGCAGTAGCGAGTGCAGCGGCGTCGTTGAAACTCCGCCGCTCGTTCTGCCGGATTGCGCATAAAGTCACGCGGGCGGGAGCGCCCGCGCCACACAGTTCTGCCTCACAACCACATGCCTTCCATCACTGCGTTGCTGCAGACGGAAAATGACGCTTTGCGGCTGGGGCGCGCGCTGGAGACGCTGTACGCTTGCGACGACATTCTGGTTGTCGACCATGGGTCGCGTGACGCTACGGTGAGCCTGGCTCGCGAGTACGGTGCGAGAGTGATTGCTGCCACGCCTGGTTCTTCGCCGCAGGATTATCTCCCGTTCGCGCGCGCGGGATGGATTCTGTTTCTCGACCCATGCGAGTCCCTGACCGAGAAGTTGGCGGCAAGTTTGTTTGAGTGGAAGTCGGAGGTCTTTGACGCCAGGATTCCCACGCCTTCTGCTTTTTCCGTCTTTCTGCGGGAGGAAACCGAGCAGGGTTGGGTGGAAATCCCCGCCGCCCAAACGCGCCTCGTTCCCCAGAGCTGGAGAATGTGGCACGGAAAACATCCGCTTCACGAGCCTTCCGCGCCGGCACTGGAAGGGGAATTATTGCGCTTCGTTTTCCCGTGAAGCCGGCTGCCGATTCGAGTCACGAATCTCGTTTGCTCACGCATTCGCCCTCACATTTGGCTGTGATCTCGGTCACAGTCGGGGTTCGGAGCCGCGCTTACACTGAACGGTTTGTGGGCCACATGGGCCCAGGAGGACGATATGCGTGTTTTAAGATTCATCAGTTTGGCGGTAATTCTGGTGGCAATCTCAGTTTGTGCAGCGGCACAGCAGGCTCCGGCGCAAAGTGCACCGGAAATCAAGCATGTACCCATCGCCCGCGCGCCCGCGGATTCGGGCAAAGAGATGTTCGTCAGCTATTGCGCTGTTTGCCATGGAAAAGATGGCAAGGGCAACGGACCGGCGGCCTCGGCGATGAAGACTCCGCCCATCGATCTGACGCTTCTGGCGCAGAAGAATAGCGGTAAGTACCCAGCACAGCACGTTGCCGCGGTGATCAGGGGACAGGCCAGCACGCCCTCCCACGGTAGCGAGGACATGCCGGTTTGGGGTCCGTTGTTCTCCAGCATCAGTCAAGGTCACACGGCGCAGGTACAGCAGCGAATCAGCAATCTGGTCGAGTATGTAGGAACGCTGCAGGCGAAATAACACAGGCTCGCAGAGATTGACGCGGCTCCGGGACGCCGCGCGTGCGCTCCGGAGCCCTAACGCACCGATTTTTACCAGAAAAATTTCGGAGCCTCCGCGCCGCCGTTATCCAGAAGGAACCAACTTCTAATTTTCGGCTGGCAGGTGTAAACGGCCACTGGTCAATGTCTTGCTGCCAATTGGCCTTTGGGCCAGTGACTTCAGTACCTTAGCCCGGTTTCGATGATCGACTTATAATCCAACCAAGAACAGCGAAGCTCAACGTTCTTCAGGAGAGGCTTGCGCCGAAGGCGCGGGTGGCTCCATCGCGATCTGAGAGACCTCGTGGATCTTGTGTTGGCAGCGTCGATTTTTGTCTTTGGGCTGGCCTTCGGCAGCTTTCTGAATGTGTGTATCTACCGACTGCCGCGAGGGCTGTCGGTAGTGGCGCCGCGTTCGGCATGCCCGTCCTGCAAGCAGCCGATCGCCTTCTACGACAATATTCCGGTCTTGAGCTGGCTGATGCTCGGCGGACGATGCCGTCATTGCAAAGAGAAAATTTCGCCTCGCTATTTGCTGATCGAGTTGCTGACCGGCTTCGTGTTTCTCGCCTGCTACTGGTATTTCGGGCTGACACTTTCCACGCTGAAATATTGTGTGTTCGCGTTTCTGTTGCTGGGGCTGATTTTCACCGACGCCGAGACCAAACTGCTGCCCGATAAGATGACGCTGCCTGGACTGGCCGCGGGCCTGATCTTCAGCCTGCTGGTTCCGGTCAACGACCTGGCGTCTCAGTTTCTGCCCGGAGTCGTGAACCTGCCCTTTAGCGACGACGTGACGGCAAGACTGATGTCCCTGCTCGATTCCCTGCTGGGGGCGGCGGTGGGAGCGTCGTTCATCTACGGCGCGGGCGCGATTTATCTGCGCTGGCGTGGTACCGAGGGTATGGGTTTTGGCGACGTGAAGCTGATGGCCATGGCGGGCGCGTTCCTCGGAATCAAGCTGACAATTTTCACGATTTTTACCGCGTCGGTGGCGGGATCATTATTCGGTTTAAGTACGGTGTTCGTAGTCTGGGTAAAACGCACACACCGGTTCATGAAGCGGCTGACGAACGCACAGGCGGCCCGGCGTCGCGCATGGCAGTCGGCACAGGTGGTTTATCGCAATTACCAGATGCCTTTCGGCGTCTTTCTTGGGAGCATGGCGCTGATCGCATTTTTCTTCGGCAACCGATTCCTGCAGTGGTATGGGGGCCTGTGGTGAGAATGCTTACCAACCCGGTAATGTTGCGAGCGGCAGTGGCGCTGCTCTGCGCCTCATGCGCTTTCCTGGTGGGGCTGCTCTTCATCCGCATTTTGCGAAAAAGGATTGCGGAAGAGGGAGACATTTCCGCGGAGGCCAAACCAACGCTTGAGACTTTGCCGCTGCACCTCTACAACACGGTGATCCAGCAACTCAAGCAGCAGAAACACGAACTGCAAGTGCAATCGCAAGCCGAACAGCATCGCGCCCGCACGAGCGAAAATTTCAGTCAGGCAGTGCTTTCGAATCTGTCCTCTGGCGTGCTGGTGTTTGGAACCAACGGGCTGGTGAAAACTTCCAATCCGGCGGCGAAGGCGATTCTCGGTTTCGCTGCCGTCACAGGAATGGGAGCAGGAGATATTTTTCGGGGCGCGGTCGTCCGTGCTGCCAAACCGAGGTCAAGCGATGAGACGAGAGGCGATCCGGTCCTGCTGGCGGATGAGATTAGTGCTGTGCTGCGCGAAGGCAGCAAGCGCCGCGAAATTGAAGCCGAGTATGAGACTCCGACAGGAGAGAAGCGCTTTATCGCGGTGACGATTTCCGCTGTGCCGGCGGTCGACGGCGGATTGCTTGGCGTGGCTTGCCTGATCAATAACCGGACAGAAATGGAAGATATCCGGCGCCAACAGGAATTGCAGGGCGAAATCTCAGCTGAGATGGCGCTGCATTTGCGCACCTCGCTGACCACGATTTCCGGCTACGCGCAGCAACTGGCCAACAGCCACGATCCGGAACTGGCGAAGCAACTGGCGACCGACATTGCGCATGAGGCGGCACAATTGGATCACGACATTGGAGGATTTTTGTCCAGAAAACGCGCGGCGCAGGCAGTTGCTGCAGGCGCCTTGGCGGATTAATTTGAATGAACCGCCGCGGCTGGAGTGGGCGGGATTGCAGCTGAGTGACACTGAATTCGAGTACGCAAAAAGGGGAGTTATGAAACAAAACGTATATCGTGGATTTGGACTCGTGCTGTTTTTCGGCTTGGGCGTGCTTGTGGCCGGAGCTCAGAATCAAGCTTCGCAGAATTCTGCCGGTTCCTCGTTGGGCGACTATGCTCGCCAGATCCGCAAGGATCCCGGGGTGAAGAGCACGCCGAAGGTTTTCGATAACGACAATCTGCCCCGGGAAGACAAGCTCTCGATCGTAGGCCCGAAGCCAGCCCCGGCGGAGGAAAAGAACGCCGAGAATAAAGCGGCGGATAGCGCGCCCGCGGCTGAGGGTGAGGCGAAAGCGCAGGCCGAATCCAAGCCAGGGGCCGAAGCCACAACCGCTGCAGCCAAGGCTGAAGAGAAGACCGCGTCAACCGGCTCCAAAGCGCCAGTGGACGAAGCGACGAAGCAAGCCGCGGCGAAGCAATGGAACGATAAGATCACGGCGCAGAGAGGCGAGATCGAATTGCTGACCCGCGAACTCAACGTGCTGCAGCGGGAATATCAGATTCGCGCCGCTGCGATGTACGCAGATGCTGGTAATCGGCTGCGCAACTCCGCCGACTGGGATAAACAGGACGCGCAATACAAGCAGCAGATCGCCGACAAACAGAAAGCTTTAGACGAAGCCAAGCAGAAACTCGACGACATGCAGGAACAAGCGCGCAGGGCGGGCGCACCAGCCTCAGTGAGCGAGCAATAAAACCTTAAGCATAAAAGATGGAGTCGCGGGCGAGACGCCCCCGGGGACAGCCGGCAGGTTGCCGGCGGTACGTTTTCCGAAGGCCACACTTTTCGGCGGGCTTACATTACGAGGACGGATGTCGGAGGCGTCGAATTTGTTTTACGTGGTGCAGGCCGTGCACCAGATGAAATTTTCTCCACTGGTTGGCGGTGAGAGGTCCGAGGATAGGGTGGTCCAGCAGCACCCGGCGCGAGCCCAGTTTTTGCTCACAGCGCGCCATGCTGGCGTCCATCTCGGCGATTTTGAGCGCGATCTCGCCCAGGACCTTTCCTGGAGGTATTCCGCGGGGACGCGCGACTGAAGGAGACTCTCTACCGGAAGGTAGATATCCCAGACCCACGACGATCGCCTTGCGGCCGCGCTGCCGCCAGCTTTGCGCAGTCACCAGCGGCTGGTTCGCTGCTTCCACCCGCTCAAAACCTTTCACCGTTCCGGTGTACGTCAAATAGAGATGCTCGAGGACTTCGGCGGCTGACCATTTTCCCGGCGGATGCCGACTTAATTGGTCGGCAGACAGGCCGTCGATGGCCGCGAGAATTTCGGCTTGCAATCTTTGAAGGCGGGGGTCCACGAAGGGTTACTTACCTTTTCGGCGCTTTCAGTTAAAATGTTGCGCGACAATAAACCCAACAAAGTTATCACAGGAAGGACGCCATGAAGATGGCCAGTCATATCCACGGGGAATCTACCTCGACTGCATCGGCTTTCTCAGCCGGTCAGGATCATCGCAGTGCGGTTCAAGGACGAGGTAGCCGCGAAAGCAGGCTTAAGTATTCGCGTGCGGCCCTGGCTCTGGCGCTGCTGGCGCTGCTTAGCGCGTGCTCGTCGGAATCGAGTAAACCGGCGGAACCGGCCAAGCCGGAACCTAAGAAACCCGAACTCATCACCGGGCGTTCTGCGTTCCAGAAGTTATACATCGCGGCTCGCGGGTGGGCTCCGGATGCGAAACCCTACCGCCTCGATTCCTCAGCAACCAGCGACGGAAACGGCCACGACGGCAAATGGGCGGTGTGGCGTGCGGGATTCGCGTCCCCCAGCCGCCGTTCGGAAAAATCTTATACGTGGTCCGGCAGCGAGGCGGAAGGCGCGCCCTCGCGCGGCGTCAATCCTGGAATCGAGGACAGTTACAGTCCGTCGAACTCGAACACAACGGTGTTTGACATGGCGTTCCTCAAGAAAGATTCGGATGACGCGTTCGCGACTGCGCAAAAACATGGCGGCGACAAGATTCTGGAAAAGGCTCCCGACACGCCGGTGATCTATGTCTGCGACTGGAACCACAACACCAATGAATTGGTCTGGCACGTCATCTATGGCGGCAGCCGCGAGGGTGCCAAACTCACAGTGAGTGTCAATGCCTCCACCGGCGAATTCATCCGGGTGGAGAAGTAGTTGCTTCTGAGATTTTTGCTGTGATGTAGACGTTGGGCCAGAATGGAAGGTGGAACGCGAGTTCACCTTATAGACCTGTTTCTTCCTCGCGGTGGATGTGGGCCTGGATTTGGGAAAAGAAGCGGTGGAGTGCCTCGGCAGAGGCGATTGCCCGCTGAAGGGAATGTCGCTCCCCAAAAGTCACAATGTCTTTCAGAGAGTATTGGAGACGAACGCGGTCGGCCGCGCAGTGCGCGCTCAACAACTCCACGCTGGCGGCGGTAAGATCCGCTTTAAGGCGGGCGACGTCGACTTGCTTTCTACTTCCTGGTGCCATCTACAACTCCTCCGTTCTTTCGAGGGATAAAACGCAGGGGGCCCCGGGAACCGTTTGGGAGGACTGCCACTTTCGCGGTTCCAGCGGGACCCACCCTGCGAGGTCATCAGTTTGAACGATTGCAGATAAAGTATACAGCGTTAGTTATACGCAGTTCAAGTTACCGTTGGAGGCGAGAAGTGCCCCGGCATCCTGACCCTGCTCTGGAACAGCGTATTCTCGGTGCGGCCTCGCGGCTGTGGGCGCGCGGCGGCGAAAAGGCGCTTACCATGCGCGCCGTCGCCAAGGCTGCAGGCACTACCACGCCCACGGTGTACGAGCGCTACCGCGATCGCGATGACATACTGCGCGCTCTGCGGCTGGAGACCCGTCGCGAACTGTTTGCCGCACTCAGACAGACCCGGACGCTGCGCGAGGCGTGCCAGCGTCACCTTGAGTTTGCCTTGGAACACAGTCACGCCTATGAAGTGCTTTTCGATGGCGTGGGCAAGCCGCCTTCCCTGCATGAATCGTGGCCTTCGTTCAACCTCATCCGCGAGCGCCTGGCCGAACGCCTGGGAGGAAGTCCCCGTCAACATACGCGTCTCATGCTGGCGGTGTGGTCGTTGATGCACGGCACCGCCATGCTCATTATCCGCGGGCAGTTCGAAGGCGCGCTGCGCACCCAGACCGTGCACTCATGCCTGGATGCTTTCGATGGAATTCTGAGAGCGGCAGAGCGCTCCAGGGGCTTGGAGAATTCGGGGCCAAAATGGCCGGTCAATCTGGTTCTGGGCGAGGGCAAGAAGAGTAGAGCGGGAAATGGAGTCGATCACCATGGGAAGCAAAGATTGAAATCCAAAAGAACACACAGGTGAAGAATTTCGAGCCCGCGAGTTAGCGCGGGCACAACCGCAGTAAACGAAAACGTGACCTCGGAAATCTCACTTGCCGGCCTCGGCGTTGGCGGCAGTTCCCTTCAAGCGCTCGATCGCCTTGTGGGCGGCTTCGGCCTGTGGGCCATGGAGTAGGATCTTCAAATAATTTTCGTATTCCTTGCGCGCCTCGTCCGGCTGATCCATCTTTTCCAGGCACTGCGCCAGGCGGAAAGTGGCAACGGCATCGTTGTCCTTATAGAAAAGCGCCTCGCGGTAGCGATCCTCGGCGGCGCGATAGTTCTTGCGCTTAAAGTAGAAATCTCCTACCTCAATGTCCTTGGCCGCCTTGTGGGGATTCCAGGGATGGAACTCGCCCACGTCGGAGTTGCCTGAAGAGCGCCCCTCGTCCTTCAAGGCGTCGGGGTTCTGCGGATGCATCTTCGCGTCATCGGCGGGCGGGCTCAGGTCGATCAGAGTATCCTTGCTCGAACTCTGCCCGGATTCGTCACCCAATTCATTGGCGTTGATGGTATCGGACCGCGGAGGCGCCAGGTTCGGAGTTTGCGGGGGGACGGGTTTGGACGAGGACGTATCCGGCGGTTGTGCCTTCGAGGGCGTGGAATTGCGCGGGCTTGAGTTCTGCGCCCACACAGTCAGGCTGCACGCGAGCCCCACAATCAAAAGCAAACTGCGCATAGAACTATCTTAACGCTCCCAGTTTTACCGCGCCCAGCCTTGATTCGGACATGGGCGGTCAAGTGTGAGTCGCGCGGAATGTCTGCAGGCACCGGCGAGCGCTCTCAAATTCGGAGTACCGGCTTCCCTCTTGTTCGATCAGATAGTATTCAATTCCGCCCACGCTCTCGGCGGCCTGAAAAATGCCTTTCCAGTCGGCCACGCCTTCTCCGAACAAGACCTTGTACCCCTTGTCCGGGTCAGGCGACCACTCTTTGCAATGGATGGAGCGAATGCGTCCCGGGTTGGCTCGGATCCAGGCCACCGGGTCGGAACCGGCTTCCAGACAAGTTCCCACGTCCAACTGCAGCATCACGGTGGGTTCTGTATTCTTCGCCAGAAAGTCCATCGGCCGCTGGCCCACGGGACCGGTGAACTCAGCCTGATGATTGTGATACCCGGGCTTCATGCCGGAGGGCTCCAGCGTCTCGGCGACGGAATTCAATTGCTCGGCGACTGCCTTCCAGCCATCAGGGCCCGTCTTCGGGTCAGACCAGGCAAGGACCATATATTTGCAGCCGAGAATGAGATTGAGGTCGCGTGCCCGGTTGAGATTCTGCGGGCTGAAAGTCTTTGCGTCGTTGTGCGTTGAGTTGCAGCGGACGCCTAAGTCATCGAGCAACTTGCGCATTTGTTTGGTCTGGGCCTCGGACCACTCGAAATATGGTGCGTAAAACTCAACTACCTGATAGCCCATTTGAGCCACCGTGCGCACCGTGCCCTTGGGATCCTGCTTGAGCGCGTCGCGCACCGAGTAGAGTTCGAGGCCAACCGGGATGGAACTTGACGCGGCGCGGGGAGAGGCAACGCCGCGCAGAGCCCAAGGCAAAACCGAGGACATAGCAAGGAATGAACGCCGGGAGAATTTGTGGTGTGACATGGCTGCCATAATACGCCGTGCCCGCAAGGTATAAGCAACGAACTTTGGGAGGCGAGAAGAGAGCTTATCGCACTTAGAGAGCATGCGCCGGAGAGCGTCTTTCTGATAATCTCGGTTGTGCCCTGCCACAAATGTCACTGGTTCTGACAACCCTGTTCCCTGGAATCTAGAGTAGAAGTCCCGCCAGTTATCGAGTAGAGTGCCATGTCAAATGCAAGCCAGCATCAGGATGTGTCTGTACTGTCGGCGGCCAAGAATGGATTGGTGTATCTCACGCCTAACGATTGGGTGCTGATTGTGGACAAAGCGGTTCGCCGGCAGTTCAAAGCAGGCGAGACGCTGGTTCACAAAGGCAAAGTGACGGAAGGACTGTACCTCGTTCTGAAAGGCACGGCGGCGGTGCAGATTGCGTCGCATAAAGGGTCGTTGGAAGTCGGCGCCGGCGATGTTTGCGGCGAGATTTCATTTCTCGATGAACTGCCGGCTACGGCGGATGTGATCGCGAACGAAGCAGTGGAGACGTTCTACCTGGACCGGCCGACGCTGCAATCGCTGTTTGAGTTATTTCCCCATCTGGGTTCTCGTTTTTATCATTCGCTGGCGGCAATTCTCTCGCGGCGTGTGCGCGAGTTGATTGGTCCGGCCTCGGTTCCGGTGCCGGCTTCTCTGTCAAAGAGAAGGTGACCTTGCGCGGAGTATGCTAGCCTACAGTCCTGTTCGGTGCCGAGTTGCGCCGGATGACGAATTTCTGGCGCGGACTTTTTCCCTTTGATGGATCCCGTCAATCTCCGATTGGCCCTGCTGTCGGCAGGGGTGCTTGGCTTCAGGCACGGACTGGACTACGACCATATCGCGGCTATCACCGACATCAGCAGCGTGCAGTCCAAGCCCAGCGATGCCATGCGCTACGGCCTGCTCTATGTCGCCGGGCACGCGACGACTGTAGCGGTGCTGGGCGCGGCAGCGGTGGTCTTTCGTCTTTCGCTGCCCGCAGCCAGTGATCGTTGGGCGGAGCGACTCGTTGGGATCACTCTGCTGGTGCTGGGAATCTATGTGCTGGGGACGTTCTTTCGTCCTTCCGCTCACAGCCATGCTCGTCCGCGCACGCGGATCACGCTATTGATCAACGGCGCGTTGTGGATCTACTGGCGGCTGAGCCGGATTTTTGGCGGAACCCGGGTCGAGGCGCCGCAGGTCTTTAAGGACGGTTATGGCACCACTTCAACATTTCTGGTAGGCGTGATTCACGGTCTGGGCGCCGAGACTCCAACACAGATTCTGCTGTTCCTCATGGCGGCGAACCTGGGGGGGACGGGCGTGGGATTGTTGGGGCTGCTGATGTTCATCCTGGGGCTGCTGCTGATGAACACTTTGATGTGCGCTTCGGCCGCGGGACTGTTTTCGGCGACGCTGGCCAAGCCGAATGCCTTGCGCGCCCTGACGCTGGCCACCTCTGCCTACAGCATTGTGGTAGGAATGATTTTCCTGGTGGGGTCGGCCGCCAAGTTGCCATCGCTAACCGGATAACCCCGAAAGCCAGTTTGTCGTGCAGCCTACGATGAAAGCCCGAAAATACCGGGCTTTTCCTTATTTTGGGAGTACTTTTGGGCCGAGGCGCCATTACCGGGGTAATCGGGGTGCGGGGATTACCGTTGACCCCTCCAGTACTCCCTCCTTATCGTGCCAACAGGGGGTTGTATGAAAGACATCCATGAGGTCCTGCGGCAGAAGCAGGCAAAATACGCCCAACTTGGCAAACAGATTGAGGCGCTTCAGCAGGCAGCGGAAAAGCTGCGTGAAGTAGCGCCATTGCTGGCAGAGAACGATGACGAAGACAACGTCGTTCTCGCGGAAGTCGACGAAACTTCCAGCCAGTCAGAAGCGATGGCCGCCAAGGCAGGCGCGGGTTCCAGCGGCCCTGCTGCTTCGAAGGCAGCGCGGCCCACAGCTCCCCGATGGCCCTAATCCCACGGGCATTGGCAACCCGAACGTTTTATGACTCTCCAGGCATTACTGGTTTCGACCGACGATCAGGCGGCTGAAGTTCTGGGCAGAGTCCTGCCTCCTCTCGGCATTGTGCTGGATCGCTGCAGCGATCCCGAAACCACCAAGAGCAGAATCCAGCAGCAGAAATTTGCCGCGCTGATTGTCGATTTTGACGATGCCGAAGCAGCCGAAGGAGCACTGGAGCAGGCCAAGAAGCTGGGCACCGAACCATTGAGTATTGCCCTGGTGGCCGATCCGGCGAGGGTTCGTGACATCCTCACCGGCGGGGCGCATTTCGTACTCTACAAGCCTCTGACTGAGGAAGCTGCGCAGGCCGGGTTGCGGCCGGCTGCTGCTCTGCTGAGCCGGGAACGACGCCGGGCATTTCGCGTTCCGGTGCAGGCCCCGGTGGAGATCACACTGGCCGGCGGTCGCAAGGTGGATGGAATTCTGCTTGATCTGTCTGAAACCGGCATGGAGGTGCTCACGGCGGAACCGCTGGAGCGCCGCGCCACGCTGGATTTTTACTTTAAGCTGCCCGACGGAGCCTTGGAAATCTTTGCACAGGGCGAAGTCGCCTGGGCCAATGCCAACGGGCAGACTGGGGTTCGCTTCATGGATCTGGAGGAGAGTTCCTCAACGGCACTGAAAGCCTGGCTGCACGCCGCGACCAACGTCGGCGCTCCCGAGCCCAATGAGACTGTACCTCATTGCAATCTCACAGACTTGAGCCTGGGCGGCTGCTACGTTGAAACCAATGCACCGTTTCCAGAACGGGCTCTGATCGACCTTTGCCTGAAAACCGAAGCGCTTGAAGTGCATACCGAAGGCATGGTGCGAGTGGCGCATCCCGGCCATGGCATGGGAGTGGAGTTCCCTTCCCGAACCGCCGAGCAGCGCGAAAAAGTGGGCAATCTGATCAATGTTCTACGGCAAGGCTCCGCGACCCCTCCAGAGCTGGGCATCTCTCCACGCGCTTTGGTGGCTGATATCACTCAGTTTGAACCGGGGGATAAGCAACCTCACTCTCACGAGGAGTTGGAAGATCCGCTGCTTGAACTTCTGCGGCGTGGGGCGTCGTTGCAGCAGGACGAGTTCTTGTCGGAACTTCGCAAGCAACGTAATCCCGAAGACGTGGCCTCGGCATAAATTTTCTTCTCCACAATCCATCGTTCTTTACCGCATCGGACATTGCCGCGTCAGACATTCATTGCAATTTCAGCGATGGTTAAATCCAGGTTAAAGGTAGACTGTGTCTCGAGGTCGCAGCCGTTGAATTTTTCGCGACGGAGGGAGCAGTCTGGCAGACACCGGCAGGGCTGAGCATCCGTTCATGGAGCGGCGTCCGGCAGCAGGCCGCCAGTCATCGCCACTATGGGCGCCGCTGCTTGCGATTGGGGCGGCGGCTTTCGCAGTCGAGATTCCTTTCTTCTTTTTCGGTACGCCATCGGGACATGATGTGGAGTTCCATCTCTACTCGTGGCTGGAAGTTCTCACGCAATGGAAGCACGGCATCGTTTATCCGCGCTGGGCGGCGCTGGCGCACTTTGGATATGGCGAGCCCAGATTCGTGTTCTACCCTCCTGCTTCGTGGACGCTGGGCTCGTTGCTGAGCGCGATTTTCCCGTGGACGCTGGTTTCAAGCATTTACGTATGGATCGTGCTGGTGGCGGCAGGCGTGTCGATGTTCGTGCTGGCGCGGCGCTGGTTCGACCGCCGCGACGCAATTTTCGCCGCCGTACTCTACGCGGTGAATCCGTATCACCTGGTGATCGTGTACTGGCGCAGCGCGTTCGCCGAACTGCTGGCGAGTTGCCTGGTGCCGCTGCTGCTGTTGTTCGTGTTGAAAGCGGTGGACGATGGGCGGCGCGCGATCGTGCCGCTGGCGCTGGTGCTGGCGGCGGCGTGGCTGACGAATGCTCCGGCGGCGGTCATGATCCACTACTCGATGGCGCTGCTGCTGATGTTCTTCGCATGGCAGCGGCGGGCGCCGCGACTGCTTTTGGTGGGAGCGGCGGCGGTTGCGCTGGGCGCATGCCTGGCTGCGTTTTATCTGTTGCCTGCCATCTACGAACAGCGATGGATCAATATTGCGGAGTCGGTGTCAGCGGGGTCGCGTCCGGCGGATAACTTTTTGTTCATTCATACCACGGACCCTGAGCATGACGCTTTCAACCACATCGTCACTCTAGTCGCGCTTCTGGAGATGGCGATGATTCTCGCCGCGTCGTGGATGAGTAGGAAGTGGCGCGAAGCGCATCTCGAACTCTGGACCGCGCTGCTGGCATGGGCGGCGGCATGCAGCTTGCTGTTGCTTTCGGTATCCGCAGTGCTATGGACGATACTGCCAAAAATGCAGTTCATGCAATTTCCCTGGCGGTGGCTGCTGTGCCTGAGCATGATCTTCACGCTTTTTGTGTCGGCGGGACTGATGTGGGGACAGCGGCCCTCGGCTGTCGGGTCGAGCAAAGCTCGATTTGGCTTGACGATCGTGCGATGCTCCATTTTCGCGATCATCATTCTGGTAATCGTGGTGGCATGGCATCGCATCCAGCCGCCGTGGTGGGACAACAACGCCGATCTCCGCGAGATGCAGGACAACATAGCGGAACAGGTCGGCTACGAGGGTACCGACGAATACACGCCGGTCGGCGCCGATCCTGCGGTCATCGACAAAGATGCCCGCAACGTCAAGGTCGCTGGGCCCGCGCATGCTGCAATTCGCGTCTCTCGCTGGGATGCCGAATCGAAGACGTTTACGGCGCAGATGTCCGCGCCGGACCAGTTGGCGCTGCGCCTGTTTCGCTATCCGGCGTGGCAGACTGAAGTAAACGGACGTATGGTCGAGAGCACAAGCGCGGACACAGGACAGATGCTGGTTCCAGTTGAAGCCGGGATGAACCGGGTGCAGGTCACTTTTGTTCGCACGTGGGATCGCACGCTAGGAGGCTGGATTTCGCTGCTGACGGCGGTGTCGCTAATCGTCTGGACTGTTCTAGCAAGGCGCCGTATAACCTGAATTTCCTCAGTGCATCTCTGTGCCCTCTGTGGTTAGAGTTGTGGTTCGAACCTTATGCGACGAATCCTCATCGCCACATCGAATCCCGGAAAGCTGCGCGACTTCGCCGGAGCAGCCGCGGCGCACGGAATTGAAATTGCCGGCATTCCGAACTTCGCTTCCCTGCCCACGGTGGTGGAAGATGGCCTTACCTTCGAAGACAACGCACGAAAAAAAGCGGAAGAATACAGCCGACATGCGCCCGGAGAGATCATACTGGCTGACGACTCCGGACTTGAAGTGGATGCACTCAACGGCGCCCCAGGCGTGCATTCCGCGCGCTACGCAGCCGACCAGCCGCACCTCGCCAACGAGAACACGGATGACGAGGCGAACAACGCCCGTGTTCTGCGGGAACTGCGAAAACTTCCGCCAGAGAAGCGTACCGGACGATTCGTGTGCGTGTTAGCCGCCGCGCGCGATGGCCAGACTCTCGCTACCTTTCGCGGGACGGCCGAAGGGCTGATTCTCGATTCGCCGCGCGGCACCAACGGATTTGGATACGATCCGCTGTTTTATTTTCCGCAGACCGAAAAGACATTTGCCGAACTTAGCGCCGAAGAGAAGGCGCGCTACAGCCACCGCGGCGCTGCCTTTCGTCAGTTTCTGGAGTGGTGCGATGCAACTGGGTAGGCGAACCCCCATGCCGCCGACGGACTAAGCCAGTTATTCTCTCGCTAGCCAGTGTCAAAGGTAACAGCGGAGTGTGATTGTAATCACATCGAGGATGTTCATCCGCGATGAGAATCAAAACGCTTTGAGGGGGATTCGTGGAGCAGTCAGACTGGAAAAGCTATCAACCGGTGTGCATGTTGGCACACGATATGCTGAACAAGCTATCGGTTATTGTTGGCCTTTGTGAACTGGTCAGCGCCGAAGCTGAGCCTGGGACGGAATGCGCTGCACGGCTCGCCACAATTCAGGACACGGCTAAATCATTAGCCCAGGAAGTGATCAAGCGGGAGTGTCAACTGTCGACGGTGATCCGTAGCAGCGATGCGAAGAAGAGCGAAGACATTCTCGCCTAGGACAAATTTTCACACGCGAGAAAATTCGCAGCGTAGAAACGGAGCTGTCACTTCTTAAATGATATAGAGCTGCACAGACCGAAGCGCGCTTCCTTGACTTCATTTTTACGGCACACGATAATACAAAGTTCTTCTCTCATTGCTGAACTGATAAGGAGCGTTACGTGGCGTCAGCCAGTTCTCCTGCTCCGGCGCTAGCGCATGGAGTTGCTCCGTTGCGCGCTGGTCAGGGATATTCCTTCGTTCTGCGCCGGCTGCATTCTCTTACGGGGATTATCCCCGTCGGCGCATTCCTGTTCGAGCACATTCTGATTTCGAACTCCACCGCTATTACTGGCCCCGATGCTTATGCGCGCCAAGTCAGCTTTCTAGCGAATCTTCCGCTGGTATTCTTTCTGGAATTGTTTGGCATCTGGATCCCGATTTTGTTTCACGGCCTCTACGGTTTTTACATCTGGTATCGCGGAGACGGGAACACGGTCGCTTATCCCTGGTCCGGTAACTGGATGTATACCTTACAACGCTGGACCGGCGGCATCGCCTTTATCTACATCGTGTGGCATACCTACACCATGCGCTTCACCGGAGTCGACCTGCACGATCTTCCGGCCAGGTCGTTTGGCAAGGTGGCGGCGGAAGTACATAATCCGTGGCTGCTGGCGTTTTACGTAATCGGGCTGATCGCGGGGTCGTGGCACTTCGCCTACGGAATCTGGCTGTTTGCGGCGAAGTGGGGCATCGTTTCCGGCGACAAAGGTCAACAGCGCCTGCTGCGCGTCTGCATGGCATTTTTTGTACTGCTGAGCGTGGTGGGGCTGGTCAGCCTGTATACGTTCCGCGAGCGTTTCCAGGAGCCTTCCGGCCCAGCTACGAATATTGTGGACACGCGGCACGCGACCGCCAACGGAAGGCCGGTGCAATAAGATGGCGACTCCCAAAATCATTGTCGTAGGCGGCGGGCTCGCGGGATTGGCCGCGGTCATCAAGATCGCGGAGATGGGTGGCAACGTCGACCTGTTCTCGATTGTTCCGGTAAAGCGGTCGCACTCGGTGTGCGCGCAAGGCGGAATCAACGCCGCGAAGAATCTGAAGGGTGAAGGCGATTCGACCTGGCAGCACTTCGATGACACGGTCTACGGCGGCGACTTCCTCGGCAACCAGCCGCCTATTAAAGATATGTGCGACGCCGCCCCCGGGATCATCGATCTGCTCGATCGCATGGGCGTTCCCTTCAACCGCACGCCGGAGGGACTGCTCGATTTCCGCAGGTTCGGTGGCACGCTCTACAACCGCACGGCCTTTGCCGGCGCGACTACGGGGCAGCAACTGCTCTACGCACTCGACGAGCAAGTGCGGCGTTACGAATCCGAAGGCAAGGTGAAAAAGTACGAGCACTGGGAGTTTCTCTCTGCGGTGCTCGATAACAACAATGTCTGCCGCGGCATCTGCGCCATGGACCTGCGCTCTATGGAAGTGCGGACGTTCCCTGCTGACGCGATCATCATTGCGACCGGCGGCATTGGCGCCATCTTTGGCAAGTCGACCAATTCTGTAGTTTGCACCGGATCGGCGCAGTCCGCTCTCTACCAGCAGGGCTGCTATTACGCGAACGGTGAGTTCATTCAGGTCCATCCAACATCGATTCCTGGCGAAGACAAGCTTCGCCTGATGTCGGAGTCGGCGCGTGGCGAGGGCGGGCGCGTGTGGGTGCCCAAGAAGCCGGGTGACAATCGCGATCCGAAATCGATTCCGCAGAACGAGCGCTGGTATTTCCTCGAGGAGTGGTATCCGAAATACGGCAACCTGGTTCCACGCGACGTCGCAACGCGAGCCATTTTCAAAGTTGTTTACGAGAACAACCTCGGCATCGACGGCAAGCCGATGGTCTACCTCGACCTGACGCACATCGACCGCAAGATCCTGGATCGCAAGCTGGAAGGAATTCTCGAAATTTACGAAAAATTCGTGGGCGACGATCCGCGCGATACGCCCATGAAAATCTTCCCCGGCATGCATTACACCATGGGCGGATTGTGGATTGATTTCAAGCAAGCTACCAACATCCCCGGAATCTACGCGGCGGGAGAGTGCGAATATCAATATCACGGAGCGAACCGGCTGGGCGCGAATTCTCTGGTCTCGTGCATTTTTGGCGGCGGCATCGCCGGACCGAATGCGGTGAAGTATGCGCGCGGGCTGCAAAGCACCGCTGATGGCAACGGACACTTTGCCGCCGAGCAAAAACGTCAGGAAGAAATCAACGCCAACCTGATGAAGGCCGATGGTTCGGAAAATCCGGTGAAGCTGTGGCGCGAACTGGGTGAGCTGATGACCAAGGATTGCACCGTCATCCGCTACAACAAGAATCTGCAGCAGACCGATGCGCGCCTGGTCGAGATGCTGGAGCGCTATCGCAAGATCAATCTGAGCGATCGCACGCAGTGGGCAAACACCACGGTGGTTTTCGCGCGCCAGCTTTACAACATGCTGCAGTTGGCGCGGGTAATCGCACAAGGCGCCCGGATGCGCGATGAATCGCGCGGCGCGCATTACAAGCCGGATTTTCCCGAGCGCGACGACAAGAATTGGCTGAAGACGACAAAGGCGTATTTTGCGCCGGACGCGGACGAGCCGAAGTTTGAGTTCGAGCCTGTGGACACGTCGCTGATTCAGCCGCGTCCGAGGAAGTATTGAAATCTCAGAGTGCTAGGATGAGGCTTGCTGGCAAATTTATTTTGATGACTTTGTCGGCAGGCATTGCTGTCGCCCCACAGCGGGCTGCAGCCCAGCAGCCAGTTTCTGTCAAGGAAAAGTCGGCGGAGGAAGCAGTCGCGAAATTCGTAGAGCAAGTGCGCATTCAGAATGGGCTTGCAAGGTTGCGGCGAATCAAGGATGGGCATTTGCGGCAAGATGCATGCCACCGAGCTCGAAAAGGGAATAAATCGTACGGGCAAAGCACCGGGATTGGTCCGCCCGAAAAAGTCGGGACACTGTCAGTCCTGTGGTATTCAACTCTCGATCCGAGTCAGCCTCCGCCGGAACTGCTGGCATGGGCCAAGGGGCCGGGCCCGCAGTGGGAGCAGCCACAACGTTTCTCCGTCGGTGTTTGCCTCGTCACAACGACTGTCGATCCGAGCGAGCGATATTGGGTCGATGTTGGAACATATATGGGTGCTATCAAATCGCTCCTCAATCTGCCCACATGGGATTGATCTAAAGGCTAAGAACTAATGGCTGAATCCAAATCCGTCATCATCAAGATAAAACGCCAGAACACTCCCACCTCCAAGTCTTACTGGGAAGAGTTCTCCGTTCCCCACCGGCCGAACATGAATGTCATTTCGGCGCTCATGGACATTGCCGCTGACCCCGTTACGCGCGACGGCAAGGCGACCACGCCTATCACCTACGACTCGAACTGCCTCGAAGAGGTCTGCGGCTCCTGCGCGATGCTGATCAATGGCAAGGCGCGCATGGCCTGCTCGGCGCTGATCGACAATCTCGAACAGCCGATTCGGCTGGAGCCGTTTTCGAAGTTCCCCGTCGTCCGAGATTTGGCCACCGACCGCAGCGTGATCTTCGAGAATCTCAAAGCCGTCAAAGCATGGGTGCCGATCGACGGCACCTACGATCTTGGGGCCGGGCCTCGCATGATGCCACAGGATCAGGAACAGGCTTACCCGCTATCCCGATGCATTTCCTGCTGCTGTTGTATGGAAGCCTGCCCGCAGTTCAATGAAGATACCGGCTTCGTTGGGGCGGCGACGATCTCACAAGTGCGACTGTTCAACACGCATCCCACGGGCAAGGCGCTGAAGCGCGAGCGGCTCGCGGCTCTGATGGGCGACGGCGGCATCCAGGAATGCGGCTACGCCCAGAACTGCGTTGAGGTTTGCCCCAAGGACATTCCGCTCACGAAGTCGATTTCTGAGGTAGGCGGACAGGTTATGGAGCAGGCTCTTGGTGACCTTTTACGGCGCTGATTTTTGTCATTTTTGCGTAACGCCCACAACCGGGCTGGTCGAAGTGTCATCTTAATCCCGCCAAGTCGCAGCCAGCGCGGTACATAAGCTGGCTTTTATGTCAGCCTGAAACGGCCCGTCATTTGCCCATTGAAGTTTGGATGTGTGCTGTCATGCGAGACAGTAACTGCAGGTAACCAAGCGGGCAGTAACCGCGCCAGACGGGCTTTTTGGGTACGCACGTAATGACGCGGTCGCTGTATCGCGTTGGACCGCTTGACAGCATGGCTTAGAATAACCGCTACTCGCAGGTTGAGTGCGAGCGCGTTGGCGGCAAGAGTTGCCGCCCCAACATGAACCACTTCGTGAGACGCATCGTTAAATTGCAATTACTGGCCGTGGTCCTGCTCGCCCTGATTTGCGGGGGCTTGTCGGGTACCGCCTTTGCGGTGCGTCATACCATCCGCCAGCATCATGCTCGCAGGCATTTCCGGTGGCTGCACTGGAATCCGATGTTCCGGCCGTCGCACGAATCGCTTCTGATTCAGAACGCAGAGATTGACCGCCTGGAGTTGCCTCGCATCGAGGATGAAACTGAACTCGAAGCGCTTAAGGCCGACGGTTCCCTGCTGGAGATCCGCTCCGGTGAAATGCTGCGCTTCGATCCCCGGCTTGATCCCTCGCGGCGCTATTGCCGTTCGTGGACGCTCAATTTTGTCGATGACTTGAGCCAGGCTTTTTACCACCGCTTCCACCAGCAGATTCAGGTTAACTCCGCAGTCCGCACGGTCAAGGTTCAGAAGAAGCTTCGCCGCCACAACCGCAACGCCGCGCCCGCCGACGGCGACACGGCCTCATCGCATCTGGCCGGTGTGACCGTCGACCTGCAACGTCGCGGCATGAGCAAAGATCAGATTCACTGGATGGAACACTACCTCTTCTACATGAAGGCGCTCGGCCTGGTGGAACCGGAAGAAGAACGCCGCCAGTGGGTGTTCCATATCATGGTAAGCGGTCACTACAACGAGTGGCGCGAGACGCAGGACATCGTTCCGGTAGAGAGACCAGACGTGCCCCGGCCTAGCTTCGCTGGACCCGCGCTGCCGCCGGTCGACTCAGGCCAAATCGCCGCTAGCCGCGCGGAATAAGCTTTCCGCTTCGTTATTTGTTGTACTGCGCTTCCCCGTTTCCGAACGACCAATTCTCCCAGGCAACTTCCACTAAGTTGACGAACAGATCCTGCGGGCGCAATCCCGGATTTTTCGCCAGGATTTCCGCCATGCGCTGATACAGTTTCTTCTTTTGCGCCGGCCTGCGCCCGCCGGACAAAGTGATTTGCACGAGCACGATCTTGTCGCTGCGCTCGATCCCCAGGTAGGACGGATCGTAGATCAACCCATTCGCCGGATGCTCGGTAATGATCTGAAAGCGGTCCTGGGCCGGGATTTCGATAGCCTCGACCATGGCTTGATGCACGCCGTCGGCCAGAGCCTGCCGGTATTGGGCTGATGTTCCTTCTCGCAAAGAAATGCGCACCAACGGCATAACGCCCTCCTTAAAAGCACGATGAAGTTTCTGCTCTAATGATACCCATGATCGTCCTGATGGCGGGGCTTCCCGGCACGGGCAAGAGCACGCTGGCAAGCGAGCTTGCCGTGCGCACGTCGGGTCGCGTTCTGAGCAAAGACGAAATTCGCCACGCGATCTTTCTGCCCGAAGAAATCGAATACTCTTCGGCGCAAGACGATTACGTCCTGCAGGTGATGCTCGAAACCGCGGGATATCTTTTATCGCGGAACCCAGGGCGCACGATCCTTCTCGACGGGCGTCCGTTCTCGCGGCGTTATCAGATTGAGAATGTTCTGCTCGCAGCCGCTTCCCTGCAACAGCCGTGGCGAATTCTCCAGTGCACGTGCTCAGACGAGACCGCTGAGCGTCGGCTTGTCGCGGGCGCCGGCGCGCATCCGGCAGGAAATCGCGACTACCAACTCTACCTCGAAGTGAAGTCGCGCTTCGAAGCCATTACGCATCCCAAGACGGTAATCGACACCGAACAATCACTAGAAGCCTGCGTGCAGCAGGCACTTGCCGTTCTAGCCACTCCGTAGGCGTCATCCCGAGGCCCCGCGTTTTATCAGCGGGGCGAGGAATCTCGCGTGGGGCACATCAGAGGCGTTGTCTGACGAAGCCCCTTTGTCCACGAACGTCTCCGCCTATACAATCGTGAATCCGCCCGCATCTCTCGTTCTTTCCGTGGGCCACACTATGAAAACCAGGCTTGTTCCTGTTCTCGTGCTAGTTTCCGCCCTTGGCGCAGCCCAGGCTCCGCAACAATCATCGAACGCCGCGGACATGATTATCAGCGCCCGCGCGCGGCAGATTCACGACTCCGCCATCATCGTTGACACCCACGCTGACACACCACAACGCTTCCTCGACGAAGATTTCGATATCGGCTCGACCGATCCCAACGACAACGGGCACATCAGCCTCGGCAAGGCGCGCCGCGGAAATCTGGGCGCTGAATTTTTCTCCATCTGGGTCGAGCCAGAGACCAACCAGGGCCGCTTCGCGCGTCATACGTTCGATCTAATCGATTCGGTGTACGAGCAGGCCGCGCGCCATCCCGACCGGATGATGATGGCTTTCTCGGTCGCCGACATCGAACGCGCGCATCGTGAGCACAAACTCGCCGCGCTCATGGGCATCGAGGGCGGGCACTCGATCGAAAACGATATGCACCTGCTGCGCGACTACTACCGGCTGGGCGTGCGCTACATGACGCTTTCGTGGTCGAACACGAACGAATGGGCCGATTCTTCTGGCGACATCGACGATCCGAAAATTCAGCATCACAACGGCCTTACCGACTTCGGCAAGCAGTTTGTTCTGGAGATGAATCGCCTGGGCATGATGGTCGACATCTCACACGTATCCGATAAAACATTCTGGGATACGATTGCGACCACGAAGTCTCCGGTGATCGCCTCGCACTCGTCGGCGCGCGCGCTGGTCGATGTTCCGCGCAACATGACCGACGACATGCTGCGCGCCGTCGCGAAGAATGGCGGCGTGGTTCAGGTCAACTTCTTCAGCGCATTTGACGACGAGAACTTCCTCAAGGCCAGGGAGGCACAGGCAAAAGAGCAGGACGCCGCCGTTCAGAAATATGTTGACCAAATGAAAGCGGAAGGCAAGCCCGTCAGCTACGTGGATAAGGACCGCATCGAGCGCGAGTGGATGGCGAAGATTCCGCGCCCGCCTCTGAAGTCACTGATCGATCAGATCGATCACATCGCGAAGATTGCGGGAGTCGATCACGTGGGCCTGGGATCGGACTTTGACGGGGTCAGCGGCGCCACGCCACAGGGTATCGACTCAGCGGCCGATCTGCCGAAGATTACGCAAGCGCTGGTCGATCGCGGATACAGCGCCGTCGATATCCACAAGATTCTTGGAGGCAACCTGCTGCGAGTGTTTAGCCAAGTGGAACACGTGAGCCGCGAAATGCAGGCCGGCGGCTCCGCACAATAGTCTGACTTCCCGCATGCGCCGGCAGGAAATGATGGTCTTTACTGTCGTACAATGCAACGTTGCGCACACAGTCCAATCTTTTTCGCAAGAAGCAAGGAGCATCCATGCGTAATGGATTCGCGATTATATTCATAATGCTAGTCGTCGTTGCTGCCGCGCTGGCGCAATCCAGTTCGACCACGCAAGGCGCGACGGCGAAGCCCGGTACCGCCGCTAAGACGAGCAGCGCCGCCAAACCGGCTACCGCTACTGCTACGAAGCCGACTGCAATCATCAATACCACCGCGGGCAAAATGACTTGCACGTTGTTTCCCGACAAAGCGCCGATTGGCGTGGATAACTTTATTGGCCTGGCGAGCGGAACGAAAGACTGGAAAAATCCGGTGAGCGGCGCCAATAAGCACGGTATCCCGCTTTATGACGGAACCATCTTTCATCGCGTGATCCCCGGCTTCATGATCCAGGGCGGCGATCCTGCAGGTAACGGGTCCGGCGATCCCGGATACAAATTCAAGAATGAAGCCTCTCCGGACCTGCTATTTGACCGGCCGGGCCGGCTCGCCTATGCCAACTCGGGGCCCGGCACCAACGGCTCGCAATTTTTCATCACCGAGGTCGCGACGCCGCACCTGAATGGCGGCTACACCATCTTCGGCCAATGCGATGAGCCGACTGTGGCGCTGGTGAAGCAGATCGCCCACATGGCCACCGATCCCACGACCGACAAGCCATTTCGTCCGGTGAAGATTATTCACATTAGCATCGTGCGCGGTACGGGGACGGCGCCGAAACCAACCGCCGGAGGCACGATGAAGAAGCCCGCAACGACAACGCCGAAGGCGCCGGCGACACCGACACCGAACTAAGCATTCGCTGGTCGCCTCGCATCGTGGAACGGACGAAGGCTTCCGGGCTCAAGAGGCAATTTCCGCCAACGACCAACGACTAAGGACCATCGACCCAAAATGAATTCGAAAGGAAACTTATGACTCGTCAACCTGGACTCTACGCCACGTTTGAAACCTCGGAAGGAACCATTGTTTGCCGGCTGTTTGAGAAAGATGCGCCGAAGACCGTCGCCAACTTCGTGGAACTCGCCGAGGGCAAGCGCGAGTGGACGCATCCTTCCACGCGCAAGAAATCCAAAGACCGCCTCTACGATGGAACGATTTTCCATCGCGTGATCCCCGACTTCATGATTCAGGGCGGCGATCCGCAGGGCACCGGCATGGGCGGCCCGGGCTATCAGTTCGAGGACGAGACCAAGGGCTCGCCGCACAAGTTCGACAAGCCAGGCAAACTTGCCATGGCAAACGCCGGCCCCAACACCAATGGCTCGCAATTTTTCATCACCACCGTCCCGACAGCATGGCTGACGGGCAAGCACACCATTTTTGGCGAAGTTGTCGAGGGGCAGGACGTTGCAGTGAAGATTACAGGCGTCCCCCAAAATCGCCAGAATCGCCCCAACAAGGATGTGGTGTTGAAAAAGGTGAGGATCGAGAAGGTGTAGGTCAGCGATTCGCAAGAACCTGAATTCCTGGCAGATGTATCAGGTGCTCGTCGGCGGTGACGAGGGTCAGGCCAAACACTTTTGCGGTAGCTGCTAGGAAGTGATCGGCGGGATCACCATGTGGAAAGTTTATTGACAATATGCCGAGCGCCACTTCAATCGTAAGGGGCGCTTCCGTGAGTTCTAAGTCTTGCGCGCTCGTGGCGACCCAGGCGGCAACGTCATTCGGCAGTTTGAGACGCCCCTTGCGGATCAAAACTATCAATTCTCCCACGCTAACTGGAGACAGCCATAATTCATTCGCAGGATCTGCAAGTGCCTTGTCCACTCGGCGGGTAAGGCGCTCCGGTTCGAGCGTGCTCCAGAGCCAGATGTGAGTGTCAAGAAGCAGCTTCACCGCGACGCTTCCCAATCGTCCCAGCTGCCGGTGGGGCCAACGATATCTCCTAGAATTTTGCCCGTTCCGACCATGGATCCGAGTCGCCTGCCCGTCGGTTTCGCTGGAGATGGTGGGACGACTTCGGCAACAGGCTTGCCGAAGCGGGTGACTCGAACTGGCTTACGCGTTTTGCGCACTTCTTCCAGGATGCCCAGACACTTAGCCTTGAATACGGAGATGGCGATTTCCTTCATAGTTGATATATACCATGGTCAATGACCATGGTCAAACACAATCGAATGATAGGATGATCGCTACGTCTTGGGCCGCTGTCGAATGAATACAGTTAAGTTTGCTCGTTGGGAACTCGAATGCGATCCGGTCTTTACCCGAGATATATTCGGGCGACTGTCAACCGGGGCGCCGGAGGCCTGTGGTTGCGCGCATTGTCGCAATTTCGCTGCCGCCCGAAATCAAGTTTATCCAGCCGATGTGAAGCGGTTGTTCGAAGTGCTCGGAATCTCCATGGACCGCGAAGCTGAGGTATATCACACTCACCGCATCGCGCCGGGAAAGCATCATTATGGCGGGTGGTTTCACTTTGTGGGCATGATAGTACGCGGCTCCGACGCAGCCCAGCAGATCGGCACAACCTCGGCGTGGAGTTTTGATCTGGAAGAAATCAACCCCGGCTTCAGTCTGGGATTTACTCGGCGAATTGGCTTACTTAAAGCACCATTCAAGGGACATCCCATTGTCCAACTTGAGTTTGATGCCGAGGTGCCGTGGGTCCTGGCGGAACCAGAACCTACACATTAATCACGCTACACAGTTCCTTCACGGCCGCCGCGCTCTTGTCGAGGCCCGTTTTCTCCTCTGGCGTCAGTTTGATCTCAATGATCTGCTCGATTCCCTTTGCACCGAGCTTGACCGGGACGCCAACGTAAAGGCCGCTGATCCCGTATTCACCTTGTAGGAGCGCGGCGCAAGGAAGGATCTTTTTCTTGTCTTTGAGGATCGCCTCGACCATCTCGGTGGCTGCGGCCGAGGGCGCGTAGTAGGCCGAACCGGTTTTCAGATACTTCACGATCTCGGCGCCGCCGTCGCGCGTGCGCTGCACCAGCGCATCCAGCTTTGTCTTTTCGATCAGTTCGGTGATCGGAATGCCGGCGACCGTGGAGTAGCGCGGCAGCGGGACCATGGTATCGCCGTGCCCGCCAAGTACGAATGCGGTTACGTTTTCCACGCTGACCTTCAGTTCGAGTGCGATGAAGGCGCGGAAGCGCGCGGAATCAAGCACTCCTGCCATGCCAATCACGCGCTCACGCGGAAAGCCGCTCAGTTTATATGCGGCCTGCGCCATCGCATCCAGCGGGTTGGACACAATAATCAGAATGCAGTTGGGCGAGTTCTTCACCACCTCGCCGACCACAGCCTTCATGATGCCGTAATTCGTGTTGAGCAAATCGTCGCGGCTCATGCCGGGCTTGCGCGGAATGCCCGCGGTGATGACGACGATGTCGGAATTCGCGGTGTCTTTGTAATCGTTCGTGCCGGTGATGTAAGAGTCGCGTTTCTCGATCGGCATGGCTTCGAGGAGATCGAGTCCTTTGCCTTGCGGTACACCTTCGATGATGTCGATGAGCACGACGTCGGCCAGTTCTTTGGAAGCGATCCAGTGAGCGGCCGTCGCGCCTACGTTGCCTGAACCTACAATCGTTACTTTCTTTCGCATATAAGTCCTTTCAAAAATCAGATACCACAAAGGGCACTAAGGTGCACGAAGGAGAGCATAAAACTCAGAACTTCCTTCGTGCGCCTTCGCGTCCTTCGTGGTTTACGAAGTTCTACACCAGGACGCCCGCGCCCATGTTCTCGATGATGTGTCCCGCAAATTCGCTGGTCTTAACTTTAGTGGCGCCCGGCATCAGGCGTTCGAAGTCATAGGTGACTTTCTTCTGTTCGATGGTCCGCTCCATGCTTTGTTCGATCAGGTCGGCGGCCTCGTTCCAACCGAGGTGGCGGAACATCATCACGCCCGACAGGATCACCGACCCGGGATTGATGACATCTTTATCGGCATACTTCGGCGCGGTGCCGTGCGTGGCTTCGAAGATGGCATAGCCGTCGCCAATGTTCGCGCCGGGAGCGATTCCTAGCCCGCCCACCTGCGCGGCGCACGCGTCGGAGATATAGTCGCCGTTCAGGTTGGGCGTGGCCAGCACCGAGTATTCGTCGGCGCGCGTGACCACCTGCTGGAAGATCGAGTCTGCAATGCGGTCGTTGATCATGATCTTTTTCTTCCACGCGCCGTTGCCGTGCGTGGAATAAATGCGGTCGAGAATTTGCTTCACTTCTTTTTCCACCGCCTGCCGGAACGCCGGCGGAGCGAACTCCATTCCCGGCTCAATCATCTCCGCATTGTGCGCGACGGTCAGGTTGGGATTCTTGTCTTTGTTATCGATGATCCAGCTTTCGCGCTCGGTCACGACCTCGTCGCGGAATTCCTCGGTGGCAACGTCGTATCCCCACTGTCGGAACGCGCCCTCGGTAAACTTCTGTATGTTGCCCTTGTGCACCAGCGTGACGGATTTCCTGCCCGACTCAAGAGCGTGCTGGATCGCCATCCGCACCAGGCGCTTGGTTCCGGTCACTGAAATCGGCTTGATGCCGATGCCGGAATCGAGGCGGATCTGTTTCTTGCCGCCTTTCAGCATGTCCTTGTTGAGGAACTCGATCAGCCGCGCGCACTCCGCAGTTCCCTGCTCCCACTCGACACCGGCATAAACGTCTTCGGTATTTTCGCGGAAGATCACCACGTCCATGCGCTCGGGATGCTTCACCGGCGAGGGCACTCCCTTGTAATACTTCACCGGACGTACGCAGCAATAGAGATCGAGAATCTGCCGCAGCGCCACATTCAGCGAGCGAATGCCACCGCCTACCGGCGTAGTCAGCGGGCCCTTGATGGCGACGCGAAACTCGCGGATAGCGTCGACGGTCTCATCGGGCAGCCAGGTATCGAACTTCGCTTTGGCTTTCTCTCCGGCAAATACTTCGTACCAGGCGACGCGGCGCTTGCCCTGGTAAGCTTTCTCCACCGCCGCATTGAAGACGCGTAGCGAGGCTTTCCAGATGTCGCGGCCCGTTCCGTCGCCCTCAATGAAAGGGATGATCGGATTATCCGGGACGCGATAGTTGCCGCCAGCATATTCGATTTTCTTTCCATCCGCCGGTACCGCGATGCCGTTATAACTGCCTTCCATGAACAGCCTCCGCTACTAGAGTCACCACGCGCATTTATAAAACTTCCAATTATAAAGAATGGTTCCGGTTCAAGGCAGATTATTCGCGGGACTAATCAAAATAGCTCACCACTCGCCGCCTATGCCATAATTTGAGCAACCTAGGAAGGATGCTTCATGACTCGTTCTGTTCGCCGCCTACGCTTCCTATCTGCCGCCGTGATTTTCGTGGTCGTCATTTCGAGCGCTGCTTTGGCCGACGGAAATCGCGATCGCACCCAGGTCGGAAACACGATCAACATCGGACCGGATGAAGAAGTACAGGACGCAACTTGCTTTGGCTGCAGCGTTCGTGTGCGAGGGCATGTTGCCGGAGATGTGACGGTGTTTGGCGGCAGCGTTGTGGTTGAGCAGGACGCGCAGGTGGGCGGCGATACCACGATTTTTGGCGGCGACTTGCGGCTTGACAAGGACGCGAAGATTGCCCGCGACGTCACCGTGTTCGGCGGCAGGATTCGCCGCGATCCCGGCTCTACCGTGGGCGGCGACGTTACCAACATGGGCGGGCCTGGATGGATGTTTCTGATTTTCCTGACCCCGTTGATTTTCCTTGGGCTGTTTATCGCGCTGATCGTCTGGTTGATCCGGCTAGTCATGCGGCCCCGGGTTCCGGCCGCCGCCTGAGGTGACGCCGCGCTCGCCTACCATCTTCGCGTTCCGAATGTCTTCCGCACCCCGACGGTCATGAACCGTCCCCAGGGCCCATTGGTGCCCAGATCGGCGGGGCCCAAGTTTTTGTCGCGCGCTCCCAGGCGATCGAACAGGAAATGCTGGGTCACGCGAAACTCGAATCCCTTGTCGATATAGATTCCGATTCCCCACGAGTGTTCAATGCCGATCGCATCGGGCGACCAGGTATAGAGCGTCTTCGGAATCGTTTTGCCGAACAAAAATGCGGGCGCTCCGTACACCATGAACCGGCGCAACGGGCCCCGGCCAAAGGGACGAACTTCCATAATTCCCGAGAGCATGTAGCGCGCAAACAAACTGCAGGGAGCGTTGACCCCGCCGTACTGGCCCGCGTTGCCGGCGCAAAGATTGGGATCAATCTCGTTATGCGGTGGGGCGAGATCAAACTGCGCCCAGCCCCAGAACATGTCTCGCGGAAAAAACATGCGGTCGTCGGGATTCGCGTCGTGCCACGTGCCTTGCGAGGATTTGGTTTCCGACCCACTACTCTGCGAGGCGCTTCCCTGCGAATTGAGAGAAGACGCAATCTGGGCTGCCGCCACCGAGAGGAGTACCGGAATTGCGAACAGCCACGCCCATTTTTTCATTGAGCCTCCGAACTGAGTTCAGTAAATCGGGATGCCGGATTCAACGAAATACTTCCATCCCTTCAGGTACGAGATGGCAGGATTCGAAGGAAGTCCGGTTGAATAGAGCGGAACATTGTAACCTGCACAGGCGGGACAGCAGGTTGCCGGGGCAGTGTCCGGGGGAAGCGCTACGAACCCAGCTTCTGGATGATTGCTCTCATTCCTTCAGCAAACTCTCGCTGCGGAGTAATCAAACTCAAAACTAAATATCCGTCACTGGGAAAATCATAGAAATGCCCGGGATGCACCAGCACCGATTTCTGGCGCAAAACCTCGATCGCTAATTCTTCATCGGAGCGCGTAACCGGAACGCGCAAGACCCCGTACCATCCACCCTCCACGCTGAGCCGCTGGCACATCTGCTGCGCCCCCAGTTGTCCATCGAGTTCCGCAAGATTTTCCCTCACCCGTGAGAGCAATTGCGGCTGAACCTTTTTTCGCTGCTGCAGCAGCGTCGGTGTCGCCCACTGCAACGGTGCATTCATCGAGAGGTAAGTGTCAGCAATCACTTCCAGCCGGGCCGTCGCCTCTGCCGCTTGGTGCTGCGGCCCGCTGGTCACGACCCATGCCACTTTCATCTGCGGCAGCGCCGCAATTTTCGACAGGCCGCTGAGCGTGAACGTGAGAACATCCTGGCTGCTGACAAACGTCGGCTGCGCTGTGCTGTTCGCCAGAGCGTAATCGAGAAAAACTTCGTCGGCAATTATCGCCAACCCCCGCTCATGGCAAAACATATTCAGCATCGCCACTTCCGCGTCTTTCACATACGAGCCGGTGGGATTATTCGGATGCACTACTACCACGCCGCGCGTGCGCGTCGTCGCGGCCTGCTCCAGCGACGGAAAATCTATTTGCCATCCGTGGTCGTAGATCAGTTCGTAGGGCACCAGCTTCACGTCTTGCAGATCCGCCAGAAACTCAAACAGCGGATAGCTGGGCTTCGGCACCAGCAATTCATCCCCGGCGTTGCACAGCAATCGGAATACGAATGAATATCCCTCGCTCGTGCTGGTCGTGAGAATGATTCGCTCCGGGTCGATCGCACGAATCGCATGCTCCTCGCGGTAATACTCCGCCACCGCCTCTCGCGCCTCGCATAGTCCCTTTGACTGTGGGTCGTAATCGAGCGCATGCGGTGATGCCAGGGCTGCCAAAATCGCCTGCGCGCCATAGTTCAACCCTGCCCGCGTGGGATTGGAGACCGTAAGGTCGAGGACTTTCGCACCCGCTGCGCGCACTTCTGCCAGCGCTTGCGTAAAGCGGTTCTGCGCCAGCTTCCAGTTCGTGCGGTCAGAAAACATGTATTGGGATTTTATGCGATTGGTAGAAAAACGTGCGGTAAGCGGTAAACGATGAACGGGTGTAGTCCGTGATTGAAGCGAACCCACGCGCCAGCGGCGACTTTGGAGAAGCCCGGCGTTTCTAACACCAGGCGATGAACCGCGTCCCGGAGCAACGCCGGAACTATCCTCGAGGCCTGCGGAACATATTCTTCAAAACTTCAGGGGGCGCGCCGCGCGTCAGATCCTCCCGGACGCTGCGTCGCTCCAAGCCGGGCCAGTCGCGAATACCGACCGACGGACAGATCAGACCCTTGCCTTCGGGCCGCAGCAATTGCCGCAGGGTCTGTACACCATAGAACAAGCCTTGCCCCGTATTCGCTGCCACAATCAGATGTGATTTGTCGGAGAATAAGAGGTAGCCGTTCTCGCCCACCAGATCGTCGGCCCTGAGTCCGTTTCGTGCCAAGAACCGCTTCACTCGCGAATCCTGCAAGCGCGCCAGGACGATTGCGCCCTCCTCGGCCTTTCCGGCGGCCTTCATGCCCTGGATGTCCAGTTTCAAGCCCGACTGGTCCGCCACCTCTTCCGCGAGGGTCTCGGCGGCGATGCGATCCTCGGACTGATGCCCGAGCAGCACGAAAATCTTGGTTCGCGGCCCGACCTGAAACCCGCCATCCCGCAGCTGCACTTCTTTGGGCTCCGGCACCAGCGTTAGCGGTCGGCGATCGGAATCCAGCGCCGACAACGCCGACGCACAAAGCACAACGCAAGCTACAACCCAAAGCGGTCGCTTATTCATTCAGATTCCCACCTCGATAAACTGAGAACGTATTGTACGCTCAAGCTTGCACCCAAGCGCCATTGAACCTTTTGATCCCTTGTACTCAACAAGCGATTCAAACTGATTTCCACCGCTCAGGCCGGTTGCCCAAACCCTTCCTTATTAACCACATAGGGCATTTTCCTAATGTCGCCACCATAGTTACCTTCCAGTACATCAATCAACCCTTGCACGCAACGTCCCGCCATCCCTTTATTGGGATCGACGGAGAGGCGGGTGATCCGGGCGGCGCTGGCAAAGTGTGGCAACAAGCGGCACCGATCTGCGATCGTAGGATCGCGCAGAGGAGAATCCGCTGGCAGCGGTTCCTCTTCATAAACATCGAGGGCGGCGCCTGCAATCCAGTTTTCCCGCAGCGCCCGCGCCAGTGCCGCCTCTTCTACCACCGGCCCTCGCGAAGTGTTCACCAGATATGCGGTCGATTTCATCAAGCGCAGATTCTTCTCGTTGAAGAGATGATAGGTCGGAGTCGCGCTTTCCTGGGGACGCAACAAGGGCACATGTACGCTGACAAAGTCGGCACGCCGCAAGGCCTCTTCAAAGGGCACGTACTTGATCCAGGCTTTCTCTTTGGTCAGCCCGCGCGCAAAGCGCAGATCGTGAATCTCGCGAATCGTCCGGACGAACGCGTCGTTCTCATAGGCTGGGTCGTAGCACAAAACATTCATGTCGAACCCAACACTTTTTTTGATGAATGCCAGCCCAATGCGGCCGGTTCCAATCACAGCCACAGCCTTGCCGGTGACCTCATCGCCCAAGAACGGCAAATAAGGATGCCAGTATCCCCACTGGTTGTCGCGAGTGAGATGTTCGGCGGTCCACATCTTGCGCGCCAGCGCACCCATCATGAAAAATGCGAATTCCGCCGTCGCCTCGGTCAGCACGTCGGCGGTGTGCGTGAACGGAATCCTGTAGCGGTTGGCGTCGGCGCGGTTGATGTTGTCGAATCCTACCGCGATCTGCGCCACTACTTTCAGCTTGCCCTTTCCTGCTTCAAACACCTCAGCATCAATCGAATCGCGCAGCGTGGTGATCAGTCCGTCCACGCCAGACTTTGCCTTCTCGAGAATCACACTCTTCGGGGGCGCCTCGGGCTGCGGATAGACTTCCACCTCGTAGCCGCGTTGACGCAGCCGGTCAATTGCTTCTCCGATGTCGCAGGTGGCAAACACGCGAAATTTTTTGTTCATGATTTTTTGGCAAGATAGCTGTTGCGAATGACAATTGTGACCGCAGAGCCCGCGCCAACAGTGCGGGATATGGAAAATATCATACGCGATAGTGAGCGCGCGGTGCCTGGAGCGTCGCAAACGCAAGTCAACGCCCTTACGATGACGTGTGATTTCAATCACAGAGGGGCAGTTCCGTCATTGTTAGAATCCGCTTGTAAGTTACTTCTGACTCACGAGAGGAGGTTCCTGTGACGAGATTTACACTGGTTCTTCCCGCTCTTTTTCTCCTTGCTCCGGCGCTCCGCGCGCAGCAATCCTCAACCGCAACGCCGCAGAGAACGCCAACATACTCTGCAATCCCGGTTCAAGCCGTCAACCAGGCGAATCCGGTGAAGCCCAGCCCTGAGTCCCTTGCCCACGCGAAGAAATGGTGGACCCTGGACTGCGCCATGTGCCACAACAACAACGGCGATGGCAAGGGCGAGACCGCCAAGGACATGAAACTCACGATCGTCGACTTCACCAATGCCGCGACACTAAAGGATCGCACCGACGGCGAGATCTTCTACATCATCAAGAACGGCCACGAGGATATGCCGCCCGAGGGTCAGCGCATCAAGGTCGAAGAGAACTGGGATTTGGTTAACTACGTCCGCTCGCTGGCAAAGAAAAAGCCCGAAGCCGAGCAAAAGGCACAATAGCGCTGCGGTTGGCAGTTAGCATCGCTGCGGAAGACAATACGGCGGATTCCAGGATTGGTGTCTACTTCCTTGTGTCCAAATCCTTTCGCAAGTAAGCCTTAATACTTTCCGGCAATCGCGAAGAATGCAGCACGTCGCGCAGTTGCGCAGGCGCAAGCCGGCGTGCGAATTCAAGCGCGCGAGCCATGGGAGTGTATTCGTTGCGCAACAAAGCCATGCGAATCTCTGGGCGAACGGACCACTTGGAATGCTGGCAGACGGCTTTGACAAATGCGGGAGATGGACCCGGGCGCAGCAACGCCGTCACGACGGCGGATTCGACGAGACGCGGATTCTCCAGCGCGGTTTGCCAGACTCGCGATTCACGGTCGAGCAGCAGGGCGGAGGCCACTTTGCCGGAGGAACGGCGCGCCAGCGAAATGCGCTCACCCAAACTGATAGAAGTGAGTCGCGCCACCAGCAACTCCTCGGCGACGCGCTTCAGGTCGGCCGCGACTGCGGGGAGCAGCGAGAACTGCATGAGGTCGAAGGTATAGAGTTCGCGGATCAGACGCAGCACGATGCGGCGCGGGGCACGGGGATGGGCCGCAAAGGCAAGACGAACCTTTCGGGACTTCATCACCGCAGTATCGTTGCCGATTTGTTCGATGATCTCGGAGGTTAGTTCGCGGTCTTCTAACCTGGCAAGGGCGAGGTCGGCGGTGAAGGTCTCGCCTTCAGGCGTGGGAGATGCATGGCCCGCGGCCAATTCCGAGGCGGCTGACTGGTCCGAGTTCTGCATTTCCGAATTCATAGCGTGTCGTTTGACGCGGAACAAATCGCAATCTCAAATCAAGAGTGGCGGACCGTAGTGTCCGCCCCACGCGACGCCGCCCGTCGCGCCATACGCAGCGCTCCCTCGACCGGGTCAACAACCTGCGGATTTACTTCTACCCGCGGATCCAGTGTCCGGAGTTCATTGTAAAAAACCTGGCGCACGAGGGGTGCATAACGAAAGACGCCTCCAATCATGGCCACCGGGACCGAAGTGGCGTGGTCCTTTGCGAACAATCGCTGAATTACGATCGCGGCAATCTGGGCCAGTTCTTTACCGGCAGTGGTGAGAACGTGAATCGCCAGATCAGCGTCGCTGGAGACAACGGCGGGAAACAGAGCAGCGAAGTCGGGAGGCGGAATCGAATTCGCGGCGCGGGCGAGTTCGTCCAGCGAAGTCACTCCCCAGGCTTTGAACAGAGCCGCGCCGAGGGAAGAGTAGGCGCGGGTTTCGGGAGTCTCGGCAGCCAGATCCGCGGCGCGCAGAACTGCGCTCACGGCGTTGCGGCCGATCCAGTGGGCGGAGCCCTCATCGCCGATCGCGAATCCCCAGCCTCCGGCGCGCGCAGTTGTTCCCTGCCGATCGCGGCCGTAAGCGACCGAACCGGTACCGGCGATGACAATGACCCCGGGCCCGGTATCAAATGCGGCCTCGAGCGAGGTCTGCAGATCGCCCACGACGTCGATGGGCGAGGCAATAATTTCGGCCAAAATGCTGCGGACAATTGCCGCCAACTCCGGCCGCGTGGCGCCGGAACCTCCCACGCAGGTGCGCGAAACTTGCGCAGGTGTGATGCCAGCCGCCGCGCATGCCTGGCGCACCGACTGCAGCAGCGACTCGCGAGCCTGCACTTCACCGACGCGAACAATGTTGCTGGGACCAGTGGTCGCGGTAGCGAGCAGGCGCGATTCGTCGCCTACGGTGCAGGTGGTCTTGGTACCGCCGCCATCAATGCCGAGATAGTAGGACACCAGATCATTTTTAGCACAGAGCTGGTACGCGCCGTGGTTGCCGGGAGCGACGACCGATGTCTACAGAGTCTCACTCGCGCAAAGGTCGAATTGCTCTGATAATTGGAGGCTGCTTTGGCGGAAAGCTTTTGACCGCAGAGTTTGCGGAGAAAGGCCGCTGAGAACGCGAAGAAATAAATGAGCTGTAGTAAGAGCTTTTCTCTGCCATCTTTGCGGATTTTCTCACCGGACTCTGCGGTTATGAGCTTTCCGCCGCGCGAATGAAAACATGGGCCTGAGCCGTCTGGATTTCACGATCATCGCGCTTTACCTCGCCGGGATCACGCTGTTTGGCCTGCGCTTTCGCAAGAAGCAGCGAACGCTGCGCGACTATTTTCTCGCCGGGCGCGATATTCCGTGGTGGGCGATTGCGCTGTCGATCGTCGCGGCGGAAACCAGCACGCTGACCATCATCAGCATTCCGGGCCTTGCGTACGACACCAATCTCACCTTCCTGCAGGTCGTAATGGGATACGTGCTGGGGCGCGTCGTCATCAGCTTTCTCTTGCTGCCGCACTATTTTCGCGGCGATCTCTACACCGCTTACGAACTGATCGAACGTCGCTTCGGGCGAGGCTTGCGTTCCCTGACCGCAACTTTATTCCTGCTCACCCGCGCCGCGGCGGAAGGCGTGCGGGTCTATGCCGTGTCCATCGTGGTCTCGATCGCGCTGGGCACAGGCGAGGTCGCGTCGATCGCGATTATTACTGCATTGACGCTCATCTATACGTTTGAAGGCGGGCTGGCGGCGGTTATCTGGACCGATGTTGTGCAAACCGTGATCTACGTCGGCGGAACGCTCGTGGGGCTGGTCACGATTGTCCATCTTGTTCCCGGAGGATGGAGTGCGATTCATGCGACTGCGGCAGGCGCGGGCAAACTGCAGTTGTTTGATTTCCGAGGCAGCGTTTGGATTCCTTACACGTTCTGGGCTGGATTGATTGGTGGGACAGTGTTCACAACCGCGAGCCACGGTACCGACCAACTCATTGTGCAGCGCTTGCTGGCGGCGCGCGGCCAGAAACAATCGGCGACGGCGCTCATATCGAGTGGCGTCGCGGTTTTATTTCAGTTTGCGCTGTTTCTCACGGTCGGCATCATGCTATGGGCTTATTACCGCGTGCCATCTGCAATGTTCGGGAAGCCCGACCGGATTTATCCCACATTTATTGTCACGCGCATGCCTCACGGAATCTCCGGATTGCTCATTGCGGCAATTCTCGCGGCGGCTATGTCGAATTTAAGTGCGGCCCTGAATTCTCTGTCCTCGAGCGCGATCATGGATTTTTATGCGCGGCTGCGTCCGCTAGCGGATGAGAAGACCCGGATGCGACTCTCGCGGCTCGCCACCGTGGTGTGGGCGGTCGTCTTGTTCGGGCTGGCGGTAATCGCCCTACACAAAGTTGGACGCGTGGTAGAAGTCGGACTGCAGATCGCATCCGTGGCTTACGGCGCTATGCTGGGAGTGTTTCTACTCGGCGTACTGACGCGCCGCGCAAATCAGTTCGGGGCAATGATCGGGATGCTGTTTGGCTTTGGAGTTGAGCTGTACATCTGGCTGCTCACGCCGATACCGTGGACATGGTGGGTGTTGATCGGTTCAGCGGTCACCTTCAGCATCGGGTACGCGGCAAGTTCATTCGCTCACGAGTAGTTCTGCTCCGCGAACTCGGCGGTTAAAAGCTTTGCGCTCGCGTATACTGGCACACCTCGATCATGCCGGCGCCAGTGCAGCAACTTAATTCCCGCCCAGAGCTTTCCCGCGACTTAGGGGTCAGCCACGCTACGGCCATCGTGGTCGGGACGATTATTGGCAGCGGCATTTTTCTTGTGCCGGCTGAGATGATGCAGGCCGTCGGCTCGGCCAAGCTGGTCTATTTGGCGTGGGTGGTTGGCGGGCTGCTGTCTTTTTTCGGCGCGCTCACTTATGCCGAACTCGGCGCCATGAAACCGCAGGCCGGCGGCGAGTATGTCTATGTTCGCGACGGATACGGTCCCCTGGCCGCGTTCCTCTACGCTTGGACTTGGTTTGTCATTGCCAAGCCTGCTTCGATCGCGACCGTGGTCACGGGGCTGGTGCGAATTCTGGGTACGTTTCCGCTCTTCTCTTTTTTCTCCACTAATGTCTTCACCTCTCCCCTCGCCGTGAGCTGGGGACAGATTTTTGCCATCACCGCGGCTATTCTGATCTCCTTCCTCAACTACCTCGGAATCAAAAAGGCGGGCGAGTTCCAACTCGTGTTCACGCTTCTAAAGATTGCCATCATCCTCGGGATCGTAGTGGTCTGTTTCAGCCCTATTGGGAACGTATCAAGCCGCGGCTGGCAAAATTTCACCACTACCTTCGCCGGCGCGAAGGGCGGAATCGCCGGGTTCATGGCGGCGCTGGTGGCGGCGCTGTGGGCTTACGACGGATGGAACGATCTCAACATGGTGGCCGGGGAAGTGAAGCGTCCGGAGCGAAGTATTCCGATCGCGTTGATTGCGGGCGTGGCGACGGTCGCGGTGCTCTATGTTCTGGTCAACGCCGCGGTGCAGTATGTGCTTCCGGCCAGTGCCATTGCGGCCTCTCCGCGTCCTGCATCTGACGCCGTCGCTCTCGTTATGGGGCGGATGGGCGCTAGCATTGTTTCGGCGGGCATGGCGCTCTCGATGCTAGTCACACTGAATGGCACCATCATGAGCGGAGCGCGCGTGCCGTTCGCGGTTGCTCGCGATGGCTATTTTTTTCACGCACTGGCTGAGGTGCATCCGCGCTTTCACACGCCTTCGGTGGCGATTGGAGTGCAAGCCGTTCTTTCCATCCTACTTCTGTTGTTGGGTGCAAATTTCCGCCAACTATTTTCTCTGGCAATTTTTTCCGAATGGCTGTTCTACATGATCGCGGGCAGCACCATCTTCATATTCCGGCAGCGCGAGCCGCAGACGGCGCGTCCATATCGCATGTGGGGCTATCCTTTGGTACCGATTATTTTCGTGGCCGTTGCGGCCGCTCTCCTGTGCTACACCTTCAAAAACGACTGGCCAAATTCCGGCTACGGAGTGCTCGTCATCCTGGCGGGAATTCCGGTGTTCGCTTACTTTGCTCGTCGGCGAAATTCTCGGTCACTTCCCACCAGCGATTGACCTCAAAGGCTAAACTGCTCTCCTTGTTACTACGGGTTTCTTCCCTGTTTCAGCGAACGTTGCCGGCCCAGCTCGCCCGAAACTCTTGTCCCGCGCTCGTTTCGGACCGCTCGTCCCCAATCGGCACTACTAGGGTTACCTAAGGTCAAGAGCCGTTGACACGTTTACCCCCTGTACTCTCTCGCTTATTTTTAAGACTCCAAGTCCCGGCACTCTCCCCTGCTGGGTCCCAGGAGTGATATTGCATGGCGACGGTTTACGGCGGATTTCAATTAGGGTTGTTGCCCGAACGCAAGATCAACAAACGGGCAATGGTGACCAGCTACGCGTTGGTGACGTTCCTGCTGCTTATCGTCATCAACCTGGGATTGATTTTGCCGGAAAAGCTACAGCTCACTACATATCACGTTACGGAATTGATTCCTATGCCATCGCTGCGGCCTGAGCCAGCACCCGTCGAAGCGAAGCCTCAAATTAAGCCCAAGCTGGCTCCCGTCGTAAAGCTACACGTGTTTGAACAGCCGAAATTGGTGTTGGCGCCCGAAATTCGCCACGAGGCTCCGAAGCCGGTCGAGCCGCCCAAGGTTGTAGTCAACCAGTTCGCGGCGCCCGAGTTGAAGATGGCGACGGCCGCAGTCCGGCCGCAACTGGTGCACACGGGCGATTTCGGCGGCAGTTCGCAGAAGGCGACCGTCAGCGCTGCCATCGCGAAAGTACAGACGGGTGGCTTTGGCGACCCCAACGGATTGCCGGGCGCGGGCAAGCAGGGCGCGAAGTTGTATGCCGCTCCGGTCGGGTCGTTCGACATGCCCGCGGGCCCGGGACAGGGCAATGGATCGGGCGGAGCCAAAGGGATTAAAGGCACGGTCGCAAGCGCGGATTTCGGCAACGGCGTCGCGACCGCTCCCGCGGGACATAGCGGCGGCAATGTTGCCACCGGCGGATTTGGGTCGGAGCAGGTGGTCCACAGCACCGGTCCAAAAATCGCGAAGCCCGATTCCGGTCCGGCCAGCACTCCGGTGGAGATTACGTTCAAGCCGAATCCGGTTTACACCGATGAAGCCCGCAGCATGAAGCTCGAAGGTGAAGTGCTTCTGGAAGTAAGTTTTTCGGCGAACGGAACGTTGCATGTGAATCGCGTAGCGCGCGGCCTGGGCCATGGTTTGGACGAGGCGGCGGTCGCTGCTGCCAACAAAATCCGGTTCAAACCGGCGTTGAGCAGCGGGCAGCCGGTGGATTCCACCGCGATCGTGCACGTCACGTTCCAGCTGGCGTACTGAAGAGTTTTGGCGAAGTTGTCTGGAGATTTGGCAGTGAAGAGTAACTCGAGTCACTGAAACGGGGAGAAAGAGTCATGCGTACTTGGAAAGCGATTTTTGCCGCGGCTCTGCTGGCCGCCCTATTGGTTTCGATGCGCGCAGCCGCACAGCAAGCTGCCAATTCACAGCCGTCCGCGTCCGATTCGACGCCGAGCGCAACCGTAGTTGCCCCGACGGCGGCGCAGGCTGCCACGGAACAGCCGCCCGCCGGTGCGGCCGCTCCAAGCACAATGGACGACGTGGTGAATCTGTTTATCGAGCGCGAGCACACTCTCATCAAGGTGCTCTCGACCCGCACCCCGGTGGTCGAGACTTACTTGCAAAATCTCACCTCCGACCCCGTGCTCGGCCCGGTGCCCAGCGCCGATCATTATTTCCTCGGCCGCATGGATATGGGCGAGACTGGCGACCGCAAGGACTACCTGAAGGAGGGGGAGCGGAGCATGCAGAGCCGCTTGATGGGCGGCTTTCAGAAACTCTACAAGGTACAGTATCAGCCGCTGGGTTTCTCGTGGATGGTCTACGCCGACCGCACAGATTTCGACCGCGAGCACTATGACTTTTCCTATGCCCGCCGCGAGTTTCTCGGCGACGTTCGCTGCCTGGTTTTCGACGTTACCCCCAAGAAGGGCTCCGGCAAAGGACGCTTCCTGGGCCGCATCTGGGTGGAAGATCAAGGCTTCAACATTGTGCGCCTGAATGGAACTTACGCTCCGGCGCCGCGCAACGCACTCTTCTTCCACATGGACAGCTGGCGCTTGAACCTCATTCCCGGTTACTGGGTGCCGTCCTACATTTACAGCGAGGAAGGCGACTTCAGTGCCGGCGCGAGAAACAAGGAAGCCTTCAAGGCGCAGACCCGCATCTGGGGCTATGATCTGAAGAAGGGCGGCAAAGACAACGAGTTGACGCAGATTCGCGTGGATAGCGTGACCGACGAGAGCGCTGCCTCGCAAGATGCCTCTCCGCTGCAAGCCGAGCGCGTATGGCAACAACAAGCCGAAGACAACGTTGTCGACCGCCTCACCAATGGCGGCCTGCTCGCTCCAGCGGGTGAGGTCGACCGGATTCTCCAGACCGTAGTGAACAATCTGGAAGTCACCAACAATATTGATCTGCCGCGCCCGGTTCGGACGCGCGTTTTGCTGACTTCGCCGCTGGAAACTTTCAGCGTCGGCAACACCATTGTGATCAGCCGCGGACTCGTCGACGTTCTTCCCGACGAAGCCAGCCTGGCGGCGGTGCTCGCGCATGAACTGGCGCACATCGTTCTGGGCCACAACCTGGGCAGCAAGTTTGCCTTCAACGACCGCATGTTGTTCAACGATGACTCCACCTACCAGAACCTGGGATTCAAGCACATTCCGGAAGAGGAGCAGGCGGCGGACAAGAAGGCCATCGAGCTGCTGAAGAACTCGCCCTACGCGCAGAAACTGGACAACGTGGGCCTGTTCTTGAAGGAACTGCAATTGCGGGCTCCGCAACTGAGCGCGCTGTTGACCACCCACCTGGGCAACCCGCTGGCGGAAGGCGGCACGGTAATTCGTCTGTCGGCGCTGGCGCAGCAAGGCCCGGCGCTGGACAATGCCAAGATCGATCAGATCGCGGCCCTGCCGTTGGGTGGACGCGTGAAGGTCAATCCCTGGGACGACAAGGCGGAAATGGTGAAGACGGCTCCGGTCGCCATCACCTCGGCGCGTGACAAAATGCCCTTTGAGGTCACGCCCTTCTTTCCGCGGTTGGCGCGCTTCGGGGCAAACGCCGCTCCTGCTCCGACTCCGACTACTGCAGCTAACTCCAATACGGGCAACTAGACTTCTACTCCAAGTTGAAGTAAGACGTGGGCCGGGATCCGGAATATCCTTCCGGGATACCCGGCCTTCGTTCTGTTAGCGGCCCTCCTCCATCAATCTCTTCACGACAAGTTAATCCCTTCCCTCACGCCTTGAGGCAATACGAAAAATTAGTAGTTATCCACAGCTTGCAACCGCATAGGCGCATGGCGAGGCTTATACTTCGCCCGGCGTGAAATCTGCGCCTTAGGAGAACTCCCCCATGAACAAGACGATCGAGATCCTGCTAACCGCATTGGCGTTGGCCGGGATGTATTGTGCAATTCCAAAGGGATCAGTACCGGCCAGCAACCGGAGTATCGGAACGGAACAAATGGTGCTGGTTGCCGACGGTAGCGACCCTATGCCCCTGTGCCGTGGAAAGGCCTGCAAGTAGCGACATAAGCAACTATTAGACAGATAGGACGGCCTCGATAAAAACCTTGCAGCGCCGCCGTGGGAGAAGTATGCTTCTGGGCTCTGGGGGAAGAGGCAATGAACGGGATCATGTATTTGAGCTGGATCGTGGGTCCAGTGTTGCAGATCGCACTTATTGTCTTGATGATTCAGCGTAAGCTGCAGTTAGTTTTCCCACGATTTTTCTCCTATATCGTTTTCCAAATTGTGAAGTCGGCCATCCTTTTCGTGATCTATCGCTACGCTCACGGAAACTACTTCGATGCATACTGGAGTGGCAACGCCATCAGCGTGCTGCTGGCGGTGACGGTGATGGATGAAATACTGCACTGTCTTCTTAAACAATATGGAGGGATTCAGAACCTGGCGACGATCATATTCAGATGGTCCTGTGGATTGCTACTTCTGCTCTCAATCGTGAACGCCGTCTCAAACCAGCAGACCGGCGCCGATCGGGTGGTTTCAGCTGTGCTTGCTTTTGATCGTAGTGTGCGCGTGATGCAGTGTGGACTCTTCTTCCTCTTGATGATTCTTTGCCGGTATCTCAGAAATTGCTGGAGGCAACACGTATTCGGGATCGCGCTCGGGTTCGGCATCTTCGCGAGCATTGAGCTCATGCTGGTCAGCATCGTGATGCACTTCGGCGACGCGCCGGTCGAGATCCTCAGCCTGGTGAAGAGTGCGGCATACAATGGCGTTACCCTGCTCTGGATTATGAGCTTATGGCGTCAAACAGAATCGATACTGGAGATTGAAGTGGCTCCGCAACTTGACGCCTTGAATGTATCTTTGGCGGGCGCGATTCCAGACGGGGATATTGGTTTTCTTTCGATGGTGGAGCAAGCCGTGGATCGGGTCTTGTCTCGTGGCTCGTGGCCGAGACCCTCTGTAAGGGGCTCGGAAATCATCGGCCGCAAACCCGAACGAGAAGAACGCAATTGAAGTATCCACCAGGTGTTCACTGATGAGATCCACGGCAAAGCAGGCAGCGGCCGGGGCGAAATGGCCTCCGGAAGAGGGCCAAATCATCACCTTCCGGTCCCTCAACGGTTTGACCGAGGGTATTGTTAAAGAAGTGAGATGGGGATTGGTGTGGCGGGATTTCGTTCTTGACGATGGACGAGTGATTCCGGAGCACAAGGTCGTGGATCATCCCGAGCCGCCCGTCTGGCGCAAGGCCGAGGAGGTTACTCAGGAGGAACGAGAGGCTTGTGAAGCACGGCTGGTCTCAATGGCCGAGGCCGGATTGGATCCCCGCGATCAAGAGCAGCCTTTCTGGGCGGAACTGAACCAGTATCTGGCATACACGTATCTCAAGTACAAGCGGGCGGGAGTTAAGCCGCCCGGTGCCGAATGATGAATCGAGCTTGGGGTGCAGCCCCAGCCAGCCGCCAAGAACGGAGTCGAGCGCTGTGAATCAACCGCATGAGGAATCCGAGGAAGAGAGAGTTTGGCGGGTGCTTTCGGAAGCTGGTCTCATAGATATACCACCCGACGAATTTGCCGAGCGGATCAAAGAAGCCAAGCACGTCGTCATCGGACGCCTGGGGGAATTGCTGGAACTGACAACCGACACTCAGGAGCGCGAATCCGCGGCAATCTCCCTCGCTACGCTCAGGAAATTAGAGCGGACAGTGTCGCGAGGCGGGGGGCAAAGTTCTGATTGAGCTGCGGCTGGATCTGTCGATGGTAGATATCACAGTTTCGGCTTCTGAAAGATAGTTGCGGTAGCTTTGTCTCCGCCTTTCTTGGCGTGCTCCGCGAAGTTCTCGGCGCACTCTGCGATTAAAGTCTTGAAGACACTGCCGGAGCAAGACTCCGCTTACACCCTCGATTCCTGCCCACGCTGACTATTCTTACTGTGGAAAGCCCACACGGCTCACGAGCTGCTGAAATCGCGCATCGTGGTGCAGCGGCTCAAATCTGCGTCCCACTTTCAGATATGTAAGCTGAGGGTCGCGCTCCTGGTAAGCCTTGTCCAGCCATGCGAACGCTTCGTCCAACTCGCCCAGGGCTCCATAAAGAACCGCGACCGACCCGGACGGAATAAGTTCCTGCTCATGTAGTATCTTCAATTCGCTGAGAATCCTGCGCGCTTCCACTCGGTTCCCGGTTGTGGCATAAGCAAAACCAAGGTCGAGCTTGATGTCCTTATCGTCGGTTCCTGAGAGTTGCAACGCCTGTTGAAACTCCTGAATGGCTTCCTTCCTCTTTCCCATATTCAGGTAAACCCACCCGAGGGTCTGATGTGCCGGCGCAAAATGAGGATCGATTTCCAACGTTTGCTGCACTTGCGCCCGCGCCTCGTCAGTACGACCTGCTACCAGCAACCGGCCCGCCAGCGCATTGTTCACCGGCAACGAAAGCGGATCAAGGTCGCGCGCCCGCTTGGCTTCGGCAATTCCTTCGTCAAACCGCCCCACATACATCAAATAGCCCGCATACCAATGATGCGCCCGGGCATCACCGGGGTTGAGTTCCAGAGCGCGTTTGTACTCTCGCGAAGCCGTTGCCCAATCCCACTCGTAGGTCTCGGCGATAAACGCGAGAGACGCGTGTGGTTCGGCGAGCGTGTCATCCAGTTCGATCGCCTTAAGCGCCGCTGCCTTCGCTCGCGACAGCGCATCTTTCGAGGGAAAGCCGCCACGGAATCCCAGCATGGCGTAGGCGTCAGCCAGGCCGCTATAGGTTAGCGCGTAATCCGGATTCCGCGCGATAGCCTGTTGGAAGAATCCGATGCTCTTGTTGAGTGCGTCCAAGGTTCGCTGGTTGAAATAGTAGCGGCCCTTCAGATAATCCTCGAGAGCCTCAGGGTCAACCGGAGGTGTAGACGCCAGAGTCCGGCGTTCCTGCGGCGTGAGGCTGACCTCGATTCGATCGGCGATACTGCGGGCGACCTCCTCCTGCAGCGTGAGCAGGCTCCGATACTCTCGCTGGTATTCTCCCGCCCAAATGTGCTCGTCGCTCGCCCCGCGAATCAACTGCGCATGCACGCGAACCTGGCTTCCCTCTCGTATCACCGATCCTTCGACAAGGGCGTCCACGCCGAGCGCCTTCGCAATCTCGGGTACCGAGAGCTGGGTGTTTTTGAAGTGCATGGCCGAAGTCCGTGAGATCACGCGCAGGCCATGAATGTTGGCCAGTCGCCCGATAAGCTCCTCGGTCATGCCATCCGCCAGATATTCCTGAGAAGGATCTCCGCTCAAGTTCTGCAAGGGAAGCACAGCGAGCGAACGAACCGGCGGCAGAGCTTGGGTCGCCGGACGATTCCGCCGAAGTCGCCAACCCCAACCGGCGAGTCCGAGTAGGCATACTCCTCCGAGCACGATGGCCCACAACCACCGGCGACTATTCGGCACATGTGACTCGGGCGGAAGGACTGCCTTTTGGCTCTCCCGCTCCGTTACAGTTCCGCCAACCGGCGCAACAAAGCGATAACCCCGGCGCGCCAGCGTCTCGATGTAGCGAGGCTGATCAGCCGAATCATTCAGCGCCGCCCGCAACCGTTTTACGGCGGCGTTGAGGCTATGTTCGAAATCGACAAACGTATCTTCCGGCCAAAGTCTTTTCTGCAGCTCCTCGCGAGTCACCACTTCCCCCGGTCGCTCCAGCAGTACTTCCAGGATCGACAGTGGCTGTCCCTCGAGGCGGACGCGCATTCCTTCTTTGCGCAGTTCCTTGGAGTCCGGGTTGAACTCGTAGGCGCTGAAAGTCACGATATTCGGTTTGGTTTGACTCGCCACGCTGACCAAGACTCCTTGCTCGGCGAGTATATCCCGCCTTAGCGAGACTGGGTAGCTATGTCACCGACCAGCGGAATGCCCCGCCTGTCAACGGTTTCCGGTGTCACCTACGTTTCACCCGCCTTGCATTGACCCGCAGTCGGGTTTGCGCAATCCTCGCCGCCAGATGATTTCTGGAGGAGTCATGACCAACCGCTTCGCATCTCCGTTCACTCTGCGCCGTTGTGCCTTGCTGATTGCCGTTCTTCTACCTCTCTCCGCGCTGGCCGATACCTGGCAACTGCAGGTCGGGGCTCAGAACGGCAACATGGCACATCAAGCACTGGCGTTTTTGCCGAACGAGATCTGGATTCACGTTAACGACACCATCACTTGGACGTTTCCTGCCACCGAAGTCCACACTGTGACTTTCCTGACTCTAGGGCAGGTACGCCCGTCCCGTTTGGCAGGATGCCCCGGCCTACCAGGCGGCGCCTCGCCCGATTTCTCCGTCTTCAACGGCTCCGCCTGTGTGAATAGTGGCTTGGTATCAAACAGCGCCACGTCACTGACCCCGCCAACCTACACGGTAGGATTTCCCGTGATTGGGAACTTCAAGTTGGTTTGCCTGGCTCACCCGAACATGACTGCCACTATCCATGTGTTAGCATCTTCCACGCCGTTGCCGCACGATCAGGATTTTTATGAAGACCAGGCCAACCGGCAACGCGACGAGCTTCTCTCCGATACGGATGCATCCGCCGCCCACCGGCATCACGGCTCCAACCAGGTAATCGCCGGAGTTGGGCACATTATCGGGAACGCCGGTGGAACTCAAACCGTCACCGTGATGCGCTTCATGGAGGCGACGAAAGTGATCCACGTTGGTGAGACGGTAGAATGGACGACCGACGAAGCGGTCACGAGCCACACCATCACCTTCGGCCCTGAGCCTGACCCAAAGATCCAGACTGCACCCTCTGCAAACGTCACCACGGACGCTGATGGAGCTCGGCATGCCGTCATGAGCTCACCCTCCGACGTTGTGCATTCCGGATTCATCACTCAGCTTCCGCAAGATCGTATTGGTCTGGCCCAGGCCCCGTTGACCGCGAGCGCGACCCGCTTCCGCGTCACCTTCACTGGCCCCGGTGTTTACCAGTACAAATGCGTGCTGCATGATGAATTAGGAATGGTGGGAGAAGTCATCGTCTTGCCGTGACGGAGGAACTTTATTTCGTCGCGGGCTCTAGTGCTACATTGCGCCACCACAAACAGGCTGCCCCATCCGTCGCGGTTTTCGACGGATGGGAGCCACAAACGTGAGTGAACCCGCGTACCTCACGCGCAGAACCTAAGATCGCGGACTCCGAACGGACCAGCCTCTGGCAACCCGCCCCGAATCTGCTCGGGTGTGAAGTACCGTATCGGCACCAGATCCGACGGCAGAGGATCGCATGCCATAGAAGCCTCGACTACTCCTTGTGAAAGTATTTGCACCTGAGCCTTGGCGACCAATGGAACTTTCATGGTCAGTTCGAAGATCTGCGCAAGCATTTGGTGGAACCATACCGGCGCGGGAAAAATCCATATTCGCCGCCCCAGAACACTCGCCACCCGACGTGCAGCTTCGCGAAGGTAGAGTTCCTCCGCACCTGTGATTGCGATGGTCTTCCGCGGCAGCCTGCCATCGACCAGCGCCGCCTCTAGCAGGCGAACCAGGTCGTCAATCGCGAGCGGCCTGATTAGCTTTTGCCGCAAGACTGTGGCGAGAATAGGGAGCGTGTAAAAAGCATGGCTGAGGTGGTCGAGCATGTGATCGCCGCGCCCGTAGACCATCCCGGCTTTCACGATCGTGTAATCCAGACTGGAGCGTCTGACAATCTCCTCCGCCGCCCACTTCGACTCGTGGTACGGCGAACCGCAATTTGGACGCGCCCGCAAGAAACTCATCAGCGCGATGCGCCGCACTCCGGCCTGTCGCGCAGCCTCCACCACGTTCCGCGTTCCCTGAACATGGATGCGCTTGAACGTCTGTTTGCCGATTTCGCGATTGATTCCCGCACAATGCGCCACCGCTTCGCACCCAGCAAAAGCTCCGGTCAGAACTCGAACGTCGCTCAAATCAGCGGAGACGCGAGTCACGCGCCCTGAATCGTTCAGCCCTTCACGATCCGCCGTGCGCGATACGAGGACGACTTCGTGCCCGTCCTCAAGCACCTGCTTTGCGAAGTGGCCACCCACAAAACCTGTTCCTCCCGTGATCGCGATCTTCATGATGACTCCTTCCTGGACCGGCTCGCCCTGCGTCGATGCAGCACTTGAGTGGGACAAACTGCGCTCAAGAAATCTCCCACAGCGTTTGCCATTTCCTCCGGCTCCAGCCGGTAAAGAATACGGTTGCCTTCCCTGCGCTCCGAAACCAGGTCGGCGCTTTTCAGGATCGACAGATGCCGGGAAATCGAAGGCCCCGAAATCGGAAACCGGGAGGCAATCTCGCCCGCAGCCATCTCGCCCGTCTTAAGCTCTTGCAGAATTTGACGCCGGGTGGGATCGGCCAGCGCGCGAAAGATACGGGACACCGCTTTCATGTTTGTATATTAGCTATTTTGCTAAATAGCGTCAATAGAATACTGGCCATCTAAAAACCACGAAGGCCACGGGGAGGTCATGCACTATTTCCTCTGTGTTTCTCTGCGCACCTCTGGTTCAGATCTTTCTGTGGTCCCCAGTCGACAACGTCCGGCAGTCGAGAGAAGGCGGCCAAGAACATTCTCATAAACCATTGCGGCTCAATATTTTGCCCGTAAGCTGTTGAGGCCCTAGGACTTCTTTGCGCTTTCCCCGCTAAGTCGATGATTCCAATAGATCGAGGGGGAGGGGGCTACCCCTATGATAACCAAACAGTAAATACCCGTACCAAAACGGGAAACTCCGTCGCCTAGTGCTCATCTTTTTCAGCGTCCTCCGCGGATTTTCTCAGCGCGCTCTGCGGTTAGAGTCTTGAAGAGTCTGTCGCCGAAAAGCGAAAAGATTCCGCTTATCCTGTCGATCCCAGCCGCAGGATCTCCCTCCGCAGCCGAGAATGCTGCTGGCTCAACCGCAGATATCGCATTTCGTCGGGACCAGCCTGAGCGCGAATAATTCCGGCCGCGTCCAACTTTTCTTTGTCTGACCAATGACGAAGGTCCGGAACCAACGCCAGCACCAGCGACCAATTCTCGAACACTCGCTGCTCCGCCGCACTCCAGCGCGACAAATTGACGCCGAGCGCGCGGCTCACAACGGCTACTGATGCCCGGCGGATTTGCGCGCTGTCGCCGCCGAACTCGCGCGCCATACGGCGATTCACGCGCAGCCCCAGATTGCGCGTAGAGAACTTATCCCAAGGTCCCTCAGCGGCTAAAGCCAGAGTCGAGGTAGCGACTGTGTCGGCACGACTGGAAGTCGTGCCCTTCCCAACACCGATGCGGCCCAATTCATAGAACACATGCGCTTCGGCAAGCCGCTTCAGCGTTCTCTTCGGCGTGCGATATTGCGGATTCGTGGCGATCTTCCGCTCTTCTTTTTTGGCCAGCTCTTCAAGATCTTTGTTGCCGCTGCGGAATCCCAGCTTGCGGTAGAACCAGAAAGCGCCGGAATCGATCGCTTCGTCGTTGTTCTGTCCAATTTGATAAGGATAAACCGAGATCGTGGTCGCGCCCGTGAGCGCACAAAGACAGCGCATCGCCTGCGCGTAAATCCAGGCAGTTTCGCCCTGACGATACGTGTAGAAAGTGTTGAAGCCAACTTCGACCCATTCGCAAAGTCCAATCGCCTCGATGTAGTTGATCGGAACTCCATTCTTCAGAGTGAATCCAGCAACGTACGCGCGCAGAGGCAGGCGCCGAGCGACCGGAAGATTCCAGAAATACATGACCACGCGGCGATCCAGCGTCGCGCGCCTCACCGAGTTCGCGTCGCCGAGCGTTGTCCCGTAAAGTTCCCGGTAGCGCACCGCCATCACTTCCCGAATCGTGTGCATGACCGACTCGCCCTCGCCACGCGAAAGTTTGGTGAGGTGCGGAGCGGGCAAAGCAAGTTCGCGCGCCAGCGACACCTGATTACGCGCGATCAGTGGCTCGCTGTGGTAGTAGAATTGCCGCGGCCGGCTCCAGTTGCGCGTCCGCGATAACTTCAGATTCTTGAGATGCCAGCGCAGCGGAAGGCGCAGCGAGTCGTAAAGTTCCGCGCGCTCGCGATCGGTGACACGAAGCTTCTCGAAGCGTTGGATCAGCCATTCGCGCTCGCGCTCGCGGCCTCGTGCCGAATCCAGCCATCGCCGCCATGGAATGCAGGCTTCGACGTCAGCGTCTTCTTCGAGAAGAGGAATGAAACGCGGCCAAGTCGATCCCATGGCGCGTTCTTCCTCGTAATCGTCCCACGCGATTTCGACGTTGCGCGGGATGCGGCGCGCAAGCCAGCGCGCAACTTCGAAATTGAGGTTGTCCTGCATCGTGGTGCCAGCAATGCCGGAAGTGTCGAAGTCATCGAAGGCCGACCTATCGATGCCCAGTTCGCAAAGCTTCCCGACCCGCAGGTGAAACGTGTTCAAGGCTCTTTCAATTCGCGGAACAAGCGCAGCCGATTGCGGAAAGGCGCGCAGAAAGAGCAACGCTTCGTGGAAACGAATGAGTGATTTGGCATCGCGAAACTCGTAACCGGAGAGTTGATCGAGCAGAGCTATTATTTCTGCGGCAACGCGTCGACCGAAGCGGCTTTTTGCGGCTTCAAGGCTGGCCAGCAGCGCGTCGAGGGTTGGAGGCATGTGGATCCCGGCTGGTCAGTGTATCGCATCCGAATCCGTTGAGTATCTCAAACACACGCAGAAACCCGCGGCAGTCGGGACGGAAACCGATTCACTTCACTCTGCGGCTAGCGACCAGAAGTTTCGTCCAGGGCTGATCGTCAAGGCGCGAGATCTGCACGAGCGGATGATCGGTAGTGGTGTCGTGAATAAACTGGCCGTCGCCGATGTACATTCCGGTGTGAGTGATCTCTTTTGGAGAAGCGCCGAAGAAAAGCAGGTCGCCAGGCTGAAGGTCTTTGCGCTCGACCGCGATCACGCCCTTCCATGCGGCTTGCTTATCGGCGTCGCGAGGCATGATGACGCCGCGAGCGCGCACCAGCATCTGCGTGAAGCCTGAGCAATCGAAGCCAAAACTCGAACTGCCTCCCCACAAATACGGAACACCGAGAAAGCGCTTGGCCAGTTCAATGGACTCGGGAATCGATAAAGGTTTGGGATCGGCGACCACGTCGCCTGACTGGATCCATTCGTCGCGCTTGTCCGGAAGCCGCACGTGCAACCAGCCCTCGTGGCTTCCCTGCGCGTCGGACTTCTTAGCGTCCGCTCCATCTTTATCTGCGATCACCTCGAGGCGCGACTCGAAAGGAATGGTAATCACCGGTTGGTGACGCGTGATGTCAGGCTCACGATACACATTGGCGAAGAGACTCTGCACCTGCACGATGACTCCCGACGTCGCGTAGCCCGTTCCGCTCTGCACCAGTCGCAGGTGCCGGCTACGTACCCATCCCTTGTAATGGTCAGCGGTTTGAATTCGCGACCACTCTCCCTGCGCAGTCAGCAGTGTCACGTTGCTGCCGTAAATGGCTTGAGAGACTACATCCGATTGGTCGCTCGGTTTGGAAAACATGTTCGCCACCGGGACCACGACGGTCTGCATATTTCCCGCGAACACGCGGGAAGCGCAGAGGATAACGAGAAGCGCGAATTGTGTGCGAAGAAGATGTCGGCTGCGATTCGTTGGCATGAGTAGTGAGGTAAGCAGTCATGGTAGCGGATGGAAAGCTTCGGTTGCCACTGAAAATCAGATGAAGGGATGAGGAAAGTAATTTCAGCTGGCCCCTTCGCCAGTTGCCACATTCCATATTGCGTGATCCCGCCAGATCTAAAGATCAACAGACGAGTGCACTCTAATCTTGAGTGGCTAGTTGATACTGTTCCAGCTTGCCGGCAGGCATTTCGTAAGTCCAGACGCGCACGGTTTTGTTCGGAAATTTGACAGAGTATATCCGCAACGTCATCCCGCCTCGTAATCCCTGGCGAACTTGAATGAACTCCTGGGATTCACCCAACTGCGAGAGGCTGCTCTTGAAATCCTGCAGGGCCTGATCGTTGAAATAAAAATTTGCGTTGTCGGTGAAAAGCGAACGATCAATGGTGCCGTGCTGCAGCCCTAGCAAAATCTTGCGCGCTTGCGCCAGCTTATCCGGGGTGGCTGGATCATCGCTGGCGAGCAACAAGGGCGCTACGCCGTGGGCAATTGCTCCGGCGGCGTCGGCCGCATCTTGATTGGTGAGGACCACTACTGCTACGCGCTCGTCGGGGAATACCATGTTCTGTGCCGTGTAACCTGAGACCTCGCCGCTGTGTGACAATGCTCGGTGTCCGAACTCCGAACTCACACTCACGCCCAGTCCATATCGGGTGCCCAATCCATTTTTGAGCAACACCTCGGTTTCTAGAGCTTGATACGAAGACGGCTTCATCAGTTTCTGGTCGATGATCGAGATGTCCCACTTCGCCAGGTCTGCGGCGGGCATGGCCAGTTCACCCGCGGCAAATAGCCACCCCTTCCCTTCTTTGGGTGCCGGGCGCGGCGGCCCGAGCGCATAGCGCATGTAACCAGTCGGATCGGTTTGGCCGAGCTTAGCCTGGTCGATGTCGGAGACGCTCTTCATGTCGAGGGGAGTGAATACCTTTTCCTGCAAGAATTGCAGCAGAGGCATGCCGCTGACCTTTTCGACGATCAGCCCGGCAAGCACGTAGTTGGTGTTGCTGTACTGCCATTGGGTGCCAGGCTCAAAGTCGAGCGGCTTGCGGGCCCACGCATCAAGAATCTTCTGGGCCGTGGTGGGCTGCAGCATCAGAGGCATCACATAATCCTGAGGCCAGTAGTCCTGATAGCCGGAGGTATGCGAAAGCAACTGACGGATGCTTACGTCGTTAGCCTGTGCGAGATCGGGAAAGAACTTGCCAACCCGGTCATCGAGTGAGAGTTTGCCCTGCTCCTGCAGAAGAAGGATGGCTGCGGCCGTGAACTGTTTGCTAATCGAGCCAATGCTGTAGCGCATTTCTGGCTTGGCAGCCGTGGCCGGATCAAGCCTGGCATTGCCGTAGGCGTGGAGATAGGCGATCTGCCCATCTTTGACGACTGCAAGCGACGCGCTGGGAACCCCCGATTTCGCGAGCGCGTCCGTGGCCACCTTGTCGATCTTCTGTTGCATTTCGGTAGAGAGAAGTCCCTGCGAGTTCGCCTGTGGCACGAGGTAGAGAACAAACAAAGCGAGAAGGGTAAGAGACAAATTTAAAGTTGCAAACCGACGCATCTTCGGCTCCTTAAGAAAAATCGCGCTGCACAGTGACGGTGAAACCTACATCCGTACTTGTAACGAGGGCGTGGTAATTATAGGCCCCGCCCTGGGGCGCTAATACCGTCACTCTGTCGGCGGTTAATCCATGGGGACCCACTCAGATACTCGCAGAGGCTGCGGGAAGCGGCGAGCATGGGCGATTGGGAAATGCCGGGTTTACAATAATCCGGGTCTGGCAAGCGGAGCACCCGGTGACTCCAGCATCGCCGCAGTCGGAATAAGGCGAGCTCGACGCGAGCGAATCATGGAACCGCATTTTCTTAGGTTCCCAGCCGGCAAACATCGGAGTGGATCATGGGCATCAGCAATCCCGATATTCAAAAGAAGGTGTTCGGACCGAGGTGGGAACACGAAATGGAAAAGCAAGGTTGGCCGTTCTGGAAAAAGCTGATGCACCGTCTGCAGGACTGTCCAATATGCAAGCCCAAATCACCAACTCGAAAACTTCAATGAGCGCGGATTGCGCCAGCTCCGACGTGGTGTCCACAAATCATAAAGGTATTGCGGGCGACTGCTTTTTTACGGCAACTTTGCAACTGCAAGAGCACAGGATAGCGGGTGGTCATGTTTCCCACGCGGCGTGACCTTCGATGAGCGGAAAAAATGCTAGTCGTGAAGCGGACTTGCAATGGACTAGTTGCTGGCCAAAAGGAGAGTTTGGCTGCCCCCCAGGGATTCGAACCCCGATAGCCTGCTCCAGAGGCAGGTGTCCTAGCCGTTGAACGAGGGGGCAGTCTTACATAGAGCTCGTGTTGCCGAGCCCATTCTGATTTTATGGTTGAAAGCTAGGCCGGTCAACCGAAACTGGGCTCCTTCGTTTCCCCTCATAGAGCTGTAGAATCGGACGATCAGAATTTTTTTTATCAGGAGCAGCCATGGTCACCGCCGTTGATTCCCTACATACTGCCACAGATTACGCTGAGATGGCGCGCCGTCCGCTGGAAGCCGAACAGTGCGCGCTGGTGGTCATCGACATTCAGGAGAGGTTGCTGCCGCCGATATTTCAGAAAGAACAATTGGTGCGGAATGCGCAGCTTCTGATACGTGCGGCTGGGATTCTGAAGATTCCTGCGCTGATCAGCACGCAGTACGCGAAGGGATTGGGCGGAACCGTGCCGCAGGTCGCCTCCCTGCTGCCAGGAACGGAAGCCATCGACAAGACTTTATTCTCCTGCTTCGGCAGCGATGTGTTCTGCAGCGTGATCAAGCGGTTGCCGGGACAGCGGAATACGCTGCTGCTGTGCGGGATGGAAAGCCACATCTGCGTGACGCAGACCGCGCTGGGAGCGCTGCGCGAGGGATACCTGGTCCACGTCGCGTCGGATGCGGTCGGTTCCAGGACGGAATGGAATTGGAAGATTGGGCTGGATCGCATGCGCGCGGCGGGCGCGGTAATTTCGTCGACCGAGATGATGATTTACGAATTGATGAGATCGTCTTCGTCGGCCGCGTTCAAGGAATTGTTGCCGCATTTGAAGGGATGAGCGGCCGTCGCGAGAGTTTCTTTCGCCCTCCGGAGCTTGTCCCATTCACCCATCGCTCACCCACGGCTTGCGCCCCTTCGACAAGCTCACGGCAAGCTGTGGGCTGCATTCTGTCGGCGCTTCGAGGCTAGCTCTTACACTGAGGGCTCTGCGAGTCTGGAGTATACCGCTTGCTGCCCAACAGAATACAACTTACTCCTCTTTCTTTTTCACGCGGACGACTGTGATTTTGGCGAAGCCTTCCTCGAATGAGGGCGGCTTTAGCTTGGCGGCCATGCGGCGCATGATGTCTTCCGGAACGACGCGATCGCGGCGTTGATGGCGATCGACGCAAACTTCAAGGGGAACATCGAAAAAGACGGCGTGAACTTCGTAGTTGTAATCCTTGGCGAGCTTGATCCAGTGCTGGCGCTCCTGCGGAGTCAGGTTGGTAGCGTCGACGTAATTCGTAGGACGCTTGGCGATGAGCCGTGCTTTCAACATGGAACGCAGGTTGGAGAAGACGAGATCCTGAAAGCGTTGTTCGCGAACGTCGTCAAACAGGAGCGCCCGAACCATGTCGCTGGAAAGCGGGACAACGTTGTGGCGCTTGAACCAGGAACTCTTGCCCGAGCCCGGCAATCCGATGGCGAGCACCACGATGCCTTTGGGCGGACGCGGGGCGGCGGCCGGCACAACCGCAGGCGTTTGCGGAGCAAGCGGCACAGCTTGCACTTCGGGTTCGCTCGCTTCAGGTGCACCCTCTTCCTGTGCTTCGATTCCTTGACCCGGCAAATCGGGAGGAAGGCCCTTGATGGCTGCGGGACTGAAGGCCTGCGCGACGGCTTGTTCGCGACCGCGCCCGCCACGGCCGCGTCCTCCACGACGACGGCGTCCGCGGCCACGCTGGCCTTCTTGCCGCGTTGCCGGCGGGCGAGGTAGCTGAAGCGGGTTGGCAGATTCTTCGCGAATGGGCTGCGCTTCAAACTCGGCTTCGGAGGTGGCGGGGATTTCCGCCTCTGCATGACGAGACTCGAAATTACCGGAGTCAAGATGGCTCGACTCGACTTGGCCAGAATGCGCTGCGGTGCCTGGAGTTTGCTCCGCGTCGAAATAGGCGGGCTGTAGTGGCGGCGGTGCCGGCTGACTTCCCTGCTCTGTAGCTTTCTTCTTGCGGCGCTGTAAACGATCTTTCATCCATTTACGCATGTTCAGGCTTGTAACACATATGGCGCGACCGGGGCAATCGAGTCAGGCAGGATATGCAAACCGTGGGTGCAAAGATGGCGAAAGTAGAGTTGCTCTCCGCGGCAAAGGCAATATGCCTTCGCGACGGCCGGCAGGTTGCCGGCGCTACAATGAAAAGCATGGCCAGCTCAGTTCCTGCATCCATTCATGGTCAGAAATATATTTCGCTCACGACGTTTCGCAAGAGCGGAGCGGGCGTGGCTACGCCAGTGTGGTTTGGAGAGGAGGACGGCAAACTCTATGTGATGACCCGGAGTGACTTGGGGAAGGCCAAGCGGATTCGCAATAATCCGCAGGTGCGCGTAGCGCCGTGCACGATTAGGGGAACTGTGACCGGAGCGGAGATCGCGGCGATGGCGCGTATTTTGCCGCCAGAGGAGCATACACGGGCGCGGCAGACGATTAACCGCAAGTATTGGATGGCCCGGCTTCCGTGGATATGGGCGAGGACGGATACGTATTTCGAGATTAAATTCGGCTAGAGAAACATCTTTCACCACTAAGGACACGAAGGTTCACTAAGGAAATCTTGTTCACTTTACCAGTGTCCCACGTGCACTTTGTGTTCGCGCTTCGGCCCGATATCTACCATTCGCCGGTGGTCAAGTATTCGTGGATGGATCTGGCGGCGCGGCGGCCGGCGCCCATGGCGAGAATCACGGTGGCGCTGCCGGTCACGATGTCTCCTCCTGCAAATATTCCTTTGCGCGTGGTGCGCTGCGTCTCGTCGCTGGCCTGAATGTATCCGCGTTTGTTCGTCCCCAGGCCTGGCGTGGTGCTTTGCACGATCGGGTTGGCGCTGGTTCCGATGGCGATGACTGCGACCGACAAAGGCAGATCGAACTCCGAACCTTGAATGGGTACGGGACGCCTGCGGCCGGAGGCATCCGGTTCTCCCAGCTCCATGCGAACGCAGCGGGCGGCGGTCAACCATCCCTTACCGTCGGAGATGAACTCGACGGGAGCGGTCAGCATCTGAAAATCGATTCCTTCCTGGCGCGCATGGTGCACTTCTTCGGCGCGGGCGGGCATCTCAGCGTCGCTGCGGCGGTAGATCACGTAGGCCTGGCGGGCGCCCAGGCGCAGTGCGGAGCGAATGGCGTCGAGAGCGGTGTTGCCGCCGCCGATTACGGCTACGTCTTTCCCCTGCAGATCGAGCATGGGCTCGTCATAGGTGGGGAATTTGTAGGCCTTCATCAAGTTGATGCGAGTCAGGAATTCGTTGGCCGAATAAACACCGTTAAAATGCTCGCCGGGAATGTTCATGAACTGCGGCAGCCCAGCACCTGTGCCGATGTAGACGGCGTCGAAACCTTCCTCGCCCATCAGTTCATCTATGGTGACGGTGCGGCCGACGACCACATCGGTTTCGAACTCGACACCCATCTCGCGCATGTAATCGAGTTGCTCGCGAATGATTTGCTTGGGCAGGCGGAATTCGGGAATGCCGTAGACGAGCACGCCGCCGAGTTCGTGCAGCGCTTCGAACACGCGCACCTTGTGACCCTTCTGAACAAGATCGCCGGCGACCGTGAGACCGGAAGGACCACTGCCTACGACCGCAACTTTTTTGCCTGTGGGCGGGACGCTGGGTACGACGTGGGTTCCCATGCGCTTTTCGTAGTCGGCAACGAAGCGTTCCAGATAGCCGATCCCGAGCGGCTTCACTTTCTTTGACAATAGACACTTGCCCTCGCAGTGATCTTCCTGCGGGCAGACGCGTCCGGTAACAGCGGGAAGGACGTTATCTTCGCGAATCTTGGCGGCGGCGCCGAGGAAGTCGCCGGCTACGATCAGTTCGACGAATTCTTTTACTTTGACGCCAACAGGACAATTGTCGGTGCAGGTGGGCTTGGCGCATTCCAGGCAGCGGCGAGCCTCTTGCTGAGCGAGTACGGGGTTGTAGCCGAGATTCACTTCGCTAAAGTTGTGGGCGCGCTCTTCTGCGGGCTGTTCGGGCATCAACTGGCGTGGAACCTTGATGCGTTCCTTCATCGGCAATGGGTTTGACGACTTCTTTACGGTGGGGCTCATTGTCGATCTCCTTGCCGGCTCGCCCGCGTCGCGGCGCAAGCATGTTCGAGTTCGCGAGCGGTCGCTTCCGCACTGGCGATTCGCTGGAATTCCGCCAGAGACCGCTGTTCTGCGTCGCGATACATCGAATTGCGCTGGACTAATACCGCAAAGTCGACGCGATGCGCGTCGAACTCAGGGCCATCGACGCAGGCGAACTCGCTCTTACCGTCGATCAAGACTCGGCAGCCTCCGCACATGCCGGTACCGTCGATCATGATCGGGTTGAGGCTGACCACTGTGTGGATATTTTCCTTTCGCGTCATCTCGGCGACAGCTTTCATCATGACGATTGGGCCCACGGCCACGACCAGGTCGATGCGCGTGCCGTTCTGAATCAACTGGCGGAGTTTGTCGGTGACGAAGCCTTTGTCGGCGTAACTGCCGTCGTCGGTGGTGATCAGGAGCGCGTCGCTCACGGCGCGCATTTCCGGCTCCAGGATGACCAATTCTTTATTGCGGGCGCCGACGATCGAGATCACCCGGTTGCCGGTCCGCTTCAGCGCTGCCGCCGTCGGATAAGCCATGGCGGTGCCGACTCCGCCGCCGACCACGACAACCGTGCCGTAATTTTTGATTTCTGAAGGTTTGCCGAGCGGGCCGACGACATCGAGAATCTGGTCGCCGGTTTCCAGCGAGTTGAGCAGATGCGTCGTCTTCCCGGCGGACTGCACGACGATGTTGATGGTGCCGCGCGCGCAATCCGAGTTCTCGATGGTGACCGGGATGCGCTCGCCTTCTTCGTAAATGCGAAGGATGACGAACTGGCCAGGCCGCTGTTTGCGGGCGATGCGAGGCGCTTCGATGATGAAACGCTTGATACCCGGCGCAAGGAATTCGGCGTGAATGATTTTGAACACGGGCGCTCCGCGAGTATGAATGACGAATTCTCGACTAGACAATTGTGTTCGGGAGGGCTGGCGGAGGGATGTGATTTGGATCACAGTTCAACGTGCGGTGGATTCAATCGCAAGTTACTCGGGTCACGCCATCGTTTGTCAACAATGGGCCTGTCATCCGGGGGTCGCGCGTCTTGGGCGTGGCGAAGGACCCATGAATCTCGCCGGGATTGCATTGGTCCTTCGCTCCGCTCAGGATGACAGCGGCATGCACGAATGACACCGCCTAATTTCCTGCCTGATTCGCTTCCGGCTTGAAGATTACGCCTTGGCTGGTTCGGCTGTTCATGATTACGCGAAGCGGAGCGGCGAATTGCAGGTGGCGGACGCAGCCTTGCTCTTCGACTGCAGGCTGCTCGGCGAGCCATTGCCAGTCGACGGAGCCTTCGCCGGCGTCGGGGTTGGCGGTGAAATATCCGACCTGGAAGGCAGTGAGGTTCTGAAAGAAGTGGCTGCCTTGCGAGGGCGTGACGCGGAAGTCGTGGAAGCCGGCTTCAATGATGGCGCGGGCGCCGGAAATTTCGTCCCACTCAACGGGAATGCCAAGCCACGGGTCGTTCGATCCCCAACGGCCGACTCCGATCAGTAAATATGGGCGATTCTCCGCGCTCAGGGTGGCGTTGAAGTGAGCGACAGCGTGGGCGACTTCCTGACTGCGGCTGCGCTCGAAGCGGTGGGAATCGACGACGACGATGTCGCGCAAGTTCTCAATGCGGCCGTTGCCGAGAACCTTCGTGCTCTTGCAGATCAACTGGGATGAGTCAACGTCGTCGATGCTGAGATCCTGATGGTCGCGAGCCAAGGTTAGAGGACGGATCTGCAGGAATCCAAATTCGGCGGGCTCGTCGGCGCGAGGCAGGCGAACGGCGAATTCGATCTCGACGGGATTGCCTAACGCGTCTTCTCCGGCTCGCACCAACAACTCCAGAATCGCGGCCAGCGGGAAGATGCCGTGTTTGAGCATGGGAGCGAAAGTCACGACGCGGGCTCCGGGACGGCTGAGACCATCGTAGACGGCGTGATTGTCGGCAGAGTAAGTCGAGGCGACGGCGTGGAGCGTCCCATCGGCTTCAGCAACGTCCAGACCGAAGCGGACTTCGCGCAGATGACCAGGGCCTGCGCCGTCGGAAACGCCGTCGAGTTCGAGGGCGCAGAATTCGGTTTGCGTATTTGCCAGGATGTCTTCGACTGAGGAAAACTGCAGCAGATTGCGCGGATAGCGCGGGCAGAAGCTCAGACACTTTCCGCCGTCGACCACGGTGCGGCCCAGACCCAGAGCGACTGCGGCAATGCCATCGGCGAAAGTCATGGGTTCTACGGGATAGAAGTTGTGCGAACGCACTACGCCAGAAAAGTCGGGATAGAAGCGCGAGCCATGCGCGGTGCCTACCACCTGTTGCAAAATCACCGCCATCTTTTCTTCTTCTAAACGATACGGTGTAGCGCGCACGTATGCCTTGGCGTGCTGGCTGAAGGTTGAGGCGTAGACGCGCTTGATCGCTTCGGAAAGTTCGTCGAGACGGGCCTGCACGCTTGATTGCTGGTTGCCTAGCATGAAGGTCTCGTAGACGCCGGTAAACGGTTGGTATTGCGAGTCTTCCAGAAGGCTGGATGAACGGATGGCGAGCGGGTAATCCACTTCTGAGAGGAAAGCTTTCAGATCCTCTTGCAGTGGGACGGGCAGGGCGGCGTCGAGGAAGCGCTGCTGGATCTCGTTGTCGTCGTCACAGTGCAGCGCGAAGTCGCTCAAATTATTTTCGGCGAGGAATTGGTCGAACAGGTCGGTGGCGATGACTACGGCGGGAGGAACCGAAATGCGTACTCCAGGAAAGCGGCGGATGATGCGGCGAGTACGCAGCAGATGACGGACGAAGGCCAGACCACGGGCTTTGCCTCCGAGCGAGCCGGAACCGATTCTTAGAAAACTGGAGTCGGAGGGTTTGAAGGTGTCGGGCTTGAAATCGCCGATCAGGACTTCATTCTGTTCCCGGCGATACTCATTGATGGATTCAATCAGATCGCGGCGCAGATGTTCGGGACCGTTGAAGTCAGATACCTTGCGCGGGCGAAGTTTGGCGGCCAGCGCGAACTCGGTCCGCGCCATCAGCCAGTGGGAGAAATGATTGCGCTGCGCGTGGTACACCAGGCTATCGGCGGGGAGCGTCTGCAGGGTTTCTTCCAGTTCGGTCAGATCTTTGGCGCGTCCGACTTCGCGCTGGTCGGGCATTCGAAAAACGAAGTCGCCAAATCCGAAGTGATCGGTGAGAATGCGGCGCAGGTCTTTGAGCAGAGTGGGCGAGCGTTTACGCAGGAATGAGTAGCCCTCGGCCTGTGCGCGCGGACGGAACTCGGTGCGGCTGGTCTGCAGAACAACGGGCACGTCGGGCGTGAGACTTTTGACCATACGCGCCAGCTCGAAACCCGCTTCCGGGCTGAGTTTTCCGTCCCACGGGAACTCGACATCGGAAACCAGGCCGAAGATATAGTCGCGATATTCCTGCACGAGTTGTGCCGCGTCTTCGAAATTCGAGCTCAGAAGAATTTTCGGGCGAGCCTGCATGCGAACCAGTTTGTGTGCGACGTTAATGCCTTCCTGAATGACGCGCCTCGATTGCTTGATGAGTTCGGTGTAGATGACAGGCAGGAACGAAGAGTAATAGCGGATGTTGTCTTCCACGACGAGCAGAACGGGGACGCCCATGGCACGCGTGTCGTGCAACACGTTGCGTTTGTCTTCGACGTATTTGACGATCGCGATCAGGATGCGCGCGGTGCCCTGCCAGAGGAAGACGCGATCGATATCGGTAACCGGATTGCGCGCGACGAAGCTCTTGATCTCGCGGTAATCGTAGCCGAGAACCACGACCGGCACGTCGAGGCCTTTGCGGCGAACTTCGCGGGCCAGTTGGGCGGCATCCATGTCGCCGACGGCAAGGTTGGTGACAATTAGATTGAATTGTGGATTGGAACTGGCGAGGTCGAGTGCTTCGGCGCAGCTGGAGACGTGAGTGATACCGGGAATCTGGCGCAGGTTCAGCTCGAGCGACTCGTCGATGAGGAGTTCGTTGAGGCGTCCGTCCTCGCGCAGGATGAAGGAGTCGTAGAGGCTCGAGACCAGAAGGATGTTCTGGACGCGGAAGGGCATCAGGTTTTCGAAGCCTTCGAAGCGTTCTTCGGCGTCGAGGACGGGGGCGGCAATGGGACGGACGATCATGCGGGACTGACGTAATCATAGTCCTGCGTGCCCCATCCTTGTCGCGTTGTTTTGCGACAGGGTAGTTGTTGAGACTTCAGATGCTACATCACGAAGCAAAGCGACGATCTGCTCCCTCAGAGCTTCGTCAGATTCCACAGTGCCGATGTTGTGGCTCATGCCGGGTATTGCCAGGCCAACCATATTCGACGAGATTCCGACGAAGCGACCCCACTTCTTCCTCCTCATGTTTGGCAAGAAATATTTCGCGCTCAGGAAGTGTGAGTCTAGATTCGTGACCATGGTCTTTCGCCAAGTTGCCAAATCCAGTTCGTCGATCGAGCGATTGGGAAAATAGCCGGCGTTATTCACAACGATATCCACTTCACCCACATCCCGGCTTTTAGCGGCTACAGATTGCCAATCCTCTTTCCCGTGTCACATCAAGTTGGAATGCGTATGCCTTGGGACCGAGTTTGTTTGCGGTCTTGAGATCGGTCGCAATCACCTGTGCTCCTCGCTCTGCCAATGCCGAGGCAATCGCTTGCCGGATACCTTTGTCGGCGCCGGTCACCGAGGCTACTCGGCCTTCGTGAGTTGTTATCGGGGTCTTCATAAACGGTCCCTTTTGTCGATCCAATTACGTTTCCGGCCGCCCGCTAAGGCGGCACAGCCCCCAGTCATGAGCCTTGTGTTGCTCGAAGCTAGCGGCAATCGGGCCTTTACTGCGACTCGGTTAGGCCTTCACGAACTCGATATCGAGAGTGATGGTGACCTCGTCGCCAACGAGAATGCCGCCAGTCTCGAGGGCAGCGTTCCAGGTCAATCCGAAGTCTTTACGATTGATCTTTGTGGTCGCCGAGACCGCAACTCGGGTGTTGCCCCATGGATCCTTCGCAGGTGGTGTGGGCCCTTCAACGTCGAAGTGGACTTTGTGGGTTACGCCACGAATGGTCAGATCGCCTTCGACCGCTAGTTCTCCATCCCTGACGATGCTGATGCTCTTGGATTTGAAGTGCAGGGTCGGAAACTTCTCCACATCAAAGAAATCGGGGCTCTTCAGGTGTGCATCCCGCTGTTCGTCGCGCGTATGAATCGAGGCGGCCTCGACCGAGGCTTCGACGCGGGAGTTCGCGAGATCCGATTCATCCAAAAACAAAGCTCCCGAAACCTTAGAAAACTGCCCTTTCACATTGGCGATCATCATGTGCTTGACTTTGAACTCCGCCATGGAGTGGGCCGGGTCGATGTTCCAGGTGGTGGTTGAGGTTTGTACTGGAGCTGCTGTGTTGGCCATGGTAGCCTCCTGATTTATTTCATCGATCTCATTCATATCGATATCGATATATATGATGTCGAGTATAATCACAGGATTCACATTTTTATGGAAGAGCGCAAAACGCCTCCGGAAGCGCTTCATGCCTGGCTCATCATGCTAAAAGCCTGGCAGTCTATGTCACGGTATCTCCTGCCGGCACTGCTCGCCGAGGGGCTAGGAGAATCTGACTTTCGCGTCCTCGAAGTACTACTGCACAAAGGACCGATGCCAGTAAACGCCATTGGCCCGAAGGTCTATCTAAACCCGGGGTCGGTCAGCGTCGCAGTGGATCGTCTTTATAAGAAGGGCTTTGTCAGCCGCGTAGAATGCAGCGAAGATCGGCGGGTTCGAACGGTCTCTCTGACAGAAAAAGGGCGGGAAATGTTCGTTCCCCTCTTTCGTCGACATGCCGCACTCATCAAGCGTGCTTTCCAGGATGCCTCTGCAGAAGAACTCAAACGGCTTGAACTCGTGCTTAAGAAGATCGGTAAACGTGCGGAAAGTCTTGCCAACGAGAAGGGCCATTCTCAGCAAGCTTGAAGCACCTCACGTGCTTAGTTGATTCATTAGCGACCTACCCTCGCACGGCAGAACGATGAAGCGACTCGATGTAGAAAAGACTCAGTAAGCCGAGACTCGGGAGGCTAGGGCGGCCCCTTCGGCTTGTGGTTCCAGATGTTCCGTGCTCCAGTGAGAATGGCGGGGACGACGGGACTCGAACCCCGCGGCCTCTGCCGTGACAGCCTATGGTTCAGCAGCAACTGCGTGAAATCTACGGCGCCGATCGCCAGTTTTGGCGTCCTGAGGAACTGCTGGAAGGTCTTATCGCACCCTAATTGCACCCAGATTTTGGCTAGCTTTACTCTATTCTGTACCGCAAGTGGCCGGTGGATTCCTGCCGACTATTTACCATTAGCGACCCTTCACCTCAAGAGAGGGTTCGCAACACAATTGTGGTGACTTCCATACAAAACTGCCCGGATTCATTCGGGTCGGGTTTACGCAAATCATTGATTTTGATCGTAGAAGTGGGGAGACAGGGACCATTAATTGGGCTATAATCCGATGCCCTTGAGACGGGGGACATGACAGCACCGGATTCAAAAGGTGTAACACAACTGTTGATCAATCTGGGTAGGGGAGATGAAAGCGCTCTGAACCAGATTCTGCCGCAGATCTATGACGAACTTCACCGCCTGGCCGCCTATTACATGAATCATGAGCGTCGAGATCATACTTTGCAGCCGACGGCTTTACTGCATGAAGCTTACCTCAGGCTTATCGATCAGAGACGGGTCGACTGGAAGAACCGCGCTCAATTTCTGGGTTTGGCCGCGGGCATGATGCGTCGTGTTCTGGTGAATCATGCGCGCGAGCGCGCCGCCGCCCGGCGCGGGGGAGGCCTGGCAAAGATCACGCTGACACTCGAACCGGCGATTTTTGAGATGCCCGAACTCACCGTGCTGGCTCTCGACGAGGCGCTGGAGAAACTGGCTCAACTGGACGAACGCAAGACTCGGATCATCGAGCTCAAGTTCTTTACCGGCCTGACCACAAAAGAAATCGCTGAGATCCTTGATATTTCGGGCGCAACTGTCGAACGCGAATGGAAGTTTTCTCGAGCGTGGCTCTACAACGCGCTCAAGGCTCACTCTAACGCGTAGTGTATGACTCAGCACCGCTGGACCCAGATCAACGACTTGTTTCATGCGGCTATTGCGATCGATCGTCAGAATCGATCTGCTTATCTGGACGAAGCCTGCGGGAGCGATGATGAATTGCGCAGAGAGATCGAAAGTCTCGTTGCAGGACATGAATCTGCAGAGGCCTCATTAAATACGAACTTTATTCGCGGAGCCGTCCAGCAGGTCGCAGAAGAACACGAATCGATAGCAGTGGGCGAGCACTTTGGAGTCTACCGAGTCGTGCGCGAGATCGGCCGCGGCGGTATGGGCCGTGTATTCCTGGCGGAGCGAGACGATCGCGAATTCCACAGGCGAGCCGCCCTGAAACTGATCAAGCGCGGCATGGATACGGATTCCATCATCCGCCATTTCAGGAACGAACGCGAGATCCTGGCCTCCCTGGATCATCCGAATATTGCGCGTCTACTTGACGGAGGCACTTCGCGTGACGGACTCCCGTACTTCATCATGGAGTACATCGAAGGGCAACCGATCGATGTTTTCTGTGAGGAACATGCTTATTCGACTTCCCAGCTTCTGCAATTGTTCCGCAAAGTCTGTGCCGCCGTCAGCTATGCTCATCAACATTTGGTAATTCACCGCGACATCAAGCCGTCCAACATCCTTGTCACAGAAGATGGAGAGCCGAAGCTTCTCGATTTCGGGATCGCTCGCCTTCTTCGGCCGACGGACAACTCTGAAACGTCGGCTACCTTGACGGGACTTCCCCTGATGACTCCCGAATACGCCAGCCCTGAGCAGCTTGAAGGACTGCCGGCCAGCACACTCACCGACGTGTATTCACTCGGCGTTGTTCTATACAAATTGTTGACAGGAACGACTCCGTTTTCGTTCCCCCATCACACAGATGCTATCGAACCAGGGCGCCGGGCCGAACCAATGAAGCCGAGCTCGGCGCTGGCTGATCACGATCCACGAACCACAACCGGAATGGCTGAGGCCGGTGGCCCGATTCAGGAAGGCAAGCTCGAGCACACGCGTAAGGATCTGCGGGGCGACTTAGATAACATCATTCTGATGGCAATCCGCAAGGAGCCCGGGCGGCGCTATCAGTCTGTAGAACAGTTTTCGGAAGACCTCCGCCGCAACCTTGAATCGCTGCCTGTGCTTGCACAGCAGGACACGATTGGTTACCGTCTGTCGAAGTTCACGCGACGTCATCGTTCTGCGGTTTCAGCCGGCCTATTTGCGTCAATTGCGCTGATTGCGGGCATCGTAACCACAAGCTTGGAAGCGCATCGTGCACACATTCAGGAAGAACTCGCGCACGAAGCTCAGGCTCGGGCTGAACGGCGATTCAATGAAGTGCGCACTCTAGCGCGAACAGTGTTGTTTGATTATCACGACGCGATCAAGAATCTTCCCGGCTCGACACCTGTGCGTGAAAGGTTAGTACGGGACGCGCTTTCGTATCTGGATGGCCTTGCGGCTGAGGCTGCCAGCGATCGTTCTCTGTCGCGAGAGCTTGCAAGCGCCTACGAACGCGTTGCCGACGTTCAAGGAGGAACTCTCGAAGCGAATTTAGGTAACACCGCGGAAGCGATCAAAAGCGGCAAGAAAGCACTGAACATCCGCCTGACGTTGCTACAGTCCAATCCACATGATGTTGAGGTACAACAAGAGCTCGCCTCAAGTTACTTAAAGATTGGCACACTTCTTTGGGAGACTGGGAATCTTCCGGAAGCAGCCGATGATCTGCGCCAGTCGATACGACTTCGCGAGGACCTGATCAAGTCGAAACCGGGGGATATGACCCTTCGACGCGAGCTAGCAGCTGCCTATGATCGTCTGGGTATGCTCGTTGTCGAACAGGGAAATGCCACCGCTGCGTTGAGTTATCACCGGCAAGGCCTCGAGCTATACAATTCAATTCCCGCGAGCGAACAATCTGGAGAAGCCTCACGGCGAGCCATGTCGGTTGCCTACGAGCACATAGGTTCGGATCTCCTGGCACTCAATGATCTGCCCGGCGCCCTGCAAAACAATACTCGCGCGGTCTCAATCCGGGCCGCTCTGGTGAAGGATTTCCCACTCAACTCAGAGCATAAACGCACTCTCCTGGTTAGCTATTACAACCAAGGAGAAATCCTCGCCCGGATGGGACGGGTCCGCGAGGCCATGAGCAATTACCGCCAGGATGTGTCCATTGCCGAAGAACAACTACGCAATGACCCTAGCAATGAACAATCCAGGGGGGATCTCGCCTACGGTCTGATTCGAGTTGGCGACATGTCATTCAAGCTCGGTCAGTATTCCGAAGCTCTTGCCAACTACAAGCGTTCTCAGGAGTTGCGCGTAACCGATGTGCGAAACGATCCTTCAAGCCTGTGGAAGAGAAGCTCCTATATCGAGGCTAGGTCAAAGATCTGCAAAGTTCTGGCTGCTATGAATGAGCATTCGCAGGCCAAGGAGGCATGCTCCGATGCCCTGGCGTTGATGCAGGCTACGGTTGTAACGCCAGACAATGCTCTAATCCTGAGTTTCTTTGCTGACACTTTCTCCGACCTCGGGGACGCACAGGCGACTCTGGCGGCAAGCTACTCAGTGTCCGACCCCGAGAAGCTGAGAGCGTTGCACTCGGCGCGCGATATGTACGTACGTAGTCAGGAGATATGGCAAGACCTGGCGAAAAGAAACATCCTTGGCGAGTCTGACCACGGTAAAGATGAGGTTGTGTCGCAAAAAATAGCCAGGTGCGATTCAGCTCTGCGCTGAGTTTCTCGTGTTTCCCAACTCCTGTTGACCTCAAGTAACTAGCCACCTTAAGCGTCCGCTTCCCTCCGAACCGAGCCATCGGCCGCATCATCGCCGATTTCACCTCCTGGTTAAGGGGAATCATATTTTTTGCCCTGCGATGAGGGACTTCGACCAGATTTGGTGCGTTATGAGATGTAAGGCAATTTTCTACCGGCCAAAGAATGAAAGTGAGGGTTCAGATGGAATCAGGAACGTCACAACCACAACATCTTGCTGCGTCTGGATGCCGGACTCGCGAATTCTTGCTTGCAGTCGCGATCGCCTTCTTGCTCATCGTGCCATGCGCGCTCGCAGCCCCGCCCGTAGATCAGGCTTCTCAATCGACGTGTGTAGCCATTGTCAGCCCACAAATCGAAGGCGCGTCCGGCAGCGTCGTAGATGCTTCCAATGGCGTGCGCGATCTGATTGCCACTTATCTTAAGGGACCGTCGATACGGACCGTGTTGCTGGACGCCAAGCTTCCATCGATGGCCGCAGAAGAAGCCCGGCAGAAGGGGTGCGAGCCCCTGCTGATTACCAGCCTGCAGCGCAAGCCGGGCGGCAGTCGCAAGTTCTTGAAGGCGATGGGCCAAGCCGCCGGCACGTCATCGTGGAACTTGCCCTACAGCACTTCGGCGGCCTCAGCGGTCGCGCGTGCCGGGACCAGCGCCGGACTCCAAACGGTTTCGTCGCTCGCCCAGTCCACCAAAGCTAGAGACGAAGTCTCGTTCGAATACCGCCTGGTGACGGCGGACGGACAAGTTCAACTCGGCCCGATGACGGAACGTCGAACGGCCAAAGCAGATGGCGAAGACTTGTTGACGCCGATCGTCGCGCACATGGCTGAGACCATTGTTGCCCAGAACCCGAAGGCCACCACGACCAGCAAGTGAATAGGCCGTACCGGGCCAGAAAGCACTTACTAGGGCGGGATGATAGTTCCTCCCGCCGGCTTACGCCTAACTAGACAGGGAGAAATGAGACTCGCGACGTGGTCTTCAAATCAGAGATCAAGCCTATGCCATTAAACCAAAGCCAAAACGTGGACCCGAAGGCACTTGTTCCCTTTGTGTTGGTCGCCGTTCTGTTCATGTCTATCTTGTACGTCGCGCGATGGGGCCTTCGTGCAGAGCTTATCAACTGGACCCTTTTCGTAATTGGACTTCAATCCTGGGCCTTTGCGGAACGCCGGCGGGTGCGACGCGAAGTGCGCAGCCAGATCGAGCGCAGCGGCTGCAAGGTCATAAAGATGGAATCGCGAGCTTTCCGCCTAGGGCCATTTTCGATGTGGAACACCTCGCGTACGCAGCACGTGTTGCGCATGGTGGTGCAGGAACCCTCGCGCCGCGAGCGAATTGTTTGGGCGCGCTGGGGCCGCCGATGGTTTTGGAATCCCGGGACGCTTGAACTGAAGTGGCAGGACTAAGGGAACGAGACTGAATTTATGTCAGCAATAGGATTCGAATCTGCATTCCCGTTTCAAGCTCTAACGACGTCTCGAGTTTTTCGCAATCCGAGCGTTTGGGCGATGCTGCTTTTTGCACTGGGACCACTGGTCGAATTTAGTCTCTCGCCTGGAGAGCAGGGCCTCGTGCTGTTCCTTGTGGCGTACTTCGCGGCAGCATGGTGCGCGTTTCTTTATGTGTTCGTTTTCAAAGGGGTGAGCTTAAGACTTGGAGTCGCAGCGGCCGCTTTCAGTCTTTTCGTCGGTTATCCCATCGATCTGATCCTCGCCCATGTTCCTCCACTCACATGGCTGTATCACCTGCTCTCCGCTCCTGCGGGTCTCGAACGATTCATCGGTTACGTCTTTGGCGTGGGGGTTGAGGAAGAGCTGATTAAAGCCATTCCAGTGATGTTGCTCGCATTTGCATTTGGCCGTGTGAAAAAACCTATTGACGCGCTTTTCTTTAGCGTGTTTTCGGGGTTCGGATTCGCCATCAACGAGAGCTCAAAGTACATCGCTGGAATGCACTATCCAGCCGGGATTCTAGGACAAACGCTCCTCCGCACCGCCACCATGCCATTCCTGCATGGTGCGTGGACTGCGGTGAGCGGGTACTTCATCGCAATTGCCGTGGTGCGAAAGAAACATCGCGCAACCGTCGTGGCATTTGGGATTGCGCTGGCGGCGCTTGTTCACGGTTGTTTCGATGGCGCACCCGATGGAATACCAACGGTTCTCGCCGGTCTCTTTGGTTTTTCACTATTCGTGGCTTATGTCGCACGGTCGGAGAATCTGGGCAGCGATACGAGTCTTGGAGAACACGCAAAGCAACCTGATTCGATGTTGGCTGTCGTGAACGCCGGTGACGTGGCTGCAGGAGCGGGGGGCGCACTTTCATGATTTGGCTCCGCATTGTTTTGGGAATTGTCGGCATCGGCGTGTTGTGGGCGGGTGTGGTCCTGGGCCGAATCATGGCTGAGGGGCAGGTCGCGTGGGTCCGGCGCATGCGCGTGCTGATCGTGGCACTTGCAACCTATGGCTCGATGACTTTTTTTGGCGCCGCCATAGCAGGCGTGTCGGTTCACGATGCCTTCTACCCTGCTGGGATTTTGCACGTACTCCCATTTGTGTTGCAGGGCGCATTCATTGGCGGATTTGTGATTCTGCCGCTAGGATGCATTGCGTCGATCATTCGCCTCGGGATTCCGCGATTCAGAGAGCAGGCGCCGCGGCCGATCTGGTTTCAGGCTGTCGCGCTTACCACGTGCTTGGCGCTGCTGATTACCTCGCTCGAGTTCGGTATTGGCGAGAAGCGGCTCACTCCGGAACAACGGATCGCCTTGCTTGATAAAAGCCTGCGCGCTCTCGAAGACGGCGAACGGGGGATGCCGCGCGACCGGTGGGACCCTAATTACGTCCTCAGCAAAGTTGGGCGGAACCCGCAGGCCCTGTTCGAATGGGTGCGAGACAACACTTGCTGGATTCCTTATCGAGGCGAACTGCGCGGCCCCATAGGAGTGTTGATGGACCGTCAGGGCAACAGTCTCGACCGGGCGCTCTTACTGGCCACACTGCTGCAACGTGGGGGCCAAGAGGTCCGGCTTGCGCACGGACATCTTTCGCAGGAGCAGGCAGAGAAGCTGCTACCGCGACTCATAGATCGACGAGCCGGACTTCCGATGCCGGAAGAGAACGAACTTGCCGATTTTCAGCAGATTGCGAGGCAGTATCAACTCGGGCAGCTGTTAGCCGAAAATACAATTCGCGATCAAGTACAGTTAGTTGATGCCCTTTACTCGGAGCTTGACAACCGTGTCTCTGATCAATCAGCTCGACTGCTCACCTTTCTTCAACGGCCTGAACAGCGGACGCTGTATGTGAAAAGGTTTGAGGATGCCGTCGAGAGCCTCCGTGACCACTGGTGGGTCCAACGCTACGAAGCTGGGTCTTGGATGGATCTCGACACTTTGGATGAAGATTCCGATACCGGTAAGGCTGCGACCAGTGCCGAGCACACTCCCGATACCGACCACTTGCCGCAAGAACTGCGACACGAAGTTGAAGTGCGGGTCATAGCCGAACAGTGGACTGACGGAACACTTTCGCATCAGAGCATTCTTCACAACGTGTTAAGACCAGCGGAACTTTACGGTCAGCCTATCGTTCTGCAGTTCTGGCCCGCCGCGTGGCCGGCAACAGTCAGCCCTGATCCCAACAGTAAGTACGGCCTGAAAGGCATCGCGCTCGAGCAGGAAAGCTGGATTGCCGCTCTGTTGGTAAATGAGGATACTGTCGCGCATGCAATGATCAGCACCCATTCTGGCCCCACGGCAGCCGTGTCCGCCAATCCCCTTTCCGGTCTCGCCAGCGCATTCGAAAACTCGATGCAGCTGGGGCGCTCGAATGCGTCTAGTACAGAACTGACAGCGGTCTGGATCGAATACGAGATTCGTGCCCCAGGCACCGCCCCCCGAACGATCCGCCGCACAATATTCGATCTTCTCAATTCAGGCTCTCGCTCGGCATCGTTGGTACCGCGCCCCGTGATTGACGAGAAACAAAAGTTGCAGCGAAGCCTGGCGTTGATGATGCGAACCGAGATTCTCCCGGTAACGAATGAGATAGCCCCGGAATTTGTGACTCATCTCGCCGCTCAAACGATGTCGAAGAACCGCGAACTAATGCAAACGGCAATTCGACTCTTCTCCGCCAAATCCATGCCCGCGGACGCCGATATCAAGAGAGCACTCGGGAATTCGACGTCACCCGTCAGCCCACTCTACACGCTCGCCGTCATGAGAACCGGGTGGGGGCAAGACGACATCGTCATAGATCGTCTGAACATACTCACACGACACCAGTACCCTGAATTCAAGGGTGGCCGATTCAGGTCCCGAGATGACGTCGACATCGTCGCGAATGATGTGGGTGTCAGCCTGACAGAAATCGACGCCTTCTCGGCGCGGGTGAAAAGCGGCGTTCGGGACACCAACGCGGAGGCACTGATTAGTCTCCCCGCAGCAGTGGCGGAGAATACGGGAGAGGCGTTTGAACTTTCTCACGATTGGACAAGTTTGCTGCCGCAAATGAAAGACGCTGTCGCATCGCTGGCACTATCTCGCGACATTCGATCGCAAGTAGCGAGCGAGCTTACGGCGGGCAATGCGATTGTTGCACCCAGCCGACCCGTATCGATTGCCGGGCAACCGTTCGTGGGCTGGTGGCGTATCGATCCTCAAACCGGAACGACTTTAGGTGTCGACAATAGGGGTTGGGGCGATGCTGGGGTCGACTATGGACTCATACTCCGCAGCGTAGCGACATTTTGGAACACATTCATTTGGGAATACACCGCGTGCCAAGCCATATCTGCCGCGGGGCCGATGATCAAGTACCTGGCAACACCGAGAACGAGTGACACGATCGGGCGAGTTCCAGAGGAGATGCAAAACATAGTAAGCAACAGCATTGGCGCAAGCAATGGACAATGCGTGATGGGCGCGATCGCTGCGGGCGCTCTTGCCACTTTGCCGATCATCCTGCTAACAGTGAAGTATTCCAGAATTCCGCGACGCATGGTTCCGATTCGTCGCTTTGCCCGGGAAGCTGAGGTCGGAGCTGAAGCGCGGAACGTCTCTCGCGCCAACGGCTTTGAAGAAACACAAGCGTTCGAAAGGCAATTACCGCCTGCTGACAGTCCATACACAAAGAGTCCGGCACGCCTTCGTCCGCAGTCGAAAATCAAGGCGCCGCCGGGCAAGGGGCCATACCAGTATGAATTTGACCCCGATACGCTTCAATGGATGCGCGACAACCCCGACCATCCTCTCACAGTGACCCTCGGGAAGACCGAGTGGTATGAACAGGCGAACGCAGCGGCAAAGGGTGCTTACAACAAGGCTATTGCCGCTGGAATCAAGGACTCCGGAGCGAGGCAAGCTTCGTATGAGGTATACAAGGCGTACTTCCGCCATTTCCGAGGTAACGTGCTCTCCACGGGAGGCCTGAGTGAACTTCCGACTGGGCAAGGCGGCAGTACGGTCGCTCTCATTCTCTCGGCAGCATTAGTGGCATTCATTCCCGAAACCAGACCCAGTTCCGATCAGCCGAACGGCTCTTTCTAGCACATGCAAAAGACCACAGCCATTCCGAAGGTTGCTGCGCTGATCGTTATGACAGCCATGCTCTCGGCATCTTCAGTAGGCAAGCGAATCCCTCTGTGCCCCGGCCTCACCATCGTGACCGCCATCAGCCAGAAAGAGGGCGATTACGAGTCCATCAAGACTGTGACTTCGATTGATGGCGACAAGGTGCTGCTTAAATACTCCGCCGAGCAGCCTCCCGAGAAGGCTGGAGGAGGTTTACGGGTTCGCAAGGTGAACACGACGCGCACGGTTCACGCGGCCGACTTGCTGAATGCGAACGCCTACGAGCAGGTCTTCGGAACGAATATCCCGACCGACATCCCAGGCGCGACTGCGATTGGCACCTCGCGGGCGGTTTTGCGCTCACTAAAGACGGAAGCCAAGGCGGACCTGGCGATGTTCGATCCGCCTCCGGCAATACCTGGATCGGTGAAACTTTCTGCGGACCGCAATCAGCACCCGAACCTCTTCGATTACACCGAGACTTACAAGCTCGAACGCGCTGCACTTACCAAGACAATCGTCACGTATCCAGTGCTGGTGAACAGCGCGAAAGTAAATCTGCCGGCCGTCGATGCAAGCGGCCGCAGCGACTTCAATGGCTATCGCGCCGAGTTTCTTTTTCTCGACGACGAAGACAATCCACTCACTTTGTCGTTTCGCCTAGGAATCGGGGCAGGAAGAGGCGGCGCCGATCGAGACACGCTGAAAGTCATCAAGATCGAATACACCTGCAACGGCTCCGAGGGCGGAGAGAGCTGGCTGGAACGCGCCCTTGCCGACACCGGTCATGCTGACATCTACAGCATTTATTTCAGTTTCAACAGCGATGAATTGCGGGAAGAATCCGAACCGACATTGCGCGAAATCGGCAACATCATGCGGCGACATCCAGAGTGGAAGCTGAGCGTGGCCGGACACACCGACAGCATCGGCGGAGATGCTTCGAATCTTGATCTATCAAAACGGCGGGCCGCGTCCGTGAAGACGGCGGTGGTCGAACAATTTGGCGTGAATGCCGGTCGCCTGGCAACAACCGGCCACGGCAAATCAATGCCTATCGATACCAACGAAACGGAAGAAGGCCGTGCGCGAAATCGCCGCGTGGAATTGGTGAGGTTGCCATGAATCTATCTCGGTCCGACTTGCAGCGAGGTACATCGAAGATGAGATCCGATTTGAAACTGTTTGTTCCCTACACCAACACTGACTCGCTGAACACATTGAAAAATCCAGGGACGTGGATGTTTCTGTTCTTCGCGTTCATAGTGCTGCCTATCAACCAGGCTGTGCCCAGCGAAGAGGAACTCGTCGCGATGGTCATGATCTATTTCGCGCTGGCGTGGGTTGCCTACTTCTACGTCGTGATGGCTCAGCGGAGAACGAACTTGTGGATCGGCCTGGCTACGGCAGTATTCGCGGTCGTGGTGGGCATTCCATTTGGCCGGGCGTTGAAGTACACGATATTCGCGCCCTTCTATCACATCAACTCATCGCCGAACGATGTGGTGCGTTTTGTCGGAACGGTTGGCTCGCATGGTATGGCTGAGGAATCGCTGAAGTTCTTGCCGGTCATCTTGCTGGCATTTGTTTTCAAACAGGTGAAGAAACCTATAGACGGAATGTTCTATGGCGCTCTTGCAGGCCTCGGCTTTGCCGCGTGGGAGGGCTACAAGTATGTCATCGATCCAAAATATGGCGGCGTGCTGATCCAAACGTTAGTTCGATCAACCGCGCTGCCGATGTTGCACGCTGCCTACACCGCCATCGGTTGTTTCTTTGTCGCCATGGCCATTTTTGAGAAAACAACAACAGGCCGCATCAAGCTGTGTGCACTTGGCTATCTGATTTCATCCACGCTGCATGGCATCTACGATTTCCTAAGTGGAACCCCCAAGAGCGTTTTGGCGATGCTGATTTATTTCCTCATGTGCGCGTATGCAGCCCAGGGACGCCGGATCGGCGAGGTGCTGGCAGGCGGGCATGCAGCCCAGGCAACATCGCAGGCACAAGTGGAAGAAGTACAGGCGGCACCGGCAGTCGTCTAAGCCGCGCTGGTTTTTGAGAGGCAGACAAATAAGGAGTTACACGTGATCAAACATGCCCCGCTCGTGACCGCGATTGTTGCCGCTACGGTCTTCATCGCAGTTTCGGCGCGCGCTCAAAGTGCTGACAGCGTTCTGCAAAAAATGCGTGACACCTATGGCGCAATGAAGTCGTACTCCGACACCGGACATATTGTTAACGAGTACGGCGCGACAGATCGCCACACCTTCAGCACGTACTTCAACCGGTCGCCGCGACGTTTCCTTCTTGATTTTCGAAAACAGGGGGGCGACCAATTCGTGATCTGGGCTGACCAAGACGCTTTCCACACCTGGTGGAAGACCACAACCCAGCAGACGGATTACCCCAATCCGAACAATGCACCGGCAATCAGCATGTCCGGCCGTAACACAACAAGTGCTGCCCTGAAAGCACCGGCCCTTCTGTATTCCAAGGTGGACCTCGGCGGCGATTTCAACAATTTTGCCGACATAACACTGGACGGAACAGAAAACATCGCCGGCCATGATTGTTATCGGCTCGTGGGACGCGCGAGCGATCGCTACGCGGCTACAGACAAAGAAGTAAACGTTCGAAAGATGACGGTATGGGTTGATACCTCTTCGTCCTTGCTTCGCCAGGTCCGCGAAGAGTGGAAGGCGGCAGGGGGAGGCGTCAACCGGATAACTACGACTTATCAGCCGCAGGCAAATCCGACGATCGACGACGGGAAGTTCAGGTTCATACCGCCTACACAGTAATAAAGAACCGATGATTATGACCAACATAGTCCGGCACAAAAATACAGTCCTCGCGGGCGTATGCCTCTGGGTATTTCTAGGCAGCTCATGCTCGGAGCCGAGCCCACACTGGCAGCTGCGGGTGCTGAAAAAGAGTGAGCTCTCTCCAGCAGAGGTGAAATACGGGCGTGGAGTCCAGCGCGATCCTGCAGTCCGCTACCAGCCTGATGTGGTCATCGTTGACAACGGACCTGAGGTCATTCGTTCGGCCGGCGCAGACGGTTTTTCCTGGACCATCGACGCCACTGCAGGCCGGGAGCTTTCCGTCGGAAAAATCGCGTTCGTCACCGGCCGTTGTATCGGACGTGTTCTCGCAATGCAGAAAGAAGGAGACCACCTGCGTTTGGTGTTGGGCCCGGTCGAGCTTACAGACATCTTTAAAGAGCTCGAAATCGCGGTCAACCAAGAGATCGATCCCGCGGGTGGCCTTTCCTACGAACCCCCGCAGCTCCCCGGCGCGACGTTGCCGCTTTCGGGTGACGAAGCCGTTTCCTCGGATTGGGCAAGCCTTCTCGAACCTAACTTTCCGGGAAACTCAAGCATTCCGCTATGGGGCAGTGCCCATCTGCAGCCTGCCGCCTATCAGCTTCCGCCGGTATTCAGGCTCAAGATGCAGGCACAAGAGCCGCTCAACAATGCGGACGGCATCGGAATGGAATTCCGAAGTGAAAAATATGGTTTGCGTGCGGTGGTGCAGGCGCAGGTGCGATTGCAGAAACCCTCGCTCGAGTTCGAACTCAGCATCCACGGTGGCAGCATAAATGGCAAAGTCATTTTGCACAACGCCGCTGGACTACGGCTCGCTTTCGATAGCGCGGTGGATGAAGGTGGCCCACGCAACGTCACCTGGTTTGCGCCCGCCGGTTCGATGAGTTTTCCGATCTCCGGACCTGTGCCGCTAGCCTTCGATGTAAGGCAGGAACTCTACCTCGACGCGCTGTTTACTTCCGGTTCATCAAGCTTCAGCGCGGGCGGCAACTACGACCTCAATGCGGACTTTGGCCTCACTTTTGACAAGGGAAAACTTGAGGCCGTGGGCCCAAAAGGTATCACAGCGCGCAAAGACGTCATAGACCACATTAGCGGCGTTTCGATTGCACCCCGCAAGTTTGCCTTTCGGCACGCATTGATCGTTACCGCCGGAGTTGGAGGAGCGGGCTTCACCGCGGGTCCGCGGCTCATCATCGGGACTCGCCTGGAGGTCAAGCACGGGGGCAATACCGGAATCATCCAGTGCCAAGGCGTTTTGCTCACGCTGGGCGTCAAGGGTGGCGTGGGATGGACTATTCCACGCCTTCTCACAGATTTCGTGAACGCGTTTCTATCGTTTATCAAAGTGCAGAAGATTGCCGATCACGGTGGAATTACTACGGATTGGAAGACGTTAGTTACTCAGCAGGAACAAGTCGCGTCAGGCACTACGGGTACTGACACGCACAGCAAAATCTGCGGCCCCGGTACTTGAAGTAGCCGTTGCGATTGGTGGTTCCAGAATCCTAAAGGGGGCTGAAGTGAAACAGGTAGCAAAACAAGACATTCGAAAGAATCGCAAGAGTTGGAAACTGTTGCTGCTGGGCTGTGTGTTGGTTTCGACACTCACGAGCGCGCAAACCGCTGCACCGGAGATTCCGCTCTGTTCAGGCCTCACTGTCGTTACGGCGATAGGCAGCAGTACGGGCGATTATGAATCGATCAAGACGATCGAATCCATGGACGCAAAAGAGGTTCATCTGAAGTATTCAGCCGAGTCAATGTTCTCAGACGGGTTCTCATCGGATGCACCCAAACTCAAGCAGACCAATCTCCATCGCACGATCCTGACGAGTGACCTGACTACAGCTGCTACCTATCAGCAGGTGTATCTGGATAAATCCGCCGAAACAATTCCTGGCACAACTGCGATTGGCACATCTCAAGCTCTTCTGCGCGCTCTCAAAACTGTCGGGGAAGTTGAGATGAAGTTCTCCAATGCTTATGGCGGGCTCGAACTCACCACTGATCCTACCAAGCGTCCGAATTACTACGATTACCTGCAATCGGTAAAGCTCAAACGAGTCGCGTTGGTGAAGGTGCCGGTGGTCGTCAACGATCAACTGACCGAGTTGACGGCGATCCGCGCACAGGGGGAGTCGGTCGGTGACAAGGTCGAGTTCGATTTTCTTGATAACGAAAACAATCCCCTTACTCTGGCCTTCCGCATGGGGATTGACGGAGTTCCTCCATTGATCCCGGACGAGGCCAAATTCTGTGACGACTGGAGGAAACATCCCGAGCGGCCTATGCCCCGTTTGGACCTTATGAGCGCGCACTCCGGGCGCTGCGACATGCCGAACGGTGGCGATCTCAACACCCTCCGAGTGATCAAGATCAATAGCCGCTGCAACGGACCTGCGGGCCCCATGGCGGGGAACCAAGGAGGCGGCGGTCAAGTACCTGATGGCGGCAGCATCGGTGTGGGCGAGTCCGAAGGAGCAAAGGCTCTTGAACAAGCACTCAGCCAAGATAAGAAGGTCGACATCTACAGCATCTATTTTTCGTTTAACAGCGATAAGTTGCGCGACGAATCGCAGCCAACGTTGAAAGATATTGCGGAAGTCATGCGCCGTCACCCGGATTGGAAGCTCCAGGTCAACGGACACACCGACGCAATCGGCGGCGTTCAGTCCAATCTCGAACTCTCGAAGCGACGCGCCGCGGCTGTAAAGAATGCACTGGTCCAGCAGTTCAAGATCGATGGAGGCCGATTCAGCACGTCAGGTTACGGCAAGTCGCAACCCAAAGACACGAACGACACTCTCGAAGGCCGCGCGCGTAACCGGCGTGTGGAACTGATGAGGATAGGTTAGATCATGGCGATCCATAAAGGACCTGAAAGCAACAAGCCAATCCGCAGCATGTGGATGCTGATCTGGGCTGCTGTAGCTCTCCCTCTGTCTGGAACTATCTTTAGCGCACAAACGCAGCGCGCAGGTTCGAACGCGCCGCAAAGTCCAGTTCGCGTACAGCTGTTCGACGTTTACTCCGGATTGGCGCTCGCCAATGCCGACGTCGAGGTCACGAGCGACAACGGGATCCGATGCAGTGTGCCCAATTGTCCCACCAACAGTCATACGTGGTCCGGCCGGTCCGACAATTCTGGGGTACTGATGATCCCTCGATCTGCGATCCAGTTTAACAATGACGTGAAGACAAAAGACCACCGCGGTGTCGTGTTGGCGGCAGACGTTATTAAAGATTCATCCAGCACGACCCACCCGATTGAAATCTACCCTGAGTGGCTCTTTGATGAGCAGCATGACTGGACACGCGGGTACAAACTCGTTGATCCGCGCGGAAAGGTGCTGGCGAATATTCCTGCTCACATTGAATTTCCTGCGAGCGATTGGCCGGGGCAACATGGCGGCATTAATAGCCTCGATCTGAAGACCAATCCAATCGGCTATGTCTTCTTTTCGTTCTTGAGAAAGCCAGAAGCAAAACCGGGACAAGCTTTGCCCGACGCGCCACTGGCAGATTGGATGACTCCGGTCGCGTCGCTGGTGGTGCCAGGATATCGCAAGGCCACGGTCAATTTTCTTGACGGCTCGGATGATGAGAGATCGGTAATTCGCCTTCAGCAATAAAGAACGAGGCGAAACTGGAGAAGCAATGAAAGCTGGGACGAAAGAAGTGTTCCGAGTTGGGAGTGCACTGGCGCTCGGCGCATTCATCAGCGCGGCTGTTTTGGCAGCCCTTTTGATTCTGTTGGCCAACCTGGACTCAGGCCAGCCTTGGGCCACAGATCTGTCTGTGATGCGGATCTTTATGATGAGCCTCGCATTCTGTCTGTTCACAGTGCCGCTCACATTCTCTTTCGGGGTGCCGCTTTATCTGTTGTTCCGCCACTTCCATTTGCTGCGCGTTTGGATCTGCGCGGTCACCGGCGGCGTCATCGCCCTAAGTTTCCCGTACAGCTTTCGCCTGTTGGGCGCCGGCGTCAGTTTGCCCTGGCGGGTAATCCTCTGGTTTGCGGCGAGCGGGGCGTTGGGCGGAGCAGTCATGGGCGTGTTGGTGCGCCCCCGGAAAACAGTTCAAGAGAACATTCTTCAGGGATGAGGAGATGAACATGAAAACGCGGTTTCTATTCCGCCCGATTCGGATCGCGAGCATCGCCATGATCTTGAGCGCCTCAGCAACCGCGCTTTTCGCCCAGGATTTCACCGTCCACATGAGAGGTGACAACGGCGTCGATGGGACCACCTACTACGTGAGTCCCGACGCAATACGAAGAACCACACCCGGTATCAGCGACGTAATCGATCGCATGGATCGAAGCACAATCATTTATCTCAATCATCGAAACAAAACCTATCAGGAGATACCGGCGGCACAGGCACGTACGTTGATTGCTGACGGCATGAACAAAATTGACCCGCAGCAGAAAGCGATGCTGCAGCAATACGGGCTCGATAAGCCGGCACAACTCACCAAGATCGGTCCGGGCGAAAACATCGCCGGGTACCCGACGGAAAAATACTCCCTGAAAACAGCGATGGCAGAGAGCGAACTTTGGATTACCCAGTCGCTGCAGTTTCCGGCTGCCTACTATCGCGACTTCAACCTGCTCGCCGGTTTTACTGGTCCCACCGGAGACGGCGGAAAAGTCGCCGAAGTTCATGGCGTTGTTTTGAAACGCATCATGACCGGGTCGATGGGACGCAGCATGAGCGGCAATCACGGTGAAACTGCAATTTCGGTAGAGAAAGGTGCAATCCCTGCATCAACGTTCGAGCCTCCGGCTGACTATCGAAAGGCCGCAGGACGGTGACGGCAGAATTGTCGATGAGAACACAAATCAAAGTCGTGCTCGCGTTGCTGTTGTTCACAGTTTCGTGCCAATCTGCCCAGCGGCAGGATCACACCTCGATTCTGAAAGAAAACGGTAAGACGGTGCGCGTTGTCCTTCTCGATATCGCGAGAAAACCGATTGCCGGCGTCGATGTCGAGCTCATAGATAGCAAATGCGAAGCTCCCAATTGCGCGACCGCCGTTGTCTGGAACCAGAAGTCAGGCGCTGACGGCAGCGTCACCATCCCGCGAAATCTTGTTCACGAGACCACGCTGATCGGCACGCGCGCCAATGAGCCTCGTGAGTTGCAAGCTACCTCGTGGGACGAGGAGCAGGGCATGTGGAGGCTGCGACTGATTGGGCGCGTTGCCACTGTGTGCAGCCGTTACGACAGCTCACGGATCATATTTGTCGCGGAGGACTGGGCTTCGGCCCAATTGGAATCTTCTGGCGATTTTGGATTGATGAGCTGCTTTGAGGCGAAGGATGCGTTTCGCACATGCCAGGGACCACAGATACCCGATGCGGGTTTTTCCGCGACTTTGACTCGGAACGGCGAAAACATTTCCGCTCGCTTAACGGGTGAAACCATTGCTGGCCCAAAGGAGTTCGCGCAATTGGAGTGTTATCACTTCGCCAGAGCCCAAGTTCCTCCTCACGACGTGAAGAACTGGATTGTGGAGTACAGCCTGACCGGAGGTATCGCCTTCTTCAATCGCCATCTAAGGCTCGCGAATACCGGCGAGCTTACTGTATCTGCAAACCCTGACACCAGCCGTACGCTTATCAATACGCACGCTCCCGCAGAGTTGGTGGCTAAGATCAACGAGTTTCTGAAGAACGCTCAGCCGGAGCATCCGACTACCGGGCCAATACACCCAGACTCTCTTAACTCGTCTCTGGCTTTGATCTCCGGTGGCTCGAAGTACGATCTCGAAGTACCGGACGATATCGGCAAGGCGCTCGACGACTCCATGGAGTCCGTACTGAAAACTGCGGTGGTGGGCACGTGGTGGGAGTCGGAATGGAAACTATGTCGCCCGGCGGCGCAGCTGACGGCCGATCAGGTAGATCTGCCGATCGAGAGTCTGATTTTTCTGGATAACGGTCAGTACTCAGTGACGTGGAAAGGTGGAGGAGCACGGGCTTACGGCGATCCAACCGGCAAAATACCGCACACTGCGGTTCCAGATTATTCCGGAAAGTACGCCATTCAACCCGACCACAGCAGCATTCACCTGACTTTCGAACCTGGAATTTACACTCCACGTGATTTCTCAGGGGATGGAGTCGTCTGGATCGACGACAACAAACTGGTCCTAAGAAATGTTTGGCTGGGAACCTATAAGGCGAAGCAGAAGCCCGATATCTGCGAGATGACATTTAAGCGAACATCTGGCTAATGAGTGGCAAGAAACTCGGCCGGTTATCAGACAGAAATTCCGAACGCAGCTTTTTGCAGATTCTGTAAGGACTCGCGTCCCATGCTTCCAGCTGAAGAGCCTGCGAGTCTGTGTGGGTGGAACGTTCTCATGCGAGAAGACGAGTGCACTAAGAATACTGCGAACAGGTGAAATGACGCCATGCGCTGTCGTGCAGTTGGATTATCCGTGGTGATGCTGCTGGCCGTCCGCTTTATTGGCCGAGCACAGGACGATACGCTACCAGATCACAGGTGCTTCGTCTCTGCCCAAGACCTGGCAGACCCGGCAGCGCCAACATTTGAGCAGTATGCAGCCGGGCACTCATCTCCATTTTCGCCTGTCCCGCTAGACCTTCAAAGCAATCCGATTGCGGGGAGACACCGCACCATAATCCGTGAGGAGATGGCGCACGGCCCTAATTATGCAGATCACTACCGGGTTGTGTCTTGGGGATGTGGTACTTCATGCTCGCAGTTTGCTGTGGTCAATCTCAAAACGGGCCACGTGATAACCCTGGAGGGCATGTACAGGGTGACTCACGATGACGACTTGCGTATTGACAGGTTCCTGCCTGAAACGGACAGCAAGTCCTACGCGTTCAGATTCAAGAAGGATTCGAATCTATTGGTAGTTGTCGGTGCGGTTGTCGCGGACCATTTCAAGAAAGGTGCGTTGGAGGGAGCGTCCTACTACGTTCTGAAGAATGAGAATCTGCAGTTCGTCCACCGCACAAGATTCACTCACTTTATCTGCCCTCCCTAAATCTGGGCTGTCCGTAACGAGATTGGGACTAAAGATTACGAAACTTTCTTATTCTGTTGAGGATCGAGATGAAGATTCGGCTGATTGTTCTGGTTATCCTCTGTCTGGTGCCTTGCGGCTGTTCGCACAAAAATACCAAGCCCGCCGAGGACCGAATAGGCGCTCAGTCGGCCGATCTTAGCCAGGCCGCAAACCGTAGTGCCCAAAATTCTTTCGTTAACGCGGTTGTTGGACACAATGAAAGCGGCAGTTCTGCGGATCCAGCCGCCATCATCTCCGCCGTGCAAGAAAAAATTCAGTCCAATGCCAGATTAAAAGGCAAACCCATTCAAGTCAGCTTTGAGCATGGGATCGTGAACCTAAGAGGCATCGTCGTGAACGATGATGACTTGGGCGCTGCGGGGACCCTTGCTCTGAGAGTCGACGGTGTACAGAGCGTAGCTAATTACCTCACTGCTCAACAATGGCGGGCCTCGCCTGCAGAACCGTTTCCGAGGGGGGGCGAGGCCGAAATCACGGCCGTTGACCAGGCAATCCAATCTGATCCCAAAGTCAAGGGCAAGATCCAGGTTTTCCTTGAACCGCCTGAGCCAACTCGACGCTACACAGGGGCCGGTGATGGCCGTGATGGAACGATTCACCTGGCCGGAACTGTCGAGGATGAGGACTCAGAAATAGCGGCTACGAACGATGTGCGCAAAACCACTGATTTGCCCATATTTAACACCATGTCGGTCTTGCACGATCCCTACGATGCCCTGCGATGGGGCCTCACCGATTCCCCTGCACCCGCATGGAATGGCCCGAGTCTGCCCGATAAGCCGACCATTTCGCTTTGCCCTGGCCTGACGGTGGTAACGGCAATAGCGGGCCCAGATGGTGACTATGAATCCATCAAGACCATCGAATCGGTGGACGCAAAGCAAGTACTTCTGAAGTACTCAGCCGAAGTAATGCAGCCGTGGTGGGAAACCCCACATCCCCAGCTTAGGAAGACCGTGACACACCGCAATGTGCTGCCCGGCGACTTGCAATCCGCGCACAATTACGATTTCAACTTCAGTGAAAAGGCGCCGGAAAGCGCTCCTGGGTCTACCGCCATTGGAGCCTCTGCGGCCCTTCTTAGCGAACTAAAGACCAAGGGAAAAGCGGAGTTCGGTCTTTGTGGTGGTGACGACGATCTCCCGATGCGTGACAAAGACGGACACATTCATCCCCTTACGGCTGGATGCTCCGTCTTTTTTTCAAGAACGATCAAGAGAGTTGAGAACGAGCCGGTGCGTCTTCGCGTGCTCGTCAACGGGGTCGCAGTTGATCTGCCTTCGATTCACGCTTTGGGAGAATGGGGAGACGTTCGAAGAAACGAGTTCTTTTTTCTCGATGATGAGCGCAACCCGCTGACGCTCAAGTTTCGTATGGGAATCGGGCGCGTTCCAGCCCTTTCACCTAATGATAGGGTACTCTGTGCAAAGGCGCGAAACGGCGCGTACTTCTCTTTTAATGGTGACGATCCACCAAGTTGCGATCTCCCCGACGGAGGCGATCGCGACACACTACGCGTTGTCAGCATTACAACGGAATGCGGCATGCCTGCTGCGAATGCCACCTCTGACTCCGGTCCAGGCGCCATGGCGGCCATGGAGCAGTCCCTCGCACAAAGCGGAAAAGCGGATATCTACAGCGTCTATTTTTCTTTCAACAGCGATGTGATGCGCGACGAGTCGCAACCCACTCTGAAGGACATTGCCGAGATCCTTCGCCGTCATCGGGATTGGAAGCTCCGAATTGCCGGCCATACCGATGGAATTGGTGGCGAGGAGAAGAACCTTGATCTCTCGAAGCGACGCGCGGCTGCAGTGAAAGACGCGTTGGTAAAGAAATACGGGGTTGCGGCCAGCCGGCTTCAAACCACCGGATTCGGCAAGTCGCAACCGAAAGACGCCAACGATACGCTCGAAGGCCGCGCTCACAACCGGCGCGTCGAGTTGATGAGAATTTCCTGAATTTGAAGGTGGGAGGAAAAATCATGAAGCGGAAATCAAGTTCGCGAGTTCGACAGTGGTCTCTTGCTGCAATTCTCGTGGCCTCGTCGCAAGTTCTCTTCGCGCAGGATTTCACCGTTCACATTAAGGATCAAGACGGCAAGACCGCGACTCACTACGTTAGCCGCAATGCCGTGCGTAGTGTCTCTTCGAATCCGGTCGAGACCGACGTGATCTATCGCCTGGATAGAGGCACGATCATCAGACTAAATCATCAGGAAAAGACCTATACGGAAATGACGCTTGCGCAGGCGCGTCAACAGGGAGAGAAGAACGCCGGCGCAGCGAACGCACAGCAAGCGATGATGCGACGCTTGGGCGTGACCGGAGGCGGCGCCACCACCATCACCAATATCGGTCCGGGCGAGACTATCGCTGGATATGCCACCGAGAAGTACGAAACCAAGACACCGATTAGTCAAGGAGAGGTTTGGGTCGCACCTGCACTTGAGGCTCCCCCCGCCTACTACGATATGTCCACTTCCTACGCAGCCGCGCAGATGGGGGCCATGGGGCAGATCGTGAAGGAAATGAGGGAGAAGCAGGTCAAGGGCTTCATTGTCAAAATGACCGGAACGGGAAACATGCCGATGATGAAGGGCATCGCTTTCACTCAGATCGCCACTTCGGTGGAAAAGACTTCGATTCCACCATCCACGTTCGATCCACCGGCGGGCTACCGGAAGGTCTCAGCGGAATAGAACGGATACGAATATGAAGTGGATAATTGTGACGCTGTTCGCGATCGTCGCACTGGCGATTTTGCCATGGGCGATTGCGATGTTGTACATGCAAGTGGCAGGTCAAGTCGTTGAAGGAAAGGTCATTGCCAAACGCGAGGCGATTCTGCTGCCTGGTGGAGACTCCTGGGATCATGTGTTCGAAGTCACTTATAGGTATCAGCCGTCTGATTCCTACCATCCGGAAATCGCGAAGCATCGTGTTGATGCTGCGCTGTACCGTCGTGCAAAAATCGGGGACAGTGTGACAGTCCGCTACAGTTCGCTGCGAATGCTGCGGCCCGTCGTCGGCTTGGGATCGTTCCTCGATGAATCTTCACTGCTTTCCAGGCTGGGAATTGAGCTGCTCACGCCAGGACACCTTGCCGCCATCGCCACGATTCTCGTCGGATCATTGATCGCACTATTCGCACACACCGCCAGAAGCGTACGTTGGGGAGTCATCGCAGCTTGGATTGCGCTCGTTACCGCTCCAGTGCCTTTTCTCGTAATCACGGCTTTTATCGTTTTCCCGATGCTGTTCTGGTGTTGGCGACATGAGAGGACTAGCTTTTACGGTTTGCTCTTCTTAGGTTCCATTCCGTTCAGTATGGCCGCGGTCTACTTTGACATTCCGCAATCAACACAACTCCCCGCCGACTCTCGGCAGTCGACGGCAATGGTGAGGCAAGTGCATGTCGTGGACGAAATCTGGACAAACTACGGCAAGGACGCCGAAGATGCGGGTGGGCAACATATACGGCAACCTTTTCAGATAATCGATCTGGAATTCACTCCTGACAGCGCAAGCGATTCCATTCACACGCTGGACCGGGTTGATCTGAACAGCGTCGCGGGACTGCGAGAGGGTGGTACGACGCAAATCGTTTATTCGTCTGCTGACCCGGACATTGCACGAATCGTTGGCGGCACTCGCAATTATCCGCTTCTAAATTTGGAATATCTGTTGGGACTTACCTATGGCACAGGTTGTATTCTCGCGTTCCTCGTACTTCCTGGCACGATGTTTGTCGACAAATTCCTTAACTCTCTTAGAAAAGCCCTGACCTCCGCCTCACCAGACGACAGCCTGCGCGTAATCTCCCGTTTTCCTGCTGATGACCTGCGGCGAGCAGCCATCGAAAAAGTCCTCCTGCGAGCACGGAAGAAACCAGAAACAGACACACCCGAACACGGCTAAACGGAGTCAACTGCGAGGACGTGTTCCTGATCAATTGGAGCCAAGATCGGGTCGGGAAATGCCGCTAAGCTGAAAACATGGTAGCCATGGAGGGACTTGAACCGCCGACGACAGAACGTGCGTGACACCGTTACAGTGGGTTGTGACATCTGGGCAATAATTCCGGGGGGTCAGATTCCGTGCACTCGCACCCAAAATGCACCCGGACGCTTGAATGCTTAATCGACAAGGCGCTGAATATTAAGAACAACGCTTCCCCATGCTTCGACTGGATGATGCTGGGTGGCGGCAACGTCCAGACAGACTTGGCGGTCCACCGTTTTCGCGGACGAGTCTCCTTTCGATCGAGCAGGTCAGACCCACAATGGGCACCCAAAGACTCTTCCCGTACGAGCAGAACGGTCGCTTCTGATTGACCGACAGTAAGCCGTTCGCATTTCAGGAACTCGTATTTTGAAAATGTCGGTGAGTGATCCTACGGGAACGCCAGAGGAATGGCACGAGCGATCCAAGAGAAGGCTCAAGCGAAAGTGTCGGACGCAATCTGATATCGAACCGCAGAATTATGGGTCCGTTTTCAGAGGAGCCATGATCTTCCTTGGACTGGCCAGAGTTCTGATCAATCTCGAAGCGAAGCGTTGGAACGTGCGAGAATCAAGACTCCATGCCATGCATTTTTTGCCGCACAACCGAGAACCTGACCGACGAGCACGTCTTTCCCGCTTTCAGCGGAGCCAACCTCGTTGTCCCGAACGGAAGCTGCAAGCCCTGCAACAACATTTGTAGCAAATTCGAGCAAAAGATTGCTGGTGAGATGGAGACAACAAGGCACATCTTCGAGATTCAGGATCGCTACGGGCAGATTCCAAAGTTGCCTGTCGCAATAGAAGTCCAAGGTGAGGGTGCTAAACCGGTCGAGGTGCGTGGACGCCGGACACCCGAAGGAGATATTGAGCTCTACGATTTCGTCAGCGAGGCGAAGGTGGAGGACGGAAAGAAAGTTCGCCATGGTTTCTTCGTCTCCGCTGAAGCCGCGGAGAGATTCATCGAGCGTTCCCGCAAGAGAGGCGAAACGACAACGGAATTGGGTGTCCCGAGGGAACTCACACTCCAATCGAGCGCTCAGCAGACGATAATCTTTGCGTTCTCATACGAAGCACGGCAGCTGACTGCGAAGATCGCTCTGGTATCCGTCGCATATCAGTACGGAACGAATTTCGCGTGCCATCCACAGTTCGACGGTTTGAGAAATATCGTTGTCGGCCAGCCGCAGGACCCAGCAGCGTTGGGATTGCGGGCTTTCGCTAACAAAGACTTCGCATCTGATCACAGCCGGACACCTAGGCAACATACTGTTCGGGCATATTTGAGCGCCGGCATGCACAAAGGATGGGCCTCGATTACCTCGTTTGGGGGTCTCTCATACATCGTTGAACTCACGCGGTGTTTTGATGAAAGAGACAGCCTATACTACAGCTTGTTCTACGACGTCGAATCTCGGGCCCAATTCAATCCGGTAGTTCTTTTCAGTGAGCAAGAGCTATTGGGCAGAGTTCTGTCACCTGTCACGAAGTTCGATGAGCCTGAGGCACTGGACGAACAGTGGTGGCCGATTGTCGAGCAATACTGCAGAGCAAAAGGCATTGAGATCACTAGAACGCAACTTGGTAAGGGGGAGACTCGGCCTCCATCATGACAACGAACCGGGACAACACAGAAGTTCTATGGTGAAAACCACTTCGGAAATCTTCTTCGAGCAGTTTTGCACACAGCACAGAATACGATGGGAGCCTATCACCTCTAAAGCTACTGCCGGTGAAAAGACTCCAGACTACGCAATCTTCCCAAACGACACAAAGGTGATCGCGGAGATCAAAGAGATTCAAGAGAATGTTACCGAGCGGCATCAGAGAGAAACACTTGCAGAAGTTGGATGGAGCATGTTTGGTGAGCGCGGTGTGAAAGTCGGAGATCGTTGCCAGGGACATCATCACAACTGCTGCGAAGCAACTGAGGCAAATGGCGAAGGGAAAGTTCCCGGTGACCCAGCCCCCGAAAAGTGGACCACGTAGAATGTGAGTTCTCCCAAACCCA
>CALFMO010000042.1 GCA_937879855.1 uncultured Acidobacteriaceae bacterium | reverse complement strand
GCCGGCGGGACGCCGGCGCTACCTAATCGCACACCCTGCAATTTTCTGGGCGCTGCTTTAGTATGTTCGTTTCGTTCGAGGACCTCCCACAACATGTTTAGAAAACCTTTCTCATCTTCCACCGATCGGCGTTCGTTTCTGCAGACCGCTCTGAGCGCCGGTGCGGGGGCAGTGCTCTATCCTGCGCTGGGAGCGGGGCGAGAGATCATTTCGCCGGCGCCCCGGCCTGCTGACGCCAAGCCTTTCGAATTGGATGAGATCACGATTACGGAACTGCAGGATGGGATGAAGTCGGGTCGATTTACCGCGCGAGCGCTGGCCGAGAAATATCTGGCGCGCATCGATGAGATCGACAAGCACGGTCCGGCGGTAAATGCGATTATCGAACTCAATCCCGATGCGCTCTCTATTGCCGATGCGCTCGACCAGGAACGCAAAACCAAAGGACCGCGCGGCCCGCTGCATGGTATTCCGGTATTGATCAAAGACAACATCGATACGGCGGATCGCATGATGACGACGGCTGGGTCGCTGGCCCTGCTCGGCTCGAGACCGCCGAAAGATTCTTTCGTGGCGCAGCGTCTGCGGGCGGCGGGCGCGGTCATTCTGGGCAAGACGAACCTGAGCGAGTGGGCCAACACCCGCTCCAGCCATTCCACCAGCGGATGGAGCGGGCGCGGCGGGCTGACCAAAAATCCCTATGCGCTCGACCGCAATGCCTGCGGATCGAGTTCTGGCACAGGCGCTGGCATTTCCGCGAATCTTGCCGCTTGCGGCATTGGGACGGAGACCGATGGATCGATCGTCTGTCCTTCATCCGCGAACGGCCTGGCGGGGATCAAGCCGACCGTTGGCCTCGTGAGCCGCACGGGAATTATCCCGATTTCGCACAGTCAGGATGGCGCTGGCCCGATGTGCCGCACGGTGCGCGACGCCGCGATCCTGCTAAGTGCGCTGACGGGAGTTGATCCGGAAGATTCGGCGACGGCGGCCAGCGCCGGCAAAACGCAACCGGATTACGCAAAATTTTGCGATCCTAACGGCCTAAAGGGCGCGCGCATCGGAGTCGCCCGCAAGTATTTCGGCTTCAGCGACGCGGTGGACGCACTCATGGGACAAGCTCTCGATGTGCTCAAGAAGCAGGGCGCCACGCTGGTCGATCCCGCCGATCTCGAGACACATGGAAAGTTCGACGAAACCGAAGCAATCGTTCTCCTGTACGAATTGAAAGCTGATCTAAACGCCTATCTCGCTCGACTCGGACCCAGTGCTCCGGTGCGGACGCTGAAGGACGTCATCGAGTTCAACGATCGCGATCGTGAGAAAGAGATGCGCTACTTCGGCCAGGACTTATTCCTGAAAGCGCAATCCAAAGGAGCGCTTACTGACAAGCAATACCTCGACGCGCTGGCGAAGAATCACCAACTGGCAGGCAAGGAAGGCATTGACGCAGTCATGGACAAGAATCATCTGGACGCAATTGTCGCTCCTACCGGAGGTCCGGCGTGGCTTACGGATCTTGTCACCGGCGATCACTTCTCGGGCGGAAGTTCCAATGCTCCTGCTGTAGCGGGCTATCCGAATATCAACGTGACCGCTGGTTTTATTTTTGGACTGCCGGTTGGTATCTCATTCTTTGGTCGCGCCTGGAGCGAGCCCACCTTGATCAAACTGGCGTATTCGTTTGAGCAGGCCACCAAGGCGCGACAGGCGCCGCGATACCTACCGACTGTCCGAGTGGACTAAGATCCAGTGGTGGTCAGGAGTTCATTCGTGACCTGCCTTCGTTCGCTTTCGTCGTTGTTCCGCTGCTTCGTCGAATTCCTGGCGGTGTCGTGCTTAACGGTTATTTGCCTCGGACAAGCAGGTACGTATGTCTCCATTCAAGAAGTCCGCGTCAGCGGCCTGCCGGTGTTCGTAGCGCCGTCTCATCAGTCAATGGATGTGCTGTTGACATCGCTGGCTATCATCGTGCACGACAAGAGCGTGTGCTGCGGCGCGGACTCTGCGCTCGGGGACAGTGTTGAACGGGCCGATCCGCTGTCTTTAAAGGATGTCGCCGATGAACTGCAGGGGCGGCACCTGTTAAGCGACGGCCGCCCGATCATGGTTTCAGCGGAATACTCTGACCCGCCTACGATTAATGCCAGCGTGTTGATCGCTACATTACGCGACAAGCACGCTACGCTGTTCGAATGGAATTCTCACTTGTATGTCTGCAACGGCGTGACCTATAGAAGAGACTATGATTACGCCACCGGCGCGCAGGTGAATACGATCCTCAAGTTCCATCTGCTGGATACTCGATATTCTGGATCACGGCGGAGGGTGATTTTCAATCGCGAAACCGACGACTGGAGCAAGGTTCAGGGGCTGATACGGCTGACGGTCGCGTCGCAATAGTGCGGCAGCCATCACTAATCTTTCTAGACTTATTAGTCTTCCATGTTATCTTGACTTACGAGGGGGTAATTGATGGCCAACCTGAACAAGGTAGTCAGTTCCCTGCGGAGTGAGTACTCCCGTCTTGAAAAGGAGATGGGCAGAGTAGGGAAAGCGCTGGACGCGTTAGGCCATGCTGGCGGGAAAACGCTCAAGAGAACCGGACGTACCTTGAGCAAAGAAGCCCGCAAGCGGATAGCCGACGCGCAACGGCTACGCTGGGCGAAAGTGCGGAAGCAAGCCGCCAAGCTAGCCAAATCGTAAGTGCAGTCATTTCGCAAGCACCGCAAATGGCCTCGTTCGTAACTTCTATTCATGTCGTGCGGGCGAGGCTTTCGCGGGGCTCTTTTCCAAACTTAGAACTTCTCGCTACTAGCTGGCTTTTAACAGCCCTTACCACGAAGGACACGAAGTATCACGAAGGAAAACTAAGCCCACGAATGCCTTCGTGTCCTTCGTGGTTCAGGACTCTTTTCTTCCAGCCTCAAATTGATTTTTTCAACTAGGCCCAGCGGAACCACTTCATCGCCATCACAAATGAGACTCCGCCCCATACTGCAAGCACTAACAAGCGCGACCACTGGTGCAACAATGGAGTGCCCTCCAAAATACAGGCGCGGAGTGCGTCATTCAGCGCGGTCAGCGGCAACGCTTTGATTAACGGATGGATCACGGAAGGAAAGCGCTCGTAGGAAAAAAACACGCCCGAGAAGATCCACATGGGCATCATCACGAGGTTGATCAGGCCGCTGACACTCTCGATTTTCTGCGCGCGGCTTGCAGTGAGCAGGCCGACGCCTCCGAAGGTCAGCGCTCCCAAGGCTCCCAGCAGAGCAATCGAGAATACGGACCCGAGAACGCGAATGTGAAAGAAAAAGACGCCAAACAGCAGCAGCAGTCCAACCTCAATAACCATCAGTACCAGGCGACTGCTCATCATCGCCAGCAGGAAATCTCCGCGGCGCATGGGCGTGCCCACGAAACGTTTGAGCAGCTTTCGCTGGCGCATATCCACCAGGGCAAACCCTATGCCCCACATGCCGGAGTTCATCAGGTTCATGCCTAACAGGCCGGGGATGAGGAAATCGATGTAGCGCGAGCCGGGCTCGGAGGACGTGACTGCCTTCGTGTCTACCAAGTCCTTGCGGCCGGCGGCGGTTTGCAGTGCGTCGTTGACTTCGGCTTTCGCCAGCACGCTTTCCGGGCGCGCCGGATCGTATTGGTACTCTAAGCCTCCGTTGCCATTTGGCTGGATCACGATATCGAACTTACCCAGGCGGAATCCTTTCAGCGCCTCATCAGCATTCAATGTCTGAATTTTGAAAAGGTCATGTTGCGGGGAACGCGCCAGCAGCGTTTGTACATCTTGCGAGCCAGAACCTGCGACAAGGGCCACCGAAACAATGTCTGCCGGTTTATTGCGGAAGGCAATGCCCAAGCCAAGCGCGAGCAGAAGCGGGAAGACGAAAACCCAGAAGACAACTTCCGGCTCGCGCTTCAGCTCCAGCATGCGCGCCATCAGCAGATGACGATAGCCGGACCAGCGTCCGTTGCGTTGCGGCGGACGGACATGCCTCGGCTCCGCTGCTTTGATCGGTGTTTCTTGTGCCACGCTCATGGTCGTAATTAATGTGCCAGCGGTTTCCACTTGTTCAAGAATTGCAGCAACACTTCGGGTGCGAGTCCGCGAGCATCTTCGAATTCGCCATTTTTCTGGCTGACGACCAACTTGCCGTCGCTCTCGGCCACCGCCAGCGCGGGAATACCTTTGTCCAGCGGGATCCTGTACTGCTGCACCAAGTCGGCATTCTTGTGCTCATCCGGCCCCAGGTCGATGTGAACTAGTTCGTAATTCGCTGCCAGAATGGGCGCCAGATCCTGCCGCTGAAAGGCAAGGTCGAGCACGTGGCAGTCGAAGCACCAGTTCGCCCCAAATACCAGCAGCAGACGTTTATGCTCGCGGGACGCCTGCTCCTCCGCCTCTTTGAGTTCGGCATGCGCGTCGGCATCGTCTGGATAGATGTTCTTCTTCATATTGGACGGCTGCTTCAGTTGCGGCGAATCGGTTCGTTCTACACCCACCAGTCGCCACAGCTCGCCCTGTTGCTGCCAAGTCTGGTCCTCAGTAACGTTGATAGTCTGGCCATTGGGCAACCCGGACTGCACTTCTGCCCGGAAGATGTAACTGATATGGCCATGCCGCATCTCGTTGCGAACAACTTCAGTCTTCATGCTGCGCACTTTCAGGCCAAGCCAAAAATTGATGTCGGCATCAGCGTCGCCCTTGACCAACTTCACACTGACTTCAGCTGGCGGATTCGTGCTGTAGAGCGCTTTCAAAGAGCCAGCATCTCCAGCGAGCACGGCGGCCTTCCATTGTTCGAATGGGGCAAAGGAAGTTTCTGCGGCCTGACCCAAGGCGTAAGACGCAATGACAGCCAGAACTAGCACGGCGCATTTAATAAGTCGACTCACTTTGTCCGTTCCAGGTATCACTGCTCGCGCAGATGCCGTCCCGTCAGCCGCACAAACACATCTTCCAGACTCGCCTGCCGAGTGGTCAAATGCTGCAATCGGCTTCCCTGCTTGTCGATCGCATCGAGCAGAGCGGGGATCGTCAAATGCGGTTGCTTCACATTCAAAGCGACCATGCCGTCATCCTCGCGAACCGATTCGACGCTGGGCAAACCACGCCAGGCCTGCAGGGCTGCGCCGTCCGAGTTTCCGCTCACGGAAAATTCGACCACGTGATGTCCGCCGAGCCGCTCGATCAAATCCGCCGGCGTGCCCTCGGCAATAATCTGCCCGTGATCCACAATGGCGAGGCGGTCGCACAGACGCTCGGCTTCGTCCATGTAATGCGTGGTCAGGAGCACCGTGCCGCCGTCGCGTTGAAATGCGCGGATGATGTCCCATAGCTGGCGTCGGCTTTGAGGGTCGAGGCCGGTGGTCGGTTCGTCCAAAAACAGAATCTTCGGATTGCAGACCAGCGCCGTCGCCACCGCCAGCCGCTGGCGTTGCCCTCCCGATAACTTCCCCACCCACGAATCGGCTTTCTCGGTCAGTTCCAGTTGTTCGAGCACTTCCTCGGACGAGCGCGGCTCACGGTAAAAGCTGGCAAACAGTTCGATGGTCTCGCGGACGGTAAGCTTTTCCGACAGCCGCGTCTCCTGCAGCGAGATCCCCAGCCACTCGCGCATTTCGCGCGCGTTCTCGCTCCAGGCGTGTCCCAAAATCGAGACCTCGCCGGAAGTTGGCGCCAGTAAGCCCTCGAGGATTTCGATGGTCGTAGTCTTCCCCGCTCCGTTCGGGCCGAGCAGGCCGAAGCATTCGCCGGTCTGGATCTCAAGATTCAGCCCACGAACTGCTTCCACTTTGCCGTCGTAGGTCTTGCGTAGATCGCGGCATTGGATGACTGGCGGCATGGGCTGATTCTACCGGATATCGGCCGCACGGTCGTTGTGGGGAAGGTTCGCAGGTAGCAAGAGTTCTTCAACCTCAGGGCCGCTTTTGTATAGCCATCTCGCCATCGGGGAGTAGCCGACGATCCGGACAATGAGAAATCCTAGGCCGATAAGGTAATAGTGGCGAAAGTGCTCACCCGATGCCGAAGACGTCGGCGCTTCTTGACTCAGGTAGTAGACAAACGAATGCAAGCGCTCTGGTAAATAGGAAACATCGGTCAGGGCCCAAACAGTCAAAAGTGCTGCTAGTGTACGAGCGGCCAGCACGACGGCATCTTTCCTTGACATAACAATTCCCCCCTCAAATGCGGTCCTGTTAAAATACCGCATCGCCGAAATCCCTTCGGCATCTTAACCGTTATGCGCACCCCAAGGCGCGGCTTCACGTGACGGCGTCCCCTCTAAGACGCCCGTGTGTCGTTTCCAACCAATGCTCAACTCCTGATTTTCAGTTGGAAGACAAAAGGAGCAGCTTATGCCGCGCAAGCTCTATGTTCTATTGTCGCTGTTATTTGCCCTTGCGATCGCCTCTTATGCCCAGGAGTCGCGTCACTTCACCTTTCACTACGGCTTTACGATAAAGAATCTGGAAGCCGGGAAGAGGGTTCGCATCTGGATTCCCGCGGCCCAGTCGGATGCATTTCAGGAAGTGAGAATCATTTCCGCCAAAGGCGACCTGCCGCTGAAGAAGACCCGCGAGTCGAAGTACGGTAATGAGACTTACTTTGCCGAGTCGTCCAGCACAACTCAGCCTGAACTGCACTTTGATGTGGAATACGAAGTTGTGCGCCGTGAACGCGTCGCACTGACTCCGGCTGACCACGTGGTCGCTGCATCTCTGACCAATAAGGAGCGTCAGGAGGAGCTGCAACCCGATGCGCTCGTGCCCATCACTGGGCTGCCTGCGGAGCTCGCGGCCAAAGTGACGCAGGGCAAGACGCAACCGCTCGGCAAGGCCCGCGCCATTTACGACTACGTTTTTACAACGATGCGTTATGAAAAGACCGGCACGGGCTGGGGACGGGGCGACGTGCTCTATGCCTGTGACGCCAAGAAGGGAAACTGCACCGACTTCCATTCACTGTTCATTGCCATGGCCAGATCGCAAGGCATTCCGGCGCGGTTCGAGATCGGCTTCTCTCTGCCGCCCGATCAGGATGCGGGCGAGATCGCCGGTTACCACTGCTGGTCCGATTTCTACGTCGACGGGCGAGGCTGGATTCCAGTCGACATCTCCGAAGCGTGGAGGCATCCGGAGAAGCGCGAGTACTTCTTCGGATCGCACGATGTGGATCGCCTGCAGTTCAGCATGGGCCGGGATTTGCGGCTGACTCCTGTGCAGGAAGGTAAGCCGCTGAACTACTTTGTCTATCCTTACGTGGAAGTCGACGGGCGGGAATATCCCAACGTTTCGCTGGCGTTTTCATTCGCGGATGTCAGGCCGGCGGTGGCGGTGAAATGACTTTGGCCAGCGCTGGTACACTTGTCGCCAGCTGAGAACTCTGTCTCATGAAACGCGCGGCGCTGGGCTTTCGAATGCATTCGGGTTGGGGCGTGCTGGTGGCCGTTGCCGGAGACCGTGGCTCGCTGGAGATCGTCGATCGAAGGCGCATCGTCGTTACGGATGCAAAAATGCGCGGCGCGACCCAGCCATATCACCACGCCGCAACCCTGAAAATTCAGGAAGCGGAGAGCCATCTCGCGAACTGCGCGGCGGTCTCGGAACGCCTGGCCGTGGGGACGATCGAGCACGTGATCCACGAATTGGATTTGCGCGAGTGTCGGATTGTGGGATCTGCTGTCCTGCTGGCCTCGGGTCGGCCCCTGCCGCCGCTCGCAAAAATTCTGACGGCGCATCCGCTCATCCACACCGCAGAGGGTGAATTTTTTCGCTCGACCATACGGAACGCATGCGCATGGTTGAAAATTCCCATCCAGGCAATCCGCGAGCGCGAGCTCGAGGAGCGAATGAAGGCAGCCTACGGGACTTCCGCGGACCGCATGCAGCGACAAATGGAAACCGCTGGTCGTTCGATCGGCCCGCCTTGGAATAAGGATCACAAAACCGCCGCGCAAGCTGCTTTGATTGCACTCTCGCCGGCTTCGGGACGGTGAATTAGCTTGCGGCTTCACCGAGAGCTTTGATCTGCTCCGTGATTTCGCGCCGCCGGTTCTCCCGGGATTCGAGCTCAGCGGCATCCACATCCGATCCCTCCCCACTCTCCTTCTCTTCCAACTTTTTGAGCAATGCCAATTCTTTCAACAGTTCCAACATCTGTTCCGATTGCTCGCCACTCATCCCGAGCTCCCTCCACTGAGATTCGAATTTCGTAACGCAACTGTAGGATGCTTTTTCTTCGCCTCGCGGAGAATAGGAATCCAGTTTGTTCACACGAGGAGCAGACTTTGGGCAGGTAAATCGAATAGCCTTTGAGCGCAAAGGACGCCGGGAAACAACGCGGAGAACGCGCAGAAAAACTCGTTGCGCTGCCGTTTACTGACGGTTGCTCGCCAGCCTTCCCGGGCCGGGGTTGCCCGAGGGCTGCGGGAAATCGGGGGGCGCGGCAGGTGGGAGCGGGTTCACGCCATCGGAGGGTTTCGGGGCGTTGTCAGGATCCTCTCCGGGACGGCGCAGGCTAGGCGCATTCGGGGGCCGGTCTTCCTGCTTGGCTTCGGTATTCTGGTCGGGCTTTTCGAGGATCACTTCTTTTTCGGTGCGCACAATCTTCTGGCCACCGACTTTCATGGTTTCGACGCGCACGACTTCGTCGCCCACAATGCGGACGAAGTCCACGTCCTGCGGCGGATCGCCATAGATCCATTCTTCGTATTCGGTCTCGCCATCGCGCTCACGCACTTTTCTCGGCGCCTTCCCCCTGGCATGCAACACCATGTCTGTATTCATTCCCACCAGCACCTGGTGCGCCTGGATGGCCTGCTTCACTTTGGGAGGGACGGTGTCGAGATAGGCCTCCTCTTTGCTGTGAGCCTTGAAATCGAGCACGGGAGAAAGTAGATCGCGCAGCTGGCGCGCGGTCATCTCCGGAACATATTTGTCGAAATACACATCCAGGTAACTTCCGTGGGGATTGGTCTGCCCTTCATCGGGCGAGGTTGACACCGGGGTTCCGTTTGCGCCGGAGATTTCGACGTGCTCGTACCACTTCTTGCGATGCACCGGACCGCCATTGAGATCGAAATGAATGTGGTCGCTCTTGATCTGTACGTAGGAGATATGAGCGGGATCGCCCGGCTTGATCGCCGGTCCCAATAGGGCGATGGCCTGTTGCAACTCCACACCGTTGGGCGAGGTCACGCCATCTTTCAGCTTCAATCCTTTTGTGCCCATTGGAAAGGTAACCCTGGCATAAAGAAGCTGGGCTTCGAAGTCACGAATCATCTCCAGACGCGTCCGCCTCGACATAGGGGGAGAATTGGCAGGAATCGGGGGCGCGGGAGATTCAGTATTCGACTGCGCGGTGGTGGCGGGCGTTGCGGGCCGATCCTCGGAAGGGGGCGAAATCTTGCTCTGCCCCGTCACAAAAGTGGCAGAGAGAAGAACAGACAGGAGGGACGCGATAGAAACACGTACCATGGAACACCCCAGGGCCACTTGGGCATATTATAGCGCGGGTAGCGGCGTCAAAGAACGAAAAGACTAGCTCTTCGATACATTAAGGCGAATTCCTTAGGGCTTCGGAACGATTCTTTACGACCCGCAGGATCCTGCGCTGCAGATCGCTCATAACGGCGTCCGTCCACAAGTGTGCGTACCAGTTGAAGTCGGTGGAGACTCGGTGCCGGCTGAGCAGATGAAGACGCGTTTGGCGGTTCGGAAGAGGCTCTAGCCGGTACTCGCCGTAAAGTACGTCGAAGAATTTCCCGCCGACGGTAACATGCTCGTCCAGAGTTGTCTTTGGAATTTGGTCGGCGCGGATGGAAAAGCCAAGACGCCGCTCCGGCTCCCACACATCAATGGTCTCGATGAAGAGCACTCCGCCAGCAAAAGTGGCGTGCCGAATGCCGCCGATCCCTTCTGAAGACAAAGTTGCTTCCACGGGATCAGGAAATCCAATGGCGTGGCTCCAGGAAGATTGCAGTTCGGTGGAACTGATTCTTGGAACACGTTCGATGTTCTGCCACACGGTGGCCGGCGGCGCCGCTATGTCAATCACACTCTCCACGTTTCGCAACTCCTGGTGCAGGAGAAAGCGGGGCTCGAAGAAACTCAGCAGCAGCGGCAGGCACATGACGCACACCAGCGAAGCCTCACTGGGACGGCGCGAACGAACGAAACGCACAATGGCGCCGGCCGCGGCTCCGCCCAGGCTGGATGCTCCCAGCGCGATGGGAGCAAACATCACAATGCAAATCACTCCCTCCCATAGCGCGGCCGCCGTTGCTGCCTCCCCAGCTGCGACCGGAAGCCACGGCAAGAGAAACCATATCCAGATCGGCTGTGGACGCCGACGTTCGACGATGAAGATGGTGATGAAACCCATGGCAAACGGGAGGAAGAACATGAAGCTCAGGGTCATCACTTGAAACACAGGGTTGTTGGGAAACAAGCGCGAGCCGTAGCGAATCGAAAGGCCGTAGGCCAGTCCGATCGCCGCGCCGAAAGCGGCGATGTAGTAGTTTCCCCGGGGCGCTGGTTCGTCCATGGCCGCCACTGTACAACAGAAAAATCTGCGGCGGGGATTTAATACGCTTCAGTCAGTTCAAAGGAATTGAAAAACTAACGTAGAGGAGACGCCACAAACGGATGCTGGGCAGTGGCGTAGATTACGACAAGTTCAGTGCCTTCTTAATGGTGCCTCGCTCTTTCTGGATTTTTTCCTGCAAGAGCGTAATGGCGTAGATGAGTTGCTCCGGACGCGGCGGGCAGCCGGGAACGTAAATGTCCACGGGAATAACCTGATTCACGCTTTGCACGAGCGCGTAGTTCTGAAAGACTCCGCCGGATGTGGCGCAAGCGCCCATGGAAATCACCCACTTGGGCTCGGGCATCTGCTCCCACAACTGGCGGATGACGGGGGCCATCTTGTTCGACACGCGTCCCGCAATGATGATCAGATCGCTCTGCCGAGGCGATGGCCGGAACACTTCGGCGCCAAAACGTGCAATATCAAACCGGGATGCGCCCATTGACATCATCTCGATGGCGCAGCAGGCCAACCCAAACGTCATCGGCCAGATTGAACTCTTGCGCATCCAGTTGACGGCGGAGTCGAGAGTGGTGAGCACCACTCCCTCTGGCGTGGGATTGCCGTAGGTGAGGTCTTTGACAGTCTTTTTGCCGTGCTCGACGTCAACGTACGGTCCGAAGTTCAGTTCGCGGGACATGTATTTATTTTAAACTACCGACGACACCGGCGGACAAGGTGAGTGAGACGTTATCGGTGTCGATTAGGGGACGCACGTACTTCTGTTGCAACACGACCCTTGACATTCCAATCCCTTTCGTTAAGCTATCGGTAACTTCCCTCCAAAATTGGGGCCCCTTGAAAATTTTGTAACTGCGTCCCGCCGCACCGCGGGAGAAAGCTACGGGAGCGTGTGGCTCCTGAGGAGGATCCGTCTATGCCCGCCAAAGTGAATCTAGTTGGCCCCCATGGGCAACTTTACGCCGACCCGAAACCTAGTCCGGACGAAAACGCGTTTCAGGTCGACAACACCAGCGAAGCTTACTACAACTCGCCGTACTACCTGCTTCACAAAAGCCAGGTGCAGCCGATCCCGCCGCGCCGAACCGGCACGTTGCCTTACCTCAAGCTCACGGACTTTATCCCGCAAGATTTGAGCGATGCCATTGACGCTGCGGGGAAAATTACGTTTCACGCCGTGGGCGATACCGGAGCGGCAAAAACGACGCGGAGCCAGTCTGCAGCCACTTCGCTTGCCGAACAAGCCGCAGTCGCTGACGCCATGTCTGCGGACGTGCAATCCGGCGGAGTAAACGGACCTGCGTTCTTTTTCCACCTCGGAGACGTCATCTACAACTTTGGCGAAGGCCAGTATTACTACGACCAGTTTTACGAACCATACCGGGAATATGATCGCCCTATCTTTGCGATTCCCGGCAATCACGACGGCATGGTGTTTGGCCAGTCCTCCACCGCTCCGCAGGTTCCAACACTGGCGGCTTTTCTGACGAACTTCTGCGCTGGAACTCCTGATCCGTCGCCGGACGCACCTACCAGCGTTCGGAGTTGCATGACAGAACCCGCAGTTTACTTCACGCTCGACGCTCCTTACGTATCCATCATTGGCCTCTACAGCAATGTCATGGACACGGGTGGGGGCATCATTTCCTCGCAAGGCGGGCACTTCCCGCTGGTGAATGATCAACTGGATTTCCTTACTTCAGAATTGGAGCGCCTGAAGCCGGCACGCCAGGCTGGCGAACGAGCCATCCTGATTGCGGTTCATCATCCGCCGCTGTCGGTCGATGAAAAGACTGGCGGCAGCACCGGCCTGATGGTCGACATCGACGCGTGTTGCAAAGCTGCCGGTCAGTGGCCCGACCTATTGCTCTCCGGCCACGCCCATCTGTACCAGCGTTTCACGCGGATGGTAAATGGCCGGCAGGTGCCCTACATCGTGTCGGGATCCGGGGGATTCGCGGCTACTCGTCCGCAGCAGGCCGCACCGCCCGCGGGCACGGTGATCGGGGACCACACGTTGGAAATCGATCCCATCATTGAATTCGGTTATCTGACTCTCACTACCGACGCAAAGACCCTCACCGTAACTTTCAAGACCGCGCCGCGCAATGCTCCGGGGAAACAGATGGATTCCGTTACGCTGGACTTGGTGGCAGGAAAGATCACCTCGGGTGGAGGAGGCGGCAAGCCCGGCCCGGGACCTAAACCAAAACCGCCAAAGCCGGGGCCGACGCCGACACCGACGCCACACCCGGCGCCCAAGAAGCCGCCAAAAAAGAAACCTTGAATAAGATTGGTAGATAAGTTCGCCCTCGCCGCAGCCATGCGGTGGGGGCGTTTCTTTTTCAGATCACGAAGAATTATGGGTTCACGATCACCTTGCCGAACATCTGGCTTTTTTCCAGATATTCGTGGGCCGCGCGAATTTCGCTGAGCGGGAAGACACGGTCGACCACCGGCTTCAGCCGTCCCGCGAATACATGTCCCAACACCTCCTGCAACTCGCCCATCGTTCCCATGTAAGAACCAAGCAGGGTCAATTGGCGCGCGAAAAGGTGACGGAGATCGATTGAAACATTGGGTCCGGTGGTCGCCCCGCAAGTCACGAGCTTGCCGCCGGTCTTGAGGGATCGCACGCTTTCGTCCCAGGTGGCCGCGCCGACATGCTCAACGACAATATCGACGCCTTCTTTGTTTGTGATCTTGCGAACTTCTTCGGAAATCTTCTGCTTGTAGTGATTGATGCCGTAGTCCGCCCCCAGCGCACGTCCCTTTTCGAGTTTCGCCTCATCGCCCGCCGTGGTGATCACGCGGCAATGAAATAGCTTGGCGATCTGGATGGCGGCGATCCCCACGCCCGAGCTTGCACCTAGCACCAGCACGGTTTGACCGGGACGCACGGCCGTCAGCCCCACCAGCATGTGCCATGCCGTAACGAACACGAGCGGCACGCTGGCGGCCTGATTGAAGTCGAGCGCGTCGGGAATAGGAATCACGCTCGCCGCAGGCACCGCGATCAACTCGCAGTTGCCGCCGTCCACTCCATTTCCCAGAACGGTGAACTCTCGGCATTGGTTCTGCAATCCCGCCACGCATTTCATGCAGTGCCCGCAAAAGTGCATGGGAGCAACCAGCACCCGCTGCCCTGGCGTGAGACCGCTGACGTATTCACCGACCTCCGCGACCTCGCCGGCAACGTCGCTGCCGAGGATGTGCGGCAGCTTTACGCCCGGCAGCCCTTTGCGCACCCAGACATCGAGATGATTGAGCGAGCATGCCTTCACCCGCACCAACACCTGATCCTTGTGCGGCTGCGGATCGGGGATGTCTTCATACATCAGAACTTCTGGCCCGCCGAATTGATGAATGCGAACGCCTTTCATGTTCACCTTCTCCTTGTCAGAGTGACGCTAACACAAACGTCGCTTTGATCGGGAATCCCGTGCGCGATGGCGCTAAAGCAGGAAAAGCTTGAACCACGAAGGACACGAAGGTTCACGAAGGAACCCTTACCCCTTCCCGATGAATTCCTTCGTGAACCTTGGTGTCCTTCGTGGTTAAGGCTGTCGGTTTGACTCGGCATTGTTAACCGACTGATAATCACCATGAGGGCGGTGCCTTGGACATCTACGAACAAATCGTCGAACTTCGCCGTCAGGGTCGACGCGGGGCTGTCGCTACCATTGTGAACGTGCGCGGATCGATTCCGTCGTTCCGCACCGCCAAGATGCTGGTCCGCGACGATGGCTCGATTGTGGGCACGATTGGCGGCGGATGTGTTGAGGCCGACGTGTGGCAGGCTGCCCGCGAAGTGATGGAGTCGGAGAAGCCAAGAACCTTAAAGTTCGACTTGAACCAGGATCCCAAGTACGACACTGGACTGGTTTGCGGCGGCACGCTGGAGATTTTCGTGGAACCTATCTTACCTCCAGCGTTACTTTATATTTTCGGTGCAGGTCATGTGGCATTCAATCTTTGCCAGACAGCGGCTAATGCCGGCTTTGAAGTCATAGTGACTGACGACCGCTCCTCTTATGCCACAAAGGAACGATTCCCTGCTGCTCGCGAAATCCACGCCTTGGATTTTGACGAAGCCACTCAGAAGCTGGATCCCAACGAATCTTCTTTCATCGCGATCGTTACCCGCGGACATCGCGACGACATGCGCGTCCTGCGCTGGGCCGTGCAGACGCGGGCGCGCTACGTGGGCATGATCGGGTCTAAGCGCAAGGTCATCGAAATTTTCAAGACACTGCAGAAGGAAGGCGTGCCTGCGCATCTGTTCGACCGGGTTCATTCGCCTGTCGGACTCGATATTGGGGCGGTCACGCCCGAAGAAATCGCGGTTGCCATAACGGCCGAGTTAATCGCGATTCGGCGTCACGCGGCTGCGTCGCTGCCACATCTGAGTTGGTTCAAAGGCAGGCGGCAGGAAACTGATCAGGAACCCGCGGCGCCGGCGTTGGAAGACGACAATCAGATAGGCTGAACCAGGTCGAACTTCGCTTCCCGCTCACTGACTTTCCCTTCGCTTTCTGCTATCTTCCGCTCATGTCCCGCGCCCCCAGCTTTGCCGGAGTGATTCTTGCCGCCGGCGAATCCTCGCGTATGGGCACGGATAAAGCCTTGCTCCCCTGGCCGCCGCAGGCTTCCGGGCAGCTTCCATCGCGAGCGACGTTCCTCTCCGCGGCCATTGAATCGCTTTCGCTTTCCACCGACTTCGTGCTCATCGTCGCGGGGAAGAACGAAGCTGCTTTGGCGCCTATTGCTTACGCCAACGGAGCATCGCTGGTCATCAATCCCGATCCCAGCCGGGGCCAGTTCAGTTCCCTGCAAGTGGGATTGCATGAAGTCCTCAACCGCGGCCGGGACGCCGCTGTAGTGACGCTGGTTGATCGCCCGCCGATCAGCAGCGCCACGATCCTTCTGCTGCGAGAGGCCTATGAATCTGCTCCGCAGAATATCTGGGCGGTCGTGCCCGAGTTTTCCGGCAAACATGGGCATCCTTATCTTCTGGGCCGAGAATTAATCGAAGTGTTCCTGCAGGCGCCGCCGACCGCCAACGCCCGCGACATTGAGCACAAACATCAAGAGCACATCCAATATGTGGCTGTGAGCGATCCGTTCGTGGCCCTGAATATCAACACTCCTGAGGATTACGCCGCTCTGCTGACGAGATCTTCCTAGGACAGAGCGTTGCATATCCTGGTGTCGGCACGTTATCGTCGAAGTACATGAAACCTCTCGGGGCCCAATCCGTTCTCCTCACGCGGCACGACTTTCTGGAATCGGTGCTGCAGCGAAAGCCCCAGGTTGCCGCCTTCGATTGCGACGGCACAATCTGGTCAGGCGATGCTGGAGAAGGATTCTTCGACTGGGAGATCAAGCAAGGCGTTGTGCCGGCGGATGTTGGCGACGCAATGGTCACGCGCTACCTCGAGTACAAAGCCGGCAAGGTGACCGAAGATGAGATGTGCGGCGAAATGGTCACGATGCACAAGGGAATGACCGAGGCCGACATGATGCAGGCTGCTTCCGATTTTATGGAGCACGCCTTCCTCGGGCGCATTTTTCCAGAAATGCAGGAACTTGTCGCCCGGCTGCGAGAAAACGGGTGCGATGTCTGGGCGGTTTCCTCCTCGAATGAATGGGTGATTCGCGCCGGCCTGAAGCCATTGGGCATCGCCGAAGACCACATCCTGGCCGCGAAAGTACAACTCGAGTACGGCGTGATTACCGACCGTCTCGCCTATGTCCCGTCGGGGCCCGGCAAACCTAAAGTATTACGTGAAGTCGTGAAGAAGAATATCGACGCAGCTTTTGGCAATTCCCGCTGGGATGCCGAAATGCTTGCCATGGCCAAATATGCGTTCGCGGTGAACCCCAACCCTGACCTCGAAAGCGTGGCACGCGAACATAGTTGGACCCTCTACTTCCCTGAAGGAACTCGCGAGTAGCTTGGCGCCGCCGGGCCGATAGCGCGCCACGCATTTACAATCTGAGCAGTATGTACTCTGCGCAGCTGCTCGACCACTTCCAGAATCCGCGGAACCCCGGCGAGGTAACGGACCCAGACGCGGTTGCCGAGATTGAGAATCCTGCATGCGGAGATGTGCTTCGCCTGACTTTAAAAATCAAGTCCGGACGCATTGCGGAAATCCGATTCAAGGCCAAAGGGTGCGTGCCCTCCATGGCGTGTGCTTCGGCTCTGACAGAACTGGTGACGGGGCATACTCCAGGAGAATCTCGAGCGCTGGAGCGCGACACGCTGATCGCTGCGGTCGGCGGCTTGCCGCAAGCTTCGGCCCATGCCGCGCAATTGGCCTTGGATGCCCTGCAGGCTGCGCTGAACCAACTGAAGCCGCGCCAACGTTAAAGTCATGTCTTCTCACACTGCCCAGCGCATCGCATGCCTGCAGCCCAGCGCGACTGTCATCCTCGGCTCTGTAGGCGAACTCAGCCGCGTGGTCGCGTGCACTCGATATTGCGCCGACGTTGTGCCAGAGGTTGCCGACGGCTCACGCTTGATCCTTGCCGACTCCTGGACTGCCGACTCCGACCAGATCGTCGCCGCGAAGCCGGATCTTGTGATCGCATCTGTTCCTTATCAAGAGAAGGCAGTGAGCGAGATTCTTAAGGCAGGAGCGCGATTTCTTGGTCTAGCCCCAAAGACTCTGGCGGATATTTACATCGACATAGCAACCATTGCCGGCGCCGTAGGGGCAAGCGATCGCGGTGAACAGGTGATTGCAGCCATGGAGCGCGCCATCGGCGATGTGCGCAGACGAACGACTTCATCTGCGCGACCCAGAGTCTGGTGCGAGGAATGGGGCAAGCCCTTGATCGGCTCACAAGCATGGGTTGCAGAATTGGTCGAAGCAGCGGGAGGGAACTTCATTGGCACTCCCGGGCGCAAAGCCACGGTCGAGGAAGTTCTGCGTCTCGATCCGGAAGTCATCATCGCAGCCTGGTGCGGCGCTGGGGATCGCGTCCCACTGGAAAAAATTATCGGCGAGCGCGGCTGGCAGGGGACGGCGGCGGCGCGCTCGGGGCGCGTCTTCTGCATTCGCGACGAATTCCTCAATACCCCGGCGCCTACACTGCTTCAAGGTTTGCAGGCGCTAGCCTTTGCAATTCATCCCGAACTTTTCGCTTGCACGAAAGGAATCCGGCAGATTACTGGGGTTTCCGCTTCCACAGCTAGGAATTCGATCGGGTGAGTTAAGATTCATTCATGCCTGCAGTCAGCAAAATTGAAGAGGTCCGCGACGACCTCACCGATTTGGCACGGAAGGTTCCCACGGCGAAAGAACTCATGCAGGCGATGGTGAAGCTGTTGCACGAGCGCATGCTGAAGTACAACTGGGTAGGCTTCTACATGCTCGAACAGGGGGCCAATCCACCTATGCTTGTGCTGGGTGCATTTGAAGGCGCCATGACGCCGCACATCCGCATTCCGCTGAATCAGGGGATTTGCGGCGCGGCTGCTTCCAGCGGCCAAACGGTGATCGTCGATGATGTCAGCAAGGATCCTCGCTACCTGGCGTGTTCGCTGGAAACCAAGTCAGAGATCGTTGTGCCAGTGTTTGTTCACGGCAAAGTAGTGGGCGAACTGGATATTGATAGCCACTTCGCCGCGGCTTTTACTTCCGAACATCAGGAACTGGTGCAGCATTGCGCCAAGCTGGTGGGAAAGAAACTGGAAAGCGCCGGACACTAATCGCCAAGGATATAAAAGTCAAACGATGTATTTTCTGGTCGACAACTACGAGTTCGCGCGCTTGGCCTTCCTGCTCATCAATTGCAAAGAACATCCCATGACTGGCGCGTTGCAAACCACCATAGTTCCCCAACCATGAAGCGCGTCGTCGCAGCCCTCATCGTGAAAGACGGCAAACTGCTGGTGTGCCAGCGCACGCGGCATCAGACCATGCCCCTGAAGTGGGAGTTCCCCGGCGGAAAGATTGAAGAGGGCGAACAACCACGTTATGCCCTGCGGAGAGAACTGGAAGAAGAACTCGGAATCCTGGCCACGGTCGGCGACGAAGTCAAACGGATTCAACACGAATATCCGAACGGCGGCATGGTCGAATTGCGTTTCTTCGTGGTGCGGGATTTCCAGAGAGAAATTGAGAATCGAATTTTTCGCGATATTCAGTGGGCAGATCCCAGAGAACTCCCCAAATACGATTTTCTGGAAGCCGATCTCACGCTGGTGAGTGACCTGGCCGCTGGAAAACTTCTCTAGCCTGAGCGCAGTGTCCAGAACCATGCCAGCGACAGACCAATCATCACCACAGTTGTGACCCAGGCGACGATGTTGAACAGGTGCGTGTTCACGTACTCGCCCATCAGTTCCTTCTTGTTGATCAGCAGCAGCATGAAGATCAGCACGAAGGGCAAAACGACTCCGTTGACCACCTGGGACAGGACGGCGATCTTTACCAGCGGCAGTCCTGGCAGCAGAACTACGGCTCCTCCGGCCACAATCAGAGCGGTATAGAGCCAATAGAATGCCGGGGCTTCCGAGAACTTCATTCCTACGCCGGATTCGAATCCCAATCCCTCGCAAACGGTGTAGGCAGTCGAAAGCGGCAGAATGGAAGCGGCGAACAGAGACGCGTTGAAGAGTCCGACTGCGAAAAGGATATAGGCATATTGCCCGGCCAGAGGCTTCAGCGCGGCGGCCGCGTCGGCAGCGTAGTTGATCTGCCGGTATCCATGGACGTAGAGCGTAGCGGCGCAGGCCACGATGATGAACCAGGCCACTACGTCGGTAAAAATGCAGCCTGTCACCACATCAAGCATGGAAGCTTTGTACTGCCGCCGGGTCACGCCCTTCTCCACGATCGACGATTGCAGATAAAACTGCATCCAGGGGGCGATGGTGGTGCCGACCACACCAATGACCATGTAGAGATAGGCTTGATCCTTGAACGCCTTCCAGGCGGGCGGTTTGAAGGTAGCGATGGTCGCATCCTGCCACGCTGGATGTGCCAGAATTCCGGCAAAGATGTAGGTGACGTAAAAAAACGATGCCGCCAGAAACACCTTCTCCACACTCTTATACTGCCCTTTAACCACAATGAGCCAGACAATTACCCCGCAGACGGGCACGGTATAAATGCGCGGAAGCCCGAACAATTCCAGGCTAGTGGCGATGCCGATGAACTCCGTCACCACGTTGCCAAAATTGGTGATGAGGATTCCGATCATCATGAAGAAGGTGATGCGCAGGCCGAATTCCTCACGGATCAGGTCGCTTAGCCCCTTGCCGGTAACCGCGCCCATGCGGGCGCACATTTCCTGCACCACGATCAGTGCGAGGGTGATCGGAATCATGGTCCAGAGCAGAAGATGTCCGAATTGCGCCCCGGCGGATGAGTAGGTGAGGATGCCGCCGGCATCGTTATCGACGTTCGCGGTAATAAAACCCGGCCCGACCACGGCAAAGAACAGAAGGATCCGGATTTTCCAACGTCTCAGGAAACCCATGCGCACATTTCGCAGACATATGAATGGAACAGATTGCAGTTGCAAATGCCGCCACAGGATAAATGCAGGCAGGGAATCTGGCCAAACGAAAAGTGCTCAGCAGGAGCAATTAACGATATCGCAGTTGGTGCGGGGTTGGATCACGTGAAAATAGAAAGCAGGCAGCTTTTCGTTAGTGAGGATTTCGCCCATGCGGCGGGGATTTTCAAGGCATCGATACACGACCACGGGGCTACGCCTCAGGATGCAGCAGGAATGCGTTTCCGCACAGCTCGCTTCAGTTTCGTCCGGCTAGATCCTTGTAGCTCCCACCACCTCCATCCGTCGCAGCGTCCGGATTGCTCGTTATACATCACCTTTTGCCGCTCCCGTACTATTTGCGCAACCTGAGTTTTTCAGGTTTATGCCTGTCCATTTCTGGCCATCGGGATTGTCTTGACTGGCTCGCCAAAATAGGACAGGCTTACATGTTCCGGGGTCTTTCACGTCGGTTGGAGGAGCCGCGTGGAATCGACAATCTCCGATCTGATTAACGCCGCCGAGCGTGGTCAAGGCGCTGCTGCCGCCGCGCTTTTTGCCGAACTTTACTCTCAGCTTCACGGAGTGGCCAAACGCGAGTTGTCACGTCACGGTGCTCCTATGACGCTGAGTGCGACGACGCTTCTGCATGAGGCGTACTTGGATATGGCGGCGAGCAACGGTCCGTCATTTCCCGACCGTGCACGGTTCCTGGGATATGCCGCGCGAGTAATGCGTGGGCTGATCATCGATCATGCCCGCAGTCGGCAGGCTCAAAAGCGCGGAGGCAGATTCGAGATCACTTCGCTCGCTACCGACGCTGGAGAATATGTTGTTGAGCATCGCGACCTCGCGCGAATCAGCGAGGCTCTGGACGAACTGGCGAAAGCAGAGCCTGGGCTGGTCGAAATTGTCGATTTGAAATTCTTTTGCGGTTTCTCGTTCGCGGAGATCGCCGCAATCCGTGGCTTATCAGAACGCACGATCCAGCGGAACTGGGAGAAAGCGCGCATTTACCTGCACCGCAGCATTCGGGCAGATCTCTCCTGAGGTGATCATGTCTACGTTAAGCCCTGAACGATGGCACGCTATCAGTCCGTATCTCGACCAGGCGCTCGCCATTCCGGAAAACGAGCGCCCTGCCTGGCTAACCAGGCTGCGAGAACAGAATCCCGAACTAGCCGGCCAGGTTGAGGCGCTTCTCAAAGAACACCAGGCGCTGGCTGGGGAAGGTTTCCTCGAACACGCTCCAGCAGATATTCCCGTGCAGCTTGGACTTGCGGGGCAGACCGTCGGCGCCTACTCACTGGTGTCTCCCATCGGCGAGGGCGGGATGGGCAGCGTCTGGCTGGCCGAACGCAGCGACGGCCGATTCGAGCGTCGAGCGGCTGTCAAATTCCTAAGCCTGGCTCTCGCTGGGCGTGGAGGCCAGGAACGATTCCAGCGCGAAGGCGCAATTCTCGGCCGCCTCGCAGATTCTCACATTGCCCAACTGATCGACGCGGGTGTCTCGCCGGCTGGCCAGCCCTATCTGGTCCTCGAGCATGTAGAAGGCCAGCACATCGACGAGTACTGCGACGAGCGGCGGCTTGCTGTGGAAGCGCGTCTCCGGCTGTTCCTCGACGTGCTGTCCGCCGTCGCCCATGCTCATGCGAACTTGGTCGTTCACCGTGATCTCAAGCCCTCAAATGTGCTCGTCCGAAATGACGGACAAGTCAAACTACTCGATTTCGGAATCGCCAAGCTTCTGGAAGAAGCCAGCGACGCTGCCGCGGCAACGCAGCTTACGCAGCAGGCAGGCGGCGCGCTGACGCCGGCTTATGCGGCCCCCGAACAAGTCACCGGCCAGCCAGTGACAACCGCTACTGACGTCTACGCGTTGGGCGTGCTGCTCTACGTTTTGCTCACAGGGCAGCACCCCGCGGGTTCAGCCACGCGTTCCACTGCGGACCTGATCAAGGCCATTGTCGATACCGAACCGGGCCGAGCCTCAGAGGCGGTGGGTGCACAAAAACCGGACGGAAAAAACTTCGTCGCCATCGCCGCGCAACGTGGTACCACGCCCGAGAGGCTTGTTCGCCAGCTGCGCGGTGATCTGGATACCATCATTGCCAAGGCGCTCAAGAAGAATCCCGCCGAGCGCTATTCGTCGGTGACTGCGCTCGCTGACGATCTTCAGCGGTACCTGAAACACGAGCCCATCAGCGCGCGGCCAGACACAGTTCGCTATCGCACAACAAAGTTCGTCCGCCGCCATCGTGCCGGCCTTGCGCTTACCGCGGTAGCTCTCATCGCAGTGCTTGCCGCGATCGCTGGAACTTTGATTCAGGCCCGCACTGCTCGCCGTCAACGCGACATCGCCCTTCGCGAGCGTGACCGAGCGAACCGTATCACTGATTTCATGACGGGAATGTTCAAGGTTTCTGACCCTAGCGAAACAGTAGGCAATTCAGTGACTGCGCGCGAGGTTCTCGATAAAGCAGCGACGGATATCGACACCGGCTTATCCAAGGACCCCGAGGTTCAGTCGCGCATGATGTATGTGATGGGGATGGCATACCTGAATTTGGGTCTCTACTCTCGCGCCGAAGCGCTGTTGGATCGGAGTGTCACGGCGGCCATCTCTTCCGGCGGAAGAGAGAACCGCGACATATTGAAAAGCGCACAAAAGCTCGCATGGACTCTATACAACGAGGGTCGGTTTCCCGAAGCGGAAGTCCGGCAACGAAAGCTGCTCGATATCGAGCAGCGCGTCCTCGGACCCGAAGATCGCGACACGGTCGGCGTCAAGGGGGATTTGGCGACGACGCTGAGCGAAGAAGGCCATCTTGCGGAAGCCGAGAAATTACAGCGGGAAGTCCTGGAACAACAAAAGCGTGCGCTGGGCCCGGAAGCAAATTTCACGATTGTTTCGATGAATAACCTTGCAGCCATACTGGTTCACGAGCGGCGATACGCAGAAGCATACAAACTGCAACATGAGGCGTTGGAGATTAAGCTGCGCGTGGCCGGCCCGGAGAACCTGTCTACGATTCACTATAGGATGAATGAGGCCACCATTGAGGCAAACATGGGAGAATTCGACGAAGCCGAAAAGTCATTGCGACAACTGCTGGAACTCGAACGCCGTGTTCTTCGGCCCAATCAGCCGGAAATCGCCATCACCGTATACGATCTGGCCACAGTCTCCGCCAAACGCGGCCGCACCGATGAGGCGCTCTCCCTCCTGCAACAGGCCATTGATATTGGCCTGCGCCCCGTGGAGGCGCTGCAAATGGAAAAAGACCCCGATCTGAAGGCGCTTCAAGGCAGTCGCAGGTTTGCCGCTCTGGTGGCTAAGGCCAAAGAGCATGCCGCCTTAGCCCAGCAGAGACAGTAGCCTGGTAGGCACCCCCGCTCAAGAGGATGCCGAATTCGCCCCTGAACGCGGAAGTTCGAGAGTAATTTCATTCCTCTCTGTCGTCTTTTCCCTCTCCTTTTCGATATAGCAATTAGAGGCGCGAACCAAGCGCTCGGAAAAGGGGCATACGTTATGCGCGCATCGTCTGGGTCGACCACACGTTGTCTCCGCAGGGTCACTTGGGGCATGCTTCTTGGCCTGGCCACCTTTGCCACTGTGTTGGTCGCCAGCACCAAACTGACCAATCCTCTCGACACCAACGATCCCAGCGGAACCCTCAGCACCTTCAGTACGGCTGGCGGCATCGACCTGGCGAACCCGTTTTTTCAAAACCTTGGCACCAACGGCCGAAGCTGTGGCACTTGCCACGTCGCGAGCGACGCGATGACCGTAACCCCGCCCGATCTGCAGGCGCGATTCAATTCCAGCAACGGTACAGATCCAATTTTCCGGCCCGTCGACGGCGCCAACTGCCCGAGCGCCGATGTCTCAACCATCCAGGCCAAGCAGGCTGCCTACAGCCTGTTGCTGAACAAAGGGCTGATTCGGATCTCGCTGCCGATGCCTGCGGGCGCAGCGTTCACGATCACGCAGATTCAGGACCCCTATGCGTGTCCGCAAACGACCACCACCCAACCTGCCTTGTACCGCAGACCGTTGCCGGCTACGAATTTGGATTTCCTCAGCGCGGTGATGTGGGACGGACGGGAGACTGTCAAAAACTCTTCCGGCACGATCGACTTGAACGCCAGCCTGACGCATCAGGCCACGGACGCGACTCTCAATCATGCCCAGGCAGCAGCAGGCCCGACGTCACAGCAGTTGGCACAGATCGTCGCCTTTGAAACTGCCTTGTACACTGCGCAATCGCAGGACGAAAACGCCGGCAATCTCGTAGCCCAGGGCGCCTACGGCGGACCGGTGAACCTCTCTAAGCAGCCTTTCTATATCGGTATCAATGACTCGCTTGGCGGTGACCCCACCGGCGCGAAATTCAATCCAAATGCCTTTACGATCTACAACAGCTGGGCCGATCTCAACAGCCAACCGAACCGGCAGGCGGTCGCACGCGGGGAGGCGCTGTTCAATAGCCTTCCCATTCCAATTACTAACGTCGGCGGCTTGAACGACGCGCTCGGGGTCGCCGTCATTAACGGAAATTGCACCACATGCCATGACAGCCCGAACGTCGGCAATCACTCGTTCTCCGTCCCGCTCAACATCGGCACGACGGCCTATCCGCCGGTTCCGGCTCTCGACATCTCGGGCCTGCCGATTTACACCGTTCAGTGTTCGGACGGCACCTTGGTGCAGGTGACGGACATCGGGCGAGCGATGATCAGCGGCAAGTGCGCCGACATCGGCAAGGTGAAAGGTCCCATCCTCCGCGGATTGGCAGGACGTGCCCCTTACTTTCACAATGGCGCAGCCGCCACTCTCAATGATGTCGTGGACTTCTACAACGAGAGATTCAATTTGAATCTCACGAGCCAACAGAAGTCTGACTTAGTCGCATTCTTACAAACACTTTAGCCTGGGGCCGAGGGTGCATCTCTGTACTGCCAAAAGCTTGGAGAACTACCTATCAATAGTTTTTGCGTTGACTTACGCCGACCCATTGGGCGGAAACCTCGGCTTCCGATCCCGTGGGGATCGACTTAGAGTGACAGGTATATATGAGTGCTGCTCTGAAGAGCTCCGGCTACGCAATTGATTGTCGCCTAGATGTCCTTTACCTGTGGACGGGCTTCGGTAACCCGGTTGCAGCGGCACGCCGCCCTGTGCAGGCGCCTGCGAACTGGGTCACGGTTGCTAGTACTTGCAGCTCTAACAATTACTTTAATAGCGATGATCCTAGAAACGCCCGAGTGGATTGTCGGCAACGCGGAATGTGATCACCAGATTCCAATTGCTCGTTTATCAGCGCAAAAAAAGGAAGCCGTAAGTAATGCGTCCCAAGTTTCTTTCCGACAAGCGATTTTTGCAAGCGATCGCGGCCGGACAATCACTTCCCAAGGGGAATGGGTTCGAAGTACTTAGGCACGATCACTCTTGTCTTCGGTGAAGCAACAGCGATCTCTTTTAAGAAAGATTGCAGAGCGTCAAGTGCAGGCTGTTGCGAAGCCTCGTACGGTGCAAGAAAGTTGTCCCAGTGAGTCGGGAACACCAATGCTGGATAATGCAAATCACGCATAAGGCGCCCCGTATAATCATAAATATCCTTGCGGGAGGCGCCGGCTCCCATCAACACGACATCCGGCTCCAGGCCTGAGATTTCACGTTCAATGTAGTTGTTTCCGCCAAAAGCAAGAATTTGGTGATTCGGGAAACGAATCAGATAGGCGAGTGTGCCGCCCTCCGGGTGCATCTGTTCCAGGGTCAGCGGCGCTTTCATCCCCGGCGGTGCGGTCGCCGAACTGAAATAATGCTTGTGGTCCAGCGGACTGTGTATGCTCGGGATGACCTTCAGCGAAAACCCCTGGAACTGGTAATCTTCTCCTCCTCGCACGGTAATCAACTGCTCTTCCGGCACACTGTAAGCGCGCATCACATTTTCGGTGCTCTCGGTGCCAATCACGGATGCGCGGGTCTTGAGAGCGATGTGAGGTACATCGAGGATGTGATCGTAGTGAGTGTGAGTTACGAGAACGAAATCTGCCCGTCGAATGTGCGCGTCAATTGCCGCTATGTCTGGCCTTGCAATGTCGGTCCACTTGTAGACGGGACGCGTGTCGCCCGCGACGGCGTGCCCCGACCCTCCTCCGGGCGGAGGTGGTCCGTTGATTCGCGACAAGTACGGATCGATCAGGATGGTCGTAGTTCCATCCGTGATTTCCCATCCCGCCGCTCCCAAATACGTGAGAGTTAGCGAATCGGTCTTCTCCTCCGGGAAGTTCTGCCCAGCTAAAGGAGAGGTCAGAACCGCAGCTATAACGAGCCAAGCGGCCGGACTTTGCAGCATGGTTATGCAGCGCCGAGAGAAAGTTTTCATAAGTCACACTGGAGCCTTAACAGTTCGCCCGGGACCACAGATTAAACACCTAAGACCTAACGCCGCGTTTTTCTTACAGCTTCGCGCGCAACATGCTGATCACGTCGTCCGAGGTGATGACGCCGGTCAGCTTGTTGTGCTCATTCACCACGGGCAGAGTCTGCAGATTGTACTTGTCGAATAACTCCGCCACCTCGTTTTCCTCGGCGGTTTCGCGAGCCAGGACAAGTGGTTCCTGGACGAGCGAAAGCATCGAAGTTGACGGCGAAGCGAGCACCAGCCTGGCCAGTGGGACCGCGCCAGTCAGGGTTCCGTGAGAATCCACCAGGTAGATCGTGCTCACGGCTTCGACTCCGCCTTCAAATTCGCGCATCGAATCGATGGCATTCTGCACCGTCGCCGAAAACGGCAACGCCAGGAATTCGGTGGTCATACGCCCGGCGGCCGTACCCTCCCGGTGTTCCAGCAGTTCGACGACGTCTTGTTGCGCCTCCGGTTCCATCTGCACCAGGATCTGCTCGGTGCGATCTTCGGGCAGATCGGCGAGCAGGTCGGCAGCCGCATCAGGATCCATCTCCTCGACAATGTCGGCGGCCCGTCCGGAATCGAGGGACTCCACAATGGATTTCTGAACTCGGGGAGTAACTTCCTCGAGCGCTTCGGCCGCGGTCTCTTCGTCCAGAGTCTGAAACACGGCCTGGCGCTCGTCAGGCGCGAGATCTTCTACGATGTCGGCAATATCGGCAGGGTGCAGCTTGGACAGGCCCTCGTATGAAGTTTTCAACTTCACGCGCCGCGCAGGGTCGGTTTCGATTACGTCGATATAGTCCCATGGAATACTGCGCGGAGGGATTTTCCCCAGAAGCGCCTGTAGCGCAGCCTTCGGCGCCACGCCGCGCAACAAACGGCGGACCGCGCCGCGTGCGCCGACGTCTACGGAGTGCACCCGCAACACGGGATGAGTTCCGTTTGCTGCCTTGTCCTTCGGGGCATCTACTTGGAGCTCGACATCGTTCACGCGGACGACCTTTCGTCCGTTGACATCAATCACCTGCTGATCGAGCAGGTCGCGCTCCAGCAAGAACAGACCCTCTGTGCCGTTGACCGTAGGCCAGTCTCCCGCGGTTGTAGTCGCCCGAACGCCGCCATTAATCTGCGAAACCGCAGAAAACGGCAGCACGCGATTTCCTGATTTCGTCTTCACGATCAGGGACGCAATTCGGGAACGGTCCTCCTGCGGGGCAAGTGTTACCTCGCGTACACGCCCGCTGGATGCGCCGGACGGGTCATAAACCGTAGCGCCCAGCAGTTCGGTGAGGGCCAGCGTAGTCATTCCGCTAGAGAATAACCAACTCGCGTGCGTTACGAAACGAAAATCGAAAAAGGATCTCGAACCGTGGACTCTGGCCCTCAGACCTTCCGAAAACTCGCTACCCTTGCACCCAAACCGCGCCGCCACTGTGGCCGAGTTCCAGAGGTTTGAGGTACAGAGTCGTCTGAGCTCGAGAGCAAGGCACAGGAACCTGGTGACCTCACCCCTCGTATAATTGTCTGAGCATCGTGCGCCTTATTCTCGACATCGTCGGGCAGACTTTCCGCGCTTTGTGGGCGCACAAACTGCGCTCGTTCCTGACCATGTTCGGCATCGCCTGGGGTGTCGGTTCCCTGCTGCTGCTGGTCGGCCTGGGGGAAGGTTTTCGCGCCGGCAATCGCAAGCAGTTTGATTCCGTTGGCGAAAACGTGATGTTCATCTGGTCCGGCCGCGCTCCCGTCATGCAGGGCAGCTTCACCGCGTTGCGCCAGTATTACCTAACCTATCGCGATTACGAAGACATCCTCCGCGAGTGCCCCAGCGTCGCCGCCGCTGCGCCGGCAATCTCACGCGGCGATATCCGCGCGGTCAGCGATTTCTTCCAGGCCAGCGGCCAGATCGTGGGCGTGCCCGCCAACTTCAATCAGATTCGCTATCTGCCGATCAATGAGGGCCGCTGGATCAATACCATGGACGACGCGCAAAAGCGTACCGTGATCGTCATTGGCGATGAGGTACGGCGCACTCTGTTCCCGGGACGCCCAGCCATCGGGGCCACCATTTTGCTTAATGGCTCCCGTTTCACAGTGATTGGCACCCTGCAAAAAGTCGGCCATGGCGACAACATGAATCTGAACCTGCGCAGCTTCGTGCCGTTTCACGCCATGCAAGGCTACTTCCGTCCCCTAAACTCCGGGACCGGTACGAATGTCATTTCCTTCATCAACTATCAACCCAAATCTCGGGCCTTGCATGAAACTGCGCGCCAGGAGGTCCACAAGATCATCGCCCGCAATCACGGCTTCGATCCCAGCAATCCGGACTCGTTCGATGAATGGGACACCATCAAAACGGTTGACCAGATCGGAAAGATCTTTGACGCCATGAATATGTTCCTGGGCAGCGTGGGATTGGTGACGCTGGCGCTGGGCGCAATCGGCATCATCAACATCATGCTCGTCGCCGTGGCGGACCGGACGCGCGAAATCGGCTTGCGCAAGGCCGTCGGCGCTACCAATGCCAGCATCATGTTCCAGTTTTTCGTGGAAGGCGCTTTCCTGACCTTATTGAGCGGAGGCATTGGCATTGGAGGCGCGGCCGCACTCATGGCCCTTCTATCAGGAGTAGATCTGGGCCAGGGATTCGATCCGCCAAAGCTGGTTGCGTCCACGGCCGCTCTGGCGGTGATTTCGCTGGCAGTCGCCGGCGTGGCCGCTGGCCTTTATCCGGCGAGGCGCGCCGCCATGCTGGAACCGGTAGAAGCGCTGAGGAAGGAGTAAGGATCGAAGTTCTCCGCGTTCTCAGCGGCAGTTCTCAGCGAACTCCGCGGTTAAAAGCTTTACCGCCAAAAACGCAGAGGAATCGCAAAGCACACCGAGAAATCTTTGGCCGCAAGAGGAACCGTAACGAACGATCAACCGTGAGAGTCTAAATGCATCGCGACCTGCTCATTCAAGCCTACTCAGCCATGCGCCACGACCTGCGCCGCACCCTGCTCACCATGGCGGGAATGGCCTGGGGTATCGCGACGGTTGTGCTGTTGCTCTCCTACGGCAACGGTTTCGGCAAGGCCATCGAGACGATCTTCGAAAGCTTCGGGGCAACTGCCGTGGGAGTTTTCCCCGGGCGAACGTCGCAACAGGCCGGGGGCAATAAGGCCGGGGTCCAGGTACGCTTCACGAACGACGACATCGAACTGCTGCGCAACAACATTCCTCTCTGCCGGCACGTCGCCCGAATGCTGCAGAAGGATTCCACGGTTCAGAACAATAACCGCTCCTTCACCTTTCCGGTGATGGGCCTGGACCCGCAGATCCAGGCCATCTGGAACCTCGACATCGAACAAGGACGTTTCCTCGACGATGCCGACAACATGCAGCACGGACTCTATGCTGTCATCGCATCAGAAGCGCGCGACAAACTATTTTCCGGCATGCCCGCGGTGGGCGAGACAATCCGCATCGATGGCGTGACCTTTGAGGTGATTGGAGTGGGAGCGCCTCGTATGCAAGAGGGCGACAACGACAACAATCGTGTCGTCTACATTCCGTACAACTCCATGGATGTGCTCAAGGACAACCACTATCTCGACGGAATATGGCTCGACTCCGCCGGCCTCGATCACGCGAAGTTGGATAAGACCATTCGCGAGACTCTAGCCACAGCGCATTCCTTCAAACCCGACGATCAACGCGCCGTCTTTGTCTTCGACGCCCAAAAGCAACTCTCGCAGTTCGGCATCATCACCATGGCCCTCAAAGTTCTGCTCGCTTTCATTGGAACCGTCACTTTGGGCATCGGCGGAGTGGGACTGATGAACATCATGCTGGTATCGGTAACCCAGCGTACGCGCGAAATTGGCGTGGAGAAAGCTTTGGGCGCACGTCGCCATCACATCCTGTTTCAATTTCTCGCCGAAGCCATGGTCATTACCGCCGCTGGGGGCTTCCTGGGAATTCTGCTTTCCTACGCGGTCTCGATCTTCGCCGGGCGTATTACCTTTTACAGCGCCTTGGCCTCACATGCCGAAGCCGCGGACATTCGCCTGATTGTCTCGCCCATGATTCTGCTGGTGGCGACGTCGATCCTCGCTGTTGTTGGCGTAATCAGTGGAATGGTTCCGGCTCTGCGCGCCGCCAATCTTGATCCGATCGAAGCCCTGCGCTACGAATAGTCGCCGACGAAAAAGGCCGAAGCGACCTCCGCTCCGGCTTGAGTTGTGAAACGCTTTTCTATGCGACCGAGGTGAGCGCTTCTACAAAGTGCTCGCACACCGTGGTCTCGACCTTGAACATCCTGACGGTAACCCGGCGCGCCACGAAGGGTCTCAGGATTCGTGCCACCTGCGGGAACGCTTCATTCACATAGCGCTCCACAACATTTCTGTCGGTCCACATCGATATAACGACCATCTTCTCTTTCGCAACATCGGGGACAAATGGAAGTAGTTCGAGGAAGCCCGGCTGCTTCTTCATAATCGGAAGGATTTGCTGACGAATCACCTGAATCAGTTCGTCCCTCTTTTCGGTTTTGGGAGTGAATTCGAGGATACGGGCGAACATACAAGACTCTCCTTCCTTTGCGGGGAGAGTGCTCGGAGATGCCTCGCTTCGAGATGGCCTATCCGAGCCCAATCCCGAATCAGGGTGAATGAGTTTGAATTGGTAGAAAAACGGCAATACTTTATTCTTCGAATCGCGGTGCCGCAGTGACCTCGGCTACAGACGATCGTGACTCCGCGCACCTGCTATCGAGCTAGAATTGAGAGCAAATGTCTGACGACATTCTCACTCTGCCACCGCCGCGAGCCGACGCCCGGATCGCGTATGGCTCGGACCCAAACCAATTTCTTGAACTGCGTCTGCCCTCCTCAAAAGCAAAAAGCACAGCGCCATACGCGCTGGTGATTAACATTCACGGCGGCTTCTGGCGGGCCAAATACAATCTCGATCATGCCGGGCACCTCTGTGCGGCTCTCACCGCCCGAGGATTGGCAACCGCCAACCTTGAATACCGCCGCGTCGGGAACGATGGGGGCGGCTGGCCGGGCACGTTTTCCGACATCCGCTCCGCTTATCATTTTCTCGCGCAAAATGCGCAAGAGCACAATCTCGATTCACGGCGAATCGTAGTGATGGGTCATTCTGCAGGCGGTCAACTTGCGCTCTGCCTGGCGGCTCACGAGCCCAGCCTCCAGCGCGTAGTTTCGCTCGCCGGAGTCATCGACCTGCGACGCGCCTACCAGCTTCACCTCAGCAACGACGCGGTCGTGGAGTTTCTCCGCGGCACGCCTGCCGAGGTCCCCGACCACTACCGCGAGGCCGATCCCATGGAGCTTTCCATTGTCCAGGCCCGCCAGTGGTTGATCCACGGCTCCGCTGATGAGGTGGTTCCCCCGGCCTTCAGTCACGACTATGTAACCGCCAAACAAAAGCGAGGCGGCAAAGAGAAGGAGGATGCGCACCTGCTCGAAATTCCCGGCGCCAGTCACTTCGACCTGATCGATCCCCGTACGCAACCGTGGAAGCAGATCGAAGAGACCATAGTCCAGTTCGTCAATCCCTTATAATCGTCGCGCAAAGAGAGGAACCCTTGCCCTTCGACGACCTCCGCCAGTGGATCGCGGCGCTCGACCGCGCCGGTCAACTGAAGCGCATTCAGACCGAAGCTGACCCTGTTTTTGAGATCGCCGAAATCACCGACCGTGTCTCCAAAAGTCGCGATGCCAAAGGTATCCAGGGCGGCTCCGCACTTCTCTTTCAAAACCTCAAAGGCCATCCTGGCTCGCAACTGCTCATCAACCAGTTCGGCTCTGACGCCCGCATGAAGCTCGCCCTCGGGGTCAATTCTTTTGACGAGATCGGCACCCGCATCCGCATGTTTATGGACGTGAAATCTCCACAGGGGTTTCTCGACAAACTCAAAATGCTTCCCTTGCTGACGGAAGCGGGAAAGTTTTTTCCGCGCACGCTGCCGACCGGTCCCTGTAAAGAAGTGATTAAGCGCGACAATTTTTCTTTGCTCGATTTCCCCATCCTGCAATGCTGGCCCCAAGACGCCGGACGCTTCATCACTCTCCCTCTGGTGACCACGCGTGACCCGCGATCTGGAAAGCGCAATCTCGGCATGTACCGCATGCAGGTCTATGACGAACGGACGACTGCAATGCATTGGCAGCGCCAGAAAGTTGCGGCCGAACATTATCGTGAAGCCTTGCGCCGCGCCGCCGCATCCACGATTCCCGTAGGGACAGCCGCCTCGGCTGTCCAGCCAGAGCGAAGCTCGGCGAGCCGTGGCTCAGGCGACTCTCGCGCGGCAGTGGACATCATGGCGCGCAGTTCGGGCGGCAGTATGCTCGCCGATGGCGATCGCCCATCCGGGAAGATGGAGGTCGCGGTCGCCATCGGCACCGAACCTGCGGTGACTTTTTCCGCGATCGTCCCCGCGCCACCGGAAATTGAGGAGTACCTGATCGCCGGCTTCCTGCGCGGAGCCCCGGTCGATCTGGTGAAGTGTGAGACTGTCGACCTTGAGGTCCCGGCCGCCAGCGAGATCGTTCTCGAAGGCTACGTGAATCTCGACGAACTTCGCAGCGAAGGCCCCTTCGGCGATCACACTGGTTTCTACTCTCTTGAGGATCTTTATCCTGTCTTTCATGTCACCTGCATCACCCACCGCAAAGATCCGATCTACGCGACCACGATCGTCGGCAAACCCCCGCAGGAAGACGCCTACATGGGCAAGGCAGTCGAGCGCATCTTTTTGCCGCTGATGAAACTTAACATTCCGGAGTTGGTAGACATCAACCTGCCCATTGAGGGCGTTTTTCACAATCTGATGATCGTCTCGATCAAGAAGTCGTACCCGGGACAAGCCCGCAAAGTGATGAACGCGATCTGGTCGCTAGGACAGGCGATGTTTACCAAATGCATCGTCGTTGTCGACGAAGATGTCGACGTGCAGGATATCGCCGACGTCACACTGAAAGTCTTCAACCACATCGATCCCGAGCGCGACATTCAATTCACGCTCGGCCCGGTGGATTCGCTCGACCATGCTTCGCGCCTGCCGAACTACGGCTCCAAGATGGGGATCGACGCCACCCGCAAATGGGCCAGCGAGGGTTTCATCCGCCCCTGGCCCGACGAAATTGTCATGGATGCGAAAACGAAAGCGCTGGTCGACAGCAAATGGAGAGCGCTGGCGAGGGAATTGGGGATTGCGTAGTCGGAGCGCTGCGGCAAGTTTAGTTCTCTACCTTAATCTTCGCCAGCGTCTTTACAATGTTTGCGTCCTGCACGGTGTGCACTTCGATCCGAATGGCCGTTCCTTCAGCGTAGCGTTTAGCTTGATCAACAAGTTTCATAACATCCGCTGGAACCTTACTTTTCCGTACCTCTGCGACAGCCCTGTCACTGAAGGCAAACGAAGCCAAAAAGGACGCAGTACTCGGCGCCAGATATACGATGTTGCGTTTTTTCGATTGCAGCCGCAACGACCATCCGGCTTTGACGGTGGAGCTATTCCATTCGTCGGCGTCCAAACTCAAGTCTCGCTTTAGATCCGTAATGAGGTCGTTCCAGAGGGCCTTAGCTTGGCCCAACACTGACGTCAGTTGCCTATCGGTAGGCCGCGTAGCCTGACCGGCAAAAGCGTTCTGCATGTCCTTGTCTTCTCTGGGAAATTCAGTAACCTGAATTTCAGTGTTTTAGTCCAAACAACGTTCGCGCACCCCATGCCGCGGCGACGCCGAACAAGGTCATGAAAGCCACGCCAATCGTACGATCTAATGGTGCACTTTTGCTCCAGCCCTGGAGCACGGCAACGGCTCAAACGAAAAACAATATAACTGCAATAGCACCAAGAATTTTCAGTAGCATGATCCGATTCTCCTCACCCCACATGAAGTCACGCGGGACGACTCTCCAATCGAATCTTGCCGCAGAATTCCAGCCCCCGCAGTGACGCTCGTCACGCCTGCTTGTCGTGCTCGAGGTCCGTATCCAACTCATAACCCACGCATCCCAGCACCGGTAAGCGCGGATACTTAGGGAACCTCGCGTCCGTTGCCGACCGCTCGCACATGTAAAACAGGGAACCGCGGTCGGACTCGATCCGTCGCATGAAGCGACAGCTCGCGCACAGGCCCACGTCGCTGTGCCCCGCTTCTTTTTTCGCCTCGCTCACCTTCAGAGGATACCGCCCCAGAGCAGATGTGGTTTGCGTAAGCGGCCCGGCTAGCACTGTCCTAGCTTTCCGTCCAAGCAACAAAACGTTCGCCGGGAAAACTGAAAAGAAATTCATCAAAAATTGACTGAATTCGTCCCAATTCATCTTGAATGTCGCCAATCCGCTTTGTTATAAGGCTGTCGATTCGGCCCCAGGAGGTTACCGTGCAGATTCCAAGCATCGGTGTGTTTACTTCTTCAACGAAATCCCTGAGAGCTCTTTTCATTCTTGTAATCACGCTCGCCCTACTGACTGGGCTCGCCCCTGCCCAACAAACGCTGGGCTCGATAAACGGAACGGTGACGGATGCCAGTGGCGCGGTCGTGCAAGGCGCTCAGGTGAAAGTGCGCGCGGTCGCCACCAACCTGGAGGTCACGGCGCAAAGCAAGAACGATGGTTCGTTCGTGATCTCCGACCTGCCCATCGGCACCTACCAGGTGACATTCACCAAGGACGGATTCCAGACCGCCGCTTATCCGCAGATTCTGGTTCAAGGTAACCGTACCGCCACTGTGAATGCCAAACTCAAACCGGGCGCGGTTTCGTCGACGGTGACGGTCGAAGGCACTCCTCTTTTGAACGAGACCGACAATGCCAATGGCTACACGCTAGGCCCACAGCAAATCGAGGTAGTTCCTCTGGGCACGGGAAGTTTCACCCAGCTCGCGATCCTCGCGCCCGGCGTCAGCGCAGACTTTCTCTCCGGTTCGGGCTCGAACGAAGGCTTGGGCAACCAAGGCATCGTCGCGAACGGCCAACGCGACACCAGCAATCTGTTCACCTTCAATGGAGTGAACGCCAACAATTTATTTAACGGAAATTCCACCAGCAACATTTCCGACAGCCGGTTCACGCTGAACACGGGTGAGATCTTCGGCGTGGGCGGCCAGGTCCAAACCAATAGCTCGGTATTCGACGCGATTGGTCAGGCCTTGCCGACACCGCCGGTCGAAACCATCCAGGAGGTTCACGTTGCCACCTCGATGTACGACGCATCTATGGGCTCGGCCAGCGGCGCTCACATCGAAACCACGACGAAATCAGGGACAAATAGTTTCCACGGCCAGGCGTACGAGTATTATCAAAGCAACGCTTTCGACGCGGCCCCGACGTTCTTAGCTCAAAATCCATTTTTCTCCGGCGCTCCGCCGCTCCATCGCAATGTATTCGGCGTGACGGTGGGCGGGCCGGTCATAAAAAACAAAGTGTTCTTTTTCGGCTCCTATCAGGGGCAGCGGATCAGCGACGCTCTCAGTGGTGCGTTCAACGGCGTTCCGACGCTCCAGGGCTTGACCGATTCGATGCGCAACGATCCGAACGCATTGGTAGCCACCACGAACGCGGCTGACGGCTGCGGTCAAAAGCACCATCCCGCCTGTATTACTGCTGCTCAGGTCGATCCGGTCGCGCTGCAAATCCTGCAAGCAAAGGCCGGTGGGCAGTTCATCATCCCTTCTTCGAACGCACCCAACCCGGAAAGCGGAGGCCAGCCTTTCAATTCCTTCATCAAAGGTCCCTCTAGCCAATTCAATGCCGACCAGGCCAACGGGAATATTGACTATCTTTTCGGCGCCAAGGATCGCCTTGCAGCCAAGTACTATTTTCAAAACGATCCCACGCAAATTCCCTTCGCAGTCAGCGCGGTGCTCGGGTTTCCTCAGACCATGCATGCGGGAAGCCAGTTGTTCTCCCTGGATAACACCACGGTTTTCACGCCGAATTCGACCTGGGAAAACCGCTATGGTTTTATTCGTGAAACTGCCAACGCTACTACCAGCCAATCGCTCACACCTTCTGCGGTTGGCCTAAGCCTTCTTGGCAGTCCTTTCTTTCCCGGGATCGTGATTCACAACGCGGATGCGGGGGCATCTTTCAGCGACGGGTCAATCGTCGGTCCTTTTTCCGGCAACGAAATGAAAATCGGCCCTGCCACGAATTTCGCCAATGCCGGCATCTTCCAGAACCAACACGAGGTCTCATCGGTTTTCCATTGGGTGCACGGCAGGCATACCGTCGCGTTTGGCGGGCTTTTCGACTACGCGCAGCTCAACGTGGAGAATCGTGAAAACCAGGTTGCGACCTTCAACTTTAACGATTTCGCCGACTTTCTCACCGGAACCTTGGGCCAGGATCGCAGCAGCGGGCAATTCCTTAACGGCGAGACGAACCGTCACTTCCGCTCTCGGTCGGCTGGCCTGTTTGTCCAAGACAGCTGGAAGGTTCGATCAAATCTTACGGTCAACGGCGGGCTGCGATGGGACTGGGATGGTCCGCTCTACGAGAAAAATGGACTGCTGACGAACTTCTATCCCTCCGACTACTTATGGACCGGCACCTGCGCCACTGCGAATCCGGCCGCTAACTGCGATACTTTCGGCAACCTTCCCAATGGCCAACCTGGGATTGGACTGGTTGTCGCCGGCAACAACAAAGCCTTCGGATTCAAGAATGTCAGTAACTCAACGCTCACCGGCCGGCAATGGATGTTTGCGCCGCGCGTGGGATTTGCCTGGAGCCCGGAACGTTTCAAGAATGTGGTGGTTCGCGGTGGTTTCGGCATGTATGCGGACCGAGGCGAATACTTCACTGAACTTTCCACTAGCGCGGGTCTTGGCATAAGCGGACCGTTTAGCGTGACCACGCAGGAGCCGTTCACCGTCCCGCAGAACTCAACCTGCAAGGGAAAAGGCTGTCTGACCCTCGGTCCTTTTGGAAGCACTGCGTTCGCGCCACCTCCGACCAATCTGTCGGGAGTGGCGCAGCTTGTCCACAACCAGGCAGATTTGAGCGGATGTACAGAGCCGGTTACTCCTACCTGCAGCCCATCGGGGGATCCCGCCTTCGCTTTCCTGTTCGGAGGTTACGATCCCACCAACAAGCTGCCGTACTCCGAGAATTGGAGCCTGGATCTGCAGTGGCAACCGAAGAATGACGTGGTCCTGACGCTGGCTTACATCGGAAATCACGGCGTGCACCAGCCACTACCGATCCCCTTCAACGAACCTCGCATCGCGACGCCGAGCAGCCCGATTAATGGGCAGATCTACTCCTACGGCAACCAGGCCACGGATAGCAACGGCAACCCGCTCGTGACGGAACAGGTACAGACTACGATCGGAGAATTTGCCGGGTCCGATGGAAACACCGCTCTGCGCACGCCCTATACGGGCTTCAATCCCAACGCCGATTTCTGGAAGGCGGAGGGCGTCTCCACGTACAATGCCGTGCAATTCCAGGCAACCAAGAGAATGTCGCACGGCCTGATGGTGAACGCTTCCTACACTTATTCGCACTCACTGGACGAAGGAAGCGGGCTAGGGGCGGGGCTTTTCTTTAACGGGAACGATCCGCTCTTACCTAGACAAGCGTATGCCTCTTCCGACTTCGACCGCACGCACGTCTTCAGCATTAGCTACGTGTATCAATTGCCAACGATAAAAGACGCGTCGCGATGGATGGGCGCGATCGCGAATGGCTGGGGCATTCAGGGTGTAACCGTCCTGCAGAGTGGCGAGCCGTTCAGCATCATCGATTTTTCAGGCGCGGCGGGCAGCATTTACTTCGCGGGGGATGACTTCATTACGAATCCGATTCTGCCTTTGGCTCCCGGGTTTTCCCCGCAGAAGGCCGTGATAGGTGGAACGGATAATGGCAAGCCTTACATCAACCCCGACGCCTTCACAATCCCGTTCCTCAACCCCGGTCAGGATGGCGTACCACCTTGCGACCTAAGCGTTGCGACGGCGCCGCAGACTCCTCAAATGGTTTGCGATACGCTGGAAACCGGATTCGGACCGACTGGCCGCAATGCCTTCCGCGCTCCCTTTCAAACGCGCTTTGATTTTTCAGTCGTGAAGAATTTCAAAATATCGGAGCGCATGGCGCTTAAGTTCCAAGCGGACGCATTCAACATCTTCAACCATCCAAGTTTTGACGCGCCGAACGGCAACTTTACTTTGAATCCCTGCTTCAGCCCCAATCCGTGCTATCTGACTCCGGGCACGATTCTGGCCAGCGGCAATACCAACAACTTCGGAGTGATCCAGCAGACGGTCGGCAGCAACCGATTCCTGCAACTGTCGGCGCATCTGACGTTCTAAGCTTGATACCGCGAGGTCCAGGAGGACATATAAGTCTTACGAGCGTAGGGAAAGATGAGCAGCTTCGACGGGGGCTGATCTGCATGGCACTGATCGCCCTCGTTCTTTTTCAGAGCCCACTCGCGGCCGCGTGGGGCAATGAGGGCCATGTAGCAGTCAACCGCGTGGCCGCCCAGAAAATTCCGGCCACGATGCCGCGCTTCTTCCGCCTCGCCGTCGGCGAAATCGGCTACCTTGGCCCCGAACCCGACCGCTGGCGCAGTCCAACCGAATTTGCCTTAAAGAACTCGCAGGAGCCCGACCACTTCATCGACTTGGAACGCGTCTCCTGGCTCGATCCGCTTCCTCCGGGACGGTATGAGTTCTATCGCAAGCTGTACGACAAACGCGCGGCGACCACGGACCATCCTGACGACTATCTTCCCGAACGCGTTGGCCTGCAGCCATATATCACGATTGAGGTCTATGGCCGCCTGAAGGCTGCTTTCCGCGAATATCGCCAGCAACTGGCGGCACACCAGCCGACCCAGGCAGTCCAGCATGCGATCATCTTCTACGCCGGTTGGATGGGCCATTACGTCGCCGACGGGGCGCAGCCGCTCCACACCACGATTCATTACAACGGCTGGGTCGGTCCCAATCCCAACGGATACACGACCGAACACCACATACATGGCCAGTTTGAGAGCGAGTACGTGGCCGCAAACATCACCGCCAAAGATTTCGCCGGACTGGTGAAGAGTCCCGAGCGCCTCGACGATCCCTTCGCCCGCTACGTTGATTACCTGAAAGAGTCGAACGGTCTGGTGGAAAATGTCTACGCGCTGGAGAAAGCCGGAGGATTTACGGGTAAGGGTTCGCCGGCCGCATTCGACTTCACCACGCACCGCCTAGCGGCGGGATCGCAAATGCTGCTTGATCTCTGGTATACCGCCTGGCTGGAGAGCGCCAACCCGGTGCCGGAACACGCGCCCGCACCGCCGCCAACGAAGTAGATTTACGGAGGGACAGCCGCCTCGGCTGTCCGCTCGAGCGAAGCTCGAGGGCTGTTGGTCAGAGCCGCAAGCAGAGCCCGCGCGACGATTTCGCATCTCTTTCGATATACTAAATACGTATGCCGGTGCTGAAGAATATCGCGGCCATTGCCAAAGGCATGAGCATCACCTTCATGGAGATGTTCCAGCCCACGACGGTGGAGAATTATCCCGACGGCAAAGGCCCGCTGCGCGGCGCGCGGATTGAAGCCCGTTTCCGCGGCGCTCACGTGCTGCAGCGCGATGAAAATGGACTGGAGAAGTGTGTGGCCTGCTTCCTGTGCGCCGCCAACTGTCCGTCGAACTGCATCTATATCGAAGCCGCGGAAAACACCGCGCAGAATCGCGTGAGCGGCGCCGAGCGCTACGCCAAGGTGTACAACATCGATTACAACCGCTGCATTTTCTGCGGCTATTGCGTGGAGGCTTGCCCCACCGATGCGATCACCCATGGCCACGGATTTGAGCTGGCGACGTTCAACGCCAGCAATCTCGTCTACCGTAAGGAGCAAATGCTGGCCCCCCGGCCAGCACACATGGGAGCCAACATCGTATTCAATCAGGCCGACGTGGATGGCGGTGCTCCAACGGAGATGGTGCCGGGGAGCTAATTTTCAAAACGCTTCCGAGTTCAATCCCCCGCCGGTCCATTGAGACCGGCGTTCGTGTATGGGAGCAGTCATTGGTCGTTCGTCGTTGGCGCCTGCTCGTTGCTCTTGGTAACAAAACTCGAATCTATGAAGACACTTACGATTAATGAATCCGTGGAGTGGGTCAACGGTATTGGCCTATTCGCTGACTCGGCGTCCAGACGGGTATCTCTCGCGGGCGATGGCGGTTATGTGTTTACAGTGAGATGGCCAAAGGTTCTGCCTTATCAAGTTCCCTACTTCGCGACACTCTTCTTGCCGGGTAATCCCGAAAAGATCGAGGACTGCCTTTTCTGGATCACTGATAACGGCGCGTGCGGACCGATGGATTTTGACCTCGCCTTCAGAATGATCAATATGCTTCGTGCATCACACGGGGAAAATCGCCCGATACTTGAATCGCCGGCCTACTTGCTTAGCGAGGCGGATTCGGTTGATGCTCGGCTTCTCCTCACCATGGCAATCCTCTTCTCCTGGGACGCGTACGTTGTTCCGCAACATGGTCGATACTACATTTGGATTGATGATGACGAAGCTGCCGATGTGTGGTGCAGAAACCGCGAGGATTTTGAGGGTCTCGTTGCCAAGTTTACAAAATTGGGAGTGGTTCCCGAAGTAACTGCAAACAACTGAGCGCAAAACTGATGGCTGACTTTTTACAGACCGTGAAAGAGCGCGTCGTCGTCTACGACGGCGCGATGGGGACCAACATTCAGAAGCGCAATCCCACCCTGGACGATTACTGGGGCAAGGAGAATTGCAGCGAAGTGCTGGTGTTGAGCCGTCCCGACATCATCCGCGACATTCATGCGGACTTTTTTCGCGTGGGCTGCGATATCGTCGAGACCAACACTTTCGGCGGAAGCGGAATCGTCCTAGGCGAATTCGAACTTCGCGACCGCGTGCACGAGATCAATTTTAAGGCTGCGCAACTCGCCAAAGAAGTGGCGCAGCAATTCTCCACAAAAGACAAGCCGCGGTTTGTCGCCGGTTCCATGGGGCCAACGACAAAACTGCCTTCGCTTGGGCACATAGGGTTCGAGGCAATGGTGGCGTCTTACGAGGAACAGGCCGCCGCTCTGATTGAAGGCGGCGTCGATGTTCTCCTTATCGAGACGGCGCAGGATCTATTGCAGGCGAAGATCGCGACCATTGGCGTGCTGGAAGCCATGCGCAAATCGGGCAAGCGGCTGCCCGTGACGGTGCAGGTCACTCTGCAGGAATCCGGAACCATGCTTCTGGGCACGGAAATCGGCGCGGCTCTGACGGCGCTCGAACCGTTCGACGTGGACGCGATCGGCCTGAATTGTGCGACCGGCCCGAAGGAGATGAACGACGCGGTACGCTACCTGGCGCTGAATTCCACCAAGGAAGTTTCGGTGTTGCCCAATGCCGGGCTGCCACAGAACGTAGGCGGTCACGCCGTCTACAAACTGTCGCCGGAGGACTTGGCGGAGTATCACAAGCATTTCGTGCAGGACTACGGCGTCCGCATTGTGGGCGGCTGCTGCGGCACGACGCCGGAACACCTGAAAGCCGTGGTGGAGGCGGTTTCCGGAGTGGAACCTGCCAAGCGCGAAGTCAAGCGTGCGGGCGCCGCATCGAGCGCTTATACCACCGTTCCCCTAGACCTGGAGCCAAAGCCTCTCATCGTCGCCGAGGAAATGAACACGACCACGCGCGTCGAACATTTCCGCAAGCTGGTGCAGGGCAAAAAATACGACGACATTCTGGCGCTGGCCAAAAAGCTGGTGAACGAAGGCTCGCACATGCTCGATCTGTGCTGCGCCATCGTGGGTGAAGACGAGAAGGGATACATCACGTCGATTCTGGAAAAGATCGCCACGCGAGTTCCCGCGCCGATCCTCGTGGATTCGACCGAAGCCGATGTGGTTGAGGAAGCACTGAAGCGCATCCCAGGCCGTGCCATCATCAACTCCATCAACCTGGAAGATGGCGAGAAACGCACCTCCAAAGTTCTGCCCATGGCAAAGCGCTACGGCGCGGCCGTGATCGCGCTGACCATCGACGAAGACGGCATGGCGCTGACCGCTGACAAAAAAGTTGCCATCGCGCATCGCATCTACGATCTCGCTACAAAGAAGTACGGACTTGACGGCACTGATCTGATATTCGACGCGTTAACCCTGCCGATTTCGACGGGACAAGAAGAGTACCGCACCGCCGGAATGGAAACGCTGAAGGCAGTTGAACGCATCAAGAAAGAACTGCCTGAAGTGAAGACGATCCTCGGTGTGAGCAATATTTCCTTTGGCCTGGATGCTTACCCGCGGCGGGTGCTGAATTCCGTCTTCATGCACGAAGCGGTAGACCACGGGCTCGACATGGCCATCGTCAACTACACCAAGATTTATCCGCTGTACAAGATTCCGCAGGAAGAAGTGGAACTGGCGCGCAAGCTCATACACCGGGACGCCAACTCCGACGGCGACCCGTTGCAGAAGTACATGGCGCACTTCGCCGGCATGAAGGGCAAGCCGGCCGCTTCGACCACGGCACATGTCGATACGCTGTCGGTGGAAGACAAGCTGAAGTTCGCGATCATCAACGGCGAGAAGTCCGTCGGCGACGGCGCGAATAAGAAACCGCTGGAACAACTGCTGGACGAGGCATTGGCCAACTATTCCCCGTTGGAGTTGATCAATACCGTACTGCTCGACGGAATGAAGACGGTCGGCGATCTATTTGGCGCGCGCAAAATGCAGTTGCCTTCCGTGCTCGATTCAGCCGGCGTGATGAAAGCGGCAGTGGCTTATCTCGAGCCCAAGATGGAGAAGAAGGCGGGATCGCAGAAAGGCACGATCGTGCTCGCCACGGTGAAAGGCGACGTCCACGACATTGGGAAGAATCTCGTCGACATCATTCTGTCGAACAACGGATTTAAGGTCATCAACCTCGGCATCAAGCAGCCGGGCGACACGATCATCCGCGCCGCCCAGGAATCGAAAGCGGACGCCATCGGCTTGAGCGGCCTGCTGGTGAAGTCGACGCTTGAGATGAAGTACGTGATCCAGGATCTGGAGCGGCAGAAGCTGGCCTTCCCAGTGATCTGCGGCGGCGCTGCTCTTACGCGCAAATATGTGGAAGACGACCTGCGTCGCGAGTACGCCAACGCCGTCTTCTACGCCGACGACGCCTTCGCGGGTCTGCACATCATGGAAGACCTGGCCACCGAGGACGGCGCAAAACAAACGCGGCTGACCGAAGGGCGAACGGTAAAGGAATACGCGAAGGCGGCGGCGGTCGATGAAGAAACCGGGCCCGTGTTTGCGGAGCGCAGCCCCGTTGTGGCAGATGCACCGAACACTCCAACTCCGCCGTTCTGGGGCGTGCGCGTCCGCAAGGACTACCACTTGGGTGAAGTGTTTCGCTACATCAACGAGACCGCGCTCTTCAAAAACCAGTGGCAACTGAAGACGGCCTCGCAGTCTGACTATGTGCGCCTGGTCGATGAGAAATTCCGCCCGATTCTTCGCAAACTGGAAGACGAGGTTGCGGCTTCCGGATTGTTCGAACCCAAGGTCGTCTACGGCTACTTCCCTGCCCAATCCGACGGGAACGACGTGGTGGTCTACGAACCGTGTGGCGCGGGCACTCCTGCCCGCGAGCCTAGCGTGAGCTCAGCCGGACAGCCGGGGGCGGCTGTCTCCGCGCGCGAATTGCTGCGCTTCACCTTCCCGCGACAGCGCGAAGGCCGACGGTTAGCCGTCTCTGATTTCTTCGCGCCCAAAACTTCGGGAAAGATGGATGTGATCGGCCTATCGCTGGTCACGATCGGGCCGAAGGCAAGCGTGGAAACGCAGCGTTTGTTCGAAAGCGGAGAGTACACGAAATATCTCTACCTGCACGGCCTGAGCGTCGAAACCGCGGAGGCCCTAGCCGAACTGCATCACAAGAAGATGCGCGAGGAACTAGGAATCGCCGGAGAAGACGCCGGCGAGATTCGCGATCTGTTCCATCAAAAGTATCGCGGGTCGCGCTATTCGTTCGGCTATCCCGCGTGCCCGAATCTTGAAGATCAAACCAAGCTGTTCGCGCTGCTCAAGCCCGAAGAAAACGTAGGCGTGCGCTTGACATCCGGATTTTTGTTGGAGCCGGAGCAGAGCACCTCGGCCATTGTGGTTCATCATCCCGCAGCCAAGTATTTCGTGGTCTAGTAGGACCGCAAAAACCTCAGCGTATGAAATGAAAGCTGGCGACTCCCTGCGCCCGGTTTACTTTTTACAAGGCGCAGACATTTTGATGACAAACCAAGGTCGGAGGTACGGCAAATTCTAATCAGATCCTGACAGCGGCAGAAATATCCGTCAGCCGCGAGCTTGGATCGCAGGCTTCAGGCCCTCCGTCACCGGGAAGGCATGGGGAAAAACAGGCGCTCGTACCGCAGGGGGTACGGGCGCCGTTTTGTGTTTACCGTGTTCGGTGGCTGCACTTTCCCTTCAGACGAGCCTCGCAGCGCCCCGCCCGTCTGCATCCCCCGCAACTGTTACAATTTCGAGGAACTGACAGAACAGCAGATCCTTTCTCTCCCTTTCTTTTCGCTCGGTTCTTCTTTTCCTTCGAGCGTTGGAACGAAAGTGAGTCAGAGGTATCGGCGAACAGTTCGGAGTTCGAAGCCAGCGCCATGAAATGTCCTTTTTGCGGATTTGCCAATGATAAAGTCGTCGACTCGCGCGAAAGTAAGGAAGCGGAATCCATTCGCCGCAGGCGCGAGTGTCTCAAGTGCGGCAAGCGCTTCACCACCTACGAGCGTATCGACGAGATCCCCTACATGGTGGTGAAAAAAGATGGACGCCGGGAAAAGTTTGACCGCCAGAAAGTACTCAACGGCTTGCTGCGGGCTTGCGAAAAACGCCCCGTACCTATCAGCAAACTGGAGCAGATCGTAAACGAATCCGAGACGTTCGTGATGGAGTCGCCGGAACGCGAGCGCAAGACCAGTGAGTTGGGCGAGCTGATCATGAGCCGCTTGCGCCGCTACGATAAGGTCGCCTATGTCCGTTTTGCCTCCGTGTATCTCGATTTCAAGGACATTAAAGAGTTCATGAATGAGTTGAAAGATCTGGTGAAAGCGAAGACCCCTTAACCCTTATCCCGCGCAGACGGTGCCGAGGACAATCGATTCATGGCTCATAAAGTAACTCTGATTCCCGGAGATGGGATCGGGCCCGAAGTGACGAAAGCGACGGTGCGCATCCTGGAAGCAACGGGGGTGAAGTTCGAATGGGAAACGTTCGCAGTGGGAGCGGAAGCGTACGAGAAGTTGGGCGAGTACATTCCGAAGGAATTGACGGAATCGATCGAACGAACTCGCGTCGCTCTGAAGGGGCCGGTGACCACGCCGGTGGGTGGCGGCTTTGCCAGCATCAATGTCGCGCTTCGCAAGCAGTTTGATTTGTACGCGAACTTTCGGCCGATCCGCAATCTGCCTCACATTCCCACTCGCTATCCCGACGTAGACCTGATCATCGTTCGCGAGAACACGGAGAGTCTCTACTCTGGTCTGGAACATGAGGTGGTGCCCGGCGTGGTGGAGAGCCTGAAGATCATCACGGAAAAAGCGTCCACGCGGATTGCCAAGTTCGCATTTGCCTATGCCCGCAAGAATCAGCGCAAGAAGATCCACGCCATCCACAAAGCGAACATCATGAAGTTGTCGGATGGGTTGTTTCTGCGCTGCTGCCGCGCTGTAGCCAAAGATTATCCCGAGATCACCTACGGCGAACACATTGTCGACAACACCTGCATGCAACTGGTGATGAATCCCTACCAGTACGACATGCTGGTCATGGAAAATCTCTACGGAGACATCCTCTCCGATTTATGCGCAGCTTTTGTCGGGGGGCTGGGATTTGTACCGAGCGCAAACCTGGGCGACGAATGCGCGATTTTTGAAGCGGTCCACGGCTCGGCGCCGGATATTGCGGGCAAGAACCTTGCCAATCCGACGGCGCTGCTCCGCTCGGCCCTGTTGATGGTGCGCCATCTCGGCGAGCACGATGCCTCGACGCAGATTCGCAACGCGCTTGAAAAAGTCTACCGTCACCCGGAAAAATTGACGCGCGACATCGGCGGCAAAGCAGGAACCTCAGAGTTTGCCGACGCGGTCATTGCCGAAATGCACTCTGGGATCTGAGAGATTACTGTAGGTACGCGGAACGCACCCACTAGTCGGTGACCTTTCGTACAGTGCTTCCCTCACCGGTTCGACCCTATCATTTTTAGGGGGCACAACATTTATGAAATTCAGATTGTTTGGCGTGGTTACAGGTGCGCTCTGCCTGCTTTTGCTGGCGGGCTCGGCAATGGCGCAGGGCGGAGAATTCGTGGGAGCCGACTGGGGAACTCCAGCACACAAGGTAGACGTGACTTCTCGCGTCCGTACGTTCATTCACGACGGCGTGCTGCAACTTGAGGTCACCCGCTTTAACCTGGGTGTCGACCCGGCACCGCACGAGAATAAGGTCCTGATCATCCGCCTGCGCGAACGCGATGGAGATATCAAGAGCTACAGCTATCCGGAGCGCAGCGTGGCGCGTCTGGAACTGCATCCTGAATGGCAGGAACGCCGTGAACAGCAGGAACACCATGATGACGCCGAGCATCGCGAAGATTATCGGGAGCATCATGATGACGCCGATCGTCGCGAAGATGGCGAGCGTCATGAAAGAGGATTGCAAATCTTGCGTGCGGAATATGGCGTCGAAGGACAATTTGCGAACGTGACTGAGGCGCTGCGCAGCCAGATCAATGATGGCCGGCTTTTCCTTTTCGTCAACAACTACACGATGGGAGTCGATCCGGCGCCCGGAGTGCACAAGCGCTTGCGTGTCTTGTACGTCCAGGATGGCGAGCGCAGGCATACTGAGGTGGATGAGAAGACAGAGTTGCGGCTGCCACAGTAGCACGGTGTCGTGTTACCGATTTAGAGCGTGAGTCTGCCAGCGTACCGTTCAGGCTCACGCTTTTATTTTTGTTGAGACCCCCGCTCCCAAAAACTCTCATCTTTCCGACGATGCAACTGCGATGCATTCGCGGTTTGTCGTCCATTGGTTTGTATTCTTCTTCTTAGTCCAATAGCTTTTTCAATTCCGCCATTGACTCGCGCGCTCGGTTGGGAGTACATTGCCTCGTTCTGGGGTTTTTGGGGAAATGACGCGCACAACACGGCGTGTGGGGATAGTTCTCTTTCAGCTCGGTGGACCCGACACGCTGGAAGCGATCGAACCTTTTCTTTACAATCTCTTCTGCGACCCTGACATCATCGACTTTCCCTTCGCCCGCATCGGGCGTAAAGCTCTCGCCAAAGTAATTTCGACCACGCGCGCGTGCAAAGTCGAGCATCACTACGCCACCATCGGCGGAGGTTCGCCCATCCGCCGGCACACAGAGCGCCAAGCGGGGGCACTAGAGACTGAGTTGCGTAATCGCAATATTAATGCCCATTGCTTTGTCGCCATGCGCTATTGGCACCCGTTCACGCACGAAGCGATTCAGCAACTGCAGGCATCCCAGTGCGACGAGGTTGTGCTCTTACCTTTATATCCGCAATACTCGTCCACTACGACAGGTTCGAGTTTGAACGAATGGCGGCGTCTATTCACTGATGACGTCCCAGTGCATTGCGTGGAGAGTTTCTATCGTAATACGATGTATCTCGATGCCGTCATCGAAAAGGTGAATGAAGCCTTGTCGCGCTTTTCCGAACCCGGGCGTCCAGAGATTGTTTTCAGCGCACACAGCGTACCCATGTCAGTGATTGAAAAGGGCGACCCATACCAGCGGCAGATCGAAGAAACCGTGCGCCTTCTGACCGAGCGCGGCGGATGGCGCAACGCGCACCGCCTTTGCTATCAGAGCAAAGTAGGCGCCAGTCGCTGGCTGCAGCCTTCTTTACACCATACTTTGCGCCAGTTGTCGGCTGAGCAGGTGCGCGAAGTGTGTGTCGTGCCGGTGGCCTTCGTTTCCGATCACGTGGAAACGCTCGGGGAAATTGATCACGAGGCCCGGGAACAGGCGCGTAGTCTGGGTTTCACGCAGTTTGAAATGAGCGCCGGGCTCAATGATTCTCCAAGATTCATACAAGCCCTGGGGCAGATCGTATATCAGGCCCTGGGACAGCGAGTTCATGCCTTGATTCCAGTTGAAAGCGGTGGAAGCACGTTGGCGGAGCCGCAATACGCGACGGCCGCTGCTTTGGATTAGGCCTTAGTCAGCTACCATCAGGAGGGAGCGCATGGCGGAGCCGGAAACCGGGAAGGTTAATCCGAATCCCGGGGCAGCGACACCCGCGGCCACAAAACCCGCACCCACGGCGGCGCAGGATGCCACGAAGTATGTGGGCACGCCGGCGGTGGGCACATCGAAAGCGGCCGCAGCCGCCGGCGTGGCCGGAACCGCTCCCTCGACCGAGATTGACCGCCACCGCCGCCGCTTTGTGTGGACGATGGTGACCGGATTCCTGATGGCATGGTTCCTGGCGTTCTTTCGCTTCTTCCTGCCGCGCACGCTATTCGAGCCCAACACACTTTTCAAGATCGGTTATCCGTCAGAATTCGCACTCGGTGTCGATACCAAGTTCCAGCAGAAATATCGCATCTGGGTCGATCGCACGCCTGACCGTTTGTTCGTGATCTACGCGCGCTGCACGCACCTGGGATGCACTCCGGACTGGAAGCCAAGCGAGAACAAGTTCAAGTGTCCCTGCCACGGCAGCGGGTATGACAGCGAGGGAATCAATTTCGAAGGGCCCGCGCCGCGTCCAATGGACCGCGCGAAAATCGAACTGGCGCCAGATGGACAAATTCTGGTGGATACGTCGAAGTTGTATTCGTGGCCGAAGGGGCAGCCCACGCACTTCAATGATCCAGGAGCATTTTTGACGGGAGTGTAAGTGTGGCGCGGGCACTCTTGCCCGCGGCGAGGGCTAGGCGCCCTCGCGACAGCCGGCGGGACGCCGGCGCTACTGGAAATTCAGGACTCATATGGCTGACGAAAAAAAACCGAACGGCAGCAACGGCGGCGGCGCAAACAGCACGAACGGAAAGAATGGCAAGGTCGGCGTGCTGGAGAAGGTCACGACGGGTGTGAAAGAGGACATTCAGGCCCTCAAGACCGATATCCCCACCAAAGCCAAGGAACAAATCGAAGGCCTGAAAGATCCCACCAAGACCCAGGTCTACACATCGATCTTCCGCCACAAGCACGACGACACGCCCCGCAACCGGGCGCTGGGCGTGCTTTCTAACGTGTTCCTGCATCTGCATCCGGCAAAGATCAACCGCGACGCCGTGCGATACAGCTATACGTGGGGCATGGGCGGCATCACGTTTTACCTGTTCATCATCCTCACCTACACCGGCGTGCTGCTGATGTTTTATTACCACCCGACCAAGGTGCAGGCATTCCGCGACGTGCTCTATCTGGAGCATGACGTTCCATTCGGAAAAATCCTGCGCAACATGCATCGCTGGGCTGCTCACCTCATGGTGATTGCGGTCTGGCTTCACATGTTCCGTGTGTTCCTGACCGGGTCGTATAAAAAGCCCCGCGAATTCAACTGGAACATCGGCGTCCTGCTGCTAGTGTTCACGCTGCTTCTGTCATTCACTGGATATTTGTTACCCGACGATCAACTCGGTTTCTGGGCGGTCACGGTGGGCACGAACATGGCACGCGCCACACCGCTGCTCGGTCATGAAGGCCCGTTCGGATCGATGCTGGGGATGACGCCCTACAACGACGTCCGGTTCGGCCTGCTCGGGGGATCGATTGTCGACGCCAATGCCCTGTTGCGCTCTTACATCTGGCATTGCATCGGGATTCCGATCGTGGCGTCGGTGCTGATGATCGTGCATTTCTGGCGCGTGCGAAAAGATGGTGGCATTTCAGGCCCCGCTCCGGTGATGTTGGAAGCCGAAGCGGACAAGCCCCGCCGCGGCCCGAAGGCGGCCGGAGAGTGATCGCTTGAAGTCAGAAGGAAGAATGTAGAAGGCAGAAGTAAAAGCAAAATCTACAATTCTGCATTCTGACTTCTTAGTTTTTATTTTAGGAAATGTGACACCGCAGTCTGGAGACTTTATGGACTGGCGACAACTCTGGGAGATTTGCTCGGCGCCTGACAACGTGCCGATCGTGGGCTTGATCCCGCTGCTGGCCTTCTATATTTATCTCGCAGTGAAACAGGCCCGGGCCAACGATCAATTAATCGAGCAACTCGAGGCCGATCCCGCGATGGCCAAAACTCACCATCGCAAGACCTGGCCCTTCAAGCCCGGCTGGCAAAAGGAAGTTCACGTCTGGCCATTTCTGCTGCGCATTGAATTCCTCGCCGCCATCATCATCACGATCATTCTGATGGTCTGGTCGATCACCCTCAACGCCCCGCTCGAAGAGCCGGCCAATCCTAACCTCACGATGAATCCTGCGAAGGCTCCGTGGTACTTCCTCGGCCTGCAGGAGATGCTCGTCTATTTCGATCCGTGGATTGCTGGCGTGGTCATGCCAACGCTGATCATCATCGGGCTGATGGTGATTCCTTACATTGACACCAATCCGCTGGGCAGCGGCTATTACACCTGGAAGCAGCGCAAGTTTTCCATCTCAACGTTTCTGTTCGGCTTCATCATTCTGTGGGTCGCAATGATCATCATCGGGACGTTTATTCGCGGCCCCGGTTGGCAATGGTTCTGGCCCGGGCAGACCTGGGACCACAATCGCCTGATCTATGAGGTGAACCGCGATCTGCCGGACATTTTCGGGATCACGTCGAATCTGGGAAAGGCAATCTTCGGCGCCATCGTGGTCGGCGGATACTATCTGGTCGGCGGTGGGGCGGTCTACTCCTTGTTCCGTCGGCGCATGGGAAAAGATTTCTCGCGCATGAGTCTTTTGCAATTTTCCATCATGCAGTTCTTACTGCTGACCATGGTCGCGCTGCCCCTGAAGATGGGGTTGCGGCTGTTGTGGCACATCAAGTACGTGTGGATTACGCCGTGGTTCAACATATAAACACATTGAAGATTTCAGATTGACGATTGCTGATTGCAAGACGTCGCCGTGGCAGTGCTGGGTTTCAATCTGAATTCTGAGATCTAGAATCTGAAATTGGCTGAATATCTAGAGGGATAAACTGGTGCCTGAAAAACCCATCCCCGAGCACGATCCGATCACCGGCAAATCGTTCGCCATCCATTATGTCGTGGCGACGATCATTCTGATTGCCACGCTGTTCTGGGCTTTGTACGACGAAGCCTGGGGACAGCGGCCGTGGAAAGCCTTCCAGGATCAATGGAAGAATCGTTACTCTGCCTTCCTGGATACGGCAAAGTCGAAGTCATCGAAGTCGGAGCAGTCAGTCGAACAGGATCCGCAATATGCAGCCCTGAAACAGGATTACCAGAAGGCTTATCAGGACTCTAAAGCGCAAGCGGATGAGGCTCGGAGAAAGCTGGACGATGCCAGCGCGCGCCTGCTCGCAGTGCAGAGCGTCTTTACCGACCGGCGCGCCTATGTCAATGCGTTGACCTACGAACTGGAAACCAGCGGCAGCGCTTCGGCGAAAGCCAGCAAGCAAAAAGAAATCGACAAATACAAAGCCGAGCAGGCCACGGTTGAGTTTCCTGACGGCACGAAGAAAAAATTCACCTTTCCGCAACTGGAAGAAACTTACAACGAGATTCGCGACGAGCGCACCAAGCTGAGCCTCGACCTCGGCGACGTGCTGAAGCCCGTGACCGCAGCCAAGGCCAAGATGGACGAATACATTTCGGACCACATGGTTGACCTCACTCCGCAGCAAATTCAGGGACTCAAGAAAAGAGCCACAGAATGGGATCCGGCCATCGTGCAGATCAATGTTGCCGAGGCCAACATCGTCGACCGCTGCGAGTCCTGCCATATGAACACGCGCGAGCCGTTGAAGGTTACCGCCGCGGCTATGACGGAAAAGGGCGCGAAGCAGCCGGACGAATATGCGCAGGCGTTTGCCAGCCACGCCCAGCCGGAGTTGCTGCAGATTCACGATCCCGAAAAGTTTGGCTGTTCGCCCTGTCACCAGGGAAATGGCCGCGCCACCACCAGCATTGAGAAGGCGCACGGTAATTACGAGCACTGGCTCTGGCCGTTGTATCCCAAAGAAAACTCGGAAGCCGGCTGCCAGAGCTGCCACTCAGCCGACATGGTTCTCGCCAGCGGCGACGTTCAATGGCAAACCATCAACAATGGCAAGGACCTCTTCCGCCAACGCGGCTGCATGGGCTGCCATCGTTATGAAGGTTACGACAAGGAACCCGAAGATCTGAACTTCGTCGGCCAGCAGATCAAGCAGATCGAAACCCAGAAAAAAGAGAACGTAAAAAATACCGCGGACCTGATGAAACAGGCCGATGCTGCTGAGTCGAATGACGTCGCCAACAAGCTGAATACCCAGGCGGTCGATTTAAGAGTCGCAAACAGCAAGCTGGACGCGCGTTTGCAGCAGCTCGATTTCCAGTCGCATAGCCTGATGCAGGATCAGAAAAAAGTCGGCCCTAATTTGAAAGACGCGCGCCTGAAGCTGAATAAAAATTGGATTCCGGTGTGGCTGAAGAAACCTTCTGATTTCCGGCCGACCACCAAGATGCCGAACTTCCGCCTCACCGATCACCAGATTCAGGCCATCTCTGCGTACATCTGGCAAACCGGATTCACCGACGTACTGCCGAAGCACAAGCCCGGAAATGCCGCGCACGGCAAAGAATTGTTTGAAGGGCGTGGATGCATGGCCTGCCACTCCATCGGCGAGGGCGATCAGATGCAGGGTGGAACCTTTGCCGCGAATCTGACTCGCGTCGGCGAAAAGGCAAATTACGATTACCTCGTGCGCTGGATTCACAATGCACGCCAGCGCACGCGCCCATACTGCCCGTACGAGAAAAAAGACATAGGACCCGAAGACTACGCGAAGAAGAATCTGCCTTACGTCTTCGACCTCGATCACAGCAAGTGCCCCAATGACGGACACGAACTGCAAGTGCAGAACATGACGGTGATGCCCAGTCTGCGCCTGAGTCCCGAAGACGCGGAAGATATCGCCACATACCTGATGTCGCAGAAGAAGCAGGAGCCGTCGTCCTATCCAGAAGCGGCGTTCATGGATGATCCGTCTCTGAAGGAAGAAGGCAAGAAGTGGGTTCGGTTCTACGGCTGCGGCGGATGCCATGAAATCTCCGGCATGGAAGACGAAGGCCGCATTGGTACCGAACTAACTTATGAAGGCAGCAAACCCATCGAGCGCCTTGATTTCGCGCTGTTCACGGAAGTCGCGCAACGCGGCGGCAAAGGTGCCGAGCCAATCAAAGATAAGGAAGACTTGGCTCGCCTGCCCGACGGCCCGGCGAAAGAACCCTGGTACGACCACAAGGGATTCTTCGAGCACAAACTCGCCGAACCGAATGTCTACGATCAAGGCAAGGTCAAAACTGAGACTGAAGCTCTGCGCATGCCAAACTTGCACCTGACCAAAGAGCAGGTGCTCGACCTCACTACATTCCTCATGGGCAGCCAGGAGACTTCCCTGCCCCAGAGCTATCAATACAAGCCCGGCGATGCGCGCCACGACATTCAGGAAGGCTGGTGGGTCGTCAAGAAGTACAACTGCATGGGATGCCACCAGTTCATTCCCGGCCAGCAAACGATTTTGATGGGCCTGAAACAGTATCAGGACGCGCAGGAGCAGTTGCCTCCCAAGCTGTTGACCGAAGGCGCGCGTGTCGATCCCGAATGGCTGCGGAAATTCCTGTCGAATCCTGCGTTGAGCACTACGGACACTAACCGCAATGGCGTTCGCCCGTATTTGAAAGTTCGAATGCCAACGTTCTCGTTCTCCGACAACGAATTGAGAAAGCTGGTGAGATTCTTTGAGGCACTGTCGCAGCAGCCGCTGCCTTACATCCCGCAGCAGATGCCGACACTCACGGCCAAAGAATCCGATATGGCCCGCAGCCTGTTCTCGAGTACGGCCGCGCCTTGCTTGAAGTGCCACGCTACGGGCGATCCCGGGCACGACAAGATCGCCACCGCACCCAACTTCCTGCTGGCGAAAGAGCGCCTGAAGCCTGACTGGGTGGAGCGTTGGATTACCGATCCGCAAGCCATCAGCCCGGGCACGTCGATGCCGTCAGGCTTGTTCAAACAGCAAAATAGCCAGTGGGTCTTTGCCGGACCAACGCCACCGACCTTCAACGGCTTCGAGGGAGATCATCGCAAACTGTTGACCGACTACATCTTCCAATTGACCGCGGAAGAACAAAGGCGGGTGGCGTCCTCCATGCCTCGGGCCAAGGCGGCTGTGCAGCCCTCGAGTAATCGTAAACATGCAGCGCTGGAATCGCATCATACGGCGGGCGGAGGTTCGCGGTAGAATGTGCGGTTCGGCAGGTGGCATTAAATTTTGTTAGTTATCTACGGCGCGGGCCGCTCGCCCGCGCGATAGCCGGCGCGAGGCCGGTACATTCCCCACAGAAAGGCAACATCATGAATAAGAAGACAGGTTGGGCAACGATGGCAGTCGGCACGCTCGCAGTATGCGCATTGTTGACGCTGGCGGCGTGCAGCAAGAAAGAAAATACGGAGCAGTCTAACAACGCTCCGGCGGAGTCCGCAGCTCCGGCCGCCACTCCCATCGATCCAGCGACCGTAGCCACGGTCAAAGGCACGGTAAAGTTTGACGGAACAGCGCCAAAGGCTTCCAAAATCGACATGAGTCAGGATCCGGGCTGCAAGGGCACGAACGAAGCCGAGAACGTCGTCGTCTCCGGCGGCGATTTGGCTAACGTCTTCGTCTATGTGAAAGACGGCCTTGGCAATCGCACTTTCGACACTCCTAAAGATCCCGTCGTGCTCGAGCAGAAGGGCTGCCGTTATCATCCCCACGTCTTGGGCGTAATGACGGGCCAAACTGTGGACATCAAGAACGGGGATCCCACCACGCACAACATTCATCCCACACCGAAGGACAACCGGGAGTGGAATGAATCACAGCCGCCATCTTCCGCCGACATTCAAAAGAATTTCGCGCGCGAAGAAATCATGCTGCCCGTGAAGTGCAACCAGCATCCCTGGATGAAGATGTACATCAACGTGGTGAAGAACCCGTTTTATGCTGTCACAGATAAAGACGGAAAGTATGAGATCAAGGGCCTTCCGCCGGGCGACTACACCCTCGCTTTTGTTCATGAGAAGCTCGGAGAGCAGGATCAGAAGGTAACGGTCGCTCCTAAAGATACGAAGACCGTGGACCAGAGCTTCAAGGCCGCCGGGGAGTGATTTCTCGGGTGGTAAAATAAAGGTTGCGTAGCGCCGCCGTCTCGGCGGCTGTCCCGTAGGCGTCTCGCCTGCGGAGTCGAGGCGCTAAACGGACGCAGATAGCCAGCGCGATGCCGGCGCTACGCCATTCTCTTCAATTCCGACCTGAGGGGCGCTACTCTGAAAGCCATCGCGACAACCTACAATCGCGGACATCACCGGCTGGCCGTTATCCTCGCTTGCTGGACGTTTCTTCTGATCATTGCGGGCGCGCTGGTCACCAGCAACGACGCTGGGCTCTCCGTTCCCGACTGGCCCACCTCATTCGGCTCCTGGTACAAAATCCCAAAGCTCGTTGGTGGAGTGAAGTTCGAGCACACTCACCGCATGATCGCGCAGGGCGCGGGGCTTCTTACCATCATCCTTGTCGTGTGGACTTGGCGCGTGGAAAAGCGGCGCTGGCTGCGGTATTTGGCTCTTGCCGCTCTGGGGACGGTAATCGCCCAGGGAATTTTGGGCGGCATTACCGTTCTGTTTTACTTGCCACCCGCTGTATCGTCGGCCCACGCCGCGCTTGCCCAGACGTTTTTCTGCATTGCCGTCGCCATCACGTTGTTCACCGGCAGCAGATGGATCGAGGAGCAGCCGCGAGTTGAGTTTGACCAGCGGCGTCCCAGTCTTTTCACGCTAACCCTTCTTTCGATTTTCGTGCTGTACGTGCAGTTAATCTTGGGGGCGATGTTCCGCCACCACGGTTTGAGCTGGTGGCCACACGTCGTGCACGCCGTGGTGGTATCGTTCGTGCTGGCCTGGACCGCGATTCGCGCGTTGACGGTTTATTCGCAGATTGAAGAAGTTCGTCGCCCTGCCGTCCTGATGATGACGCTCCTCATTGCGCAGCTATGCCTCGGCTTTACCGCTTTTCTGACCCGCGTCGCCTGGGGACGCAATGCGGTGCAGCCCGAGTTTCCCATGGTGATCTCGACGGTAGCTCACGTCGCCGTAGGAGCGCTGCTGCTGGCGACTACCGTCATCCTTGCGATTCAGGTTTGGAGGCATGTTCCGGTTGCCTTCGAAGAGCGCTTGCCGCAAGCGCAGCACGATCCTTCAGTCGCCTGAGTCATCATTCCTAACGTTCGCCAAGATGTCGTAAACTGATAACAGCTCCCTGGGGTACATTCTTTTGGTCTCGAAGGTCTCTGCGCTCGCCGATGCCGGTCTCGAATCCGATCACACCGTCGCGTCCGTAATTTCCGTAGAAAATCTTGTCCATCGCTATGAGAGTCGCACGGCGCTGAACGGTGTTTCCTTCGAAGTGCGGCCGGCGGAATTGTTCGGCCTCCTCGGCCCGAACGGCAGCGGTAAAACCACTCTCTTCCGCATTCTTTCGACGCTCATGATTCCGACCGCAGGCCGCGCCCTAGTCATGGGTTGCGACGCCGCGCAGGATCCCGCAAGTCTCCGCCGACAGATCGGCGTAGTGTTTCAAGCGCAGAGCGTCGATGCCAAGCTGACCGCATACGAAAATCTTTGGCACCAGGGACATCTTTACGGCCTGCGCGGATCAGCACTCAAGAAACGTGTGGAAGAGATTCTGACGCGCGTGGGTCTGGCCGACCGTGCGAAAGAACGCGTGGAGACATTTTCCGGCGGCATGCAGCGCCGCATCGAGCTGGCCAAAGGCCTGCTCCATCACCCGGGTGTGTTGCTGCTGGACGAACCAACCACGGGCCTCGATCCCGGAGCACGCCGCGATTTGTGGCAGTATCTGCAAATTCTGCGGGACGAAGAGCACGTCTCCGTGCTGATAACGACGCATTTGATGGAGGAGGCCGAACGCTGCGACCGCCTGGCCATCCTGAATGAAGGAAACCTGGTCGCGCTAGGCACACCGGCAGAATTGAAAAGCGAAATCGGTGGCGACGTAATCATGCTGGATGCTGCGCACGACGCTGCTTCGCTGGCTGATCATATTCGTGCGCGTTTCCATGTCGAAGCTACGGTATTGGGCAACCAGGTGCGCATCGAACGCGAGGGCGGCCACCGTTTTGTTCCCGATGTGGTCGAGGCCTTCCCTGGCGAGATTCTAGCAATTTCGGTGAGCAAGCCGGCGCTGGAAGATGTCTTCATCCACCGCACCGGCCACAAATTCTGGAGTGAAGAGCGCGAACCAAATTCCGAACCCAAAAAGAAAAAGAGGAGGTAGCTTGCGTCCCATGATTCTGGTGCTTTCTCTGGTGCTCGGTCTGTTGCCATTGGTGGGCATTGTGTGGATCTTCGTGAGTGGAATGATCGTCCTCTGGCCGTTTTCAGCGACGGTCGACGGCCTTTTCATGACGCTCATCCTGCTGACGCTTTCGGCGTGTTTCCTGCTGAACGCGTATTGGGAGATGCGCGACCGCGGTCTGATCGGCAAGAAGAAAGTCGAACCCGCCAAGGCTCCGGCCGCAGCAAAACCGGCGGCCTCGACGACGGCTCCCGCGGCGAAGGCAAATCCATAATGGCAACCCAGGCAACAACTTTAGAGCGTCCCATAGGGCGGTCCGCATCCGCGGGCGTTACGCTGCCGGCGTTCACTCTATGGTGGCGCGAGATCGTGCGCTTCTATCGCCAACCTACGCGCGTGGTCGGCGTACTGGCTTCTCCGCTGGTGTTTTGGCTGGTCATCGGTTCGGGATTCGGAACTTCGTTTCGCTCGGGCGGTGGACCCGGCCAGCAGCATTACCTGGATTATTTTTATCCCGGCGCGCTGATCATGATCGTGCTCTTCACTTCCATCTTTACGATGATGTCGGTGATTGAAGACCGCAAAGAAGGCTTTTTGCTTTCCGTGCTGGTCGCGCCGGTGCCGCGCACCGCGATTGTGCTCGGCAAGGTGATGGGCGGCACCACGCTCTCGGCAATCCAGGGCATGATCTTTTTGATCTTCGCGCCGTTCGCTGGCGTTCATCTGCAACTGTTATCTGTTCTGCTGGTGGCGGTTGTGGTGTTTCTGGTTTCGTTTTCCCTCACCGCGCTCGGTTTCGCCATCGCGTGGCCTATGGATTCCTCGCAAGCCTTCCACGGAATCGTTAATCTGTTTCTGATTCCGTTGTGGCTGTTGTCTGGCGCGCTGTTCCCGCTCGCGGGTGCCTCGGGATGGATTCGGATCATCATGCGTCTGAATCCCCTAACCTACGGAGTCGAAGGTTTGCGCAGCCTTTTGTATCCCGGCGCGGAAACCAGTTTTCCGCTGCCCACAGCAATGGCGACGCTCGCCCTGTTCTCGCTGCTCATGTTCGGGCTGGCGTTGCTGATGGCCAACCGTAGAAGCACCAGGCCTGCCGCATGATCGCCGAACAGTACGCCTTCTTCCCTGCACTGAACGCAACACTGAATGGGACTAGCGCGGTGCTGCTGCTCACCGGACGTGGCCTGATTGCGCGGGGCCGCATCGCCGCCCATCGCGTGTGCATGATTGCGGCTGTGGTTGCGTCGGCCTTGTTTCTGGGATGCTACCTGTTCTTTCACTACAAAGTCGGCAACATTCGATTTCTTGGCGAGGGCTGGGTGCGCCCAGTCTATTTCGCGATTTTGATTTCACATGTCACGCTGGCCATCGTCATCGTGCCGTTGGCAATCATCACGCTCACCCGCGGACTCAGAGCCCGCTACGACAAGCATCGCGCCATCGCACGCTGGACCTGGCCATTGTGGATGTATGTTTCCATCACGGGAGTCATCGTATATTTCATGCTCTACCAGTGGTTTCCACACAGCTAGGAGGATATTGTTGAATGTTGATTTGTTGATTGTTGATTGAAAACCTTGAAGCTGTTTCTCGAGCAACCGTTCGTTTTTCAATCAGCAATCAACAATCAAACATTCTTTCTATGTCTGTGCTGAAGTTAAAAATCGACGTCTCTGGAACTGTTGGTGATGCTGCCTGGCGCGAGATCTGCCAGTTTGATCAGATTCAGAGCGCAGACTTCGGTCCGCAGTTCGGAAGTGGCGGACGCTGCAACCATCCGCCCGACGCTCCTCACGCCAAGGGCGAATGGATCGGCGCCGAAATCCGGCTGCAGACGCCGCTTTTGGCTCAGTACGCTATGTCGCACTATCTCGAGCAGGAACGTGTGCTCGACGCCGATGTGGAGTAGTAAACTGAGATTGCGGCCCAAAATCGGCCCTGTCATCCTGAGCGAAGCGAAGGACCTCTGCATTTAGCCTGCACTGAAAAGAGACCGCATAGTTCTACGCATGAGTGACCAACTGGAAACCGCGTCCTCCCCAGAAACTCCGCACGTCTCGGATTCTGCCCCCCAGCCCAACCGCGGCATGTCGCGCACGCAGAAGATTTTGTTTTTCGCCACCGGCTGGCTGATCGTCCTCATGCCCTTTCTGTTCTGGTGGAGCACATGGTTTGGTCGTCACCTTTCCGACCAGCAGCTAACCGAATATCTGCACGATGATAAGAAGCCGCGCCACATTCAGCACGCGCTGGTGCAGATGGGCGAGCGCATGGCGATGCCTGAAAAAAGTCAGAACACCAGCCACGACGCGGTGAAACGCTGGTACCCCGATCTAATCCGGCTGGCGAACTATCCCGTGGAAGAAGTCCGCAACACCGACGCCTGGGTCATGGGGCAGGACACGTCAGAAGCGGGCTTTCACGAAACGCTGCTGAAGATGCTGGCCGACCCATCCCCTATGGTGCGCGGGAACGCCGCGCTGTCGCTAGTGCGCTTCGGCGATGCGACCGGTCGTCCGCAGATCGTAGCACTGCTGGAGCCAGCCATCATTGATGCACCTGCGAGCGGTCACGTTGTCGATGCAGACCGCCCGGGCACGGCCATCCATCAAGGCGGATTACTTGCAAAGTTGGCAGCCGCAGGATCGTCCGCGCCGGTCGAGATTCGTTCGCCGATTCCAGGACGAATCCGCTCCGTCGCGCAACCTGGCGCTAATGTCGCCGCCGGCGCCGAAATCGCTGTCGTCGATCCCGGCGCCGACCAAGCGTGGGAAGCACTGCGCGCGTTATATCTCGTAGGCCAGACGGATGATCTGCCGGCGATTCGCCCCTACGAACGCGATCTGCCAGACATTCCGGATCACGTTCGCCAACAGGCAATGGAGACCGAGAAGGCGATCCGCACGAGGGCCGGGAAGAACTGACGGTCGAGACATTTCAGATTTCAGATTTCAGATTTCAGATTTCAGATTTCAGATTGAAGATTGAAGATTTTCATCTTGCGTGGGTCCCGGCTTTCAATCTGGAATCTAAAATCTACAATCTGAAATCTCCTCCTTATGGCGCAAAAGCTTGGCTACATCGCGCTGGTCGTTCGCGAATACGACGAGGCCATCGCCTTCTTCACAACCAAACTGAAATTTCAGTTGATCGAAGATACCGACCTGGGCAATGGCAAACGTTGGGTGCAGGTCAGACCAGCGGGATCGACGGGAACTGACTTACTGCTTGCGCGCGCCGTGAACGCCGAGCAGGCCAGCCGCATTGGGAACCAGACCGGCGGGCGCGTCTTTCTATTCCTGCACACCGACGACTTCTGGCGCGACTATCGCGAGTTTACGGCACGCGGCATAAAGTTCTGCCGGCCGCCGAGCGAGGAATCCTATGGAACGGTCGCCGTGTTTGAAGATCTCTACGGCAACAAGTGGGATTTGCTGCAATTGAAAGCTGACAGCTGAGCGCTGACAGCTTCTTTCTAAATCGCCATCGGCCCGACTTCTTTTTCTACCTCGGCCGTGTCGACCATGACGATCGCGTCCCACGGACAGCCGTCAAGGAAACAGCCGTCCGGCCCTTTACTCAAGCATTTCTTGCAGCCGATGCAGAGGATGGGGTCGATCTGAATACGCCCGAACGGTGGATGGTCCTCATCCGGCACCCAGAACATACAGTCCTCCACCGGACAATATTCGACGCAGGCCGGCGAGCCGGCGCATCCGGTACAGCACTCGGTAATGACTGCTAGTTCCTTCGGTTTCTTCTTGCGTGGAGTCGCAAGACCCTTCGACTTCGGTTCAAACTTGAGCTCGTCGGGAACCATCCCAACGGCTTTATTGGCGCCGGGTGCAGGAGGCATGCCGGAATTATAACCTGACCCGCGCTCGTTTATGAACCCTAGTTCCGCTTGAACATGGATGTCGATTCCGGCTTGAAGACTTCTGTGTTTTCAGCAAACTTGCGACAGAAAGCCTTCAATTCTTTGGGCGACGCAGTTATCGTGTCGGTATCGCCTGCCAGGGTGGCTAATGCCGCCGTCTTTGCAGCAATGACTTCTTCAGCCAGTCGGAGTCAATCGGCGCGAGAGACAACGTGGCCTTGTCGAATTTCGCGAGGAAAATAGCGTGCTTAGCGAGACACATGTCGCACACATCGTCCTCCATCGGCGAGACGTCCAGAAAGTAATTGGTGCCCAGTTTCACCAGACGAGCTTGTCGATGGGAATTATCATTGATACATCCCTCACCCTGCTCTGCGGATTGCAGATCGTAGATCTCGTCCTTGGCGGCGATTGTCAGCAGCGTTGTGCATTTGTCCTCAGTCAGGCTCCAGGAACCAATCAGGCTCGGGTCAAAAACGAGGTCTCGATCTTTATGAGGATTGTCCAGACTCTCTTGCTCGTACAGGCCGTTTATGGATGTCACCCAGCAACCTGAAAGCAAGGGCAGCACCGCGAAGATCAGGGCGATGCTCCAAGTTCTGGAGGTGGCATGAGAGAAGATACGGGAGAGAGACATACTCCTCCTGCGACCAAAGATTGCCGGTTCAGCCGATGCGTTGAAAACGTCCGACCCAAAATGATACTCCCAGCCGACTTTGTGACATGCCGCACGATCTCCACCGCCCCCATTCTGTTATAGTGAACCCCTGCAAAGGAGCACCCACATGGCAGGCAAGAGTCTGAACCGAGTTCAACTGATCGGAAACTTGGGCAAGGATCCGGAAATCAAGTACACGCCGCAGGGAACGCCCGTAGCCAAGCTGGCCATCGCTACCAACGAACGATTCAAAGACAAAGCCGGCGAATGGCAGGACCGTACTGAGTGGCACAACGTCGTGCTCTGGCAGCGCCTGGCGGAGATCGCCGGCGAATATCTAAAAAAGGGCGGCAAAGTCTATATTGAGGGACGCCTGCAAACCCGGTCCTGGGACGATAAGACGTCCGGACAGAAGAAGTACATGACCGAAGTCGTGGCCAGCGATCTGATTCTGTTGGGCGGTCGCGGCGAGGGGGGCGGTGACTTCGCCGGCAGTTCACGCGGAGCATCTGCCAGCGGCGGCAACAACTTCGATCAGCGCGCGCCCGAACCGGAGCCAGCTGCAGCTGGCCCGATTACCGACGAAGACATCCCGTTCTAATAGCGAGGTTTCGAGCGCCCTTGTTGCAGCCGCTCTGGAAGCTTGCTTAATCGCCATCTCCGGCGTCAACCGCGATCAACTCGAGATTCTGCAGCAAGGGGCTGGAATCTGAAACGAACTCGACGTGCCCACATCGCGGGCACGACAAAATCGCATGGCCCGAGTTGCCCGGAACCGGGCTCGAACGCCACAGTTGATAGCGCTGCAGTTTCTGTTCGCAGCGCAGGCAGCAAACAGTCTGCTGATAAGGATCGTGGGAAACACCACTGGCTAGGTCGATGGCTGGTTTCATTCTTCCTCTTTGAGAAATGGACCGCGAGGGAACGGTCCAATCCGGGCCGGGATCAGACTCGGCGATTGCTACAGTCTAGCACGGAGATCCGCGCCCGAAAGCACGAGCGTAACCCGTTCCGCAACGTGTTTAAAACTTACTTCGGCAACTTGTAGTTCAACGTAACGGTTGTCTGCATCGGCACCTCACGTCCATTTACCCGGCGCGGCTTGAAGCGCCATTGCTTCACCGCATCAATGGAGGCCTGTGCCAACTCGGGCGGCCCGCTGGCGACCTTGACGTCCTGCACTGCACCGTCGCTGCCAATATGAACATCGAGAACGACCGGGCCCTGAATTCCCTGCTGACGCGCGGCTTGCGGATATTCCGGTTCGACGCGGTGAAGCAGAGCGCCCTCAGGCGCGCCGGAAGAAGGTTCCGGCTCGGCGGAGGAGGCCCGCTGCACGCCACTTCCCGCCGATGGTTCATCCTGATTCTGCGCCGGAGGCATGCGAAAGATCTCTTGGCCATTCTCGTAGATCTGCAGGCCTCCGGGAGGAACGCCTTTCTCCTTGCTCTTCGCAGCTGTGGATGGCTGCTCCGCCGCGGCAGCTTCCTGCTTCTCTGCCGTGCTCGTGGAGACGACCGGGCTGATTGAGACAGGTGGGTTGGCCACTGCCGAAGAAGGCGCAACGGGAGGCCTGCGCACCGTCGCTTTGGGCGTCCCCAGATGTCGGCTTAACAAAAGCCCCAGGAAGACGGCGCATATGAGAACCGCAACTCTAAGGGCCCAAGTGACAGGGTCGAATCCGGGCTCAGGAGAAGTCTCAGCTGCCGGACTCTCCGCAACCGCCGGGCTAGTTTCCTGATTGTGGAATTGGAAGTCAGAAACGGGTTCCATCTGGCTAACCGGCGGTTGCTCGTTTTGCGGTGGTAAGGGCTGCGCCGCCCTTTCCAAGCTGCCCAAGACACGAACGGTCAACGCCTCAAGCGTACGATCGTCCCGCTCTCCGAAAGCCTGCGGCAGCGACGAAAACAATTCGAACAACCCAACCAATTCATCCCCACGAAGCAAGGGCCTGACCATCACTGAGCGCACTCCCAGTCGCTGCGAGGCTTCCAGGTCGACCCGTGAATCGGTTAGAACATCGTCAGAACGCTGGGTCCGGCGGGTCCGGACGCATTCTCCGGAGAGTCCCGAGACGGCGTCGAACCTTGAACCTAACGCCGGTGCCGTGGCCCCACTGCTGGCGCGACACACCATCTCCCCACCGCGCTCCAACGCTATGGCCGCGCCCGTAGCGCCGGTAGTCAGGCAAGCTTGTTCCACAACTTCATTGAGCACGATTTCGAGAGCTAGATCGGAGGAAAGTTCCGGTGAAAGTCCACCTCCGCTTTGCGCCTCGAAGCAAGCCGCCAACTGCGCAAAGTCGGTCTCGAAGTGAGCATCCTCTGACTGGGCACGCAGCACTCTCGTAGCCCCTAGCTCAGGCTTCAACGGGTCCGGTCCAGTCGTCGGCGGTTGCGCCATAACCGTAGATCGGTGGCAACGAGAACCACCTGTCAGTAGCGGAGTTTCGCCCGAAAACCCCGGGTTGTCAATATCCGGCTGGCGCAACTAGCCCTGAGAACCCGAAGGTCAAGCGAGGGAAATCCATAGGTTTCGTCATGTCCCTGCGGCTTCGAGGATCCTTGCGCTCCGTCCCAAATTGGCAGAAAAAGGTGCATTTGCATATGGTAATGGCGCTTTTAACGCCGCCGAATGTTAGGCTTAAAGCTGTTAGAATCGTTATGTTGTTGAGGCGAGGTGGATGATTCTTCCCAGGCCGCGTGCGTCACTTTCCCAGGTTCCCCCGCGGCAGCATCCCCAAGGAAAAATAGCTCAGGACATTCCATCACGGGAGCTTTAGCATGCGAATCGCGGTTGTCGGTTCGGGGTACGTAGGGTTAGTGGCAGGCGCTTGCTTCGCCGACCTCGGTCACGATGTCATCCTGGTAGATAACGATCAATCCAAATTGGCAGCGCTGACCAATGGCAAGGTGCCAATCCACGAGAAATTTCTGCCTGAACTACTCAGCCGCCATCGCGGGCAACGCCTGACATTTTCCGACGACCTGAAGGAAGCCGTCCGGCTCAGTTCGGTAATCTTTGTAGCCGTGGGCACGCCCCCCACCGAGAGTGGAGAGGCCGATTTGTCCTACGTCGAATCGGTGGCTCGCGAAATTTCCGGCGGCGTCAACGACTACAAAGTCGTTGTTGAAAAGTCTACGGTCCCTGTCTACACCAGCGAGTGGGTTCGCAAGATTATTCTGCGCAGCGGCACGGACCCGCAACTGTTCGATGTCGCCTCCAATCCCGAATTTCTGCGCGAAGGCACTGCCGTCACCGACTTCATGTTTCCCGATCGCATTGTGATCGGCTGTGACAGTGAACGTTCAGCCGAGGTTTTGCGCGAAATCTACACTCCCCTGACCAGCGGCAGTTACTACGAGCGCAGTGATGCTATTCCCCAACCGGACCGGGCTCAGATTCCCCCTCCGCTCATTGTCACCAGCACCAAGAGTGCGGAACTGATCAAGCACGCATCCAATGCGTTTCTGGCTTTGAAGATTTCCTTCATCAATGCGGTAGCCTCGGTCTGCGAATCTGTGGGCGCTAACGTGAATCAGGTCGTTCACGGCATCGGAACTGATACACGGATCGGCCGCAGGTTTTTAAATCCGGGCATTGGCTACGGCGGATCCTGTTTTCCCAAGGACGTCATGGCTTTCCGCGCCGTGGCCCGTGAGTCGGGATACGATTTTCGCCTGCTTGACGAAGTAATGCGGATTAACGAAGAACAGCGCCAGCGCTTTTTGCGGAAGGTCCGCAGCGCGCTGTGGACACTTCGCGGCAAGAACCTCGGCGTGCTTGGCCTTGCCTTCAAGGGTGGTACCGACGACATCCGCGAATCGCCCGCACTCTTTCTAGTCCAGGCCCTGATACAGGAGGGCAGCAAGATCACAGCCTACGATCCCGCCGCCATGGATCGCGCCCGCGAAGCCGTCACTTGTGGCATCACTTTCGTCAGTTCCGCTTACGAAGCAGCCCATGGAGCCGATGCTTTGCTCATTCTCACGGAGTGGGAGGAATTCGCCAACCTCGATCTCAACCGCCTGCGCCAGGAATTGAAATATCCCATCATCATCGACGGGCGCAATTTGTATGATCCCGAGATTATGGCGGCTGAGGGTTTCAGTTATTACAGTGTGGGGCGAGCCGCCTCTTATCCCGACGGCGTTCCCGCGGCAGTCCTGAAGAACGGCAAGAAGGCATGAGTTCCAAGCGCGCGGTAGTCACCGGCGGCGCCGGCTTTCTGGGATCCCATCTGTGCGATGCTCTGCTCGCGGAAGGCTGGTCCGTTGTAGTCGTGGACAACCTTCTCACCGGCCGCCGCTCCAATCTCGCGCATCTCAGTCATGAACCGCGCTTCGAGTTCGTCGAGAAAGATATCTGCGAACCTTTTGACGTGGGCAAAGTCGATTACGTCTTTCACTTTGCCAGCCCCGCCAGTCCGGTCGACTACAGCCTTCACGGCATCGCCACGCTTAAGGTCGGCTCCCTCGGAACCTTTCACGCGCTTGACGTCGCCCGCAAATATGGCGCCAAGTTTCTGGTTTCCTCAACGTCCGAGTGCTACGGCGATCCGATGGAACATCCGCAAAAGGAAACCTACTGGGGAAACGTCAATTCCATCGGTCCCCGTTCGGTGTACGACGAGGCCAAACGCTTCACTGAGTCGGTCACCATGGCCTACCGCCGCTACTACAAAGTCGACACCCGCATTGTTCGCATCTTCAACACTTACGGCCCGCGCATGCAACTCAACGACGGGCGGGTCGTTCCGAACTTCATGAAGCAGGCCTTGCGCGGAGATCCGCTTACTGTCTACGGCAATGGCAACCAGACTCGCAGCTTCTGTTACGTCAGCGACGAAATTGACGGCTTCGTGCGTCTTTCCAAGTCCGACGAACATCTGCCAGTGAACATTGGCAACCCAAATGAATTCACCATTCTCGAGTGTGCCCAGGTCGTGCTGAAAGTGACGCGATCGAAAAGTTCGATTCGCTATGAACCACTGCCGCAGGATGATCCCAAACAGCGCTGTCCCGACATCACGAAAGCGCGTAAACTGCTGCAGTGGGAGCCGAAAATCGATCTGGAAACCGGCCTGCGCAAGTCGCTGGATTACTTCAAAACCGCGGTAGCAGAAGAAGCCACCGTTAGGTAGCTTGATATATATTTTCCTGCGCGATTTTTGCGTCGGGTCATGTTTGCCTAAGACCCAACACCTATCACCCGAGATTTGAGTTTACGAGGGTTCCGGGGTCGACGCGACGAAGTCAGTCAGTTTCTTCAGGTTGGCCTGTTCTTGCTCGTTGTCCAGTTCAAAAGCCACGCCCATGCCGTAGCCCGGATGAGACGCCAGAACCGTTCCCCGCAACCGCAATTTCATTTCGTAAGTTCGCACCACGATCTCAAGAGCCGAATCCTTCGGAAATGGAAGTGCAACTTCCAGGTAGCATCCTCCCGAACTCAGGTCGGTCAGGCAGCAACGATGTGGAACCGCAATCCCCCGCCGGTAGACTTCTGCCCCCAGGCGACAAGCGTAACGCGCTCGCGTGCGCCGGTTGTCTGCATCGGCAACGCCCGCCGCAGCTCGCTCCTGCGCAATTGGAACTTGGAGCGTGCTTTTTGTCTTCCCGCGTCCGTGTGTTAACTCTGCAACCGCGACAGCTCCCGCTTGCAGCGCCTCTTCCATCTCCACAGTGACCTCAGCTAACTGCTGTTGTGAGAATTCCTTCGTCGGTTTGCTCTTCAGAAAATCGCTCAGCAGACGGCGCGACGACTTGGGCACGTCCTTAAACTGTATCCCCGCGCGGCCTTTCCAGTCCTGCCACATGACCTGTCCCGACAGACGAATATTCGACGCCTGCCCCGGCAGCTTGAACTGAAAGTAGACTCGATCAACGGGGGGAAGCCGCTTGCCAAACTGTACCGACATGCCGTCTTCCGCGAGATCGATCAGGGTTGCTCTTTCCTGCTCGATATTGGCGTAATCGATGGTCGCGTGCGCGTGTACCGTGGCCCGGGCCTTCTTGCGCTTGTCCTTCTGCATGACGATGCGCGCCGCCCGCAGGCTGCTCAAAGCTTGCTCGTAGGCCACCGGTTTGTAGAGAACAAAATTCGCGCCCAGCAAGAAGATTTCGCGGACATTCTCCTGCCCGGACAGAACTGCGACCGCCAGGGTAGCATCGTTGGTTCGCGACAAACGTACTTCCCGCAACAGCGAAACCACTTGCTTGTTCGACTTTCCCTCCAGAATCATCACGTCGTAGCGCTCTTGCGCCAACCTTATCCCGGCGCGCACGAAGTCCGGGCAAGACTCCACTTGAATGCTGAGTTCTTCGAGAGCTCGTTCCCACAATCGGGCCGAGGCATCCTCTGCGCATACGAGTAGGGCGGACGGAGTCATACTTACGATCATCCTAAGTTCCGCCCGTTCCGCCTCACAAGTTACCAGGGTCACGCTCCTACGGGTCTGTTCTCGCACTCTAAGTAACTCGGTTCTCTACCAGCGACCAATAGGTTTGAGTTCGTCGCGGGTCTGCCGCCGACCAGTGCTTCGACTCCGATAGTGTGTTGAATGGCGTCATGAACTCACCGATATGGCTCTGAGCGGAAATGCTCGAGCAGTTTCTTTGCAGCATTAGTTACAATCGAAGGCGTCGTTGACTTCCATCACCATGCACCCTCGTCGCAATATTCTTTGGTTCCTGTTCGTCCCCGCCGCCCTTGTTGCCATTGCATGGTTCTTCATCCCCGCGTTCATCATCCGGCCGTTCAGCCACCAGAGCCCGTCTGGCTTAGCTCTGGCAATGTCGCTCCGCCAGAGCGCTCCGTTGATAACGCTCGTTGCCGCTCTAGTCAGTCTCGCATTGGCGGTCATCCTCTGGGGCGCGGCCAGCAAATCACGCAAGATCATTCTCGCCTCCGTAATGCTCGTAGTCGCCATCGCTGCGGTAATGTCCCGCCTAAATTACTTTGAATGGATGTTCCATCCCGTCGATTCCCCGCGGTTCGAAGCCGCTTCGGCCAGCAAACTCGACAAGGGCGAAATGATTCTTGCCATTCGCTACGGCTCCGACGCACGCGCTTATCCCATCCGTGAAATGGCCTACCACCACGTGCTGAACGACGTTGTGGCGGGCGTCCCGGTGGCTGTCACTTATTGAACGCTTTGTCACACCGGTCTGGTGTGGACGCGAACAGTCAACGGCAGAGTGCTGCATTTCTATCTCGCCGGCATCAACAACCAGAACTTTCTCATGCGCGATAAAGAAACCGGCTCCTGGTGGCAGCAGATCACCGGCAAGGCTATCTACGGCCCGCTGCGGGGCGCGTCGCTCGATCTAGTGATGAGTGACGAATTGACCTTCGGCGAATGGAAGTCGGAAGTTGCCGATGGCAAGGTGCTCGCCCCGGTACCAAAATATGTGAAGAAATACGACAGCAATTGGGAAGCCGACGTAGCCAAGCTTCCGGTAGTGATCAGCTTTCCCGGTACCGAACTCAAGTCACGTGACGTGGTCGTCGGCCTGGAACTGGACGGCACCAGCCGCGCCTACCCGTGGGACACGCTCGTAAAACAATCCCCCGTCATCGACCGCGTCCACGGAGTGCCACTCCTGATAGCCGTCGGCCCCGACGGCAAATCCTTCCGAGTGTTCAAAAGCCGCATTGATGGCAAAGACGCCGAGTTCTTCCTGAAAGGCGAGACCGAAGTAGATGCCAAGAGCACAGCGCTGATCGGAACAAATTCAGCCGCAACCGCTGACCACAAAACAGCGGCGTCAGCCAATCCGAAAACGGAGGCGGTATCCGCAGCCAAAACAGCGCCCTCGTGGACCTTGCTCGACACCGCGACCGCCAGTGAATGGAACTTTCAAGGCTGCGCCATCTCTGGCCCTTCGCAAGGCCAATGCCTGGACCGTGTCCCCGCCCTCAAAGATTATTGGTTCGACTGGCGCAACTACCATCCGGATACCAGTATTTACAAGCGCTGAACGAACGCCGCACCCCCGCCTGATTCTCTCCACACAGATCGGTGCAACCGAGTTTCCGATCCCCGCATCTCCTAGGGTAGGGCTCTGGATATTCCTCTTTCCACAAACCGATAACTGTACCGTCCGTCGTCGACGGTTTCATTCCAAGCTTCTGGAATGGAGAGGCGTATGACAGGCATATTCTCCGCGCGTACTTTGACAATCCTTGCACCCGTTCCCCACCAGCGTATGGCCAAGCGCTATGCGATTGCTGTTGCAGCAGCCATGCTGGCCATTTTGCTTCGCTGGGCGCTTGATCCCGTACTCGGGCATGTCGCTTTCTACGTTACTTTGTACGTCACAGTGACATTTTGTGCCGTCGTTTGCGGCTTTGCCCCGGCGATCTTGGGCGGCATTCTCGGCTTTTTGGGAATTTTTTACTGGTTCGTCGATCCGCGCCACTCGCTGTCCCTCATGGGACAGCCGGAAATCCACGCTATCGTCGGGTGCTTGCTGGTTTGCCTTGGGCTCATCGCGCTCGGCGAGGCCAACCGGCGCAAGCAGTTGCGCCTCAACGAAACTGTTCTCGCTCTTACCACTGAGGCCCGCGAACGTAAACGCGCCGAAGACCAACTACGCCAGGCTCACGACGAGTTAGAGCAGCGAGTGATCGAGCGCACCGCGGAGTTGTCGCAGGCGCTGGCCAGACTTGAATCTGAAGTCAGAATCAGCGAAAAGAAGGAGGAACAACTGCGCAATCTGTCACTTCGCCTTATGACGCTGCAGGACGAAGAACGGCGCCGCATCGCTCGGGAATTACACGACAGCGCTGGTCAGACACTCGCCGCCATGAAGATGTCAATGTCGCTCATCCGCAGGATCGAGACTGCCCCCGATGTTCTGCCTCTGCTCGACGATCTCGACGCGCTAGCCGATGAAGCCTTGCAGGAAGTACGTACCACATCCTATTTACTCCATCCGCCGCTGCTCGATGAAGCCGGCATTGCTTCCGCCGCGCGTTGGTTCGTCGAAGGATTCGCTCGCCGCAGCGGCATTCGAGTCGACTGTGACATTCCCGAAAGGATGGAGCGGCCTCCCCGAGACTGCGAACTCGTTCTGTTCCGCGTCCTGCAGGAGAGCCTCACTAACGTTCATCGTCATTCCGGAGCCTCGGCCGCAAGCGTTCGGCTAACTCGCGACACGGACCAACTCCAACTGGAAGTGGGCGACAACGGCACGGGCATTCCCGAAGAGCGCCTGCGTCGATTCAACACCTCTGTCGGCACAGGAGTCGGAATCACCGGCATGCGCGAGCGTGTCCGCGAACTAGGGGGCCATCTCGAAATCCACTCCGTTAAAACTGGCACCACCGTCAGCGTAGCCCTACCCGTAATGAAATCCCCAACTCCCCGAACGCAAGCCGTAGTGTCCTTGCCGAGCTAGCAGGGGGCACGCCCTCGGGAGCGCTACGTAGGGAAGGCAGGACAATCCGCCCGATGTCTACAAGAAAAACGGACGCAGGGAGTACGATGAGTTCCCGCCCTCATCATTTTCCGGACGACTTCGTGGTCGCTGCGCCAGAATCGAATTCCTCGGCCATCCAGTGCTGAAGGGCGAACATGTTTTGCGAACGGCCAAGAAAATTCTTGACCAGGTCGTTGGCTGACATGGAGCCACCGGGTTCAAGAACCACGTGGCGATAGCGCATAGGAGCGTCGCCGGCCAGCAGATTCTTATGATCAAACTGCAGGAAGAAATCCTCGGCGATCACCTTGTCCCAAAGGTAGGTGTAATACGCCGAAGAGTAGCCGGCCAGATGTCCGAACGATGCCCACATGTGGGTCTCGGGCAATGGCTTGAACGAAGTGTACTTGCGATCGGCGCCGAAGGTGACTTTGTCGAGGCCGACATTTTCCGGCTTGGTTTTGTAGATGTCATAGGAGATAGCGCTGAAGGAATTCTGGCGGGCGACCCAGAAGCCGCGTCCAAAGGCGGCCGCCCGATTCGCACGCTCTACTAATTCGGCCGGAATCGGCTCGCCTGTCTTGTAGTGTCGAGCAAATTTCGCTAAAACCTGCGGACTGCGAATCCACTCTTCCAGCATCTGTGAAGGAGCTTCCACAAAATCAGACTCCATGGCGATGCCCGAGATCCCCGCCCACTGCTGCTGGCCACCGAGAATGTGGTGCATCAAGTGGCCGAATTCGTGGAAGAAAGTTTCCACGTCGCCATAATCCATCAGGCCCGGATCGGTGGCAGTGGGCACCGGAAAGTTGCACACCAGAATGGCTTCCGGTAACTGTTTGCCGCGAATACCATCAAGCACGGGCACCATTTCGGCGTGGCTGAATTTCCCGGGGCGGGGATGCATGTCGAGATAGAAGCGCCCGATTGCCTTGCCGCGGTCGATCACAATCCAGGTTTCCACGGCAGGATCCCATGCCGGTACGTTCGGCTCTTGCTGGAAGCTGACGTGAAAAAGATCGGCGGCAGCGTCGAGAATTCCCTGTTTCACCTGCATGAAAGGAAAATACGGGCGCACCGACTGAGAATCGAAATCATATTTCGAGCGACGAACTAATTCTGCCAGATAGCTGCGTTCGTAATCCCAAATTTCTGTCGCTCCCGGATCTGTCTTTTTCTTCTCGGCGAGCAGCATATCGAATTCGCGTTTGGCCAGTGGCCGCGAAGCATCGTCGACTTGCTGGATGAAGTCCGCGATGGTCTGGCCTTTAACCGCCATCTTGTCGGCCGCATTGTAATCCGCCCAGTTAGAGAATCCAAGAAGCGTTGCGATCTCGTACCGCGTCCTCATTAAACTGGTCAGCACTTCCTGGTTCTTGGGGTAGGCGCGGGTGTTGAACGCGATGCTCAAGCGGCGCCGTAGCGCATCGCTCTTGGCGAAACTGGAAACCGGGAAGACGTCGGGATAGTCGGTGGTGATAACAATTTTTCCATCCGGCCCGGGCTTGTGCCGGTCGATGTAATCCTGCGGCAAGCCCTCGAGTTCCGACGCATCGGCCTCAATCGTTTTCTTTCCGTCGGAAATATTCCGGTCAAACATCGACTGTTCTTCCGTGGCCTGGTCGTTGAGCTTCTTAAGCCGCGCCCGGGTGGCATCGTCCTTGTCCACGCCGGCCAGCCGAAACTCCAGAAGCTGCCGCTGCACGTAGTAACGTGTCGCCGCATCGGCCTTCGAAAGATCGAGCGCGGCCAGCGCGTTGTAGACGTCATGATTCAGTGCGATAGCGGTCTGCGCGGCGCTGGCTTTGGTGAGCATCGCCGTAGCGTGATCGCGAAAGGTGGCATCCGGATGGACCTGTTCCATCAGCCCGGCAAAATACCCGGCCGAGTCGTTCTGGCGCACCGCCTCGTCGTAAGGAACCAGCGTGTTCTCAATCGTTCGCGGACCCTTCACCGCGATCAAAGTGTCGATCGCTTGCTGACCGGCTGCGAGGTGATCGTTCTCGATCTTCTCAAAGGCAGCCACGTCCGGCTTTGAGGCCCAGAGCGTGGGTTGAGAGACCGTGATACTTTGGGCGGAAATAACTGGGACAAGAAACGACAGCAAACAGAAAACAAATAGCGGGCGCGCGGCGAACAACATGAGTACCCCTTGAGAATCCAAGTGAAGAGCGATGATTTTGACGAACGATTGAAGCGCGAATCATTGTTGATGACGCTCTCTTGCCATGTCAAGTAATGCTGTCCAGTGATCCCCGGAGTCGTCGTTGTGTGCGATGCGAGGCGCCTCCGGGCGGTCCCACCCTCAGAAATTCCAATAGCACCGGCGGACGTACCACCCTCGTGTCTGCGCTTTCCGGAGTCGTGGCGTGAGGCCTGTTCGCTCGCGCCGATCTGCGGCCGTTGGTCGCCCATTTTTCCTGCTGAAAACAAACGACTGAGTTGTCCGTCAGCTGATATCATCTTTGCCGCCCTGTTGGGGGCTATCTCATTTGGGTGACAGGAGGAAGCCCATGCCCGGTCTCAGTCGAGTTTTGCCAGTTCCTTATTTTGTTCAACCCACGCCCATCACTTGCCAATCCACGGTGCTTAAGATGATGGCTAATTATCTCGAAGACCGCGTTGTCATGGCGAGCACTGGAGCGGCGGACAGAAACATTACAGACATTTGGAAAGACATTAACGAAGATCCTCACCGCCCGGTCAAAGCTCGCAACGCTCACGCCAATATGAAGTGGTGGCTGGAAAAACATTTTCCCAGACTGAATTTCAAGTATTTGCAACTCACCAAAGAGGATCTCGCTCTGCAGTCGATCATCTCATTCATCGACGCCGGATTCCCAGTACTGGTGAGCATTAGCCATGCCCGCGTGCAGGGCCACATCATCCTGGTCATCGGCTATGAGAACTATCAGCGCAACCTCTCCTCCCCCGACTTCCGTCTGGTCGTGCATGATCCCTACGGTCGCTTCGATCCTTCGCTTCTCTCGAATCTCTACGGCAAAAGCCGATTCAACGGTGGCGCCTCACTGCTAAGCGGTGGCGAGACCGGACCGGGGCGAAGTACTCGGTTACCGATCACGTCCGTCTCGCGGCAGCGCATCGGGGACACGCAGAAGGGAACGTACTACCTGCTGGCTGGGGCTGCTTAGCCAGACCCGCTTAATCGGCCTCGCCCTGTCCAAAAAACATCGGGCCGCCCGAAGGCGGCCCGTCCGTTTTTTTTGTGTTAGAAGCTAGTAGCTAGAAGCTAGAAGCTCAATCCCCCGCCACTGGTTCCGCAATCTCCGGCTTCGGCACGTGCGTCCCGTTGTCGTTGGGTTTGGTCAACGCCCCCAGCGGAATGAAACCATTCTCTGCCACGACCGTCTTCTCCTTCAGCACGACTTCGCGATACAGCGAAGCCATTCGCGCGTTGTAAGCCTCGTCGTTCTTCTTCGGCCCACGCGCCTCATCGGAAGCCGCGATCCCGGCACCCGACGCTTTCTGCTTCGCATCCCGCGCCCGCACCTTCTCTTCGCGCGCGTTCTTCGCGATGCCGCGGCTGTCCAGATCATGCTGCAATTCCGTCGTAACCAGATCGTCCCGCAACAGCAGCGAGTGGGTGCTGTCTTCCATGTTCACTTTCTTGCCGCCCGCAAAAATCTCATGCCGCCCATGCTCTTCGTACCACTTGGTGAGCGTGGCCGTCATGTGCATCTTTTCGATGATGTTCCGCCATCCCACGCCTGTGTTATACGCGCAGAATGAGATCTCGCCTTCCTGCGTCGCATACGGAATAATGCACTGCTCGGTCCGCCGGAAGTCGTAATTGAACAGGTCCTGGAACCACATTCCCGCGATAAACAGGAAGTTCCATCGGTCCCGCCGCCGCTTCATCACATCTTCCACCGTGCGGTCCGGCCCCACTTTGCCGTAGTTCCGTCCAGTCACGTTATAGTTCTTATCGAACTTGCTCAATAGATCCATCAGCTTGAAATGCGTCGGCGACTCGTACGGATCATAGTTCTTCATCAAGCACAGTGCCATTCCGAACGCAGTCCAAAACTTCCCGCGCGCGGCGTCGTTCACCTTCGCGATATCCTTCGCCAGTTGGTCTCCATGCAAGAACGCTGTAACCGGAACCGCCTCTTTCGTTTCTTTATCGATCATCACCGCCATGCCGGTTCCGCAATTCGGATGACAGCCGCACGATAATTGACCCCAGTCATTCTTCACGTCGTTGGCGTGCATCAGGTCGGCCCAATCGCTGAATGTTCCCATGAAAGAGATCGGGAACCAGTCGCGGGCGGGCTCGCCCAGGCCAGTCTGATTCTTCACGTCATGGGCCAAGTGCGAGAGCGTGTAGCGCTGCGCGGCTCGGCGATCGTCGGTGACAGCCTCGTCGCGTCCCGTAAAGCTGACCGGCTGGAACGAAAGGAAGCTGATCGTCTTCGGATTGTCGAGCGCGAACTTGATGATTCTTCCGACCTGCTCGTTGTTGATCCCGTTCACGATCGTGACCACGGGAACGATTTCCACTCCCGCCTTGTGCAGGTTCTCGATCGCCTTCAACTTCACGTCAAACAAATTGCCCACCAGGCGATGCGCGTTCGCGGCGTTGCCAATGCCGTCAAACTGCAGATACGCGTACCGCATGCCGGCCTCAACCGCCTGCTGGCAGAATTCAAAGCTTTTCGCGAACTCAATGCCGTTGGTCGCAGCCTGCACCGAGTTGTATCCAACCTTGCGCGCGTAACGAACCGCATCCAAAAAGTACGGTGACAATGTCGGCTCGCCGCCCGAGAACTGCACACTCATCTGCCGTCGCGGCTTGATGGTGATGGCGTTGTCTAGCATCGTCTTGATTTCTTCCCACGTGAGCTCGTGAACGAATCCCACCTGGTTCGCGTCCATGAAGCAGGGATCGCACATCATGTTGCAGCGGTTGGTCAGGTCAATCGTCAGCACCGAACCGCGCCCGTATTTCACCGTCGACGATCCGTGATGATGCAGCTTCTCGTCGTTGTGAGCCATGATGTCCCGACCCGGGAACACGTCCTCCAAATGCTTGGAGAACTCAGTGTCGATCGACATCACGTCTTCAAAGTGGCCGTGCGTCGGGCAATCCTTCACCATCAGAATTTTGCCGTCGCGTTCTACAATTTGCGCCTTGATCTCGCCGACCTTCTCGTTCATCAGCACTTCATGCGGCAGATGCCCGTCAAGAATCTGTTGCCGGATCTCCGGCACGCACTTCGGGCACAGCGAGTCGGTCGTCCGCGGCCAGCCCAGCGGCGGCTTCGATTTCTCGTACGACTTGAGCAGCGGCTTGTCCGACCACTTCGGCGTGGGCGACGGATTCGGCTTAACGCGGTTCAAGCGTTCGAATACTGCCCATGTCCCCTTGGCGGCGATGACGACTGCTTTTTCCACGTACTTGATCGGCTTGCGCATGATAGCTCTCTGCTCCTGACTGTTAGCTTCTAGCCAAAACTTGCCTTGGCTTTTTCTGCCTAGGATGGCGGCCAATCCCCACGGATCAGTGCTATCCCCTGAACTTCGCTACCGACTCGAGCCTCCCTTGGTATGAACCTGAGATTCACCCAAAACTTGTGGCTCTTCCCGGGAAACGATCCCTCAGTCCTACGGATCACGCTCGTTGGGACCCGGATTCCTACACCTTTTTCTGGGTTTTGATCTGCGTCTATCCTATTGGAGCCCTAGGGAATGCGCATCTATAACCCAACGAACGGTGCAATTTTGAGGTTTAGCGGTGACGTGGAGGATTAGATGGGTTAAGTCATTGAAAGCAAAGGGTGACATGTACTTTCGGAACCGACATGTTGAGGGCTCGGACAGTTTGCTCGATAACCTTGCCGAACGGCGGCCTTATACGGCAGTCGATAGCTGACCTTCGCTGACCACGATCCTTCCTGCCCGTCGCGACCGCGGTTTCTTGCGGATGACAATCTCTACGTCACAATCCAGCGCGTTGAGGAAATTCATCAGGCGTTCTACCGAGAATCCATTCAATTGATAGTTAACCAGGGCCGAGATCTTTGGCTGGTTGATATGAAGCAGCCGGGCAGCCGCCGCTTGTGAGAGATGCCGCGACCGAATAATGTCCTTGATGGCAACGGCAAGGCGAACCTTGGTTTGCTTCTCTTCCGCACCCCGCACTCCGAGGTCGGCAAATACGTTCCCGGAACTTCGGGTTACGGTTTCATGATTTCTTCCGTTCACCATATCTCGCCTCGTAGTCGTGTCTCGCAACCCTGAGTCTTCGGGAAATCAATTCCACGTCCGTCGGAGCTGTTTTTCGGCCTTTCGGCGATTTCTTCTGAAAGGCATGCAGCACATAAACCGCATCCTCAAACTTTACGGTGTAGACCGCCCGGTAAGTGTCGGTTCTGTAATCTGCAACCACTTCAAGAACACCGGGACCGATTCCCTTCCACGGCTTTGCGCTGCTGTGCTTTCCTCCAAACTGCGCAACACTGAGCGCCACGCCGATTTCATCCTTAACGGCTTCCGGAAACTCCAGGAGATCTTCCTTGGCTGAACCGATCCACAATAGAGCCTTCTCTCCTGGAACAGTTTTGGTTCGAGCCATCGCTATTATCCCAGTTTTAGGATATTTTGTCTATCGTGGAAGTCACCGACGAGCTAGCTTACGGCTTGCGCTCAGAGCGCCGCGGTATCGAGAGTCACAATTCTTGAACAAAATGTTTTGGAGTTCCAATCTGGAACCGTGTTTGGTTTTCTACGGCCAGGCGATCAGTCCTGCAATGTCCTAGGCTCGATGCTGCGCTCCGACATGAGCCCGATCGATACTGCCAACTCCTTCATTCTCGTCAAATCGCCCTTCGGACCGCTCTGTTGGCGGGCTTCTTCGTATCCCACGATTACGTAATAAACTGCGCGATCGAAGAACTGGTTCAGCATCTGCTGTAGTTCCAGTTCCCCGTGGAGTTCTACGATATTGTCGGCAAAAGCCTCTCGCCGCAAGAAACGCAAGAGGTGGTCCCGAGTCAACATCAGAGCCCACACCGCCTGATGCAGCCCGATTCCCTCCTGTACTCGTCGCGCCGCGACGGCCCGGAAACGGCCGGCGATGTCGCTTTCCGTCTTCTGCAACAACCACTCTCCCAGGTTGCGATAGACCTCGGCCGCAGCCAACCGCAACTCCTTGGGCGGAATCTTGCGGAAGTCGGAAGTGCGCTCCGACTTGCGAATTTGTTCCATCAACCCTCGTGACAATGCCTCCGAGTGGGCCTCAATCAGCCGCACCAGCTTTATTCCCAGCATCTGCCGTTCTCCTTTGTCGCCTACTAGAAAAGATGCGCGTACTTCACACGCGGATGTATGTATATATCGTAACACGATATACTATTAGAAGACGACATCTACCATCTGAGGTGTAACCAGGAATGTTCGTGCCCTACAAACTTCTAGCGGTAGCTTCGCAGCGGACAAGTGCTCGCTGAGAGGTTGCCTCTCAGAAATTCACGCCCACGCCTGCGGTGATCAGGTTGCTCTTCCAGTTGTAAAGATTGCTGGGATTACCGCCATTCTCGATGAACTTGAAATAGCGGTTTTCGTAGGTGCCCTGGGCGTACCATTTGCCGAAGTTGTAGCCCACGCTTCCCCGCAAGGTGTAGCCGTAATCGAAGTTGGGACGTGGCAACGAGATCAGAGTCGCCTTCGACGGACGGTAGCGCGGCGTGAATTCAGGTTCGCCTTGCAAATGCACAAACACTCGCTTGTCGGGACCAAAATTGTATTTGAGCACGATCGGAATCTGCAGCAGTTCCAGATTGTCGCGAACCACGATCTGGTTATTGATGGTGGCCACAGGGAGATCGATCTTTCGCACCTGAGCATGAACCGCGATGGAAAAATTGCTGGTGATCCGGAAAGCGAGACCGCCGAAGGCGGCGAACTCCTTGGCATGATTCGTGCTGTCGGAGGGAAAGCGGATTTCGCCGCCTGCAACAATGCTGGGGCCTCCAATCTTGGCGGATGGTTGCTTCACTGCAACCTCGCCGTTGATGTCGATGACGGCGCTGTTGATCACCGGCAGTGATGCGAATTTGTCGGAGGTCTCGCCGGCATTGAGATCGAGCGTCCCGCGTTGACCATAACCTGGAACCGTTGCCAATAGGAATAGAAGAAATATACCCGTAAGAACCAGATGCGGCTTGCGTCGCTTCATTAAATACGTTCCCTCCCCTTGTGGGCAGTGTACACTCCCCCAAACACAGACGGACAGCCAGCGACGTTTCCAGCAATCGCGCATTCTATGGTCTGCTGCTGATTTTTCCGAGTTAAGAGTGCTGATTATCGTGTGATGCTAATGGTCTGATGCGCGGGATGGCACAATCGTTTTATGGATGGAGGTTGTGGCGCGGACGCCCTCGTCGGCGGTTCCCCTGAGAGCACCGGAAGGGATCGCAGGAGGGCTCCCCAGCCTGCTTCCGGGCAAGACGCGCCGGGACTACGACCCTTGTTTTTCGAGAACCTTCTCGGCCTTCTTTGCGGCCAGCTTTTCCTTGCGCACAGTGCGCGCGAAGTCGCCTAGCGGCGTGGGTTGCTGTTGTGCGTCCGGACCGAATTCCCAGAGCGGGCGCTCTCCTTGCGCGTAACTCACGGAACCGCCGCCTACCAGAGAACGCTCACATGCCAGTGCATGCTGTTCGGCATGTTGAGGATGGTCGGGAATCTGAGTCATGTGGGCCTCACCGGAGACCGCGCCAATGGCTTGTCCGAAGGCCGTTGAGGTAACCAGCAGGAACAGCGTGAAGAGTGTGATTTTCATAGCGTTTTTAGTCCGAATCCCAAAACTATGGAAGCAACCCCTCTGCCAACGTAAAAGCTTAGGGCTTGAGGAGTTACGTGGACACTTTGAAGTAGGGCGCAATAGTTTGCATATTTAGGGAAGGCCGCCCTAGGAAGGCATTTGGCAGGGATGCTGTGCTGAACAAGCGAAGTAACACGGCGAAAAGTAATCAGAAGTAACCAGCGGCCAATGGGGAGACATCAAAAGATATTCGGTCGCTATTCTCGCTGCGGCGGCGAAAGAAACCTCGTTGCGCGGTTGGAAAAAGACTCTCCGTTTCGGGCTGACGACGATTCATATCCCGAAATTGTTAAATTCACGCGACACCGACAGAGACCCATTCAGCACCAACACCATGAGCCGCCGCGGAGGAATTCAATTGCCACTTGAACTGGGATTTCAGATGTGGTGTACTGCCTTGCATGGCCGAGGAAAAAAGCCGTAGCAAAGACATTGTTCTTTGGATCATTACGGTCGTTCTCATTGCAGTGGCGATCTATTGGTACAAGAGATAGTCTTGGCGAACGGTACTGGCCGCCTGGGCATACGCTTGAGAAGCGGCCGTCGAGCAGTTCAGGATTTGCGTCGTGACTCTTCTCTCCGCTTCGTCGCAAGATACAGAGGCGACGAATCAACTGCGCCACAACCGGTTCAAGTTTCTGCTGCCTTCCCTGCCTCCGTCCGCTGACTGATCCGCGAAGTAACACTTCCCCGCTTCATCCCTCCTTGCTGTAGGGTTTCGGTCTTCAATCGGGTAAGATACTTCGGCTGCAAAAAAGGCGTCGCTTGGGGAACTTCTCGACGAACCGCCGCTTTCGTTCACCATGAATCGCGAATATCACAAAGCTTATAGCCAGGAACTGCACCGCGACATGGAAGCGCTGGTTTTCGGACACGCGGGAACGCCGCTTCTGGTCTTTCCAACGTCGCAGGGGAGATTTTTTGAGTACGAAGATCGAGGAATGGTTGGGGCGCTCGCTTCCAAGATCGAACGCGGCGAGCTGCAGATATTTTGTCCTGATGCCGTGGACAACGAGAGTTGGTACAACAAGGGCGTGCATCCCCGCGTGCGCGTGCTGCGGCACTTGCAATATGAGCGGTACATCCTGCATGAGTTTTTGCCTTTCGTCCGATGGAAGAACCAGGCGCCGCGGCTGGCGGTGACAGGGTGCAGCTTTGGCGGCTATCATGCGGTGAATTTTTCGCTCAAGCATCCCGATGTGGTCACCCATTGCGTGAGCATGAGCGGAGCATTCGATATCCACCAGTTTCTCGACGGCTATTACGACAACGATTGCTATTTCAACAATCCCCCGGATTTCATTCCGAACCTTTCGGACGACTGGTTTTTGAGCCGGTACCGGCAGATGAAAATTGTGCTGGGCTCGGCCGATTGGGATATTTGCCTGGATCAGAATATCAAGTTCTCCGCGGTTCTAAATGGCAAGGCGATTCCACATTGGCTCGACGTTTGGAACGATAACTCCAAGCATGACTGGCCGCTTTGGATACGGATGGCGGGCAAATATTTTTAGGGGTAGCGGCTCGTTGTCGGGGTGAGAGGATCGACAATGTCTCGTTGGCTTCGGTCGCAAAAAGCATTCGCCTTATTCCGCAGCGCGGCATGGGTTGTCGTGGGCATGGGGCTATTTATGATTTCCATGTTGACGCCCTGGTTCTCTCAAATTGCGGCGATGCCTAGGGGCAAACTTCTTTTGCAAGTCTTAGGAGGCTCCTTGGGAGTTCTTGGTGCACCCGCCTCGATGGTCATTTTGTTTGGGATGATGGCCTTTTGCCTCAGTGAGGACAACTCCTCAACTAGCACTAAGATTCTTTGGTTTGTCTTTTTTTTCTTCACCGCACCGTTTGGCACCGCGGTTTATTTTTTTGGTGTTTATCGGAAGCAAGTACATGCTGCGGTTTACGCTCCCATCAGTGTGAAGTAGGTAGAGAATGCTGAGGGAAACATCGTATGGCTGGTAGTGCAGGGATCCTTCGACTGCGTAAGTGCGTCGCATCCGCGAAGCACTTACTTCGCTCAGGATGACACATCGAGAAGGAGACGTTCGTGAAAAAGATTGGGATTCTGTTTGGGATGGAGAACACGTTCCCGCCGGCTTTGGTCGAGAAGATTAACTCGATGAAGGTCGACGATGTCGAGGCCGAGTTTGTGAAGGTCGGCGGAATCCGCATGGATGAACCCAAGAAATACGCGGTGATCATTGACCGCATTTCCCAGGACATCCAGTTTTACCGCGCGTACTTAAAGAACGCCGTGCTGCACGGCACGATTGTGGTGAACAACCCGTTCTGGTGGACGGCCGACGACAAGTTCTTCAACTACTCGCTGGCGCACAAGATGGGCGTGGCCATCCCTCCCACGATCATTTTGCCGCACAATAAGCATCCGGAAGGAACGACCGAGCAGTCGATGCGGAACCTGATTTTTCCCTTGAACTGGCAGGAGTTGTTTGATTACGTCGGCTTCCCTGCTTTCCTGAAACCGTATTCGGGCGGCGGTTGGAAGCATGTGTACAAGGTGCATTCGCCAGAGGAATTTTTTCATCACTACAACCAGACTGGCGACTTGTGCATGACCCTGCAGCACGGCGTGGAATTTGACGAGTATTACCGTTGCTACGTGGTGGGCCAGGAAAAAGTGCACATCATGAAGTACGATCCGCGCGCGCCGCATCATGAGCGCTATGTGAAGGGCAATCCCGCGCCGTCGTCGGACGCGCTGCGCGGTCGCATGGAGAAAGACGCGCTATCGCTCTGCCGGGCGTTGGGCTACGACCTGAATACCGTTGAGTTTGCGGTGGAGGGCGGCGTGCCTTTCGCGATTGATTTTCTGAATCCGGCGCCCGATGCGGAGATAACTTCGGTCGGGCAAGAAAATTTTGACTGGATCGTGAATGCGGTAGCGGAAATGGCGGTGAAAATGGCGCAGAGCGAGGGAAATCCGGCGAGCGAACTGCGATGGGCAGAGTTTTTGGCGGGGACTTCGGCCAAGCAGTCCGGCAAAAGAGAACCTGAGTGGGTTGCGGCGCACAAGCGAGGGAAAACGCCAAAACAGGTCTAGCAAAAACCGCCGAGCGTCGCTCGGCGGACAGCCGTGGGCGGTGTCCCCACATTCGTTTCAACCGAGAGAAGTGGGAGTTTTCCAATGAGAGGCAAACCTGCAAAGAACGTGGACGAATACCTGGCGGGCGTTCCGGAGCCTGCTCAGAGCACACTGAGGCACGTCCGCGCGGTAATTCGCAGTGTCGTGCCCAAAGAAACCACCGAAGTAATCAGCTACGGCATTCCGATGTTCAAGTTCAACGGAATGCTGGTGGGCTACGCGGCCTTCAAGAATCATTGCAGTTTGTTCCCGACGGGCTCGGGAGTACTCGATCAGTTCGAGAAGGAACTGAAGGGCTATCGCACATCCAAGGGAACCATTCAGTTCCCTTCCGACAAACCCTTGCCGGACGCACTGGTGAAGAAGATTGTGAGGGCGAGGGTGAAGGAAAACAAGGAGTGGGACTGAGAGGAAGGAACGATTTTCCCGCGTTGCTATACTGTTAGGACTTTGCGGTCGGGGTCCGCGTCAGAATCGACAGCCGAGGCGGCTGTCGCTACATGACTCTCTATGCTGCCTACTTTTTCAATCGGGATTGAAGAGGAATATCAGACCGTCGATCCGGAGACTCGGGATCTGCGGTCGCATATTCAAGCCGAACTCCTGGACAAGGGAAAAATGCTTCTTCAGGAGCGCGTGAAAGCCGAGATGCACCAGTCAGTGGTGGAGGTTGGAACGCGGGTTTGTAAAGACATTAAAGAAGCGAAGGCCGAGGTCAAGAAGCTGCGCCGCGATATGGTGCGGCTGGCCAAGGAAAATGGCTTGCGGCTGGCGTCGGCTGCGACGCATCCGTTTGGAGATTGGCGGGCGCAGGAGATTCATCCCGACGAGCGCTACAAAAATATTGTTGAAGATTTGCAGCTGGTAGCGCGCGCCAACCTGATTTTCGGCCTGCACGTGCATATCGGAATTGAGGATCGTGAGACCGCGATCCACATGATGAATCATGCACGCTATTTTCTGCCGCACATGCTGGCGCTCTCTACGAACTCTCCATTTTGGCTGGGGATGAACACCGGGCTGAAATCGTACCGCGGCAAGGTGTTCGACAAGTTCCCGCGCACCAATATTCCGGATTATTTTCCCAGCTGGGGCGAGTACGAAAACTTCATCAAGCTGCTGATTAAGACCAACTGCATTGATAACGCGAAAAAAATCTGGTGGGACATCCGGCCGCATCCATTCTTTAACACGATTGAGTTCCGGGTGTGCGACATTCCAATGCGGGCCGACGAAACCATTGCGCTCGCGGCTTTGATCCAAGCCACCGTGGCCAAGCTGTACAAGCTGTATACAGCGAATCAGGGATTCCGTCTGTACCGGCGAGCCTTGATCATGGAGAACAAGTGGCGGGCGTCGCGCTACGGACTCGACGGCAAACTGATCGACTTCGGCAAGCAGAAAGAGGTACCGGCGCGCGATCTGGTGCAGGAGTATCTTGAGTTCGTCGACGATGTGGTGGATGAACTCGGGTCGCGCGAGGAACTGAATTATATCCACGAGATTTTGAAAAACGGCAGCGGCGCCGACCGGCAGTTGCAAGTTTTTCAAGAAACCGGCGATTTAAAAAAAGTGGTTGATTACATTATTGAGGAGACAGAGGCGGGGCTCGAGGAAGAGCCCGTTGCCGTTCGAAAAATCGGATAATGAGTACTCCAGTGGAACCAATCAAAATCCCCGCCCAAGCCAAGGTTGGACGGGGCACCCTCGACATTCCCTTTGATCCCGAATATTTAGTCGGGGCTTATAACGCGGTGAATGTTTGTCTGCGCGTCCAGCCGGACGAACAGGTTTGCGTGATCACCGACGAGGCTACGATCGAGATTGCGGCGTCGATTGCACATGAACTGGAGAAACTGGGCGCGCCTTATCACGGCTGGGTGCTGGAGGAGTTGGCAGAGCGTCCGCTAAAGAATTTGCCGCGCCCGATTCTGAACGATCTGGAAACCAGCCAGGTTTCGATTTTTGCGGTGCAGGCGCAGACCAACGAGTTGCGCTCCCGTATTCAGATGACTGACGTGGTGAATCGCAGAAAAATCCGCCACGCGCACATGGTCAACATCAACCGTCAGATCATGCTGGAAGGGATGCGCGCAGATTTTGCTCGTGTGGACAGGCTCAGCCAAAAAGTGGTCGAGATGGTGCGCAAGGCCTCAAGAATTCGCGCCACGACGGCTGCGGGAACCGACCTGACCGCGGATTTGAATCCCAACTACAAGTGGCTGAAGACCAGCGGAATTATCTCGCCGGAAAAGTGGGGGAACCTGCCGGGTGGAGAAATTTTTACTACTCCGGGCGAAGTGAATGGGACTTTTGTGATTGACGGCGTGGTGGGCGATTATTTGTGCGCGAAGTTTGGAAACTTGCAGGAAAATCCGCTGACCGTGCGCATGAAGCAGAACCGACTGACTGAGGCGCACTCCGACAATCGCGAACTGGAAAGTGATTTTTGGAATTACACGCACACGGACGAGAACAGCGATCGCGTGGGCGAGTTCGCCATTGGTACAAACATTGATTTGAAAGATGTGATCGGGCAGATTCTGCAGGATGAGAAGTATCCCGGGGTGCACATCGCGTTTGGAAATCCGTACGGAGCGCACACGGGCGCGGACTGGGACTCGACGACGCACATCGATGTGGTGGGGCGGAAGTTTAATATCTGGGTCGGCGACCAGCAGATAATGCGCGAGGGAAAGTTCCTGATCGAAGCATAAAGGTTTCCAGAGTAAGTTCGATGCGAGGGTGCGGCGCCCTCGCGACAGCTGGCGGGACGCCGGCGCTACAGCGGGCTGATTGGCGCTTCTGATGATTCCTTCCTTGCGTCAGCAATTCAACGAGAAATTTGCCGGGGAGAAATATCAGGCATTGCTTCGCCGGATCGACGACACTTCCGGCACCCATGTGCAATTTCGCATTTCAGAGACGCCCTGTTTTTTTCCTAAGCCGCTGATCGATCGTATGGCGTCCGATGGCCAGGCTCTGATTCGACAGTTGGTCGACAGTCCCGCTTATCAAGCGAAGTCGGACGAGGCCGTGCCCCCCGAGTTCAAGGTTCCTAACGAACCTCAGCATCCTATGTTTGTGCAGGTGGATTTCGGGCTGGTGCGCGATGGCGCTGGCGAACTGCAGCCCAAGCTGGTTGAGTTGCAAGCCTTCCCTTCCCTTTACGCGTATCAGGGGCCGCTGGCTGAGGCTTACATCGACGTATATGGGTTGACGGCTTCCGGCCTTCGGCTTCCTGCTTCCGGGCGGCTCAAATACTTTTTGAGCGGACTGGAGACCGATTCTTATCGCCAACTCTTGCGGCGTGCGATTGTCGCTGAGCACGATCCGGAGAATGTGATTTTGATGGAGATTCATCCGCGGGAGCAGAAGACGCTCCCCGATTTTCTGCTGACGGAGAAGATGCTTGGGGTACGGACCGTCGACATTGTCGACATCAAAGAAGATGGATCACGTCTGTATTACGAGCGCGATGGAAAACGCGTCCCCATTCGTCGGATTTATAACCGGACGATCGTCGACGAACTGGAGCGCAAGAAGGTCCAGCTAGATTTTGACTGGCGTGACGATCTTGACGTGGAGTGGGCCGGGCATCCCAACTGGTACTTTCGCATCAGCAAGTTTTCCATTCCCTACTTAAAGCACCCATCCGTGCCGAAGACCTGGTTCCTGGATCGGCTGCAGGAGATTCCCGCGGACCTGCAGAACTACGCGCTCAAGCCGCTGTATTCGTTCGCAGGGCTGGGTGTGGTAATCGCTCCGACGAAGGCAGACATTGCCGCGATCCCGGCGGAGAAGCGCCCACACTACATTTTGCAGGAGAGAATGCATTTCGAGCCAGTGATAGAAACTCCGTTTGGCGAAACTAAGGCGGAAGTACGCGTGATGTACATATGGCTCGACGATTTGACGCCGGTGCTGACCATCATCCGTATGGGCCGCGGCCTTATGATGGGCGTGGATCACAACAAAAATATGGAATGGGTGGGAGCTTCTGCGGGTCTGTATTTGGAGTAGTACCCAGCTTGTGTCGCACCACACTCGAGGAAGCGGGTCAGTCAGCAGGAGCAGTCGTCAACCGGCGGCTGACCAGAATGCCGGCCACAACCAACCCAATCATCAGGGTCAAAGAAAGCACGAGCCAACCCCAATGTTGGCTGGGATGTCGCAGCACTCGGATGAAGCCACGCCCATACTGGCTGGCGACGAAGGCGATCCCGAAATAACGGGCCGCGCGGCAAAGGGTGACCACGCTCAGAAACTTGGGCAGCGGGTAGTCCGAGGCGCCTGCTGCCGCGAAAAACATGCTGGTCGGAGTCGGGAAAGGTATAGCCGTGGACGCGACCAGAGTTCCAGTTCCCCACTTTTTAAAGAGGTTCAGAAACGTCGAAACCTTGCCTTTTTTGAATTTTTTCTCCAGGTAAGCCGATCCTGCTTTGTGTGCCACGCGGTAGGTCAAATAGGCGCCGACGATTGACCCAGCGGTCGCGGTGGCGGCGTACTCGTACCAGGGATTGCGGCGACTGGCCGCCAATACCGCGGTGAGAATATCAAGACCTCCAAAGGTTGGAATGGGAGAACTGTCGAGGATCGCAAGGAAGAATAATCCCGCCGCTCCCAGGTGCATGAGCGTCGAAGTCAAAGTCGCGCTGCGCTGGCGCCTGTGGACCTGAACGAGCAGATTCAGCATCATCGCAATATATCAACTTAGTTGCGCTGGAAGGACGCTGCGACACGAAACTTTTGCGACATGAAACTTTATGGAGAGTCTTTAGCCGATCTTCTTAATGATTGTGGTCTCCAGTACCTTGCCGTTGGGGCGTAGCACCAGCATCTTGTCGCCGCGAAAACGCACCGGGACAGCGGCGCCCGGGCCGAATTCACCGGGAACGTAACCTTCGCACGCATCGGGGTCGTAATGACCGATATATTGGGCATCGCCCACTTTGACCACGATGGCTTTGCGGGTGGGGGATTCAGCCAGTTCGCGCAGGATTTCTTGCTCGGCCTGCGCCCAGTTGTCTAGATCGTGGCCTGGGATCTTGCCATTGCGGACATAGATTTCCTCGGCGCGGCGGCGGATGGCCTCATGCAGGTCGGGAGTCGGCCAGGGATGGGGAGTGTTGGCAGCGGCGTTCATGGGTTCATACTCCTCTGCGCGACTGGTGCGTCGCTCAGTTTTACGCTACCCCTAATTATATTTGCGTGACCAGCGGTTGAGGGTATCGCTTGTCTCACGGAAGGACGTAGGTGAGGACAAATTTGGGAACCCGATCCCGTCTGTTCCATATTGGAGCGGAATTATCCGCTCCGGGCGGCCCCTTCTTTCTTTCATTCAAAGTCTTCTGCTCTCGCGCTCGCGGTCAGTAGCCACGCACTTATTGCACATGCATTTGAAGAAAGGATCCGTGGGCTGCGCCAGATGCCCACATCGCGCGCAAACGTAGGCGGTCTCCAGTCCGCCCCGACCCATCATTGCCTTGAAATTTCCGCCTTCGATGCAATAAGGACAGCGCATAACAGGCATTCGCGGGCTCGTCATAACTCAGTTCACAGTCCTCGCCGACTTCATTGAATTCTTTGTTCGCGCTCAGGCGTGCTCTTGTACAACCAAGAGGGTATTGTCCCGCAGTTCCGCCTCACACCAACGTTCGGCCTGTCGAACCGGAATAGCACTGAGCGCAAACCGGCAGGGGGATGGTCCAGGTTTCTTCCCGGTAAATAAATTTCCAGTTTCGATATTCCAGGTCGAAGCCACAGTGGGGACAAGTCTTAGCAGCCGGATCAGCTTGGGCAGAATTTAGGAAATTGATAATGTCTCGAATAAGCGGGTTATCTATGTCGTCCACATATCTGGCCCTGGCGTTGACACCGATGAGCATGGGGTCCCTAAACTGAACACGCTACCCCTGAACGTTATCAATAAAATCGACCGCAGGTCTGTTGGATCGCCTACCGAGGGCTGGTTTTATCTCAGGCCGAGTTCGGCATTAAATTGCCGGAAAACCGCGTAGCATTCGCAGGACTGCGCTTCAAGTTTCCGCCGGTTCACCAGCGAGATTGATCCCCGTTTCGGCTGGATCGTTCCACCGTTCTCCAAGTCCGCGAGCGCGATGCTCACGCTGGGCCGGTCGCAGCCGACCATGATGGCAAGGAAATCGTGGGTGGTGTGAAACACCTCAGACTCGATCCTGTCAAAGGTCAACAACAAAAATCGTGCCAGCCGCTATTTTAGTCCGTGGAAGCGGTTACAGGCGGCGTTGCGTTCGAATTGCACCGATTGAATTCCCAGGCGCCGGTTGAGTACTCCGGCGAGTTCGGGAAGTGCCTTCAGCGCCGTCTTTAGTGTCGTCGCTCCCACCCGAAATCCTTCCCCTGGGACTTGTACCACCAGGCTATGCATCAGGTTTTCCAGGCCGACAGCCAGCTGCAGACCAGTCATATGTTCGCGTCCGGCAACGCCAACTTCCACGCTCTTTCCATCCGCCATCTCGACGATTTTGGAAACGATACCCCGATTTATGAAATAGACGTAATGAATCGGGGCGTATTGTTGCTCCAAGGTTGTACCGGCGCGGAGTGGTACAAATTCCAGATGAGATTTGAGCGCATCGAACTCTGCCATCGGAATGCGCAGCAGAATGTCGTTGCGCACAGGGTGGCCCGCCACCGTCCGTCGTCTCCGCTTGTTGGCTACAGAATCTGTGGGCACATGCCTTGGATGAAATCCAGTGGGAAGATTTAGCCCCAACATTTATGCAGAAACGTGTCTATGATCCTGTACGCCTGTCAGGAAAGCCTGAGAATTTTTGAGGCCGCGATACAGGGAAAATAGGAGAATAAAGGTTCACGCGCGTGCATGTTGCGAATATATCCTGGCGCAGTCAGCAGCAACACTGCGCGCCTGTGGCAATCGACCGCCACTATCCCCACACGTCGAATGCCGGGAGACGCTGAGAACACCCTCAGGCCGCGCGTACAGCCTCTCGGGAGTTGACCGGACTCGACCGGGGGCCTAACATTACCGCCGGGCAGGGTCCGACGCATTCATGATTGGCCAGCAGGTATCTCATTACCGCATCCTTGGCAAACTTGGAGGCGGGGGTATGGGCGTGGTCTACGAGGCTGAGGACTTGAAGCTGGGGCGGCATGTCGCGCTGAAGTTTATTCCTGAGAATCTGGCAGGCGACGCCAAATCGCTGGAGCGTTTCACCCGCGAAGCTCGGGCCGCCTCGCAACTGAATCATCCCAACATCTGCACCATCCACGGCATTGAAGATAACAACGGGCATCCCTTCATCGTGATGGAGAAGCTCGAGGGCGAGAGCCTGAAGCAGCACATCGGCGGCCAGCCGATGAAGGTCGAGGAAGTTCTCGACGTGGGCGTGCAGGTAGCGGACGCGCTGGTGGCATCGCACAATAAGGGAATCGTTCATCGCGACATCAAGCCCGCCAACATTTTTCTGACCCCGGGCGGTCCGGTGAAGGTTCTCGATTTCGGGCTGGCAAAGCTCGTCCACAATCCGGGCACCGAAGAGGACCAGTCGCTCACCGCGGTCGGGATCATTCCCGGAACGGCCGTCTACATGTCGCCCGAGCAGGCGCGGAGCGAGACCGTAGACGCGCGCAGCGACCTGTTTTCCTTCGGTGTGGTTCTATATGAAATGTCCACCGGCAAAAAGCCGTTCTCGGGAAACAACTCGTTGCTCACCCTCGATGCGGTGCTGCATCAAAAACCCACGCCACCGCATGATCTGAACCCCAAGATTCCGATCGAACTGCAGGGCATCATCGGCAAGGCGATGGAGAAGGACCGCACGCACCGCTACCAAAGCGCGGCGGAAATGCGCTCTGACCTGGCGCAGCTGAAACGCGAGTCCGAGTCGGGAACCCTCAAGGCAGGCAATCAGTCGTCGATGCTGCGCGCGGCGTCGAAAACTTTCAGCCGGACATCGCGCTTTCAAACCTATTTATTGATCGCGACCGCAGCTTTGCTGGTGACGGTGCTCGCTGCCGTGGGAGCATGGTGGGTGAAACACCGGGCGGTCGCAAATGCCGAGCAGAAGAATGCGATTGCGGTGCTGCCATTGCAGAACCTGAATGGCGACTACAACGTCGACTACCTGCGATTCGCTCTGGCTGATGAGTTGACCAGCGTTTTGACCTACTCCCGCTCGCTGGAGGTGCGGCCTTCGTCGGTCACCCGCAGATATGTGGCACTCGACTTGGACCCAAAGAAAGTGGGACAAGAACTCCGGGTGGGGCGCCTGCTGCAGGGACATTTCATCAAGCAGGGAGATGAACTGACGGTGACGCTGGAGGCAATCGACGTCCCCACAGACCGGCTGATGTGGCAGAGTACGGTCACCGCTAAGGCGGACGACCTGATCGGATTGCAGCAGCAATTGAGTTCGCAAGTGCAGCATGGATTGTTGCCGATTTTAGGCGGTGGCGCCGCCGGCACGGTGGAATCGGCCGCCTCCCGCCCAAAGAACCAGCAAGCTTATGACTTTTACCTGCGCAGCATCGCCGTGCCGCATGATGCAGCTCCGAATAAAGAAGCGATCAAGATGCTGGAATGGGCGGTGGGCATTGATCCCACTTATGCTCCAGCCTGGGAGGCGTTGGGACAACGATATTATTTCGATTCCCTGTTCGGCGGCGGAGGCGAAGAAAAATTCCAGCGCTCGAACGCTGCTTACGAACGTGCGGTTTCGCTCGATCCCAACCGCGTGATGGCCGCGAGCAACCTGATCACCAATCGGGTCGAACGCGGGGAACTGGGGCGCGCTTACGACGCGGCGACCGATCTGGTGCGGCGCCGGCCGCAGAGCGCCGACGCTCACTTTGCTCTCAGTTATGTTCTGCGCTACGCGGGCATGCTCGACCAGTCGACGCGGGAATGCAACACCGCACGTTCTCTCGATCCCGGCAATTTTGCCTTCCGTTCCTGCGCTTGGTCGTTCCTGGAGATGGGCCAGACCGACCGCGCTATGGATTTCGTGCATCTGGATGCGGGTTCGGAGTGGGCGGCCTGGGTCACTCCTTACGTATATCTGGCGGAAGGCAACATCCCGGAGGCGCGAGCCAGCGCGAAGAATATGGCGAAGGCGCCCATCTATCACCGCGATTTGATGGAGGCTTGCACGGCGGCACAGCGTCCCGCAGACTTTGCGAAGATTGTGCGCGAAAACGAAGCGTCGGTCATGCTGGAGCTAGACCCCGAGTCGTGGTATCACGTGGGCGCCCTGATGGCGGCTTGCGGCCAGAAGGAGCCGGCACTGCGCTTGCTAAAGGCCGCAGTGCAGCAGAACTATTGTGCATACGCGGCTTTGCTGGACGATCCCATGCTTAAAGACTTGCGCAAGGATACCGCCTTCGACGTGGTGCTAACCGCTGCCGCAAATTGCCAGGCAGTTCTGAAGGAAGGCCGGCAGTAAAGTGGGAAGGGCATGGCTTTAGCCGTGCCGCTCGGACGGCAAATGATGCGGGCTTTAGCCCCTGAGGGACTCGTAGTTTCATCCCAATACGATCACAAATCAAAAAGGGACCTTTTCTTCATGCGAAACATTACGCGCCGAGCGTTGCTTCAATCTTCCGTTGCCGCCATCGCGCTTCCTTCGTTGGCATCGACAATTGACGTAGCGCCACGCAAGGGCCGCATTCACCAGTCCGTCTGTCAGTGGTGCTACCCTCACCTCTCCATCGATCAACTGGCCGAGTACGCCGCGAAAATCGGGCTAAAAGGAGTCGACCTGCTGAAGCCCGACGACTACGAAATTCCCCGACGCTACGGATTGATCTGCACCATGGCATACGGCGGAGGAGGTGAGATCGGAAAAGCTCTCAACCGCGTCGAGAACCATGCCGCGATCGAGCAGGGATTTCGCGAAAATATTCCTCGCGCCGAGAAGGCCGGCGTCCCAAACGTGATCACGTTCTCGGGGAACCGCGCCGGTATGTCGGATGAAGAAGGTGCGCGCAACACCATCGCGGGCCTGAACCGCGTAAAAAAAATCGCAGAAGATCATGGCGTGACCATCTGCCTGGAACTGCTCAATAGCAAGGTGAATCATCCCGATTACATGTGCGACCACACGGCGTGGGGCGTGCGCGTGGTGCGCGAGGTGAACTCGCCCAATGTGAAGTTGCTCTACGACATTTACCACATGCAGATTATGGAAGGCGATTTAATCGCCACAGTCCGCGCGAACCTGAAGTGGATTGCACATTTTCATACTGGCGGAGTCCCAGGGCGCCACGAATTGGATGATACGCAAGAGGTCCAGTGGGACGGGGTGATGCGGGCAATCGCCGACGGGGGATTTCGCGGCTATGTCGCCCATGAATTCCTGCCGACAGGGGACCCGCTGGTTTCCCTCCGCAAAGCGGCAGATCTGTGCGACGTATAGCAGCGTAGCGCCGCCGTTGTAGCGCCGCCGTCCCGGCGGCTGTCGTGGCGGCGTCCCGCCCCCACCGCGCGGGCGAGACGGCCCCGCGACAGCCGGCAAGGTGCCGGCGCTACTTAATAAAATCCCGGCGCTACCTGAAAGAATTTGCGTCGGAGTGGGTCTAGGCCCCATCCTTGTAGCGTGAGACATTTCGGACCCGTCAGCCTGCCGCGGCCCACCGAGCGCCGCGCTTCCCCTATTTTTCATCGCCTTCTTTCTGTGGCCGCGAAATCCTTTTATCTTCTCGCCATCTTTTCGCTGCTTGCAACCGGGCAAAGTCCCGTCGCGAGCAAGCCCACACGCCCCGTCGCGAAATCGCCTGCGAGTGCCTCGGCGAACCATCGGTTCTCGAATCTCGAAGCCTTGGCCGATCCTCCGGGAATCCTCTACCAAGGAGTTCCCGCCGAAATCCCGCAGGACGAGGGTGCCGCCGGCCTGCGGCTGGAGCTTCTGCGCCTAGGCACCACTGCCCGCCTCATGCAGGTAGTGGCGCATCCCGACGACGAAGATGGCGGCATGCTGACGCTGGAGGCGCGCGGCCGGGGCGTGAGCACGCTGCTCATGACGCTGAATCGCGGCGAGGGCGGCCAGAACAAAATTGGCAGCAATCTGTCAGATGTGCTGGGTGTGCTGCGCGCAGAGGAATTGCTCGCATCGGATCAGTATTATGGCGTGCAGGAACGATTTTCGCGCGTCGCCGACTTCGGATTCTCGAAGAGCGCCGACGAAACATTTGCGAAGTGGGGCGGCCACGATACGGCGCTCGTCGACATGGTGCGCGTGATTCGAACGTTTCGTCCCGACGTCCTGGTCGCGCGCTTTTCCGGAACCTCGCGGGACGGGCACGGGCACCATCAGGCCTCGAGCATTCTCACTCGCGAGGCGTTCCGCGCGGCCGCCGATCCCAAGCGCTTTCCCGAACAGATCGCCGAGGGTCTGCAGCCTTGGCAGGCAAAGAAACTCTATATCGGAAATGTCTGCGGGTTTGGCGCGATGACTTGCCCGGACGCGGAGTGGACTCTGAAGCTGAACACAGGCGAGCACAGCCCGGAGCTCAGCATGTCGTACGTGCAGTTTGCCGTGCAAGGATTGCGCCACCAGATGTCGCAGGGAGCGGCGAACTGGACAGTAGATCCGGGAGACCGGTTCACGTTCTACCGGCTTGTGGATTCGGTATTGCCTTCGACGTTAGGCAAGGACGGGCATGAGAAAAGTTTCTTCGACGGAATCGACACCACTTGGCCTGGTCTGGCGGCGGAACCGGGGACGGAAGAAAAAAAAGTCCCAAGGTTGCGACAGAAACTGACCGAGGTTGGCAATGAAGTTACTCAGGCATACGCCCACAGCAGGGATTCGTATGCGGCATCAACTTTCCTGATGGGACTTGTGGTCGATCTAAGGAAGGTACAAAAGGAAATCGAAGAATCCGCTCTCAGCTCAGCCTCTAAAGTCGATCTGCTCACTCGAATCGCCGAGAAGCAACAGCAAGCTGAAACGGCGCTGAATCTGGCGCTCGCCGTAACGCTCACCACCAACGTATTTTATGACGGCGAACCCAAAATTAGCACGCCGAAAGAAGCGGACGCCCTCACCACAGTTTCGCCCGGGCAAGAATTTACGGTCTCGGTGGCGCTCCACAACGGTTCGAAACAATCGCTGGGGATTAAAGACATCAAGCTAGAGGTACCCTCGGTGTGGACCACGGTCGAGGGAAAAACGAAACCGCTGACTGTCAATGCGGGCAAAGATGTTCACGCGGATTTCACGTTGCGAGCGCCGAAGAATGCGGTGTACACGCGGCCGTACTGGCATCGAGATGATCCTGACCGTGAGGCCGTCAATCACATCGACAACGAGAAGTACGCGACGCTTCCCTTCCCGCCTCCCGCGTTGCGGGCACGCGTGGAATATCTGTTCACAAACGGAGAAGATTCGGGAGTGCAGAATGGAATTAGAGCGGCCGTCGTCACTCCATTCGTCGATGAGGCAGGAAAGACCGAGGCGCGCCCGTTGGCAGTGGTACCTGCATTTTCAGTAGTGCTCGAGCCCGGCGCGCAGGTAATCTCGACCCACAACGGATCAACTTCCACCGTAACGGTGGGCGTCACCAGCAATCTCATGCGCAACATCGGCGGCGTATTGCGGCTGGAACTGCCGCCAGGCTGGCGTTCGGAACCGGCTCAGCTTTCAGTGGACTTCAAGAGGCGCGGAGAGAAGCACGATTTTCAATTCAAGATTTTTACAACTGGCTTGCGGGAAGGCCCAACCACCGTGCACGCCGTGCTTGAATCCGAAGGTCAGAAATACAATGAGGGATACACCCTGGTCACGCGCGAGGACCTGGGCAGCTTCTATTACTACCAGCCGGCGCGGCAGCGCGTGAGTATTGTCGATGTGCAGGTTCCGCACGATCTCAAGGTTGGCTACATCATGGGCGCTGGCGACGATATTCCGACTGTGCTGAAACAGGTTGGGATGGACATCACGCTCGTTCCAGCGGAGAAACTCGCCAACGAGGATCTCAGCAAGTACGGCACCATCGTATTGGGAATCCGCGCCTACGACACGCAGAAAGATGTCGCGGCCAATAACAAGAAGCTGCTCGATTTCGTTTCCGCAGGCGGCACGCTGGTCGTGCAGTACAACGCCGGCACCGCGGATTTCAACAACGGCAAGTTCACTCCCTCCCCGGCGGAACTTAGCCGGGCGCGGGTTTCAGTCGAGGAAGCCCCGGTAGAAATTCTGGCGCCCGAGGATTCGGTCTTTCATTATCCCAATACGATTACCGCGCGCGATTTCGACGGCTGGGTACAGGAGCGCGGGCTGTACTTCATGGACAAGTGGGACGAACACTTTAAGCCCCTGCTCTCTTGCCACGATCCTGGAGAAGATGCGCAAAAGGGCGGCCTGCTCCGGGCGCAGTATGGCAAAGGAACTTACATCTACACGGGCTACGCGTTTTTCCGGCAGCTCCCTGCGGGCGTGCCTGGGGCAGTGCGCCTCTACGTGAATCTGTTGAGCGCGGGGCACGAGAAGCAGTAAGCGGTTTTCAGCACTAAGAAACAATCGAATGCAGACAGCAGAAACCCAGCGAACCACCGGCGCAACACCAGCCAAGACGATGCGCGGCATTCGCATTCATACTTATGGCGGCCCGGAATATCCTCATTACCTTGGGCGATTTGTGGCATGGATAAAGGAAGGAAAGCTGTGCGTCAAGATTGCTGGCACTTATCCTCTGGCTGAGGCCAGCCGAGCCCATGCTGCTCTTGAACAGCGCCAGGTCAGCGGGAGGTTGCTGCTTCTTCCCTAGCTTTATACTCCTCGCCAATGTCATCTGCCCCTCAAAGCAGCTCTCCGGGCCTCATCCGTGGGATGGGGCTGTGGAGCGCCACCGCCCTCAACATGATCGACATGATCGGTGTGGGCCCGTTCATCACCATGCCCCTGGTCTTGAGCGCGATGGGCGGCCCGCAAGCCTTGCTGGGATGGGTTTTGGGCGCCCTGCTTGCTATCTGCGATGGTCTGGTCACTGCGGAATTGGGCGCGGCGCTGCCGACATCCGGGGGCTCTTATCGTTACTTGCGCGAAATTTATGGTCCACAGCGCTGGGGGCGGCTGATCTCGTTTCTGTTTATCTGGCAAGTGTCGTTCAGCGCCCCGCTTTCGATTGCTACCGGCTGCATCGGGCTGGCGGGATATACCGCGTACTACTGGCCAGAGTTGGATACCGTCTACGCGCATCACGACGCTGCGCTGCACATCCCATGGGCAGGCACGCTGCAGGCTAGTTGGATCGTTACTCCGGGAACCGGGGTCGCTGTGGTGATTTGCTTTTTTACCGTGCTCCTTCTTTACCGGCGGATCACGGCGATTAGCCGTCTTACAAAAGTATTGTGGTTCGGCGTGATGGGGACGATTGGCTGGATCATCTATGCTGGGCTGACGCACTTCAATGCCGCGCGAGCGTTCGACTTTCCCCCCGGCGCCTTCACCATGTCTCACCAGTTTCTTACCGGCCTGGGCGGAGCAATGCTGGTAGCCACCTACGATTACTGGGGTTATTACAACGTTTGTTTTATGGGCGACGAAATCGAGGATCCGGGCAAGAATATTCCCCGCGCTCTTTTGCTTTCCATTCTGCTGGTTGCGTGTCTATATCTAATGATGAACCTGTGCATTCTCGCCGTGGTGCCCTGGCGGGAGATGCTGCAGGCTGGACAGAACAATAATGCTTTGTACGTTGTGTCGTTGTTCATGCAAAGGGTGTATGGCGCCTGGGCGGCGCGACTGGTGACCGGACTGGTAATTGTGACCGCTTTCGCATCGGTCTTTTCGCTGATGCTGGGCTATTCGCGTGTGCCCTATGCTGCGGCGAAGGACGGAAACTATTTTCGCGCCTTTGCCCGGGTGCATCCCGTATATCAATTTCCTCATATCTCCCTGCTGGCGCTGGGCGTGGTGGCGGCGGCGTTCTGCTTTCTACGCTTGAAAGATGCGATCGCGGCCCTGGTGGTGATTCGCCTTGTCCTGCAATTCCTCGTGCAGGCAATCGGATCAATCGTATTGCGAATCCGCAGGCCCGATCTGCCCCGGCCGTTTCGCATGTGGCTTTATCCGCTGCCGGCGCTGCTGGCGAGCGCCGGTTTTCTATTCATTCTGTTTAATCGCGTCAACTGGCAGAAGGAAGTGCGTTATGCACTGATCATTCTGCTGACCGGCGTCACTATTTATATGATTCGTGCCTGGAAGGATGGCCAGTGGCCGTTTGGCATAACACCAGAACTTGAACGACAGAATGCAGGCGAGAATACTTAGGAAATGCGAACGCCGAACTGGTTTTTGATTTGAGTCGATACGAGTACGTTTTGATACGAGTAAGCTTGCTCGAACGGTCATAAGCTCATAACGAAAAAAGGGGAAATCATGAGAAACAAAATCGGAATTATCCTGTGTAGCTTGCTGTGGTTGACGATTAGTGCCAGTACCCAGGCCGCGAAGCCGAAAGAGGTCCATCGCACGGTCACGGAAATACTGGACCATACCGTCTCTAACCTCGAGCGCGAAATCGTTCCTGCCTCGGAGGCCATGCCCGACGACAAGTTCGACTTCGCTCCCACGAGCGGCGAGTTCAAGGGCGTGCGCACGTTTGCGCAGCAGATCAAGCACGTAGCGGCAGTGAATTATGAGCTTGGCGCGGCCCTTCTGGAACAGAAACCGCCGGTGGACGTCGCCGACGAAGAAGGGCCCGCTTCCATCACAAGCAAAGCCGACGTCGTGAGATTCCTCAAGGACTCCTTCGCCTATGTTCACAAGGCAATCGCAACCATCAACGAGAAAAATGTGGTCGGCACTGTGAAGAGCCCGTTTGGCGAGGCTCCCGTGTCGCGCCTAGGCCTGGCAGCGGCGGTTGCTTCGCATGGTTACGATCACTACGGGCAGATGGCAGTTTATCTTCGAATGAACGGGATTGTGCCTCCAGCCAGCCGGAACGGTGGGTAGGAATTAGGGCGATGGCGTTACGGCAGTTGTCGGTGCGCTGCAGAGGAGCGCAGATCGGAGATCGACTCTGGCGCGACTCATAACGTTTCGCGTGGATCAAGACGGGCTTTTTTCAACGGAAGTACGCACTCAACACATACTGTTGCAGCATTCTTTGGGTATTGAAGAAGGAGCCGTTCACAGCGATGGCATGCCGCATGACCTCCAGGAAACGATCGCGATCATGATGGAACATCGGAATAATCAGGCGTCCGAGCTTATCGTAGAGTGAAGCGGCGTCGCGGGTGCCACTGCTTTCGTCTTCCCGTTGGCGCTTCTCGTCGCCGATCGCCCACCCGGTCACTCCTTCGATGAGTCCCTCCATCCACCATCCATCCACAACGCTCAGGCTAGGGACGCCGTTTAACGCTGCTTTCATTCCGCTGGTGCCGGATGCCTCCAGTGGAGGTTGAGGCGTGTTGAGCCAGAGATCTACGCCAGAGGTGATTAGCTTCGCCAGGGCCAGGTCATAGTTAGGGAGAAAGGCGATCGTGATGCTGTCTTTCAGAACTTCTTTCAATTCCAGGATGCGGCGGATGAGTCGCTTGCCTTCCTGGTCGCTGGGATGCGCCTTGCCCGCATAGATCACCTGCAGCCCGCCAGCTTGAACCGCGACTTTCTTAAGGCGCTCCAGGTCCGTGAACAGAAGGTCTGCCCGCTTGTAGGCGGTGACCCGGCGAGCGAATCCGATGGTAAATATCTCGGGACTCAATGCCACATGTTGCTGTTCATTGACGAGCGCCAGGAACTCTGTCTTCGCACACTGGTGCGCCGCGCAAATCTCGGCCGTGGGAATACTTTCCGCATGACGCAAACTGAAATTGTCCTGTCGCCAGTCAGAAATGTGGCGATCATAGAGTGCCTGAAAATGTGGCGACGTCCAGGTGGAGGCGTGCACGCCGTTGGTGATCGCGTCGATGTGGTAGCCCGCGAACATCATCCGCGAAACTTCTCCGTGCCTCTTGGCTACTCCATTTACATAGCGGCTCATGTTCAGGCCCAGATAAGTCATGTTGAGCATGATGTGGCAGCTGGGAGATGAGTTCTTCTTTCCCGCAGGCTCGTGCCGTCCAAACACTCGGACCGCCATGTTCTGGTCGAGCACATCGGACAGATCTTCCCGCACCCCTAGCGTGGTTCCCAGTTCGGAGATCGCAAACTGATCATGCCCCGCCGGCACCGGAGTATGGGTGGTGAAGATACATCGCTGCCGGACGCTGGCGAGGTCGCCGACAGAAATATGAGTTCTCTGCGCCTCGCCTGCCTCTTCTTGCAACAGTTCCAGCGTGAGCAGGCTGGCGTGCCCCTCGTTCATGTGGAAGCGATCAATCCTCTCGTAGCCGAGAGCGCGCAACATGCGCACTCCACCGATGCCCAAAACTACTTCCTGACACAGACGGTAGTGGGAGTCGCCGCCGTACAGCACCGACGTGAGCTTGCGGTCCCAGTCGCTATTTTCGGGGAGATCGCTGTCCAGCAGATAAACAGGAACGAAATAGCCGCCGATTCCTTGTACCTGATACTTCCAGCAGCGCAGCGAGAGCTTCCGGCTCTCGATGGTGAGCGACGCTCTTGCCGGCATCTCGGTGAGAAACTGCTCCACATTCCAGTTGACGGGCTCTTCCGTCTGCCAGCCAGCAGCATCGAACCGCTGGTGGAAGTGTCCCGCACGATGCAGCAGCGAGACTGCCACAACTGGGAGCTGGAGGTCCGCTGCCGAGCGCACGGTGTCGCCTGCGAGCACGCCTAATCCTCCGCTGTAGGTCGGCATGGCCGACTCCAACGCGATTTCCATGGAAAAATAGGCAATTCTCCGCTCTCCCTGCAACGCGCGCCTGACTGCAGAACCCAAGCGGTTGAGCCGGCTTTTCAGGACGTAGTCTGCGGCGCCCTGCTTCACAACGGCAGCAGCAGCTTCCTCTCCGACGGTGCCTGATACCACGATGAAGGGCGTGCTGAGTCCACGCTCCTGCAGCAGTTCGAGCGCCCGCAGGCCACTGAACTGGGGCAAGGAATAATCGGCGAGGACGATCGCCGGTGACTTTTCCAGGTGCGCCAGATAGGCGTCTTCGGTGTCCACACGATCCCAAGTCAAGTCGAAGCCGGCCTGGCACAGTTCGCGCGCCATGAGTTCAGCATCATCCGAGCTGTCCTCGACGAGCAAGGCGTGCAGCGGCTGCCTGACGGATGACGGTTTCTCTGGACTACTCATTGAACATACTCAATGGCGCTTGCTCTGGCGGATCAGGATTGGCGTTTTTACATTTTTCAACCTCGTGCCCGCCACGTCACTTGGTATTGGTGGAAGCGGCCTGCGCGATGCTGTTTACCATCGGAAGCTGGTTGATGACCAGCCAGTAGAGGCCGACGTTTTTGATGGTGTCCCGAAACTGCTCGAAGTCCACCGGCTTCTGAATGTAACTGTTGGCTCCCAGCCCATAGCCATTGATCAAGTCGCGTTCCTCTTTGGAGGATGTCAGGATGACGACCGGGATAGCCTTGGTGCGCGGGTCGGCCTTGAGCCGCTTCAGCACTTCCATACCATCCACCTTGGGCAGCTTCAAGTCCAGCAGCACCAGTCTCGGCGGATTTTCAAAGGACCGGTCGGCGTGATTGCCATTACAGAAAAGAAACTCCATGGCCTCTTCGCCATCGCGCGCCACATGGATACTATTGGCCAGTTTTTCTTTGCGGAGAGCGTGCAGGGTTAGTTCCACATCATCCGGATTGTCTTCCACCAGCAGAATCTCGACTTGTCGTGTAGTCATGCTTTGTCTCCCGCCATTGCGGCTTTAGTTTTAAGTTCGGTTTTCTCGGAAGCTCCGAGGGTAAAAAAGAAAGCAGCGCCCTTGTCCAGTTCCGCTTCGGCCCAGATGCGTCCCCCATGTTTTTGAATAATGCGTTGCACCGTGGCCAGCCCCACACCCGTGCCTTCGAAATCCTCGGCGCGGTGCAGGCGTTGAAACACCCCGAAGAGCTTGTCGGAGTACTTCATGTTGAAGCCGACGCCGTTGTCGCGCACAAACATGACCGGCGTTGGCGCCTGATCCCTGTACCCGACCTCAATGACAGCCACGGGGCGGGAACGGGTGAACTTGAGCGCATTTGACAGCAAATTCTGGAAGACCTGCTTCACCAGCGAGCCGTCACACTCGACAATGGGAAGGTTGCCGATCCTCCACTGAAACTGGCGGCCTGCAGTGTCCGGCATAAGTTCTGCCATCACTTCTTCGACCAACCGATTCAAACTTGTTTTTTCCGCGCGTAGCCCCTGCCGGCCCAGCCTTGCCAGGCTCAAAAGGTCGTCTACCAACTGCCCCATGCGCAGCGCGCCTTGCTGTATGCGTTGCAGATGATGCTGGGCATCCGGCGGCAGTGCATGCCCGTATTCTTTGGCAAGAATGTCGGAGAAGCCTCTCACGTGTCGCACCGGCGCACGCAGATCATGGGAAACGGAATAGCTGAAAGCCTCCAGTTCGCGATTGGATGCTTCCGCAGCTTCCTTGGCCGCGCGTAACTGTCCGATCGACTCTCGCAGTTCACTGCTGACTCCTTCTGCCCTGGAGCGCTCCGCGTCGAAATCGTCGAGCACGTTCAAAGTCGCCCGTTGGGTTTCCTCCAGTCGCGTTTTCTCCTGAGAAAAATCCTCGAGCATGTTGCAAAAGGCGTGATGCACCTGCTGCATCTTGGAGCCTTCCGCATCGAAATCTTCCAGCAGGTTGAGCGTGGCGCGCTGGGTTAACTCCAAACGGTCTTTCTCCTCAGATGAGTCCTCGAGTATGTTGAACACGGCGCGCTGCAACTTCTGCATCTTGGAGCCTTCCGCGTCGAAATCTTCCAACAGGTTGAGCGTGGCACGCTGGGTGTTTTCGAGCCTGCTTTTCTCCTGGGAGAAGTCTTCCAGGATATTGAAGACGGCATGCTGCGTTTGCTCCACACGCCCTTTATCTTCCGAAAAGTCCTCCAGTATGTTGAGGATTGCCCTGGCATGATCCTCGGGACTTATCGCGTTCTCAACCGGGGCCAACATTTCGCGAGGATTCGAGGTCAAACGAGCGACCTTTCCGGGCTTCCCGGCCGCAGGCGCCCCACCTCGCGCTTGAGTTCCTCGATTTCTTTCTTGAGCTCGATCATTTTGAGTTCACGCCCGACTGTGAGCTTCTGGAATCTCTCCAGTTCCGCCAAACGTTCAAGTTCGCGAGCCCGCTGTTCGTCGCGTGCGCGTTGCTCGCCGATCTTCGTTTCCGCCTCCTTCTGTGCGGTTACGTCGCGGGCTGCGGCGAACACGCCCAGCACATTTCCCTGTGCGTCGCGATACACCGAGGCGTTGTACACCACATGGGTGAGCCGACCGTCGCGCTGCCGGATGGTCAGCGGATAGTCGGTTACGAACCCTTTGGAGAAGACCTGCTCATAGCCTTTGCGGGCGTTTTCGGGTTCCGTGAAGTAGTCGGAAAAATCGGTGCCGATCAGTTGTTCACGGGGCATGCCGGTTAGCTTGCTGGTCGCCTCGTTGACGTCGGTGATCTTGCCTTCGGGGCTGATCGTAACCAGGGGGTCCAGGCTGGCTTCGATCAAACTGCGCGCATACTGGGAGGCATAACGCAACTTCTCCTCGGCCTGTTTCTTTTCCGTGATGTCGGTGCTCATCAACAGATAGCCGATCGCGCGCCCGGAAGAATCATCCCGGCGCGTAACCACAACATTCGCCACAAAACGCGAGCCATCCTTGCGGAGGCGCTGGAATTCCCCTTCTGCCAGGCCACTTTCGAAAGCCGTGGACAGCATCTTGTCGACGGCGCCAGACTGGATGTCCTCCGGCGAATGCAAAATGCTGGAGTCCTTACCGACAATCTCTTCCTCCTCATAGCCGTAGTTCAGCCGCGCTCCTTTGTTCCACGAAAGGATGGTGTGGTCGAGGTCTTTTCCGATGATGGAATATTTGGTGGAGCTCTGCAGGATGTTGTTCAAAAAGTTTTTGGTATCGGCAAATTCCCGCATGACCCGTCTGGATTCGGTCACGTCGCGGGCTGCGGCAAATACGCCCAGGACCTTGCCATTCACATCGCGGTAAACGGATGCATTGTAAAGAACGTCGACCAGTTTCCCGCCGCTGTGGCGCAGGGTCAAGGGGTAGTCGGTGACGAAGCCCTTCTCGAATACCTGCTGGTAGCCTTCTCTCGCCTTGTCGGGCTCGGTGAAGTAATTCGAGAAGTCGGTGCCAATCAACTGCTCGCGCGGCATGCCGGTCACCTTGATGGTGGCTTCATTCACGTCTGTGATCTTGCCACCCGGACTGATTGTGACCAGCGGATCGAGACTGGCCTCGATCAAACTGCGCGCGTACTGCGAGGCCTGCCGCTGCTCGGTAATATCGCGAGCGGCGGCAAACACGCCCAGGACGTTCCCATTCACATCGCGATAGACCGACGCGTTGTAGAGAACATCGACCAGTTTCCCGCTGCTGTGACGGATGGTGAGCGGGTAGTCGGTGACAAAGCCTTTCTCGAATACCTGCTGGTAACCCTGCTGGGCCTTATCCGGTTCGGTAAAGTAGTTCGAAAAATCGGCGCCGATCAGCTGCTCCCTCTGCATGCCGGTCACCTTGATGGTGGCTTCATTCACGTCCGTGATCTTGCCTTGGGGGCTGATCGTGACCAGCGGATCGAGACTGGCCTCGATCAGACTGCGCGCGTATTGCGAGACCTGCCGCTGCTCGGTAATATCGCGAGCGGCGGCAAACACGCCCAGGACATTTCCATTCACGTCGCGATAGACCGACGCGTTGTAGAGAACATCGACCAGCTTCCCGCCACTGTGGCGGATGGTCAGAGGGTAGTCAGTGACAAAACCTTTTTCGAAGACCTGCTGGTAACCATGCCTGGCCTTTTCGGGCTCGGTAAAATAGTTCGAGAAATCGGTGCCGATCAGCTGCGCCCGCGGCATGCCGGTCACCTTGATGGTGGCCTCATTCACGTCGGTGATCTTGCCTTCCGGGCTGATGGTCACCAAGGGATCGAGACTGGCTTCGATCAGGCTGCGTGCGTACTGCGAGGCCTGCTGCTGCTCGGTCGATGACTGTGGTGCGCTATTCATTTCGTAGTCTCCTTGGTTGTTGCCGTTTTTACCGACTCCGTTGTTCAGTTCCTTCCCACCGCGTTGCAGCTTGCGCCCGCCGTAGCTTCGTTTTCTTTAAGTTCGGATTTCTCGGACGCTGCGACGGTGAAATAAAAAGTCGCGCCTTTGTCCAGTTCTGCTTCGGCCCAGATGCGGCCGCCATGCTTCTGAATAATGCGTTGGACGGTGGCCAAACCCACTCCGGTGCCTTCGAAATCCTCCGGACGATGCAGGCGTTGGAACACGCCGAAGAGTTTGTCCGCGTACTTCACGTTGAAGCCGACTCCGTTGTCGCGCACGAAAACCACAGCACCTCCGTCCTGATCCTTCTGTCCAACCTCAATCACCGCCTGGCTGCGAGGACGGGTGAACTTGACGGCATTCGACAGCAGATTTTGGAATACTTGCTTCATCAGGGCGGGATCGCATTCGACGAAGGGCAGCGTGCCAATCTTCCATTCCAACTGTCGTCCCTCACATTCCGACTTCAGGTCAACCAGAGTTTCATTCACAATGGAGTTCAGGCCGGTGACCTGAAGGCGCACTTCGTGGCGGCCGATGCGGCCCAGGTTCAAGAGGTCGTCGACCAGCAGACCCATCCGCCGCGTACCTTCCTCGATTCGCTGCAGATGGTGCTGGGCCTCCGGCGCCAAAGTGGAGCCGTACTCCTCGGTTAACAGCTTGGAGAAACCGCTGATATGCCGCAGCGGGGCACGCAGATCGTGGGAAACGGAGTAGGTGAAGGCTTCCAGTTCTTTATTCGCGCCTTCGAGTTGTGCGGTGCGGAGCATTACGCGCTGTTCCAGTTCCCGGTTAAGGCGCTGAACTTCCTCCTCGGCCTGCTTGCGCTCGGTCACATCCATGTTGAGGCCGAGCATGCGCTGGGGCTTTCCGTTGTCGTCGAAAATCACCTTGGCGCGGGCGGTGATCCAGCGGATTTCGCCGTCATTACGGCGGCGGATGCGCCATTCCGACGCAAACGCTCCTGTTTTTAGGGATTCTTCGATCGCTTTCTTCGTCGTAATCAGGTCTTCGGGCACTACCAGGGCTTCCCAGTCCTCGTAGGTGCCGCCGAACTCGCCGGGCGCGATGCCGTATACCTCTTCGACCTCCGCGGACCAGTGATTGACGTTGTTCTGAATATCCCAGTCGAACGTGCCGGAATGCCCGGCTTTTTGCGCCAAAGCTAAGCGTTCGCGGCTTAGACGCAGTTCGTCTTCGGCCTGCTTGCGCCGGGTGATATCGCGAGCCGCGGCAAAAACTCCTTCCACTTCTCCCGCCTCGTTTTTAAAGACGCTGGCGTTGTACAGCACATCCGTCACGCGTCCCGATGCGTGCCGAATGGCGAGCCCGTAATCCGTTACCTTACCCTCGGCAAATACCTGCTCATAGCCTTGCCTCGCCATTTCGGGCTGGGTGAAGTAGGTGGAAAAATCACTACCAATCAAGCGTTCCCGTGAAACCCCCGTCACTGCTTCCGTCGCCTGGTTCACGTCGGCGATCTTGCCGTCGCGGCTGATGGTCACCAGCGGATCCAAACTGGCTTCGATGAGGCTGCGGGTATAGAGCGAAGCTCGACGCAACTTTTCTTCTGCCAACTTGGGCTTGGTGACGTCGCGCGCCGCGGCAAAAACTCCTTCCACTCCGCCGGCGGCGTTCCTGAATACCGAAGCGTTGTACAGGACCTCGACAATGCGTCCGGAAGCGTGCCGGATGGCCAATGGGTAATCCTGCACTTTCTCTTCCGCGAACACTTTCTCATAGCCCTGCCGCGCTTTTTCCGGCTGGGTAAAGTACGCGCAGAAGTCGCTCCCGATCAGTCTGTCGCGCTCGACCCCGGTCACCAGTTCTGTGGCCCGGTTGACATCCATGATTTTGCCATCTTTGCGGATGGTAACCAGAGGATCGAGGCTGGCCTCAATCAGGCTACGCGCGTAGAGCGAGGCTTGATGAAGTTTCTCCTCCGCACGTTTGCGATCGGTAATGTCGCGAGTAATGGTGGAGACTCCCACCAGGTTCCCCGCCTTGTCCATTACGGGACTGACCGAGAGGGAAACAAAAACGGTTTGCCCATCCTTGCGCAGCCGTTCCGTCTCGTAGTGGCTGATCTGCTTCCCATGCCGGATTTTGTCCAGGATCGTTTCGAACTCTTCCCGGCGATTCGTTGGAATCACGACGGAGATCGATCGTCCGACTGTCTCCTCGGCCGAGTAGCCATAAATTGCCTCGGCCGCGGGATTCCAACTAATGACGATCCCGTCCGTGGTTTTCCCGATAATCGCGTCGTTCGAGTATTCGACGATCGACGCGAGTTGATCGGCGGTCTCCTGGCCCTGGCGCCGCTCCCGTTCGCTTCGGTCAAGCGTCAATCCCGTCCAGGCCGTGAAACTCGCCAACAATACGACCGTGAACACGGTCATCATCGTGAGACCGGTCCATTCCGAATAAAGGCCTGCGAATTCGCCCTTCCATCGCAACCAGCCGACAGCCAGGGGAACGAAAATGGCGATCGGAAACAACGAGCGAGTCAACGCACCACCCAAGCTCGCGCTCGCGAGCAGCGCCCCCAGGCCCCATTGCGGCCGAGCAAACATCGGCCCGAAGGAGAACAGAAACAGCGCAAAGGCGGTAATCGGAGAGATGTGAGTATGGGTCGTTGTCGGGTCGAGAACAAAGTCCAGAATTCCGAACATGGCGGCGATGGCAACGACACAGGGCAGCAACTGCGCCGACCACCGCATTAGCCTCGATTTCAAATCCAGCACCAGGAGCGTTACGCCGAGCCAGAAGAAACCAAAACCAGCGACCGGAGACATGAGACCAGGTCGCACACTACCCGGAATGTCGTCCGCTCCCGCCGCGAACAATAACTGATCGATGCCCAAGTCCCACCCGAACAGGAACTCCAACAAGGAGAGCAGACCTACGATGCTGGCCATGAAAGCAGCAATTTTGGCGGCCAGCTTCCAACCAGAAACAACGCCCGTCTGTCCCCTTCTCAGAATCCACATCGCGAAGCCGATCAGGATAAAACATACGGCGGCGTTGGCCTTGACCGCGACTTGCCCCGGCAGGATGCTTTTCACGCGGGCGAGATGAAACATCCATCCCGTCAGGACCCACAACCCGAACGCCATCGCAAGGCCGCTGCAACTCGAGACAAACTGATTCATTCTCCGCAAAATACCGGGGTCGAACTCATCCGTCGCCGATTCTTCCCGAGAAAGCGGTGATTCTCTCACTTTGTTGCTCCCACGGCCTTCCGCCGTTTGCCAGCTTCGGCCTCTCCGCAAGTGAAATAGAAAGTCGCGCCCTTCCCCAATTCGGCCTGCGCCCAGATTTTTCCTCCGTGCTTCTGCAAAATACGGTGTACAGTCGCCAGTCCCACGCCGGTTCCTTCGAATTCTTCTGCCCGGTGCAGGCGCTGGAATACTCCAAAGAGCTTCCCTGCGTAGCGCATATCGAAGCCGGCGCCGTTGTCGCGCACAAAGAACACCGGTTCACCATCGCGAATCATGTGTCCGATCTCAATAGCGGCTCTGGATCGCAATCGCGTGAACTTGACCGCGTTCGACAGCAGGTTGGCGATGACGATCTTCATCAACGCGAGATCGCAATTAGCCCGCGGCAGCCGGCTGATTTTCCAATCGATCTTGCGTTCCTTGAGATCGGGGGCAAGCTCTTCGATCACCTCGCGGACCAATTTTTCCAAGTCGACTTCTCGCCGCTCCACCGACTGCCTTCCGAAGCGGCTCAGATTCAGCAGAGCCTCCAACAGATTCTCCATGCGCAGGGTTCCGGTGCGGATGGAATCGAGGGCATGCCGCCCACTCGCGCTCAACACCGATTCCGAGTCACGCTGCAGCAGGTCGGAAAAGCCGTGAATGTGGCGCAAGGGCGCGCGCAGATCGTGCGCCACCGCATAAGTGAATGCCTCCAACTCCTGGTTCGCCGCCTCCAGTTCGGCCGTGCGGCGGGCGACCTGCTGTTCCAGCCCCGCGTTCAATCGCCGAACTTCGTCCTGGGCGCGTTTCTGCTCGGTCAGGTCCGTGGCCACCAGGCACAGGCCACGCCCCGACTCTTCGATCGGAATCCGGCTGAGCGATAGTTGCACCGGAAGAGTGGTGCCGTCATTGCGCAGGAGATGGCGTTCGGCGCGGATATCCCCATTCAGCGCCAGGCGCACCAACTCCGCGACATCCGCGCGCTCTTCGGTATGCAGGATGGTGTGAAGCGCAGAACCCACCAGTCGTTCGGAAGGCACTCCCACCATATCGGCCAGGCGCTGATTGCAGAAAAGGATGGTGCCTTCGGCGGTCAATGTCGCCGCACCTTCATTCATGCGCTCGGCTAGGATACGGTAGGGCTCTTCCGGACTCTGCAGGGTAAAGATGCGGCTGCCCTTCGGTCCTTCGACTACGATGGCATCCACATCTCCGGAGCGGATGGCCTTGATGGTGGCTTCGGTCTCGGCCAGACGAGTCTGCAACCGTTTCAGTTCCGTCCGCAACCGCTGCTGCCTCGGACTTTTCGTGGATGGCATGTCGCTCCTAGGCCTTGGTTTTCAAGTCCAGTCCGAACAACACGCTGTCACGATCCGATAAGTCGCCAATGATCCGCCGCAAAGGCAGAGGCAGGTGCCTGATCAGGGTAGGCGCCGCGACAATTTGTTCATCCTTGGCCAAAGTCGGCTTCTGGTGGATGTCGATGACTTCGAGATCGTATTTCCCCTGCAGGTGTTCGGAACAAATTGAGTTGATGTTGAGAATCGCGCGCCGCGAGGAAGAAGTGGCCCCCGTGACGTAGAGTCGAAGGACATACTTCTTGTTGTGCCTTGCCGAAGTGGTGGCCGTGGCAAGCGCCCGCTTCAGGGACTGCGCTTTCATAGCGATACCTTTCCCGGACGCAAATCGAGCCCGACCAGCACCTGTTCTGAGTTCGACAAATCCCCGATGATCTTTTTCAGCGGCGCCGGTAAACGGCGCACCAGGGTGGGCACGGCTATGATCTGGTCGCCCGCTGCCAGTTGCGGACTCTTCAAGAGGTCGACCACTTCGACGTGGTACTGGCCCGCCAGGTGTTCATCGCAAATTCTCTGAAGGTTCGTCAGGGCCGCAATGGATCGCGAAGTATCGCCGGCAATATAGAGACGAAGGTTCCAGGTTTTTCGCTGGGATCGCGTTCGTCGGCCTTGGATGTTCTGCCTTTTTGTTTTTTTCATGAAGAGCTCGTCTCTTTTTCGAACATACCAAGCCATCAGGCGTGGCCGTTCCGGTGTACGGAGACCGCGTCCGCCTTGCGGATGCGGCCCATTTGTACCCGGTCGAGGACAATTTGCTTTTCCTGCGATTCCTTGTAGCGGGAGTCGCGCAGCGCACATTGCTCCAGAAGCGCAAAGTCGGCGCGCATCTTTGCAATGTCCGTCTCCAGTTGCTGCCGTTTTTGTTTGAGTTCAAAAGCCTTACGCTGCGCCTGTTGCCGGCGCTCGCTTGCTTCCGCCCGCTCCTTGGCTTCTTGTGCTTCCCGCGCAGAGCCGGTAAGCAGCCCCGCGGGTCCTACGTAGACATCGCGCAGTTGCACCCCGTGATCGGTCAGCAGGAATTCGCGAATCTGGTTGGAATGCGCCATGCCCCGCGACTTGAGCACGTACAGGCCCCGATTGCGTTCACCGTTCGACTCCAGGTTGCGCAATAGAAGCCACGCATCCATCTGCGAGGAAACGCCGACTTCGCTCAGTTCAGGATTGCTGTCGCCCGAGGTAAGGCTGGTGAACATCGCGGTAATCTCGCGTGACTTGAACATGTCGATGAGGCGGGTCACCATCGACTTCACTTCCGAATAGGTTCCCACCGACCCGAAATTCGTAATGGGATCGATGACCACGACTCTCGGATTGAACTCCGCTGTCAAATCGTGAATCGTGACTAGATGCTTCTCCAGGCCAAAAGTTCCGGGCCGCGCCGCGTAGAAGCGCAACCGATCGCGCTTCACCCAAGGCTCCAGGTCAACCCCGATCGAGCGCATATTGCGAATCACTTCGTGCGTAGATTGCTCAGAAGCCAGGTAGAGGGCACGTTCGCCCCGTTCGCAGGCCGCCTGCACAAAATGCGCCGCCAGGCTGCTCTTGCCCGTGCCCGCAGTGCCGGAGAGCAGGATGCTGGTGCCCCGGTAAAAGCCTTTTCCACCCAGCATTGTGTCCAGGCGCGGAACCCCCGATGAAACTCTTTCCGTTGGAGCGTTGTGTTCCAGCTTCAATGAACTCAGTGGAAGCACCGACAGACCGGTTTGCCCGATCAAGAAGGGGTACTCGTTCGTGCCGTGCATGGTGCCGCGATATTTCAACACCCGCAGCCGGCGTATCGAACTCTGGTCTTCCACTCGGTGGTCAAGCAGGATCACGCAATCGGCGACGTACTCCTCAATGCCGTTGCGAGTGATCTTCCCTTCCCCGGTCTCGGCGGTAATGACCGCACTGACACCCTTCTGCTTCAGCCACCCGAAGAGGCGGCGAAGTTCGGCGCGCAGAATATTCGTGTTGCTGAAGCCGGAGAACAGAGATTCGATCGTGTCGAGCACCACGCGTTTGGCGCCGATGGCATCGATGGCGCTCCCCAGTCGGATAAACAGGCCCTCCAGATCATATTCACCGGTCTCTGCGATCTCGCTGCGGTCAATGCGAACATGATCGAGAACCAACTTCTTGCGGGCCACCAGCGCGGGCAGATCAAAGCCCATGGACGCGACATTCTTACCTAACTCCTGGCTGGTCTCTTCGAAGGCCATGAAGACACCGGGTTCGCCGAACTCAGTGGCTCCGCGTACCAGAAATTCCATGGCCAGGATGGTCTTGCCGCATCCCGCCGTCCCACAGATGAGAGTGGGACGGCCCTTGGGCAAGCCGCCTTGTGTGATTTGGTCTAAGCCGAAAATGCCGGTCGGACATTTGGCGATTCCATTCTTGAGTGCGGGTTTTGCCTTTCGACTTCTCGACATCACAAACCTCCATCACTCCGGCCCCGGCCGGAGAGATTCCATGCGGAAACTGAAATTGATGTTCTTCTCGCGCCACCACGGATTCCTGATCATTGGGTCGACAGAAATGCAACTTCAGTATGGGGCAGAGTGATGGTTAAAGATGGTGATAGTGCGCACACGAATGGCGGAGGCTTCCCGAAATGGTTCGGTGCGCGATATGAGTTTCAGTTCGCCAACGCGGAGAGTCAGCGGTTACGCAATCGACCGACGCCTTGACCAGAAGGCTACGGCGAGGTCCGCTCGAACCAGCCGAGAGCCCAACGTGAGCTCTTGATTAGGAGTGCCCGACGACGTTGGCGATCTGTAAACGCTCTTCGGGCGTGAGGCCGACGAATTCGAATCCGCAGCGAACGTGGGAAGTGTTTCGCACGATGGCTACAGTAGTGACCGGCTGATCCAACAACTCAAAGTCAATAGCGACCGTTTCTCCGACATGCACGGTACCTTGCACGATCGCGCCCAGGCCACCCTCGCCCAAGTCGAGAGTGATACCGTGCGTGCTCCTTACACCGCCGCGGCACAAATGACGCAGCGTGATTGGGATGCTGGACAGAATGCGGGGATGCTGGCGCAATAATTCATATCCACCGCGGGGCTTGACTCCGGACTGAACATCGACCGGCATGGCAGTATCCTCCTCGCGCTCATCGTTCTCGCCAGGGCGGTAGCCGGCAGACCGGATGCACTGGGTACGGCGACTGACAGCTCGGTTCCAGACTCTGCGCGCCGCGCGAAGCCCTGTCGATCCTTTCGGCGGCGATGGACTTGCCATTCAGCCAAGCCTCAAGACGGCAAGGCTGAGCCTTTCGCGGCGCTGGACAAGGTGGCGCGAATCACGTCCAGCAGCTCTGCATTGTCTGCAGGCTTCTGGAAGAACGCCGCCGCCCCGGCCTGCAGGGCTCGCCGCTCGCTGCTCTGCGGATCGCGAGCTGTCAACACGATGACCGGGATGGTCGAGAGCTTGTCATCCTTTTGCAGGCGGTCGAGTACGACAAAGCCGTCCCCAGCAGGCAGGCCGAGATCAAGAATGATCAGGTCGGGACGCTCTTTGTAGGCCAGAGCAATCGCGGAGTAGCCATCGACTGCATTGACTGTTTCGAAGTGGTTCGCTCGCAGACGCAGTCGCAATGCCTGCCTGAGGTCGGGATCATCGTCCACGATCATGATTTTTGAATTTGTCATTTGGTCATTCTCCATTTTCAAAGTTTTCACCAACTTATTCCGGTGTCGCTTATGCTCCGGTGGCATCCGGCTGGGCCGGTTGCCCTCCCAGGACGGTTCGAACCATTTCGCCTACCGTCGCCGAAACCTCCCGCACTTGCTCTTCCAGCGAGTGTCCCGCGCTGCGATCAGGAAGCGGCACTGCCACGGCGGAGAGCTGCAGTTCGCCCGTACTCTTCAGTTCAGGCACCTTCGCGAGCTGCTCACGAATGCGCGCCATCATGACCTCCGCCCGTTCCAGATCCGTGGACGCCACCACCAGAAACGTCTCGTCCGCACCGGTTTCCGTCATCGGAGGCAGGACGAGATCCTTGTCGAGGTACACACAACGCTGCAGGATCTCCAGACAACGTTGACAAATGTCTTTCCAATTCGCGGGAGCGGGACGGCTCAAGGTTCTCAGCGAGACCTTAACGAGCACAATGTTTTCCCGCAGTTTCTCCTGGCAGACAATGACGGGCGAGAGCAACTTGGCTAGCGAATACAACGGCAGGGTAAAGGAGAACGTGCTGCCGTGCCCGGATTGACTGGCGACCCAGATCCGTCCTCCATGAAGGTTGACCAGTTCCTTTGCAATGAACAAACCGAGTCCCAAGCCCTTGCGGTTGTTGTCGACCGCGTTCGGATCCTGGTAGAGCCGTTCGAACACCAGGGCTCGAGCCTCAGGCGCGACTCCACAGCCGGTATCGGCTACGGCGACGTAGACAAAGTCGGGATCGGTCTCTACCAGAGAAGCTTGTACCGTGACCGCACCACCCGGGGGAGTGAACTTGATGCCATTTTCGATGAGGTTAATCAGAACTTCGAGAATCCGCCCGGGATCCCCATGAACGAAGGGAATTCTCGTATCCACGCCGACCTCGAGCCCTACTTCTTTTTCGCGAGCGATCGGTTGCATCATAGCGACTGCCTGCCGAATCAGTGCTCCCAGCGCGACGCAGCGCGGTTCGATTCGAATCTTTCCCGACTCCGCCCGGCTGGCCTCCAGCAGATCGCGAACCATGGCTCCCAGTTGATTCACACTCTTTAATATCGTCTTGAGATGATCACGCTGGTCCGCACTAACCTCGCCCGCCAGCCCATCGAGCAGGATGGTGGTGAACTGATGGATACAGGTGAGCGGCGTGCGCAGTTCGTGCGACACGTGCGAAAGGAACTGGTTCTTGAACTCCAACTGCTGCTTGCGGCTCATCTCCAGAGACCGCAGCAGCGCCTGGCGCTCTACGGCGTAGCGCATCGCCCGATCCAGCCCGCTGCTGGAGATGGCGCCTTTTACCAGGTAATCCTGTACGCCCTGATGAAGCGCCTTGATCGCCAGCGCTTCATCATCCTGCCCCGAGAGGATGACGATGGGCACGTCCGGTGCTTTCTCCAGCACCTTGCGAAAAGTTTCTGCCCCCTGACTGTCAGGAAGGTTCAAGTCCAGCAGGATGAGCGAAGGCGAGTTGTCTTTGAGGCTGGCCAGGCCGTCTGATAAGCGGCTGACGCAGTTCACGTCAACCGCCGACTTGCCTTCCACCAGACGCAAGCGAACCAGATCAGCATCTCCCGGATTGTCTTCGATCAATAAAACGTGGGTCGATTGATCCTTCATCGCTTCTCCCTCTGCGGCAGGCTGGCAAAGCCCAGCCAGAACTCCGCCATCGATTGCACTACCGCAACGAATTCCGGAAGGTTTCCCGGCTTTCTGAGATAACAGTTGGCTCCCAGCTTGTAACTGCGGGAGATGTCGGAGTCCGCCTGTGACGTGGTAAAGATGACGACTGGAATCTTGGCCAGAGCAGGGTCAGCCTTGATATTCGAAAGTACTTCGCACCCATCCTTGCGCGGCAGGTTCAGGTCGAGCACAACCAGGTCTGGAACCGGCGCCTTCACATATTTCCCCTTCCGGCGCAGAAACGAAAGCGCCTCTGCCCCATCGTTTACTGCGTTCACGTGAAAATGTGCTTCGCTCTGGGCCAGTACTTCGCTGGTCAAATCAATATCTGCCGGGTTGTCGTCGACCATCAGAATCTCAGGTGTGTGTTTCATGTTCGTGGTTGACCCTCACTGGTCGCTAGTTGTTCTTGAAGGAAGGGCGAACCGGAACGTGGATCCGCGACCAATTTCGGATTCGACCCAGATCCGGCCGCCATGTTGCTCGACAATTTTCTTGCAGATCGAGAGTCCGATCCCGTTGCCGGGATATTCCGCACGCGCATGCAAGCGCCGGAAGACTACGAACACGCTGTCTGCATGCTCGGTGGCGATGCCGATGCCGTTGTCCGCCACCGAAAATATCCACTCTTTCCCCCTCAACTCTGCGCTGATTCGGATCAAAGGCGTTTCGGAACCGCGAAATTTGATCGCATTCCCAATCAGATTTTGAAATACCTGCACCAGTTGCGAACTATCGGCTAACAGTACGGGAAGTTGAGCGTGCTCGACGATAGCGCCGCTTTCCTGGATCGCCGCCTCCAGATTCCTTAAGGCGGCCTGCAGCGCAACGTTGGAGTCGGTATTCTCGAGAGCCACGCCAGCGCGCCCGACCCGCGAATAAGCCAGCAGGTCCTGCACCAGTTTCTGCATACGCAGGGCGCCGTCCACCGCGTAGTGGATGTATTTGTCCGCATCGGAATCGAGCCTGCCCCGGTAGCGCTCCGCCAGGAGCTGCGTATACGTGGCAACCATCCGCAGGGGTTCCTGCAAATCATGCGATGCCACATAGGCGAACTGCTCCAGATCCCGATTGGAACGCGCCAGGTCGTCCTGCGACTGGCGGTGATCCTGGCGCAGTTTGGTTTCGCGCATGGCTCGCCGTACTGACCCCGGCAAGCGCGCCAAATGATCCTTGAGGATGTAGTCGGCTGCGCCCTGCTTGATGCACTCCACCGCAGTGAGTTCGCCCAGTGCGCCCGAGACCAGAATGACCGGAATATCAAGTCCTTCCCGGCGAAGGATCTCGACCGATTCCATTCCATTCCAGCCCGGCAGATTGTAGTCAGCCAGAACTATGTCGTACACATTCCTCCGTACGAGTTCAGTGAACTCGTGAGCGGTCTGGGCGACGTCTCCCACCACGTCCAAATCGCCCAGCCTCAGGGTCCCCAGCGCCAGCTCGACGTCCGCCGGTTCATCCTCCACCACCAACGCTCTCAGCTTGAGCCTGCTGTCCGTCTTGTCCTGATGATTGGACTCTCCGTGGAATTCATCCTGGCAAGTGCGAATGTCAGGAGGCGGCAATGGCGCGTCGCACTCGACCGTGTTGCCCTCCGCCAAGCCTAAGGATCGTGGATCCGAACTGAAAGTCACTGTGGCCTCTCGTTGCTTGTGCCTCGCAATGCGACAGCTACCGGGACACGGGTACGACTGCGATCGATGATTCGCCTAACTTGGCCATCGGCTTCCACCTGCTGACCTTGAGTAAAAAACGGGCAGTTAGCTCCCAAACGACATTCGGCCCGATTGTCCCTTCGTCGCTGGGGTATTGGCCCTTAGGCCCTGTCCCTTGGAGCAAAGAGCTGGAAAGTGACGAAGGACCATCACTTTCGTCTTCTGAAGCAACAGTCATGCGCAGCCGATGACTTTCCTGATCAGCCAGCGTCTTCCAACTTTGCCTAATCCCACTCAAAATCCATCCGCGGCGAGCCAAGCTCTATCTGCTTGGCAGTTTTTCTGGAAAGGAGATTCATGCCAACTTTGTCCCGGCAAACGAATGCAGTGCTCTTGCATGTGGTGGAACAGATTGCAGACGGCGTCCTGCTCACGGACCGCCATGGCTTCATCGAGTACGTGAATCCGGCATTCGAGACGATGACTGGATTCAGTGCAGATGACGTGCGCGGGAAGACTCCGCGGATTCTCAAGTCAGGTTTGCAGGATCCGGCTTTCTACGAACGCTTGTGGGCTAAATTGATGGCCGGGCAGTCCTTTCACGCAACCATCAGCAACCGAAGGAAAACGGGGGAAATCTATCCCGCGGAGGAGACCATTACCCCGATCGTGGACGAAACTGGCAGAGTGTCGCACTTCGTGGCCGTGATACAAGACATCAGCGAGGCCTTGAACATCCAGGAGCGTGAAGTTCAATTGCGCCTCGCAAGGCAAATTCAGCAGAAGTTTTATCGAGTTGCACCTACCGTCCAAGGTTTCGATGTTGCTGCGGCAGCTTATCCAGCCTATGAAACCAGTGGTGACTATTTCGACTTTATTACCCTGCCTCACAATCGCTTGGGCATAGCAGTCGGCGACGTGGAGGGCCATGGCTTCGGCTCAGCGCTGGTGATGGCTCTGACGCGTGCCTACGTTCACTCTTTTGCCTCCATGGGTCTGGAAGTAGATCAAATTCTCACGCAAGTCAATCGCATGCTGGTGGACGACTTGGGGGATGGGTGCTTCGTAACGCTCATGCTCGCGTCCCTGGACCTGGGTACTCGATCGCTGGTGTATGCGGGCGCCGGTCACATCCCGGGATATATGTTGAGCACTTCCGGCGCAGTGGAACATACCCTGGAGAGTAGCGGACTACCGCTCGGTCTATTCCCGAATGTGAGATTCTCGCGCAATCCTTCCATCACACTCCTCCCAGGCCAACTTCTGGTGTTACTCACCGACGGCATCACCGAGTCAACGTCGCCCGACGGCAAAGAATGGGGAGCCCAAGGGGCCCTCAACTACGTTGCCACTCATACCCGCGAGCCCGCGAGCCAGCTTGTTGACGGCCTGTATCGCGAAGCCCTCCGCTTTGCGTGCGGTGAAGCACAGAAAGATGATATTGCCTCGGTCGTCGTCAAGGTAGAAACCACATCACTTGTCTCCACGCCGGTCAGGTCGGAATTCTAGAAAAGAGCTATCCACACGCATGTGAGGGCAAGGCGAAAATCAAAACATCATGAGTGTCCTCTATTCTTCCGCAATTCGCGGGGAGTGGGAATGGAGTACGAGTCGAGCAGGTACGGAAGTCGGAACGGTGGCGGGCGATGAAGTCGTTCAGTTTGTCGCGCAGCGCCAAAGCCTCGGCGAAAAAGCTAGATCCCGATAAGCCATTTAGATCACCCGCGTCCTGATGCGAGGTGGCAACGCTGAGGGAGCATATTAACTGAGAGGCTTGCCGGTTGAATGCGCCGTAAAGGCATGCATCGCCAAAACACTAGACGTTACGACTCTCCACCGAATCAGAACCCTTCAAAGACATTTGTACCCATGATTTTTCTAAGATGATCGGAGCAGAGAAACTCCAAACGGCGCTGGACATCGACAGACGCCAAAACATTTCGTTCAACAATAAATGGGACGTGGTTAAAGATAGGAATATTAACCCCAGGTATGCTATAGGGGCTCAATACTAGGAACCAGTATGCGCAGTGCCGGGTAGAAACGGAGTAATACAATGGCTTACGGCAACTCTCGGGGAACTGGAGGCGCATCTCCTTCGCTGCAGATGAATGGAATTGAGAACATCCGACAGTTTCTTCTAAAGAAACTGCGCACGTATGGCGCTATTGTTGAAGCGGCGCTAGAAGAGTTGTCCACGAAAGGCAGCACGTCAATTCTGAATGTTCAACTCAGCCATTCGGAGCTGAGGCGTCTAGGGCTGGCCTAGAAATGACCTCTCGCCGTCCGACCATCGGCGTATTTGACTCGGGCTTTGGCGGGCTCACCGTCCTTAAAGCTTTACTTGAACTCATTCCCAGCGCCGATTATGCCTATTTTGGCGATACGGCGCGACTCCCTTACGGATCGAAGTCGGTTGAAACGGTTGCCCGCTACGCGGTCGAAGCGGCGCATTATCTTGAATCCCACGGCGCGCAGATGCTGGTCATCGCCTGCAACACTGCGACGGCGCTGGCGCTGGATCGCATTACGGCAAGCGCGCACGTGCCGGTCGTGGGAGTGGTTGAGCCGGGTGCGACGGCGGCGGCCTCTGCCAGCAAGAATCAGAAAATTGTGGTGATCGGAACCGAGGCCACGGTCAGCAGCCACGCGTACCGCAAAGCTCTTGAAACTCGCGGCCTGAACGCGCGCGAGAAGGCCTGCCCGCTGCTGGTTCCGCTGGTCGAAGAAGGATGGGTGGAACACCCCGTCACCGAACAGGTCGCGCGCATTTATCTGGGCGAGGCCTTTGCCGACGGATTTCACGACGCCGATACGCTGGTTCTGGGCTGCACGCACTATCCCTTGCTCAAGCCGCTGCTGCATCGCGTGGCGCCGGGGCACGTGAGCATCGTGGATTCAGCAGAATCGACCGCCCGCGCCGTGGCTTCGCATCTGCAACAACTGGTGCCCGCAAAGGGAGAGGCTGAAGAGCGTCGCACGCTTCCGCGGATCAAGTTTTTCGCCACCGATTCGGTGGAGAAGTTTCGCCGGCTGGGCGAGCGGTTCCTGGGACGCAAGATTGAGGATGTGGCGCATGTGGATTTGAAGGAATAGTTTCAGGGCGTTGACGAGGGCTAGCGGCCACAGGCCTGACCGCGCTGCCACACATGAATGCTTGACAGGCCTCTGCAATGAGCAGACAATTTGGCAGTTTCTCGTTCCCGTTTTTCCGGACCCCAGACAATTTGATGCGGTTGTGAGGAGGCAGTATGAACAGGATAGACATCCCAGGTTCAGGAGCCTCACGGCGCGCTTTCCTTGGAGCCATGGCCGGCGCCAGCACGGTAGTTGGGGCTGGCCTCTTGGGTTCCAAGTCGGCGCTCGCTGACAGCGACGAAGACGTAAGTCGTCGCACCGGCGGCCTGATCACTCCGATTCCCGGGGGCATAGCTCCCTTCGCTCCGTTCGGGATATTCATTCACCATAACCCACTAATGCCCGGCACGCCCCTGGGAAATATCAAGGACCCATCTCAGATCAACAACTTCGACGGATTCGTGGGCTTGACGCACATCCGCGGTGGCGGCGTGGGAACGAACACTGCCACCGGCATGACCACTCCCCTGGCGTACCAGGCAGACATGGGCTTCAGCAAAGGGAAATTCGTGGGAGCGGACGGACACAAACATAAGGGCACGTTCGTCTTTGTTTGACTCGACCTCTACACCGATCCGGCTGGATCGGCTACTCTCCCTCACCAGATCCACGATTACAACGTGCACATCGACACGAACGGCGTCTTTTGGATGATTCAGGTCGACGAAGACGCGGTTGACGTCGATTTTGACGAAGGGCAAGCTCGCCTTCGGGTAAAAGACCTGGAAGTCTTTGACGACCACGATATAGCGAACTCCCTGACCTACGGCTTGGGACTCCCCGGCATCATGGGCCTCCCGCTCATCCCGGGTATTTTCCCGAAACGCGCCAGCGTCTCATTCGACATCGAATGGAATGGCATAAGTACGATGGCGGAAATTCACAACAGCTCGCAAACTTTTCAAGGCTCGTTCCTGTCCACTCCGGCCACCATCCAATGGTCCGCAGTGCAGCCAGGATTCCACTATCAATCGGAAGCGCCCAATCCCTCGCGGAACCTTTTTTCCGTGCTTGGCCGCGAGCAAAACGGCGTCTTCTTCTCGTGAACAGCGCTGTTGGAGAGATTGCGTATGCAACGAGGGGCGGGGCAACCCGCCCCAATTGTTTTCATCACGCGCTTCCGATTGTCGAAGGAAGGCTCACCAATTCCTCATTTCGACTCACAGCTTCACATTGCGCAGCCGTAGGGCATTCGTAATCACCGACACCGAACTGAAGCTCATGGCGGCGGCGGCGAAGATGGGGCTGAGCAACAGGCCGAAGAATGGGTAGAGCACGCCGGCGGCGATGGGGACTCCGATCGCGTTATAGATGAAGGCGAAGAAAAGATTCTGGCGGATGTTGCGCATGGTGGCTCGGCTCAACTTGCGCGCGCGCAGAATTCCCGAGAGATCGCCTTTGACCAGCGTGATGCCGCCGCTCTCCATGGCCACGTCGGTTCCGGTGCCCATGGCGATGCCAACGTCGGCTTGAGCCAGCGCGGGCGCGTCGTTGATGCCGTCGCCCGCCATGGCCACGACTCTTCCCTGCTCTTGCATTTTGCGGACGACTTCGGATTTGCGTTCGGGCAACACCTCAGCTTCGAATTCGTCGTCCTGCAGACCGAGTTTCTGCGCGACGGCCGCGGCAGTCGCGCGGCTGTCTCCGGTGAGCATGACGATTCGAATTCCCAGGCGCTTGAGATCGCGCACGGCGGCGGGAGTGGATGCCTTTATTGGATCGGCGACGGACACGCTCCCTGCATATTTGCCGTCGACGGCTACGGAAAGGGTGGTTCCAATCGAGTTTTGAACGCTCAAAATGCCTTTGCCCGGCTGCAGAGCGCCGACTTCGTGCATGATAGCCAGGTTTCCCACCGCGACACGTTTTCCGTCAACGATGCCTTGCACACCTTTGCCAACGGTGTAGGTGAACTCCGTCGGGTTGGAGAGAACTAATTCCCTTGCGGTTGCGGCATTGACAATAGCCGTGCCCAAAGGATGTTCGCTGGCCTTTTCCAGGCTGGCAGCCAGCCGAAGCACTTCGTCTTCCGTGTAGGGCGGCGCTGCAGAGATTGCCGCGAGTTTCGGCTTCCCTTCCGTCAGCGTACCGGTCTTGTCGATCACGAGCGTATCGACTTTTTCCATGGTCTCCAGCGCTTCGGCATTCTTGATCAGGACTCCGGCATGAGCTCCGCGGCCCGTGCCGACCATGATCGCCATGGGAGTCGCTAGGCCGAGGGCGCAGGGGCAGGCAATGATCAGCACGGCAACCGCGTTCACCAGCGCGTGCGCCAGCCTGGGCTGCGGACCAAACACGAACCACGCCACAAACGTCACTGCGGCCACGGCAACCACTACGGGAACGAACCAGGCGGCAACCCGATCCGCAAGTCGTTGAATGGGAGCGCGGCTGCGCTGGGCCTGTCCTACCAACTGAACGATCCGCGCCAGCAGAGTTTCGGAGCCTACACGCTCGGCCCGCATGATGAACGAGCCCGTGGTGTTGATGGTCGCGCCGATGACCGGGCTGTTGGAATTTTTCTCGACCGGAATCGATTCGCCGGTGATCATCGACTCGTCAATGGAGCTATGTCCTTCGAGCAAGACGCCGTCGACGGGAACCTTTTCTCCGGGACGCACGCGCAGGCGGTCGCCCGGCTTCACGTGTTCAAGCGGAATGTCTTTTTCGGTGATGTCGCCATTTGGTCCGGCGGAAATGAGACGCGCCGTCTTCGGGCTCAGATCGAGCAACGCTCGAATGGCCGCGCTGGTGCGGCTGCGCGCCCGCAGTTCCATCACCTGGCCGAGCAAGACCAGCGTGGTGATCGCGGCGGCCGCCTCAAAGTACACATCGGGATATCCGGCCATACCGCGCAGCGACTCGGGAAAAATCTGTGGCGCGATAGTCGCTACTACGCTGTAGACGTAAGCCACTCCCGTTCCCAGTCCGATCAGCGTAAACATGTTGGGGCTGCGGTTCACCAGGGACGTCCAGAAACGCTGGAAGAATGGCAGGCCGCACCACAAGACCGCCGGAGTCGATAGCGCAAATTCGATCCAAGGCAGACGCGCACCGCCCAACCAACTCATGAACGCGTGCGGCCAGAACATGCTCCCCATCGCGATCGCCAACAGCGGCGTGGTCAATACAACGCCAACCCAGAAGCGCCGGGTCATGTCGCGCAATTCCGGATTCTCTTCGGCGACTGCGGTCACCGTGCGCGGTTCGAGGGCCATGCCGCAGATCGGACACGAGCCGGGCTCCGACCGAACAATCTCGGGATGCATTGGGCAGGTATATTCGGTGCGCGTCGATGCAACTGGGACGTCGGGCTCAAGCGCCATGCCGCACGTTGGGCAGGCTCCGGGCTTGCTTTCACGAACTTCGGGACACATCGGACACACATATGCCGGGCCTGCCGCCGCAGTTGGTTTCGACGCGGCCCGGATGGAAATCGGATGTGCGCCCGCAGCGTGAGGAGATGGCGAAGGTTTCGCTGGAGTGGGCATCCCCACCATCACCAGGTTCGACGGAAACGCCGCGGGCTTGTTCAAATACTTCCCCGGGTCCGCCTTAAATTTTTCCCCACAACCCGCGCAGCAGAAGTAATACTTCTTCCCAGCGTGCTCGTAAACATGCTTAGCGGAAGCAGGGTCTACATTCATCCCGCAGACCGGGTCGCGCTCCAGCGTGGTAGGCAGATTCGAAGCCGTCATAATTTCGCCGTTCGGTTCGACAAAAGCGGCTCGGCCCAAACGCTTTGCCGCATGCGCACCGCAACACTGTCTTCTTTGATTGCCGATGTTCTATATTAGTTTCATCCGGCAGGTTGGCCGGGCACTCCCAACATCATAGCGAAGGACTCGAATCCATGACTTATCTGGACGTGGTTTTCAACTACGGGGCAGTTCCCGGCGAAAACGAAATGCGGGCAATTGACACCATGCGTGAGGTTTACGGCATCCGGCAGGTACAATTTAACGCCAAGCAGCGCACGGTGCGGGTGGAGTTCGACGCCTCGCGGCTAAAACAGGATGCGGTAGTCAAGTTGCTGCGCAACGCGGGAGTGGATGTGCGGGAACAGGTAGCCCTGGCCTAAGTCCCGACACACTTAAGCTCCCTAACCCCATAAAAAGCCAACCCACGGCTATCAGACCGTGGGTTTCTTTTTGACCGCTTTGCTACGACTTAAGACGGGGGAAGGCTCGCACTGCGTCTAGGAGACATAAGCAAGGGGTGCTCACAGAAAACCTCTGGCCGAAGTTATTCTCTGAAGCACCCC
>CALFMO010000041.1 GCA_937879855.1 uncultured Acidobacteriaceae bacterium | reverse complement strand
GACTTAGGATCTGGCGGGTAAAACCGTGGGGGTTCGAGTCCCCCCTTTCGCACCAGGATTCTGGACCGATTCTCCAAATCGGGCTGCCTCGCGCCGATCTGTTACCCAGTAGGCCTCTCGCGTTGTTTAATCGACTGACGCCATGAATACGGCTCCTCTTCCACTGCCTGAGCAATTCAACGCGGCAAGCTATTTCGTGGACCGTCATATCACCGAAGGCCGCGGTGAGAAAATTGCAATCGAATGCGCGGAGCGGAGCGTGACTTACCGCCAGCTCTTTGAGTCGGTGAACCGGGTTGGAAACGCTCTCAAGGAATTGGGTGTTCGCATCGAAGAACGAGTCTTCCTGCTTTTGCTGGATACGCCGGAATTTGCGGCTTGCTTTTTTGGCGCCATCAAGATCGGAGCCGTGCCGGTTCCCGTCAACACGCTGCTGAAGCCGGCGGACTACGAATTCCTGCTCAACAACTCGCGCGCGCGAGTTGGGATTGTAAGCGATGCTCTCTTCCCTAGCCTGCAGGCCATTCCAAGGGAGCGACTTCCTTACGTCGAAAAATTCATCGTCATTGGTAACAGCGCAGAACGACCAGGCACTCTCTCGTTCGACCAGTGGATCCGCGACAGTTCCATCACGCTCGATACGGCGCGCACCAGCAAAGACGATGCTGCTTTCTGGCTCTATTCTTCGGGAAGCACGGGCCGATCGAAGGCCTGTGTGCACCTGCAGCATGATATGGTCGTTTGCGCCGAGAGTTATGCAAAGGCGATTTTGGACGCCACGGAAAGCGACCGTTTTTTCAGTGTGGCCAAGCTTTTTTTCGCCTATGGCCTGGGTAACGGCCTTTATTTTCCTCTGGCAGTCGGAGCAACCACCATTTTGCTGCCCGGCCCTCCCAAGCCACAAAGCATTTTCGACCTCGTAGAACACTACCGTCCCACATTGTTTTTCTCTGTGCCGTCAAACTACGCGAAGTTGCTGGCTCAAGTGACAGAGGCGGCCCGTGCCCCTGATTTTTCTTCGGTTCGCCATGCGATCTCGGCGGGCGAATGCCTCCCTGCGGCCATCTTTCACCGCTTCAAAGAACGCTTCGGAGTTGAGATTCTCGATGCAATCGGATCAACAGAAGCCCTGCACATGTTCATCGCGAACCGGCCCGGCGCGCTCAGGCCCGGATCGAGCGGAACTGTCATTCCCGGATTTGAAGCGCGCATCATGGACGAAAATAATCAACCGGTCGCGCCCGGCGAAATGGGCGACCTGATTGTTAAGACCGATGCCGCTTGTGCCTGCTATTGGAACCAGCATGAAAAAACAAAAGACACAATCAGCGGCCATTGGCTACGCACGGGCGACCGCTATTATCAAGACCCGGAAGGATACTTCTGGTACGCCGGGCGCTCCGACGACATGCTGAAGGTCAGCGGCACGTGGGTCAGCCCGGTGGAGATCGAGAACCAACTTCTCGAACACCCGCACGTGCAGGAAGCGGCAGTCGTCGGACGAAAAGATGAAGACGGACTGACAAAAACCGTAGCCTGCGTCGTGTTGCGCGACGGCAAATCTGGAAATCCTGAAGTCGCCGCCGAGTTGCAGCGATTCGTTCTCGAGCGTCTACCGGTGTTCAAGCGGCCGCACCGGATCGAATTCTTTCCTGAACTTCCCAAAACAGCTACTGGCAAGTTGCAACGCTACAAACTACGCTGACGAATCGCCCGGGGGATCATGGACCATCAGGAACTACTACGCGAAGCGCTCGAAGAAGCGAGGAAGGGACTGAGCGAGGGCGGTTTGCCCATCGGTTCGGTTCTGGCCGACAAGCGAGGACAAATCGTCGCCCGTGGTCACAACCTAAGGGTTCAGAGTGGAGACCCGACCGCACACGCCGAAACGGTTTGCCTGCGCAACGCGGGCCGCCGACGAGACTGGACTGATTTGACGCTGGTGAGCACACTTAGTCCCTGCATCATGTGCACGGGCACGGCATTGCTGTTCCGCATCCCCCGCGTCCTAATCGGAGAAAATCGCAACTTCAAAGGCGCAGAGGATTTGTTCCTTCAACATGGCGTCAACGTCGTCGTTCTTGACGATGCTGATTGCATTCGCATGATGCGCGACTTCATCGCTGAGCATGCAGACTTATGGAACGAAGATATTGGGAAGTGATGGTGAATCGCGCGAGTTAGCTGGGGGAAGTAACCTGCCGCTCCGTTTTCTGCGCAGTGGCGCTCTCACTAACGGGGAGAGGATTTTTTAGATCCCAGCGGCACAGCGGGCAGCGGGTCGCAAGAGAATAAACAATTCGACCGAACCCAACACAGTTGGGATTAGGACATGCTCTCATTCTTATCCTTCAACACGCGCAAAGCAATAAGAGTGTCTGTCGCATCGACAAACGTGACACTAGCACAAAGTACAGAATCTGATGAGTCTCTTTTCCGTTGGCGAAGATTAATTTTTCCGCTAACCGGCTGTTCGCGATCCCCTCGGTATGAACCGGACCACCGTAACCTTCGATAGCCCAAATTCATGAGCATCTGCCAAACAGGAACGTTTCAGAGCTCCTTGGCAGATTCAGGTGTCAATGCGGCTGACTTTCTAGCTGGTCGGGATTCGTCAGGCAAGGCCAAGACTAGGCGCAGCCGTATCGACGATAGTTTTGCCGATTGCCAACGAGGCCGTGGCTGCTGGCGAAGGAACGTTCAACACATGCAGAACTTTACCGGCAGGCACGAACTGGAAATCGTCCACCAACGCGCCATCGGGCTTGAGAGCCTGCGCACGCACGCCGGAACCGCCCGGAACCAGATCCTGCTCTTGTACCTCCGGAAGCAAACGCTGCAAGGCTCGGACGAAGATCGGCTTCGAGAGCGAACGCCGGAATTCGTCGAAACCATTCCGCCAATGCTGCCGGGCCATGCGCCAGAAGCCCGGGAAAGCAAGCGCCGAAGCCAGGTCGCGCAGGCTGATATCGGAGTGACGGTAGCCCTCGCGTGCAAGCGCAAAGACGGCGTTCGGGCCGGCATCCACTTTGCCCGAGATGCGGCGTGTGAAGTGCACACCAAGAAACGGAAAGCGCGTGTCGGGAACAGGATAGATTAATGCGTGCACCAGCGATGCTCGGTCCGGCACCAGATCGTAATATTCGCCGCGGAACGGGACGATCATTACACCCGGTTCGTCGCCCGCCATCCGGCTGATGCGGTCACTGTGAAGACCCGCACAGTTGATAAGTGCCGCCGTGGAAAAGGCTCCGCGTGAGGTCTCTACCACAATTTCATTCGCCAAACGGCGAATGCCCGTGGCAGCTGCGGAAGTGAGCACCGCGCCTCCGGCGGCATGAATCAACTCTGAATATTTTTCGCTGACCTTGGCGTAGTCGGTGATTCCGGTCGAGGGCACTATCAGCGCCCGTATTCCCCTGGCGTGCGGTTCAATTTCACGCAATTCCTCGGGTCCGATTAGGCGCAGGCCAGAAAGGCCATTGGCTTCTCCACGCCTGCGCAATTCTTCAAGGCGAGGCAGTTCTTCGGCGTCGGTTGCAACAATCACTTTTCCGCACACTTCGTGCGCAATTCCGTGCTCGCGGCAAAATTCAACCATGGCCGCAGCACCCGTGACGCAAAGACGCGCCTTCATGGAGCCGGGCTTGTAATAAACGCCGGAGTGAATCACGCCGCTGTTGTGCCCGCTCTGGTGGCGGGCGACCCGATCTTCTTTTTCGAGCAGCAGGAGACGAAGGTGGGGAAAGCGTCGCGTGATTTCCAGCGCGACTCCGAGCCCTACAATGCCGCCGCCAATAATAATTACGTTGTATCGAGAATCGGTCATTGAGACTGAGACTAAAACATCGCGCGAAGGCCGTCATGGCCGATCTAGCGCAACGTCCTAGTCTACGACGAGAGTCACAGTCGCGCTTTGACCAGCATCGGCGGCGGTTTCCGAAGATGTACCCATTACCGTGATCTGATAGGTAGCAGGTTGTTTCCCGCCCGGCGGAGTGGTATTTGTCCCGTTGCTGACTCCCCCGCAGGAAAGCAAAGACAGGATGAACAACGTCAAGGCACCTAACACGCCGACCTTCCGCCTTGGAATCCAAGTGCCCAGCGCATTCCAGCCGATCACAATTCCCGGCAACAGTAAACACAGGGCGTAAAGGATCGGACTGCGTCCAGATCTCGAATACAGGCTGGCACTGCTTGCCGCCGTGGAAATCGTCATGACAACTGACTGCGCAGTGCTGCCAGGCGTTACTGGTGTTGACGGGTTGAAAAGACAGCGCGCGCCGGCAGGAAGTCCGCTGGGGCAAGAAAGGGTTACCGCGCCAAGGAAAGACGAACCAGGGGGATTTGGGGCAACGCTCAGTTGGTAGGCTCCGCTGGTCGTTTGCCCTGCAGCTAGAGTCTGGCTATTGGTCGCCGAATTGACTGTGAAATCTGGGATCACGGTCAGTGGCAGTTGCAAGGTGTGGCTTGGCTGTCCAGACGAATCCGCGACCGTAAAATTGATGTTATACGCGCCGGGTGTGATGGTATTAGGCACGTTAACGGTAATCGTGAGCATTGTGGGCGCTTTGGCGCTGATCGCCACTGGATTGGCGGGCGTGACCAGGCATTGTCCGGAAATCGCGCCCGCGTCGCAATGTACATTGATCGAGCCGCCGTAATTCGCGGTAACAGACACCTTCGCCTGTGCTTGTATTCCAGCGGCGATCCCGCTCGGGAAGGCCTGACTCGCCGCAAGCTGGAAATCGCTGCTGCCGACAACTGGTGCTGTCACCGTGAGCGATACGGTTGTCGAGCGCGAAAGTGAACCAGATGTGCCCGCCACCTTAACGGTAGAAGTCCCAGCAATAGTTGAAGCGCTGGTAAGGATCGTCATTGCCACCACGACGGGCGTGCTTCCCGGCGTACTCGGCGTGGAAGGCTGAAAGCTACATTGCGCGCCCGAAGGAAGTCCACTCGGGCAGGAGAGTGTTACTGCGCCGTTGAACGAGGTCGTGACCGGTTGAAGCGTCAGGTTGTATGCGCCCGTACTTCCACCGGCAATTACGGTTTGGCTCGCCGGGGAGGAACTCAGGGCGAAATCCTGGACGACAAGCGGGATCGCGATGGAGTGGGTCGGCGTGCCCGACGCGTTTGCTGCGGTGACATTGATGCTGTACGTTCCCACTGCTGCGCTTGCGGGCAGGCTAACCGTTGCCAGCATCGGCACTGTTGATCCCGCACCGACCGTAATCGGATTCACTGGGGTCACCGAGCAACTAGACCCCGGCAGCGAACCAACCGCACAAACCGAATTGACGCTGCCGCTGTAATAGGTGGATGCCGTCAACGTAATGTCGGCCGTCCCCTGCGTTCCCGGTCCAAGCGTGAGAGATTGCGGACCGGAGATTTGAAAATCCCCTGCATTGAAAGATATCCGCAGCGTGTGGATTATCGCTCCCGCAGTTCCCTGGATCAGCAGTTGATAACTACCCGCGCTGAGAGTTGTGGCGTTGACAGTGACGGATGCGGTGGTCGGGATTGAGGTCACTGTCGAAGGATTTACGCTGCAACTACCCGCTCCAGAAACCAAAGAACACGTTAGGCTGATGTTCCCAGTAAATCCATTCGACCCAGTAACGCTGATGGGTCCGCTGGTCGTGCTGCTGCCCGCGTTCACATTAGGAAACTTACCGGTCTCGCTGAGCGCAAAGTCGGGGCCGTTGCTCAGAATATGCAATTCGGCGCCCGCCACGTGCGTGGTGTGACTCGATTCCGAGCCGACGCCTTCTACGTTGAAATAGTAGTCGCCAGCGGCCCCGCTGGCGGTGACTGTAAAGGCTGTGCTAATTCCAGGAGTCAGCGGAGACTGCGGAGAACCGCAGGTGCTTGGCGGAGAAGTGATGCCGGCCGTGCAGCTTAAGGTCACCGTACTCGAGAATCCGTCCAGCGCGCCTACTGATCCGGTGAAGGTCGCGGTCCCTCCAGCGGAAATCGTCAGCGGTGAGTTGGTAACGGAAATCTGGAAGTCGGGCTTCGAGGCCAAATCGAATTCCCACATGCCGCGCCCATAGGTGGAAGCCCGCAATAACTGCTGCCCGCCGGACGCGAAGAGGCCAAGCGCAGTAACCGCCACATTGGGTAGAAATCCTGACGATGTGGCGGTGGGAACGGGCCCAAGCTCGGTCCAATTGGCCGCGGACGTTGAACTGCTGAAGACGCCGACGTCGGTCGCCACGTACACTCTCGACAAAGCGGGATAGACAACCACCGCGTTCATCGGCGAATCCGGAAGATTGCCGGTGAAGTCGGTCCACCCTGCACCCGCGTTCGTGGTCTTCCAGACATGGCCGGTGCCGCCGGTAAAGCCCATCACGGTTAGGTATGCCGTTTTGCCTGTCGCATCCGAGGAGTCAGTCGCGACGCTGGATATCGGGAACTGATTCGGGTTTATGTTGCCCTGAGGGCCGTTGTTGGTGACATCCGCGAAGGCGGAGGCTCCGGTCGAAGCGTTGGTGGTAACCCAGACGCGACCTCCCGCCGGCGAATTCAGTGGCCCATCTAGCGGGCCGAGCCCGGTGGTCGTGACGTAAATGACAGTAGAACCGCTGCCGTTCGTCGGCCCGCCGACCGCGATCGCACGGACCTGATTCACCTCATTCCCTGCGCATGTTGGCGAACCCAACGTGTCAAAGTTCGGGCTGAGCGCGGTAAAAGCGCCGCCGCTACGACTCCCGCGCCACACGCGGCAGGTGCCGACCAACATTGCCGTCGATGAACCCGGATCCAGAATGTAAGGAAAATAAAATGCGCCATCGTCACCGCCGACGTTGCTGCTGGTAACCACGAAGTTGAAGCCGCTGTTCGTGCAGTTCACTCCACTCGTACAGAATTGGACACCCAGGCCACCGGGAGGAATGTCCGGGTTGGAGGCATACCAATCGGACGGAGCGCCGGGATCAATCGCGTTATAGCCGCCATCGCCCCCTAGCACATTTACCCAACTCGTCGTAGTTGTCTGATTGGTGGCGGGCGAACCGTTGTCCTGCGTCCCACCGAGCAACGTGTTTGGGTCAGTTGGGTGTTGCGAAAAGCTGACGAACTGGGTCATCGATCCTAAATTTTGGTTGAGATCGTCGAACTGATTGGAACCCGAGCACGAACCCGTATTCAGTCCTGTAAATCCATTGAGTGCGCGGTAAATACCGCCATCGTTGGCGAAATACAGCAGCGCGTTACCGGAATCGGCGCCCGAAGTTGGGATCACATAGGCGAGCGCGTGCTGATCGGGATGCACGTGAGCAGGCGCTCCAATTGGATCGCATCCATAAACGTGAGTGAGGTTCATGAAGGGCGTGACCGCGCACGTCGGATTCTGTGTCGTGATGCCGCACTTGTAGAGATTGATTGCGCCGGCGTATAGGTCGGTGCCCGATCCGTCTGGAACGGCCAGCAACTCTAAATTGTAGGGGCCCTGCTCCACGCCGCAGCCGGTAACGTCTCCGCAATTCGTGATGGTGTTGTCGGAAATCGAAGTCCACGACGTGCCTGAGTTCATGCTTTGCCAAATACCACCATCGACCGGATTGCCAAACGAATCCAAGAAGACGTACCAGGCATACATCTCATTACGTCCCGGCACTACTGTGATTTCCGCACGGTAGACGGGGCAGCCGTAATTATTGGAAGTCGCTTGCGGCGGGCAAGCAGACACGCCAAGCGCAGCACCGCCGGGTTGGACCGCGAGACGCGTCCACGTAACGCCGTCGGGCGAAGAGTAAAAACCGTGGTAGCGTACGGCGGCGAAAAACTGTCCGGCGTTGGCGTCGTAGACGACGGAGGTTGCGGACGTAGCGTCGGTCGGGCTTCCAGAATCAACCAGTGCGTCGTAAGTCCATGTTTGCCCGCCATCGAGCGAAGTGTAGAGCCCGCGTTTGGTGTTCGCGGTAACCGCGCCATCGACAATTCCTTCCGATGTGGTGGCCATGGCGGCAACCACCGTTTTCATTTGTCCCGCCGTGCTGAACGCCATGCGGGTACCGCCCAGCCCGGAGAAGGACAGCGCACCGTTATTGGCGCTGGCGATCAAATTCCATGTGGTGCCTGCGTCCGCCGAGCGCAGAATACCGAGGCCGAAGTACGAATCGCCCGAGTTATCCGCTTCCCCGGTGGCGGCAAGAATGACAGACCTGGTCGGATCAGCGTTGCCCGGCTGGATCGCAATCGTGCCGATGGAGAGTGTAGGCTGATCGTCGGTGAGGGGAATCCAACTCACACTATTGGCAGTGACGGAGGCGTTGGTCGACTTCCACACCCCGCTTTGCGCGCCGCCGATGTAGATCGTATTGCCGGTTGCATCGGCGGGATCAATGGCGATAGCAGTCGCGCGTCCCGAGACTTGGCGGTAGTCCTGCGTACCATTGCCGCTTGCGTCGGACTCCAATGGCATGGGTCCTAACGGCGTCCACGAGCCGGAGGTCAGTTGGGCCTGACCGCTCACATGGGCGGTTGCGAGCGCCGCTGCATGCCCAGCCCGCATCTGCAGCTTGGCCTGATAGGCTCGTCGGCGAAGTTCGGCAGATGGCGTTCCGCGTACCAGGCGCCCGCGGAAGAACCATTCGTTACGCTCTTTAAGGTGGTCGGTGTCTGCATCGGGGATGCGATTCTGCGGAACTGTCTGCTTCGCGCCTTGCGCCCGCACTATCGAAACCATCGAACAGCAACTCAGAGCGAGCGCGGACGCTCGCAACCAGCGACGGAAACAACAACCTGCCATGGGAGTCTTGCTCACTTGCCAGTATCGAGAGTGGAGAAACGCGATGCAACGCAAAAGCGTGGTTTTGACTCCGTGTTGGACCACTTTGGGAAAAATTGCGCGCACCAATCGATGCACCCTTGTATTCCCTCCCTGTACAATCTGCTTTCCGCGGTTGAGGTAGCTGTCAAATATGTACTGTCATCCTGAGCGAAGCGAACCTGCGCACTCGCACGATCAACCGCATAGCTCATTCGTGCCGCGAACAATGGCTGGATCTCTTCTCTCGTGTGTGCTGCTGGCCGTCTGCATTGTTCTGACCGCGACTGGAGGCTCGGCACAAGAGAAGAAGACCGCCGCAGAGATCACCGTGGCAGCCGCGGCTGATTTGAGCACCGCGCTGAAACAGATCGGCGATCTTTACGAGCAGAAGACCGGCATCAAGGTGAAGCTCTCATTTGGAGCATCGGGAGCGCTCACGCAGCAGATTCAGAACGGGGCTCCCTTCGATCTGTTCTTTTCTGCGGATATGGACTATCCGCGCCAGCTCATTACCGCTGGCGAAGCCGACGGCGCAAGCCTGTATCAGTACGCAGTTGGGAAGCTCGTGTTGTGGGTGCCGGCGAATTCGCCGCTCGACTTTCAACGCCAGGGCATGAATGTCCTGCTCGATCCCTCAGTGAAGAAGATTGCGATGGCCAACCCACAATATGCGCCCTACGGACGCGCCGCCGTCGCAGCTTTAAAGCACGCTGGAGTATATGATCGCGTAGCGGACCGCCTGGTGTTGGGCGAGAATGTTGCACAGGCGGCGCAGTTCGTGGAATCGGGCAACGCGCAGGCAGGCTTCGTGGCGCTGGCCCATGCAATTGCGCCCGGTATGCACAGTCTAGGAAAGTACTGGGAGGTCCCGTCGGAAGACTATCCTTCGCTGGCGCAAGGAGTGGTAGTACTTTCACGCTCAAAGCATAAGAAAGAAGCCGCGCAGTTTCTGGAATACATCAAGACGAAAGAGGCGGTCGACTTGTTGAAGGAGTACGGATTCAAGTAGCGCCCCTAAACACGTAGGAACGGACGCATTCGTCCGTCCTTGGTTGGTGTCACCAACTCCGAGGGACGGACGAATGCGTCCGTCCCCACGTGGCCACTTATGGTTCCAGGCTTATCGAACACAATGGCAATCGACTGGCAAGCTTTCTGGCTAACACTGCAACTCGCGATCACGGTATCGGCCATATTGCTGGTGCTTGGCTTGCCCATCGCTTGGTGGATTGCCTTCTCTCGATGGCGCTGGAAGTTTCTGATCGAGGCAGTAGTAGCGCTGCCCATTGTGCTTCCTCCCACAGTGCTGGGGTTCTACGTATTGGTAGCGCTTGGACCGCGCAGCCCGCTGGGACGCTGGTGGATAGCACTCACTGGCCACACGCTGGCGTTCACCTTCAGCGGGTTGGTGATTGGTTCAATCCTTTACAGTCTGCCGTTTGCTGTGCAGCCGTTTGCCGCCTCGTTTGCCAGCGTAGATCACAAGCTGATCGCTGCTTCGGCGACGCTGGGGGCTTCTCCGCTAAGAACTTTCTTTCGCGTCGTCGCGCCTCTCTCCGTTGCCGGATTAATTACCGGCACGGCCCTTAGTTTCGCGCACACCATGGGAGAGTTCGGCGTTGTGCTCATGGTCGGCGGAAATATTCCGGGCGTGACGCGCACCGTCTCCATCGATATCTTCGACCGAGTGCAGGCCTCGGATTATGTCGCCGCCAATCAGACCGCGCTACTCCTTCTCGCGTTTTGCTTTGCCGTGTTGGCCGTCGTTTACAGCGTCAATCGCAAGGCCTGGATCGTCAGACCTATAAAATAGACTGCGATGAGCGCCGCTCCTACCGACGAACCCGCAGCCATCGCCGTCTCGTCGTCCGCCTCCGCTCAAAACAAAAATGCCGGCCCGCTGCTGGAAGTCCGAATCCGCAAGGGAATCGCAGGTCAGAATCAGGAGTTCGTCCTGGAAGCCGAGTTTCGAGCCACGCCGGGATTCACTATTCTGTTCGGCCCGTCTGGGGCCGGCAAAACTACAGTGCTCGATTGTGTTGCTGGATTAGCCAAGCCCGACTCGGGACGCATTGCCATTGGCGACCGCGTCCTGTTCGACACCAAGCTAGGCATTGATCTCCCCGTGTCGAAGCGGCACGTCGGATACGTCTTTCAGAGCCTCGCGCTGTTCCCGCATCTTTCGGTGGAAAGGAATGTCCAGTACGGTGTTACCCATTTGCCGCAGTCCGAGCGGGCGGCGCGAGCGGCGGCAATTCTTCAAGCGTTCCACATTTCGCATCTTGCCCAGCGTTACCCGCGAGAAATTTCCGGCGGAGAAAGCCAGCGCGCCGCTCTAGCCCGAACCCTAGTGACTGATCCCGCCGCGCTGCTGCTGGACGAACCACTGGCCGCGCTCGACTCTCCGACGAAATCGAAGATCATCGACGATCTGCGGCAGTGGAATCAGGAACATCGCATTCCCATCCTTTACGTTACGCATAGCCGCGAAGAAGTCTTTGCCCTGGGCGAGTGCGTAATTGTCTTCGACGGAGGACGCATCGTGGCCCAGGGCACTCCCCACGACGTGATCGAGGCGCCACGGCAGGAAACGGTGGCGCAATTGGTGGGTTTCGAAAATATTTTTGACGCCGTGGTGGAATCGGTTCACCCGGAACGCGGAACGATGACCTGCCGCATTGCTGGGGAAGGCGGACCGGTCGTGCTTGAGACTCCGCTGGTGCGAGGAGGAGTGGGCTCGGCGCTACGTGTGGGAATCCGTGCCGGCGACATTCTGCTCGCAACAGCCCCGCCTGTGGGTTTGAGCGCCCGCAATGTGATCCCGGGGCGTATCGCATCCCTCGAACAACGCGATGTAATCGTCTGCGCGCGAGTGAAGTACCGAGTTGAAATGGAAGTCCACCTGACGCTGGCCGCCCGCGACTCCCTGCAACTTGTTCCGGGCCGCGAGGTGTGGTTGGTGATCAAGACGCACTCGTGCCACCTGATGAGCATTGGTATCAAAAAGGAGACTACGAGTGCCTTTCCGCAAGCCGGCCAATCTTCTCACCCATTGAAGTGAGGAAAGTCCGATTTCTTCGCCTCGAGCTTACCGAATCTATAGTTGCCCCCTTCATGGGCGGAATAGTGGCATGACTGGCACAAGATGACGCAATTGTCGAGCACGGCCAGCCCTCCGGCCTTTATAGGTTTCATGTGATGAGCGTGAACAATCTCGCGAAATTTGTGATCGGCGCGTCCGGCCTCGCCCAGCGCCTTGATGATCTCTCCGCAACTACCGCAACGATATTTTTGTCGTCCTAAGGCTTGTTTCATCGTCCCAATATCGAATTCGTTAGTGCGGGTTGTTGTAGACATAACTCCACTCCTGGCGAGGGAGAATATCACAAATTAAGGAAGCTGATGCTCCAGCATCGCGTCCGGAATGGTATCGTCGATTGCCAGGCTGGAGGATGGCACTGCCGTCTCGGAAACGCGAGATGCAAGTGCCACTATGGATACACCGATCTCCCTGAAGGGCCCTGTTTCTCGCCGGGCATTCTGCATTTCTTCCCGTTCCATCTCGATCACCGCAACCCACTGCCCTTTGCGCTCTTCCGAGAACACAACCCGCCCGCCGAGAATGTGCGCCACGGCTCCCGGCGGCAAGTCTCGGTGGAACCCAAAGAATCTTCGCTTCAACTCCTCCCAGGGCTTCCAACGATCCAGCAAGGGATGCGTGGGCTCATATTTCGTCGAAAAAACGAACGCTACCTCGAAGTGCGAGCGGAACTCCGCGGCCGAGAGCACTTCCTCCAACGAGAAATCTTCGATGCGCACTACCTGCACCGGCCGCGTCACGTAACCCAGCCATGGGCGCGTCAGTTCGTCCGACGCCGGCCATGCCGTGAGCGCGTGCGCCATCGGATAGCGGGCTTCGAGGAAACGCTCCCCTTCTTGATGGAGGACTATGTAGTCGCGATAAGCGAGATTGTCTTCCGGCGAAAATCCGTACGGCGGATTCCAGAACCATGCGGCGACGAATGCAATTGCAACCGCCGCAACGGCCGCGGGCCAATAGCGTAAACGCCTGCGCAGCGTAGAGACTCCGACGATGATCACCAGCGGAACCGCCGGCAGCATATAACGCGCCAGTACTGCGCCCCCGATCAGCGCCATCGCGATCACATATACCTTCACGACCACAAGAAATATCATCTGTACCGGGATGACGATGCGCAGGCGCTCAGTCCCGGAATCTTTCACTGCCGACAGCTGCATGGCCAGCAACATGCCCACAGTCAGCAGCCACAAATGCATGTATCCGAAGGCCTGCCAAAGTCGCAAACCCAATGCCAGGACGAATCGCAAAGGATTGAGCGTGGCCGCGACGTTGTAGCGAAAAAATTCAGGATTGCCAAAGATGTAGCCCGTGCGCAAGTAGTGGTAGGCAAACCACAGAGCCAGCGGAGCCAGAGGAATCAGAAGCGGCAGAATACACCGCCCGGATGGTTCTGACTCCGGCCCGTGGGCGCCTCTCCACAGCCCGGGTAACGCGCCCCGCTTCGGCACGACCAAACCCAGAGCTTCCCAGCCCGCCAAGCCCAGGGGAGCTAGAATCGCGGTTTCTTTGGCAAGTACGGCCAGCGAGAACCACATTGCAACCGCAACCCGACGATCCTCCAGATAAGCGCACAATCCCCAGAACGTGAGCCCCGCCGCAGCCAGATCCACCTGCGCCATCGAGCTCTGCGTAAAAAAAACCGGATACAGCGCCGTACACAACGTCGACGCAATCGCCACCTGAGTATTCGCCGCGTGTTGGGCCAGCCGAAATACTCCCAGCAAGGAAAATGCCGCGATCACCAGCATCGCCGATCGCGTCACCAGCGGCGCGAATCCTACAACTTTCCACCAAAGGGCGAGCCAAGCCATTACCAGCGGCGGATGGGCATTGGAAACCGTGGTATGCGGAATCAGGCTTCCGTTGAGAAACAGATCACGCGCGGCGGGAATATAGTATCCAGCTTCGTCCCAAAAGTAAGGAAGCTGCAACAGCGGCAGGTGAAGTAGAAAAATCGTAACAAGGATGACCGCGAACACCAGAGCTGGCTGCGGGCTCGGAGAGCGCATGGAGCAATCATTCTATCCGCATAGACGTTGCTGGCAACCGCTCTCTAACTATCGCTCGAAAAGCTACCAGCCGCGACGCTACATTCCGTGTAGCGCTGACCACGAGGAAGAGTCTAGTGCACGGGTCCTGAGGGCCCCATGCGCGGGTCGAGCTTGATCTCTCCAAATGCGCTCTCGTACCCGCCGACATTCTGCTGCAGAAGTCCAAGCAGAGCCTTGGCCTGCTGCGGGCTGAGGTAAATGCCCTGAAAATTCTTGATCTCCACGTGGCTCTCGGTCTGTTGCTGAAGTGTTCCGAATACTAGGAAGAAGTCCCAGATATTCACCCGCATCTGCACGCTGTTGGCGTAATTTTCCCGATAGGCGGCATCGTTGGTTAGCTTCACGTTTGGTTGAGTCGGATTATTCATAGCCGGAAGTGTAAACGAAGTTTATGGTCGCGAAGAAATCGCTTCCGTTTAAACGCACCAACTCTGATGCAAGTGACAGAACTTGTCATGAACTTGATAGTTTGCGGCACGGTGTCACTCGGGATGTCGTCCTACAGGACACCTTCTTCAGTTTTGGCTTCCATTGAAAACACAGGACTTACGGGAACTCTCCAAGTTACTTTCGGAAGTACCTTGTGGTGGACAAAATGCGATAGAGTCTAGTTGCTCCCAAAAAAGCGGAGCCTCTTGCGCCTGTTTATGACCCAAAACAAAGACAACGGGCTGACCGAAGAAGTCGTCCTGCCCGAACATCTTCTCCCCTTGGGATCGGTACTGGGGGAAGGAGTATCGGCTGCCGATTTGTGCACGGTGCTCGCCAAGATCTTTCGCGTGCAGTACACCGAAGTCGCTTTGTTACGTCTCGAAGGCGGGCTGCTCCGCTTTATATTCCCTGAATACCTGCGGACTACAGGCGCGATTCCGTTATCCAGCAAAGCAGTGGCGGCGCACACGGCCCTGAGTAAGAAAGCCGAAATCTTCAACAATTTTGCTCGCGTGAAACACGCTAGTATCTTTGAAACCATCAAACAGGGCACCAGTTCCGACGAACCGGCGGCGCCTTCGCCCATTCAGAAACTCATGTCCGTGCCAATCATCAACCAGGAATCCGCGGTGGTAGGCGTCATTCAAATTTCTCGCAAGGGGATCGATCCCCGATCGGCTCAAGACTTCAGCCGCGAAGACCTGCACGACCTGGAATTGGCGGCAGGGCTTCTGGCCACGGCTCCGGCACTACTGGCGAATTAGTTTTTGCCACTAACGGGGTTTTTCTCCGCGCTCTTCGCGATCCTTAGCGATCTCCGCGGTTAACGGTTTTGCTTGCCGTCACTCGCACCGTAAATCAACTCAGCCCTTTACTGGAACCCGCAGATCCGCTCCCGTCATCTCTTGGGGTTCGTCGACCCCCAGCATCCCCAGGATTGTCGGCGAGATGTCGCGCAGCGATCCGTTCGGCTTCAGCGTAAACCGCTTTGCATTTTCCGAAACTACAATAAACGGCACCGGATTCGTGGTGTGCGCAGTATGCGGGCCGCCGGTCGCAGGATCAATCATCATCTCCGCATTGCCGTGGTCCGCGGTAATCAGCATTGCTCCGCCCCTCGCCCGCACAGCGCTCTCAATGCGGCCAAGGCACGCATCCACCGTCTCGACGGCCTTCACCGTGGGTTCAATTTTGCCCGAGTGCCCTACCATGTCGGCGTTGGCAAAATTCACGATCATCACGTCGAAGGTCCCTTCCTCCGCCGCCTTCACCACCGCGTCGGCAATTCCGGCCGCACTCATCTCCGGCTTCAGATCGTAGGTCGCCACCTTGGGAGATTGCACCATCACACGCTCCTCGCCGGGAAATGGCTGCTCTACGCCGCCATTAAAAAAATATGTGACGTGCGCATACTTCTCGGTTTCCGCGACGCGGAGGTTGCGCATGTTCATCCCGCCCATCACGTTGGCCAGAATATTGGCCATCGATTCCGGTGGGATCACTACCGGCAAGCTGAAATTCTTGTCATAGCGAGTCATGCAAACATAACGCAGATTCCTCGGCACACGATCGCGCGCAATTGTGTTATCGAGGTCGGCCGCGCCCGGAAGATCACTTCCGCCTTTTTCATTCAGACCACTGTTGCGCGCCAGCGCCCGCGTGATCTGTCGCACCCGGTCGGCGCGAAAGTTGAAGCAGATGCACGAATCTTCGTCGCGAATGGTAGCCAGCGCCTGCCCGCGGCCATCAGTGCATACGAAGGGAATCACGAATTCGTCGGTCACGCCCTTGTTGTAGGAATCCTTCATCCCCTGCACCGGATCCGCGCATTTGCCGCCTTCCGCGTCGGCGAACACCATCGCGTTGTAGGCCTTGGCAATGCGCTCCCACCGCCGGTCGCGGTCCATGGCGTAGTAGCGGCCGTTGACTGTCGCGATCTTGCCGCAGTTGTACTCGCGCATCTTCTGCTGCAGCTGTTCCAGGTATCCCGCGCCGTTGGTTGGCAACGTGTCACGGCCGTCCATGAAAGCATGCACGAACACCCGATCCAGCCCATTCTGCTTTGCCATCTTCAGCAGCGCGTAAAGATGTGCCTGCTGCGAGTGCACGCCGCCATCCGAGATCAGGCCGAACAAGTGCAACCGCCGCTCGCCGGAACGCGCGGGCTTCATCGCATCCAGCAGTACCGGATGTTTGAACAATTCCCCGTTCTGGATCATCAGATCGATCCGCGTGATGTCCATGTGCACGATGCGTCCGGCGCCAATGTTGAGGTGGCCGACCTCGCTGTTGCCCATTTGCCCCTCAGGCAGCCCCACGAACGGTCCGCTGGTATGAATAAGGGTGTTGGGATACTCGCGCAGCAGCCGGTCGTAAGTGGGCTTGCGAGCCAGCGCAATAGCGTTGGCCTTGGTTTCAGCTCGATAACCCCAGCCGTCGAGAATGATAAGAACAAGCGGTTTAGGACGGGACATATGAATTAGCTTCTAGCTTTTTTAGCTTCTGGCTCAGCGAATACACCAGCCACTGGCCACGGATATGCACGGATGAACTCAATCTTTTTCACCAGATCACCTCGACGTCGTAACGCCTGAACATCGCGTCGGAAGTAATGACGGGCAGCTCCTCTTCTAAACTTTGGGCGATTAGAATTCGGTCGAAGGGATCGCGATGATGCGTTGGCAACAACTCGATCCTGAGGACGTGATCCACCTTGATTGGCAGAACCTCAATGTTGTTCTTGACCAATTCTTTTACCAGGTAAGGCCCGGCAGGTTGAGGCAGAGCCAACCTCCCGGCTTGGGATTTGATTGTTGCCTCCCAAATACTGGCGACGCTTAGCCAGAGATCGTTAGGTCCGGTGTAGATCTGTTGCACCCTCATCGGCAACTTCTGTTGTTCGGCAATTGCCCAGAGAAATGCGTGCGTGTCGAGGAGAGCTTTCATTCCCAGAAGAGATCCTCGATCTCCTTGGGAAGAGGATCGTTAAAATCATCCGGCACAGTGAACTGCCCCTTCGCGGAGCCTAGCTGTCGCGGCTCTGGCCGGGAACCGATCCTTACCAGCTTAGCGATAGGTTTTCCGGACCTCGCTATCACGACCTCTTCTCCAAGGGAGACACGCTCCAAGAGCTTGGAAAGATTAGTCTTAGCTTCGTGAATGTTAACTTCCATAACGAAATGTTAGACTAAGTCCTTAGCTAAGTCAACTGAGGCTCTTAGAATCCCATAGTGTCATCCGCCGACGGACCGTAGGTTGCTGGCAACGGCTTATCGTTCAACCGCAGATAAACCCCAAGCTGCGCGCGATGGTGAACCAGGTGATTCAGGAACATCTGGCGATATGCCAGAAATCGTGAGCCGCTGAAGATCGGCTTGCCCTGGAGGCTGAGTTTCCAAGGCTCCGTCCATGCTTCGTCGGGCGTGCTCTTCAAAGCAGACCGCGCCTTCGCAGCCCCTTCATCGAACGCTTTGACCAGTTGCTGCACGGACTCGAAAGGCAGTCGCTGCCGTGTGCTCTTGGCGAAATCCAGCTCCGGTGTGGTTAGAATCGTGACACCAAATCCGGCTAACTCCGCGACATGGGGCGCAGTTTGCCCAGCGGCATCGATTTAGCATGGGGTTTGAAGTCCGGGTTGAGGGGCACGCGTTCCAGCATCGCGCGCGTCTTCTTCGCCTCTTCATCAAATTCCGAGAGAAGTAATTCGTTAATCATTGGTAATTCCTCATATCTCAATATTTGATTGTCTACCCTTTGTAATTCAGCGCCTTCAATCCCAGGAACCGCGCCGTCCCGCCCAGCTCTTCTTCGATTCGCAGCAGTTGGTTGTACTTGGCAATGCGGTCCGTGCGTGACGCTGACCCCGTCTTGATCTGCCCCGCTCCGGTCGCCACCGCCAGATCGGCGATGAATGTGTCTTCCGTCTCGCCCGACCGGTGCGAGATGACCGACGTGTAACCATTCCTCCGCGCCAGATCAATCGCATCCAGCGTTTCACTTACCGTCCCGATCTGGTTGACCTTCACCAGAATCGAGTTGGCGACGCCCTTATCGATGCCCTCCTGCAGGAATTGAACATTGGTCACGAACAGATCGTCGCCCACCAACTGAATCTTGCCGCCAAGTTCCTTCGTCAGGTTCCCCCAACCCTCCCAGTCGTTCTCCGCCAGTCCGTCTTCCAGCGACACGATGGGATAGTCGTTCGCCCACTTCGCCCAGAACCTCACCATCTCGTCGGAACTCTTCGCCGACTTATCCGACTTCTTGAACACGTACTTGCCATCCTGATAGAACTCGCTGGCCGCGGGATCGAGCGCAATGGCAATTTCCTCACCCGGCTTGTAACCGGCCTTTGAGATCGCTTCGAGCACCACTTCGATCGCTTCCACATTCGACTTCACCGACGGAGCAAATCCGCCTTCATCCCCCACCGCGGTGTTGTACCCGCGTTTCTTCAGCACTCCCTTGAGCGTGTGAAAAACCTCCACACCCCAGCGCAGCGCCTCCGAAAACGACGGCGCGCCCACCGGCATCACCATAAATTCCTGGAAGTCGACGTTATTGTCGGCGTGCGCCCCGCCGTTCAGAATGTTCATCATCGGCGTGGGCAGCGTGTTTGCCCCGGCCCCGCCGAGGTAGCGATACAGAGGAATATCCTGGCTTACCGCCGATGCGCGCGCCGCCGCCATCGAAACGGCGAGAACCGCATTCGCCCCCAGACGGCCTTTATTTTCGGTGCCATCCAGTTCGATCATCTTGCCATCGAGGCCACGCTGGTCGAATCCATCCCAATTAGCCAGCGCTTCGGCGATTTCGCCATTGACGTTCTCGACCGCCTTGAGAACGCCTTTGCCCAGGAACCGGTTCGTATCCTCGTCGCGCAACTCGACCGCCTCGTGTTCGCCGGTCGACGCGCCGCTGGGCACAATCGCCCGCCCCATCGCTCCATCCGCAAGAAAGACTTCGGCTTCGATCGTAGGATTGCCGCGGGAATCCAACACTTCTCGTGCATGTATGGCTGCAATATTCGACATAGATAGCTCCGCTTTCTCTAAATTACTAGCCGTAGGTGGGGGAGCGATATCAAACACGCTCTCGCGCAAGTAGTCGCTGTTAACGACCGTTCGGCGTTGAGTGAGATAGCCCACTCCCGTATAAGTCTTGCCCATGCTGTTTGCGAAACCAACGATTATATCGGATGGTCGTAAACGTATTGTGACTTCCGACACACTCCCAGGCGGCGAATTCCGCCTTCGGAACCGTCCATCCGGCCACGCGGTCCGCGACCTTATCTCCGTTGGTTCCCTGTCCCGCCTGTGTATTGTCCCGGCCTTGCACCTGGACTACAGTCAAGAGATACAATATTGCTCGGAGATTTGAGGAGGCACCGTGAAGAAGTGGATCGTTCTACCTTGCATGCTGTTTTTGGCCGCAGTGCTGGCAGCTCAGACAGATTCGCCCGAGCCCGCCCCTCCTCCTGACCGGCCGGCATGGTCCAAGCCTGACCAGCCCGAATCGCCCGCATCCGCGACCAGTGCCCCGACCGTCGTGCCCGCGCCTATTCCAGCCCCAGCTGGGCTTCCCGTGCCCGCAGGCACCGCCCTGATGGTTCGGCTTGACACGACCCTCGCAACCTTCAGCAACCGCGTCGGCGATCCCTTTCAGGCAAAAATCACCCAGCCAGTTGTCGTCAACGGCACAACTCTGATTCCAGTAGGATCCACGGTAGAAGGCCGAGTCACCAAAATAAGTGAACCGCGCCGCATTTCTGGCAGGCCGACCATTGGAATTCTTCCAGAGGCGGTGATTCTACCCGGCGGCCAGCGTTACTTCCTCGATGCCACTCTGACCGACACCAACATTCGAGGCACCGATGTCGATCAGGAAGGCCAGTTCAAGGGAACCACCCGTGACCGCCGCGATAATCTCGAAGCTGGAGGCGGCGCCGCGGGGGGCATGCTCATCGGAGGGCTGGTTGGCGGCGGGCCAGGCATCCTCATCGGCGGTGCTATCGGAGCCGGCTCAGCCACAGCACACTGGCTGGCCACACATCGCTCTGCGATTTTGCCCTCTGGTACTCAACTCACGCTGGAATTGAATCGGCCGTTGACGTTTGGCGCGGCAACATTCAGCGGCGGCAGCAAATAGGAAGGTTTCAGTTTCTCAGGCAACCGGAGGCAATCGCCTCCGGTTTAGTTTTACCTTTGAGCGCATCACGCCCCAAATATCAACTCTCCCTCGCTCAACACCTGCAACTCAATCCAGCCTTCTAACGGCAATGAATCCACCGGAAGCCGGTTCTGCCACAGGCTAAAGCGAAGCTGTAATTTGCTGGTTGAAGCTACGCCAACGGCGCCGGTCTTGCGCTCCCCAATTCGTTCGGCTGGGGCAGCGCTTGGAGTCGCCAGCAGCCACGCCAGAGGTAATTTGAATTCGAAGTTCCGCAGCAGCGCCAGTTTGACATGGTCGTCCGCCTGTGTCGATGAAGCCAACGGCCGCTCATCCGATCCATTCTCAATTTTCCACGCCTTGACCTTCCGGTCGTGCACCGAGGCCTCCAACCGCAGCACACGGCGCGGGCGTGGTTCGCCGCCCGCCCACGACTCCAGATTCACCACAAGTTCAAAGTCCTGCTCGGGGACTTTGCCGGTGAAATCCAGGCGCCCATACAAATAGGTGGAGTCGATACCGGCATACACCGAGTCCAGCAAAAACTGTTTCCCATGCATCGCCCCGGCGCGCTGATCGGCGGTATAAGCCGCTGCGCCCATCCACTCGAAGTAGCTCACCTTGTCGCCAGTGATTCGCGGATGAATGTAAGCCGTCTGCGGCAGAAATGACGGACGCACCTCCGCCCCCGTGATTGGCTGCGCCAAGTAGTCGGGTGGGGCCGCTCCCAAAGCCTGATAAACGTTCGAAAGATGCTTGCGGTAGAGTTCGTCGAAATCGCGGTCGTTGGCCGAGTGGTGTTCCGGTCCGTACCACCAGTTCCAGTCGCTGCCTTCGGCGATGAGGATTTCTTCAAATGCCAACTTGCGCTGCGTCTCGCTCGCGCGCGCCGCATTCTGCGCATAAAACTCCCGCGCATGGTACAGGTAATCCCAGGCTCGATTGTCCTCGGGCGCGCCAATCCAAACATTAAAGTTCGCATTGATCCACGATCCCGGCACCAGCGAAGTCAATTTGCCGAAATCCTTGTGGCGCGCAATCGCCTCCGATATCGTCACCGCTTCCACGCCCGGTTCGCGCTGCAGCCCGTCGTAGAAGCGTCGTAAAAATTCCCGTCCTGACTTCGGGTAATATTCCCACGCGTTCTCGCCATCGAGAATGATCGACACCACCGCATCGCGGCCCTTGGTCAGTACCGGTTTGGCCGCCTCCTTGATGTTGCTGATCAGGTGCCGCGCCGCGTCCGCCGGAGGCATGCCCGAATACACGAAGCCGATCAGGTCGGAAATCGTGTGATCGCGAAAGAGCAGGTGCATTGCCGTCGAACCGTTCTCGTAACGATGGATGTTGTAGAGCTTCTCCGCCAGATTTCCCGGCAACCGCCCATTGCCGTCGCGCGCGAAAAACAATCCTGTGCTCCGCCCGAGCACGCCTTCATCGGTGGCCATCCACTGGATGCCGACGCTCTGGGCGATCGCCAGCACCTCCTCGGAGACGCTGCCTTCTGACGGCCACACGCCCTTGGGTCGTAGCCCGAAAACTTTCTCGTGCAGATCAAGAGCACGTACTAACTGCTCGCGCGCATCCTCAGGATGGCGATATCGATTCTGCGGTAGGGGCAACCCTGGAGACGACACCGCACCCGCGCCGGTGTCGCACACCAGCGGCAGGATCGGGTGATAAAACGGCGTCGCCGAAAGCTCAATCGATCCCTTCTTTGCCGCCTCGGCGTGTACTGGCAATACTCGGCCGATCAGCTCTCTTTCGCGCGCGATGATGAATTTCTGGTCGTCCACCGAGTAGTGATGTCCCTTGGCAACCAGAGCCGCCATGTCCTTTTCTTCCAGAAAAAATTCGTCGAACCAGGCAATCTGCGACAGCACCTGCAGGTCGGTGAAATCCTGTGGCTGAAAATAACGCTCCGCGCGCTCGGGATGGTTGCCATGCTCCCGAAAACGCTCCCACAATTCCTTGTATCGTCGATAGCGGCCGATCAGATTCTGCGGATTTGCCTGAAACAAATATTGCAGCACAAACCGCCGCTCTTCCTCCGACAGATCCTTAGCCGGCTTGGCCGCGACATTCAGAAACGGATCTTGTGCAGTCCCCGCGGCATAGTCCTGGATCTGAACCATCAGCGACGGCACAAGATTGAAGTTCTGGTGAACGTTGGGAAATTCATCCAGCAACTTCACCATGCCGTAGTAGTCCTTGAGCGCGTGCAGCCGCGTCCACGGCAGACGATATGCCCCCGTGACCAGATCCTTATAAAACGGCTGGTGCTGGTGCCAAAGAAGTATGACGCGAAGTGCAGGCATCGGAACTGGTCAGTCTAGCATGTGGATTTTTGTGCGCTCCGCACGAAAGGCTCCGTAAGGTTCCACTGTCCTATAATTCCCTGCATTATGTTAGCCGTCCTTCGCAACCTCCGTTTCGCCGCACGCATGCTCGGCAAGAATCCTGGATTCACCTTCGCAACCGTCATTACTCTCGCCCTCGGGATCGGTGCGAACACCGCGATCTTCACCGTAACCAATGCCTTGCTGCTGCGGCCATTCCCTTACCGTGATCCAGACCAACTCATAACCGTGGCCGCAAAGGACAAAACGAAAGACCGTGGTGGCACGTTGCTTCGTTACGAGTTACTCCGCGACGCGAACCAATCGTTCCAATCGGTAGCCGTCTGGACCAATGACAACCTGAATCTCACCGGCTCCGGCGAACCGCTTCAGGTTCCCGTCGCACGCGTGTCACCAAGCTTTTTCTCCATGCTCGGCGTAAATCCGCAGCTCGGACGCGCCTTTACTGAAGAGGAAGGCCGTCCGGAAGGCAAGCCGGTAATCATGCTGAGCGATTCCATATGGCGTAGCCGATTCCATGCCGACCGCAACATCGTCGGCCAGACCGTGACGCTCGATTCCACTCCCCAGACCATCGTCGGCGTTTTGCCGGCAAATGTTCAGTTCCCCTTCGTTGGGCCCGCCGATATCTGGACGCCGCGATACTTCGAGTACTCGCTCATGACGCCGCAACATCTGCGCATGGGCGTGGGCTACCTGGAGATGGCGGCGCGTCTGCGGTCTGGGACAACCTTGGTGGCTGCCAACGCCGAACTCGCCCTGCTCAATCAGCGCTATCGAGACCAGAATCCCACTGCTCCCGATGCCGATCCTGCGGTGGTCATGTCGGCCGAGCCCTTGCGCGATTTAGTCGTTGGGGACGTGCGCAGCAAGGTGTTGGTGCTTTCCGCCGCGGTGGGCGTCGTGCTGTTGATTGCATGTGCCAACGTCGCCAGCCTCCTCCTATCGAGAGCCCTCGCTCGAAAGAAAGAAATTGCGGTACGCACGGCTTTGGGCGCCGGCCGTGGCGTGTTGATTCAACAACTCCTCACCGAGAGCATGCTGCTCGCGCTCATTGCCGGAGTGTTTGGCGTGGGATTGAGTTGGGCAGCCACCCGCGCGCTGGTGAACTGGGGAGCAGGCCAGATTCCGCAAGGGATGCCGATCGGCGTCGATCTGCGGGTCCTCTTATTCATGCTGATCATTTCGATTTTCTCCGGAGTCATGTTTGGGCTCTTCCCGGCGCTGCAGCTTGCGCGCGTCGATCCAAGCGCCACGCTACGCGACGAAGGCCGCGGCATCTCCGCGGGCCACAAGAGCGCACAGGGAAAGAATCTTCTGGTCATGAGCCAGGTCGCACTCTCACTCCTACTCTTCATCGGCGCCGGACTTCTTCTGCACAGTTTCGTTCAACTGCTTCGCGTCGACCCCGGCTTCGACGCCGAGAATGTACTCACCATGGGCCTTTCCCTTCCTACCGTGAAGTATGCGAAGCCGGAACAGCAGATTGCGTTCTTTGACGAAGTAGTCCGGCGCGTCTCAACTTTGCCTGGCGTGCGTAATGCTGCGACATCGGCCGCGCTTCCCCTTAGCTGGATACGCATTACCCCGGTATTGCCAGAAGGCCAACCCGATGCGCCCCTTCCCAAGCGTCCATTTATCGACATCGAGGCCATCAGCCCGCAGTGGTTCCAGACGATGCGCGTTCCACTGCTTGGCGGCCGCGACTTCACCGCCGCCGACAACGCACAAACTCCGAAGGTCGTGATCGTCAATGAGACTTTCGCTCGGCGCTTTTGGCCCGATCAGAACCCCCTCGGCAAGCACATCGTCGTGGGCCGCTGGCCAACTCCGGCGGAGGTGATTGGCGTCGCCGCGGACATCAAGAACAAGGGTCTGGATCAAGACACGCAAGCGCAGCTTTATCTCCCCTTCCCGCAGTTGCCCTGGGGGAATATGAACTTGCTGGTCCGGACGGCCGTCGCTCCCCAGAGCATGATCTCAGCGGTGCGCGCGCAGATTGCCGCGGTGGACCCTGATCAGCCCGTCACCAAGATTCAAACCGTGGAACAAATCATGAACGACTCGCGCTCCCAGCCGCGCTTCACCATGCTGCTGCTCGGGGCCTTTTCCGCTACAGCATTGGCACTCGCCGTGGTCGGAATCTACGGAGTGCTGTCCTATTCCGTCGCCCAGCGCAGGCAGGAGTTCGGCATACGGCTCGCTCTGGGCGCAGAACGGGCAGATATCCTGCGCCTGGTTGTCCGCCACGGGCTTGTGCTGACGATCACCGGCATCGCGATTGGACTGTTGGCAGCCCTCCTGCTCACACGGCTGATGTCGAGCATGCTCTACAAAGTGGGCATGCTGGATCTCGCAACATTTCTTGTGACTCCCCTTTTATTCCTGTGCATAGCCTTGCTCGCCAGCTATCTGCCCGCGCGGGGTGCGACTAAGGTAAATCCCATAGAAGCTTTGAGGTGATCTGGAGAATAGGCCCTACTGAAACCGACGCCATCTTCCGGTACACTAGTCACCGCAATGCCCGAGTCCACGACCACACTCGCGTCCCCTCAGCTTCTTACTGATCAGGATTTGTATCTCTTCAACGAGGGCAGCAACTACCGCATGCACGAAAAGATGGGCGCCCATCTCATCACGCACAAGGGCGAGGCTGGCGCGGTCTTCAGTGTGTGGGCGCCGAATGCGCGCTCTGTCTCGGTCGTGGGCAGCTTCAATGGCTGGGATCACAAGGCGCACCGTCTTAGTCCTCGCGGCTCATCGGGCATATGGGAAGGATTCGTTCCTGGCGCAACCCGCGGCGCGCTCTACAAATTCCACATCGAATCGAACCGTCACGGATATCGCGTCGACAAAGCCGACCCGCTCGGTCTGCTGCACGAGAAACCGCCTCGCACTGCGTCTGTCGTCTGGGACCTCGATTATGAGTGGAAAGATCAGGAATGGATGCAAACGCGCGGCAGCCGCAATTCGTTGCGTGCACCTCATTCGATTTACGAAGTGCATTTAGGCTCATGGATGCGGGTGCCAGAGGAGCACAACCGTCCCCTGACCTACCGCGAGACCGCGCCTCGTCTCGCCGAATACGTCGGCCAAATGGGTTTCACGCACGTCGAATTCATGCCGGTGATGGAGCACCCCTTTTACGGTTCCTGGGGATACCAGACCACCGGTTACTTCGCGCCCACGTCGCGCTACGGCACGCCCCAGGACTTCATGTACCTGGTCGACTACCTGCACCAGCACGGCATCGCCGTGATCCTCGACTGGGTACCGTCGCACTTCCCTTCCGACGCCCACGGCCTCGCCTACTTCGACGGCACGCACCTTTACGAGCACGCCGACTCGCGCCAGGGATTTCATCCTGACTGGAAAACGCACATCTTCAACTACGGCCGCCCCGAAGTACGCAGCTTCTTGATGTCGAGTGCTATGTTCTGGCTCGACAAATATCACATTGACGGCCTGCGTGTGGACGCCGTTGCCTCCATGCTCTATCTCGATTACTCGCGCAAAGAAGGCGAATGGATTCCCAATAAGTTCGGCGGACGCGAAAACATCGACGCCATCGATTTCCTCCGGCGCTTCAATCAGGAAGCTTACAAAGAACATCCCGAGATTCAAACGACCGCCGAGGAATCCACCTCATGGCCCATGGTCTCAAAGCCGGTTTACCTCGGCGGCCTGGGCTTTGGCATGAAGTGGGACATGGGATGGATGCACGACACGCTCCGCTATTTCCAGAACGATCCCATTCATCGCAAGTATCACCACAACGATCTCACCTTCCGCAGTCTCTATTCGTTTCACGAGAATTTCGTGCTGCCGCTCTCGCATGACGAAGTTGTCCATGGCAAAGGATCACTGATCGGCAAGATGCCCGGCGACGAGTGGCAGCGCTTCGCCAACCTGCGTCTGCTCTTCGGATATATGTTCGCTCAGCCCGGCAAGAAACTGCTCTTCATGGGCGACGAATTCGGCCAGGTGCGGGAGTGGGCGCACGACACCAGTCTCGAATGGCACGTGGTGCAGTACCAGGTTCATCGCGGCGTGCAGGCCTGGATGGAGCAACTCAACCGCTTCTATCGCAGCGAGCCCGCCATGCACGTCTTCGACAATAATCCCGCCGGGATCGAGTGGGTCGACTGCAACGACAGCCTTACCAGCACAATTTCCCTGCTGCGCAAAAGCGAGTCGCCGCGCGACACCATACTCATCGTCTGCAACTTCACGCCGGTGCCCCGTCTCGGATATCGCGTCGGCGTCCCCCACGGCGGCTACTGGCGGGAAATGCTCAACAGCGACGCCCGCGAATACGCTGGCAGTGGCATGGGCAATCTGGGCGGTGTGCACGCCGAAGCCATCCCCACCCACGCCCGCCCCTTCTCGTTGAAGCTAACGTTGCCTCCGCTGGCAGCATTGTTCCTCAAAGCCCAATAAGCCAGGTAGCGACAGCCGCCTCGGCTGTCCCGCCAGGGCGAAGCCCGGCGGCCTATCCAAAACTCTGAAACTCCTTCCAAAACTCCGGCCAAGGCAAGCGCAGCCCACCGCACACGAAAATATCGCGATGATCCTGGCTCTCTTCATTGCTGACGCCCATGGAATTCCCGTTATGCCCTGCCACTTGGCACGAAGTAAACATGCGATCCACATATCTGTGAGAGAGGCCGAGCACGATCAGCGTCGAGGGCGGCGGCACAGGATATCCTCGCAACCACGCTGAGTTAGTTCCGCTGATCGGCACAGGCAAGTGATAAGCAGCACCGAGAATCTCGATCGCACCCTGCTCGCCATAATTCCCCACGACCACGCCCACATTCTCGCGCTGCTCGTCCGGCAGTGAATCGCGAATGCCCGCAACCGTTTTGGCCAGTTCGTCCCAACCAATCTCTTCGCGCGGATCGCCGTTATTCTCTAGGGTAAATTTCATCAGTCTTCCACCGCTCGCCAGTGGCAAAACGACCGCGCCCATATAAAGGCCGCCTGCCACCAACCCAGTGAAGAACACACTCTCCACGGCCAACCGCGGAATCTTCGTCATCGATCCAACCCAGCGCTCGCCCACAACTCCGCCCATTGCCATCAGCATCGGATAAGCCCCAGCTAAGTAATAGCTACGGCCCTTCCCAACCATAAACAGTGCAAGCGGGATCAAATACATCCACGCCAACATCCGATACCGCCGATCCTTCAGATAGCCCAGCACTCCGGCGATCCATAACGGCGCCGCAAACAGATTCGCGCAAAGCCAGAATTGCTGGCTCAGAAATCCATCGGCCCTGCCCTGGCTCACATCACGCGAATGGATGTGCTGCAGGAAATGCAGCGAGATGAATCCATGCCGCACCTGCCACACCAGATTCGGCAGACAGATTGCCAACCCCAGCGCCATCCCGCCCCAGAACCATGCGCTTCCCAGGTAGCGTCGCGCCCGCGAAAGCAGAACTCCGCCGAAGATTCCAGCCAGATAGAATCCCATCGTGTACTTGGTCAGGAAACCCACGCCGATGGTCGCGCCGATCGCCAGCCACCACCGTGGATTCTCCGTCTTGAGCAGGCGAATTACGAAGTAGGCGATCAGCACCCACCACAGATAATCAAAAGTCGTGTATTGGAATTCGGTCCCTTCGAACAACGGCAGGGGAGACAGAGCAATCGCCAGAGCAGCAACAACCTGGGCAAGCCGGCGCCCGCCCAGTTCCCGCGCCATCAGCCCCGTAAAGACAATCGCGAATGCCTGTGCGATCACCGAAAACAACCGCAGTCCCACCATCGACAGCCCGAAGATAGAAAGCCCAATTCGCTCAACAAACGGCGTCAGCGGCGGATAAGGAACGAATCCCCAGTCAAGATGGCGCGCATCGCTCAGGACCTGCAGTTCGTCCCGGTGAAATCCGTAGCGCCCATTGGTGAGCAAATGCACAACGACAATCGCACCAGCAATCCCCACCAGCGCTAAAGTGTCGCCGCGAGAATCGCAATCCAACGGTCGTTCATTCGCTCTGTCCATATTGCGTGCGACGTTCACGGACGCCATATCGCGGACTCCCTTTCCGAAGGAAGGCATTGTGCCTCGGGATACAGCCACCGATCAAGGCACTGGTGATCCACATCACGGCATACCCCGGCAAAACATGTTACGAAGGAACCATAGGTTTCGTTCGCCGATTTCACAGTTTCCTCATCTGGCTCGTAAGGAGGACCCGTGAACATCAATCCAAATCATTGGGTATATCGCGCTGCCTGCGGTTCAACTCTGGTCTTTTGCGCCTTTCTTTGCGGCTGTGCAGGTGCTGTTCGAATGCCGGTTCGAGCCTCGGGTCCTGCTGGGGCTACGCTGGCCAAGAGCGACGTCGATCTCAAGTTTCTCCAGGTGGGCACTACCCACCGGGAAGAAGTCGAAAACCATCTCGCTGGGGTTGATACCTCGTACGCGAATCCCAGATTGTTCTGGGGGCGCTGGAGCGAATCACGCTGGGGCTATTGGTGGGTGGTGGGAATGCCGTGCAACAACTGCATGGCGGGAGATGCGAAGCGCAAATGGCACGTCCAAAATTTGCTCGTCGCTTTCGACGAAAATGGGCTCATCGCAAAGAAGAAGGCGATCGGTGACGACAAAATTCTCTGGATCGCTTTGCACTCCTACATGCTGGAAGCTGCGCCGCCACCGCTGAACATTACCGAACCCATCCGCCTTGCGCTTCTGGGCACTCAGCCTCAGGCAATTTTGCTCAGCCCAGATAGCATGGAATTCGAGAGCGGCCCGGGCAAGAAGAAAGCCAACGTCCGAATATCGCCTCTCAAGCTAATTCGATTCAGCCATGGCCGCACTCACGATAAGAGAACGTCGGTGGAGATTACGTGCCACGCTCTGGAGTTTTCGGAAAAGACCGTGTACGGGCAGAAGATCAAATTCTGCGCCTCTGCTGATCAGATCGGTGTCCTTTTTGAATATCTGCAACAGGTCGGGCCAGCAGGAATGAACTGGCAATAAACCACATGAGGGACCTATTTGAGTTCTTTCGGCACCAACCGTGCGCTCGGCCATGCTATCCTCGCCTAAAGCGCGTCTCTCATGCGGATACTGACCCGCTATATTCTTCGCGAAGTGACCGCGCACGCACTGATCGGCGCGGCAATCTTCACCTTCGTCCTGTTCACTCGCGATCTGGGACGCATTCTTGAACTCGTTGTCCGCGCCAGCGCTCCCCTGCCCAGCGTCGCGGAAATTTTCTTCTTCACCGTACCTCTCGCCCTCACCTACACCCTGCCCATGAGCGTGCTGCTTGGAATCCTGATCGGCCTCAGCCGTCTTGCCGCTGACAGCGAAATCACGGCCATGCGCGCCAGCGGCATGGGCATTTGGACCTTCCTCCGCGCACTCTCGGTCTTTGTCATCGCCGCCTGGATCATGGCGCTCTTCAACGGGCTGTACATCGCCCCGCGTGCTCAGGCCGCTCTCGCGCATCTGGAAGATCGCCTCAAAGGATCGCAAGTCTCCTTCGAGATTCAGCCCCGAGTCTTCTACGAAGGATTTCCCAAACTCGTCCTCTACGTGCAAGACGTAAAAAGCGCCCAGGGCGCGGCGGTATGGAAAGGCGTCTTCATGGCGAACCTGAGCGACGCCGCCAACCCGAAGATCACGCTCGCGCGGGAAGGTATCGTAATCAGCGAAGGCCAGGACCGCCTTCACCTGCACCTGATTGACGGTTCCGAGCACGAGACCGACCCGAAAGATGCCAACCACTATCAGATTTCCACCTTCCAGCAGACTGATATCCCGCTCGACCTGCCTTCCACCGAAAACAAGCCTGACGAATCGCTCCCCGCTGACTTAATGAACACGTGGGCGCTATGGCAGAAGTCCGGCCGCGTGGATCCCGTTTTAGCCCGCTGGTACCTCATTGCATTTCACAAGCGCTTCGCGCTGCCCACCGCCTGCCTCGTACTGGCGCTGGTGGGAATCCCCCTGGGCCTGTCTTCGAAGAAGAGTGGCAAGTCCGGTGGGTTCGTGCTGACCATCTTGTTGGTATTTACATACTACGTAGTCTCACTAATCGGCGTTTCGCTCGCCCGGCAAGGAAAAGTAACCCCGTGGTTCGGAGCGTGGCTGGCCGACATCGTGTTTCTCGTTCTCGCGATTTTTCTGTTAGCGCGAGCGGAGAAGCGTCCTTTCGAACTGGCGTCTTTCCGCGCCGCATGGAAGCGGGATCCCTCTGGAGCTCTTCTACCCGCGCGCGCCCGCCGCGAAAACGCCTTCGAGCGCGCCTCCACACGCCGCCGCGTCTTCAGCGCCAGCTTTCCAACGTTGCTCGACGACTACGTGTTGACCGACTTCTTCGTCTACCTCGGACTGATTCTTTCCACTTTCCTCGTGCTGGTCACCGTCTTCACCCTGTTCGAACTGCTGGGAGACATTCTCCGCAACCAGGTTCCGGCCACTGTAGTTGCGGAGTACCTGCTCAACGTCGCCCCCTATCTGCTGTACAACGTTGCGCCTTTGGTCATGCTGCTGGCGGTGCTGGTTACCTTTGGCCTGATGCAACGCTCTAATGAAATTACCGCGATCAAGGCCACTGGAACCAGCATCTACCGCATCGTTACGCCCGTGGTCGTGGCTTCCGCAGTATTGGCTGCTGGACTGTTTTTAGCCGACCAGTTCTACCTGCCCAGCACCAACCAGCGCCAGGAAGCACTGCACAACCAGATCAAGGGCAAGCCTCCGCAGACCTATCTACGCCCCGATCGCAAATGGATTTTCGGTCAGACGAACGACATTTACTACTACCAGTTCTTCGATCCTGATCGCGACCAATTCGGCAACGTCAGTGTTTTTCAGCTGGATCCCGCCAGTTTCTCGATCACGCGCCGCATTCACGCCGACCGGGCCCACTGGGCAGAAAATCTGAATCGCTGGGTCTACGAACAAGGATGGGAACGTTCGCTCAACGTCTCCGCGATCGTCAACTACCGCCCCTTCGACGTCTCCACCTTCCCCAGCCTCCCGGAGACTCCGTCATATTTCAAGAAAGAAGTGAAGCAGTACACCGAGATGAACTACGAAGAGCTCCGCCGCTACATCCGCGACCTGCAGCAAAGCGGATTCGACGTGGTCCGGTTGCGAGTGCAATTGAATAAGAAGCTCTCGTATCCGCTGATCACGCTGATCATGGCCGTGCTCGCCATCCCCTTTTCGCTTTCTACCGGAAAAAAAGGAGCGATCACCGGAGTCGCTGTCGCCGTGGGAATCGCAGTCTTCTACACGGTCGTGTCGCGCCTCTTCGAAGCAATGGGCGACCTGAGCCAACTTCCCCCTGCTCTAGCCGCCTGGTCCCCGGACCTGATTTTCGTCCTGATCGGGGGTTATTTAATCCTGAAGGTCCCCACGTAGAAAAACGGTGGCCAGTGGCCAGTGGTCAGTTAGAAATTACCACTGATCAGATTCTCGGACATTCCCGTTTGAAGATTGAAAAATCGAATCCGTCGGCGCAATCAACGCGGCAACCACCATCCGGCCTTTGTTTTTTACAAATCGATTACAGCGCTGTTCTTGCCCTCGACGCTAGCGAATGCGCGCCCAATTCCGTAGTATGCGGCCGCATTCGCCGGGTCGATGGACAATTCTTTTTGGAATTCCGTGATCGCTTCCGGCGTTGGGTGTGCCACCGCCGCCTGGCCAACCCTACGTGACCGTTCAGATCTGTCCAAGCCCGCCGTCGACGTTGATTTCCACACCCGTGATGTAGGACGCATCCTGCGAGGCCAGAAACGCTACGGCTCCAGCCACCTCTTCCGGCTGGCCGAAACGCTTCAGCGGAACCTGCTCAATAATCTGCTTGGCGAATTCGTCGACCGCTTCTTTGGGCAGCCCGGTCCTCCCGAAGATCGGCGTGACGATGGGTCCCGGCGCGACCGTGTTGACTCGAATGCCGCGCCCCGCCAGTTCCGCGGCCGCGGTCCGCGCCAAAGAACGCAGCGCCGCTTTGGTTGCCGCATATGCGCTGGTACCGGCAGTTCCGGTCTGGCCCGCAACGCTGGTATTCAGAATGATCGATGCACCGTCATTCAGCAGCGGCAGCGCTTTCTGAATGGTGAAGTACGCGCCTTTAATGTTAGTGTCAAAATTCTCGTCGTAGGTGCTTTCCGAAGTCTCGGCCAGCGGCGCGAACTTCGCCACTCCCGCGTTCACGAATAAGACATCGATTTTGCCAAGCTTCTGGGAAACTTCCGCGTACAGCTGGTCGACGTCGGCGAGTTTGGCCACGTCACCTTGCACAGCCACAACCCCGTTTCCGATGGTCTTTACGGCTTCATCCAGCGTTTTTCTGCTTCGCCCCAGGATCGCAACCTTCGCACCTTCTTCCTGCAAGCGCTTAGCCGTCGCCAATCCGATGCCGCTGTTTCCGCCAGTGATGACTGCTACCTTTCCTTCAAGCCTCTTCATGACATGCTCCTTCTTGTTGCGGAATTGTCTGACCGGACTCAATTTGTCGCCACCCGGCGCCGCTTGCGTCCTCAGTCGGACTTAGACATTTAGATGACCATCGAAGTATTCGGATGCAGGTTTTGTGAAGGTAGCTGGTTTGCTGTATGGCAGCGGAGCCGATGACTCCGGTACACTCAAGGTCAATCATGGACCATTCTGAGGTTGAGAAAATATCGAAAGCCCTGGCCGACGAGACCCGGCTCAGGATCTTCGAGGCCATCTCAGCATCCGACCGCATAAGCTGCGGCGATATCGTCTCCATGCGCGGCGTCACCCCCGCAACGGTCTCCCACCACCTCAAGGTTCTCAACGAGGCCGGCCTCATCAAGTGCCAACGAGAGGGCCAATTCATCTATAACCAGGCCGTCCCGGGAACTATCGATGCCTACACGCGCGCTCTGTCCAAAATCGCAAGACGCCGAAGGCGGGCCTGAACGCAGATGGCAGATTTTAGATTGTTGATTGCTGATGGCGGCGCGGTTCCGTTTTACAATCTTCAATCTGAAATCAACAATCTGCAATCCTGGCTGCTCTATTTTTTTACAAACCCATTACTGCCTCCGTCTTGCGTGCGGTGCTAGAATCTCGACCATATGAGTCCCCAGGCGCCGTTCACCGACGTTCCCGATGCGATTGAGGAAATCCGCGCTGGGCGGATGATCGTGGTGGTCGACGACGAAGACCGCGAAAACGAGGGTGATCTCACGCTCGCCGCCGAAAAAGTCACGCCCGAAGCCATCAACTTCATGGCCAAGTACGGACGCGGACTGGTGTGCCTGGCCATGACCGAGGAGCGGCTCGAGCACCTCCACATCGGTCCTATGACTTCGGTGAATACTTCGCAGTTCGGCACAGCATTTTGCGAAGCGATTGACGCGCGCACCGGCGTGACGACTGGCATCTCGGCTTACGACCGGGCGCGCACCATTCAGGTTGCCATCGATCCGGCAACAAGGCCGGCAGATTTGGCGCGTCCCGGACACGTCTTCCCTCTTCGCGCCCGCAAAGGCGGAGTGCTGGTACGCGCCGGCCAAACCGAGGCTTCGGTGGACCTGGCGCGGCTCGCGGGCATGGTTCCGGCGGGAATCATCTGCGAGATCATGAAAGACGACGGCAGCATGGCGCGCGTGCCCGATCTGACCGAATTCTGCCGCGAGCACAAGATGAAGATGCTGACCGTGGCCGAACTCATCCGCTACCGCATGGCGCACGAGCGCTACGTGCATCGCGTGGGCGAGGCGCTGGTCGACACGCGCTTCGGCGAGTTTCGCATGATCGCGTATGAGAGCGAGGTCGATGGCGGCGAGTCACACGTAGCCCTGGTTCGCGGCGACATTGAGCACAGCGAAGCGCCGGTGCTGGTCCGCATGCACGCGCATTGCCTGATGGGCGACGTGTTCGGAGCGACCGGCTGCGAGTGCCACGCCACGCTGGAAGGCGCTCTGCGCAGCATTTCTCAGGAAGGCCGCGGCGCGCTGATCTATCTGCACCAGACGTCGCAAGGGTTTTCGGTGGAGAAGATCGGCGATCGCACCGCGCTTGGGTTTCATCGCGGGCAGCGGCTTACATCTTTGTATGACAGCGAAAGGCAGATTCAGCGCGAGATCGGCATCGGCGCGCAAATCCTCTCCGACCTTGATCTGCGGCGGATACGCCTGCTCACAAATCGTCCCAAGAAAGTGGCGGCGCTCGAAGGCTTCGGCATTGAGATTGTGGAGCAGGTTCCGGTGGAGTTGAAAGAAGTAAAGACAGGAAAAAACTGAGGGCCGCTGGGACGCGGCCCGAATCTAGAAAGGTTTGCGCACTACGACTTCGCTGTCGCGGATGAAGAATTGCGCTGAGCAGTTTTCCGAGCCGCAAATCACAGGCAGCAGGCCATTGATCTGTTTGCGCGTGATCAGGCCCAGCATGCCGCAGGATGGGCAGGACAGCACGGCCCAGTAGGGATCTTCCTTCTCGCCAACTTCACCGGCATTTTCCAGCACGAAGACGGTACCCGGCTGCATCTGTTCCGGAATCCACTCACTGAGAAGATCCAGTTCAGCGACCATGTGTTCCTCCTTGTGTCCTTAGTGCTCGGTTCATGCTGTACTTCAACACTTGCCCTACGAAACTTTTTTAGCACGCCGGCGGTAATCCGGCGAAGTTACCGAAGTATTCGCCTTTCCGGAGACGACCCCGGCCCGCACCTGCCGTACAGCGTCGCTAAGGCAAACCGCCAGAATGGGCTGGGCCGAATTCTTTAAGATGTCGACAATCTGCCGCGCGGATGTCTCGAGATAAAGATGCTTTCCGTCGGTCAGCAGGTGATAGTCAGAAGTGCTGCTCACAATCTCGGCCAGGCCCTTGCCAATTTCGCGGTCCAGAAACCGCATGACCTTTCGTACCCCTTGCAGGGAAAAACCTTTGCGCCGCAATTCGCAGATCACCGCAACTTCGGTCAGGTGATTCATGGAGTACAGGCGGCGATGCCCTTCCCGCTCTGGCTTCACGACGCCGCGCTCGTCCCACCACTGGAGCTGGCGAGGCGTGATGCCGGTGAGGGCAATTACCTGTTGCGATGTGAAACGGTCCTGCATAGTTTTCTAACGTTTCGGTTCAATCATGTTTGAAACAATCCCCAAGCAAAATGTTTCAAACATTTTAGGCGCGGGCCGGGGAAGGTCAAGCAGAGAATCGGTGGAAAAGGGGTGACTAGGAGAGTTCCTGCCTGAGATCAGGATAGCTACCGGATAGCAGGCACGCATTCACGGAAGCAGAGCAACGGCCGCCTCTAACTCGCCTGCTAACGGTTCCCAACGTTGTACAGCTTCCAGAAGTTTCTGCTTCACTTCTGGCCGCCGCAGCCAGTCGACGAGTTGTTCCCACTGCTCCCTATGGCCCTCCCAGTACCCGGCTCCGGGTTTCGGGGCGTTCGGCAGGCCTTCGTTCACAATGAGTCGAGCCAAATTTCGGTGCGCATTCACGGATGTCGCGGCCATCCAACGGTCAAGGTATGGTTTTAGATCGTTCTCGGCTTGGGATATGGCCTGAATCCATCCATGAATCTCATCGATAGGCAGGTCTTCGGAATTTGAATTCAGCGCCGCATCCCACACGGCATGAAAATAGCCTGAGATTGAGGCTTGCTCGTCCACGGGCCACGAACGCCAGGAAGAAGAGTCAGACGATTCATAGGCAAGCTTGGTGAACAAGCTCGCTAGATCGATACAATCCACTTCGAAGGTTGACGATTCTGCTGCCAACTCAAAAAGCCGCGGCAAGAAGTGCTTGAAATCGGCCTGCATGCCCCAAGTGTACAGGGCATCCGTGGCGTACTTGCTCAGGTCCTTCTGACTCAGTTTGGCGAGCGGTTTGACATGGAGAGATCTCTCATCTTCCGGACCGTGGCAACAGGGGCAAGGGTCAGTATTCGGGCGCAGTTCATAGCGACTAAAGGTGCTGTAGAGACCTTCAATCGCTTGTTCAAGCTCCGGTGTCTGCAACATGCGGTCAGCCTAAGCAATATCTTATTTGTTAAACGATTCGGGAAAGATGCCAACAGAGCCGCCTCCGACGAAGTGGACGACTTCGAGGCGGTCGCCATCGTTGAGCGGTGTTTCGAGCCAGCAATCCCGCGGGACGATGTCGCGATTCAGTTCCACGGCGACGCGGTCGGCCTTCATGCCGAGGAGTTCTAGGAGCGCGGCGAGCGTGAAAGGGGCGGGAACGCTGGTAAAGTCGCGCTCTTCGCCGTTGATGTGGAGTTTCATTTGGGCCAAGACCTTCGTGGATAGCGGAGCCTGCATCGCAGGTTTCTTGCGCCCCTTTCGGGGCTGAGATGATTTCTGGTTTCTTACCCACGCCTTGCGGCGTGGGCTGCATTCTAACGCCGCTTCGCGGCTGGGAATCAAATTCCGGTGGAAACGAGTTATTCCGCTTTGCGTAGCGCGAATTTCCTCGTGGCGGTGCGGCCCTGGTAGTTCGCTTGGACAAGGAGCGAGGAATCGGGCAGGGCTGATTCCTCGATTTCAATGTTAATCTCGGCTGCGCCGCCGGAATCGGCCGCAACTTGGTTATAGGTCGGCGCCGCGCCGGGACGGGCAAAGCGGAACGTGAGGCGAGCTCCAGGCGCGGCCGTGCCTCCCTCGGTAACGCGCAACTGCATGGTCAGGTTGCGATTGGCGTGAACCGAATCGGAATTGAGCCACTCCACGTCCAGCTCTTTTACCGTGGCGAGCGCTTCGGGTTCAGGATGATCCAGAACGTTTTCGAGTTTGCCTTCGCGGATGGCGTCGAGCACGAGCCGGTGCTGCTCGCGCAGTTGCTGCTCTTTCTGGGCGTCGCTGAATGTCGCCTCCGCAGCCTTGGCGGCGTAAGAGGTGGCTTTCTTGCCGATGCAGCGTCCGCGCACGAAGACCTGGGATTGGAGCAGTAGTTCGCCTTCGCGCGCCTCACTCTGCACGTGGTAGATAGTGTCGCCGTGTTTTACGTCGGTATTGAAGCCGAAAATCATGGGGATTGAATCATTGAGTGATTGAGTGATTTCGCGATTGAAAACCTGCTCTTCCTGCAATTTCCAGATTAACTTTCAATCACTCAATCACCAGATCACACAATCGCAAAATCTCCTCTCGTTCGCTTGACACTGTTGAGTGTAAGCCCATAATCTAGAACGTTTAAGTGAAGCTTGGCGCGAATTATATATACCTCCTCCTATGCCCGACAATTACTTCGCACGCTACCTTCCGTTTTTGATCCATATTCTTATGGCAGGCGGGATTGCGACTGCGATTGTGCTGCTTTCGTGGCTGATCGGGCAGCGTAAACCCACCCGCGCCAAACTCTCGCCTTACGAATGCGGCATGACCCCGGTGGGCGACTCCCGGCAGCGCTTCTCGGTAAAGTTCTATCTGGTCGCCATGTTGTTCATTCTGTTCGATGTTGAAGCCGTTTTTATCTACCCCTGGGCCATCATTTTGCGCGATCTGAAGCGCTTTGGGTTGTGGGAAATGCTGGTATACATCGGGATTTTCCTCGTCGGATTCTTTTACGTCTGGAAGAAAGGCGTTTTGGACTGGGGCGAGACCTCTCCGCGACGGGGGAACTTCTGATGGCGCTGGTTCCGGCGATTACCGATCTGCAGGAATTGAAGAATCATCCCGCCGTCGCCCGCCTGCTCGGCTGGAACGCCGAGGCCGTTACCGGCGCGAAGTTCGATCGCGACGAGATGACGATTTATGTGGAACGCGACCACATTCGCGAGGCCTGCGTCGTACTGAAAGAAGACTCGGCGTGTCCCTTCAATTTTCTTTCCGATGTGACGTGTGTGGACTGGTATCCGTCGGAACCCAGGTTTGAAGTCATCTATCATCTGCTTTCGATTCCAGCCAAAGAACGAGTTCGGCTTAAGGTTCGCTTGAACAGCTCTAGCCCGGTGGTTGAGTCGGTCACGCCGGTGTGGCCGGGCGCAAATTACTTTGAGCGCGAAGTTTTCGATCTGTTTGGAATTCGCTTCACCGGGCATCCTTATCTACGGCGCATTCTGATGCCCGAGGATTGGGAAGGCCACCCGCTGCGCAAAGATTATCCGGTGGAGGGCTACCGCTAGTGGCCCATCTGACTCCCACTCCGGTGCTGGAACCCGGGCAGGATCGCACCATGATCCTGAACATGGGTCCGCAACATCCGTCGACCCACGGAGTGCTGCGCGTGCTGCTGGAGATTGATGGCGAAACCGTGGTGCGCATGATGCCCGACATCGGCTATCTGCACACCGGGATCGAGAAAACTTGCGAAGCCAAGTTCTACCAGCAGGTGGTGCCGCTGACCGACCGCATCGATTACCTGTGCCCCATGACCAACAATCTATGCTACGTGCTCGCGGTGGAGAAGTTGCTGGGGCTGGAAATTCCGCCCAAGGCGCAGTGGCTGCGGGTGCTGCTGAATGAATTAACGCGCATCAATTCGCACCTGGTATGGCTGGGCACACACGCCATGGATATTGGCGCGCTCACGGTCTTCTTATATTGCTTCCGCGAGCGTGAAGAAATTTTGAAGATTTTTGAGATGGCCAGCGGGCAGCGGATGATGACGTCATACTTCCGCGTCGGCGGAATCGCGCTGGAGCCGCCGTTGGGATTCTTCGACCGGGTGCGAGAGTTCGCCGGCTATTTTCCGTCGAAGGTGGACGAGTACGAGAATCTGCTGACCGGGAACCCGATTTGGGGCATGCGAACTAAGGGCGTGGCTCGGATGACGGCGGACGACGCGATTGCGCTGGGCGCAAGCGGACCGACGCTGCGCGGCAGCGGGGTCGACTTCGATCTGCGGCGGGATATGCCGTACTCGAGCTACGAAAAGTTTCAGTTCAAAGTGCCGGTGTCGCAGGAAGGTGATGTGTTCGCACGATACATGTGCCGGGTGCAGGAGTTGCGTGAATCGACGGCGATTGTGAGGCAAGCGCTGGACGGCATGCCGGAAGGTCCGATCAAGGCGGACGCGCCGGGCATCGTGCTGCCCGACCGCGAAAAGATGAAGACGCAGATGGAAGCGCTCATCTATCACTTCAAGATTATTACGGAAGGCTTTGCGGTGCCGGCGGGTGAGGTATATCAGGCGGTCGAGTCACCGCGGGGAGAGATGGGCTACTACGTCGTCAGCGACGGGACTGCGAAGCCATATCGCGTGCACATGCGAGCGGCTTGCCTGGCGAATTTGCAGACACTGCCGAAGATGTGCGAAGGACGGTTGCTGGCCGACGTGGTGGCGGCGATTGGGTCGATCGACATCGTGTTGGGAGAGATTGACCGGTAAGCGGATTGAGTAATTGGGAAATTTGGTAATTGGGAAATTGAGACGCGCGCTGTGTGTTCCCTTTCCCGATTACCAAATTACACAATTACCAAATTGAATGAAGTTTTCGGAAGAATTCGAAACGCGGTTTGCGGAGATGGTGCCGCACTATCCGACAAAGCGCTCGGCGCTGGTGCCGACGCTGCTCTATGCGCAGGACGAGATTGGATTTCTGTCGGATGAAGTCATTGCAGAGATCGCGTCGCGGCTTGATTTGACGGAACTTGAAGTGCGCAACGTGATCAGCTACTACTCCATGCTGACCACCAAGCCGCGTGGCAAGTTCAACGTGCAGGTCTGCACCAACATCAGTTGCATGGTCCGCGGGGGGGAGGAACTCCTGCAGCACTGCGCCAAGAAGCTGGGCATTGGACACAAGCAGACCACGCCGGACGGCCTGTTTACGTTGGAGGAAGTGGAGTGCATCGGGGCCTGCAGCTGGGCTCCCGCGGCGCAGGTCAATTACGATTTTCACGAGAACCTGACGGCGGAGAAGATGGACCGGATTCTGGACGAGTATAGGAAGACGGGAACGCAGTAAAACAATTTCTGATTGTTGATTTTTGATTCCAGATTGAAAGACTTTCGGCACACACGGTTTTCAATCAGCAATCAAAAATCATCAATCTACGATTTCTTTCATGGCTGACTTGGTTTTCCATCCCGACGAAGTAAAGGTCGTCTCACGGCGCTTTGGCCTTGGTGCGACTAACATCGACCGCTATGTCGAACTGGACGGCTACAAGGCCGTGCAGAAGGCGCTCGCCATGGAACCGGACGCGATTATTGCTGAGGTCAAGAATTCCGGGTTGCGAGGGCGCGGCGGGGCGGGATTTTCTACCGGGATGAAGTGGTCGTTCGTGCCCAAGCAATCGGCCAAGCCAAAATATGTTTTGTGCAACGGCGACGAGAGCGAACCGGGAACTTGCAAAGACCGGCTGATTTTCGAGCATGACCCGCACTCGGTGATCGAGGGCGTCATGATTGGCGCGCTGGCGGTGGGGGCGAAGAGCGGCTACATCTATATTCGCGGCGAGTACCGATATCTTTCGATCATCATGCAGAAGGCGATTCGCGACGCTTATGCCAAGGGATTCGTCGGCAAGAATATTTTCGGGAGCGGGCGCGACTTGGATATTTACTGGCACGGCGGCGCGGGCGCCTACGAAGTGGGCGAGGAGTCGGCGCTGATGGAATCGCTCGAGGGCAAGCGCGGCATTCCGCGCATTCGTCCACCGTTCCCTGCCGTGGTTGGGCTGTGGGGCGGACCGACGGTGATTAATAATGCTGAGACGCTGGCCAATGTTCCTCACATTATTCTCGGCGGTGCGGACTGGTTCGCGAAGTTGGGGACACCGAAAAACGGTGGCACGCGGCTGTTTTGCCTGAGTGGCAATATCGCCAAGCCCGGCGTGTACGAACTACCGATGGGCTACAACCTGCGGAAGATGATTTACGACGTGGGCGGCGGCATTCCCAACGGGCGCGAACTGAAGGCGGTGGTGCCGGGCGGGGCCTCGTGTCCGTGCCTTACGGCGGACGAAATTGACGTGGCAATGGACTTCGATTCCGTGCAGAAGGCCGGGTCGATGCTGGGTTCGGGGGGTGTAGTCGTTGTCGACGATGCACAGTGCATCGTGAAATTCGCGCTGCGGACCATGAAGTTTTACCAACATGAAAGTTGCGGATGGTGCATTCCGTGCCGCGAGGGGACAGACTGGCTGAAGAAGACGCTGATTCGCTTTCATGCGGGAGGCGGCGTGAAGAAAGACATCGACAACATGCAATATCTGGCGGAGAACATGCTGGGGCGGACGTTTTGTCCGTTGGGCGACGCCGCGGCGATGCCGACCATTGCGTTCGTGAAAAAGTTCAGAAAAGAGTTCGAGGAGCATTTGGAAGGTCGCCCGTGCCCGTTTGAGAAAGAAAATGCGGCCGAACCGGTGCTCGCGTAGCGCCGGCGTCTCGCTGACCCTAAGTGCGGGCGAACGCGCGCAGGTTTCGATTGCTTATTGAGTGCGAGAGCGAGACGCCCTCGCGACACCCGGCGGGTCGCCGGCGCTACGGGCTGGCGTTACGGAATTCTTGATTATGGCTGATGTGAATCTTACGGTCGACGGAAAGAAAGTCACGGCTCCTGCGGGGACGCTGCTGATCGAAGCATGCAAGAGCGTAGGCATCGAGGTGCCCTCGTTTTGCTATTACCCGAATCTTTCACTGCAGGGCGCTTGCCGCATGTGCCTGGTGAAGATCGAAAAGATGCCGAAGCTGCAGACGGCATGCACCACCGTGGTCAGCGAGGGCATGATTGTCACCAGCAACAGTGACGAGGTCAAGCAGGCTCGCAAATCGATGATCGAGATGTTGCTGGGAAACCATCCGCTGGATTGCCCGGTGTGCGACGCGGGCGGCGAGTGCGAATTGCAGGACATGACGTTCTCCTACGGCGCCGCGGAATCGAAATTCATGGAGGCGAAGAACCACAAGGATGAGCAGCAATGGTCCCCGGTGGTGTTCTTCGACCGGCCGCGCTGCATTCTTTGTTACCGCTGCGTGCGGGTGTGCGGCGAAGGCATGGACGTGTGGGCCCTGGGCGTGCAAAACCGCGGCGTGAGTTCGCTGATCGCTCCCAATAAGGAAGATCATTTGGAGTGCGAAGAGTGCGGCATGTGCATCGACATTTGCCCGGTCGGCGCTCTCACCTCGGGCGCGTATCGCTACAAGACGCGGCCGTGGGAGATGACGCATGTGGGTACGGTGTGTACACATTGCGGCGACGGCTGCAAAACCACCCTAGGCGTTCGGCGTTCGGATACGGGGATGGAGATTGTGCGCGGGGACAACCGCGACAAGAGCGGCACGAACGGCGACTTCCTTTGCATCAAGGGACGGTACGCGTTTGATTTCGCGAATCATAAAGAGCGGGTGACGCAGCCGTTGATCCGCAAGAATGGAAAGCTGACTCCCAGTTCGTGGGAAGAGGCCTTCGAGCTCGTAGGAAAAAAGTTTGCTCAAGTTCGCGATAAGGACGGCGGATCGGCGATCGGCGTGATCGGCTCGACGCGGACAACAAATGAAGAGGCGTACTTGCTGTCGAAGTTCGCGCGCGTGGTGTTGAAGACGAACAATGTCGATCATCATCGGACCGCCGACTTCCCTACCCTGGCGGCGTCGTTGCGTGGCAAGCCCGACTTGACTGCTAGCATGGCAGACGTTTTCAACGCCTCGGCGATGCTGCTGATCGGCAACGATCCCACTGAGCAGCATCCGCTGCTGGCGTGGCAGATTCGGAATAATGTCCGGCTGCACCGGGCGCGGTTGTACGTGGTGAACTCGGCGCCGATCAAGCTTCGCCGGCAGGCGACGAGCTTCATGCAGATCGCAGCGGGAGCCGAGAGAAAGTTAGCAAGCTTCCTGGCGGGCGACGATGGGGCATTAGGAGCGATCGCGAGCGACGCTCGTGCGGGCCAACCGCCCGCGCAGGACGGGCCAATGGGCCCGTCCCCACATGGTTCTGCTGCGCGCGAGCAATGGATTGCGCTGCGTGAAAAACTGCGCGGCGAACAGAATCTCGTCATTATTTTTGGTTCGGAGATTCGCGGCAACGACATTGCTTCGCTCGTGAAGTGGGGATCGGCCATGCCTGGAGCCAGGTTCATCTGCCTTTCTGATTACGCAAACTCGCGCGGGGCAGCAGATATGGGCCTTTACCCCGACTTGCTGCCCGGCTATCACCCGGTGCCGGGAGCCAGCGAATTCCATCGAGAGTGGGGCGTCCCGGAGACTGCCGGGCTCGACCTTGCGGGCATGGTGGAGGCGGGCAAGAGCGGCAAGTTGAAAGCGCTGTACGTTGTCGGTTCGAATCCAGTGGGGCGGCTGAACATCGATCCCTTCGCGTTCTCCAACAGCTTCGTCGTTGTGCAGGACATGTTTTTGACAGAGACCGCAGTCATGGCCGACGTGGTGCTGCCCGCGGCTAACGCCTACGAAAAAGGCGGCACGATGACCAACACTTGCGGCGATGTGCAACTGGTGAAGAAGGCAGGCGAAGTGTCAGGCACGAAATCTGATTTCGAAATGATGGTTCGTATCGCCGACGCCATGGGCTTCGAGGTTCGCAAGCTGGTTCCATTCGGCGGCGGTACGCGAGCGGATATGGGGCAGTCGCGCGGCGCGCAATCGGGTGAGGCCGACCGTCACGCGGTGTGGCTCGAGATGCAAGGACTGGAGCCGAAGTTGAGCCCGCTCGATCCCATGGCGATTCTCGACGAAATTCAGCGGCTGGTTCCCGGTTATGACATCTCGCGCGCGAATCTTCTGGCGGGCAACAGCGAGCATACCTCAATGACCAAGACCGGACCGGGCGCGGCACACAAGGCGGAATCGATTCAGCCGGCTCACGACACGCTGTTCACGTCGGGCACCCTGGGACGATACTCGCACACATTGAAGTCGGTCATCGAGAGTCACGAAGTCAAACCTGCGGAAGTTGCCGCGGACTAGTTTCTTAGCACCGTTTTTCTGAGCAAGAGAGGAAGCAAGGCGTGGCGTTGCCCATCTGGCTTTTCATCCTGGCGTCGGTGATCAAGTCGGCGATCGTTCTGGGCGTGCTGCTCACCGCGGTCGCCTACACTGTCTGGCTGGAACGCAAGGTGGTCGGCCACATGCAGAATCGCTGGGGACCCACGCGGGTCGGCCCGTTTGGCTTGCTGCAGCCGGCGGCCGACGGGATAAAATTTCTATTCAAAGAAGACCTGACTCCGCCGCACGTCTACAAGCCCCTGTTCATCGCGGCGCCGCTGATCGCGGTCGTCTTCGCGCTCACATCGATCTCGGTAATTCCGTTTGGGAATGCAGTGATGATTGGCGGCTACAGTATTCCGCTACAGATCACTACCGACGTGAACACGGGACTTTTGCTGATTCTGGGCGTGACCTCGATCGGCGTATACGGCGTGGCCCTGGCGGGATGGTCGTCGAACAACAAATATTCCCTGCTCGGCGGACTGCGGGCGAGTGCTCAGATGGTGAGCTACGAGATCTCGCTGGGCCTTTCGCTGGTGGGCGTGCTAATCATGTCGGGCAGCTTCAGCCTGCGCACGATCGTGGATGCGCAGGGCGGACACTTCTGGGGATTCATTCCGCGTTGGAATATTTTTCACGGACAAGTTATTGGCTTCTTTTGCTACCTGATGGCGGCATATGCGGAGACGAACCGCATTCCGTTTGACTTGCCCGAAGCGGAGACGGAGCTTGTGGCGGGCTATCACACCGAATACAGCGCAATGAAATTTGCCATGTTCTTCATGGCGGAGTACGCGAACATGATTACGGTGGCCTGCCTGGCGACGCTTTTATTTTTTGGCGGATGGCACGGGCCCCTCTTCGGCCCGACTATCCTGCAGGAAATTTTGCCGGTGTTCTGGTTCGTGGCAAAGGTGTTTGTCTTTCTCTTTCTGTATATCTGGGTGCGCGGCACGCTGCCGCGTTTCCGTTACGACCAGTTGATGGCGTTTGGCTGGAAGTTCCTGCTACCGCTGGCGCTGGCGAATCTGATTGCTACCGCGATTGCGGTAGCGTGGTGAAACGCAGTGTTCAGTGCCCAGTTGCCAGTGGTCAGTTTACTGAACCTGACGTTCTTGACTGATCACTACGCACTGACCACTGGCCACTAAAAGGTCGAAACCTGATCTCATGAATGTGCACTTAATCCTGTTCCTGGCTTTCGGGGCCGTCTGCGTGGCGGGGGCGGTGAATCTGCTGGCTCAGCGACATCCAATCAATGGCGCGCTATCGTTGATCGCGGTGATGGCTGCGCTTGCGGGCGAATACCTGCTGCTGGGTGCAGAATTCGTCGCCGCTGTACAGGTCATTGTTTATGCCGGCGCCATCATGGTGTTGTTCGTGTTTACCATCATGCTCTTGAATGCCGGAGTGGAAGAGCGTACCAAGGGCAGCCGGGTGGCAATTCTATTTGGCATTCCGGGACTGCTGTTGGGAGGCATCCTGCTAGGCTGGGTAGTACTGCGGCATTCCGGAACTGAAGCGGTCGCCGCCGGCGCTCTTCCGGGCGATCCCAATACCATCGGGCAGTTGCTCTTCCACGAGTTCTTGCTGCCGTTTGAAATCACTTCCGTGCTCATCTTGATCGCAATCATGGGAGCGGTGGTTCTCGCCAGCAAACCTCCGAGTGCGCCGGCCAGAAGGGTGGAGGACTGAATGGTTCCGCTTTCGTATTACCTGGTGCTGAGCGGATTCCTGTTTGCCTGCGGGGTGGCGGGATTCCTCATCAAGCGCAATATCATAACGATTTTCATGTCGATTGAGTTGATGCTCAACGGGGTGAATCTTTCCTTCGTGGCGTTTGCCGCGCATTGGCATGTACTGGCGGGACAGGTGTTCGTCTTCTTTGTCATGGTAGTGGCGGCGGCCGAAGCTGCCGTGGGGCTGGCAATCATCATTGCGGTCTACCGCACGCGCGAAACGTTGAACGTGGATCAGGTGAACCTGCTTAAACTATGACGCCGAATCTCAATCTCTGGCTGATCCCGATCCTGCCGCTTGCGGGAGCCGCGATTAATGGCTTCTTCGGGAAGAAGTCTTCGCGAACCGCAGTCACTACGATTGGGCTTGTATTTCCCGGCGCGGCTTTTGCGTGGGCGCTCTTGGTGGCTTGGCGGTTCTCTTCTATAAGCCTGCCCTACCAGGAATACATCGCGCATTGGATCCGGTCCGGCAGTTTCAGTGCCGACTTCGCTTTATATCTCGATCAACTTTCGCTGGTCATGTTGCTGGTGGTCACCGCAGTCGGATTCCTGATTCATATCTACTCCGTCGGCTACATGTGGGACGACCCGGGCTACTACCGCTTCTTCAGCTACCTGAACCTGTTCATGTTTTTTATGCTGACGCTGGTGCTGGCCAACAACTACCTGCTGATGTTTATCGGCTGGGAGGGCGTGGGACTGGCGTCGTATCTCCTGATCGGGTTCTGGTTCACGAAGGACTCGGCGGCGTCGGCGGGGAAGAAGGCATTCATCGTCAACCGGATCGGCGACTTCGGATTTCTGATCGGGCTGTTCCTGTTGATTCAACACTTCGGCTCGTTGAACTTCACTCAGGTGTTTGCCCAAGTACAGCCTCTTGCTCCTGAGACCGCCGGCGCGGGGCTACTCACGGCGATTGGAATTCTGCTGATGGTGGGAGCTTGCGGCAAATCGGCGCAGATCCCTCTCTACGTATGGCTGCCCGACGCGATGGAAGGTCCCACTCCAGTCTCCGCGCTGATCCACGCGGCGACGATGGTGACGGCCGGTGTTTACATGGTGTCGCGGTCGCACATGATTTTCGAGCGCGCGCCGATGGCCCTGACGGTGGTCGCCGTAATTGGGACCCTGACTGCGCTTTTCGCTGCGACCATCGGCGTCACGCAAACGGACATCAAGAAGGTGCTTGCGTACTCCACAGTTTCGCAGCTCGGCTATATGTTCATGGCTTGCGGAGTGGGCGCGTTCTCCGCCGGAATTTTCCACCTGATGACGCACGCCTTCTTCAAAGGCCTGCTGTTTCTCGCTGCCGGGTCGGTGATCCACGCTGTAGGCGGCGAGCAGGATATGCGGAAGATGGGCGGGCTGAAGACTTACATCCCAATCACGTTTACGACCATGCTGATCGCCACGCTGGCGATCTCTGGGATCCCGCCACTGGCGGGCTTTTGGAGCAAGGACGAAATTCTTTGGAAGGCGTATCAGGCGAGTTGGGCCTACTGGCTGATCGGAGCGGTCACGGCGCTGATCACCTCTTTCTATATGTTCCGCCTTTTGTTCATGACTTTTTGGGGGGACTACAAGGGCATTCAGGTTGACGATCATGGACAGGCGCATTCGACTCACGGACACGGAGATCACAGTCATGGCGCGCCGCATGAGAGTCCAATGGTCATGCTGGTTCCGCTGATGATCCTTGCGGCACTGTCTCTGATCGGCGGCTTCGTGGGATATCACAACGGCTTCGAGCACTTTCTTGCTCCCGTGTTTGGCGCTGAATTCCCGAGAAGTATGACGGAAGGTTCCGGGAGTACGGAGTTGCTGCTGATGGGGATCTCGGTTCTCTTCTCGTTCGCAGGCCTGATTTTGGCGTACATCCTCTACGTCAGCAAACCCGAACTGCCGCAGAAGATTGCCGATGCGCTGAATGGCTTCTACCAGGCTGTTTTGAATAAGTACTACGTCGATGAGTTGTACGCGAAGCTCTTCGTCAAGCCGGTGGTGGACGCGTCGACCAACATTTTATGGCAGGGCGTCGATCGCAAAGTGATTGACGATAGCGTGAACAATACCGCCGATAGCGCACGGCAGGTGTCCGACGAAGTTCGGCACATGCAGTCTGGGAACCTGCGGTCGTATGCGGGCTGGATCGCCGCCGGCTCTGCCTTAGTGATTGCGTACATGATTTGGATGGGAGTGCGATGAGCACCGATAATTGGAGCCCTTACATTCTCACCTTTGTGACCTTTGCTCCGCTGCTGGGAGCATTGCTGTTAATGGTTTTTCCGCGGCGCGATCGCGACATCCGCATCTTCGCTCTGGTCTTTACGCTGCTCACGTTTCTTCTCTCGCTGCACCTGCCGGTGCACTTTCACCGCTCTCTGGCAGGATTCCAATATGAGATCGACCGCGGGTGGATCTCCACGCCGAACATTCACTACCACATGGGCGTGGATGGGATCTCGTTGTGGCTGGTGGTTCTGACCACCTTCCTAACGCCTTTGTGCGTGCTGATTTCATGGCATTCGGTCCACGACCGGGTCAAAGAATTTTTCATTCTGCTGCTGGTCATGGAAACCGCGCTGATCGGCGTTTTCACTTCGCTCGATCTCTTCCTCTTCTATTTCTTCTGGGAAGCGACGCTGATTCCGATGGCGCTGCTGATCGGAGTCTTCGGGCACGAGCGCAAGGTTTATGCGGCGGTGAAATTCTTTATGTACACGATGATCGCCTCGGTGTTTATGCTGGCGGCGATTCTGTGGCTCTACGCGCACACTGGAAGCTTCGATTTCGTATTGATTCGCGATCAAATCGCGCGCGGCGGAGTACCGAACTTCCCAGCCGCGGCGCAATGGCTCTTCCTCGGATTCTTCCTGGCATTTGCGGTCAAAGTGCCGTTGTTTCCGTTTCATACGTGGCTTCCCGACGCGCACGTCGAAGCTCCCACGGCCGGATCAGTCCTGCTGGCCGGGGTGCTGCTGAAGATGGGCACATATGGGATGCTGCGCTTCAACGTGGGATTGTTTCCGGAGCAAGCGCGACGGAATGCACCGTGGATCATGGTGCTGGCGCTGATTGGGATCATTTACGGCGCACTGGTGGCGATGGTGCAGCCCAATATGAAGAAGCTGATCGCGTACTCTTCGGTGAGCCACCTGGGATTTGTGGTACTGGGAATCTTCAGCTTCACTCAGGCGGGCCTCAATGGTGCGATGTTCGTGATGCTGGCACACGGAGTTTCAACGGGCGGGCTGTTCATGCTGGCAGGAATTCTCCATGAACGGCGGCATACCTACGAGATCTCGGAGTTCGGCGGACTGGCTTCTCCCATGCCCATTTACGCCGCTTCATATTTGTTTATCGTGCTGGCGTCGGTCGGCCTTCCACTGCTGAACGGATTTATCGGTGAATTTCTGGTGCTGAGCGGGGCATTCCAGGCGAAACCTATCTACGGTGTGCTCGCGGCAACCGGCGTAATCTGGAGCGCATGCTATCTGCTGTGGATGTACCAGCGAGTGTTTTTTGGGCAAGTGACGCACGACGTGAACAACTCATTGCACGATCTTTTCGCGGTAGAGAAAGCCGCGGTGTGGCCGTGCGCGGTTGCGGCACTGGTGATGGGAGTGGCGCCGATTTTGTGGCTGGGAGCGATTGATCCGGCAACCCAAGCAGTGCTCCAGCCGTTCGCACAAGTCGTTGGCAAGGTGGTCGGCCAATGACGCACTTCCTTTTTCCGGCTCAACTAGTCCAAGCGATTCCACAGGGCGCGGACTATATCCGCATCCTGCCGGAGTTGGTTCTGTCGGCCTTCGGCATCGTGGTAATGGTGCTCGATCCCCTGGTAAATGAAGAGAAGAGCCAGAAATTGCTTGGTTACATCGGGCTCGGCGGCGCCGTTGCCGGACTTTTGGCCACCTGGTATATGGCGCAGTATCCAGGCCTTGCCTTCTGGAACATGGTGAAGGCCGACGGCTTCAGTGTGTTCTTCCATGTTCTGGTCATCGGCATTGCAGCAGTCATAAGCCTGAGTTCTTTCGAGTACATGGCGGTCCAGCGGATTCGCGCCGGGGAATACTACGCGCTCATTCTTTTCGGTGCGGTCGGCATGTGCCTGATGTCGTCGGCTGTGGAACTGGTTCTGATTTTCATCGCACTGGAGATTTCCTCGATTTCCACTTACATCCTGGCGGGTTTCCGCCGCAACGAGGCCTCGAGTAGCGAGTCCTCGCTCAAGTATTTTCTGTTGGGCTCGTTCGCCACCGCGTTTTTCCTCTATGGCGTGGCGCTGATGTTCGGCGCAACCGGGTCCACCAATATCGATGTGATTAGCCAGAAACTGCAGACCGGTCCGGTGGAGTTGCTGGTTTACGCGGCCATGGCGCTGATGTTTGTCGGCCTGGGATTTAAAGTGGCTGCGGCGCCGTTTCACGTTTGGACGCCCGACGTCTACGAAGGCGCCCCGGCACCCATCGTGGGTTTTATGTCGACCGCGCCGAAGGCCGCGGCGTTCGCGGTATTGTTGCGAGTCGTATTCACGATCAACGCGCCGGGAAGAGTCGGGTTGCTCTGGGTCGCGGCTGCTCTTTCCATGACTTTGGGAAACGTGGGGGCGCTGGTGCAGACCAATGTAAAGCGCCTGCTGGCCTACTCTTCGATCGCTCACGCCGGCTATCTGCTGATGGCATTCGCAGTAACGAGTTCCGACGACTCCGTGAGCGGGATTTCTGCGGCGATGTTCTACACGGCAGCGTATGCCGCCATGAATGTGGGTGCCTTCGCGGTGGTCAGCCATTTTGCCAATGCAGGCGAGCGTTACGTAAGCCTGGAAGACTACGAAGGTCTGGGCCGCAGTTCTCCACTGCTGGCAGCCATGCTCACTATCTTCCTGCTGTCACTGATCGGCATCCCTATGACTGCCGGTTTCTTTGCCAAGTTTTACGTGTTCAGCGCCGCCATAAAAGCCCACCTGATATGGCTCACACTCATCGGCGTGGTGAACAGCGCCGTGGGCGCCTACTATTACCTCCGCATCATCGTAGTGATGTATATGCGGGAGGCGCGTAAGGAAGTCCCGGTCGCTCCGATCCCGCTCGGGTTGGGAGTGGCGCTCGCGGTGAGCATGGTGGCTACGCTTTATCTGGGCATCCTGCCAAACCGGGTCCTGCAATACGCCCAGCAGTCGGCGGAAGAATTGCTACCCAGCAGCTTGCAGTCTCTGAAGTAGCGGGAAACCTCACTACCAACGGCCATTTGGAGCAGTTAGCTTTCTCGCCAATAATCGCAAAACTCGCATTGACAAGAGGCTCAACCCGCGTGCATCATGGTCTGCACGAAGTACCAACTCAGTCCTCTCTCTGGGGAACTGACGGTGGCCTGGAGGGGAAAAATGTCGAACCTTATGCGTAGGCTTTGGTCGGAAGATGCGGGGCAGGACATCGCCGAGTATGCGGTAATGCTCGCCGTTATTCTGGTGCTGGTGGTAGGAACGGTTCGCCTGATCGGTTCGAATTCCAATAACGTCTTTTCGCAGGCAGCCAGTTCCATTCAGTAGCCGGACAGTCCCAGCGTTCGGCGCCACATTCGCCTGATTCACCTTGTGACACACACTTTTATGACACGATTTACTCCAGGCTTCGCGTTTACTGCTTACTTCTGGTTTCCAGGAGCGGCGGCTGCGGAGCAGCTTGGAGTGAGGTTGAGCCACTGAAGGCCACCTGAACTAAACAAGCTTCCGCAAGCCGCGATCCAGGGATCGCGGCTTTTGTTTTGTCAAAAAATTTACCCGAGGAGGACGTTGCGATGATCGTCAACATGTCAGAGAAGGCCACCGAGCAGGAAATCAACCATGTGATCGAGCGGATCCGCGAGGCCGGATACCAGCCTCACGTTACGCGCGGCACCGAGCGCACCATCGTTGCCGCGGTGGGAAGCGGGCGACGACACGAGATTGAGGCGCTGCAGGTCGCTCCCGGAGTGGACAATGTGGTTCCGATTGCTCAGCCGTTCAAGCTGGTGAGCCGCCAAGTCAAGCCGGAGCGGACTGTGGTCAGGATCAACGGCGTCGCCATCGGCGGCCCCGAAGTGGTGGTGATCGCGGGCCCCTGTTCGGTGGAGTCGAGGACGCAATTGCTCGACACGGCGCGTGCGGTAAAGCGTGCGGGGGCGTCCATGTTGCGGGGCGGAGCTTACAAGCCGCGCACTTCGCCCTATGACTTCCAGGGACTGGGTCTGGAGGCGCTAAAGATTCTGCGGGAAGCTCACGAGGAGACTGGTCTTCCCGTGGTCACGGAGGTGATGAGTACCGAAGATGTGGACGTGATTTGCGAGCATGTGGACATGCTGCAGGTGGGAGCGCGCAACATGCAGAATTTTGCTTTGTTGCGGCGTCTCGCGACCACAAAAAAGCCAATCTTGCTGAAGCGCGGACCGTCGGCGACCGTGAAAGAGTGGCTGCTTGCCGCCGAGTACCTGCTCTCGGGAGGAAACCATAATGTCGTCCTGTGTGAGCGCGGCATCAAGACCTTCGAGACAGAAATGCGCAATACGATTGACTTGGCCGCCGTCGCCCTGGCCCGCGACTTGTCGCATCTGCCGGTGATTGCTGATCCTTCCCACGGTACCGGCAAGCAGAGCCTGATTGCTGCGGTTTCGCGAGCAGCGGTGGCCGTCGGAGCCGACGGACTGATCATCGAGGTGCATCCGTGCCCGGAGCGCGCGTTGTCGGATGGTCCTCAATCCCTCGACTTCGCCGGATTTGACAAGGTTATGCGGTCGCTGACAGAACCCTTGCGGCAGACCGCCCGCCTGCCGGCGGTGGTTTCGGCGGCGTCGTAAAAGGGCTCCCGATTTGCATCGCGCGTCACTTTTGAACATCAAACCGGTATGCTTGCATCGGTCACGCGTCTGCGAGTGAGATCCGTCTGGTTTCTGCCGGCGTTCTTGTGGCGAACCTTTCAAAGCCAGCGTCAGGTCGAGCGCGCCGCTGGCTTCTTCGGCGGAAGACTTCTTGTGGACACAGGCCTGACGTTTTGGACTCTGAGCGTGTGGGAGAGCGATCAGACCATGAAGAAGTTTCGCGGCTCTGGAGCTCATGCCCGAGTGATGACGCGGCTGCCGAAGTGGTGTAATGAAGCGGCCTACGCACACTGGGTAGTGACGACGGACTCGGTTCCGGCGTGGGATGAAGCGCATCAGCGACTGCTAGCTGAAGGTCGAATGTCTCGAGTGGAGCATCCGTCAGAGAACCATACTAAGCGGCTGTTTGCCCGACCTCGGCTGCAACCCTTGATCGGCACCGACGTGAAGCCGGCAGGCAGGGTTACCGCGAAAGCGGCCTAATTTGCTTATCGACGATCAGCCCGGTAAATCTCGGTCAGTGAATCTCAGCCAGCGAGTGCTCGAGCGCACCGCGCTTGGGGGCGGGCATGGCGCCCACTTCGCTTGCCACCCATGCTCCCACCAAGTTTGCCACCTCGTTCATAAGGTCCAGTGACGCGCCCTGCAAATATTCGTGGACTAGACCCGCGGTAAACGCGTCTCCCGATCCCACCGTATCCGCTACCCGGACGCGAAACCCGGGATGCTGGCTCGAGTCCCTATCGCGTACCAGCAGACTTCCCCTTCCGCCGCGGGTGATGCAGACCAGCTTCAGATCGTGGGTGCAGAGCAACCACTGTGCCGACGACAACTCATCTTTGTGGGGAACCTTGTTGAGGCTCATGATCTTCGGCAGTTCCTCGTCGTTCAGCTTGACGATGTCCGCCAGCATCATCGATTCCGTGAGCACTTCAGAAGAGTAGTAAGCTTGCCGGAGATTGACGTCGAAGATTTTGACTGTGCCTAGCGACGTAGCTTCGAGAAAATGTCTAATAGTACAGCGGCTTTCTTCTGATCTTTGCGCCAAAGATCCAAAACAGACCGCGTCCACACTTTCTGCCAAGTGCTGCCAATCCTCAGTCCATTCCATGAAATCCCAAGCCACGGGATGGGCAATTTCAAATCGCGGCAAACCGTTGTCATCGACTTGAACCCTTACCGATCCAGTGGGGCGCTGCCCGTCGGTCTGCACGTGATCAATGTTGAGATTCAGTTCCTCCATGCGCCGCAGCGCTTCTAAGCCCGGGGAATCCTCGCCGACGCGGCTGGCCACGATGCCATGGTCGCCCATGAGAGTCGTGATGTAGGCGAAATTAGCGGGCGCGCCGCCGAGACAAGTCCGCCCTGGCAAATGGTCCCATAGAACTTCGCCGAGGCCTACAACTCTCTTTTTCATGGGCGTTCACCGAGCTTCTCCGAAAACGTTTACGCTACGACCCAGAAAAAGAGGGAGCCCCGTAGGACTCCCCCGCAGGTTCAGCTTACTAAAACCTAGAAGTTGAGCCGCAGCGCGAACTGCAATGCACGCATGCTGCTGCCGCCTTCTATGTCTGTGATCCTCCCGTTGTTGCTGCCCACCGAGGTATTTTGGCAGTCAACGCAATTGTTGGCGCCGTTGTTTCCGCTGAATGCGTAAACAGGATGGTTGAAGACGTTAAACGCGTCCATGCGGAATTGAGCCCTGACCCGCTCTGTGATGGCGAAGTTCTTCATCACCGAGAGGTCGGAATAGAATCCGGCCGGCCCGCGGAGCGAATTGTAACCAGCATTGCCGAGATTCCCCTTGCCGGCATCTGTATACGGCCCACTGAGGGTCGTCAACGGGGTGAAGTATTGAACATACGGTGCCCTGCCTGCCGGGTGCTGTAGTGATCCCGCGCCCAAGTGGAAGGAACCTGAACCCTTGTTTGGCCGGCAAATGCCTACGTCTTGCTCTCCGCCGCACTCGTTCGTAGTAGGCGTCCATGGCAGACCGCTACTCCAGTTTGTGGCGTCGGTTAGTTCCCAACCGCCGACCAAATAATCCATGGCGCGGCTAGAGTTGCCCAGGTACTTTTTGCCCCTGCCGAAAGGCAAGTCGTAAACGGGGTTGAAGATAAACACATGGTTGCGAACGAAGTCGTTGGGACCATATGCAATGGGGTGACTGATCGCGTAATAGCTGCCGTTGTAGGCGTTGGCCTTAGAGTAGGTGTAGTGAGAAATAAACTGCAGTCCCTGGGCGAAGCGCTTCTCTACCTTCACCTCCAAGGCGTTGTAGTTGCTGCTGGCGTCGTTGCCGTAGAAATTCCCCAAATCGTCCGGGATGCCAGCGCAAGTTCCTGTCGTGGGCGTTGTGAATATCGGGTGGCAGAGTGGGCGGCGCAAACTTGAGTTGGCGCCTGTGCCGTACAGAAACATGGACAGTGGGTTGACGTCATAGTTCGGGCCGTCACCGGAGAATCCGTGCGAGCCTTTGTTTCCCACGTAGGCGACTTCCGCCGAGATCGTGTTGGTAACCTGGCGCTGCACTGTCAGATTCCACGCGTCCAGCGTCGGCAGAACCTGCTTGGTTGGCCGGATGTGCACGCCCGAGTCCTGGCCTTGCAAGCTGGCAAAGGTGATTTGACCATTGGAGGGTATCGCCGGGAACACTGGAGCGATGGGCCCTTGCGCAAGAGTGAACACCGGAATGTCGTTCCCAGTGGCAACGCCACTGGTTACGGCTGAGGCATCAATATTCTGCTTGACGAGCACGGGGAGATTCTGGGTAACCGTGTGCCCGAAGTTGGATCCGAATACGCCGATATCGTAGCTGCGGCCGTATCCCAGGCGCAGAACGGTTTTGGGCGTAGCCTGATAAGCGACTCCTATCCGGGGAGCGAACGCATGGTAGGAGTTCGCGACATTGCCGTTCAGGCCGTAAGGCCCGTAACCGGCTACCCGGATCACGCCGGTGCCGCCATTATCGGTAATATTGGCGAACCCCCCATAGCCTTTAGCGAGCACAGACTCAGGGAAATAGATTTCCCAGCGCAAACCCAAGTTCAAGGTGAGTTTCGTAGTCGCCCGGTAAGTGTCTTGACCGTAAAAGAAAAAGCGTTTTTGTCGCTCGGCGGCATTGTTGACGTTCGCTAAAGCGGGGTTATTAACGTAACGCGCCAACGAAGTCACATCGCCAAGTAGGAACGTTGCCAAGTCCAAACCACCTGGAGTTTTCAAAGTCTGGTTGGAGGTAGCCTGTGGGCTGAAGTTATATTCTCCAGTGCGGTTATTGTCGCTAGGTATGCGCAAATTTCTGGCGTAACGGAGGTCCACGCCAGCCTTGATGATGTGGTTACCCTTCGTCTTGGTCCAGTTATTCACAAACTGGAACTGATCTTCGCGTTCGGTGAGGGGGCAATTGCAGCGTCCGACACCTAAGCCATCACCAAAGCTCGAGATGGCCTCCGCGCCTCCGTTGTTCGGAGCGCCACCGTTACCCGTCGATGGATCTGAACCGAGTTGGAATTCACCCAAGCCGGCTGTTTTGGGGTCGCCGGTATTCGCGTTGGGAATGCCAAAGTTGCTCATTGGCGTACCGCCATCCGGTTTCTGCGTTTGTGGGTTGTACTTAAACCATCCGAAGCGGAAATCGGTCAGCAGCGTAGTACTCAGCGTTTTCGTGAAGCCCGTGGCCAAACTGTAATTGTGAGTAATGGAACTGCCGGCCAAACCGAGCAAACCCGAGCCCGGTCCGCCAAGGGCCCCTAAGGTTCCCTTCCCGGACAGGCTGAAATAATCGAGACTGAAACGCCCGAACACACTCAGGCTTGAGCTCGCCGAAAAGTCAATGCGCGTATCAAAGCTGTCCTGCTTAAACGGGCCCGATCCGGAACCGAGGAAATTGTTGCTTACGCCTCCGGTCTGGGGCGCTGGGAACAGTGCCAGAATCGCGGCCGCTTGCGACGAAATCCTACCGATCGGAATACAGTCGCCTGAGCAAGCCCCGGCAGGTCCAAATGCGACTCGGTTGCCACCGTTGCCGACTCCAGGTGTACCGGAGTTAGGGTCATAAATTTGTCCGCCGCCGGTTAACCCAGCCGAAAGGTACTCGCTCAAGTCGCAAAAGCCAGGCGTCGGACTCGTCGCGTTCGTTGCGGGATTACACGTGCTCAGGACTCGTGCGGTGGGGATGGACAACTGGTTGGTGATACCGTTCGTCTGCCTTGTAGCCTGGTAGTCACCGAAAAAGAATAGTTTGTTCTTAACGATCGGGCCACCGATCGAACCGCCGAACTGCTGCCATTTGGACGCCGGAATGAAACGGTGAGTGATTGGGTCCTTGGCAAATTGCGTAAACGGGTCGCGCGCCTGGAACGCGTCCGTGCGGCGGAACCAAAATGCGCTGCCGTGAACGTCGTTGCTGCCCGACTTCGTTTGCGCGGTCACGACGCCCGCCACAGCCTTGCCGAATTCGGCGTCGTAATTTTGGAGAGCGACTTTAGTCTCAGTCACTGCATCCAGATTTGGGTTTACTACGATAATGCCGAGAATCGGATCCTGGTTGTCAGTTCCATCCAATTCGTAGGCGGTGCCGCTGAAGTGCTGACCTTGAACGAAGATCTGTTGACTGCCTTGTGGATTCTCCGTAGCAGCGTGGCCCCAGGAGAGCTTCTGCGTTCCCGGCGAGAGCAGTTCGAAGCTGGTGAAGTTGCGATTCAGAATCGGCAGATCTTCGACGTACTTGGTATTGAATTCAAATGCGACATCCGCCCGGTCTGTCTTCAATTGCGGGGCCTCGGCGGTCACTTCCACTTGTTCGCTGGCCGAACCCACTTGAAACTGGCCATCTACTTTCACTCCGGAATCGGCAGCCACCGGAATGTCCTTAAACTGCAAGGTCTTGAAGCCCGTTCCGGCGATCTGGACCGAATAAACATCGGGGATCAGGTGGGTCACCGAGTAGTTGCCGCTCTCATTCGTCGTAGTCTCGGTGGAGACGTTCTTAGTCTGACTTGTGACCGTGACTTTCGCTCCCGACACGGCGGCCCCGGTGGGGTCGGTTACCGTACCCAAGATGCTGCCATACACGGCCTGACCGAGTGCGCTCGGCACCCACAGACTGCACAGGAGACTGACGACAGCCACGGAGATCCACACTGATCTTTTCATGAACTTCCTCCTAAACTTGTCCAACGAGACATGCCAACGCGATGTGCCCCAGAAATGCAGATGTGACAGTGATCACTGAGTGTGCAGTCCTAATGCAAAACAATTAGCTGGATTAAGTTTCACTAGGTTTGATACCGTTACAGGTGTAAAGTCCCAGTGTTGCAGTAAGATACGTTAATCTGTTACTTCCTTGTGATATGGCCGTCACTCACAGTTTCGCTCTCGGACGGGAGCAATGCTTCCAGCAAATAGATAAACTTATTAAAAGCCATAGCCTGCACAGCTCCGAGTCTCTGTGCAAACTGCTGCGCTATCTCGCCGAGCACTCTCTGGATCATCCTGGGATTGCGCTCAAGGAATACCAGATTGCCACCGAGGTCTTGGGCCGACCTGCCGGGTTCGATCCCCAAAGCGACTCCACTGTGCGGGTACAAGCCGGTCGGTTACGCGTAAAACTCGCCGAATACTACGCGAATGAAGGCATAAACGACCCCATCCTGGTTGAGATCCCCAAGGGCTCGTATGCTCTGACCTTCCACTTGCGTCACGGCGCATCGGCAGCTCAACCAATTACCCCTCTGGCTTTTGAACCGGCGGTGAAGAGGGCTAACACTGCTTTCGGTCGTGGATGGATAATCACGGTGGCGGTCTTCTCGGTTTTGCTTGCCATCTCTATAGCGACGACTGCCATCCTGGTTTCCCAGCGCATACGTCCGCAGGCCGGCGCCAGCCAGTCTGTTCCCGCCGCGTATCAGATTTTCTGGAATCGTTTCCTAACCGGGCCACAGCAGCCCTGGGTTATCTTCAGCAACGGCAGCTTTGTCGGCAGACCTGAGACTGGAATGCGCTACTTCAATCCAGCCTCCGACAGCCGAGCGTTCATCATGGATCACTACACCGGCGTGGGAGAGGTGCTGGCCATTCACCAACTTGACCATGTTTTCGCGCTGCTGAATCGTCCCATCCGGGTGAAGCGCGGCGCACTTTTTTCTCTCGACGATGCCAAGAATAACGACTTGATTTTTGTGGGGTCGCCCTCGGAGAACCTTACCTTGCTCGATATTCCTGGAACTCAGGAGTTCGTATTCCGGCGGCTCGATGCTGGACCGCGGAAAGGGGACTTGGCGGTTGTCAACCTGCATCCCCTGCCGGGCGAACCGGCAGTCTTTCTAGGAACACCGGGGAATCAGCCAACCACAGAGGACTACGCGGTCGTCAGCCTGCTTCCGGGCTTGGATCCTTCACGTTCTATTCTGATCCTGGCGGGCGCTACTACTTTCGGGACGCAGGCCGCGGTCGAGTATGTTTGTCGGGAAGACTCGGTGAAGGAATTACTGCAGCGTCTGACCGTTGCAAAGGTGGGCGAACTCAAACCGTTTGAAGCGCTGCTCCACGTGAAGATCGTGCATGGAGTTCCGGTCGTGACGGACTTGGTAACCGTGCGGAATCGCAACAACTGAATTTCGCTAGGCCTTCAAACGTTGAGTGCCGTTAACGGGGTGTCGCGAGATGCGGATCCAGTTCCGCTGCCTTCTGAAATTCCTTGCTTGCCTCATCCTTGTGACCTTGCTGGCTTAACGCCATCGCTAGTTGATAGTGCGCGGCCGCATAATCCGGAGCAGAGTTGATAGCCGACCTAAACTGGGTGATTGCGCCGTCCACATCGCCCGCGTCGAGCAGTCTTTTTCCCGAGTTCGTGGAAAATGTCGCCGCCTGCAGATTTTTTGCTGAGGCGGCGATCGTCGCTCCCAGCTTCGCTTCTTCAGCCGCGCCCTGCGCATCACCCTGCTGGCGCAGCACGGCGGCCAGCGTGGTATGCGCCCCCGCAAAATCAGGTTGCAGGCGAATCGCTTCTCGCAGCGCGGCAGCGGCTTCGGCCAGCTTTGCCTGCTGTTTGAAAATCGTACCCAGCGTGTAATACGCCTCAGCGTAGTTGGGTTGATTCCGAATTGCGGTTTGCAGTTCAGCGGTGGCTTTGTCGAATTCACCTCGCTGCCAAAACAGAACCCCGAGGGTGTAGTGGGCATCCGCCAAATCGGGCTGCAAGCGGATCGCGTTCTGAAATTCGGGAACTGCCTGGTCGAGCTGGTCCTTCAGCTTGTAAGCCAAACCAAGGTTGTAGTGCAGTGAGGCGTCTTCGGGCGCCAACTTCAGCGCCGCATCGAGTTCGGTGATCGCGGAGTCGAAGTCGGCTCGCTGCAGATAGGCAATGGCCAAGTTTTCTCGAAAGCTCGGGTCGTTGGGGCGCTGTTGCGCCGCCATTTTGAAGTTGGGAATAGCGCCAATTGCGTCGCCTTTCTGCAGCAGCGCCAAACCAAGATCGTTGTGCGCTTCGGCGTCCTGGGGCCGCAGCTTGACGGCTGCGTCGAACGCAGCGACTGCGCATTCATTGTCCCCAGCATGCTGGCAGGTGAGACCCAAATTAATTTGCAATTCCGGCGAGTCTGGTTTCAGAGCGGCCGCTTTCCGAAATTCCTGCAAGGCTTCAGCATTTTTGGATTGTGCGGTTAGAGTCTTTGCCCGATAGTAATGAGCCGTCCCATCTTGCGGCGATAGTTCTACTGCCTTTGCTAATTCCGCCGCCGCACTATCCAGTTCCTTTCCCTGCAAGAGGACGACACCGAGATGGACGTGGGCCTGCTCGAGATTCGGTCGCAACCGCAATGCTTCCTGGAACGCGACTTGCGCATCGGCAAACTGATTCCTCTGGGCCAGGATGGTTCCGAGTTCATCCCGTAAGTCAGCGCGGTTCGGAGCCAGTTCCACGGCGCGCCGCATTTCCGATAGAGCCTCATCCCCTGGATGCTCGCTTAGAATCCGTGCGAGCGTGCGGTGAGCTTCGGCGTTCTCCGGCGCAATTTCCAACGCCCTGCGCGCTTCCGTCTCGGCCTCCGCTGGCCTGCCCTGCTGAGCCAGCACTCCTGCCAGCGTCAATCGCGCCTCAACCAAGCTCGGCTTGGATTTAATCGCGGCTTGAAGATGGGTCAGTGCCGCGTCCGCCTCCCCTTGCTGGGCAAGCACCCAGCCTAGCGCAGATTGCGCCTCTGCATCGTTGGGAGCGAGGCGAACCGCCTTCTCAAAGTCAGTGCGGGCACGAGCAATGTCCCCGCTCTTCAGTGCCTCTTGCCCGTGCTGAACAGCGAGTCGCGCTGCGGATTTTGCGGTAGGAACCGCCGTCTGCGCCAGCAAGCCAACCGCAAGGCTCGCCACTGCGAAGAAAGCGTAACTGGAGTGGTGCCGGAACACGATGGATAGGGAAGTCTAGTCGTCGATCTTTTCCGCATTATATCGAACACGCGCCCGCACCCTGATGTGTTATCACATAACGAGATCTCTGAGTTTGGCGCTCCGACTCGAAGAAACTCTATTTTATGCCAGTCTCGCGACGAGCTTTTTTGCAACTCTGCGGTGCCGTAGCGCTCGCTCCGGGTTGGAATCGCCGCTGGCCGTTCTCCGTCGATCCAGAATCTGTGGCTTTGTGTCGCAAGCTAGCCTCCGATCCTCTTCGTCCCCAATACCACCTGCTTCCTGCGCACAATTGGATGAACGATCCCAATGGCCCCATCTTTTTTCATGGCCGCTATCACATGTTCCACCAGTACAATCCGCAAGCCGCCGTGTGGGGCAATATGAATTGGGCGCATGCGACCAGTCCCGACATGGTCCACTGGCAACACGACCAGATTGCTCTTTCGCCCACTCCCGGAGGGCCAGACCGCGACGGCGTTTTTAGCGGCAGTGCGGTCCTTGATGATGACAGGCCCACGATAATCTATACGGGCGTCGCTCCGCCCGCTGCGGAATCCGAAGCCACGTTGCGCGACGGCGTTCATACCTGGCGTGAAGTGCAATGTCTTGCCGTCGCGGAAGCCGACGACCTGCGCGCGTGGAAAAAGCGCGCTGAACCTGTGATCGCAGCACCGCCCGCGGGGCTCGCCGTCAGTGGCTTTCGCGATCCGTGCCTGTGGAAAGAGGGCGATCACTGGATGCTAATCCTCGGCTCCGGCATTCTCCAGAAAGGCGGAGTCATCCTTCTCTACAGTTCGCGCGATCTGCGCCAGTGGACGTACCTGCATCCGCTCATCGACGGTTCTCCGAGCAGCAATCAGAGTGTGAATCCTGTTGACACCGGAGAGATGTGGGAGTGCCCAGACTTTTTTCCTCTCGGAGGCAAGCATGTGCTGCTGATCTCGACGATGGGAAAAGTTCGATGGAAAGTGGGCACATACGCCAACCAGGTTTTCACTCCCGAAAAGGAAGGAGTGGTTGATTGGGGCGCATACTACGCAGCCAAGACAATGCTCGACGCAAATGGCAATCGCATTCTGTGGGGTTGGATTACCGAAACTCGTCCCGACGCTGAGCTGATTGCCGCGGGATGGGCGGGAGCGATGTCGTTGCCGCGCACCTTGGCGCTGAATTCGAAGAACGAACTGCAAATGGAAGTTGCGCCTGCAGTTCATCAATTGCGAGCAGCGCACACCAGCATCGCCTACGATCTTTCCTCGGCGGCGCGTCAAAAGTTTTTCGATTCTCTTCGCCTTCACGATCTGGCAGCGGAACTTAAACTCGAGTTTCATCCCAAGAACGAGGAATTCGAGATTCGCCTGCAATCAGAGAGTGGGGAGAACTTTGTCACCATCTCCTGCGCCGACAAATCTAACGGGCGGGAACTTCGCGTGGATAATGTCTCGGCGCCACTTTCAGAAACCAGCGGATCGCCGGTACGGCTGCATATATTCCTCGACGGATCGGTGCTTGAAGTCTTTGCCAATGGAACCACCTCGCTCACCAAACGTGTTTATCGAATTCCGTCCAGCCCCTTAAGGCTGAAGGTGGGGGGCGATGCCCAATTGACCGCGCTTGACGCCTGGCAGATTACTCCGATTTCCAAAGATCGCCTGACCGGCTCGCTTTGCTCCTGAGTATCTGCCACAATACCCGCCTGCATTCTTGCTCGTGACGGCCACAGGGCGCGGTATAATCCTGCCTCAAGGCAAGTGCATTCGGCGGAAGTCGCCGCCGATAAAGGCTTTGGGGAGTGACCGTTCGTCGGCCCATTCTGAGGAAAATCGAAATAAGCAGATGAAATTCGGGGAAAAATACGAGTTGCTGGAATCGCTCACCACGGGTGGAGTGGAAACATTTGTCGCTAACGACAGAGTCAGGGGTGAGCGCGTCCTGGTGCATATTTTGGAATGCGAGGCCCAAAAACCGAATCAACCCACTGTGCACTGGGTGCTGGAAGCATTTCGCCATGTCGCCCCAGAGCCCGCGGCACTGGTGCTGGAGACGGGCCGCTATAGCGGGACACTTTATGGTTATCTTGTTACGAAAATGCCGGACGAAGCTGCGCTGACTAAATGGGTGCAGCTGTACAAGGCTCAAGCGCGGGAAACGCAGGAGATCCCAGGGCCGCTTGCCAAGCCGACTCCCGAGAGTGAATCTCCGACCGCCGATATCAGTGGAAAGCTTCGTCCGCCAGCGCCTGCTGCGGCGACGCCCCCGGCGTTCAACGATTTTATCGCGACCCCCAAGCCGGACAAACCGAGCTTACCAGTAAAGGACGCAGAACATCTCGTGCAGGCTCCGCCGCATGCAAAGCCTGCGGCAGACCGTTCAGAGATTCGCCCCGCGCCTGATTGGAATGCGGCTCCAGTTATTTCATCTCAGGGGAAACCGGCCGCGAGCAGCAATTTCCCCGACTCGTTTAGTTCCGTGTTCGCGCCCCAGAAGTTTTCTTCCGAAGCAAATCCACCATCGGTTAAGGACAGTCCCGGCCCTGGGGAATTCACGAAGTTTTTTCAGGGGCCGTTTCGCGTGGAAGGGTCGGCGGAAACTCCAGCAGTATCGGCGCAGCAAGTCGAGCCTCCACGAAAAAGCGTTGGAGAATTTACCGCGATGTTTAACGCGCCCCGCGGGGAAGAGCCCTTACCCGGAGCGGGAGTCGCAGGCAACGAATCTGCGGGCACAGGATTCACGGGGTTTTTCAGCAATCCACATCTAGCGTCGCGAACCTCTGGCACGGCTGGAACACCGCCCGCTAGTGGACCGTCGCAACCGGCTTTCGATGAGCCCCCGGCGTTTCCGGCGCTGCCCAAGGAGTCTTTCGTTCCGCCGCAACCCATGCCTTACGTTGCCTCAACCCCTGTTGTCTCGATTCCGCCGATTCCGCCGCCTGCTCCATTTTCTACTCCCGTAATTGAGAAGCCGCCTGTAGTGCCACACACCGGTTCCGCGTCGGAGGGCGCGACCAACGCTTTCAATCGTCGAGCGATCGAACCTCCTCCAAATCAGCCAGCGCCGCCGAGCGGTCCGAGCCCGTACACCCAAATCATTTCTGCAAGGCGTCCCGCGGAGCCTGCCTTCTCTGAAAAGCAAGCTGCACCCAATTCGGCAGTTGGCTTACCTGTGCCATCGATGCCGTCGGTTCCCTCCATATCTGCGCCTCCGATGCCAGCGGCCCCGGCAATGCCCAAGATGGCAGCCCCGCCTGTGCCGAAGGCCGCGAAAGTGGCGATTCCGGAGCCGACCGTTTCTTACTGGCCGCTTATCCTGACCCTGACCGTGCTTTTCTTTTTTGCGGTTTTGCTGGTCCTTTACTTCGCCTTGAAGCACTAAGAGAGGCCGGGTGCAATTGTTGATTGGCAATTGCTGACTGTTGACTGAAGGGTCGCCGAAACTGCGTTCAATCAGATATCAGAGACCAAATATCAGCAGTCAACAATTCTTCAATTCGCCTGCGGAAGAAGGATGAGCAATTCCAGGGCAGGATTCGCGAAGTCTCCAGGAACGTAAGCAGCAAAGTTGCGAGCGCGGTTCACGGCCTCCCAAGCCGGTCCGGATTGATTCAGTGCAAAATATTGATACTTCAGTTTTACCGGGATCGCGCTCGGGGGACTGGTAAGGTGCCGGAGCTGAATTCCTGGCAAAGCCTGGCGCACCAGGTGATCAATGTGGGTTGCGGAACAAACCTTCACCAGTTGCGGCACTTTCTGAATGATGTTCTCCTCGCTGGTTTCGGCACTCACCGCCAGGTACATGCGCGTGTTCTGCAGATACTTGTCATGATCGATCGCGGTGGCATAGATCGAGTTTTGCACCAGCTTCAACGGGAGCGAAACCAGGTTGGTGGGCACCACTGTTTCGAGCAGCGAACGCAGCTTCTCATCCAATTCGGAAAAAATCGGTCCCAGCGAATCATGCACGTAGAGCGGAAGGTCGCGCGGTCGCATCTTCTGGGAAAATGTGGTTAATGATCCGGCGAGGCCAACCATCGCCGAATAGAGTTCCTCGGGGTGTCCCATCTTGCTTTCGTAGAGATGGGAAAATACCGGGAAGTTGGAGTTCACCGTATACAGCAGCCAGAAATTCGCGATGTCGGAGGCGGTGAAATCTGCCAGGCTTTGATTTTTCTGCCTGCGCCCTGCCGAAAGCTGTGTGCTCCGGGCCGAGAGCAGCTCGACTAAGCCGCGCAGCAACCCCACCAGGTACTCGCTTGCGCCGATCTCAATGAGCGGCGGAATGAACCGCGGATTGAGCTGAAAGGCGCCGGCAGGGCTGCGTTCCACGTTGGCGATGCGTAGCACGGACGAACCTTCGCGGTTCTCCGAGTCCGCTAGCAGACGCATATTTTTTCGTGCGACCTGGATGGGCTTTTCGCTGGCCCCAGTGTTTTCGTCACGAAACGCGGCCACTTCCGCTAGATAGCGCGTGCCTCCGTCCTGGCCAGTGGACACATTCAGGCCGCGTTGCCGGTAGTCGGGGATGGCCAGGTAAATGTCCAGACTCTTGGCGCCGGGTTCGAAGAATTCGGCCAGAGCTTTGGAGGGCGGTGGCGGGTCGGCCTCCGGAATCTCAAACAGCAACCCATCGGGAAAGATACCGGTGGCGCGGGTAATCGCGAACTGCCCCTCCGCCAGTAATTCCGCATTGATCGCAAGTTCGCGAAATCCCCACGGACAGAATTTGAGGGCTTGCAGCCGAAAGTTGAGTGCATCCTCGATGAAGCGATCCTGAACCTGGAGGTGCTGAGGAGTCAGGAACGTGCCCTTGGTCCAGAGAACTGGTTTTAGCTGCTTCATAGAGGCGCGACCGGCCAATGCGAGCCTGAGAACATGTCTCAGTCCGCGTTCAACACGGCTGCCCACAATAACAATTCCTGAGCCAGGAAGCAAAGGCAAATCAGGGCGAGGAGCAAGGAGATCGGGTTCGCGGCGGGTGTGGCTAACTAAAAGATGAACCGGTTATTCCGCCGCGTCGGGCTTCCAAAGCCCTTCCATAAACTTCAGCCAATCCTGTGTTCTGGACACGAGGTGGCGGGCAACGTTCCGGGAAAAAACTGCGAAACCAAAATCGCCGCGAGCGCGGCGCAAGACCAACTGAATTTCTTCGCGTATGTCTTCCGCAATGGAGGCATCGTGCTCCAGCGTCTGCAGCAACTCGAACATGTCCGGCGCAGCGGCAATGAGGCTGGCATTCGCGTTCGAATCCGCATCCGCCTCAACGGACGCCACCGGCTGCCCACAGCGATCTATCACCCGCGACCACTTCTGAGGATCGATTCGCCACATTCCCGAAGTTAATTTAATTTTGGCCATACCGCTACCCTTTCAGGAGGTTGAGCTTCTGTGTATCTATTCATCAATAGTGTAAGATGCCGCGGCTAACAGCAAGGTTACTAAGGTCTTTCCCGGGTTAACGGCGGGGATACCCGATGGGTGAAGTTACAGTCAATCTACTAGGCCGAGAGTGAATGAAAGGGCCAGAGGTTTGTCGAAAAAGGTGTAAACTGCCAGACGGGCCGCCAACGTCGGCATGCCGCTGCGGACGGCGCACCGAGTGCTCTCGCGGCGTTGCGCATGTGTACCTAATCGTAAGTTCTCAGGGAGAGGTTTACCTCATGTCCGCTTCCAGCACGCCGGGGCCGATTTGCTCCAGTAAGTATCCGGACATCGATAGCGGTACGAACGCACGAATACGAATGACCGCGCCCGGACATGCTAAGAGAACGACATTATGGAAGGCGGCGACCCTTGCACGAGTGCCCGGATTGTCCCCATCGGATGGAAAGCGGGCGATCGTCGACGCGCAGAGGAAAGCCATCGAACTGCTCGAAAGAAGGCGGCAGGATCTCGATGTGTGGGACGAGGATACGCAGGAAAGCTTCCTCACTTGGTTCGGAACCGATGAAACCAAGGCTCGAGATCTGGTGCGGCGACGAATCGTCAAGGCCATTGCGAAGTTGAAGACGCTGAAAGTCAAGAATTTCATGCCGGATCGCCCACCCAGAAAGGCCGGCTTAACGGCATCGCAATACCAAGACGCCCTCGATGAATACAACCGGGAGTTTGCATATGTGAACCCTGACAGCCGGGGCGGAGGCTACGAAATGACAGTGCACCTTGGACCAGAGTTCGCGCATGCCGATGACACAACGCGTGCGGGAACTCTGATCCATGAGGTTTCGCACTTCTTCACCGTGGGCCAGACGGATGACGTGGAGTCCGCTTTCCTAGGTATGCGTGTTGAAAAACGCGGCGACAAGAAGGTAACGATGTACGGGTACGCGCGCGCGGAGAGGTTAAGCATGCAGAGCCAGAAGAACGCCCTCCGCAACGCAGATAACTTTGAATTCTTTGTCGAGCGCCAAGATCCGCGGGATCACTTCGATACGGAAGGACTCGGCGACTTTCCGGAGGACGCTCATCGGGGCGCATAGCGCACCTTCTGGGGAGTTAGCGAGATCTTCCGTCCGCGAGGAATTTAACGCGCTTGCATTCGATCCCTGCTTTGCTAGAATGCCGTGCAGCCTACCGGCTGGGGGTTCTCATATGCCGATGCAAGTTTGCATGGGAGCGAGCATGATGTGCACCATGGGCATGGCGCCGAGTTCGCTGGTGGTTCTCCCGACGAACCGAGTCATGACCGACGAAGTTCCTGACGCCAACATCATGGACTACATTCCAATGGTGAATATCATGCCGTTCGGCATGTGCATGTCGCCTGCGAATCCAATGGTTGCCGCCGCGACCGCAGCCGCCATGGGCGTCCTCACCCCCATGCCGTGTATCCCTGCTACGGTCTCGCCCTGGGTGCCGGGGGCGCCGACAGTGATGTTGGGTAACATGCCTACGCTTGACAATACTTCGACGAACATGTGCATGTGGGGCGGCGTCATCAGCTTCGTCATGCCGGGCGAACTGACGGTGATGGTGCCGTAACTCGAAGGTTTCTTCCTTGTTTTGCTGCGTCCTCGTTAGAAAGAAGCTGGCGGCGCCCAAAACTCCACCTGCTTGAATTTATCATTGTCTGCCCAAGGATCCCACACCGTCTTGTCGCCTTTGCTTAGCGTGCCTGGCCAATTACGGCTCATCGACGTCGATAGAGCCCTCGGATATGTGCCCGATGTGGGCAGAACGAGATATTTATTCCCCTTCTTGTAGAAGTACTGGTACCCGCCATTCGGTATTTTGGTTCCAGGGTATATCGCAATCACGTGTCCGTTTCCACCTAGAACCTGCAACCCTCCCACGACGACGACGCCTTGGTTTGCAAGCTTGAATCCTTCTTCCAACGTGACACTTTTCCAGTTATCGTCCCAATAATCAATAAAGTCGTTCGCCTGCCGGTATTTCGCAACTGGATCGACCAGCGCCTTGATGAGATCCCAGACAGCATTGCTGCACGAATTCAGGTTGTTCTCGTAAGCGAGGTCGCAGGCCGTCTTCAGCTTCGTCACGGCATTCGCAGAATCAGTCATGGGATTGTTCCTCCTTGGAAGCGAATTTCTTCTTACTCTCATCCCAGATCAATGGGGAAAGAGAACGATCCCCAGCGGCCCGGGGATCGGTCAAATAAAGTTCGATTCGCTCAGGAAAACCTTGCACCCATCGCGCAAAAGTCACACGCAGTTCGGCCGGAGGATCCTCCGGGAAGTTGTAGGGCAGAGATCCTAAGGCCGCACCGGAAGGCAGGAATAAGAGAGGTCGCGGCATCTGGACCTGCAGTACCGATTGTCCCGGCTGAGCCTTGTAATAGAGATCGGCGTGCACAGATACCAGCAGTAACACCGTTTTATGCTTCGAATTTTGTATCCCACAAATGCGTGTGTAATCGAGATACCGTTGCCACTCCGAAGTTAGCCACCGCTGCTGCGTGTCCGAGAGCGGGATGCAATGAGCCGGGTTCACAACCGTCTTTCGACGCTGATCGCCAGGACTGGACACGGAGACGCTCGCGATGACACCCAAGATTAGGCAAATCCTTACCCATCCAAAATTTTGAGGGAACATTGTGGTCCTCAGCGTGAGCGACTCCGACAAAGAGTCTCTTCCATGGACTCCTGATAAATTTTCACTTCAACTTCGTTCCCTTGGTGCCGTCGTCGGCGGTATCCGGTTCCTTCGGGTCGGTCGGCGAATCCGGCGATTGTGGACTCGCATCGGGAGCGCTTCCGGCAGCACCGCCGCTGTTGATGAACACCATCGGCGTACCCGAGATGAAAATTCCGGCTGGCCCGATATCGATAAAGTTCGATCCGGCTTTCAAGGTGAGTTCCATTCCTGCTTCGATTACGGCGCTCATTCCGGCATTGAGATGGATGGTGGTATTGCTCTTCATGGCATAAGCCATGTTGGTAACGTCTTGATTTCCCGTCACCGCTAATGAGACGTTGCCGGTGACGCTCTCGCTCTGGTTGCCGGTGACGGAGAGTGATTTGTTGCCGGTCACGCTTTCCATCTGATTTTGGGTTACTTGCAACGACATGTTGCCGTCGATCTTTTCGAAATGGCTGCCTTGCACATGCAAATGCTTTTCCGCATTCACCGTCTCCTGTTGATTTGCGGTCACGATGAGATGACGGTTCGCGCCAATGAACTCTCGCGAATCATTTTCGACGCGCAGGTCCATATCTTTTTGCGCGTTGATGAAGATCTGTTCTTTCCCTTTCAGATCTTCAAAACGGAGCTCGTTGTAGTCCGAGGCGCCGCCTCCCTTGGAACTGCGCGACATGAAGGTGCTCCGCGTCTGGTAGTCGGGCAGTGTGTACGGTGGCATCTGGTCGGCGTTGTAAACGCGGCCCGTGATCACTGGCCGGTCGGGATCGCCTTCTAAAAAGCTGACCAGGACTTCCTGCCCGACACGTGGAATCCACATCGCACCCCAGTTTCCACCGGCCCACGGTTGCGAAGTGCGGATCCAGCAGGAGCTGTTTTCATTTTTCTTCCCGAGCCGGTCCCAATAAAACTGCACGATCACCCGCCCGTATTTATCTACCCATATTTCCTCGCCCGCCTTCCCGACGACCAGAGCGGGTTGCGGACCCTGCACGAACGGTTTCGGGGTGACTCGCGCTGGGCGATAGGTGACCGAGGCCGGAATGCATGTGAGATGGTTCGAGTAAGTTTCTCCACCGTGTGACCCAGGGGTCGTGTAGGTCTGTCCCGCCGAAGCAAAGTGGCGGACTTCGGTAACCACATAGTTCAAGTTCTGATCGGAACGGTTGTGATTCTTTAATTCAAATGAGTAACCCGACATCACTCCACGACAGTTGCTTGTTGCCGAGGCCACAATGTATCCCGCTTCCTCTTCCTGCATGCGCACTTTGGCCACGGTGTCGCCTTGATCTTTAGTGGTGTGTAGTCCTGGATAATCGAACAACTCCAGTGGCTGGCTGGCCGCGAGATCGACGACAGTGGGGTCATTCGCGAGCAGACTGGTTGAGGGAGTCGTGAAGTTGTAGTCGGTTACGGTGTACTTACCCGTACGCACTTCCTGTCCGACCTGCCAGTTCGTAAGCACTTCGGGATCAGCGAGGCCTTTGACGATCGTGTCATAACTCACCGGCGAACTGGGGCAAACTGGGAGCGTGCTGGACTGATCAGCCAGCACCATGGTGTGCTTTCCCTGCGTGGAATGGTCGAAGTAGTAGAAGATGCCGAACTCTTCCATCAGCCTGGAGACGAAGTTGAACGATGTCTCGCGATATTGCACACAATATTCAAGTTTGGGATAACTGCTTTTCAGGCTAAGGCGAAAGTCTTTGAAGTCGAAAAGATTAAAAACCTGACTGATGATGTCGGGCACGGCCAGATTCTGAAAAATGCGGCAGTCAGCCTGCCGCGTCAAGAACCAAAGCCAGGGCACCACTTGTGCATGGTAGTGCGTAAAGTAGCGCTCGTCGGTTTCCCCCTGAGTAAAGCGGCTGACGTATCCATTGATGTAGCGCGGCTTGCCGTCGGTCAGCTGAATACTAATCGAGACTTTTTTCCCGACGACGTCCTTAAAAGCAATCGAGGCGTGCTCATGAGCCAGAAGATCCAGTTCGTAGCTGAACAGATGCGAGATTCCTTCGTACCCCGTGAGCTCCTGCAGGAGAAGCACATCCTTGCCCAAAGGGGTGTCCACGGCAATGAGCCTGCGATCTTGACTGAAGCTTTCGTCTGGCACGTAGCTTTCCTTCCCTTTGTCCTAACGAAAGGCGCAAGGCTGCGCCTTACCTGCACAAAATCAAGGTTTGCCTCGGTGGTCCTATTGATATACGAACGCCCCGTCTGCGCCAATGCTGACGTGAATTCGATCCGTGGGCTCATCAGCCGCCATGCGTCCCAGCAATTGCCGCGAAATTTCAGGCAGCATGGTGTTGGTCAGAATGTTGTCAACGTTACGCGCGCCGCTTTCCACTTCGGTACATCGCCGCGCCACTTCGTCGACTACGGCTGTGTCGTACAAGAGCTCGATCTTGTGATTTTCCTGGATGCGGCGCTGGATCTTACCCAGTTTCAGCTTGATGATCTGCTTCATATTCTCGTCGCGGATGGGCAGGTATGGAATGATGACCATTCGTCCGAGAAAAGCAGGCTTGAAAATCTTGTTCAGTTCCGGTTTCAACGCTTTTACCAGACCGTCCGGCGTTGGCATGGTCTCCGGATCGGCACAGAGTTTCGCCATCGTGTCGGTGCCCGCGTTGGTGGTGAGAATGATGATGGTGTTCTTGAAGTTGATCTCGCGACCTTCGCCATCCTCCATCGTTCCTTTATCGAACACCTGGTAGAAGAGCTCCAGCACATCGGGATGCGCTTTCTCAACTTCGTCGAGCAGCACAACCGAATACGGCCTGCGCCGTACGGCTTCCGTCAGCACACCGCCCTCGCCATAACCGACGTATCCCGGAGGCGAACCCTTCAATGTGGATACGGTGTGGGCTTCCTGGAACTCCGACATATTGATGGTGATCAGGTTACGTTCGCCGCCATAAAGAAGATCGGCGAGCGCAAGCGCGGTTTCTGTTTTGCCGACGCCGCTCGGACCTACCAGCATAAATACGCCGATCGGCTTGTTGGGATCGTCGAGACGGGCGCGCGAGGTTGAGATTCGCTGGCTGATGATTTCGAGGGCATGGAGTTGGCCGATTACGCGCTGGCCCAGGAATGTCGGAAGAGAAAGAACGGTTGAGATTTCGTCCTTCATCATCTTTCCAACCGGGATTCCCGTCCAGGCGGAGATTACTTCGCCGACAATCTGGGCATCGACGGCGACGCGAATCATCGGTGTTTCGCCTTGAAGCGAAGCGAGATCTGCCTCGGCCTGGGCAAGTTGAGCGCGCATCGCGGTTACGTCCAATGTTTTCGGTGCCTCCTCAACTGCGACCGCTGTAGCGGACGAAGACGCGGCAGGAGCAGACGCCACTGCAGGGGTAGCACCGGCATCTGCTGCGACTCCGGGTATTTCGGAACTGCTGAGCACGCCCGCGCCGCCGTTACTCGAAGCCACCGCACCCTCAATCTGGGAACGCAGGTCCCGGATAGTCGTCACCAGGTCACGTTCCTTCTCAAAACGCGTGCGCAACAAACCCAAGCGGGATTCGATTTCCCTGCTCTTGGTGGCGATCTCTGCGAGCCTCTCTCGATGGTCAGCGCCGACCACCGATTCACGTTCCAAAATCCGTTGCTGCACGGCGAGATCGTCGATTTGGCGAACACTATCTTCAATGGCGGGAGGAGTAGCGCTCTGTCCCAGCGCCAGGCGAGCGCAAGCGGTATCGAGCACGCTGACGGCCTTGTCGGGCAACTGGCGCCCGGCCAGATAGCGGTGGGAGAGATGGACCGCGGCGGTCAATCCCTCATCCATGATGCGAACTTTATGGTGCTTCTCCAAGGACGGGACAATGCCACGCAGCATGGTCATGCACTGCGTCTCGATTGGCTCCTCCACTTTCACGACCTGGAAGCGGCGGGCCAAAGCGGGATCTTTTTCAAAATACTTCTTGTATTCCGACCATGTCGTGGCCGCGATGGTTCGCAACTCTCCGCGCGCCAACGCTGGCTTCAAGAGGTTTGCCGCATCACCTTGGCCGGCTTGCCCGCCGGCCCCAATCATCGTGTGAGCTTCGTCGATGAATAGGATGATGGGAATTGGCGAGGCCTTCACTTCTTCGATCAGGCCTTTCAACCGATTTTCAAATTCGCCTTTGATGCCCGCACCGGCCTGCAGCAGCGCCAGATCGAGCGTTCGTACCGTGACGTTGCGCAACGGCGGCGGAACATCGCCGCTGGCTACGCGCAGAGCAAAACCCTCCACTACGGCCGTTTTACCGACCCCGGCCTCGCCGGTCAGGATCGGATTATTCTGACGGCGTCGCATGAGAATGTCGACCACCTGCCGAATCTCAAAGTCGCGGCCCAGCACGGGATCGATCTTGCCGGTCTTGGCCTTGTCCGTGAGGTTGATAGTGAACTGGTCAAGGTTGGCAGTTTTGCCGCCGGCTCGTGCGACGCCGGAAGCCGCGCCGGAAGCCGGTGCGGCGGCGGCCACGGCCGCTTGCGCCTCCTCGCTCGAATTGCCGACGATCGAGGCGAAGTCCTTGCGCAGCGAATCGGCTTGGATCTTCTGAAACTCGCGGCTGACATCACGCATGAGCCGGACCAGTTCGTCATTCGTTGCCAGCGCAAGAATGGTGAAGCCGGTGCGCACTTGTCCCGCGTTGTAGTCGATCGAGCCGATGGTCCAGGCTTCGATCAGCATTCGCATCAGGGTTGGGCTGAGCGCGGGAGTCCGCGCATTGCCCGCCTTCAGCTTATCGAGGGCCCGCGCCAGTTCTCCTGACAGTCTTGACGTGTCGATCTCGAAGTGCTTGAAAATCGCGGCCACGTCGTTGTCGGTAGAGTCGAGCAACTTGGTGAGGTAGTGCTCCACCTCGATGTCATAGTGCGTGCGCGCCAGGCAGAGGCCTGCCGCAGCCTCAAGCGCGCCACGGGTCGAATCGTTAAGTTTGCCGATCAGCGACTTCAGATTCATCACATCCCCCTTGTGCTGTATCAAGCGCCAGCACGGTGTCGTCCGGATCACGACGGAAGGGCGCGGATTTTACCCACGACACCCAGCCCAATTGCGGGCCAGATGCGCCGTCCGCTCCCAAGGTGCAAGCCGGAACCTGCTGGCGTTCAAGAATCAGCTTTACTTCGAAATCCCACTCATCGTTGGAAAAAAACTTTACCCACGCCCGCAACGGCTCCCATGCTTGCCCGTCAGGCAGGAAATCGACATAGCGTTCCAGCGCCAAGGGACCCAAAACGATGCGCACCTTGGACTGCTGGTCCCAGACCTCATCACCTACGACTGCGCCGAAACCGAGCTCGCCACTATCGCTTCCTGTCTCCGAGAGGCTGCACTGCGTCTCTGGATCAAGACGATACCAAGCGCCTGCGAATTGTTCGATCTGCACCGGCACTTCAAAATAATCCGCGAGAATCTGCTGCAAGGCTTGGGCAGTGCGCGGCCGTTGCGCAAGCAACCCGGAATAATAAATCAGCGTCTCGTCGGAGATGGTCTGGCGATCGCGCAATCCATCGCTGCCTAGTCCCAGCAGGCTGAGCAAATGACGAGAAAAACGATCGCGCTCGTCCTGCTCGCAGGCCACATCGAAGCGGTATTTTCTCCACGCGCGATAGAACAGCGAGATGATCCGGTGATGAAAAATATCCAGGAAGTCTCGCGGCGAGGAGTCAGCGGCGCGCAACCTTTCGATGATGAGCGAGGTGTACGGATTCGGGAGAACGCCCTCCGGACCGGTCATTCCCATGAAATTCACGGTCATCTTCACCGGACCGTTTTCAGGGTTGTCCATTGCCTGAATCTGGCTGGCGGGAAACGCAAGCGAGGGATGAACACCAAAACGCGCGACTTCAGTTTCAGGATGCGCGAACCGGCCCACCGATGTCCGCTCCGGAAGAAGTCTTTCGAGCAGACGCACGGCCTGGAAGAAGTCAAAAGAGAACGGCTCGCGCTGGAGCTTCTCACCGACTTCAGTAGCGGTTAGATCAGAACTGATTGTCCTGCTCTCGGTGCCCACTCTTCTAGCGGCTCCTTCCGCTGGCGGCTCCGCGCCACCAGTTGGCTAAAACTATTCATCGACACGTACAGGCCGAGAAATTTCTCGAGGACGCTGGCGAACAGATAAGCGCCGCCCCCGCTGAACTGCTCTTCATCGAACTCGATCTCCACCCGCGTGCCCCGCGCAAAACCGATGCCGTGTTCGGAGAGCACACGCGTAAAATGCCGGCGCGCGGCGACGTTGGTGATTCCGCCAATCTGTTTCTTGGTCTCCGGCGAATCGGAAAAATCGTAAAGCTCGAGTATCTTCTGCAGCGCTTCTCTGCCGTCATTCACTATGGAAAGATAGTTCAGCGAGAGCTGCGAAATCAGCGACCACAGCGTCTTTCCATCGAGCGGAGGCCGCAGCGTGCGGGTGGGCTTGTGCAGCGCGATGATGCGCTTGATGGCCGCCCCTCCAGTCATTTCGAAATCACCATTCTCGCTGCCGAACGGCAAGCGCGTAACCAGATCGCGGTTAGTGCAGTTGCAGCGCACCGTCACGGTGTCATAGTCGAGTTGCATGGGGCGAGCCGAGAGATCGACCAACGAAAGAAAAACATCCGTTCCTTCATCGCCCTTGCGCGTGGAAACTTGGCGGCTAATATACCAGTACGCCGGGGTACTGCCTTGTACGGCGTGTCGCTCGGAATAGAGCGGCTGGTAGGTTACCGTCTCATGCGTTTCCGCGTCGGTGCTGACGACCTCGTCCACCGAATAAATTTCCATGGTCTGGCGGCGTCGTGCGTCGGGCACGATCGGATACTGATATCGCGTCTGGTCGACCAGGATCGGTTCCGCGGTTTGGCTGAACAAGTTAATGATGGGCGTGCATCCCAGGCGCAGGGTCTTCGCATTCACCGCAACTTCCAGGCGCTGATGGCGGCCATCCTGCTCAAAGGGTGAAATTAGAAACAAAAGCTCGGCTTTCGACTTGAGCCCGGCCCGCTGCAGCTCCGAGAGTCCTTTCAGGCTCATGAAGAAGAATTTTTCTGGAAACGCGAAGTATTCCTGCAGTAGCCGGTATCCCACGAAGGAACGCCGCGGATAGGGCAGCACATCTTCTGCTTCCCCAAAGCCCATGGGCTGCAGATTCCGCACGGGAAGTTCGCGCACAGGCGCTTTTGGGTTGGCGGGATCGCGCACCAAAATCCGCACGCAATTTCTGCACAAAAGCTCGTACAGACCGTGGACAACGGCGCTCTCGCCGTTCAGATAAAAGCCAAGGGTCTCGAGGTCAAGTTTGTCGAAGGAAACGTCCGGGAAGCATTCGAGTTCGACGCGCAGGACTGCAGCTTCAGACGCGCGTAATGCAGGGCGAACGCGATCAGGCGTCATCCATTGCGCCTGCGAAACCTTGAACGGCCACAGCGTCACATCGTAGGAAGTGCGGAACTTGCAGGGCACTCCTTCAACTGGACGTGAGTAAAGAACAGTTCCTTTGGGAATCTGGAGGCTGCTGGTGAGTTTGCCTTGCTCCGCATCGGTATGAAACTGCGCCACCGACATCGACGGCACAGGGCGCAGATAGTGGGGGTAGAGGATATTGAGTAGCGCTTCCGTAATCTGGGGAAAGTCGTCGTCGATGCGCAGGTGAACCCGCGCTGCCAGCAAGGCAAAGGCTTCCAGCATCCGCTCCACGTGCGGGTCTTCGCAGCGATCGGGCTCCAACAGCAGGCGCGAGGCGATCTTGGGATATTTATCGGCGAACTCCGCCCCGGTCTGGCGCAAAAAGGTGAGCTCGCTTTCGTAATAATTTCTCAGCTCATTTCGCAAGATCGGCTCCCTTGATTTCGTACTCGCCCTTGCCCAGTTCCAGGACCGTGTCGAACCGAACCGGTTCAGGCGCCGGGTCCATGCAGAGTAATCCTTCAATCACGAACTTCAATGCTCGAAAACCGCCCTCCTCCCGTTCCATTCGTACCCGGGCGCGTTTCAAACGAGGTTCGAAAATGGCAATGACTGATTCCATCTCTCGCACCAGGTCGCCATGGTCGCGACTCGAAAAAACCGATCTCGAAGATATGTCCTCGAGTCCGTAGTGATAAACCGAGCGGACGGTCTCGCGTGCGGTGTCAGGAGAAGGATCGATTGTTTTTCTGGTATTAAACAACCATTCCAGATCGCGCTTCAAAGCCAGCTTCAATTCACGCAAGGACTGGGAGCGAGATAGAGGGATTTCAGAACGGCTCTTGGGATCGCGATCGATGAGGCGGTCCAGCACCGAGAGCGTAACGGGGCCGGTGGCATCTCGTTTGGGCATGACTTACTCCCCATTTTCCAACGCCTGCGCCGGATCCAGCCGGCAGATGCGCTCAAATAGTTTTTGCCGTTCACCTCGGTCTTCCTGAATCCTGGTGCTCATCTTCATGATGGTCGCCAGAGCGCCAGCAACCACGCCAGGATCTTCCCAATCATCCAGCTTGTGGTTCTCGATTGCCTGGGCCAAATCCTCCAGAATCGGCTGCGCGACGTTGGCCTTGTTGGCGGAAGCGCAAATCTCCACCAGTTGCATCCGCCGGCGGAAGCGCTCTCGTCCAGAACGTTTGCGCGCTATATCCTGCTGCAGGATTTCGAAGGCCTTGCGCTCCTGGCCGTCCCGTAATGCTTGCAGCGCCAATGTGTAAGCATCGGTTTGCTGCCCCGGCCATCTCGATCCAGTCCCGTTGGAACTGGGCGAGACTCGGAGCGGCGCTTCAGGAGCGGGTGCTTGCTCCGACGGTGCCTGGGTCAAAGACACAAGCCACGCGCGTGTTTCCGCGTTGGCAGCCGGAGTTTCGTCCATCAATGTTGCGTCGAGCAGTTGCGGAATATCTGCAATGAGAGCTTTCAGTTCTGAACGAATCGCGCGGGCGATCGCTTCGTATCCGCTGCCCAAGGCATCGCACGCCTCCACGACGAAACGCTGCAGATCAAGCCACGCGCGGCTGCAAGGCAGCGCCATTGCATTTTCGGCAGCCTCCAGCAACGCTTCGTATTTTTTGTCGAGCAATAGCCGCTTCAGATGGCGACGAAGTTCAGTGGGCGGAGCTTCAAGGCGCGTCGGGTCGGCCAGGTCAATTGCCGCTCGCAGTTCTCCCCAACGCAGCCCCCGCAGCATTAAGTACGAAGCTGGGCTGGTGGGTTCGCGCCGTCGCAGATAGGCCGCTGCCTCGGCGATTTTACGAATCGCATCTACACGGTCTGGCGGCTCCGAAGAAGTTTCAACCGAAATCAGAACGCCTGTGCGCACCGGACCGGCGGCTTCCGCTGGCGCTTCCCCTTCGACAGCATTTCCCGCAGTTGCGACGGGTGCGACCGGGTCGGGTTCCTTCTCGCGCTTTTTCTGCAGCAAGCCGTGGATGGAGTGGCGGGCTAAGTCGAGCGAGGACTTCAGCGGACCAAATGACGGACCGTCATCGCCAAACTTCTCGTCACAGATTTTTTTCAACTGCGCGAGCGTTTGCAGGCAGCCGTCAAGATCCTGTTCAGCCTGCGCATAAAACTTTTTCGGTGTCTCCTCAAAGGCCTTATCGAAAGCTTCCGGCGTAAGCTTGCCTTCGTTGACCAGGATGGCGCGCTTCTTTTTGGCCTCGTCAGTCTTTGCCTGGTCTTCGTAGCCTGTCTCGCGGGCCTGCTGATAGTCCAGTAAGCTATAGCCCGCCTTGTCCACGATGGGGACCAGCTTCAGCGGGATCTCAAGCTTCGTTCCCACGAAGCCAAGCGGAGCGCCGCGCGATTGTGCGTCCCCATCTTCGAGTTCCGGGTAAACCGTTTCCCAAAAATTTTCGACGAGGCCACAACACAATCCCAACCCGTCCTTCAATCCCGTAAAGCCCTTCTGCTTCAGCGATGCCTCAGTAAACCACGCGGCTAGCTGAAGGTCTTTCGTTTTTTTGGTGAGCAGATCGGTGGTGAGTTTTATGACAAGTGGGTTGTCGGCCAACTTGCGATCACGTTCGGTCATTCCCGGCGGAGGCTGATCCTCCTCTCGGCGCGCCTCTTTTATTTTGTCGTACACCGGGTCGTAGCGCAGGTTGACGCCACTGGGATTCGGGCCCTCAATAGGTTTCAGGAGATCGTCGGGAAAAGGCATGATTAGGTCAAGCGGCTACGGATGCTGGGTTGAACTCGAGCGCTCGCAGTTCGAGAAATGGGATTTCTTCTTCGTCGACCTGCCACATCTTTTGGCCAAACGGAACTTCGTAGTCGGAACCTTCGGATTTTTCCCAAACGGTGACGCGTCCAAGGCGCACGGCTTCGTCCGGATGCTTCCACGAGAAAGGAGCCAGCACTGGAAGCAACACTTCTCCCAATTCGGTTCCTTTGAACGACGGCGTGGTGCGCACGGCCGCTGGTGTCCACAGAAGATCTCTCAGCCGTTGCGGCGCCGGGATCTGAATGGAGGCTACATGTTCGAGTGGAAGCAGCAAGTAGTTTCCGGCGGCAAAAATCTCGAGCCGCGCTCCTGTTCTGGGATCGGCGTCGGAGAAAGAGCTGAACGCATTGCCGTTCACCATCCCTGCGCGGCTGGAATCACCATCTTTTTCTTCTGGAAGTTCCCCTCGCTCGAACAAGTCGTGGCGCTGGCGCTCCGCATACAAAGCGCTGCGGTAAAGCAGAACACCCAACTCACTGGAAGGTCCGGCCTGCGCCAATACTTCGAGTTGCTTGTCGGCGCGCTCGTATTCGCCGGCAAAGCAAAGCAATTCGAAGAGAAAAGTCCGCTGGCGATTGTCCGTAGGATTATCCCGCAACTCAGCGCTCAAAGCCTTGATCGCATCCGTCAGCCGGCCCGCTCGGTAAAGTTCTTGTGGATTCATCGACGCACCCACGACCCTGGAATGAATTCTGCCAACAACTCCCACTTGTTCGAGAGGAAAGGGACGCTTCCGCCCGGAAGTTGCTGTACATCATGCAGGCACCCCGCTCCAGCCAAAATTACGGTTGCGGAGGTGCCTGCAGATTCGTTACGGACAGACTATGTTTGCTGCACTTTGGTGGTGTCGTAGGTTGCGATGCCTGCGCTCGTGAAACCACCCGTCTTCGTATTTTGCGCGAAGTACTCGTACTTGATCTGCTCGTACGCGATGCTGACACTCTGGGACGGAGTGCCTTGAGACCCCCCGCCAATACTATGGTTGGTCACGAAGCAGTTCGTCATTGTGACCTCTAAATACTTTTCGGGGGTTCCTTTACCGCCGGTCTTGCGTCCGGTGAAGGTGGTTTTATCGATATGCATCCCGTTGTAAAGGTTTTTCAGAATAAAAGGGCTTGCGGAGTCCAAGGCGCAAGTGAAGCTGAAATCGGACAAGGAAGGCCGGCCGGCCGCGAGGCCTCCGCCCTTTACGTCGGCGGGGTTCGAGGCGCCGAAGGAAAAGCTTTCCAGTTCGATATGGTCTGCCATTCCTTCAGCCTTCGTTTCCCCTTTTACACCCTCTATCTTCACATAATAGTCGCTCGGCATTTGCGATTCCTCCTGTTAACACGGTCAGATTTCAAGGATTCTTTGGAACCCTTGTTTAAAACGTTCGCCAAACCACATGCGATTACTTCTTAGCAGAGGCTGGTAATTCCGCCACCAGCCGAAGCGATACGTTAAGTTCGTCAAGTTGGAAATGCGGTCGAAGGAAAGCGACAGCCCGGTATACTCCGGGCTTCCCTTTCACTTCTTCCACATCGATACGAGCTTCTCGCAGGGGATACTTGGCCTTGGTCGCCTGAGTGGCCGTATCATCCTCGGTCACATACTTGGAAATCCAGCGATTCAGGAACTGCCAGCAATCCTCGCGTGACATGAAGCCGCCGATCTTGTCCCGCATCATCGCTTTCAGATAATGCGCGAACCGGCAGGTGGCCATCATGTAGGGCAGTTGCGCCGAAATCCGCGCGTTTGCCGTGGCCGCATCGCTGTCGTAAAGTTTTGGTTTATTGCACGACTGGATGCTGAAGAACGCAGCCTTGTCGGTGCCCTTACAGTGCACCAGCGAGACCAACCCCTGATCAGCGAGTTCTTTTTCGCGCCGGTCGGTGATGGCGATTTCAGTCGGGCACTTCAGCGCCACATCCCCTTCATCGGTGCGGAAAGTGTGGGAAGGAAGTCCGTCGACCAGGCCGCCTCCCTCGACTCCCCGAATGGCTACGCACCACCCGTACGTGGCGAACGCCTGAGTCATCTTGGACGCGAGCGCGAAGGCGGAATTGCCCCAGAGGTACTTGGAATGATCCGTGCCATCCACGCCTTCTTCAAAATTGAAGCCCTCGACCGGGGCCGTGTCGCGACCGTAAGGCAAGCGCATCAGAACCCGCGGGCACGTCAAGCAGACATACTTTGAGTCCTCGCTCTCGCGGAATCCTTTCCACTTGGCGTACTCGGTACTGTCGAAGATCTTGCCGATGTCGCGCGGCTGGTCCAAGTTGGTGAAGCTTTCCATGTTGAGCAACTCAGGCGACGCCGCCGAAAGAAACGGAGCGTGAGCGGAGGCGGCAACCTGAGAAACTTTCTCCAGCAATTCCAAATCTTCAGGATGCTTGCTGAATTCGTAATCGCCGACCAGCGCGCCGAAGGGTTCGCCGCCGAAGAGACCGTACTCCTCCTCGTAGACTTTCTTGAACATTGCGCTCTGGTCGAATTCCGGTGCCCGCTGCAGATCGCGCAGCAAGTCCTTCTTCGATGCATTCAGAATGCGAATCTTCAGTTGGGTTCCGGTCTCCGACTGATCGAGCAGATACTTGAGTCCGCGCCAGGTGGATTCCAGTTTTTGAAACTGGGCGTTGTGCAGGACCTCGTTTAGTTGAAGGGAAATGAGATGGTCGATTTGCGCCACGCGGGCAGTGATCATCTGGTCGGCATCGCGCCCGAGGCTCATCGACCCTTCCAACACCTGCGCAACGAATTCCTTGATCAGGCCTTTTCCCCGCTCGCGCGCGCTCGGGTCGCTAAACCGTCCCTGTTCAACAATCTGGTCGAGAATACTCGACTCCGCGGCCTGTTCTACAACCGCCGCACCGCCAGTAGTTTTCTGCGTCTCAGGCATTGGGTTCTCCCTTCCCGACTTCGGACTTGAGTTTGTCGAGCTTATCGGTCTTGCTTACGGCGTCGAGCAACGCTTCGTCGAGTTTCTCGTTGGTCTGCAGCGTGCCCTTAAGATCGTTGAGTCGCGTACGCAGGTCGAGCAGTTCCTTGAGCGGCTTCACTTGTCGAGCTACCTGCTCGGGTTCAAAGTCTTCCAGGCTCTTGAACCTCAGATCCACTTTGATCTGGCCGGCATTGGAATCTTCGCTCAGTTTATTTTCGACAGTGAACGAAAGATGCGGCTTCATGCTTTCCAGGACGGAATCGAAGTTGTCGGGCGTGACCTCGACAAAGCGCCGCTCTTTGAGCTTGGGCAGTGGTTGTTCGGGTTGCCCCGTGAAGTCGCCCAGTACGCCGACGACGAAGGGCAGTTCTTTAATCTCGATCGCGCCTCCGGTCTCGACATCATAGGTAATCTGAACACGGGGCGGACGCACCCGGTCCAATTTGTGCTGTGTGCTCGGTTTTGCCATATTATCTCCCTACCTCTTCGAGTGTTCGAGGAAGTGCCTGCTGATATTTCGATTTTGCTGTCAACTGGGGGACGTAACGGTCACGGGATTTGCCCCATCGGAACGGAGGCCAGACCTCTCGTCATCTGACCGTACGGGTCGTGGGTTAAGGATTTATCACACGCCCTAAACCCAGTCAAGCAAGAACCTGTTTTTTTAAACGAAAAACTTCGCTTCCTGAAGAAGACCCGAAATCGCTCCCGCACTCCCATGATGGGGATAGTGTTTGAGGCTCGCGAAACGTTACAAAGGTAATATGCCACGCCTTAGTCGGCCCGCTGCGGGCCGGTTAGCTACCTGTCCCATCGCCCAAAAAGCGCTCTTGGCGGTTCGGCGATTGATTGAAATCTCATCACCCGCGCCCGGTCGCTATCCTTGAATGAGACGAGCGGCATCAACCCTTCTTCCAAAAGGCGTTCTAGTGCGACGTCGGTCAGCAGGATCTCGGCGCAAGGCTTTGACTCCGACTCACCGGGCTTTCCGAAAACATGAAGCGGCAACCCGCCAATTTCCGTTAGCATCCCGGGACGCATTTCCCATCCCGATTCGCTGAAGGACTGAGCGAGCAGCAAAGCGACCGCAAAGGCAGGGTTCCCCCACAAATAATCTTCGTGGACCGGCTGTTCCGGAAATTCCTCAAAATCGAACGATTCCAGCGGCCATGTTTTCTTGCCGTAGGGCAACCGCAAGAGAAACCGCGGCAGCGCCAGACCGACCGAATCCGCTTCGGTCTGACGTCGGAGTTCGACCCAAGCTGCGGCTAGCTCCAGTGGCGTCTTCCATTCACGCGGATGTGGGCTCGAAGCCAACGAATCGCGACCCAGCAGGTGAGCGCTTGCCGCGGCTAGAAATGGCGCTCCAGCGTGGTGCGCGATTTCGGCAATGCGGGACAGCATAGCTAGATCGCCGCTGCTTGAACCAAAATCGTAATCACCGACAATGAGCGACCAGAGCTCTGCGCCTGGAGTCTCGACGCTCTGCTCCACCAACAAACGATAGGTTCCCGTATCCCGCAGGTTTGAAACGGTGTTGAGGTCGGCAGCGAGTTCCTCCTTCGAGATATCGATCAAATAGAGCTTCAGTTGGGAACCAGTTTCAAGTTGCCGAACCAGAAGAAAAGTGGCTCGCCAGAGCGCTTCCAGTTCCTGAAAGTCTCGATTGTGAAGAACTGCCCTCATCAGTTCGCCAACGCCGCGATCGATCACACTCAGGATCTCCGGCTGGCGCGCATCCGGGAGGCTTGCCTGATGCTCCGCAGCGACGCGTTGCGCGAACTCGCGGACTGCATCGGGCTTGTGCCGGTAGCGATCCTCTGCGACACGCGACTCCGTCTGCTCGATCATTTCATCCAGCAGGCTGCCCGAAGCCAGCTGTGCGGCGCTCGGTGCAACCGCGGACGAAACATCGGGCCTTTGCGGCTCCGACACCGAAGCGGGCGCACGCAGCCCTAATTCACGCGCAGCATCTTGAAACGTCGAGGGGTCCGACAAGCGGCTGCGTAACTCTCGCAGTTTGCTGAATGCCTCGAGATGCAGAAAAATCCGGTCGGGATGGAAGTCATCAAGGTCAGAAAAACGCAGGTTCAACGACCCGTCCCCAATCGCTAACTGAAGTCCAGCGCCGGAGCGCGATAAAACTTCGTCGAAGTTGTCTCGATCAACCAGCACTGCGCGGCGCTTGGCAATCGTTTTCACCTCGGAGATACCGCGGTTGGCGCGCCCGCTGAAATCGCCAAGAATCGCGACGCGGAAGGAAGTCTCAGAAGAAGGACGGGCGTTCGAATTGTCTCCGCCGGCGGTCAGCTTGACAGCACCGAAGTCGAAGTCTTTCGGCATGAACAACTCCTTGTGGGGAATGGTTCTTTAGAAAGCTCGAACGAACTGGACACGACGGCGACCGTCACCATTGATCCTTACTGCTGATCTTTCTGGATGATATCGAGCTTGTGCAGACCGTCTTTCGCATCCTGATTGTTGGGCTGCAAGCCGAGAATCTTGCGGTATTCGGTCCGCGCCTTGTTGTAGTTCCCCGCTCCCGCGTCCTGTTGGGCCATTCTCAGCAAGACGGGAATATCTTTCAGCGACACGCCACCGGATTCGTCGGAAAAGGACGGCGCGAGCTCGGGAGTAGTTTGGCTTTTCACGCGATTGTCCAGGGGAGCCTTGTCGGACAGCACTTTTTCCTTCACCGCTATCCTGACCGATTTAGCCACTGGCGATTTGGAAGTCTTTTGTGGCTTCAATGTCTCTGTGTTGACGATCGTCGATTCCGGCTGCGCCGTCAGAATATCGGATTCGGCTTGGGAAGAAGGCTGTTTGGAGGGGACTTCCCGGACTCCGCCCTGGTCGACTTGCAGTGGAATCGGGGCCTTCGAAACTTGCGCCGGCCGGTAAATGACGGTGATCAGCGCCACCACCAGAACTACTGCGACGATGCCAAGAATGACTCTGGTGCGCGTGATGAATGGTCGCGGTTCAAACTCGTCACGTCCTTCTGCGAAAACCGGTGCGGGATCTTGTGGCTTGATTTGGCGTGTCTTCGAAACGGATTGTGACGGCACGCCTGAGCGGGTTGTATCCTGGCGCCCCAACGGCGAATGCACGATGACGGTTGCGCCGATGGCTGGCACGTCGGCGCTTTGTGGTTCGGTCTCATCTTCGACAGAAACTTGCAACCGAGCGACTCGCTCCGGGGTGGTCCATATCACCTCGGTAAACTCAGGCTGCCACTCCCCCATCACCGTTCTCACCGCCGGGACGGAGCGAAACTCCACGCCGGGAAGATCGCGTAGATGCTCCGACACATTTTCGGCAAGCAATATCTGGCCTGGCTTTACTTGCCTGAGCGCCTGGTGGACCATCTCTGGGGTAAAGCCTTTGGGGTCGCTGGTTCGCGGCCGATAAAGCAGGATAGCGGCGCCGACTCGTTCGTCAGGCCGGCAAGCTAAGAATTCCACGATCGAGGTCTGAATCCGCTTGGCGGCAAGCAGCGCTTGCCTGGAACCGTCGAAGTGCGCACCCATGATGCCGGGCGATTCCTCCGCGATGCGACCATGGCTGGCGCCCACAAGGTCCGCAATCATATAGACCAGAACAGTGTCGGACTTCCATGTCAGCGGCGCGCTCCGGTCAGGTCGCCCCGGGACCCACAGGCGAACTACCAGATCGGTTGCACTTCCATGGCCCTCAACCAACGAGGGGCGCCCAGCGTTTGCAATTTCGGCTTCCCGGCTTTCGATTTTCTGCTGGTACTGCGGCATGTGAGGACTTCCGACCGTCACAAAGTCGGGATGTAGGTTACTTCAAAACGGCGGAGCAGGCAAATATTTACAGAATCGAAAAATAGCACTTTTGTGCCCGCCTCCGCCACTCACGCAGCCTTGACATGGAACAAACCACGAGTATGATACGGTGCACCTGCGTCGGCGGGCTCATCCGCTGGCCGCCACTCCGAGGAGTTTATGCCGCGGCGTCGAATGCTTCACGCACAATTGTGTCTGTCATGGTTCGCAAAGAGGGCCGGGATAGCTCTGCTCTTTGTTGCGTTCACAAGTCCCCATGTCCATTCCAAAGAAGTTCCACTCACTGCTATCGAATTATTTGACGGCCCTAACGGGGCTGCCTTCGTTCAGGTCACCGAACTCCTGATCAATGGCAAGGCCGAGGTGCGTTCCTGCACAGGCGTAACCCAGATCAACAAGTCGGCCTATGGCAAGCTGGCAAAGATTGCCCTGAATTCCTCGGTAACCTCGTTGGAACGCGACGCTCAGGGAGTCATGACTTTGACGCGCGGTTCGGCGGCCGAGTGCGTTGTACCCGCCAACTTGAAATTCGAAAAAGAGGAGACGTTCACTCCCGCGCAATTAGCGGATCGTGCCGTTCTCACGGGACAGGTGGCCAATTCGTCCCCGGCGGGAACTACCACCGTACCTCCCTTTAAACCGACCGTAAAGATCGTATTCGTCGCAGCGCCTGACATAGAACTCGCGGAATTTCTTCGCGCGAACCGTGCGCATTCGGTGGCGCAATGGCAGGATTACCTGGGACGATACCCGAAGGCTTCGCACGTCGGACTCGCCAAGCAGTCTCTTTCGGCCTTGTTGGTCAGGGAGGGGCAGGACGGCTTGGCCTCGTATCGGAGTTCGGTCTCTTCGAGTTCTCCTCGATATTCCGATCTCAGAACCGCCTACGCGCGCGCCAACCAGGCCAGCGACTTACTCTCCCCCAACGAAGAAGCAGCCAAGCTCAAAGAGGAAGTTCACTCAGAGTTGGTGAAGGTTGCTGATCGGGCCGGCGCCGAATTGCAAGAGTACAAACAGGCGCTTGCCGGCCATGCTGCGGGATATGTTCACCTCGCCAATGCCCGCCAGTTGGATGATCATGCGCTTGAGGTCGATCCGCACTTCGACCAAGGACTGAAGCTGCAGACCTCGATTGCCGCCGAGGGTAAGCGGGTGGAGGCCGCATTGCACAGTGCGGAGTCGATGACTTCTTCTCAGCATTACGACGACGCCGTAGCGGCCGTAGCTGAGTTTCGTTCGTTTTCCGAGGAAGAGCCGCGCATCTCTTCCGTCATCGATACGGCATACAAATATCATTTCGACCAAGGCAAGGCCAGTGCAGCCGACCAGAAATGGCACGACGCCGTAGAGGAATATCAGAAAGCCACAGACCTGAAGGGGACGCCCGAAGCAGCGGAGGCTCTCAAACAGGCGCAAGCCGAGTACGTGTCGACTACAAATCAGGCTGCGGCGACCGCCGCTTTGCAACAGAGTTCAGCCTTCGAACAGGACAAGCGTTACATCGAAGCCTACGAAGTGCTCTCCAGCCTGCCCGATGCCCAGCGCGCGCTAGTGAAGGACCAGATGCAGGCTCTCGAGGCCAACTATGTTGCCAGCGCGTCGGACGAGGCGAAAAAGCTGAAGGATGCTCACACTCCGATCCAGGGGCGTGCCGACGAAATCGGAGTCCTGAAGGCGTATGACTATCTGCGGCGCGCCACTGCCCTGCAGCCTGCGGATCAGGATCTCAAGCTTCGCCTGGATCTGATTTCTCAAACTCTCTGTGATTACTATGTGGCGCAAGCGAAGCGGTATCTCGAAAAGCCATTGGGATCTGGAGTTGGCCTCGCCTGGCTATATCTGAATGAAGCCCAGCAATACCAATCGAACCGCGACGACATTCGCGACGAGCGCACGAAAAACTCTGCCATTCACAACGTGCGCTCTACGCTGTCGATCAAAGTGATGTTTCGGGACCAGACGTCGCGGCGGGACAGCGCAGGATTTGCTGACCAGCTTTCCGACGCAATTGCGACTGGCCTGGAAACCACAAACCTGCCAGTGCGGATCGTGCGCGCTGCCGATTCAACGCCCGTTGAGCCGAATTTTCAGCTCGTCGGTGACGTGCTGGAACATCGACCGGTGACGAAGGTTGGCATAGAGTCGATCGAGTCCGAATATCGCGCCGCCGAACGAGAAATCCCAAACGAGGAGTGGAATCAGGCAAACCGCGACTACGAAGCCGCAAATCTCGATCTGCAGAAGGCACAGAAGGTCCTGGAAGGTGCTCAGGCACACGGTAAGAAAAAAGAAATCGCGGAGGCGAACCTCGCGGTCGAAGATATCCAGAAGAGAGTCGGGGCCGCTCACCTCAAGCTCGACTCCATCCCCAAGACCACGCTGAGCGACGTTGTGAAGCCTTATAGCTATACCCGGAAGACGATCGATTTGAGCGCCGTGGTGGAGGTTGGATTTCGCATCGTCGATTCCAATGGCGACACTATTGCGATGACGCCGTCGGTGAAGAACACGGCGCAAAAACAGTTCGTCATCCTGGAGAACGTGAAACCGGAGGACACAAAGAACGTCAAACAAACAGGGGCGCCGCCCGATGAGGCGCAGTTCCTTACGGACGTCGAAATCGCGGCCCGCGTTGCACTGATTAAAGATGTAAGAGAGAAGGTCGAGTCGCTGCCCAGTAAGATTCTGGCTCAAGCCCGCAAGCGCCTCATGGACGGGGATACGGATGGCACCGCGGAGGCCTATATTCTCTACCTCAACTCGACTCCGAGCGCTCAGACGCCGGAACGTGAGGAAGCCAAGAAGTTCCTGCGCGAACAGTTCAACATGACCTGGCCCAGCAGTTCCCCTCAATCGGGCGGGTGAACTTCCCGCTGGTCCCCAGCCCTTCTGCAGTAGTACACTGGTTCGGATTTTCGATGACGATTCCATCGTCATCCCTGCCCCTTACAAGGTGGCCCCCTCACCTTTTGGCAGATCGATGCCGTGGCCGCTCCAAATATAAAGCGCATCGGAAAGTACGAGGTGATCGATCTTCTCGGTCGCGGAGGCATGGGTCTGGTCTATCGCGCGTTTGATCGCCAACTGAACCGCGAGGTGGCAATCAAGACCGTGACCGAAGGCTTCTCTGGCGACCAGGAAATGCTGCAACGCTTTTATCGCGAAGCCGCCAAGACTGCCGCGTTGCGACATCCCAACATTGTTATCGTCTACGATCTGGGCGAACAGGAAGGCTTTCCCTACATCGTAATGGAATATCTGTCGGGCGAGCCTTTGGACCGGCTCATCCAGTCCAGCCAGTCTCAGCCACTTGGGTTCAAGCTAAACATTATCGAGCAGGTCTGCTACGCGCTGGGTTATGCCCATCGCAATGACATGATTCATCGTGACGTTAAACCTGCCAACGTCATCGTGCAGCCCGACGGCGTTGCCAAGTTGCTGGATTTTGGAATTGCCCGACAGGACAAAACCGATGGCCGTCTGACCCGCACGGGAAGCGTGATCGGAACGATTCAGTACATGGCGCCGGAGAGGCTGAAGGACGCGGCCTTTGACGGACGCTCCGACATTTTTTCGGTTGGCGTGATGCTGTTTCAGGTGCTGACCGGACATCTCCCTTTTACCGGCGACTACAGCATTGTGCAAAAAATCCTGGCGGAGAAACATCCCCCGCTGGGCCAATTCCTGCGAGATTATCCGCCGGCTCTCGATGGAATTCTGGACCGGGCGCTGGCGAAAGATCCCAACGATCGTTATTCCACGGCCGATGAAATGGCGGCTGAACTCGTCTCGATTACCGCCGAGTTGAAGAAAGAGCAAGTGGCCGAGTGGATCGGGCGAGCCGAGCGCCTCGTGCAACAGGACGACTATGCCACAGCCAGAGAGGTTCTGTTGCGTTTGTTGAAGGTTGATAGTCAACACATCCGCGCTCGTCAATTGATTGCGGAAGTGCAGCAAAATCTGACGTTGCGGCAACGAGCCGAACAAGTCCGCCAGCTGCGGAATCAAGCCGAGGACGCGGCCAGCGACAAGCGCTATGAAGAAGCTTTCCTCGATCTGCAGGAAGCGTGCCGTCTCGATCCGGCAAATTCAGAACTCTCTGAGCTCCTGGAAACGATTCGCCAGAAGAAGCAACGCAGAGAGCTCGTGGACGGTTATCTGCAGCAGGCAGCGACCGCTCGGGACCGCGGCGATCTGGAAGGGGCCGAGGCAGGCATCGCGAAGGCACGGGAAGTCGACAGCAATGATTCGCGGATTCGTGCCGCTCACGTTGCGCTGGCGCGCCTGATTGAAGACAACGCTCGTCAGGCAAAAGCGGCGGCATTGCTCGATAATGCCCGCAGAGAGATCAGCGCGCGCCGCTTTACCGCTGCCATGGAAGCGCTCGCGGAAGCGGAACGCGCCGATCCATCGAATCCCGAACTGATCCGTTTGCAGGCCGCTGCCAAGACCGGCCGCGAGCAGGAACAACGGCGTCGGATATTGGACGAACTGCAGAATGAAGTTTCGCTCGCTTCCACTCCCGAGGAGGTTACTCGCGCGGCACAATTAGTAGAGCAGGCCCTGGAACGCATGCCGACTGAGCCCATGCTCATCAAACTCAAGGGCCAGCTGCGTGAAGTGGAGATGCGCCGCCGCGTCGATCAACTTGCACTGCAATGCCGACGTCTAATGGAGACATCGCCGGAGGAAGCACTACAGCTGGTGCGGGAAGAATTGGAGCAAACTCCGGGAAACGAGCGCCTGCGCGCCCTTGAATCGAGTATTGCTGCGCAAGTCTCGCAGCACCGTCGAGAACAATCTCTCGCTCAGTATCTGACTCGTGCCCATGAAGCGCTGAGCGGCGGGAAATACGTTGAAGTGTTGCGCCTCCTCGAATCTTGCAAGAAGGAGGGTATTTCTTCGCCGGAACTTGCGGAACTGATGCACCGCGCGCGTCAGGAGGCCGACCACCGGCTGAATGACGACCCCCTCCGGGATTTGCTGAAGCAGGCACAGAAACTAATGACGCAGGAATCCTACGGCGCCGTGGTCGAATTACTCGCCCCGGTCGCCGAAGAACCTGGAGCGGCTTCCCTTCTCTTCCTGCTGGAGGAAGCTCGCAGCCGCATACAGTCGCTACGGAGCGACGTTGATGCCACGCTGCACGCCGTCGAGATTCTTGCCAACCAGGAACATTATCCGGAAGCCATCAAGTTCCTCGAATCGCAGTCGCCGTCCATCTTGCATTCCGAGCAGGTTCAGGCTGCCCTGAAACGTTTGCGCGAAGCGAGTGACAGTGAATTAGCAGCTCTGCAGGCTGTGGGAAAAGCATACGCCGCCCTGGATCGCCCCGAAATTGATGCCGCCAGCTTGCAGGGGCCGAGCGGCAAAGAGGAATCCTCGCTCCTGAAGCGCATCGTTCCAATATACAGTTCGCGCCGCAAATCCGTAGCTGATCGCCAACTCGCCGCGGCACTCGAACAAGCACGGCTGGCGATGGATGCAGGAGATAAAAAACAGGCTGCCCGCGCTCTTAAGGCCGCAAAAGCTTTCGCCGAATTCGCCAGCCGCAACTTACAGGATGAATGGCTGGCTCTCAGCCAGGAAGCCGAAAAAGGTAAAGTTTTTGGTCGACTCGGCTAGAAGTAGTGAATCGGTCAACCCCGCCTCTGCTCCAACATTGTCGACTTCGCAACCATCGTCTCGCCTTGGCTGTTTACCGAAAGCTTGGGGTGCGATAGGATTTAGCGCTTACTGTCACGATGAATCTCGTAATCCAAGCCGCCGGCAACACCGACATCGGCCTCGTGCGCAAAAACAACGAGGACAACTTCGGTTACGACTTACGCCACGGAATTTTCGTGGTCTGCGATGGCATGGGCGGACAACAAGCCGGAGAATTAGCTAGCAAAATCGCGGTCGATACCGTTCTCGGCCACTTTCGACAGGATCGGCATATTGCCCCCGTCAGCGGGTCCAGCTTCGAAGGCGTTTCGCCGCGCGCGGTAGGCCTAGCCAGCGCCATTCAGCGGGCGAATCAGGAGATTCACGAATCGGGAGCGCGGGATCTTCAACACGCGGGCATGGGTTCCACGATTGTAGCCGTCGCAGTGGAGGGCAATCTCTTTTCCATTGCCAACGTCGGTGACAGCCGGATTTATTTGATCCGCAACCATGAGGTCGTGCAACTTACCAACGATCACTCTTTGGTGATGGAGCAAGTTCGACGCGGACTTATGACTTTGGAAGAAGCAGCAGAATCCAAAATGCAGAATGTGATCGTTCGCGCTCTCGGCACCGACGACAGTGTCGAACCCGACCTGGCCGATCATGAATTTAATGCAGACGACGTGCTGCTGCTTTGCAGCGATGGAATGTCCCGCTACGTCAAAGACCAAAGAATGGCGGAAGCTGTCAGTCAGGAATCACTCGAACAGGCGTGCGCCGATCTCATCGAAGCTGCGAAAAATGGCGGCAGCGACGACAACATCACTTGCCTGCTGATTCGCGCCGTTCATCCTTCCTGGAAAGATCGCGTCTTTGGCCGGCTATCCGGTGTGGGCGGCCAGAAAACTTCCACTTAAAAGCATTTCGAAACGTGCCACTCGCTGCGGCTAATGCCCGGCAACCTGGCTGACGCACCGCATTCCCTGCAGATCGAAGAATGGATTCGCACCGCCCGAAACCTGCAACTGATAGTCATACGATTTCTGCTTTCCATTCGGCAGCATCACAGTCCTTCCGTTGGTTTCGCTGACCCATTCCAATTTGCCGCCTCCCAGTTGACGCGCGCGGGCCACAAATTTAAATACGGCCCACGGGCCGCTGAACGAATCCAGCGGATCGCCGCTCTTGGTGGTGACGTCGACGTTGTCGGAAGCTCCTGTCCACACAAATGTCTTCTGCGTACCCGCTCCCGCCAGCTTTTCGCTCCCGATTTTCACTTCAACGCCCTCCAGATTGCTGGGCATCTGTTTCAGCGTGTAGGAAAAACGAGGCGGCGGCGAACCGGACGGGTAGAGAGTTTCGCTCAAGCTCCCAACGCGATTCAGGAAGGACAAGAATGCTGGTGACACTCTCACAGTCGCTGAAGGATTCGCAGTGTAGCGAGAACCTGTCTTGAGCACGAACGGCTTTATATCGTCATTCAGCTTCTTCCATGCGTCGCCGCCCGGCCCGAAGATGGCGTAGAGTTGGGCCACGGACGCGTCTTCCGGAGCATTGGGGTCAAACGGATATTTGTTGCTCACCGCGGCGAACTGCGAGCAATAACTTTTCCCCGAACCGTTGGCAATGTCGATGGGCCCGCGACGCAACAATGCTTCTGCATTCTTGATTGGCTCTTCCAGCAGCCGTCGCACCTGATCCTGATTTCCAAATTCCTGATCTACCGGCACCGACGCGATTATCTTTGTCACAGTGCTGGAAGCCGCATCGGCGGAGGTTCCAGCCTGGGTGAGCTGCGCGGGATCGGGCGCACCCGGATTTTGCGCAAGCGCGTGAATATCCGATTGCAACTTGCCCAGCGCCTCAACGTACTCTTTGTTCGAAGCAAGAACGTAATGATCGGGTGGCTTGTCAGGCGGACCCGGCTGCTCGACGGCTTGGACCGGCGCAAAATGCGCTTTCGCGTTCGCGGAAGCCACGTCCGTGTTATGCGATATGAAATACAGCAACTCTAGTAACGGGGATGTCGGCCCAGTTAATTTTTCCAGTTTCCTGTCGGCGTCCGCATTGCTCACATAACCAGCAACTGACGAACCCTTCAAGACCGTATTCCATTCGTTCACAAAATCCTGATTGTAGCGTTCGGTCAGTTTTTGTTGCACAACGCCCAGATCGATGGCCTGAGTCGCGCTCTTACCCAATACCCATTCCTCGCCGCCCATATAAAGACGAGGATCCTTCAAAGCATCCTGCACGAATAAAAAACCGCCGCGCGTGAACGCCCCTTTCACTTTGTGGTTGCTTACAACGACGCCGGCAGAATCTTTGTAAAGTTCGTTAAAGCTCACATCAGGATTCTTCTCAGAAGCCTTCGAGAGGAGTTGCACGTAATAGCGGTCGATGCCGCCGAACTGAGCCAGGTAGGCGCGTACTTGTTCGATCATCAATGGGGAGTTGCCCGTCGAAAAGGGATTCTCCTTGGCCAGTTCGGTAGCATAGAAATCGAACTGCGCCGACGCCAGATCTTTTCGTTCTTTCTCAATGTCGCGGTTCGCGATCCAATGGCTGAGCAAAACCGGCGTCAGGAATTCTTTTGTGCTCTTATCGTGATCGGAAGGTTCCGTAGTGATCAGATAGGCTTTCAGCTCGTTATAAGTTTTCTCGTAGGCATCGTTCGGTGCGTTGGCCGCGGACTTACCCGATACCGCTTCCAAATTATTGGTCAGCCGTTTCTCTGTGTCAGCGAGCAGCAGTTGCTGGAAACGCAGGAAGTAAATGCGTTTTGCATCGGGATAAATCTGATCGCCCACATACAGCCCCCAACGCAAGCTCAGCGGCCTACCGTTCTGTTCGTAGTCGGAAATGTCAGCGAGTTCTTTTCGCAAATTATCGAGCTTTTGCAGGTCGCCGACGCTTGCCACTTGGGTTGCGCCGGTTTGCACACTGCGCAAGTCGGCCACTGCATCGTGAACCCGCGTCTCCAGCGCACGGTTGCGCAAAAAGGAAACCGTGAAGCCCGTAAGGCAGATGATTCCAACGAGAGCAAGTGCTGCCAACCCCGCGCGGCGCAACAGATTTACGCGTGAACTGGATCCGCTCGTCGCCAAGGCTACGCGGTCTTTCACCAGAACGTCGTTGAACAGGCTGGTAAGGAAGACCCACTGCGGCAGCCGGCGCGGTCCGCCTCTTGCTGCCACAGACGGGGCCTGCAACCGTGAACCTCCGCCGCGGAAGATTTGCGTCGCGCCGGCATCAAATGCCGACTCCGCCACTTCTACTACTGCCGGGGCCGCGACCACATCGTCCACCACCACAGGCCTCACCCCAGTGAAGTAGAACCCGCGCAAAAAAGGATTCGTCCCGAGGTGGCTGGGACGCGCCAGGTCAACCAAGAATTGGACCAGCAGCGTGCGCAGCTTTCTCAATTCCCTGGGAAACTCGTAAATTCCAGGAAGCTTGTCCCCTTCATGCTCGCGGGGGAGCAGAAGGATGCGTCGCTCGGCCAGCGAGTAAAAGATTTCATCAAAGGCCTTGGTGAGGCGCTTGGTCTCTTCGTCCGCATAAACACCCGCGCTCAAGGAGCGGAGCGGCAAAGTCGCGCCTAAGACTTCATTGGCTTCATCCTTGCTCATCCCCCGGACGAAGTCCGTAAAGAACGAAATGCGGTCCACTTTGGTGAACAACACGTAAACTGGAAAACTGATTCCCAACAGCTGAGAAATCTCTTGCAACCTCACCGATAACTTTCGCGCTGCGGAAACGGCAGTTTCGCTCGCACCCGGCTGCAGGAAAGTTTCGCAATCAAAGCACACGATTGCCGCGCGTGGCGCTTGCGCGCGTTTACCGATGGCCGCTGAAAATCGTGCCGGCTGCAGCAGCCTGACCAGGCGTCTCCAGCGATCCGCCTGGCCCATCATCGACCCAGCCGGATCCACGAAGATGGCCTGCCGCGTGTACCAGATGTTCGCCGCAGAAGTCGGCAGCACTTCGTTCTCGCGATAAACCTGTCCCGCCAGCAACTCGGGATCGAGAGCGGAATGCAGGAGGACTGTTGTCTTTGTGGAACCAGAGTCTCCGAGAACGAACACCAGCGGAAGGCTGCTCAGGGTGCTCCCCCGCCCCAACGTCGAATGCTTCAGCCGCTGGACTGCCCCCCGTACCAAAACATCCAGATCGTCGGTCCCGCCAGCTTGCGAGTCCTCTTCTCCGGACGCTTTCTTCGCTTTCTCCACTTTGTAGATGTAGAAAAACGCGACCGCGGCCCCGATAATTCCCAACAGAGCCAGCACGCCGCGCAGTACCCACACATCGGAGCCGTGCAGAGGCAGCCAACTGCCCAGAAGCCAAACCAGCACCAGATAAACCAGCAGTACTAGAGTGGTCACCCAGTACAACATTCCGTCCCCCTGTTTCTATTGGCCCGCAACCAAGCCGGAAAGCGACGACGCACCCGACATCAACAGAATTTTGAAGAGCACGAAGAGTACGAACGCGAGACCCACAGTAACGAGCGCTGCCTTTCCCATGACATTGCTCCAGCGGTCGGATTGGGTCAGGCGCACAGCGTCCGCGGGAATTGCACCGCGCGGAGACAACGGCCCGACCGGACCGCGCACCCGGCGAATCTTCTCCTGGATCGCCGCCGAGATCGACCGCAAGTCTCCGCCCGCAGCATAGCGTCCTTTGAAACCCAGCAGCAGGCACAGGTAGTACACTTCCAGCAAATCGGCCGTTTCCTGAGAATCGCTGCGGCTCAACGTCTTCTGCAGTTCCTGAAAGAAAATTTCACCGGCCAGCTGGTGGCCAAACAATTCCGCCTGCAAAGGCAGGCGAGGCCAGTTTGCAAACACCGGATTACCAGAACTCAATACCGATTCATCCAGAAACGCGACTACGGCAAAAATCACCTGCTTCACATCCTCGGGATTGCACCCTCGACTGCGCGCCTCCTGTTCGGCAACGCGCAACGCCTGACGCATTTGCGCGCGGAAGGCCTCCGCGTCCTGCACGGCCTGGCGGTTGTAGCGCAGTCGCACTACGGCGGTGAATATCTCCTGGAAACCCAGCGCGATGTTCCAGCCACGCCGGTCCAGGGCGGGACTCGATCCGCGATAGCTTCCCAAGGGCGTAATTTGTGTGGATGATCCCATGTCAACTCTCGAGCAACACAATCAGTTCGATCTCGGGAGACGGAATGTCTCCCGGTACATACACGCCCACGTTCTTCGTCCGCATCAAATGCTCCCAGCATGGGCCGCTGCGGTTAACCGAAAAATACTGGCTGTCCACTTTCGAGGAGATCGCTGCCGGCGGAACCTGCATATGAGTTAGTGTCAGACCGGGGAGCGCCCGTTTCACCAACTCTGGAACAAATTGCGCGGAACACAGCTTTACGAACTGCAAGGTTTTCGAGATGAGGTCGGCCTCGCCCACCGGAGACCGCACGCCAAGAATCCAGCGCGAACGACCCATGCAGCGCTGGTCCCGAATTTCCCCTTCGTAAAAATAACGCGCTGCCGGCTTCAAGGGAATCACCACGGCCTGCGAAGGAACAATGATTTCCAGATGTCGAAGAATGTGTTCTTCAAGAAAATCGAAGCCTGGTCCCGGATCATAATGGTTATACGCAGGCAGCGATCGCGGACTACTATCCAGACTGAACGTGCAGAGAGCCCCCGCCAGGCGCGACATTTCGCGAAACATGTCTTCAGGATGGCGGTGTTTGGCGAGCAGAATATGCCGCAACGGCGTCAAACTCGTGTTAATGGCATGCAGAAACCAGAACTGCGCGACCTGGCGAGCCGACATCCCCGTCTGAAACGTTCCCGATGTCTGCTGCTCTTGCGCGACCACCATGCTTTTCTCTTCCAGAATCTCCACCAGCCGCTGCAGCATGGTTGAAAGCCGCTCGCTAGAACTGAGGCGCAGGCAAGGCGGGACGTGGGTGGGATCGTAGACGAAATGTCCGGACTGATCACGCATCACTCGGGCGATTGGTAGCGTCAGCAGATTTTGATCTTCGGTGGGTAGCACTACCAGCCGGATGTTCTTGCGTCCCATCTGTACCGGCTTGGCGTCGAGTCCGGTGTTCTCGTCGTGCACCATCTCCACAGTGCTGGTGTAACGGGCGCTCCCCGACGGAATCGGATCCAGGTCGCAGTTTTGCTGGCCTTGCACCCAGCGCGGTACGGCTAATGCAACCGTCAGGCTATCGGTCGCAGGCAAGAATTGTTCAGCGATGTTGCGAGGATCGGGACGAGGATCGCATTCAGGAATGTCAAAGGGCAGGCCGTCCTGAAACATCCCGCGCGCGTGCAGCAGGCTTACCGTTCCGTTACGCAGCGCATCCGCATCAAGTTGGCAGGCCGCCAACCCGTAGGCGTCTCTCCAGAGACTGGCTGTGGCAAAGTGGACGGCTTCTTCGAAGTAACGGTTCTGCGCCTGAAAATGCTGCGGCGCCAGATACATGCCCTCCGCCCACACCACTCTTGACAGCAACTTCATGCCGCTTCACCCGGTACCAGGAAGGTTTTACTGCTATGAGTTGCGCTTCACTGCCCGACACAGATTTGTGCCTCGCGGCAACGTTTTTACATCTGGCCAGCGATGCTAGGCGACTCGCTCCCCATTGTCAAGGAACTAACCCCGTGTACCGAAGCGAGCGAATTCAGCCGTGGATGGCTCTTTCAGGGCGCGATCTACAAAGCCTTCAATTACTGAGAGAACCTCCCTCGTTAACCGGGCAGATGAGAGAATAAAGGTTCGATTCACCGAACCATCATGGCGAATATCAAAGTCCCCTCTCTGGATTTAAGAGCGCAATACCGAAGCATCAAGCCGGAAATTGATGCGGCCATCGCCCGGGTGCTGGACAGTGGACAATTCGTCCTCGGCTCCGAAGTGGCAGCTTTCGAGCAAGAATTCGCCACCTACTGCGGCGCGGGGGAATGTGTTGCCTTGAACTCGGGGACCAGCGCTCTGCATTTGGCCTTGCTGGCTGCGGGGATCGGCCCGGGCGACGAAGTCATTACGGTTGCTTTTACTTTTGTGGCCAGTGTTGCCGCAATCGTGTATGCGGAAGCACGGCCAGTGCTGGTCGACATCGATCCGCGCCCGTACACGCTGGATCCGGCGGCGATTGAGGCCGCAATTACACCGCGTACCAAGGCCATCATGCCCGTGCATTTGTATGGTCAACCGGCAGACACGGATCCGATCCTCGAGATAGCGCGCCGGCACGGTTTAGTCGTGATCGAAGACGCCGCACAAGCGCATGGAGCGAAATACAAGGGCCGCCCCGTGGGCAGCCTCGCCGATATGGCGTGCTTTAGTTTTTATCCTGGCAAAAATCTGGGGGCCTACGGCGAGGGTGGCGCAGTGACCACCAGCAATCCCGAGTACGCGCGCACCATTCGGATGCTGCGCGATTGGGGACAGGACCGCAAGTATCATCACGTGCTGCGCGGATTTAACTACCGCATGGAAGCTTTTCAGGGCGCGATCCTGCGCGTCAAACTGAGACACCTCGAGCAGTGGACCGAGGCGCGGCGCGCATTTGTGGAGAAGTACAACCGGCTATTGGCGGGTTCCGGAGTCGAGCGCCCGACGGAGATGCCCTGGGCGCGACACGTCTATCACCTCTATACAGTACGGACGAATGAACGCGACACTCTGCAACAGTCTCTGCAGAAGGAAGGCATTCAGACCGGGATTCACTATGGGACGCCGGTTCATCTGCAACCGGCTTACGCAAATCTTGGATATGGCCGCCACTCTCTCCCGCACTCTGAAAGAGCCGCCGAGCAAGTCCTCTCTCTGCCGCTTTATCCCGAAATGACAGATGATCAGGTCGAGAGTGTGTCGCAGGCAGTGACGAACCTGGTGGCAACACGCTGAGTGACAACGAACCGCCCTCGAACAGTTCGTCGTTCTGTCTTGTAAACGCGGATGATCCCCCGACTCGGATCACGAGATGTGACAGGACAACAGGTTGGGTGGATGAAGATTATCGCCTCCAGAGTGTCGCAAACAAGCGTCTCGATTACAGGCAATATAAGAAAGCGCCCACGGTCAGCCCACCCGCTCCTTCAGGGTGCGCGATGTCTGCCTGCGCAGCGGATGAGTCGTAGACGATGGTAGTATCGCGAGCCTTCAGATGGGCTACGTAGCCGAGGTGATCGGCGATCTAGAGCAGCCGCGGCTGGCGGGCTCAGGCCAGCCGAACCTCGGGATCGAAGAACGCGCGATGGACGATCAATTGTCTGCGGCCCTCGAATAGGTCGAGCAGGCTAAACCGTACCTTTGGGCCCTTCGAACTCGTATTTCCTCTCCACCGCTATCCAACGGCAGTCGTCGACGTTCGGCGGCTAAAGTGTTGCAGCCCTATATTGGCGAGGCTTGGAACAACGCAAACATCCTGCACATCCTGCACATCTCGCACAACCTACAAAACCTACACAACCGTTGTGTTTTCTAGTACCTGCATCGGGTGACAGTCACCGCAGACCGCACTACTTCACCGTTGTGGATAGGCTTCATGGGTCTTCCTGAGTTCATGTGTCCGTTTTTTTCTGTGACCTTGACCTTATACAAGCTGAATGCCCACCACTAAAAAGTCCTGATGAGAGGAGGAATGCTGGTAGGCATGAAGCGCGCCTTATCTCGGAGTTGGCGGAAACGAGCATCAAGATGAGCTTGCCGACGGCGTGGACGGCATATCACCTAATACTCCTCAGATCGTGCACCTACTACATAAGTGGTCTCTCTTGTTGCATTTGGACTTCTTGACAGTGCCCACATGCTGGCGCTTCCGGAAGCACTTCATAGGACAGACTCAGGGCGTGTGCTCGAAGTTGCGTAGAAGTATCAAGCACTAATCCTCGACCCTCGCTGCCAAGCCGCCGGCTGTATAACCCAAGGTTCTTGAGCACGTGTCCAACGGTCTCACTGCGCACTTTCAATGATTCGCCCTCTTCCCTATATATGTCGTTAACTGTAGTAGCAATTTGATGCGTAAATACCCGCTGCTGATCGCTATGACAGTGGGAGAGAACGGCTCGCACAACCACACTCTTCAGACTGCTGCCCCGATCGACGCGGGCCTGCTCACTTAGATCTTTCAAACCTTCGACAACTAGCTCTTGCAAAACGAAATCGTCGAGGATAGCGGATCCAAGCTGCCGGGCCATCGCATCGAATTGTGGCACAAGATCGTTGGCAGTGAATTCCGATGCTCTGACGCGATCAAGGTTGAATGTGCGATAAGTCAAGAGCTGATTCTGCAATGTTTCAACGGTCGAATCGGACGGAATCAGCCGATCGGGCAACGATGCGTTGCGGGAGAGATGAACGTGAATTCCGTCCAAATCCGAAATCTGCGCGTATTCTTCGCCCAGGTAAATGCACTTCACGCAGTAACATTCCCGCATTTGCCCGCCACTTGCAACCAGATAGCCATCCTGATCTAAACCGTTCAGCAAGTCTGCGACGCGCTTGTTCAGACTGGTTTCAAGGATAAAGAGTGTGGGCAGGAGCTCGCTAATTGGAATTAATTTTAGTACTGCGGGGTTCATGCCGGCCAGCAACACTGGTCTACGGCAAACGGTTCGCAACATTCGAAACAGCAAATCAGCGGCGTATTTGGGACCCGTGATCGTAAGCCGGGGAATGAAATGCAAAACGTCCGGGAACCAACTTGCGATACACCAGAAGGTCAGCAGCTGGCATTCCCGCTCTGACAGTAAAGGAAGGCGTTTCAGAAGAGTTAAAATGTTGTCGAAAACCTCTCGGGCCGCATAGTGGACCCCTACATCCGTTGGCAGAAGAATCGATTTGTATAGCGCGGGCGGTAGCTGGGGGAAAACAATTGGCTTACCTCTGAAGTTGATTCCGTCAGGGTAAATGGTCAAGGTTGGGGTGGAACCCTGCCATCGAATGACGGAAAAATAGATCTGCTCTCCTCGCCTCACAAGATCGTGCGTCTCGCTAGGTTGAAAACCAACGTCCTCCTGGTTTTGGACGTACCCTCTTCCGAAATATTCGCCGTGCCCCAGCACGGCCCTTTCTACTGCGGACTCCATGTCGACAGGTTCTATTTTCGTAAATTCACTCGTTTCGTTTAAACCAAGTTGATTTTCCGCTGGCTTTGCTTCTTCCTCGGCTCGAGTGACAGACCCGGACGTTCCCTGGGCTAACACGTCTTGTCCAATAAGTGGCGTGTCGGACTGTCCCGGCGCGGCGTCAGCAGTCGTTTGCGCGACAGGGCTACTTTGCTGGGACTCAGCCTCTAAGCGAAGCTCCTCTTGAGGCTGCTTTTGGTCCGTCGACACCTGACCTGCTGCCTCCGAACTTCTGAACTTCGATGACCTCGGGGAGTCCCCGGACTCAACCGTGCCACTCGAGGGCGGGCTAGACCGGTCAGATTCTGTGTTGGCCTCAGGTTGTCCTTGGCCATCGGCGTTATTGAATTCGTCCGACATCCCATTCCTCCTTGTAGCTGCTCGAACGCTTTCGTCCAATATCAGCTTCAGCGCCTCCAACTCTGCACCGTCTCACTACCTTTCCCGAGCCCTTGACGGCTGGGCCAGAGGTTGTCAGTGCAGCGGAGCACGCTTTGGGGGTCGGTGGATCAATCTTGTCAACTATTGCAGCTGAATCAAAGGTGACGATAGGCCGGGTCCACTGGTGCAAGAATTTCCCCACATAACGGCAGGCGGCGACTGTGATCGTTCTGATTCCTATTTGTCCCTTGTTCGCATAGTTCGACTTCCCAGCTGCCGGACAATATTTTTACTGCTGAACGCGCATTTAGGATCGGCGAAGGTTCATTTATCAGTATTGAACCAGATGGAAGCATTCCTAAAGGATCGAGCTTCCAACCTCAAACGATTAAGGAAACAAATGAATACTAAGAATGGCCTCTCGCTTTACACTGTCGACATCGTCGATGGACACACCTACAACTATGCGGGCTACGCTCTCACGCAACTCTGTGCCCTCGAAGCAGCTTCCGCGGTCCACCCTGCAGCTCGTGGGAGCCTTGCTTTTGCTACCGAAGCCACGGTCAAAGGCCTGTGACACGATAGCAATTGCACCCTCGGGGAAAATTGCACAATGACGGTCGATTTCGTCAGAACCGACGAGCTAGGATTGACAAACTAGTCCCGCCTAAATAAAGCGGCTTGGCAGACGGCAGTCATTCGCGGCCAGCCAAGCCGAGTAGACTTCGCAGGGCGCTACCCGCGACTCCAAGTCAGGATTGAAGGCGGGAATCTTACCCACTGAACGCGAAGCAATCGTATTGACCAAGGACGGCGGACGGCGGACGCCGTTCGCGGTGGCTGCTTCCTGAGGCGTTCGAATCCTTATTTCTCGAACATAACCTCTCGTATCATGGCAGGAAGACGCGCTAGGGGAGAGAAAGCACGAAAATCTCACTACAAGCCGTGAGCCGGGGACAGGAGTTGTGCTTGATGGTCAACGTCATTCCAAAGTGTTGAGCTACTTCATTAGCTGCATCAAGGATGCTTCGGGAAAAGTTTGCAATTGTAGCCACCCATACTAGGACGCTCGCCTCAGGGCAGAGCATCATTGCCTGTCGATCACCCCAGCCGACTCAAGCAACGCGAGACACTGGCTGGTAGTCATCCGCCTCCAGCCCTTGTTCAAAAGGAATCGGCGCTCAATGGGCGGAATCGACACGTCCCGCACTTCAAGTATGAAGGGCGTGAGCGCAGGATCAGCGAGTCCGTCATTGTCGTCGATGGCGAATTCGCCGAGCGTCTCGTGGCAGGCGACAAGTTCCCACTTCTCTGTGGCTCCGAAAGTGAAAACCGGACGCACTTTTAGGTGCGTTATGATGAGACCATTAAGTCGGAATTGAAATTGTCTGTTCATAGAGTTCGTGTCGATTATCATTGCTCAGTTCGCAGTAGGCGCTGGCGGGTGACAAGGAAACTTGGAATGCTCGAAAGAGTCCTGCCGGGAGAATACGCGCTCGCAGATCAGGCATTGTCGCAATGATGCGCCACCACCGCACACTACGAAGACCTTGCTGTAGCTCTCATCGTTGCCAGCCCCGATCCGCTTGTCCTTGGTGTCTTGAGTCATTGTCCTGCTCCCGCTTGCTGGAATAGCTGCCCGGCATCTCCGGCAGACGCAACAACAGCGGAATTGGAAATCTCGTTGACTTCCTTCACCATGCGGCAAACGCTTGCACGAGAGATGTCGTGCTTCTTGGCGACTTGAGTCAGTGACACACCAGAACGGCGATCCAACACGACCTGCTCCCGGTCGACATCCAGCCGGGAGCGCCGATCTGCCGCCCTTCAAGTCTTGCCCGGCGCATTCCAGACTTGACGCGCTCAACAACGAGAGAGCGTTCCAATTCTGCAATCGCGGAGATTGATCGTAATGAAAAGTCGCTCCATCGCGTCCCCCGTTGCCGCGAGAAATGAATTCGATTTCCAAACTCTCCACTCATCGATGACGTGCAGAAAATTCTGAGTGCTCCTGGCAATTCGGTCGAAAGCGACCAGCACGACGGAGAACTTCTTTCGCCGCGCATCAGCCATCTGGAGATCAAGACCCGGGCGCCGTGCCTTCCTTCCACAAACACCACGATCTTCGTATTCGTGCACGACTTCGAATCCTCGCTGGGCCGCCAACTCTCGAAGATCGTACAACTGTGATTCAACGTGCTGGTCGGGGTCAAATACGAACGTAGATCGCTGCTTTTTTCATTGGTTGAGATTCTCCAAGTCGGTTGTGACAACAACGGAGGAGGAACTGCGGAGCCGCTCGGTGGGGGCTTGGCAAGAGATTCAGTTCGTTCCAGACGACATCGAACATCAATTACCTCACTGCCTCATTGGCAACAGCGCAAGCCTCTTCTTGAGCAACCCAGCCACGATGAGCGAGCCAATCACATTCCTGGAACATGCTAGTCGGCATTGCTCTTCGATCAGTGCCTCAATCCTCGTTTCTTCGATCCTGTGGTTGTCGCTCATTGATCTCGCACTTCTGTTCTACCAGCCGACCTCTTGAAAAAGGTAGGAACGGGCCGAAAAACTTCGAGTAATCACACGAAAATGTGACTTCCGTGCCATGCTCCAAAAATATTCCGCGGAATCCCTACCTTTTTCGTGCACGCGAACGGTAGAACAATAGGGGAGGGCAAATGTCACTCAGGAAAACTTACGTTCGCGACGGACAACATCGCATCATCGGCTCGGTCACAACCGGATTCACTGGCGCGTTCGACACTATCGTGCATGACGAGCCGGGCGAGTTTCTTGGCCGAACAAGCGAACATTTCGGCACAACCCGCGACAACCATGGCAAGTTCGTATCTATCAACACGGCTGATCCCGGTTTGCTAATCAAGCGCAAATAGCAGCAAGCGTCCCGCATCGTCTCCCCCATTTCTTCCTTCTTCAATCGAACGTCTGGGAGGCTACGTGAAAACAACTGACTGACACCGTCGAGTGCCCTCTTTGTCTGGGAGAAGGCAAGCTCAAACGAACAGAAATCTTAGAGCGGCTCGGCGTGGCAGACTTCGCTAGGATCGCCCAACTCTCAGCCGAGGAAACGTTCCGCCTCGTTCAGCGGAAGCTTAGCGATGAGAGTCCACACTTATGGGCTTTGTGTCAGCGAAAAGCTCGCTCGGAACGGCGATTTCATCCTTGCCTCGCGATTCCAGCGGTGCGCCCGTCGAGCCCCGAATGTTAATCGATAACAAAAAGAGAAGGCTGTTGTCGGCGAAAATGACATCGACAAGTTGGTTCGGATGTGCGAAAGCGATCAATCCCTGTCGCTGTGCTGGTCTCTCGCGGCGAAGATCAGCTGCGGCAAGTTGACGAGAAGAACGCCGCCATAGCGAACGAAGTCCGTCTCACACTTGCTGATCTTGACCGGATCGGGGGGAATTTAAGAAGACGAAGAGGGCAATCTTTCCGCATCAAGACTAGTCACCTAGTATCGAACCAGATGCAAGAACTCTGCGAGAGTGTAGTCGGCAGGAAAATGCTGACTGGATGCGAATTATTTACAGCGGGGATTGGCCAATGAGGGATGAGATGGTCGAGCACGGAGGAATTGTCGCCTACCGAGAGGGCACCTTGTTCCGCGTACTGAAGGTAGAAGACGGGGACGTTTGGATGCTGAAGATCAGGCCGAAGCCCCAAAAGACGTGATGCATACCCGCACTCTGACGTTGGAGCAATATCAGAGATTCGGGTATGACTTGAAGTTCCCCTGATCTGTTTCTTTACTGAGCACGCGAGCTTGAGACTCAGCACAGCCAGAACGGAGGATCAGCTAGATGCCAAAACCCGCAGCGGACAAGAAGAACAAATCCAAAACAGAAGCGCGATTGGGAATTTTTTGGTTGGTCAACGGTGCATTGCTGATCGACAGCGCCCCAGTAAGCGAGTGCGAACGGTATGGCGATCATCTGAACTACCCCAGCAGCCATATCCGTGTGTGGAAACGCTGGCAGCAGGTTGGCAAAGCTCCGGTGGAGTCCGAGTATGAAGAATTTGCTCGCGGCAGGGTGATGTGCGATACGAAAACCAAGCGGTTCACCCTTCTCGCCGACAGATGCATCCTGAAACGGAAAGACCTGATCGTTCAGATCAAGAAGGAATTACACCTGCCCAAGCAAACCTCGCTTGGGACAGACTCTCATTATCGCTGCTTCCATTGCTTGCACGCCAGTCATAATGACGAGGAGTAAGCGATTTGCCGATCACAATCTCAAAATCGAAGTGCGTGGCAGTCGTGCAGCGCTTAAAGCGCCTCCGAATGACTTCTCAGCGTGGAGAAAGAGATCGTCTGCTAAGATTAGCCGCTGTGTCTGACTCCCAATCAATAATCGGGCAAACCGTTTCCCACTATCGCGTTGTAGGCAAAATCGGCGGCGGTGGGATGGGTGTGGTTTATCAGGCTGAGGACATCCAGCTCAGCCGCTTCGTCGCGCTCAAGTTCCTTCCCGATGCCCTGGCCAGCGACGCGCAGGCGCTGGAACGCCTCCGGCGTGAAGCTCGCGCTTCGTCGGCGCTGAATCATCCCAACATCTGCACCATTCACGAAATTGGCGAGCACGAGGGCCGGGTTTTCCTGGTGATGGAATACTTGGAGGGCAAGACTCTGCGCGACGTGATTCAAAGCCGTCCGTTAGAGCTGCAGAAGCTTCTAGATCTCGCCATCGAAATTGCGGACGCGCTCGATGTCGCCCACGCCAAAGGAATTGTTCACCGCGATATCAAGCCGGCGAATCTGTTTGTCACCGATCGAGGACATGCCAAGATTCTAGATTTCGGCCTAGCGAAAACACGCTCGATGGCAACACCAGACGGCGCTACGGTCGCTAGCCCTGACGATCCCCACCTCACTAGTCCCGGCAGCACCCTGGGAACCGTGGCTTATATGTCGCCGGAGCAGGCACTGGGCAAGGATCTCGATGCCCGTACTGACCTGTTTTCTTTTGGCGCGGTGCTTTACGAGATGGCGACCGGCATGCTTCCGTTTCGTGGCGACAGCACAGCCGCGATTTTCGATTCCGTCCTGAACAAGGAGCCTGCATCGCCGCTCCGGCTCAATCCTGATCTTCCGACCGAGCTCGACCACATTATTCACAAGGCGCTCGAAAAAGACCGCGAGATTCGCTACCAAAGCGCGGCTGAAATGCGAGCGGATTTGAAGCGGCTGAAGCGGGACACAAGCTCCGGAAGAGTGAGTGTTGCGGTGGCAGCTGCAACACAGGCCCCAAAGGCTAAACGCCGCTGGCTGTGGCCGGTGGTTGCCTCCGCGGCATTACTGCTTGTGGCGGCAGTGGTGTGGTATCTGCTTCCAGCGAGCCAACCCAGAGTTACCGCCGCCACGCAGATCACGCACGACGGCGTTCCCATGGGCAACATGCTGACTGATGGCGCGCGCGTCTATGTGACTCAGTGGCGCCCCGAAGGCTTGACTCTAGCTCAGGTCTCCACTACAGGAGGTGAAACCTCGTTTATCAAAGCCCCAGTCCCGAGGATGTTCATTCAAGACATCTCCGCAGACCATTCGCAGCTGCTGGTCGATAGCGCTACTTCCACGGGTAGCAGAGCATCGCCATTATGGTCTTTGCCGCTGCCCGCTGGATCCCCGCGCCGCCTTGGCGATATCGAGGGAAATTCTGCGAGTTGGTCTCGCGACGGCAAGCAGATGGTGTTCATGAAGGGGACGAATTTATACCTGGCAAACGCTGACGGAACTTCACCACGCCTGCTTGTATCGTTGCCCGGACCAGGGTTCGGAGTGGTCTTTTCCTCCGACGGAAGCCGCATTCGCCTTTCGATCGCGGGCCAGGCGAACACAAACTCGCTGTGGGAGGTCCGAACCGACGGCTCCAACCTGCATCAGCTACTGAAGGATTGGCACGCCCCCTCCAACGAATGCTGCGGCCGGTGGACGGAGGATGGCCGTTACTATGTGTTTGAGAGTGGCACGGGACGAGAGAGCAACATCTTCGCCCTTGCCGAACCGACCAGCATTTTCCGCAAAATTTCTCATACGCCGGTCCAGCTGACCACCGGCCCAATCTTGTACTCCAAGGTACTCCCCGACGTAAGTGGCCGAAAACTCTTTGCTGCGGGCTTCCAGTCCCGCGGCGAACTGGTGCGTTACGACGCCACGTCGAAGCAGTTCGCCACGTTCATGGGAGGGATTTCTGCCACTGATCTTGCCTTTACCCGCGACGGCAAGTGGGTCACCTACGCTTCTGTTCCGGATGGCATCTTGTGGCGCAGCCGCGTGGATGGCGCCGAACGACTGCAGCTGACTTATCCTCCGGCGGCAGCATCGCTTCCCAGTTGGTCGCCCGACGGAACGCAGATCGCATATATTTCCGCTGAGGTGGGAAAACCCTGGAAGATATTCCTAATTTCGGCGCAGGGCGGCGCGCCAGAGGAATTATTGCCGGAAAACGTCAGCGAAATTGACGCAACCTGGTCTCCGGACGGTACCCAGCTCGCCTTTGGACGCCTTTCTTCCATGAGCACCGCTGCCAATGTTGTCCAGCTGGTTGATCTTAAGACCCGACATGTTTCCAAGTTGGCGGGCTCCGAAGGCTTGTTCTCTCCTCGCTGGTCTCCGGATGGGCGTTACATGTCTGCGACCGTCGCGGAAGGATCAAGGAAATTGATGCTATATGATTTCCGCACACAAAAATGGTCTGACTGGGTGAGCGATCCAAACGTGAATTACCCATACTGGTCGAAGGACAGTCAATACGTCTATTACGACAACTTCGCCACTGACAATCCCAAGTGCCATCGCGTGAAAGTCGGCCAACACACTGCTGAGGACGTATGCGATTTAAGCGGTCTGCGCCGCTACTTTGGCTTCTGGGGGTCGTGGGGCGGGCAGGCGCCGGATGATTCGCGCATCTTCGTGCGTGACGTCAGCACACAGGACATCTATTCTCTCGATGTGGATTTTCCCTAGCTGGCCGCGCATCCATGTGGGTCGGATATTCTTGTCCGACGCCTTTGACATTGGTTTAGATACCCCTCGTCGCAACCGAATGCGTGGAACATCTGACAGGCTCGCCCGTGCGACGGGGCGCTCTCTATGGACGGAGCTTTTCATGACGCCGACGGAAAACCCGGTTTCAACTTCGTGTCGACCGGGGATCGCCACACGGCTGCATGGATCGGGCCCGCCGCACGGCGCAGTCTTCTCGCACTGAGGCTCATAGCCGATTCGGAGCGGATCGTCGGCAACCCTTACCTGGTATTACTTCAGGATAGCCCGTGAGATCGGCATAGGGGCGGCGGTCACCCGCCGACCCCTGCCACACCACCGTGCGTACGGGTCCGTACACGGCGGTTCGAGTTGGTTGCGCTAACCGCCATCGATCAACGTCGGAAGGCCGAGCGATTTGAAGTGAGCATTGGAAAGCCCAACAGAGAGGGCCTTGGCCCGAGCCAGGTACCAAGGGCCACGTCCACTGCCAGCCGTGTTATTGGCGAGTCGCGGACGGACCCCGAGCGACAACAGAGCGGCGCGGCGACGGCGTGGTGTTTTCCATTGCCGCCACATCGCTGCCCGCAACCGCAATCGGACCCAGCGGGTCAGGTACATCAGCTCATCGGGCGTTTCGCAAAAGCCAAAATAGCTGCGCCAACCCCGCAGATACGGAGCGAGTTCCGCTATCGTCGTCTCGATGCTGACGCCTTTTGCCCGGCGTGTGACTTCCCGGATTCGGTGCTTAAACCGCTCCAGAGCTTTCGACGCAATGATGCGCTGAACTTCTGGACCGGCGCTAAAGCTAAATCCGAGAAACTTCCGTTCCTGTGGTCGCGCCACCGCACTCTTCGTTTCGTTTACTTTGAGCTTGAGTTGGTGCGTGATGAAGCGCGTGATACCCTCCATCACTCGTTGACCGGCCCGTTGGCTGCGCACGTAGATATTGCAATCATCCGCGTATCGCAGGTAGCGGTGGCCACGACGCTCAAGCTCTCGGTCGAGTTCGTCGAGCACGAGGTTGGACAGTAGTGGCGAAAGTGGACCTCCTTGCGGAGTTCCTTCCACGCTGGGGCTGACCAGTCCGTTCTCCATCACCCCGGCGTTCAAAAATGCCCGGATGAGTTTCAGCAGCCGCTTGTCTTCGACTCGTTTGGCGATCTGACCCATCAGTTTGTCGTGATTGACTCGGTCGAAAAACTTTTCGAGGTCGAGATCAATCACCCAGCCGTAGCCCGCGGCGATGTAGTGTTGCGCCTGAGCTATCGCTTGATGTGCCGATCGTCCGGGTCGGAAACCATAGCTGTGCTCGGAGAATGTCGAGTCCCACCGCCGCTGCAGCACCTGCATCACCGCTTGCTGGATGAATCGATCCAGCACCGTCGGGATGCCAAGCTTGCGCACCCCGCCGTCCGGTTTGGGGATTTCCACCCGCCTCACCGGCTTCGGTTCGTAGGTCCCGTTCAGCAGTTGTTCTCGGATTACTGGCCAGTGCTGTTTCAGGTAGTCGGTGAGTTGACTGACGGTGATCCCGTCCACTCCCGCGCTACCTTTATTACCCTTTACCTGTCGTAGTGCTTCCTTCAGGTTTTCTCGCTCAACTACTTCCTCCATCAGTCGATCGGTTCTAGCTGGGCTTTCGGATCCACTCGTCGCCACCCACGATTCAGTCTCTTCTCCTGCGACACCTCGGGCTGCACCCGTCAGCGCAGATGAGAAGTCCAGTTCCATCTGGATATTCCGCTGCTTATCGTCTTTGAGACTCATGGCCTACTCACCGCTCCTGCTCGTTCGGGCCTTCTCCGTTGCCGGGTACTATGCCCGATGCTGACTTCTGCTCCGCGGTCAAGTCGCCTTACGGCCACCTCAGTCGCCGAAGCGACACGGAGCAGATCTCCTGGGGTAAGCTCAGTCACTTTCCGTGCACAATCGCCGAATCTACGCTTCGCACCTTGATGGATTATGGACTTCGCGGTAAGTTGCCCACTCGTCCGGTACGGGCGCCTTCTATTCAGTTTTTGTCCATCGACTCGCACGTTTGTTCCATGCTTCCTTCGGACCTCGCCTCGCGGCGATAGCCCTTGCATCATCACTAGGCCTTCACCTCCATCAGGTCGGCCAGAGGACTTTCACCTCCAAGTTACTGAGCATGCCCAGCACACAACGAAGCCGCTGGCGCGGCGGACGCTGCCGCGTGGGTGATGTCGGCTGTACTGATTTTCAGTTCAGATAATTTGTGGGTCACAAGGAGGTGTTCCTGTGACCCATCTACGCAAAATGATGCTGGAGGAACTCCAGCGTCGTCATTACTCTGAGAGCACCACGCCACGTTACATTCGCTTCATTGAGCGCTTCGCGCAGCACTTCCACTGCTCGCCTTGTAGGCTAGGACCGCAGCACATCCGCGAGTACCAAGCGCAACTCTTCATCTTCGAGCCAAAAGTGTACCCTATGTCTCCGGAACGTTCTGTTACCTGTGTCTCCGGAACGGACAAATTAGATATGGTCGGCCCTAGAGGACGATTTTCGAACTTTTTTGCTGTTGCCAGGCGGCTCACATTCTATTTTCCAGCAGTTTAGAGCCTGAATCTTGGTTTCCTCCGAAGTCCATGCATTATGAGAGAGCGGCCCGTGTTTTGGAATGCGCGGGTGGGGAGGAAGTTCTAGGAAAGTCAGCGAAAGAATGGCACTTTACCTTGAGGGAAAGACTCCGTTAAGCGCGAATGATCTTTCCCCCAAGGAGGCAACTGCATGAGTCGCGACCTCAAGTATATCGGCATGGACGTGCACAAGGAAGCGGTGGTAATCGCTGTCCTTAATAGCAGTGGCAAACTGGTGATGGAGTCGATCGTGGAAACCAAAGCCAGCAGCATTCTGCAGTTTATCCACGGTCTGCGGGGCGAGTTGCATGTGACCTGGGAAGAAGGGACCTGGGCGGCTTGGCTGTACGATCTGCTGCAACCCCAGGTGACGCGGGTGCTGGTCTGCGATCCGCGGCGCAATGCCTTATTAAAGGAAGGCAACAAGAGCGACAAGATCGATGCGCGCAAGCTGGCCGACTTGTTACGCACGGGGATGTTGCGGCCGGTCTATCACGGGGAACACGGACTGCGGACGCTGCGCGAACTGGGGCGCAGTTATCAGACCCTCAGCCAAGATCTGAATCGAGTGATGAATCGGATCAAAGCTCTGTATCGCGGCTGGAGCATCCCTTGTGCAGGTACCCAGGTGTATGCTCCGCGTTATCGCGAGGAATGGTTACACAAGATCGAGCACGCGGGGGTGCGCCGGCGTGCCGAGCTGCTCTATCAGCAGTTGGATGGATTGCAGGCGTTACGACGAACCCTGCGTCCTGAGCTATTGGCGGAGAGCCGGAAACACAAAGCCGCGAAACTACTACGGCAGATTCCCTGCATCGGTCCGATTCGAGCCGCCCGCTTAATCGCGTTGATGCAGACACCGCACCGATTCCGCAGCAAGCGACAACTGTGGACCTATAGTGGGCTGGGCATTGAGACCCGAGACAGTGCGCAATATCGCTACGTGCACGGACAACTGCAACGTGCGAAAAAACCGCAGCAGATTCGTGGACTCAATCGCAATCACAACCACGAGATGAAAGAGATCTTCAAGGGAGCCGCGACCCGAGCCAGCTGTGGTGTGGGACCGTTACGCGACTTCTACGTGGCGTTGCTGGCGAAGGGAATGAAGCCCGAGATGGCGCGTCTCACCTTAGCCCGAAAGATCGCAGCCATTGCTTTGACACTCTGGAAAAAGGAGGAACGTTTCGACGCGGAACAACTGAAGCCGCAAGCAGCTTGAGCGTTGCACAGAACTCAGGTGGTCTCCCAGGTTTTGCCTCGGTGGTGACCCGTCGGTTCTGGCGATGCTCGGGTTCGAGGGAGAGTATCCATGCACTCGTTAGGCACTCCGTGTGCGGCAGTTCAGCACCGAGTCTCCGGGTCAATCCTATGCCCCCTCGGATAACCCAAAAAAGCCATAGGCCTCGAGCCTCACATAGGATGATGGTTGGCACTTAAGCCAACGGTTGGCTTGCGCAGCTTCGCAATGAATGGTGTCGGGACGCTGCATGAAACCACTCAAGGCAGACCAGCAACTGCGATCCGTATCCCTGTTGTACTTTGCGTGCGCTCCAGGCGTTAAAACAAAAACCCTCTCCACTAATAAGAAGAAGGGCCTGGATGCAAGCACCGATCGAGGCCTCTCACGGAGAGGAGTGGAGAAGTATTTTTGCTTGACATCCTCTCTCATAGGATCCTCTCTCATAGGATGAGTGCTATGGGGATGTTTCACCAACCATCGTGCCGAGAAACGGCACAACTCCCACACCTCCATTGACTTGCCCTAGCCCCGGTCCTAAGATTTCAGCCCAATGATCGGCCAGACCATCTCACATTACCGCATCGTCGAGAAGCTGGGCGGCGGCGGCATGGGTGTGGTCTACAAGGCTGAAGACACCGAACTCGGCCGCTTCGTGGCTTTGAAGTTCCTGCCCGATGACGTGGCCCCGGATCCGCAGGTGCTGGAACGATTCCGCCGCGAGGCCCGCGCTGCTTCTGCCCTGAATCACCCCAATATCTGTACCATCCACGAGATCGGAAAGAACGGCGATCAGACGTTTCTGGTGATGGAGTATCTGGACGGGATGACGCTGAAGCATCGCATCGGCGGCCGCCCGATCGAGACCGAGACCATCCTGTCGCTGGGGATCGAGATTGCCGACGCGCTGGACGCGGCGCACGGGGCGGGGATCATCCATCGCGACATCAAACCGGCAAACATCTTCGTCACCAAGCGCGGGCACGCGAAGATCCTAGATTTCGGGCTAGCGAAGGTGACGCTCCCGATCGGTGATCCGGCCAGCGACGCGCAATCGGCGGGGCAAACGACGGTGACGCTGGAAGAGCATCTGACCAGCTCTGGAGCCACGGTGGGCACGGTGGCCTACATGTCTCCGGAACAGGTGCGGGCGAAGGAACTGGATGCGCGGACGGATTTGTTCTCGTTCGGAGTTGTGTTGTACGAGATGGCGACCGGCCAACTCCCGTTCCGGGGCGAAAGTTCGGGCGTGATCTTCGAGGGCATCCTGAATCGCCCGCCAAACCCAGCTGTCCGACTGAATCCCGATCTGCCGGTGGAGTTGGAGCGGATCATCAGTCATGCGCTGGAGAAGGATCGGAACCTCCGCTATCAGCATGCGTCAGACATACGGGCGGAGTTGGAGCGTCTGAAACGGGACGCGGAGACGGAGCGCGTGCCCGTCGCTAGTTCTGGATCAGTACCCGCAGTGCGGGAAAGTGGGACACGCGGGGCGCGGAGGAGCCTCTGGAAGATCGTGGTTTCCCCGGTGGTGGTAATCGCATTGATAGCTGGCGGACTTTACTACCGTTCACACCGAGCCAAGCCCCTGACCGATAAAGACACCATCGTTCTCGCCGATTTCGCGAACTCGACCGGCGATCCGATCTTCGACGACACGCTGAAGCAGGCGCTTACGGCCGCCCTCCGGCAGTCGCCATTTCTGAACGTGCTATCGGACAACCGGGTAGCTGCCACGCTTCAACTCATGACCCGCCCGCCCAGTATGCCTCTCACGCCCGACATCACCCGCGAAATCTGCCAGCGCGCCGACGGCAAGGCTTGGATTGGAGGTTCCATCTCAACCATCGGCACTGAATACATCATTGGATTGAAGGCCGTGAACTGCCAAAGCGGAGACATTCTGGCTCAGGAACAAGTCACAGCAGCGGGCAAAGAAAAGATTCTCGATGCCCTTGGACAAGTGGCCAGTCAGCTTCGCCGAGAGCTTGGCGAGTCTTTGGCGAGCGTTCAGAAGTTCGATGTCCCGCTTAGGCAAGCAACAACGTCATCCCTCGAAGCCCTAAAAGCTTTAAGCGTCGGCGACAAGCTGTACCGCGAGAAAGGGATGGCAGCTGCTCTTCCATCCTTCGAGCATGCGATCGAAATAGATCCACAATTCGCCAGTGCCTATGTGGCCACGGGCACGATGTATATGAATCTTCGCGAATTCGGGCGAGCCAGAGAGTTGTTTACGAAGGCCTACTCCCTGCGCGAACGCACCAGCGAACCGGAAAAGTTCTCCATCGAATCGAAGTACTACGGATTCGTGACCGGTGAGCTGGAGAACGCCGCCCGTGTCTTTCGGGAATGGTCGGGCAGCTATCCGGATAATTTGGTCGCAGTGGCCAATCTGGGACACGTTTACAGCCAGATGGGACAGTACCAGCAGGCTCTCGACCTCTTCCATGAAGACCTCCAGCGAGATCCTAACAACGTCATTCCACACCTGGCCTGTGCCATGGCGCTGATCGCATTAGATCGCTTCACGGAGGCGCGGGCGACTTTACAGGACGCATTGGATAAGAAACTCAACAGCACCGCCTTACATTTACAGCTCTACCAGCTGAACTTTCTGGCCGGCGACAGCGAAGGGATGGCCGAGCAGTTGGCTTGGTCCAACAGAAGTGCGGAGGCGAGGCAGCGAATGCTACCGCTAGAGGCGGCTGCAGAAGCTTATGTCGGACATTTGCATAAGTCGGGCGACCTAAGTCGTCAGGCTATCGATCTTCTACACCAGAGCGGGCGAAAGGAAACGCCTGCCGCTGAGGTCATGTCCATGGCCCTGCGGGCAGCGTCGTTTGGAAATTTTGAAGAAGCTCGCAAGATAGCTTCGTCGGTTCCCCAATCAGAACTGGGCGTTGACGGCCAAGCCTTCGGAGCTCTTGCCTTCGCCACGGCCGGCGATCTTGCGCATGCCCAGTTACTCGTGAATGATCTGGTGAGACAATATCCGAAAGGAACATTAGTACAATTCGTCGTAGCGCCTACAGTTCAAGCCCGCATTGAACTTTCCAAAAACAATCCCGAAAAAAGCATTCAACTGCTTCAACCCGCCGAACTGTACGAGTTGACCTACGATGCGCTGGGAAGTTGTATCTACCCAGCTTACGTACGTGGCCAGGCTTACCTCGCTTTAAAGAACGGCGCGGCTGCCGAAGCTGAGTTTAGAAAAATCCTCAACCACCGCGGTCTCGTCAGCACCTGCGAGACCGGCGCTCTTGCTCGCCTTGGTCTCGCTGAAGCTTATGCGCTACAGGGCAACACACCAAAAGCAAAGACCGCCTACGGGGATGTTCTCACGCTCTGGAAAGACGCCGAACCCGACATCCCAGTCCTGAAAGAAGCGAAAGCCGAATACGCGAAGCTGCAATAGCAGTAAAAAGTCTTTCCTCGTCTCTTGCTCTGCAGCGCTAACTGTTGTAAGCAGGCGATAGCGCGTTTTGACCGCTGATCAGTGAGCGCTATGGCGATTTATCGCCAGTTGAGACGATTGCTGGCGGCTTGGATTACTTCCGGTTGGCCGACTGTCCGCCAACAATGAACGCCAACCCTCAGAAGTCATTATGTCTGCTTTGCCACCAAGCAGCAAAGTCGTGGTCGCATCTACAGAGTGTCATCCTGAAGAACCCGGACGAGGTGGCTCTCTGCATTCCGGGCGTGTTTGGGAGATGTTTGGGCGGAGTGCAGCGTTCAGTAATTCCCCTTCCGTTCAGAAACTTATAAGCCTTCCAGACGCAGAAGCGCCGGCGATGATGAATCAGCATCCAGCTTGACGCAGTTACGCCCGGATTTTTTTGCGTCATAGAGCGCTCTGTCGGCTGCTTCGAGCACGAGTTCGGGCGTGGAGCGTCGTTTGGACCGCTCGGCAACGCCAATGCTGATCGTTATCACCACCCCAACAATGTCGCGCGTAGGGGGGGCCGGATGCGCGCTTCGGCCGCCTTGGGCCGCCGTAGGCGGTTGTCGCCTGGGCGTGCTTTCGGGACGATTGGGGCCGCGCAAGACGAAGCGGCGGTTGGCTATTTCCTGGCGTAGCGTCTCGAGGCGAAGCTCGGCGTCCTTGGCAGAGCAGCCAGCGAAGACGATGGCGAACTCTTCGCCACCGTAGCGAAAGGCCTGCCCACCACCATCGACCTCGGCGATCATAGAAGCCACCATCTTCAGCACCTGGTCACCGCCTTCGTGGCCATGGAGATCATTGAATTGCTTGAACTGGTCGATATCGCACATCGCGATGGCGTACCGGCCCCCGAGTTGCTCGATCACGCGGTTAAAGGCGCGCCTACCGAGAAGGCCGGTCAACTCATCGCGCGAGGCGAGGTGATAGCCGTGCTCGAGCACCGCGACGACTAGGATGAGACCAGCTGCGCCCGCATAGAAGAATAGTGACTCGGGTCCGCCTCGCTGGTTAAATGCCAGGAAAACGGCGACGAGTATCCAAGGCAGGGCATGTTGGACTTTAGTTTGGCGGCGAAACGCTAGCCAGAGCAGGACGAGTAGCGCTATAGAGAACGAGAGCGTTTCCGTACGGGGGAGCCAGGTCCATCCCGCTCCTGACGATGGTTCGCCCCAGTAGAGAAACGTGCGCACCGGTGCAGGCCTCGCGGAACTCAACCACTCAACGACGAGGACCTGAGCGCCGAGCAGCGCCAGGCTGAATACGCCGTTCAAGCTCAGCGTTCCGCCATCACCGAGCCATTCGAATAGCACAAAGTTCAAGGGCAGGAGAAAGAGAATTGCGAGACGCGCCAAATGAGCCTCTACGGAAAGGGTTCGCCAGCCCCATACCGACAGGCCGATCGCAAGGGCGACCGATAGCATGCGCGATTGGTCGTGGTACCAACTCTCGAGCAGCGCACCCACCAGGACGGCGTAAAAGAAATAGATGGCGTATGGAGAGGTGGCCGCCCGCACTACTTCTTCTTTCTGCACGGCCCAGGCGGCAAGCAGTAGCAGGCTCCAGGGTAGGAGCATGTTAGCGAGCGAGCGAAGTGTGCTCATCGGCATCTCCCTGCTAGACGAATCGCCGGCGGAAGAGCAGGACGACGGCCACGCCCCAACCGAGCAGTGCGAACCACATGGCCGGCTGTCGAGCAACGCTCGCGAGCCGCGCGGGGAGTGAAGGCGCGGGAGCTGACTCTGGATCCGGGTCCACTTCGCGCCCGGCCTGCGGCTCCTCGGGAGCGGGTTGCGCCGTGTTCTGGCGGAGCTGTGTAACCTCTTGTTCCAGCTTATCGGCTTGACGCACACGCTGGTCGCGGGCCTCGTCAAGCGCGAGCGAACGCGCATCCTCGGCGGTCTGGGCGGCGGTGCGGGCGAACTGGATCACGTCACGGTTGCGGGCATCCTTCTTATAAGCATCTTCCGCGCGGGCCAGAAAATCCCTGGCCTGCAACAGCGCCTGACGAATGTATTGCTGTTCGAGTTCCGTGCCTTGCCGTTTAGCGGCGAGGATTCCGGAACCGGAGGCGAGATCGATTGCCTTGCGCGCCTGTAAAAGCTCGTTTGGTGTAGCCTCGGCTGCGGTGCCGGCCGCAGTGTCGTAGGTGGTGTAGTGGGTAAAGTAAAAGAGTTTGCTGCCTACGTTTAGAGCCTTCTTCTTCGTCTGTTTACGAGCGGCCACACCTGCGCTGTAGAGCACCAACATCGGGCTGGGCTCATCGACGGCGTAATATGGCTCGGCAGTGACCATTAGCCAGAACGTCTGATACGTAGTGGTGACGTTCATATTCATCGGCCGGTCATCCTTGAAGGTAATCTCGCCGAGGTTCGATGCTCGGCCATCCATCGAGACCGACCACAGGACGTAGGTGAGAAAATCCTTTCCCAAGCGGTACGCGGGCTCAAGACCGGAGATGCTGGCACGATTGATGTCGAGCTTGACAAAGCCGGGGCGGGTACCGACATTCACGCGTATGCTGGCCTGCGGCGCCAGACGGCTGCCCCGCATCTGCACAACGGTCGTACCTGCCAGGTGGCGGTAACTCAAAATTTCGCCGTCTAGTTGTTTCACTTCCACCACCTTCAGCGGGGTAAGATCTGCGTGCCGTTGCGCTCCGAGAGAAGGGGCGACAGCCAAGAGCATGATCGCGATGAAGCGAAACCGGAGTAAAAGAACACACGAGTTTCGAATTGGCTGACTAGATTTCGGAGCATCGCCCAATGAGCTGTGGCTCAAAAAGCTCCCAGCCCCAAGTCGTTTGGACAACACCGCGAGAGTTTTACAATCATCTCCCAGCATAAGCTCCGTGCCTCAGTCAGCTAGCTTCCTAGGTTGCATCACGCAACAGGCTTGATTAGGGGTTAATCAAAATGACGACGTTACTCGAGTGGCTGAATCGATCCGGCGAACAGCTAGTTATTTTGGATCGTGACACATGATGAAAATGGGACGCTAGTTACGGAAGTTTTGCTGGCGATCGTCTGGGCTTAGAGACGCCAATGTGCGCGCAGTTTACTGGAAAAACATGCTTTCTGGATAAGAACCCCATATGAAAAAGCGCGCCTAGAGAGCGATCAGTGACTGGTGGTTGACGGGCAAACCGGAACTCAACTGTTGCTATCACATTACACGCTTTGTGCCGCAAAGCCGATTCTGAATGCTATGGGGATGTTTCAACAACTGAGCCGTGCGGAACATCGTCAACTTGTTTGTCTTGATTGACTTGTCGTCCGCCCAACCATAAGATTAGCCGCAAGCTTTTCGCGCCCGCCCACTCATGATCGACCAGACCGTCTCGCACTACCACATTATTGACAAATTGGGTGGGGGCGGGATGGGTGTCGTCTACAAGGCTGAGGACACCGAACTTGGTCGGTTCGTCGCCCTGAAGTTCCTGCCCGAAGAATTAGCCCAGGACTCGCAGGCGCTCGAACGATTCCGTCGCGAGGCGCGTGCCGCCTCTGCCCTCAACCATCCCAACATCTGCACCATCTACGAAATCGGCAAGCACGAGGGGCAGACCTTCATCGTGATGGAGTATCTCGAAGGCGTGACGCTGAAGCACCACATCGGGGGCAAGCCGATGGAGACCGACACCGTTCTTGATTTGGGCATCCAGATCGCAGATGCGTTGGATGCAGCACACTCCAAAGGAATCATCCACCGGGACATCAAGCCTGCGAACATCATCGTGACAAACAGAGGGCAGGCGAAGATTCTCGATTTCGGGCTAGCGAAAGTCACGTTGAAACCGGAGAGTGTTGGCTTGAGCGCCCCGACCATCGAATCCGCGGAACATCTCACCAGCCCCGGCTCGGCGCTTGGCACTGTCGCCTATATGTCGCCCGAGCAAGTGCGGGGGAAAGAACTCGACGCTCGCACTGACCTGTTCTCGTTCGGCGCGGTGCTGTATGAGATGTGTACCGGAACGCTGCCCTTCCGAGGTGACACAACTGGTGCTACGTTTGATTCGATCTTGAATCGAGAACCTGTACTTCCAGTTCGATTAAACCCTGACACCCCGGTCAAGCTGGAAGAGATCATCTACAAGACTCTGGAGAAAAATCGCGACGTTCGCTGCCAGTCTGCCGCTGAGCTTCGAGCCGATCTGAAACGGCTGAAGCGTGACACTGAAAGCGGCAAGATCGCTGCCACACCAACGTCGCCTGACACGACGTTTCAACGTCGCAAGCTCCGGGTTGTCATAGTGGCCTGCATCGCCGCCATCGGGCTGGCGGCGGTTGGTACGTGGTATCTGCGATCTGCCAGGGCAGTCGAGATTGATTCCATTGCTGTGCTGCCGTTCACAAATGGTGGCGGGGACGCGAATACCGACTATCTCGGCGACGGCATCACCGAATCATTGATCGACAACCTCGCCCACGTACCTCGGCTGAAGGTGAAGTCCCGCAATTCGGTCTTCCGCTACAAAGGTAAAGATGTTGATGTGCCAAAAGCCGGCAACGACTTGGGCGTGTCGGCGCTGGTGAGCGGGCGACTGGTGCCACGGGGTGACAGCATCGAAGTGAGTGCTGAGCTTACCGATGTTCGAGACAGCACCGTAGTCTGGGGACAGCACTACAGCGCCAAGAGCGCGGACATCATCTCTTTACAGCAACAGATTGCGGGTGATCTCGCAGCAAAGTTGCGTTCCACACTTAGCACTTCAGAGATACAGCAAGTAACCAAACAAGGAACACGAAATCCGGAGGCCTATGAGTTGTACTTGAAAGGGCTTTACGCGTGGAATAAGCGGACTCCTTCCGACGTTGCCACGGCAATTTCTTACTTCAATCAAGCTATCGCCAAAGATCCGGGCTACGCGTTACCATATTCTGGGCTGGCCGATGCCTATCTCGTATTGGCCGCCAATGGTGGTGGCACTCCCAGCGAAGATTTTCCGAAGTCGGACGCCGCGGCCCACAGGGCATTAGAGTTGGACCCGACACTGGCCCATCCCCATTCCGTTCTGGGCAATAATGCGATGAACCACTGGGACTTCGCTGGAGGTGAGGCTGAGTTCAAGAAGGCATTTGAACTCGACCCCGACGATGCCACGGCACATCAGTGGTACGCGTTGAATCTTGGCATGATCGGCGGCAGGGAGCAGGAAGCCTTTGCCGAGGCCAAACGGGCTCGGCAACTCGATCCGCTGTCACCTATCATCACCTTCAATGTCGGGGACGTTCATAACCTGGCACGACAGTACGACGAAGGCATCGCCACTTGCAAGAAGTTGGCCAATGAGAACCCGACATTTGCCGTGGCGCACTTTTGCTTAGCCTTCGCATATTGGGGAAAGCGCATGTACCCGCAGACAATCGAGGAATGGAAAATCTTTGGCCAACTTTCTGGGAACAAGAATGAATCGGAATTCGCTTCCGCGATGGAAAAAGGGTTTCATTCAGCGGGCTGGAGAGGTGCTCTCACCAACGGCATTGACAGCCTTCAAGTGCAAAGAAAGAACGGCTACTATTCCCTGAACGTGTCTCCCTTCATGATTGCTGCCCTCTACGCAGATTTGGGGGATAAGGATCAAGCTTTCCGCTGGCTGAGTATCGCGTATCAGGAGCGTGATCGGATGATGATGTGTTTGAAAACGTATTTCCAACTTGATCCGCTGCATTCCGATCCGCGGTTTGCTGAGCTGGTGCGCGAAGTTGGACTCCCACAGTAGCGACGGCCATCCAAGCTTCTCTCCGCTGCGGCAGGATGCCGATCCCGACATCCCCATCCTGAAGCAAGCCAAAACCGAGTACGCGAAGCTGCAAAAGTCAGAGCATTATAGGGTGTCTGCGTGCGAAGTTTCGTAACTTCTGTAATCAGGCGATAGCGCTCAGAGTGCAGATCAGGCTGCGTCGTGTCTGAGAAACCGGGGGAAAGAATGGATTGATTTCATCTTCTCTTCCCGCAATCCACGCAGATCATCCTCACCGAGCCGATTTTCGTACAAGAGTCTCCCCAACACGTCTTTAAGTCGCGAACCACGAGGGTCGTATTTGCGGTTGATGTCTTTACGGCGTTCGGTAAGGTACTGTTCCAAGTCCCACAGATCATCTGGTTTGTTGATATGGCTGGCCATCTTTTTTGTTTCCTGCATCAGCTCGTGAAGCTCCCGCTTCAGAGCAGCGTCGAAGGCTTTGCGGGCGATGGCCTTTTCTGACTTCGACCATATCGGTTCGTTCTGGTAAGGATAGCGCTCGGGTGTCGCAGACGGACTGGTCATGTTCCGATCCTCCGTGGCGGCATTCTATTCCTTGCCCAGATGTCTTTTCTACAGGGTCGGAGGATTTCACTGAGGCAGATTGAGCATCGTCTTCATGCGGCTGCCCGTCCTTTCCGAGGTAAAACAGATCGTTTACTGGATGTCCGAGATTCTGCTTGCAGCCGAGATAGCGTTCCGTCGTCTGCACGGATGCATGCCCCAGAGCATCCCAGTTGGGGCGCTTGGAAGATCCGCGAGCGACTGCTGCGCCGCTTCGCCGACATCCCGCTTCCCGCCAA
>CALFMO010000040.1 GCA_937879855.1 uncultured Acidobacteriaceae bacterium | reverse complement strand
AAGAATCAACCGAGAACTCACATTGCGATTGGTCCAGCAAACGGGGGCACTTCAAAGCCATGGAACGTGGTCACCATTGAGCACGTTCTGACGAATCCGAAATACACTGGTTGCAACGTATGGCATCGATTTACTCAGCGCCTTGACACGCCCCGAAAGCGTGTCGATCCTCGATTTTGGATAAAGAAGGCCTTTGCTTTTCCTCCAATTGTGGACCAGTACACATTTGACCGCGCACAAGCCACTTTGCAAACAATGCGCGATTCTCATTGGTCGTCGGAAAGGATTCTGAAGAGAATTCGGCGGCTGTTGAAGGCAAAGGGAGAACTGAGTGAGAGACTCCTTCAGGAAGCTCGCGGAATGCCTTGCACAAACACGATCCATAAACATTTTGGCACATATCAACAACTCTACGAGAAAGTCGGCTTTAAGCTTGCGCCTGTTCACGTTCTCAAAGTGGAACAAGCCCAGCGATCAGCTCGTCTCCGACAAGCACTCGGACATCAACTTGAAAGCCTATTCCCGAATCACGTAGTTGTGACTCTGAGTTGGAGAGGAAAGCGTTCCATATTGCGGATCGACGATACGTTTACAGTCTCCATTCTATTTTGTCGTAAGGCGCAAAGCGGCAAAGGACCTTGCTGGGAAGCGCAACCTGCTCTTGCCGAACGTGACGGCATTACGCTTATTTGTCTCCTGAATGGGACATACGATCGAGTACTCCACTACTACGTGGCTCGCAAACTAGGGCAATGGGAATCTCTTCGCATGTACAGGAATGGCCCATTCCTGCGTGGGACCGCAAAACTAGATCGTCTGTCAGATTTCTACTCGCTGGCCACGAGGATTTGGGAGAAGAGATCGGCCTAATGGCGACTCGAGAACTAGCTCAGTGACTGAGGTCCCCAGTCGCCTTATCAGCAATGACGAGTGGTGTTACTGATTTTCGTTTGAACTCTCTCCCGTCCAGAACAGCTCCGTCGAGTATGCAGATTCAGGTTTAGCGTACTGACTTTCCTAAAGCGGCAACCGCATGGGCAGGAGCGAGGCGTACCGCAAACTTGTCCTCATGTCCACAGCTGATTACGGTTGTTTGGTTGGGGTATTCTCTGACCCAGATAACCGTTTCGGGGTTCACAAAGACTTCCATGCCGTCCACATCTTCAAACATCACAAACTCCATGTTTGCCTCCTCTTGACAATCCTTAGGTCGCACCGGAATTTGACAATGACCGAGGGCTCGCTCGATTGTACCGATCAAGGGACGAAATAAATTGCATTTAGCCTTGCTTGAGGCAGAATTCCTGGCATCTTGGCCCATCGATCGCTTCTGCGAAGGGAGATCTGACAAGACGGTGAGTGTAGGATGATCGCGGCGCAGATGCGGAACCCGCCATTAAGGGCGTTGAGCGGCGAGCACCTTCGCTTCATGTTCGCGTCGGGAATTACAGAGATTACCTCTAAGCGGCGTGTGTGTCAACGCCTCCGGTTAGGCTGCCCATCTGGTTGAACCCAGGTTTCGGAACGGGGTTGCGGTTGGAAGCAAGTTTTGCCGGCCTCGCCCTTTGAAGTGCGCGGTAGAAATCGTTGGCAACGTTCCGTCATCGGTGTAGGATCATCCGTTGCAAAACGGGCCGGTAAGCCCGGACCTGATTCAGTTTGCGGGAGGGAACTATGAACACTTTCCCAATTCTGTTAGGTGCGCTTTGCGTTTATGCGATCGCATATCGTTACTACAGTGCGTTCATCGCGGCCAAGGCTATGTCCCTCGACGATCGGCGCACCACGCCGGCGCACCTTTATGCGGATGGGCATAATTATGTTGCCTCGCCACGATGGGTGCTGTTCGGTCATCACTTCGCGGCTATTGCCGGGGCGGGGCCTCTCGTCGGACCCACTCTCGCGGCGCAGTTCGGATTCGCTCCCGGCTTTCTCTGGATCCTGGTTGGCGCGGTCTTGGCCGGATGTGTACAGGACTTCACCGTTCTGGTCGCTTCTGTACGTCACCGCGGCCGCTCCTTGGCCAACGTTGCGAGCACGGAGATCAGTCCGTTCGCTGGCTTGGTAGCGATGATTGCGGTTCTCTTCATTCTTCTGGCGACGCTCGCCGGCCTCGGCCTTGTGGTGGTCAACGCGCTTGCCAACAGCCCCTGGGGGGTTTTCACCATCGGCATGACGATTCCAATCGCGATCATTATGGGATTGTGGATGTTCAAAAGCCACGCTGGAAAAATCACTGTCGTGGGTCCCAGTATTTTCGGAGTGGTGTTGTTGCTTGGCAGCGTGGTAGCCGGTCACTGGGTAGCTCAGAGTGGGGCGGCGGGGGCGCTCACTTTTACCCCGCACACCATCACCATCATGATGGCTATCTACGGGCTGGTCGCATCGGTTCTTCCGGTATGGCTGGTCCTTGAGCCGCGCGACTATCTCTCAACTTATGTCAAGCTAGGGACAATCGCTGCTCTCGTCATTGGCGTCTTTGTCGTTCATCCCAACATTCAATTCCCGAACTTCACGCAGTTTGTTCATGGCGGGGGACCGATTATCAAAGGCCCTCTGTTCCCCTTCCTCTTTGTAACTATTGCATGCGGGGCGATTTCAGGTTTCCACTCGCTAGTCTCTTCCGGCACCACTCCAAAGATGCTGGACAAAGAAACCGACGCGCGCTTCATTGGCTACGGCGCCATGGTTTGCGAATCCCTGGTGGGTTTACTGGCTTTGATCGCCGCTTGCTCCATGTATCCCGGCGACTATTTCGCCATCAACGCGGCCCCGGCGGTATTTCAGAAACTTGGCCTCGCCACGGTCAATCTAGACATGTTCTCGCGTGAAGTCGGAGAGCACCTGGCAGGACGCACCGGAGGCGCGGTTTCACTCGCGGTGGGCATGGCGCAAATCTTCCGTGGCATTCCTGGAATGGCGCGCCTGATGGGCTATTGGTATCACTATGCCATCATGTTCGAAGCGCTGTTCATCCTGACCACAGTCGACACTGGCACCCGCGTGGCTCGCTACGTCCTGCAGGAACTCATGGGCAAAGTTCATAAGCCCTTCGGAAACAACGCATGGCTTCCCGGCAATGTGGTGACCAGCGCCTTGGTCGTCCTGGGCTGGGGTTACTTAATCTACACCGGGAATATTTCCACGATTTGGCCGCTGTTCGGGACCGGCAATCAACTATTGGCCACGATAGCGCTCGCGGTCGTTACCACCTTCCTGATCAACATGGGCAAAGCGCGGTATGCCTGGATTTCCTTCCTTCCCATGTGTTTCGTCGGTGTGACCACGGTGACCGCAGGAGTCTTGTCGATCAAGAACATCTTCTGGCCGCTCACTACGAAGCCAGGCCAGGTGTTCACGGGATATCTGGACTCGGTTCTGATGTGCATCTTCATCGCGGGTGTAGTGCTGGTGGTCTTCGATGCAGTGCGCCGGTGGATCGCGGTGCTGAAGGGCGCACCTGCGCCACAAGAGGCGTTTGGTCCGCCGCTCACCGCTGCGGGCGAGGTGAAGATGGGTTGCTGCTGAAGCGTTAGACGCAGGATCTCGAGGAAAATAGGTTAGTAGACATGGGGCGGCCCTACAGGCCGAGGTATGCGCGCCGGACTTCGTCCATGCCCGCCACTTTCTGCGATTCCCCTTCGATGGGCACGCGGCCCTCGGCGAGGACGTAGGTGTAATCGCTCACGGCCAGCGCGAGGTGTACGTTCTGCTCCACCAGGACGATCGTAATTCCCTGCTCTTTCAGAGTCTTGAGCGTCAGGAAAAGCTGCTGTGCCAGAACCGGGGCCAGACCAAGCGACAACTCGTCAATCATCAGGACGGCGGGTTCCTGCATCAACCCGCGGCCGAGGGCGACCATCTGCTGCTCGCCGCCGGAGAGCGTGGATGATTTCTGCCTGCTTCTTTCCTGCAGGCGCGGAAATGCCTGATAAACGCGCTCCAGATTTTGCTTCTGCCGGGGACGAGCACGGTGCGAGTACGCGCCCATCTCCAAATTTTCCGCTACCGTCATATCCGGGAAAAGCTGCCTGCCCTCCGGTACCAGCACCAGGCCACGCCCAGCCTTGGCGTGCGGCGGAAGCTTGGTGACATCCTCGCCGTTGAGCAGGACACGGCCGCTCCAAGGCCGCACACTTCCCATGGTCGTGCGCAGCGCCGTGGTCTTGCCGGCGCCGTTCGCCCCAATAATCGTGGTCAATTGCCCGCCACGGACTTTCAGCGTTATGCCCCAGAGGACCTGCACTTCGCCGTAACCAGATTCGATGTTCTGAAGTTCCAGTGCAACGTCGCTCATGCGCTGCCTCGCAACTTGTCGAGGATGTCGGGAGATCCCAGGTACGCCACAATCACATCGGGATTTTGTACCACCTCCCTCGGAGGAGCTTCGGCAATCTTCCGCCCCAGGTTCAGCACCACGATGCGGTCGGAAAGATTCATGATGGCCTGCATCACATGCTCGATCATGAACACGGAAACGCCGCTGTCGCGGATGCTGCGCACCAGATCGATCATCTGCGCGATCTCCGTGGGATTCAGGCCGGCCAGCACCTCATCCAAAAGAAGCAGCTTGGGCCTCGCCGCCAGCGCCCGCGCGACTTCCAACCTCTTCTTACCGGCGAGGGTGAGAGAACTCGCAGGCGAATTTGCGCGGCTTGCCAAACCAACCCGTTCCAGCACTTCAAGCGCGGTGATTCGCGCAGTACGCCTTGACTGGTATTCACGCCCGAAACACGCTCCCACCGTGACGTTCTCCAGCACGCTCATACCGTTCAGCGGGCGTACGATCTGGTGAGTGCGGGCCAAGCCAAGGTGAACCACTTGATCGGGCGACGAGCGAGTGATGTTCTTACTGGAAAAAATGATGCTTCCAGTGTCGGATTTGTAAACTCCATTCACCAGGTTGAACAGCGTAGTCTTGCCTGCGCCGTTAGGCCCGATCAATCCCAGAATTTCACCTTCCATCAGATTGAAGCTCACATCGCCCACCGCCAGAAGTCCGCCGAATCGTTTGCTGATGCCTTGCACTTCCAGCAGAGCGGTCATTCGATCACCTCGCGCGACCGCGGGACCAGGCGATACAGCCAACCGATCAGACCTCCGGGCGCAAGACGGATTACCAGCAACAACAGTGCGCCCGCAATGACCAGATGAAATTCAGAGAGCCTGGGAGAAGTCAGCAGATAGGAGCGCAAGCGTTCGTAGAGTCCTCCGCCTAGGGCCGAACCTGCCACCGTCCCCTGCCCGCCCAGCATCAGCATGACGATGCCTTCCAGCGACAGCATGAATTCGAAGGCGATTGAAGGATCGATGGTGCCGTTCTTGAAAAACATGAGCGTGCCAGCCACCGCCGGCAGAAAGGCAGACACGCTGTAAATGATCGCCTTATAAATGGTCGCGTTCACTCCCAGAACAATGGCGGCATCTTCATCCTCGCGGATAGCGAACAATCCGAGTCCGAATTTCGAAGCCTTGATCCCCAGACTCAGAATGAGCGACAGCGCCATGACCGCAACGATCAGGAAATAAGTAGTCCACAGCGCATGTCTCGGCCCGCCTAACGGAGCGTACGACTCAAAGGAAACGTACATTCCGGTAGACCTGCCCCAGGGCTCGAAATTGGAGACGAAGGATTGAACCGCGACCAGTACGCCGATGGTGGCGAGCGCGAAATACGCGCCGCGCAGCCGGAGAATTCCGAGTCCGAATAGCAACGCCATCAGACTGACCGCAAAACCGGCCGTCACTGCCGACGGAACCAGGTGCCAGCCTCGCACCGTCATCAGATAAACCCCAACATAGCCGCCCAGGCCGTAGAACACGATGTGGCCAAAGTTCACGTAGCCGGTATAGCCAATCATCAGGTTCAGGTTGCTGGTAAGGATGATGGCCAGGGCAACCAGAATGAGGTCTTCGCGCAATGAAACATTGTTGCCGTGAAGCGGCAGCCACGCGAACAGCGCCGCCAGCAGCAGGATCAGCCAAAGTAACGGCCGGCGCAGGATCATGCCGTTGCCCTGCTGAAAATGCCACGTGGGAAAACAATCAGCACCAGAACGAATAGCCCAAACTCAATGAGTGGAATCCAACTGATGGCGATGAACGGCGAGACTGCTCCTTCCAACAGGCCCAGCAGCACGCCCGCCACCAGCGCCCCAAACGGCTTGCCCAAACCCGCCAGAACCGTCACGACGAAACTCTTCAGCTGGTAACCTGCGCCGGACAGAATAGTGAAAGGAAACAGCGTCGAGACCAGCGCGCCCGAAGCCACGGCCAGCGCGATGCCAATGGCGAAAGCGACCATCAACACTCGTGTCGAAGAAATTCCCATCAACTCGGCGGCGTCGCGGTTGTCGGCCACAGCGCGGATGGCCTTGCCGGTCCGCGTTCGTCGCAGAAACATTTCCAGCAGCAACGCAATCAACACCGCAGACAAGGCTGCGAACATATGATTCCCAGTAAATGTGTACTCCCCTACAGTAATGCCTGGCACCGAGAAGTCGACGTTGTAAGGGCTGGTGCTCCAGATGGCGGTCCCGATGCCGATCACCATCATGTTCACGGCAAAAGTCGAGAGCAAGCTCATCAATATAGGCCGGTCCACAACCCAGTTCACTGCGAGCCAATAAATGATGACGCCAAGAATCAATCCACCAGCGATCATCGGCGCCAACAAAAGATAAGCATTGATCGCGGTGGCGTTAAACAACAGATACATTCCGAACATGCCCAGCGCGATCATGGCGCCATGAGTCAGGTTGATGACATCCATGACTCCCCAGATCAAACTCAATCCCATGGCAGCCAGCCCGTAGACCGAGCCGATCAGCAGCCCATCAATCATGGAAGCGAAGATGCCAGACATGTTTCCCCTCTTGTGCTGCACGCCATTGAGAAGTGGTTGGTAACTCTCAGTGAATTGGGTAAACCAAATCAGCGCTCTTGCCGGCTAGCGGCCAGATCACCTGTTTCACCGGCTTGCCTGACTTGTCTTTCTGCCATTGAGCCAGAAATATGGCGTGCCCGACCTGCAGGCCGTGTTCGCTGGGCTGCGTAGAAAATTTCGTGCGGCCGTAAAACGTCGTGACGTCGGTTGCATTCAGCGCAGCGGCAACCTTAGCCGTGTCGATTCCACCAGCCTGTTCAATGGCCCGCTGCAAAATCAATCCAGAGGCGTAACCTCCAGCCGATTCATAACTGGGAGGAGTGTTGTATTTAGCCGTGTATGCTTTGCCGAAGTCGGCGCCGCTCGGGCCATATTGTGCCTTGAAGGTCGACTGCGGTTCCCACTGCGACGGTACTATCACACCCACGGCTGCATCCCCGAGTTCCGCCCACTGCGGACTGTCGGGAGCTACCAGGAGTGTGATCATTTTCAGCGGAACTTTGTGGCCGTAGAGCTGGCGAGCCAAAGTTGAACCATCAGCATAGTGTCCGCCACCGAGAAGGACGGTGGCCTTAGAGCCGATTACCTTGTCGATGATGGCGCCAAAGTCGGTGGTATTCGGAGCATAAGCTTCACTGAATACGACGTTGAATCCTTGTTGCTGTGCGTAGGCTTTTGCCGGGGTCACGACCGCGACCGAGAATGAGGCGTCCTCGTAGACAAACGCCACGGTGGCTTTCGGATCTTTGGCCTTCAACGCGTCGATCGCTACAGTGAGGTATTGCGTAGCGGGCGCGAACATCTGGTAGAGGCACTGATTGCCCAGCTTGTAGGTTTTTTCTTCCGCTGCTCCCGTGGTGAGCATGATTTTCTCGTTCTGCTCCGTTACGACGGCGGCAGTAGCCGTCAAACTGGAGGAGTACGGGCTGAAAAGAAAGTCGGCTTTGTCCTCCAAAATCAAGCGGGTGTAGAGCTGCTGCACACGCTTGGAATTGGATTCATCATCGTAACTGGCAAACTGCACTTTGTAGTTCTTGCCGCCAGCTTTGATTCCGCCCGCCGCATTGACCTGGTCGCGCCAGAGCTCGAAGCCGCGGTATTGCTCCACGGAATCCACATTCAGGGCGCCGGTTCTCGATACGGTGAATCCGAGAGTGATGGTTTGTTGGGAAAAGGCAGTAGCGATAAAGCATGACGACAGCAGAAGGGCAATAAAAGCGAATCGCTTCATAAGCACCTCGCAGTATTTGGCGTGGATGAGAATTCCTTCTCGATTGAAAAACGGCACCCATACTACACCCACCTTGCAAACTCGCGATGTGAAACCAAGCACTCAACCATGCCTCGGTCTGGTCCCAAACGAATTTGCTTCCACCCGGCAGAATTTCGCATAGAATGCCGCCGCTGGCCCGAAAGGATCGCGTATGCACATGCAAAAAATGGAGCAGCCCGCAGCTCAGGAAAAGCACCTGGTTCGTTTTGGACTGGGTCTCGCGAACTGGAGCGAAAAGTGGTTTCCCGATCCCCTCGTTTTCGCGCTGCTCGGCATTGTGGTGGTCTTTGTCGTCGGTCTATTACTTCACCAAAGTCCCGCCAAACTTGCCATTCAGGGCGGCAAGAGCTTCTGGGCGCTGGTGCCCTTCACCATGCAGATGGTGATGATCATCATTGGTGGATACGTCGTCGCGTCGACGCCGATCGTCTACCGGGCCATTCGGGCTCTGGCAGAAATCCCAAAGACTCCGAAGTCGGCCGTCGCCATGGTTGCGCTCTTCTCCATGTTGACCTCACTGATCTCCTGGGGCTTGAGCCTGATCTTCAGCGGGCTCTTTGTGCGCGAGTTGGCCCATCGCGTCAAAGGAATGGACTATCGCGCGGCCGGCGCGGCCGCCTATCTCGGACTGGGAGCGGTCTGGGCGATGGGCCTGTCTTCGTCTGCTGCCATGTTAATGGCGACCAAATCTGCCATTCCGCCATCGCTATTCAACATCAGTGGGTTGATTCCGCTCACGCAAACGCTCTTCTTGTGGCAAAGCATCAGCACCGCATTCATCCTCATCGTGGTCTCAGTGCTGGTTGCGTATCTGTCGACACCGTCGGCGGAGAACGCCAAGACCGCCGAAACCTACGGCATTCAGTACGAGTCGATCCGCTCCAGCCTGGAGCCCAAGAGCAAACCCGGCGAGTGGCTGGAATACAGTCCGCTGCTGACGATTCTGGTTGCTCTCCTGCTCTGCTGGTACCTGGTCGATGTTTTCCGCACCTCTCCGCAAGGCGCGCTGGCAGCGCTCGACCTCAACACTTACAACCTTATGTTCATAACCGTTGGCCTTTTGTTGCACTGGCGTCCAAAGCGATTCATGCGCGCGGTGGCCGATTGCGTTCCGGCAACGGGCGGCGTGCTCATTCAGTTCCCGTTTTATGCAGTAATTTTTGGAATGATTGTAGGAACGGGGATCTCCGACGCGCTGGCAAAGCTATTCGCCTCCATCAGCACCCACAGCACCTATTCGTTGCTCGTCGCTATGTATTCGGCGATCCTCGGTGTTTTCATTCCGTCGGGTGGCAGCAAGTGGGTTATCGAAGCGCCCTACGTTCTGCAAGCTGCGAACCTGCACCGGGTACACCTGGGTTGGGTGGTGCAGATTTACAACGCATCCGAGGCGCTACCCAACTTGATCAATCCATTCTGGATGTTGCCGTTGCTCGGCATCTTGAAGCTAAAAGCCCGCGACATTGTAGGCTACGGAGTCTTGCAACTCATCGTTCATGTCCCGATCGTTTTCTTTTTGTGCTGGCTGTTTGCTCAATATATTCCCTACGTGCCGCCAATTAAGTAGCCCTTGAAAAAATGGCGCGGGCAATGCGGCCCGCGCCATCGTTTGGAGCCACTTCAAGACTTCACTTCACGAACGTCAACCCGTGTGGAACCGCAGCGCGGAAAACATACGCGTACAGCATCACAATCAAGCCCACGATCGCCCCCAGCGCAATGGAATGCCAGAATACGAAACGAAAGATGATGCCTTCGTTTCCAACTTGCTCGGTGGCGGACGTGGCAATGGTGATCGACTGCGCATCGACCATCTTGCCCATGACTCCACCCGCGCTATTGGCGGCGCACATCAGGACAGGATCGATTCCCAACTGCTGAGAGGTGATTCTCTGCAAGCTGCCAAACAGCGCGTTCGAGGAAGTGTCGCTGCCCGTAAGAGCAACCCCCAACCAGCCGAGGAAAGTTCCAAAGAACGGGTAGAACCACCCGGTGCGCGTAAACGCGAGTCCGAGCACCGCATCCAGTCCGGAATAGCGGGTCACATAGCCGAGACCCAACATAAACGAGATGGCGATCATCGCCAGCCGCATGCGTACCAGCGTGCGCCAGAAAATTTTCATCAGGCGCACCGGACTGAGGCCGAGCAGCAAGCCGGCGACAATCGCTGCCAGAAAACATCCAGTGCCGGTAGCCGAGAGCCAATTGAAGTCATAACGCGCGGCTTCCGGCGTGGGTTTAGTAACCACGGGCGCCGAGCGGTATACCGCGTTGTGCAAATAGGGAACGTCCCATCCTGGAGGGCCAGGACGAACCTTGCCGTTGGGAAGCACTACCCGAAAAGCTGGAGTGGTGGCCTTGTTCATGGCTAGCTTGACGGACGGAAGTCCCCACAGCAGAACGAAGATGGAAAGGATCGCAAAGGGCATCCAGGCCCTTGCCACCTGCCCGGCTGTGTAAGTGCGAACCTTGGTCAGGCCATCGAACTCTGCCGGTTTCCATTCGCCACCAAACTGGTCGGTAACTTTCTCGGCCGGCGGCGGAAGGGGAGCGTCCTTTCCATCGTAGTCAAAGCGCCACACTTTCTTCGGCTTCCAGAAGTGGAGAAAGATGACTGTCGCGATGATGGAAACCACCCCACCCATGATGTCGACAAGATTGCTGTCAACGTGATTGGACCAAAAGAATTGCGTGAGTGCGAAAGAGAAACCGACGACCAGAATCGCGGGCAGAACCTCGAACGTTTCAGACCAGTTGACCATGGTGCGAACCAGCCAGAAGGGTACGATCACGGCCGTAAAAGGAAGGATGCGACCAATCATGGCATTCAGATCGGACTCCGGTAGTGCGGAAACCGCAGCCAGCGTGTGCACGGGTGTGCCGATCGCGCCCCAAGCCACCGGAGCAGTGTTGGCAATAAGATTCAACGCGGCGGCATGAAAGGGCTTGAAGCCGAGCCCAATCATGAAAGCTCCGGCGATGGCGACGGGGGCGCCGAACCCAGCGGCTCCTTCGATGAAAGCTCCAAAACAAAAGGCGACCAGCAGCACCTGGAGACGGCGGTCCGGAGTAATTCCCGCAACTGACTCCTTCATGATTTCAAACTGGCCCGTATCCACCGAGATGTCGTAAAGATAAACTGCCGCCAGAACGATCCACGCAATCTTCAACACTCCGAACGCCACACCGTACCCGAAACTCATCACGGCGAGTGCCGGCGGCATCTTGAAAACGAATATGGCCACCAAAACCGCGGTGGAAGCGCCGGCAATCGCACACCAGTGCGGCTTCACTCGCAATCCAGCCAGCAATCCGAACAACACAACAATTGGCAGCGCTGCAATGAGGGTAGACAACCACCAATGACCCAGAGGGTCATAGACTTGGTTCCAGTTCATGGTTTCTCCTTTGAGACTGCGGCGGGCGTAAGTGGCCCATTTTTACGCTGACTGCAACTGCCCTCAAGAATCGGCCTGGCAACAGCGCCGCTCCCGGGAATCCGTGCTTGGTCTCCAGGACGATTCCTGAGAACAGTTTGTCCCCGGACGAATTGCGAATCCCTATCCCAATCGTCGTGCGAGGCGGCAAAAAGTGTGCGCTCCTAGTAACCGCATCCAAACGGTTTTGTCAATAGCTGAATTTAGTTTTGAAAATCGGTACGCTTTGTGACGAAAGTCCTTGACTCCTTCGCTGCGGAAGATTAACAAGGGTCTCCGTCCCTGCAATAGGTGAATTTAGTTGTCCTATGCGCAGAATCCGCTTGCTGGAGGTGTCACTCCATGAGAATTTCCTGTCCTCAGTTGGTGGTGTCGGCGTTGGTCATTGCCTTATCGTGTTTCACCGTTGCGCAACAATCGCAGCAACCTGCTCACAACAATCCGCTCATCGAACTGCTGCAATCCAAAGGCATCATTACTCCCCAGGAGGCAGCCGCAGTGAACCAGGCCGGTACGGCCGAAGAAGCCAACAATCGGTTGGCAAAGCTGTTGATAGCCAAAGGTCTGATCAGCGAAAAAGAGTACACCGCTGCCTTGACCCCAGTGGCCAGTAAAGAAAAGGTCGAAGCATCAGTTACCCCAGTGGTCCCCACTCCGAAAGAGTACGAAGCCGCATTGACACCGGTGGCAGTTAAACCGAAAACGGAGCATTCCGCCACGGCAAGGCTGTTCAAGGCGGTTTACACTCCACAACCGGTGCTGACGTCCAGTTCCTACCAGACCACGCAGACCGCGGTCGCGCCGCCGGTTGCGAAGGAGACGCCAATCATACCGGCCGTCGCACCCTTGCGCGTTTTACCCATCGATCTTCCCAAACAGGGCGGCATGATTCCTGATATCAAACTGGGTAGTGGCGCCAACATGAAGATTTACGGCTTCTATAAAGCCAGCGCCGTTTCCGACACCGCCAGCAGCGGCGGACCGACTTTCGGCAGCCAGGACTGGCCTCTGCCTCTCTTGCTCGGCGATACTGGGCCAACCTCTGATCCCCAAGTCCACATTAAAGCGCGCAGCTTCCGCATAGGCGCCCAGACGGAATGGGTTCCCAAAGGTTCCGACTTCACCATCACCGGTCGCGTAGAAGCCGACTTCGAAGGCGACTACACTGATGTCAACAACCGCAACATCAGTTCCGTTCGTTCCAACCAGTTCACCCTCCGTCTCGCTTGGGCACGCATCGACCACAAAATTGCCGGCCTTCCCTGGTTCGCATTGTTCGGCCAGGATTGGTCGATCATGGGCTCATCCACTCTTCCCAATCTATTCGAGACCACCGGCCTGGGGGTCGGCATGGGTTCGCTCTATGAGCGCGTTCCTCAGTTCAGAACCGGCGTGCAATTTCATGCGGGTGATTTCAAGATTCAGCCTGAGTTTGCCATCGTTCTGCCGGTTGCGGCTTCTGCCGCACTCACCGCAGACCAGCACTTACGCTTCGGTGATCGGGCGGGCGCGGAGTCTAACCAGCCAGGGCTGGAGGCTCGCGTGGTCTTCCAATTCCCACTCACTCACAAGTGGAAGGGAGTGGCGCCGGCTCAACTGATCTTCAGCGGACACCACGCGCGCATCAATGAAATTATTCCCCACGCGGCACAGCTGCCAACCAGCGTGACTTGCACGGTGCTACCCTGCACCGTCAGTGTCTTCACCAGCGCCAACACCCCAAATATCGGGTTCACCACCACTACTACAATCCTCAATGCCAGCAACTGCGCCGGTGCTTCCTGCAATCTGGAGCAGTTATTTCCCAGGGGCACGCAGGACGGCAACCCGCAGAACATTTATACCGGTGAGATTCAGTTGCCCACACCGTGGGTCACGTTTGTCGCCAAGTTCTACCGCGGAAATGACATGCGATTCTTCTTTGCTGGCCAACTCAACGATGTCTTTTCCAACCTGCATGGCTTGTTTAACGTAGGCAATGGCGTTTCCGAAAGCGGTCGCGCAATCACCTTCGGCTGCGCGGCTGGAACCGCTGTCGGCCAACCCGCCAATACGGTCAACTGCCAAGGAACTCCCGTACTGGCGGCTAAACTTCAGCCCATCGGCGGCACCGGCGGATTCGCGGAGTTAAGCTTTCCTCTATCGCGTATCTTCCGCGCCAATCCGGAGGGTGCGAATTCCGGATGGGTTTTGCACCTGCAGTACGGCACCGACCGGGCTAACTATGCCGAAGCCCAGTTTGGTAATCACTTGGGCCGCACTGACCTCGACACCGCTTCACTCACTTACCGGCTCAACAAGTGGGTGACGTTTGTGCACGAAGCCAGTTACATCAACACCTTCACCGCCAATAACCACGAGGCCAATGGCGTGATTTTGCCGGAACGTCTGCCCTTTATGGGTCTTACTACCAGGCAGGCTCACAATTGGCGTAACGAATTCGGGCCAATCTTCACTTTCTAACTACCCAACGAGGAGGGCAAGTCCCAGATCATGATTTCCCTCCTCACAACCCTGCAGCCACAAGCTCAGGCTCAGAAGAATTGCTGAATCCTGGCGAACGAAGCGTTCTCATCGTTCGGTCGTGATTTGTGTCACTCACGCCGCTCAGTCGATATAGTCGTAAGCCACGAGTGTGAGGAATTCAGGAAACTCCGCGTTGGTCATTAACTTCTCGAAAATCTGGGAGGCTTCCTGAAACCGTCCCGAGTCATAGCGATCAGCGCCCAGCTCGCCGCGCAACTTTGCTGCCTCTTCTTTGGTTAACTCGCGCACTAATTCTCCCGTGACCGTTCGCCCATCGTCCAGTTTGGCAGCATGCCTGACCCACTGCCAGACCTGGGCGCGACAGATTTCCGCCGTGGCGGCATCTTCCATCAGGTTATAGATGGGCACACACCCGACGCCGCGCAACCACGCTTCCAGATACTGCAACCCCACATCAATATTCCAGCGCAGGCCTTTCTCAGTGATCGTTCCTTCCGGCACCGCCAGCAGATCTTTCGCGGTCACATGAACAGGAGCGCGTTTTGTCGAAATCTGGTTCGGCTCTTTCATGTACTGGTCGAAAATTTCTTTGGCAAGTGGCACGAGTCCAGGGTGTGCAACCCAGGTGCCGTCGTGTCCGGCCTTCACTTCGCGAAGTTTGTCCTGCTTTACCTTGTTCAGAGCCTGTTCATTGACCACCGGATCGTTTTTGATGGGAACCTGCGCCGCCATTCCACCCATGGCGTGAATACCGCGGCGGTGACAAGTCTGGATCAGCAAATCCACATACGACTTCATGAAGTGGCGTTCCATCGTAACTTCGGCGCGGTTGGGCAGAACATAGCCCGGCAAATTGCGAAATGTCTTGATGAAACTAAACATGTAATCCCAGCGCCCGCAATTCAGGCCAGAAGAATGTTCGCGCAGTTCGTAGAGAATTTCGTCCATCTCAAAGGCCGCCAGAATCGTCTCGATCAGCACGGTTGCTCGAATGCTTCCCCGCGGAACGCCGACATATTCCTGCGAAAAATTGAAAACATCGTTCCACAGCCGCGCCTCCAGATAGCTTTGCATTTTTGGAAGATAAAAATACGGGCCAGTGCCCAGTTCCAGGAGCCGTGCGGCATTGTGAAAGAAGTACAATCCAAAATCGAAGAGCGACCCAGACATCGGCCGTCCGTCCATGAGGACGTGCTTCTCCTCCAGATGCCAGCCTCTCGGCCGCACCAGCAAAGTCGCGGTCTTTTCGTTCAGCCGGTATCGCTTTCCTTCCGGGCTAGTGAATTCGATCGTGCGATTGATGGCATCGCGCAAGTTAATATGGCCGTCGAGATTGTTCTCCCAAGTCGGCGAGTTGGCGTCCTCAAAATCCGCCATGAATACGCTGGCCCCGGAATTCATGGCATTAATGATCATCTTTCGATCCACCGGGCCCGTGATTTCGACGCGCCGGTCCTGCAAATCGTGTGGAATGGGCGCCACCGTCCATTCTTTTTGGCGAATACTCACAGTTTCGGCGGGAAAATCCGGCAGTTTGCCGGCGTCAATTTCTTTCTGCCGAGCATGCCGGCGCTGCAGTAATTCCTGGCGCCGTGGCTCAAACTCACCGGCCAGGCGTCCTAGAAAGGTCAGCGCTTCGTCGGTCAGGATTGTCTTCTGCGCAGAATTTACTGGCGCATTGATCTGAACCTTGGGCGCGGAAACGCGCGAATCCGCAATTTGGCGAGTAGCCATATCGTTTTCTCCAATTCTCGACCTAATAGTGCTTATCAATGATGCGCAGCGCAAGCTGCTATGCGCTCATTATGCTCCACTGGAAACACGTCTGCGCAATTTTCGCCACAGCTCTGGATTGGTATACCATCAGCTTGTTCGCGGCGAGGCCATAATGGAAGCCCGCATCATCGACCGATTCCGCGCCGTTGTGGGCAAACGGCTGATTACAGAAGTAGCCCAACTGCGCACCTACGAATGTGACGGCCTCACTAATTTTCGTGTTCTGCCGCAGGCGGTCCTGCTTCCTGAGACAAGTGCCGAAGTGCAAGCGATTGTTCAGATCTGTAATCAGGAAAAAATTCCTTTCGTCGCCCGCGGTTCCGGCACCGGCCTGAGCGGCGGCGCGCTGCCCGTCGATCAAGGCATCGTGATCAGTCTGGCGCGCATGAATCATATTCTGGAGGTTGATTTCGGCAACGCCCGCGTGGTGGTGGAACCGGGCGTCATCAATGCTGAGGTCACGTTGCGCGTGGCCCCCGAAGGTTTCTTCTACGCTCCTGACCCTTCTTCGCAGTCGGTCTGCAGCATCGGTGGCAATGTCGCCGAAAATTCCGGCGGAGCGCACTGTCTGAAATATGGATTCACTACCACGCACGTTCTAGGCCTGGAAGTGGTTCTTCCCGATGGCTCGCTGGTCCACCTCGGCAGCACCGCGGTAGATCGTCCAGGTTACGACTTGCCCGGAGTCTTCGTGGGATCGGAAGGGACTTTGGGGATCGCCACCAAAGTCGTTTTGCGCATTGTGAAGAAACCCGAAGTTATCAAGACGCTGCTCGCGGCCTTTAATTCCACCAACGAAGCCGGCGCAGCGGTGAGCGAGATCATTGCGGCCGGCATGTTGCCTGCAGCCATCGAAATGATGGACAACCTCGCCATCCAGGCTGCTGAGGCCGCAGTGCACGCCGGCTACCCTGATTGCGGCGGATTGCTGTTGGTGGAACTGGATGGCCCGTCCGCCGAAGTAGAAGAACTGACCAAGAACGTCGACGCAATTTGCACGCAATGTGGCGCCTGGGAAATCCGCGTCGCGCAGTCAGAGGCGGAGCGCGCCGTCATCTGGAAAGGACGCAAGGCTGCCTTCGCCGCGATGGGACGCATCTCGCCCAACTACATCGTGCAGGATGGAGTCATCCCACGCACTGCTCTGCCCAAAGTCCTCAGCGAGATCGAACGAATGAGCCGAGCCGAGGGTCTGCGCGTGGCCAACGTTTTTCATGCGGGCGATGGCAATCTTCATCCTCTTGTGCTCTACGACCGCGCTATCGCGGGCCAGGAAGAACGCGCCTTTCGGCTTTCGATTGATATTCTTCGTTTGTGCATCCAGTGTGGCGGCTCGATCACCGGAGAACACGGAGTGGGCGAAGAAAAAAAGATGATGATGTCAGAGATGTTTGCCGAGCCCGATCTGGAAACGATGCAACTGGTGCGTTGCGCCTTTGACCCAGGCCAACTCTCCAACCCCGGCAAAGTCTTTCCCCGGCTTCGCCTTTGCGCCGAAAAGACCGGGCCTTACCAGCCGCACCCGCTGGAAGTCGCAGGAGTCGCTCAATTTTTCTGAAGGTCGAATGAGCACACCACTATCTCCGAGAAGCGCGACTGTCAGCATTGAAACCGCATGGGACGAGGTGCGCTCCATCGTGGGAGCCGAGCATATTGTGCCTGCCAAGCCGCAAGATGCTGTCGACGGGATCGGCCCGCAGATGGTCGTCGAGCCCGCCAGCCAGCAGGAAGTGGCGGCTGTGCTGAAAACAGCTGCGGTCGCCGATTTGCGCGTGCTGCCCCGCGGCGCTGGAACCAAAATGGAATGGGGAAACCCGCCACGCGCCGGCGAACTGATTCTTTCCACCCGACGCCTGAACCGGGTCCTGGAACACGCCTACGGAGACATGACCGCCACCGTGGAGGCCGGCTGCAACTTCCAGCAAGTCCAGGACACTCTTTCGGCGCACGGCCAGCGGATTGCACTAGATCCTCTCTGGCCGGACAACGCAACAGTAGGAGGAGTTCTAGCCGTCAACGAGAGTGGTCCACTGCGCGCGCGTTTTGGTTCCTTGCGTGATTTGATTATCGGGATCACGCTCGTGCTGCCAGACGGCACGGTGGCGAAAAGTGGCGGCAAAGTAGTCAAGAACGTTGCCGGATACGATCTGCCCAAACTGGCTACCGGATCGCTGGGAACTCTCGGCATTATCACCCAAGCCATTTTTCGCCTTCACCCTACGCCGCGAGAGAGTCGCACTCTGACTTTCTCAACTGCGAATATGACGGCCGCGAGTCAATTCATCTTGGCAATTCAGTCGTCGAAGCTGGTTCCAACAGGAGTGCAGCTACGCACCGGGAGTTCCACGTCTTGTGAAATCGATGTGCGCTTTGAAGGAACTTGCGCGGGTTGCGATTGCCAAACCGACCAACTGCTGCAGATGGCTTCTGGAATGACTCGAATCGATCCGCCCGGTGACATATGGAAAGCGCGCGAAACACTTTGGAACGGAAATTCATCGGCAGCAGTTTGCAAGTTCACGCTGCTGCCAACGGAATTACAGTCGTTCGTGGAACGGCTTACCGTCATGTCAGTCCAAAAACAAACGGCTTGGCAATTGGTGTCGCAGGCGGTCGGACTCGGACTGTTGCGACTGGAGACTCCCCAACCCGACTCGCTCACCGACGTGATACAAGCCTTGCGTAGCGTCTTAGAAAGCCGGGGAGGGTCCCTTTCAATCCTTAGCTGTCCGGCAGAAGTGAAATCCAAGTTGGATGTGTGGGGCAGTGCCGGAGATGCGCCTCCCCTGATGCGCAGCATTAAAGCCCAGTTCGACCCGAGGGGCATCTTGAATCCGGGACGATTCATTGCGGGAATCTAATGCCTGAAGAGTTGGCAAAAGCCGATTCACTTGGGGTGGGCGGTTTTGACGCCCATCATCCGCCATCGATCGACCTCATTGCCGATTGCGTACATTGCGGATTCTGTTTGTCCACCTGCCCCACCTATGCCCTGTGGAACGAAGAGATGGATTCTCCGCGCGGGCGCATTTACCTCATGAAAATGGCGCTGGAGGGGCAGGTTCCTTTGAGTCCGACTTTTGTAAATCACATGGACAATTGTCTGGGCTGCATGGCTTGTCTCACCTCCTGTCCGTCGGGCGTGAAATATGACCGCCTGATCGAAGCCACCCGCGCTCAAATCGAACGCAATCACCCGCGTACGCTCAAAGAGCGGCTGGCGCGCAAAATGATTTTCGAAACTTTTCCGCGCCCCGATCGACTGGCGCGTCTGCTGGCGCCCATGCGACTGTATCAACGCTCGGGGCTTCAGTCGCTGGTTCGCAAGAGCGGCATCTTGAACGTCCTCCCTGCCCATCTTCGAGCCATGGAATCGTTAATGCCGGCTGCTCCCAAGGCGACGCCTGAATTGCCGGAACTCTTAGCCGCCAAAGGCGAGCGGCGTCTTCGCGTCGGGCTGCTGCTCGGCTGTGTGCAGCGCGTCTTTTTTCCAGAGGTAAACGCGGCAACCGCTCGAGTGCTGGTGTCGGAGGGCTGCGAGGTCGTCATTCCCAAAGATCAAGGCTGCTGCGGCGCGCTCATGGTGCATGCCGGCGAGGAGCAAAAAGCGCTCGAGCATGCGCGGCGGATGATTGATACATTCGAGCGCGCGCCGGTGGATGCCATTGCCATCAACGCTGCGGGCTGCGGATCGAACATGAAAGATTACGCCATCCTGCTGCAGGAGGACCCAAAGTATGCGGAGCGTGCTCGAGCATTCTCTGCCAAGTGTTTCGACATCAGCGAGATTCTCGCGCGACTGGAGCCTCGCGCAACCCGGCAGCCTTTACCGTTGAAGGTCGCTTACCATGATGCGTGTCACCTGCAACATGCACAGAACGTGCGGCTGCAGCCGCGTTCGCTGCTAAAAAGCATTCCCGGCCTGGAAATCGTGGAAGTGGCGGAAGCCGCGCTGTGCTGTGGTTCGGCAGGGATATACAACCTCGTACGACCCGAACCCGCGAAAGAACTGGGCAGACGCAAGGCCCGTAATCTGCTCGCACTCTCGCCCGACGTGGTTGCAGCCGGAAACCCCGGCTGCCTGCTGCAGTTGCGCAGCGAAATGAAGTTGGCCGGAAAACAACTGCCGATCCTGCACACGGTGGAGCTATTGGATGCTGCGATCCATGGAATTGCACCCGAGTCGTTGTGCAAGCGGTAGAGTTGAGATCCAAAGAAACCTTGTTAAATTCGCTTTCTGCCCCGCAGCTGTAATTCCCTGCTTTGCTTGCAAAATGTTATTGGTCCACGAGCATGCGTTTGCGAATCGGCGAGGCAGCCTCATCCAGCGTTCAAACTCGAATTTGAGAGAGCCGGCGTGGCTTCACGGCACCGGACCGACTTGGTTCGTCCAGAGCCGTGAGTCCACACCGAGCCCCTTTTCCGCGAGCGCGGAGCAGAGGCTAGGAAAAGACCTGAAGTTACTTTGCAGTTGGCGGCGCCACAACTTCATGCAGTCTTGGGTTCTGCCGCAGCTGGCTAAATTCTTCATCTCTATACACGTTTGCCAGATCGCGATAGCCCTCTTCCTTCGCCTTCCTCAGGCACTGCAGGCATCCATCTACATCGCCACGCTTGGCGTAAATCTTCGCCAGCATGTAGGAGAATCGCGCTCGCTCTTCTGGACTGGAGATCTGGGCAACAACGCCTGCTCGAGACTCTTGCTTGAGCGCCTCCGGATCCAACTCCAAGGCCCGCGTGTACTCGGCGAGGGCTGGTTCCAGTTTCTTCTGGCTAAACCAGGCCACACCCAGGTTCACGTGAAATGAAGCGCGTGTTTCGTCGAGAGCAACCGCCTTCTTGAAGTGCTTGGCGGCGGCACCATAGTTCTTGTTCATGAAGTACACGGCGCCAACGTTGTTGACTGCATCTGCGAATTTGGAATTCAGCTTGACGGCAGTCTCGAAGCTCGACCGAGCTCCGCGAAGATCATTATTCTTTAGCTGCGCTAAACCCAGCTTGTTATACAGCACAGAATTCTTGCGATCTTTGCGCAGCGCTGTCTGAAAATAAAGGATTGCCTTGTCATAATCCTTGCGCGCCCTCGCCAGGTCCGCGGCCTTCTCCAGTTCGGCCACAGTCATCGATTGCATGTTGGCGTTGTCCTGGCTCTGCTGCGGAGCCGGCGCGGCAGCGCTGTATCCAGACAGCACCATGACCATCGCTGCCAATACGATTCTTGCTGTGATGTTTTTCATATCGAGCCTCCCTTTTCCGGAGTTGCCTCTGTTCCGGTCTGGGCTGTGCCCCTGCCCCGGCGATCTGCTCTCCGCGTACGACTCAGTTATCGCGCCCGTCCTCGCAATCCACAACGCTACAACTGCTACCTCGGGGCTATGTAGCGCCCAAGTAACCTCAGTCGAGAATCCATCTTTTGATTCAACAGGGACTTAGCACGCTGCCGCCGCTGCAAAGCGCGATTCCGAAATTGGAGCTATGCAGCCGTTACAGGGGGTTACGTAACCGTTTGCGATCTGTCCGGGAGCGACTGGCGGGTGTATAAAGGAATGTTAGAAGGCGCCTAAGACGGGAGGTTCCCAGTGCCTTCGATTGCAACAGAGCAGGTAAGCTGGGAAGCAGAGCGGGCCGAACTCCAAGCGGTACTGCAATCTAGCCTTTTTACTCGTTCCCCGACGCTGACCCATCTGCTTTCCTACTTGTGCGAAAAGACATTCGCGGGCGAGAGCGCTCAGATCAAGGAATACTCCGTCGGCCTAGATGTCTTTGACCGGCGCGACTCCTTCGACCAGGATACGGATTCGATCGTCCGCGTTCAGGCCAACCGCCTGCGCAAGCGCCTCAGCGAATACTACGCGGCCGAGGGCGCGGCCCATCCTGTCCGCATCACCATTCCAGTAGGCCAGTACATTCCGGTCTTTAAGACAATGGCCGACGTGGATGCCGCTGCCGCTCCAAATCTGTCGACACCAGCGCAAGCACAGGCGTCGGACAGCGCGCAAAAAACTGCGTGGAGCCCAACCCGTCAACAGATCTGGGTGCTGGCCACTGCCCTGATCGTGGTCGTAGCGGCGCTAGCGCTGGCGTTTCTTTCCCGTAACCCGCCTAAACAACAGCCAGTCATTCGCTCTTCGAATCTTTCGCAAGCTTCCGCCGAACCAGCGGTTGGGCTTCCCGTTGGCGAAGAGATTCGCATCCTCGCCGGAGCCAGCCGCAAATATCTGGATCATGCCGGCAAACTTTGGAGTCCGGATTCTTACTTCTCCGGCGGCGACTCGGTTCAAAGCGCCGTTCAGCATATCTGGCGCACGCAGGATCCCATCATTTATCGCAGCAGCCGTCAGGGCAACTTTACTTACAACATTCCACTGAAGCCGGGAACGTACGAGCTACGTCTGCACTTCGCCGAAACTTTCTACGGTCCAGAAAATGTGGGTGGCGGCGGAGAGGGAAACCGCATTATGACAGTGGTTGCCAACGGCCAGCCGCTGCTTCAGGACTTCGACGTGCTCGCCGATTCCGGCGGCGATCGCACTGCTGAAGTGAAAGTCTTCTCCGACATCTCTCCGGCCGCCGACGGCCAGGTGCATCTCAGTGAAAGGCGACGGTGCGATGCTTTCTGCCATTGAGATTCTTCCTGGAATCCGCGGTCACGTTCGCCCAGTGCGCATTGTCGCCCGCGATGTTCCGTATTACTCCAACGACAGTCACTGGTGGAGTCCCGACGTTTACTTCAAAGGCGGGCAGCTCAGCACCAGCCAGGAGCCCGCCGTCGGCACCGACGATCCCGAGTTCTACGAGACCGAGCGCTGGGGTCACTTCTCCTACGCGATCCCGGTTCCTCCCGGCAAATACACCTTGACTCTGCACTTCATCGAGCATCATGCGGCCCCGGAAGGGTTCGACCACAAGACTGTGTCGAACCCAAATTCCATAGCCTCCGAGGGCCGCGTGTTCAACGTCTTCTGCAACGGTAAGACAATCCTGGCCGATCTGAATATTCTCGAAGAAGCCGGCGAGAACCGACCCATGGTTCGCAGGATCAAAGGGCTTGAGCCGAACGCCCAAGGCAAGTTGCTTCTGGAATTCGTGCCAGTGAGCCGATACGCGACCGTATCGGCGATCGAGATTGTGCCGGACTGAACGGCGTGCCCCTCATTTCCGGGTACTCTTTCAAATCGACTCGCATAGTTCGACGGTGAAAATCCACCGCTCTCGCTTCATATAAACTTGCATATTGACCGGCTCTGCCGACAGGTAAATGTGTACCAGGAGAAAGCGGTTTGCCACTAAACACGGATGTCCTTTGGTACAAGGACGCAATCATTTATCAAGTTCACGTTCGCACTTTTCACGATAGCAACGGCGACGGCATTGGCGATTTCCCTGGACTTGAACAGAGGCTTGACTACCTGCAGGAACTCGGGGTCAACGCGATCTGGCTCATGCCATTTTTCCCTTCTCCCCTGCGCGACGATGGCTACGACATCGCGGATTACCACACCGTTAATCCCAGCTACGGAACACTGGAAGATTTCCGCAAGCTCCTGGATTCGGCTCACGAACGCGGCATCCGAGTCATCATCGAGATGGTGTTGAATCACACCTCCGATCAGCACCCGTGGTTTCAAGAGGCGCGCAGTTCGCACGACAATCCCCGCCGCGATTGGTATGTCTGGAGCGATACCGACACCCGCTACAAAGGCACTCGCATCATTTTTGTCGATACGGAAAAGTCCAACTGGGCCTGGGACCCGGTTTCAAAATCGTTCTATTGGCATCGCTTCTTTAGTCACCAACCCGATCTCAACTGGGACAATCCTGCCGTCGGCGACCAGATGTGGAATGTGATGAAATTCTGGCTGGACATGGGCGTGGACGCCTTCCGCCTCGACGCGGTGCCCTACCTGGTGGAACGGGAGGGAACAAATTGCGAGAACTTGCCCGAGACCCACAACATTATTAAGGACCTGCGTCGGAAACTGGACGAGCAATTCAGCGGCAGAATGCTGCTAGCGGAGGCCAATCAATGGCCCGCCGATCTTCGCCCGTATTTCGGGGACGGGGATGAGTTCCATATGGCGTTTCATTTTCCGCTGATGCCCCGGATGTTCATGGGACTCAAGTTGGAAGACCGAAAACCCATCACCGAAATCCTGCAGCAGACGCCAGAAATCCCGGCTTCCTGCCAGTGGTCCTTGTTCCTGCGCAACCACGACGAGTTGACCCTGGAGATGGTGACCGACATGGAGCGCGACTACATGTATGACATGTACGCCACGAGCAAGTCCATGCGCCTGAACCTCGGGATTCGCAGGCGGCTCGCACCCTTGCTGAATAACGATCGCCGCCGCATCGAGTTGATGAACGGGATGCTGATGTCGTTGCCGGGCACTCCGATCATTTATTACGGCGACGAAATCGGTATGGGAGACAACATTCTCCTTGGAGACCGCAACGGAGTCAGGACTCCGATGCAGTGGAATGGGGGATGGAACGCGGGCTTTTCAAAAGCGGAGCCGCAACGCTTGTACGCCCCGCTAATTCAGGATCCGGTCTACGGATATCCTGCGGTGAACGTCGCGGCTCAAAAAGAAAGCGAGCACTCGCTCCTCCATTGGATGCAGCGCATCATAGCGGTTCGCAGATCGAACGGAGTCTTTGGCAGAGGATCGATTGAGTTTCTCTATCCCGCCAATCACAGAATTCTGGCTTATTTGCGGCGACTCGGCAAAGAAACGGTGCTGGTAGTCAACAATCTTTCCGGCGCCGCGCAAGCGGTCGAGCTGGACTTGAAGCGCTATAAAGGAAACATCCTGATCGAGATGTTCGGCAATAATATCTTTCCGCGTGTCGGCGACCTGCCGTACCTGCTCACGCTCGGGCCTTATCAGTTTTATTGGTTCCGGCTGCGACGGGTGTGACCAAGATGTAGATAATGGAAGCAATGTCATATACCCCGTCTGGGGCAGAGTTGAAATTGGAAGATGAAACTTTTCTTTCGGATGATTTTCTTCGCCAGCTGATCAATGTCGGCGAAGTAGACATCCTCATAGGCCTGCCCACTCACAACAATGCCAAGACGATCGGTTCCGTCGTAACTACGATTCGAAGCGGCATTCTGCGCGGTTTTCCGCGAGAACGGGCCGTCATCATTAATGCCGATGGCGGATCGCGCGACGGAACCCCCGACCTGGTCACGGGCGTTTCGATCGACGACGCACGCCCAGCGGCTAATCTATACGCGCTTCGCACGCTGCACTCCATCAGCACAAAGTATGATGGCAGCGCGGGCAGTGGAGCTGCGCTGCGGACAATCCTGGCTGCGGCCGAACTGCTCCGCGCCAAGGCCTGTCTCGTGATGTCGCCCGAAGCGGCCCACCTTCAGCCTGACTGGATTTCCAATCTGGTGCACCCGATTTATCGCGATGGTTTCGATCTGGTGGCTCCTACCTATCGCAGACACAAGTTCGACGGACTGTTAACCACGAACTTGCTTTACCCGATGCTCCGCGCTCTCTACGGCGTAAGAATCCGCGAGGCATACATGCCTGAGTTCGGTTTCTCCGGCCGCCTTGGAAGCCAATTCCTCGGCCAAAATGGCTGGCATGACGGAAACGGCCAGGCCGGCGTAGAACTGCGCATGACCCTTGCTGCAATCACCGGCGGATACCGCATCTGCCAATCGTTCCTGGGAGAAAAGGAGCACGTCGAGCGCCGGGGCTCGGACCTGATACCGGCACTGCGGCAAACTGTGGGCGTTCTGTTCTCCGCGTTAGAGACAGACTTTCTCGTATGGAGCAAGGTGGCCGGTTCGAAGCCAGTTCCCACAACAGGGAGCGAACAGGAACTGCAACTGGACCCGATCCGCGTGAATCGGAAACGGCTGCGTGAGATGTTTTCGACCGGAGTCAGCGAATTGCAATCCGTGTTTCAGTCAATCCTCTCCCCATCCACCTTGACAGAACTTCAGCGCATTGCGCGATTGGGCGAAGAAGAATTTCATTACTCGGCGGAATTGTGGGTTCGCACGGTGTACGAATTTGCCGCGTCCTATCAGAAATCCGTGATCAGCCGCGACCACATCATTCAGGCGCTGGCGCCACTTTTCCGCGGAAGAGTCTTTACCTTTCTGGTCGAAAACCGTAACGCCTCTGCCATCGAGGTCGAAAACAATGTCGAGGGCCTCTGCCTTGAGTTCGAGCGATTGAAACCGTATTTGCTGCAGATGTGGAAATCGAGAGAGTGAGGTAACTATGCGGGAAATGATTGTAAGCGAACTGTCTCAGGCGATGCACGAAATGGCCAGGGGTTTCGCCCACTACGTTCCTCGTCTGATCGTAATGCTGATCCTCGCATTTGTCGGCTGGGCAATCGCCTATGTCGTGAAAGTGATTCTGCGCAGCATTTTGCAATTCATCAAGTTCGACAAGCTTTCGGAAAACGCCGGCGCTTCGCAACTGCTCAACAAAGCTGCTCTCCCCACAGCAACGGAGATGGTGAGTCGTTTCGTTTTCTGGGTGACCTGGCTTGGCTTCATTCTGCTGGGTGTGAGTGTGCTTGGGATCCTGGGCCTGCAGGAACAGATCGCAAGTTTCTTTCTGTTCTTGCCGCGCCTGTTCGTCGCGATGTTCATTCTCTTTTTCGGACTGCTGGCGGCCAGTTTCTTTTCCCGCGCTGCGCTGCTTGCCGCAGTGAATGCAAATGTGCCTTCCCCCCGAGTGCTGAGCCTCGCCATCCGCAGCATCATTATTGTTTTCGTTTTGTCGATTGTCTTTGAAGAATTGGGCTTGGCAGAGCAGACGATGCTGGTTGCCTTTGGAATCGCTTTCGGAGCCCTTATGCTCGGCTTGGCAATCGCATTCGGAATTGGCGGAAGAGACCTGGCGCAGCGTTTTCTGGAAGAGAAATTTGTTCGCAACAAGAAAGAGGAAAACGAGGACGAACTGTCGCCGCTCTGATACGCGGAAGCGGCGGCCTCGGGATACTCATGTTTTCTCTGCGTACTCCGCGCCACCTCTGCGCACTCGGCGGTTAAAGCTTTTGATCGCAAAGAAGTGCCGCTGAGCTCGCGGAGGACCTTCAGCGATCGTACAGAACCGTAAACTCGCGCAGCCGGCTGCTCATCTCCTTCGTTAGAGCCTTGGGTCTGTACCGCCACCTCCAGTTTCCACTTGTTGTGCCCGGTAAATTCATTCGGGCGTCACTGCCCAGGCCCAGTACGTCTTGCAAAGGAATCATGGCGACGTTTGCCACCGACGCCATCACGGCACGAATAAATACCCAATTGATCGGCTCCTCTGTAAATCCTAAGTACGCCCGGGTGAACTCACGTTCCTTGCGAATATCTTCCTCGCTTCGAGTGCTCTCTCCTACTCCGACACTGGTCCACCAACCCACGGTCGTGTCATTGTCGTGCCCTCCCGTGTAGGCTACAAGTTCGCGAGAATAGTTATGTGGTCGGAAGCTGGGTCCTTGCGGATCGTTGCCGAATGCAAACTGCAGCAGGCTCATTCCAGGAAAACCAAACTGCTTGCGCAGACCTTCCACTTCGGGAGTAATCACGCCGAGGTTTTCGGCAACAAATGGCAGCTCCTTCAATTCATTTTGTAAGGTTAGGAAAAATTCTGTGCCCGGGCCCTTCACCCACTTACCCCCCGCGGCGGTTGGGGCGCCGGCTGGAATCTCCCAGTAAGCCTCGAAGCCGCGAAAATGATCCAGCCTCACGAGATCGAACAGCTTCAGGGATGCGCGGACACGCTCAATCCACCACCGATGACCAGAATCAGCCGACACATCCCACCGGTAAAGCGGGTTTCCCCAAAGTTGACCGGTGGCGCTGAAGTAGTCCGGCGGAACACCTGACACGGCGCTTGGCTGGCCTTGCTCATCCAGACGAAACAACTCCGGATGAGCCCATACATCCGCGCTGTCGTGAGCCACGTAAATCGGGATGTCGCCCATGATTTTTATGCCGCGACGATTGCAATGAGCCCTGAGCTTTTCCCATTGACGAAAGAATTCGAATTGCGCAAATTTGTGGATCTCGATCTCCGACGACAATCGGTGCCGCCACTCGGTTAGCGCGTCGGGATTCCGCTGGCGTATTCCGGCGTCCCAATACACCCAGGCGACGTCCTTGTGGACTTTCTTGCACGCCATGAAGAGTGCGTAATCCTCCAGCCAATCGTTGTTGTGTTGGCAAAAAGTCTGAAAGGCGCGACGCTCCCCAGCGGCACTGTCCTGAAAGAAGGCATGCCCGGCTTTGCGCAGCAGGTTCTCTTTGAAGTCGATCACACGGGCGTACTCAACCCGCTCCTCTGCAAAGTTCGGTGCGCTAGCGAAGTCCTGTTCAGGCAACATGCCCTGTTCACGAAGAGCTTTCAGATCGATGAAAAGAGGATTGCCCGCGAATGCGGAAAAACACTGGTACGGCGAATCGCCGTATCCCGTGGGGCTCAATGGCAATACTTGCCAGATTTTCTGTCCCGACTCGGCGAGAAAATCCACAAACTCGTGGGCGGTTTCTCCGAGATCGCCGATACCGTGCCCACCCGGCAAAGATGTAACGTGGAGAAGGATTCCACTGCAGCGAGGAAAGATCACCCAATTAAAGTTACCCTCCTCCGAGCAGTCAAGCAAGCAGGACCAAATAATTGAGGGATCGGAATAGATCCGATCCCTCGTACATTTTGCAACTGATCTGGTGAGTTTAGAACTGCAGCTTCAAAGCAAACTGAACCTGCCGCGAAGAGCCGAAGTCGCCCGTCGGAAAGCGTGTACCAGTGATCGTTCCAAAGCTGCTATTGCCAACCGTCAGGTTCGGATTGCCGAAATTGGCATGATTGAGCAAGTCGAACATTTCCGCGCGGAATTGCAGATTGATCCGTTCTGTAATTTTGGTGTTCTTGACGACCGAAAAGTCGGTGTTCAAAAAACCCGGTCCCATGACCGCATTTCGCCCCAGATCGCCGAAGTGACAGGTCGTCGGCACCGCCGCCGATGTACAGGGTACCTGGAAGCTGGCGATGTTCGAAAACCACTGCGCCGGCCGGCCGGTGGTCGATACCGGACCGACGACATCCGGCCGCAGGGCGCCCAAACCGGTTGTTCCTGTAAAACCCGCCACCGAGGTGATCACGTTCAGCGGGTTGCCCGTTTGCATCTGGTTAATCAGGCCCACCTGCCAGCCTTCCACCAGACGGTCGTGGTGAAACGGCAGCTCGTAGAATCCGCTGACCACGAAACGGTGACGAACGTCGAAATCCGACAGACCGCGATTGTTGTTCACGTTCAGGCTATTCTGCAGAATGACGGCCTGACTGTTGAGCGAGTTGTCGTCGATCGATTTGGAGAAAGTGTATGAACCCAGAACCTGGAGTCCGTGGGAAAGGTGCTTGTTGACGGTCACCCAGAGCCCGTTGTAGGTCGAGTTCGCTACGCTGTCTACTTCCGTGATGTTCCCAAGCTTCGCCCCCGGACGAAACGGGCTGGACGCTGCCAGAGCGGGAAACGGCCGCACCAGGTTGCCCCCCACTAATTCAAGCTGGTTCAAATTGCGGGCAATGCGCAGGTGCGTCCCCTTGGAGCCGACATATGCAACCGTCAACCCCAGAGTTGGTGTGAGCTCGTGCTCGACGTTCATGTTCCATGACTGCACATATGGATCTTTGAAATTTGGGCTGATCGTCGCGGGGGCCAGTCCCGAAGGTCCGGCCAAAGTAGCCGCATTTGTTAGCGAGAGACCGGTAGCGGTTGAAGTCAGCGGGGTTGAGAACGGAGGATTGGAATTAAGCCCGGTGACAATCCCGGTCACCGGTTGGTCCGTGAGAATCGCATAGCCGGACCGAATCACTGTCTTGCCGTTGTTGCGTGGATCCCAAACAAAACCCAAACGCGGCTGGAAGTTCTTATTGCTGGTCGGGTAAGGCTGGCCGAAGCCCGGCGATCCGATCTGGTTCAGAGTCGAGCTCGCAGGGCTGAAGACCACGAACCGGTTGCTCGACTCTGACGGGTCCGAATTCCAATCGTAGCGCAAACCGAGCTGGAGTGTGAGGTTCGGCCGCCACTTGAAACTGTCCTCGACGAACGCCCCATACGCTGGATAGAGAATTCGATCCGCGCTCGTGCCCACATAAGTGAACGAAGTTGCCGAGTCTTTGACAAAGGCCGCCGTGCTGCCGAACCTGAAGATCGTTGTGTCCAGTGAGAAATTGTTGTTGTATGCGCGCCGGACTTCGCCGCCGATCGCCCACGAATGCCGCCCATGCAGGTAGTTCAAGGTGTCGCTGAGCACAGCAGTCGTATCCCCCCGTCCTTGTGGGAAACCGGCGGGACCGCCGAAGTCCAGGGCAAAGTTTCCTACGTCGATCTGCGCCAGTCCGATCGGGGCATTGATTCCGTTGTTGATGCCGTACGTCGCGGAATTCAGCAGTCGGTTGGGCTGAAACGTAATGTGGATCCGGTTGTAGCCGAGCCGAATCGTATTCGCCAAGGTGGGCGAGAACACGTGGTCCTCATTCACCGTCCCGATCTGGCGTCGCGACTTCCTCGTGTCCCCCCATCCCGGAAGCGTATTGCCCTGCAGTGTGGGCTCTTGCCGCAGATCCTCCTGTAAAGCGAGATATCCGTGCACGCGATCGTTGTTGCCCAAAGAAACATCGATGTCGGCCGTACCTTGGTCAATGTTCACCGGCGCCGTGGCAGAGCTGATGAAAAAGCTCCCGGTCGAATCGTTGGCGGCGGGAATGAATGCGGCCAGTTGCTGGATCGTCGCATCGCTAGTGGCTGCGACTTGCGCCTGCTGTGCGGCCGTCAATACCAAGCTCTTGGTGTTAAGGCCCTGTCTCTGACGCAGTCCTTCATAGCTCAGGAAGAAATGCGCTTTATCCTTCTTGATCGGACCACCCAGCGCCGCGCCGAAGTTATTCCGCTTGAATGGCGCTTTGGTGAGAGCAAAATAATTCTTAGCGTCCAGTTTCTCATTGCGCACCCATTCGAAAAGCTCGCCATGAAATTCGTTGGTCCCGGAACGGGTGGCGATATTCACAATGGAGCCTGAGTTCCGGCCATATTGCGCGCTGTACGTTGAGTTATCGACCTTGAATTCCGACACCGTGTTGATCGAAGGCTGGAACGTAATTTGGTTCTGGACGATATCGTTCAGATTGACCCCGTTAATCATGAAGTTGATGGTGTCTTCGCGCTGGCCGGCCGTGTTAAATGCGAACGAACCCTGCCCTCGAAGTGGCGCCGTGAGAAAGCCATTGGCCGGTGGAGTAACGGTGCCAGGCGTTAACAGGCTCAGGTCCACGAAGTGGCGGCCGTTCAGCGGGATTTCCTGCGTTGTCTTCTGATCGATCACCTGTCCGACTTCGATGGTGCTGCTGTCGATTACAGGAGCCTCGCCCGAGACTGTCACCTCGGTGGTGGTCTGCCCCACGATCAGATGAAAGTCCTGACGCACAGTTTGGCCTACGTCCAGCACCAGTCCGGTGACCGTTTCCGTCCGCATCCCCGAATTCCGTACCTGCACTTGATAGGTTCCAATCTGCAGTGAGGGGAACTCATACGTCCCTGCGGAATTGGTCTTCGCGGTGTACTCCGTGCCCGTGGCTTGGTTGCGCACCACCACGTCCGCCCCCGCGACGACCGCACCGGTCGAGTCCGTTACGGTGCCCTGAAGCTTCGCGTTGGATTGAGCAAATCCCGAACCTTCCACGCAGAATAGGAAGATCGCGATAGGTAACAAAAAGCGGCCAGCCATTTTTGACATTTGGGAATCTCCACTGGAATTTCCAGTCGACTACGTGAAATCGAGAAATATCAGTACATACTGCTCAACACCGCTGCTTGATGCGAAAGGAATTTCCTTCCGATGCAAACTCGGCGTCACTGGCGTGACGGCGTTGAATCAGGGAATTCTCCGCCAGATCGGCGCGAAGTCAACCATGGCGCCCCACGCGCTCACGGTCGGAGACATAGGACTTGCACTTGCCGTTCAATAAGCATTTATCACGCCATAATGGAAGCTCTTGTTTTTCAAGTACTTCGTTGCTATCCCGAACTAATGCCTACAATATTTGGTAGGCTATCGAACTATTTTTGGAAAGCCAGAGACCGCAGACACGATTCAGCCGACCTCAGAACATAACAATTCAACATATTGTCCAGGATTGCGCCTGGCCTTAATTGACTGTTCAACAATTTTTTTGCCTCAGCTGTCGATATTCGCGCCGGCCATTCGTCTTATGAATGGAAGGACAAGCAATAAAGGATCACGAAAGGCGCGCCCCGTGTGCCGAATTTCTAGAATCCTTCCACAGAAGACTGAATCCAATTTGGACAACAGATTGGAATGTGGAAGCAGGCGTTCTCTCTGGATTCCACGCTGTAGATGAAGGGCGCGACAGGTTCGATTTGTCGCGAAACTCAAACCTCTTGACGACTATTAACAACGCGATGTGGGGTCGCGGTTAAGAGTCTGACACTCATTGCTGGTCAATATGCGGCGCTGCCCAGTGCGACGCCGACAACGCAGCCTTGTCTACTCACGGTGTCCGGGCGTAAGGGAGAAGCTATGGCGAAAAGAATGATCCTGATGTTGGGTGTGGTGCTGGTAGTCATCACCGCCCTGGGTTTCATGAAGTTCAAACAGGTTGAGACAGCCATAAAAGTCGGAGCTTCGTTTCAGCCTCCGCCGGAAGCCGTCACCAGCATTGTGGCGCAGCGCGAGCAATGGCCGGCCACCATGGGCGTTATTGGTACTGTCGAGGCGGTCCACGGCGTCACGGTGAGTGCCGACCTTCCCGGCGTCGTCGAGCGCATCCTGTTCGAGTCGGGGCAGTCAGTGCACGCCGGCGACGTGCTTGTGGTCCTCGATACCAAGCAAGAGCGTGCCCAACTGGCTTCCCTTGAGGCGCAAAGCGAACTCGCGCGTGTGAACTTTGCCCGCGAACAGCAATTGGTCAACGCGGGCGTCATTTCGCGGAGTGAATACGACCAGGCAACAGCCCAGCAAAAAGCGACCGAAGCAAACGTGGCTGAGATTCGCGCGACCATCGAACGCAAGACGATCCGAGCGCCGTTCACCGGCGTACTCGGGATTCGCAAGGTCAATCTGGGCCAGTATCTTTCCGCGGGCAGCGCTGTAGTTCCGCTGCAGTCACTGAATCCGATATACGTGGATTTCGGAGTACCGCAACAGTCGGCCCGGCAGGTGCGAGTTGGCGGCAACCTACATGTTACTTCCGAAGATTTTGCCGGCCATGTTTTCAGCGGAAAAGTCACGGCTCTTGACTCGGTGATTGACGAGACGACGCGGAACATTCAAGTGCAGGCGACCCTTCCCAATCCTGAAGGGAAGTTGCGCCCCGGCATGTTCGTACAAGTAGATGTGGGCTTGGGTGCAAGCCGCTCGGTGATTGCGCTGCCGGCGTCTGCGATCAGCTATGCGCCTTACGGCGATTCGGTCTTCGTCATCACCGACCTCAAGGACCCGAAAGGCAACACCTACCGCGGCGTGCGCCAACAGTTCGTCAAAGTCGAAGGCTCACGCGGCGACCAGGTCGCTGTGATCTCGGGTGTGAACCCTGGAGACGAAGTCGTCAGCTCGGGCGTATTCAAGCTGCGCAATGGCGCCGCGGTCCAGGTCAACAACAAAGTCCAGCCCGGAAATAATCCGGCTCCGAAACCTGAGGACAGCTAAATGAAATTCACTGACCTGTTTATCAAAAGGCCGGTCCTCGCGATCGTCGTCAACCTGGTGATCTTGATCGCTGGTTTGCAGGCGATCCGCTCACTAAGCGTGCGGCAGTATCCGCGCAGCGACATCGCGGTCGTGCAAGTCTCGACGACCTACGTTGGCGCCAACGCCGATCTGGTTCGTGGTTTTATCACCACGCCGCTGGAGCGCGTGATTGCCAGTGCGGATGGTATCGACTACATGGAATCGTCGAGCGCTCAGGGACTCAGCACGATCACCGTGCACCTGAAGCTGAACTATGATACCAACGCCGCGCTCACGCAAATTCAGGCCAAGGTAGCCCAGGTGCGGAATGATCTGCCGCCTGATGCCCAGGCGCCCATCATCGATCTGGAAACGGCGGACAATCAGTTTGCGGCGATGTACCTCGGCTTCTCCTCCAACGATCTCGATCAGAACCAGATTACCGATTATCTGACGCGGGTCGTGCAACCAAAGCTGAGTGCAATCAGCGGAGTGCAACGCGCCGACATCCTCGGCGATCGTACCTTCGCGATGCGGATTTGGCTGAAGCCCGACAAGATGGCGGCACTGGGTATTTCGCCTGCTACAGTTCACGACGCATTGGCGAAAAACAATTACCTCTCAGCTCTCGGAAGCACCAAGGGCTCGATGGTTTCGGTGAACCTGGTCGCCAACACAAACCTGACTACCGCAGACGAGTTCCGCCAACTCGTCGTGAAGCAAGACAACGGCGTCGTGGTTCGTTTGGGAGAAATCGCCGACGTCCAACTCGGCGCTCAGGACTACGACTCGGAAGTCCGGTTCAATGGCGAGGGCGCAACCTTCATGGGCGTCTGGGTGCTCCCGACTGCCAATTCTCTGGAAGTGATCAAGGAAGTGCGGGCCGCCATCCCTGGCATTCAGGCCCAGCTACCCGCGGGGATGAAAGTCGGAATCCCGTATGACTCGACTGCCTACATCCAGGACGCGATCAACGAGGTGCTCAGCACTCTTACTGAAACTCTGCTCATCGTGATCGTGGTGATCTTTCTTTTCCTGGGATCGTTCCGCTCGGTGCTAATCCCAGTGGTGGCGATTCCAATCTCGCTCATCGGCGCTGTCTTCATCATGCTGGTGGCGGGCTTCACGATCAACCTGCTGACGCTGCTCGCCATTGTGCTCTCGGTCGGACTCGTCGTCGATGACGCGATCGTCATGGTCGAGAACGTCGAGCGGCACATTCATATGGGCAGCACTCCATTTCGCGCGGCAATCGACGCGGCTCGTGAGTTGGTGGGCCCGATTATCTCGATGACCATCACGCTCGCCGCCGTGTATGCGCCGATCGGAATTCAAGGCGGCCTGACGGGCGCGCTGTTCCGCGAGTTTGCATTCACTCTTGCGGGCGCCGTCATCGTTTCGGGAATCGTTGCGCTGACACTGTCACCGATGATGGGATCGAAGTTGCTGCGCGCAGGAGCGACTGAGCGCGGCTTCGCTGGCATTGTGAATCGTCGCTTCGAGAGCGTGCGCCAATGGTACTCGCGGCAACTCGCCGGCACACTGCAATACCGTCCGGTTATTCTCACGCTGTGGGCAATCGTCGTTCTGCTGGTGGTTCCGTTCTACATGTTCTCGCAGCGGGAACTGGCGCCTGCTGAAGACCAGGGAGTGGTGTTTGGAGTGATCCAGGCATCGCCCAACTCGACCATCGATCAGACGAACCTGTACACGAAGCAAGTGTACGACGTCTATCACTCGTTTCCAGAGAGCGAGAGCATTTTCCAAATCACGTCTCCAACGGGCGGTTTCGGCGGTATGGTGACGAAACCGTGGAGCGAGCGGAAAAAGACCGCGCAGCAACTTCTGCTCGAATCCACCGGGCCGCTGTCGAAGATTGCGGGCATTCGTGTGATTCCACTCACTCCCCCGGCCCTCCCCGGCGGCGGAAATTTTCCGGTGGATTTCGTGATCGCCTCGCCCGCTGAGCCACAGCAGCTTGTCGAATTCGCCAAGCAGCTTGTCGGCAAAGCCTTTGCCAGTGGGCTGTTCATCTATGCCGACTCCGACCTGAAGTTCGACCAGCCTCAGGCTGAGGTGGTATTCGACCGCGATAAGCTCCGCTCGCAAGGGGTTGATCTCAGTCAGGCCGGCGCAGATCTTTCCACCCTGCTGGGCGGCAACTATGTCAACCGCTTCAGCATCCAGGGCCGGAGTTACAAAGTGATTCCGCAGGTCAAGCGCGCAGAGCGATTGACTCCGGAACAACTCTCGCAGATATACATCACCGGATCGCAGAACAAACTTGTGCCGCTGTCTACCTTCGCCAGCCTGCGCACCACGACCGAGCCACGCGATCTGAAGAAGTTTCAGCAGCTCAACGCGGTGCGCATTCAGGGCGTGATTCCGCCGGGAGTGCCCCTGGACAAAGCGTTGCGGCTGCTCGAAGACGAAGCCAAAGCTATCCTGCCGCAAGGTTTCACGGTTGACTATGCGGGAGAATCGCGGCAGCTCCGGGTCGAGGGCAGCAAGTTTCTCGGCACCTTCCTGCTCTCGGGAATCCTGATCTATCTCGTGCTGGCGGCGCAGTTCGAGAGCTTCCGCGATCCATTCATCATTCTGGCTGGGTCCGTCCCGCTGGCAATATCGGGCGCGCTGCTGTTCTCGTTCATGGGCCTGACAACGCTCAACATTTATAGCCAGGTCGGATTGATCACGCTCGTCGGTCTGGTATCGAAAAACGGCATCCTGATCGTGGAGTTTGCGAACGAGTTGCAGGAGCGAGGTGCTGCCAAGCTCGCCGCGATTATTGAGGCGGCGGGCACACGGTTGCGACCGATCCTGATGACCACGGCCGCGACTGTGATTGGCCACTTCCCTCTCGTACTGGCCAAGGGGCCTGGGGCTGGAGCGCGAAACAGCATCGGCATCATGCTGGTCAGCGGCATGATCATCGGCACGGCCTTCACGCTGTTCGTGGTCCCGTCCATCTACATGCTGGTGGCGAAAACACGCGTGCCGTCTACGGAGTCGAGGACTGAGACGGAAGCCGTCTTGCCAGAACCGGAAGAAGCTGTCGCATAACCAGTCTGCATCTAGAAATCGGCGCTCGCCTTCACAGGGCGGGCGCCGATTAATTCCGTGCGAGTTTCCTCGCGTGCGATTGGACTACCTAGGCTGCTAGCGTTTCGCCGACCGGAAGCGGTATCCGCTCCGCGAATTGGTGCTGGTGCCAGTAGGGATATACCGGCGTGGTTTCGCTCGCGGCATCGAGCGCCGCCATTTGCTCAGGCGTCAACTTCCAATTCGCAGCGCCCAGGTTCTGGCGTAATTGCTCTTCGGTCCGCGCCCCGAGGATTACGCTCGAGACTGTCGGCCGGTGCAAGACCCAGTTCAACGCGATTTCCGAAACACTCTTTCCCGTGTGCTTCGCAATCGCGTCGATTGCATCTACCACTTTATAAACGTGCTCGATCGGCACCGGAGGGCCGTTTTCCGCTGTGGCTTCGAGACGGCTGACCGCCGGCTTGGGATGCCCTCTTCGAATCTTGCCCGTAAGACGCCCCCATCCCAAAGGACTCCACACCAGCGCGCCGACTTTCTGGTCGACTCCGAGCGGCAGGAGTTCCCACTCGTACTCCCGCCCCAGCAGCGAGTAGTAGACTTGGTGCCCGACATAACGCGCCCAGCCGTATTTTTCCGAAGTTGCAAGCGACTTCATGAGATGCCAACCGGAAAAATTGGAGCAGGCGATGTAGCGCACCTTCCCGCTGCGCACTAGAGTGTCAAGCGTTTCGAGAGTTTCCTCTACCGGAGTCATCCCATCAAATCCATGCATGTGATAAATGTCGATGTAATCCGTATTCAGACGCCGGAGGCTGGCTTCGCACGCGCGCACGATGTGATAGCGGGACGAGCCCACGTCGTTGGGACCATCTCCGAGCCGAAACGTTGTTTTCGTAGAGATCAGCAAACTGTGCCTCTTCCCCGCCACGGCCTTGCCAAGAATTTCTTCCGAAAGACCATTGGAATAAACATCAGCGGTGTCGAATAGATTGACTCCTGCGTCCGTGCAGGTGCCGATCATCCGCTTGGCTTCTTCCACTTGCGTCTGACCCCATGCGCGAAAGAATTCGGTCCCACCGCCGAAGGTAGCGGTACCAAAACTGAGTGCAGACACCTTTAATCCTGAATTTCCAAGCTGCCTGTAGTCCACGTGTCTTCTCCTTCATTCAAAATTCTATGCTCTGAATCATCTGTCCAATTATGCCTTCAGTACAGTTCTCCGGTCTTCGGCTTCCGAAAGAAAAGTGTAGAATTGCCGCGTTCGCGAAGCCGGTGAAGCTCTTGTCCGGCTCGAACTTCCTTTGGGGATCGCTATGAACAAGAGAACGTTTATGAAACTTTTCGCGGCGTTGCTTGCCAGTCCCGTGTTCTCGCCGCTGCTGACCTGGGCAAGCGAAAAACTGAAGAATTGGGCCGGCAATATCACCTACAGCACCGATCGCCTTTACTCCGCCCATTCGCTCGCGGAAGTGCAAAATTACGTTAAAAACCAGAGCAAATTAAAAGTATTGGGCTCACGCCACTGCTTCAACAACATCGCCGATAGTACTGACGATTTCCTGTCGTTGAAACCCATGGACGAGGTGGTTTCGTTAGATCCGGACGCGCGCACTGTGACTCTCAACGCAGGCATGACCTACGGTCAACTGTGCCCATACCTGGATGGCAAGGGTTTCGCCTTACACAACCTGGCTTCGCTGCCCCATATTTCTGTTGCCGGGGCATGCAGCACCGCAACCCACGGCTCCGGTGAAAAAAATGGAAATCTTTCCACTGCCGTTTCAGCCCTTGAAATCGTCACGGCGAAGGGCGATGTGGTTAGGCTATCGCGTCAGAAAGACGGCGAAACCTTTCGCGGCGCCGTTGTGGGGTTGGGTGCGATCGGCGTAATCACCAAGGTCACGCTCGATATTCAGCCAACTTACACGATGCGACAATATGTCTACGAAAACGTACCGCTTTCTGCGGTAAAGGACCATTTCGACGCCATCGAGGCCAGCGCCTACAGCGTCAGCCTCTTTACCGACTGGCAAAATCAGCGCATTAACGAAGTCTGGATCAAGAGTCGGGAAGAGAAAGGGCAGGCGTTTCAGGCGACCCCAGAATTCTTCGGCGGCAAACTGGCAACCAGGAACCTGCATCCCATTGCCGCCCTTTCCGCCGAGAATTGCACCGAGCAGATGGGCGTTCCCGGGCCCTGGTACGAACGCCTGCCGCATTTCCGCATGGGTTTTACGCCGAGCGCGGGCAAAGAGTTGCAGTCGGAGTACTTCGTCCCCCGCCAGCACGCCGTGGAAGCAATCCTCGCTGTGGAACGCCTGCACGACCAGGTCAGTCCGCATTTGATGATCACGGAAATCCGAGCCATTGCGGCCGACGACCTATGGTTGAGTCCTTGTTACCAGCAACCCTGTGTGACCATTCACTTTACCTGGAAACAGGACTGGCCGGCGGTCAGCAAATTACTGCCCGTCATCGAAAAAGAACTAGCTCCATTCCACGCCCGGCCACATTGGGGAAAATTGTTTACAACATCTCCGGCGAAACTGAAATCTATTTACGCGAAATTGCCCGACTTCATCCGTTTGAGCGAGAGGTACGATCAGAATGGCAAATTCCGCAACCAATTCCTGAACACGAACATCTTTGGCGGTTCGTAAAGGGGGTCCAGATCGGGACCCTTTGGAAAACTGTCAAAAAAACAGCTTGGATAGTTGCCCGAGATGAGGTATTTTGGCCGACATCGAATTTGGAGCAAGGCCCGGTTCTCACCAACCTAGATCTGGGATTGGGTTCACATATGGAAGACACCCCTGCCTTCCGCAATAGATTCAGGTGAAGTGGGGTCACGCCGCCTGCGAGAGGAATCCAGCCGTGAAATCTGCTCTCTGTGTGTCCGTGCTACTCGCGTTTACGCTCTTAAACTGCGATTTGTTCGCGGGTGATCGAGAGCTACCCCCGTCCACTCCTTTGAAGACCTCAGATCCGGCCGTCGCCTCTTCCGCCGAAGACGGCTCTCTCCCGGCCTCCTCGCAGTTTGCGATTCCGGGACCGCTGCGATCCTTCCTCCGCATGGCCGGCATGAGTCAAAAAATTACTCCTGACGAAGTGCTGCCTTTACTGAGCCGAAATGTCTTCACCCAGGGTTACGAGGGCTCCACGCACCCAACTGAATTCCTTATTCTGTTGAAGCGATACGTGGTTCAGGCCAGGGAGTTATCGGAGTTGGCCGCGAATAGCGGGATGGTGCTTCGTGTTTCGAATTGCGACGAGGCGAGGCCGCTTCTGCGAATCTTGGGGTACCGCACTCGGGCAAACTGCGGCGATCCCGCAACCTCCCTGCAAACGGATGATCCCGAGCGGGCCTTCCTGGCCGTCGATTCCGGATTCCCTCTCCCCGACCTCGAACAGACCTTGCAAGGCGGTAAGCCCTTCGAATACCCCTATTCTTCATCCCCGGTACCGGTGCTCTTCGCCGAAAGCGACTGGACCATGGCGAGTCCGAAGAATTTCAAAGAAAACAGTCGGGACTTGCTGGATACAATTTTGGCTGATCCCTCGGTCGCCCGCCTGTACTGGGCTTTCTCGCGGCTCGACCCCGAGACCGGCAAGTCGTTACAGCAATCGATTGGACTCGCGAAGCTTCTGCCCTACGGCGCGGTTCTTGATTTCTACGGCAGCGGCCTCTGCATCAGCGAAGGTCATGTCAACGTGCCGGGAGGGCCGGCGGCGGAAGCTGCATGGAAGGATCTGGTCGGAGCCAGCCCGGCGTCCCCAACCACTTTTGTGCCGAAATTGGTGGCCAGGGATAAGGGTTGGCTGATTGCCTACTTTGACGCGCTCTCACGAGTAAGCGCAGCGCAGCAGGCGTATTTTACGGAGCCGCATCGGTTGCGCTCTTTTTATTCGGCACTGCGTGCTCCTGATCCGTCCGCGCCTGCCACCCGGGGTTTTTACAGACCGGCGCCCGCACTCTTGCTTCTGGTGACACGCCTTCAACTCGACGACAGCGGTAAGCCCATCGTTCCTGGCAATCTTGAAATCTGGAAGGAAATTCTCGAAGGGCACAATTCCAAGCTCGTGCACAGGTGGGGAAAACAGTCGACCCATCTGACAGGCCCTGATCAGCTGGTGCAAATCATGTTTGCTGTCTCCCGGGCGCCCACGGAAAGCGGCCCGTTGCACACCTACATGGCGATCAGCGAACTCGACAGCAGACGATCTCCGGAAAATCGTTTGAAGCCGGCCACCGTCCGCCTGCTGGCTCACCGGTTCGAGGACTATAGCGACCAGTACAGGATTTTTTCGGAGTTCCCAGAGTTAACCGATGAATCCATTTCGCTGTTTCTTGACGTAGCTCAAGGGCTGAACAGCTTGTCCGTGACGGCGCGCGGTAACGCATTCGGCATCTTCCAGGCGAATGTCGGAATCTGGCAGATTCTGGCCCGGCAGGGACAGATTCCGAACGCGAACCTGAATGAATCCTGGCAAGAAGTGATCAAGCCTTTTGCCACGGCCCGATCGGCCGCACAGGTGTACGACGCAGGTCAATCCTCCCTTGGAGGACTCTTCCGATTTTCGATCGGCAAAGCCAGAGGTTCACAGGACGAGATCATCGAACTGCTCGCCGGACCTCGCCAGAACAGCACCGATGGAAGGCAGATGCACCGCGAAGTTGCGGCCAGGATCCGCTCGATCCTCGACGATCAGCGCCTGGTTTCGCTCGACACCATTCTGACGGTCGGCGATGCGCTGGCAGAAAAAGCTCGAGGTAAACAGGCACCCGACTACGTCGTCGTCCTGGCTGGCCAAACGCGGGAATTTGAAATGCCGCGGCCGATTTTCACCAGCGGGGAGAGAACTGAATGGGCCGCCGGAATCTATAACAACCACCACACCGACGTCCAGATGCATGCAGACTTGCCTCGAGTGCTCAGGTCAACCTCAGCTTCGCGGGCGCAGATTGAGGATGCGCGCGGTCAACTCGCTTCCTTCCTGCGAGACACTCTCGTGGGTTTGAACTACGCCTACTACGAGCCACCGGGGGCACAGGCCCTGCACAATAATCCGCTCTTCGTCCGCTCCCACGACTTTGCGGGAGAAGCGCTAGAAGGCATGAAGACACTCTGGCAGGCGCCGGAACTCATGGGCCAGGGCTCTCCGGCAGGCGGAGGCGCGCATTTCGTCGGCTCCCTTGCCGATCTCCCTTATGCTTTGGCCGAGATCGAGCAGGATTTCATTTCGCCCGACAGCGTGCAGGCACTGATCTGGAGAGAATTGACGCCGGGTCTCCTCGCCTCGTCAATCCTGCCTCGCTGGTGGAATGTCAGCCCGCTGGAGCTTCACGCCATCGCTCTCTATCAGCGGACGGGAGAAGAACTGCTCACCGCTTCGGCGAAAGACGAAGCGCTGCGAAGCAAGGTGCTCGCCATTTTGTCCGACCGGATGCTTCCTCAGCGCTTGCGCAGACTCGATCAACTTATGAGTTCCGGCCGCACAGCCGCAGTACTTTCTCAAATGATGCCGGCAGACACTTTCTATCTGGCGGCGGAGTTCCAGCAAAAGTATCCAGAAGAGCCGATGGCGTGGGGAACCGCCGGTCAGGAACTACAGTCCCTGTGTAAGGAGCACCCCGATCAGGTCAACTGGAAGCGCTTATCGCACGACTTTGGCACGCCGCATCCCAGCCTCGCTCAGAATTACGGTCTCGAGTTGCTGAACGTTGCGCCCATGCCGCCATTCTCTGGATCTTCCAGTCGTTTCTTAGCGGAATCGTGGGATTCGCCCAATCTGTACTGGGCTCGCCTGGCCGATGAAGGCGGATATGCTCCCGTAATGCTGACCCATCTCGTGCCGCAGCTTACCCGCACGATGATCGAGAAAATCTTCGCCACCGATTTTGAAGACTGGCCCGCTCTGCTTCGGGCAATGCACGAAACCGGGCAGGAATTTCGTGAAGGCAAGTTCAATTCACCTTCAAGGATCAGCGAAGTTCGTCCTTGACTAGTCGTTTCATCGAGCTGTTGACCAACAACACGCGGCCTCACGCAGATGAAGGCCGCAGAAGTGGGAACCCAGACCTTATGGCAAAGAAATTGTTTCCCCTAATTCTGCTGTCTTTGGTTTTCATGCCCAGACAAACCGCCGTCGAAGCGCAGGAGAGCCCGAACATTCACGTCGTAGTCAACATGGTTCAGCTCAATGTGGCTGTGACGGACCGAAAAGGCAACTACATCACCGGACTCCGCCCCAAGGATTTTGTCATCCTCGAGGATGGGATTGTGGAGAAGGCGGCCACGTTTGCCGAAGGCGACGAACCGGCCCGCAACCTCAGCGACTTCGCGGATAATCCGGGGCCGTCTGGTCCGCCGGGTAGCTTCGCCGCGCGCTCCGCCGATGGCATAACCGCAGACAACTTCGCTGCGCTGGTGAACGGAGCGAATGTTTTTGTCCTGTTCGATACCAGCGATTACATGTACCGCGGTTTTGTTTTCGCGCAAGATGCGATTACTGAGTTTATTCGCTCGCTCGGCAAGGCCGACAAAATCGCGTTCTATTCGTATAGCCGCGATCTTTCTCGCGTAGCCGCTCTCACCGCTGACCGCTCCCAAGTTCTGCGTGCCGTGCGTTCGACGGTCGCCGGTGATCAGGCCGCGCTCTACAATGCGCTTCTGATGACGCTGAAAGATGCCGCTATAAATACCGGAAGGAAGATCGTAGTCGTGTTCTCCAACGGCCCCGACAACTCCAGCGTGGTGCCTCCGGAGGACGTCGCCGAATTTGCCCAGTCTGCCGGAGTGTCGATTTACATGATCAGCACGCAAACGGCGAAATTAGAGCCGGTCTCCACTGCGGTGTTTGATCGCATGACGGCCGCGACCGGCGGGAAGGCCTACTTCGCCAAGAACTGGAGAGACGAACACCGGGCCTTTGCCTCCATCCGCGATGATCTCGCACACTTGTATTCGTTGAGCTACTATCCGAAGCCCAACCCAAACGGGGGCTGGCGCGCGATCACTGTGAAGCTGGTAGGCGACAACCTCAAGAAATACAAAGTCCGCACCCGCAATGGGTATCGTCCGCAACCGTCCAGATTTTCTGGCGCTGATAAAGCCAACACTTTATCTGGAATCGTTCCCCAGAGTCATGATGCGGAGGGAATCACCCCGGGTCACGAGCCGGGTGGGCAAAGATAGTCCTGAGTGTTCGAAGATGACTCGATCATGCGCGGCCCGTGCTTTCTGGCCCGGCGCGACGCGACTTCGTCCGGGAGTTGTCCAAACGACGGAGACCAATTAGCCCGCGCTCATTCTTTGTCCAAATATTCTTCGGGCACGTCATCTTCCGGCACTTCGTGAGTGCGAACTTCCCGTGGTTCACCGCTCTCGGCCTCCTCTACGAAACTCACCGCGTCGGCTTCGAACGCATTCCCTTCCGCCAGCAACTCGTCGACGCTCTCGGAATCGGCGGTCTCCGAACGGGACAGGCCTTGTAGATCTCCCGACTGTTCGCCCGAACTCCGTCCTGGGCTTCTCCCTGGGAACTCCGCGGCGCCTGATCGCGCCCTTCCCTTTCGAACCTTTTTCTTGCCTGTCTTCTTTTTCGTCGCGCTCTTCAGAGATGCGTTCTGCGTTCCCGTTTTGGCGCGCTTCCTCGGCGTTGATTTTTTGTTCGCACTCTTCTTTGGCTTCTTCAACTTCTTTTTCGATTTCTTTTTAGTGGCCATTGGCGCAGTCTAGCACCGGCAGATGCGTCCAGCAAAGCTCGGGGTATTTGTGGATTGTGAAGAGTGAGGAGCATGCGTGGATCAGATTGGAGGTGATCGTAGGAAGAGTAGCGGGCGCGATGCTGCAAGAAGGTCGAGCTCCGCGGGGGGTTGGAAGCTTACTTAGGCACTGCTGGACTGAGAGGATCGTCGCTGTGCGCCAAAGCCCAGATGGTACCGCCTATGACGATGCCGCCTGCGACCCCGATGGTGATGGGAGAGTCGAATACCGCTCCCGCCGCCGAGGTGGCTGCTCCAGGCGCTACATCTCTTCTTCTTTTTCGGTTGTTCTGCGACTGCGCATCGTCCCGCGTGGTCTGCTGACCTTCCGCCAAGGTGGTCGTCCCCGTGGCATCGCTGATAGTCAGATTCCCTTTTCGCGCCGCAATCTGAACCCGGCCATCCACGTCCCGGACTTCGAATTCGGTCCAGACATTCGATACTGGCGTGACCACGACCTCGCCCGCACGCGTCGTCAGTAATCTCGAGGTCGAAACCGTTACCCCTCCGTGCTCCAACCTCAGGGCGGTCCCCTCGTATTGAACCAGAGACTCGTTCAGAACCATGACGCTGGAACCGGTGGCGTTGATGTTCGCGACGGAGTCCGAGTTGGTCTGCACCAGGTCGCCAGAAAACAGGGCTGACGATTTCGCGATGCTATTGCCATTGACGAGCGCGGTTCCATGACTGTAAAGCATGGCTCCCGGCTGATCCGCGCCAAATAAGGCAACCGGAAATACAACAACCATCATGCAACTCAGAATTTTCAAGTACAACGGTCTCGTCGTCGCAGACATGATCATCCTTGAAAAACTCCATTGATATTAATTCCAAAGCCTCCGCGACGCAATCGGAAAGCGCACTAATGGTAACTTCCCACGGTTAAGCAACTTGGGCCTTCATTGGTGGAACAGGGGCGGCGAACTCCTGACAACCTGTGGAGATTAGACTTTGCCCTCATTCCCATCGTTCGACGGCATTCCACCACACCAGCCGCAGCCATTCGCTGACGCAGGTTTTGGCCCACTGCCGGTTGGTCCACCAGCGCGTGCCAAACTGGATGTCGTCATAAGCCGCAGCCACAGAAAAGGACCTGCCACGGACTTCATGGCGGAAGATGCTCAAAGACCGGCGGGTATGGTAATCCGACGTAACGATCAGCACCCGCGCGCCTGCTTCAGACGCCAGACATCGTGCCGCATCGTGCGATTCTTCCCGGGTTGAAAGCCCCTTGATGGGACAGATTCGAACCGCACCGGCTTGCCGCAGGTGCTCAACATAGTTCTTGGCAATCTCGAGTTGAGTGAAGTCATAGACCTTGGCCGTTGCCGGAACGTCGATCAACACCAGGCGTCCATAGCCCTGATCCAGAAGCTGAATGGCGCGAGCCGGACGACGATCTGTCTCGCCAGCAAGTACCAGAAGCACGTCTGAAGGCTGGGGAGCATCCACCACCAACAACCTGCCCGCGTTCGCCGCGAAAACCACCAACGCTACGAATACGACCGCTACAAGAATCCAGCTGCGTCTCGTTCCACCCATCTTTTTCGTCAAAGTCGAGCCATGGCAGCGGAGGTGAACAGAAAAACGACAAAGTGAGGGTAGCAAAATCGCATATCAAAGAGCCTCAGCGTGGCGCAGCCGAAAGCAAGGAAAATCCGAGAGCAGTGTTGCACAGTCGTTTCCGCCGGTCAAACAGCGCTTGGGCCGCGCCTCTAGTGCTTGGAGTCAGATTTTTCCCCGGCGCGTGGCATCTTGCTGTCGTCGTGCTGCCCGTCTTTGCCCGAGGGTTTGGTGTCTTCCTCATCGTTATCGTTATTTTTCACGATGTACTGCACGATCAGAGAAATGCGGCGATTGCATGGGTCGAGTGGAGAGTCGGGCTTGCGCAGCCGCTGATCGGCAAATCCGCGGACTTGCGTGACCTGGTCCGCCCTGACGCCATTGCCCTGCATCACGCGCCGCGCGGCGTTGGCGCGATCGGAGGATAGTTCCCAGTTTCCATAGGCAGCGGATGGAGCGTAAGGCGTCGAATCCGTGTGACCTTCAATCGACAGCTTATTGGGGAGGTTGCCCAACTCCTGGGCCAAAGTAACCAGCATCTCCTTGCCATCACCGTTCAGCTTGGCGCTGCCGCTGTCAAAAAAAGTGCCGGTGGCCGACTCGGAGAGTTCAATACGAAGCCCTTCCGCCGTTACCGTCATCTCGATATGGCTCTTCAATTTTTCGAAGTCCACCATCTGCTTCATTGCTGTCTGCAGTTGTTCTTTGAGCTTGGGCATGTTGTCGCGGGTCAGCGTGAAATTCTCTCCGGAGCCCGTCATGTTGGAGCCGACTTTTTTGGCTGTGCCCGTGGGATCTTTGAAATATCCGCCGACGGCCTCTTGAACCTGCTTGCTCGAGTTGAGCAACCAGAGAACGATGAACAGCGCCATCATCGCAGTGACAAAGTCGGCATACGCGACCTTCCACGCGCCCCCGTGGTGACCGCCGTGGCCGCTCTTCTTCTTGAGAATGATGATGGGACGTGTCTTATCCATAGTTGTTGTCGGCGAACGTGAAGCTCAGGACGAAGCTGCTGCCGCATCCGCTGACTCTTCCGGAGGCGCGTCGGGCGGTGCGCCCGGTGTCTCTTCCGTCGGGGCGTCCGGTGGCGCTGCGTCCGGTGTTTTGTTGCGGCAGGCCGCTTCCAATTCCTTGAATGATGGCCGCACGTGGCCCGGTACCGCCCGCCGCGCCACTTCTACGGCCATGATGGGAGCCGTGCCTTTTAAAAAAGAGACCATCAGCACCCGCATCACGTAGAGAAAGGCGTGCTCTTCCTCCGCCGCCTTGGTCATGTTGGCCGCGATCGGTCCGACTAGTCCGTAGCAAAGCAGAATCCCCAAAAACGTTCCCACCAGGGCGGCAGCGACTTTATTTCCGATTTCCTCGGGGGGCCCGCCCAGCGCTCCCATGGTAATCACGACACCGAGCACCGCGGCCACGATTCCAAGTCCCGGCAAAGAATCAGCCATCGTGCTGAGGGCGGCGGTAGGTTGCGAGGAATCCTGATGATGAACTTCCAGATCGAGGTCGAGCATCTGATCGAGATCAAAAGCATCCACGCCCGTGATCGCCATGCGCAACGAATCGCAGACAAAATCGCGAACATGATGGTTCTTGAGGAATGCCGGGTTCTTGGTAAAAACCGCGCTCTTTTCCGGTTCTTCGACATCCCCTTCCAAAGCCATCAATCCATCTTTGCGCGCCTTGTTCAGCAGGTCGTACATCATTTTCAAGGTGTCAATATAAGTCTGCCTGCTGAACTTCGAACTGCCAAAGACGCCGCCGATTCCTCCGGCGATCTTCTTCAAAATGTGCATCGGATTGGCGACCAGCAACGTCCCGATGGCGGCGCCGCCGATGATGATCAATTCTGCCGGTTGCACCAGCACCCGCAGGTTGCCATGCTCCATCAGGTAGCCGGCCGCTACACAACCGAAAACCACGATGATGCCGATAATCGCAAACATTGCTAGCTTTCCGTCCTTCCGCTCGCAGCCGAAGCGCCGCGGCCTCGCCACGCCGCTGCTGCCTCCAGCGATTTCTGCGCTCGCTCGATCAGGGTATCGACCGTATCCTCGGACTGCGCTGCGGCTTCGCCAATGGAAACTGGCAGGGACCGCCGTTCTCCCCACCACTCGATTCCATCGCGGGACAACATGCGGCGCACGCGTTCGCTCACGGAATGAAGTGTTTCGGCACGGCAGCCATTCAAGATCACCAGAAACTGCTCGTCGCTCCAGCGCCCGATATGGTCCGTCGTCCACAGCGTGCTCTCCAGCGAACGCGCCACCACTCGTAATAACGACGAGGCGGCCTCGGCTCCCAGGCTGGCTCGGAAGTGCTGCAAACCCTCGAGCCGCAAACACAACACTCCGAATGGCACCTGCACTTCGACGAATGTCGCCAGCGTCTGCCGCAGGTGCGATCGCATCAGCATCATGCTGGCTACGCCCGTCTCGTTGTCGACACACCCGGGAAGTTTCAGCGTGTATTCGCGATGGTCCGGGCTCGCCGCCGGTTGCAACTCTTCGAAGGTTTCTACGGCCCCGATAATCGAGCCGTGGGTGTTGCGCACCGGCACTGCGCGCACGCGGACCGGAATTTCATGCCCGACTTTGTGATGCAAGAAACTGATGGCTTCCGCCGGTTGCGAGGTCTTGATGGCGCGCGCAATCGCGCAGTCCTCCTTGCAGAATTCACATTCCGGCTGATCGCAGTGCAGCAATGTTTCCGAGATACAGCAGTGCCCGATCACCTCGTGCCGCAAGTGGCCTGTGATTCGCTCAGCCCCATCGCTCCAGAACACAATTTTCTTCTGCATGTCGACCACGCACAGTCCGCTGGGCAGGCTTTCGATGATGCTGCGGCAAACGTCTGGGTCGTGAAATGAGGGCATACGGGCTCAGAGGACAATCTCTGACTATCTTTCTCATCGGCAAAATCCACCCGGACTTCAGAACGCGCCGCACTGCGTTTTATTGCGCGACCGACTGAAGCCCTTGTTTCTAAGGCGGATAGAAATGCAGGCGAGCGACGGGCGCATGGCACGGAAGTGCCATAGGCAAGACGATTTCACCATTTTATTTTCGTGAGTGAGCAGTTCTGGGGAGGGCTGCCCGGGCGCCTTGGTCTCGCAAGAGGCTAAGGCGCTCGTCATTTGTGGATCATGATCTGGATCGCGGAAAACCAGGGGTTCAATTTGTGGAGATGGTGAAATTGACGGTGATCCGAGCTTGGGTCTCGACCGCTTCCTCGCCCAGATAGTGCGGCTTGAAGTGCCACTGCTTTACCGCCTCCCGCGCGGCGCTGGCCAGAATTGGAGGACCGCTGACCACGTGAAGATCCTGGATCAGGCCATCGCGGCCGATCAGAGCCTGCAGAATCACCGAGCCTTGTACTTTCATTTGCCGCGCCAATAGCGGATAGTCAGGCTTCACCGGACGGCTGACTACCTCGGCCGTATCGGCGGACATCTGCACGTGCTCGGCGGCGCTGCTGGTCACGCTAGCGGCGCTGGCGCTGGCGACTGCGGGAGGCACCGCGACTTGCTGCGGAGCCGAACCGGGCTGCAGATCAACTCGCACCGAATTGCTGCCGGGATGTACCGTCCGATGAACGTCTCCAGCGACTACTTCGACTTCCAGTGGCGGCAGCACGGTTCTGGTGGTCACCGCGTTCAGACCCGGGCCGGACATTTCCGTGGCGGCGGACGGGGCGGCGTCGGGTTGCGCCGAAGCAGTCTGGGACGGAGCCGCCACTTTCGCATTTCCAGTGTTGCTGTGGGATTTCTTATGAAGCGCCGTGGCCGGCCGAGCAACAGCCGTTGGCGTTGGACTTGTAGCCGCAGGAACAGCCTGCTGAGGCGGTACCGTTTCGTCCGCTTCCTGCGTTTCAGGGAACCAGAAATCGCGATCGCGATAGAGTACAAATCCCAATGCAATCAGAAGCAGAACCAGGGCTACGACCATCATGCGCCGCTGCTTTTGTTCCTGGGCGGTACGAGCCACGGGCGCGGCCGCAAGCAGACGGTCAGTTTTTGGGTTTAAATTCTTGAAATCGAGCATGCCGGGACTTGGGAACTCCTGAATATTGCGGATAGTATGCCTTTAAAACCGCCGAAAGCCAAGCAAAAGTGGCATAAGTGAGAGCATGGAAGGACTGCCAACAGGCCGGCCTGCCCCTTGTGGTATCTTTGGCGCTCACTTCGCCGTAACTTTGTTGCGACTTCGGAATCCCATGGTGGGGGGCGTGCGGGATTGAAGGAAGTCTATGGAACCAGAGAATATCAAGCCGGGCAGCGACAATCCAAAGGCGGGCAATTCCGAACTCACGAAACCGACGGCCCCGCCCTCCACCGCCCCAGTAAGTGCGCCGCCGCAAGCCGTCGCGCCCCAAGTCGCCAATGTAGAGCAAGCCACCCCAACGATTATCCGCTCGAAGATTGAGCGCCCAAGCATCGATGAGCACAAGTTCGCCAAGATGTCGCGCCGCGAACTGCTGAAGGTTGCGCCCCTGCTGGCATTGGGCGCCTTTGCCATTCCGCGCTTTCAGCAAGCACTGCTCATGAAGGGGCTGCGATTCAGCGATTGGGCATCTGCGCGCCTGTTCCGGCAGAGCCTTCTGGCTCCGACCTTTGCCGATGCCCACCTGACGCCGTTCGAAAAGTTTCCCATCAACGACTACGACGTGGATGATCCGGGAGTTATTTTCGAGAACTGGAGCTTGACGGTGAGCGGCGCCGTGCAAAGGCCCGGCGACTACAAACTGGGGCAGATCCAAGCCCTGCCGCGCGTCCGGCAGAATACACGCCACATCTGCGTCGAAGGCTGGGACGTGATTGGTCGCTTCGGTGGCGCGCGCCTCTCCGATTTTCTGAGCAAGATTGGTGCCGACACCTCTGCCCGATTTATTACTGTGACCTGCGCCGACGATTACTACGAATCGCTCGACATGGCGACGGCGCTGCATCCTCAGACGCTGCTGTGTTACGAGATGTACGACCAGCCGCTGACGCGCGAACACGGCGCACCGCTGCGCTTAAGTGTCCCGACCAAGATTGGTTACAAGCAGGCCAAGTACCTGACCGATCTGAAGGTCACCAACGTTCTGCAGAAAGTCGGCTATTGGGAAGACCAGGGATACTCATCTTTCTACGGCCTGTGATGTAGCGCCGGCGTCCCGCCGGCCGTCGCGAGGCCGTCTCGGCCTCGCACGCGCGGGCGGGACGCCCCCGCGACAGCCGCCAAGATGGCGGCGTTACCAAGGAGCAAGCGAATGGGCGGCACCGTAGTTGAGATCACCCGCACCAACGGCGAAGAGACCGAGACCATCGGCCGTGCCGCTTACGAGCACCCTCTGCCCGTGCGCCTGTGCCACTGGGCAAACACGATCGCGCTCTTCGTCTTGGTAGGGAGCGGCCTGCAAATCTTCCGCGCCTTCCCCAGCTTCGGCGCCAAGATTCCGCAGAAAGATTTGCTGAACTGGCCGAAGTCTTTCGCCATCGGCGGATGGCTCGGCGGCGCTCTCCAATGGCACTTGACGTTCATGTGGATTTACATGGCGACGGGGCTGTTCTATCTCGGCTATCAACTGCTCAGCGGAAACTACCGCCAGGTTTTGTTTACGCCTCGCGACCTACCCGGCGTATGGCCGATGGTGAAGCACTATTTCTTTTTTGGTCCGAAGCCCGAGGTACGCGAGGCCTACAACCCGCTTCAGAAGCATGCTTACACCACCGTGATCGGACTGGGCGTGCTCTCGGTGCTGACCGGCCTCGCCGTGTGGAAGCCAGTGCAGTTCTCATGGCTGGCATGGCTGATGGGCGGATTTCACCGGGCGCGGTTGTGGCACTTTTTAGTGATGTGGGCGATTTTGGCCTTCGTCCTCGGGCATCTGGTGATGGTGTTGCTGCACGGCTGGAATAATTTCGTTTCCATTCTGACGGGTTGGAAGAAGGATCCGGAGTACTGACAAGACGACGGGCAAGATGTCCGAGCCAGATATGGTCTTGAACAATGCGGTTGTGCGCAATCCGGTGCCCGACGCGGCGACGACGCGCGAGCAGGATTTGATCGCGCGCGTGCAGCGCGGCCAGAACGAATTGTTTTACGAGTTGGTCAAGCCCTACGAACGGCGCGTCTACGCGGCGGCATTCGCCATCCTTCGCAACGAAACCGATGCGGAGGATGTGGCGCAGGAAGCGGTGCTGAAGGCATTTGCCAACATCCGGCAGTTTCGTGCGGAAGCGCGGTTCAGCACCTGGCTGATTCAGATCACGGTGAACGAGGCACTGATGCGGCGGCGAAGAGAACGAACGGTAGTGATGGAAGGCATCGATGACCGGCGCGATGAAGAAAGCGATTATGCGCCTCGCGACTTCGCCGATTGGCGCGAGATTCCCTCCGAGGCGCTGGAGCGCAAGGAAGTGCGCCAGAAGCTCGCCGAGGCGCTGGCCTCGCTCGACCGCAAGTATCGTGAGGTTTTCGTACTGCGGGATATGGAGCAGTTAAATATTCAGGAGACGGCCGACGCCCTGGGAATCTCAGTGGCCTCGGTGAAGACGCGGCTCTTGCGGGCGCGCCTGATGTTGCGCGATCTGCTGGCCGCTGGATGGGAGCAGGGCTGGTTCAGCCGGCTGCCATTCGAAAAGGGGAACAAGCCATGGTGAACAACGAAGCCGTCAATTGCGAACGCGTGTGGCACGAGATCTCGAATTATCTGGAGGGCGACGGCGATCCGACGCTGCGGGCGGCGATGGACGAGCACTTTCGAACCTGCCAGCGCTGTTCATCGGTGTTGGAGGGGACGCGCAACGTCATCCGCTTGTATGGCGACGAGCGCATGATGGAGGCGCCTTCGGGATTTGGGCGACGGCTGGAACGACGGATCGCGCAGAACGTCCGTGTGACCCGCGGCCGATGGTCGGTGTGGTCGACGTGGCTGGTTCCGGTGGCAGCGTTGGTATTGATTGCGGGCGGCTTGCGCGTGGCGAATTCGCTGACGGCCGGGCCGGAGCTCAAGTCCGAACACGCGCAGCCGGGACAGGGCATTCCGCCTGACATGATGGTAGTGGTTACCTCAGACGCCAAGGTTTTCCACGTGGCCGGCTGCGATTTCATCCACAACAAACAAACCGAACGCACGCTCACCGCGAAAGAGGCGATACGAGAAGGTTACGTTCCCTGCCTGCGGTGCATGCGGGAATATTTGCACACGGCAGCAACGGGACACTCGACTCTGGGAGCCGAGGCCGACGCGCACATAGATACCGAAGAAGGAACCGCGCACGGCGGTGGGGAGTAAGGTCGAATAGCAAGATTTAATGCAGGCGGTAGCGCCGGCGTCCCGCCGGCTGTCGCGAGGCCGTCCCGGCCTCGCAAGCGGGGGCGGGACGCCCCCGCGACAGCCGCCGAGTCGGCGGCGCTACGACGGAGTCTTAATTATTCTTCATTTCGTCGTGCTTCATGTTGTCGTCCTTTTTCATGTCGTCGTGCTTCATGTCGTCTTTCTTCATCGCATCTTTCTTGGCGGCCTTCTTGCTCTTCTTGTCTTTCTTCATTTCGTCTTTCTTCATGTCGTCGTGCTTCATCTGGTCGTTCTTCATGGTGTCGTGCTGGGCGTCGTCCTTCTTCATCTCGTCCTGTTTCATCTGGTCTTGAGCGAAGCCGGCCATGGAAGCACCCAGAACACACGTGAGCATCAGACTGCTGAAAATCCTTTTCATAGTTCTCCTTGAACAAGGTTCGATTTGTCGGCAGGTCTTACCTGCGGGCAGACATAGGATGGCCAGAACACCAGGAAGTTACAGGCAAGACCACGATCATTTGTTTGGATCAGAAGCCGCGGGTGCCCCGTCCTTCTCGCGTCTTTCGCGAGAGGGCGGGGATTTTGACGTCAGGCCCGTAACCCGTCGAGTGTAACTCGTTTGCTCACAGCAGCCTGCCGAATGCAGATTGGCTAGGCGGCTCGTAAGTCATTGAAAAAGCGTGGCGCCTCAGGAGGTTTTGAGAGCGTCCATTCCTCGCGGACGATGGCTTTCCTCGACCACGTGGGCGATCGTCGCTGCCAGGGCAGTTTCCGGCTCCGCAAAGGGCATTCCAGAAGACGCCCGGAATGGTTTTGAGTAGACAGGAGGAACGGGTCAAACATGTACGTAAATGTACGTACAATTCTCTATTACATCAGCAGGCCAGCTGGTCGCGCGTAATTTTCAGCCCGGGCAAGTTTCCCAGCGCGGTCAGAGCGACGGATTCGGTCTTGAAGAACTCATTGGCCAGACCGGTCAGGTCTTCCGCAGTTACCGCTTCGATCTTCTCGATCAACTCGTCCAGGTCGTAAAAGCGGTCAAAGTACATTTCCTGCCGCGCCAGGTTCGACATGCGGGCGGTGCTCGACTCGAGCGAAAGCATCAGACTTCCCTTCAACTGTGCTTTCGCCCGGCGCAGTTCTTCTTCTGGCACGGGCTCAGATTTGAGCTTGCGGAACTCGCTCACCACCGACTGCACGACCTTGGAAGCCGACGCCAGAGATGTGCCCGCGTAAACCGCCATGCAACCAGTGTCGCGGTAAGGATTCAAATCGCTATAGATGGAGTAGACCAAGCCCTGCCGCTCGCGGATATTCTGAAAGAGCCTGGAACTCATGCCTCCGCCGAGCAAAGTATTGAGAACGTACCCGGCATGGCGTTTTTCGTGCGCGATGGGATGCGCGGGCACGCCCAGGCATAACTGCACCTGCTCCAATGCCTTCTTGTTGCGCAGGATGATGCGGGAGAAGATCTTGGGCGCGGACGAATGAAAGCCGTTTCCATTCTTCAGCGGCTTCATGTGCTCAAAGTGCCCGGTGACCAGTTCGACGAAGCGGTCGTGATCAAGGTTGCCGGCTGCGGACACGATGATGTTGCCGGGCGAGAAACGATGACCATAGGCATCCACCACCGACGGACGCTCGAAGCGCTTCACGGTTTCTTTTGTGCCCAGGATCGGCTTGCCCAGCGGATGATCCTTCCAGAAATTCTGGGTGAAGATTTCGTGGACGAGATAATCGGGATTATCCTCGTCCATCTTGATCTCTTCCATGATCACGCCGCGTTCGCGAGCGATGTCGGCGGCATCAAACACCGGATTGAGCACAAGATCGCTGAGAATGTCGAGCGCCGTAGGGACATGCTCGTCAAGGACCTTAACGTTGAAGCAGATGCACTCTTTGGCGGTGAAGGCGTCCATGTTGCCGCCAATGGAGTCGACCTGGCGCGCGATTTCTTCCGCTGTGCGGTGCTTGGTCCCTTTGAACACCATGTGTTCGATAAAATGGGAGATGCCGTTCCATTCCGCGTCTTCGTCGCGCGAACCGGTTTGCAGCCAGACTCCGATGGAGGCCGAGCGGATGTGCTGCATTTGCTCAGTAATCACCGTCAGCCCGTTGGGCAGTTTTTGACGACGAATATTGCGTACTTCTTTGGTCATTGCTTCCTTGCTTCGAATGCTTGTTAGAAACCCGAGGACGGGGGCAGAACCACCTTTACTATTCTGACATAGGGGCAGGCGGCGTGCGAGAATAGTTTAGTGATTTAGAATCAGTAATTTAAATATATTTCTCAACTCTGAATTTTGGATCGATCTTCGGTCCTCATAATTAACGGCTATGTCAGATCGCCCGGAAATCTCGTTGTTCGGAATGGATCGCGTCGAGCTGACGTTGCTGGTCGACAGCTTGGGAGAACCGGGTTACCGCGCGAAACAATTGCTCGAGGCGGTGTACCGGCAGAGGGTCGAGACCATCGAACAGATTTCAACTCTGCCGCAGCAGCTTCGTGAAAAACTGACCGAACGGCACGTTTCAGTCGGTCTGCCTCGCATCGAAAATCGCTTCGTATCTCTGGATGGCACGGTGCGGTATCTGATTGCTTTCGCCGACGGCCAAACTGTTGAGACTGTCTGGATGCCCGAGGGCGACGGCGGTGAAGCGGGAGACGGCAGCGAGGCGGGGGAGCAAGCCGAACGGTTCGCCGACAGTTCGGGCGTGATTACGTCTGGTGCTGAAACGTCGAAAGGCGGCACGACGAGGGGCAGACCACTTCAAGGACAAAATCAGGGGCGTTCGACCATTTGCATCTCCAGCCAGGTGGGATGTGCGGTGGATTGCCAGTTCTGCCTGACTGCGCTGCTGGGCGTGAAACGCAATCTGACCGCCGGGGAAATCGTGGGCCAAGTATGCGCCGTGCTCAAGGATCAAAGAGTTTCGCCACCCGAGGATCGCGTCAACCTGGTGTTCATGGGCATGGGCGAGCCATTTCTCAACTACGACAATTTCATGAAGGCATCGCGTCTGCTGGTGGAAGAAGTGGGCATTGCAGAACGGCGGATGACGGTCTCGACCGCCGGAATCGTGCCCCGCATTCACGATTTTGGCGCGGAGACGATCCGGCCGAAGCTGGCCATTTCCTTGAATGCTTCCAATGACGCGCTGCGTACACGGCTGATGCCGCTGAACAAGAAATGGAATCTGGAAATGCTGCTGGCCGCGGCGCGAGATTTCCCGCTGCGCACTCGGGAGTGGATTACGTTTGAGTACGTGCTGCTCGGCGGCGTCAATGACGCGCCGGAGAACGCGAAAGAAGTGGCGGAGCTGCTGCGCGGCCTGCGCTGCAAAGTGAATTTGATTGCGCTCAACCCGGGGCCAGGAATTGAGTTCACCACTCCGGACACTGAGCGCGTCGTGGTATTTCAAACCACCCTGCGGGAAGCGGGAATTCCAGCTTTTGTACGGCGTCCACGCGGACGCGATATTTACGCCGCCTGCGGGCAGCTCAAGCGTACGGTCGAGATTGCCACAGCACCGGCACCGTAGATTCCGGTTGGGTTCTAGAGGGAGCCGAAGCGGTGATCGGCAGTTCCACACGAATCACCAGGGCGCCATCGTCGCGGCGCTCCTGTAAAACTCGACCGCGGTGTTCCTGCAGAATTCCTTGGCACGCGTTCAGTCCCAGGCTGTCTTCGGGATCGACCGAAGACGATGCTTCGGTGCGGATGAATATGCCGCCAGGCATCGCTTCCGTGGCGATTTGAAGCACGCAACTACCCTTCTTCCCTTCTGTGCTGATGGTCAGCACTTGACCGCCCTCGCTGAGAGCGTGCAGGCAATTTGCAATCAGCTGCAGGCAAACGTGCAGCAACTGGTTGGAATCGCCCAGAACTTTGGGCAGTTGGTGATCGAACCGCGTCCGTACTTCGATTTCCAGAGCCTCCCATTGGGGCTGGGTCAGCTTAACCGCGGTCCGCGCCAGAGTGTTAAGATCGATGGGCCCCTTCGCCCCCGGCGCTTGCCGGGCAAAGCTGATCAGGCTGGCAACCAGTGATTTCGTGCGGCGAACGTACTGCCCAATCTTTGCCGCCAGCGGCCGCTGCTCTTCCGTAAGAGCGGTGCTCAGCAGCATATCGGAATAGCCGAGCATGGCCGTGATCGGATTATTGAGTTCGTGGGCCGCCCCGCCCACCAACTGACCAATCGAAGCCAGTTTCTCTGACTGCAGGATCTGGGCCTGCAAATGGTTCAAACTGTTCACGGATTCCTGGGAGTGTTGCAGCAAGTTGGTTAGCTCCCGATCGAGCAGATGCTGGCGCGCCAGCACCATCACCCCCATAAAGCATGCGGCGACCAGGGTCAGAGCAATTCGAAATTCACGGACGTGAAGCGGCACCGTGCGATCCGACATCGCCCAGGCGGCGAACAGGGGTAAGGAAAACACAGCAATCATGCTGCAACGGGCCACCCACACTCCGTAGAGCGGAGAAACCTCGCGGGCATCGGCGCTTGGTTTTTCAATCTTCGTGTGCAGCCCAATCCAGGTGAGCCATGCCATGGCCAAGACATAGGGAATATCGTAAAGGCTGCCGGTGTAGTACACCTTTCTGAGCATTCCCAAGTTAATGATGGTGGAACTAGCCCCGTAGCAGAAGTTCATGCCAAACAGACCGGCGTAAAGATTTCTCCATTTGCCCCTGCTGGTGATCCAACAGGCACACAGGCCGATCAGGAAGGCGATCTGCTCCGAGACGTAGACGGCGTTCAAATGGCGGCTATAAGCCGCGACGTCAGCGACAACGTATTGCCAGGGGATGACGACCAGAAGATAAAGATAAAACCACCACACCAGCAACAGCGCGAAATCGAGCCGCCCCACCCGGGCGGAATATTCGTCGCGCGGCACGTGAGGACGCAAGGCCAGAGCGGCCATCAGCGGAACGACGTGCAAGAAAAGAATGACGTCGCCGGCAAACAGGTCCGGCACTTCGCGGCGCAATACGACTTCGTAGTACGTCCAGAGCAATTGGTAGAACAACCAGAGCGAAACTCCCAGCGTGATCAGCGACCAGAACAGCCGCATGCGTCCCTGCGAGCGCAGCACCAACGGCACAAAAGAAGCGGCTCCTGAGATCAACAAAAAACACTGGATAACATCGCTGAAAGCTGTCAGCTCAAAGGAGCGCGGCAGGATGACAGCGGCCAACACTAGTGCCGCCAACAATCCGACCACTGCTGCCAACCAGAATTGGGAATGCTTATTCAGGACAGTCCCCCGAATCCATTCTAGATGGGATTGGAGAAGACTAATGGTTACTGTAGTAATCTCAAATAAAAGAGTTCGGGGAAACGCACCAGTCTCGCCCTTGCTGGTAAGCTTCTTTTATTCAATAATATGCCCCGAAGCCGCCACGCCCGTGGAGACGCAAGCGATTGAATCCTCACGTTGAGCGCTACCGACAATCCTGGAGATTGAGAATCCCCGCCGATCCGGGCGAAACACGCCGGATTGAGCGCTGGTTGGCCACGGCTCGCGTCATGCTCGCGGTCTCGGCTTTGGTCGCGATCCAGATGGATCCGACGGAACTGGGACATTCCTGGGCAGCCTATGGCCTGTTTGTTTTCTACATGGCGAATGGCATTCTGATTCTGATGCTGCTGCGGCGGCGGCAGCAGTCCACGGCCGCATTTCGCCTGATGGTGCATGCGGGCGACATAATCTGGCCCGCTCTCATTTCAATATTTTCCGAAGGGCCGCGCACTCCTTTTTTTCTGTTCTTCGTTTTTGTACTTGCGGCAGCCGCGTACCGCTGGGGTCTATGGGAGACTCTGGGCACTGCCGCTGCGGAGGTTGCGCTTCTATGGATCGAGAGCTTTGTACTTCTCCACCTACCTTTGGGCCGCGGGCAGACCCTGCTTTGGACCGCGGTCACCGGCCTGCACGTGAATGTGCCTGAGTTCGAACCGAAGCGCCTGTTCATGCTCTCCGTTTATCTGTTGGTCATGGGACTATTGCTGGGTTATCTGGCCGAGCAGCAGAAACGCTTGCGGGCGGAGAAGGTGGTAGTGACTGGAACGTTGTCGAAGATTCGCGTGGAAGCCGGCCTGACCGGAACCATCGAGCAGATATTCAAGGAATTGACGTCGATGTACGGAGCGTCGCGGGCACTGGTTGCATCGCAGGAATCACACACGGAACGGGTCTTTGTCGGAGAGTTGAACAAATACAGCCGGACTGCACCATCCGAGTTCAGCTGGTTGGAATCGAGTTCCCGCGATGCCAAGACCTATCTGGATGATTTTCCCGGAGCGGTGTGTTATGCCGCGGTTGACGGCGATAGCTGGAAGACGCTTGCGCTGGATCACGAGGGGCACGCAGTACCCGTCGAGAACCTCGCTCCACTCTCTCAACTGCGCGATGCGCAAACTTTTCGTTCGCTGATTACTGTGGCTTTTCTCTTCGGCAGCGAGTGGCGAGGCCGAGTATTTCTGTTCAACCCATCGTGGCGAGGCGAAAAGCAGGAAGAGCTTCGCTTTCTGCTCGATCTGGTGCAGCAGGTCGGGCCGGCTGTCTACAACGTCTATCTTCTGCACCGTTTACGGCGGCGCGCGGGAGCCGCGGAGCGCGCACGTGTTGCGCGGGAACTACATGATGGCGCCGTGCAGTCGCTGATTGCGGTCGAAATGCAAGTGGACGTATTGCGCCGGCACGCCGATGCGGGCAAGCCGATCAGCTCGGAACTGGAGCGAATTCAGGGATTGCTTCGCGAGGAGGTGCTCAAGTTGCGCGAACTGATGCAGCAGATGAAAGCCATCGAAGTCGACGCGCAACGACTCCTCCCGGTGTTAAATGACACGGTCGAAAGATTTCAACGCGAGACAGGAATCAGCGCCCGCTTCGTCACCGATCTTGAAGATCTGGACATGCCGCAACGGGTGTGTCGCGAGATTCTTCGCATTGTGCAGGAAGGGCTCGTCAATGTCAGGAAACATAGCGGCGCGCGGCATGTGCTGGTGCGCCTGGGATCCAGCACGCAAAACTGGAACCTGACCCTTGAAGACGATGGCAAAGGATTCCCTTTTGCTGGCCGTTATAACCAGGATCAGATGGATGAGGTCGCGAAAAGGCCTATGATCATTCTGGAACGCGTGGGTTTGATTGCCGGCGAACTCACTGTAGAATCAAATCCCGGTCAGGGTACGCGTCTGGAAGTGACTGTTCCTCGCAAGGTGGAAGTGCCTCATGAACTTTAGAAAAGCGCAGTCGGTTCGCCTCGTCATTGCCGATGACCATCCGATTTTTCGCGATGGCCTGCGGCGCTTGCTGGAGGCGGAGCCAGACTTGAAGGTCCTGGGCGAAGCCTCAGATGGCGCCGAAGCCGTAAAGTTGGCGCGACAGTTGAAGCCCGACATTCTTCTGCTCGACTTGGCCATGCCCAAACATCCCGGCCTGGAAGCTCTGCGCGAATTGAGCGTGCCGTCGAATGCGGCTCCGGTGCGGGTGATTCTGCTGACCGCGGCTGCTGAAAAGAGCCAAATCGTTGAGGCTTTGCAACTGGGAGCCCGCGGCGTGGTGCTGAAAGACTCTGCCACGCAACTGCTGTTAAAGGCGATTCACACGGTGATGGCAGGCGAATACTGGGTGGGACGTGAAAGTGTCTCGAACCTTGTGCAGTATCTCCGCACCCTGATGCAGTCTTCGCATGATGAAGCGCGGCAAAAGAAATTCGGATTGACGCCGCGCGAACTGGAAATCGTGTCGGCGGTGGTCGCAGGATATTCGAATAAGGAAATCGCCGAATATTTCAAGATCAGCGAAGACACCGTCAAGCACCATCTGAGCAATGTTTTCGATAAACTCGGAGTTTCGACTCGTCTGGAACTCGCTCTTTTTGCGGTCAATCAGGCGTTGCCCCTCAAGAGTATTGCCTGAAAGCGCGCGCTGCCCCTAGCAACGGGTTGAGCCCAATGGCACTTTGGTGCTATTGGCGAGGTGCCTAGCCGGATATTAAGATTTTCAGCATAGCGTGGCTTGGGGAGAACTGCCGACCGGACGGCGTATTGCGGACACACCGGCCGCCGGAAGCGTCAGAGTTTATCGGAAGCGAGAAATGAGGAGCCCCGTGGCAAAACGTTTACAGCAGCTCTGGAACGATGAACGTGGTCAGGACATTGCGGAATACGCAGTCATGTTGGCTGTGATTCTGGTAATCGTCGTGGGGACCATCCGGCTCATCGGCTCCAACGCCAACAATGTGTTTTCTCAAGTTGGCAGCGCAATCCAGTAATCAGGCCGGTCTGTAATTTCAATATAGAGTCCGCTCGCGGATCACGGTTCCGTCCGCCCGCCACCCGCCTCGTCTCCGAAATCACTTCTGTTCACTGCCCGACTGGGTCGTCAACGCCACTTTGTCGGTCCCGCCGGTTGAAAGCCGGGTCAGGTAGGGGAAAAATGGCGTGATCTCAAATTCCATTTTCTCTCGAGTTGAGGAAAGCGCAACTGGCTTGGCCTTGGAGAGTTCCACCTGATCGCTCCAGGGATCGATTTTGATACGGCCGCCCAAGGGTAAAGCCGCAATTTGATCGAGACGCTTTTCATCCAGCGCCGGCGACGCCGCCACCAAAGTCGCCATGCGATTTCCGCCGGCAAGGCTGTTGCCCAAGTGAGGCCGGATCAAATTCGGCAACTCCGACCCCTTCTGCTGCAAGGCCTTCAGGAATAATCCCGCATTCGCTAATTTGTCCTTGTAGGGAGAGTTTCTGAGGAGTTCTGCGGCCTTGACGTCGGCCGCCTCTTCAGTCTCCGAGTTACGCTTGAAATCGAGGCGGCGGAAAGACTCTTCATCGGGGAAGAACAGCCGATCATTGAACGCCAGCTTGGTGTCGAAGCTATGTCCGAGCACGATGTGGCTGAGTTCATGCGCCAGCACCATGGCCAGAGACGCTTCGTCCGGAAGAACGTCGAGCAGCCCGCGGCTAATGACGATGGTGTGGCCGATGGTGAACGATTCCAGCGGAGAAGTCAGGAGAACGCGGCAGTGGATGTCGCCCTGCAGGTCGATATTATTGGTGACCAACAGGTTGTTCACCACTGTGGCTAGAACTTTGTCGACCTCGCCGGAAGGAGCCAGCAAGCCAATCTTCTGCAAACGCTCGATCGCGTTTTCTTCAGCTTGCCGTTCCCACATACGTTGCGCCAGGACAGGACTTGCATCGGCCGCGGCGTCACTCTGGTCTTTCACCGACTGCGGCGAATCCACCAGAATCTGGGTGAACTCCTCGCTCTTGGCCAGACCCTTCAAGTCGTAGCCCCACAGGCGAGTCTGTCCTTTGAAGTGCAGACTCTTGCTCACTCCTGTTTTGAAGTTCGATTCTTCCGTATAGACATAGGCGGGCAACCACATTCCCGGGCGCAAGTTCAGCCGCCAACTATCGAAGTGGAAATAGAAATTGTTCTTAGGCTGCGGAGTATAGGTCCCGTTAAAGCGAACCACGTTGTAATCCTGGTCTTCGACCCAGATCCTTCCCATGAAACGCGCGGCCTTTTGGCCGGGCTTGGGATGGACATCGATGACCAGGCAGCGCAGTTCTCCAAGAAATTCGCGCCGCACAAAGTTAAAATCGTAATACCGCTTCTGAAAATCGCTATCGAGCACTACCATCTGGGCGAAGCCCATGGGAAGAAAGTGCAGGGCGTAAACCCCCGTCAACTTGTTCAGCATCCGGTGTCCGAATCCCGGCTGGCCTACAAAGGAAATGTCTTCCGGGCCCTCGCTCATGTCAAGGCGTCCAAGAAAATACTGGTCCTTCACGGGAATTCCGTTCCCGGCGGCGTCGTTTTTCAGGTCCTGCAGGTAGGTCTCGACCAAAGGATGCATATGCCGCATCTGTGCCATGAACAGATGCTCGCGCTGCACTACGCGGTCGAGGACATCATTGAGCGTAACCGCGGCCGGAGGAAGCTCGGAACTCTGACCCGGCGCATCTGCGGGCGCTACCGTTGCACTCAAAGCCGACTGTCCCGCTGAGGCGGGAAGCACCTGAGCATAGACCCCGAATACGCAGCCCAAAACAAAAACCACCACTGTGCCCCTACGTGCGATTTGCATAAAGGTGAACCTTTTGGGAATTGATCACGCTAACTGAAAAATAATGTGCAATACGGCCGTCGAGTCTGAAGGTTGGCCGTCTTTCAGGGCTGGCTTGAATCGAATCTGCTCAGCGGCGTGTACCGCCGCGTCATCCAGACCATGCCCCAATCCGCGAACTACTTTTAACACGCGAATCCTACCCGTCGCTTCCAACACAACTTCGAGCAGAACCTCCCCCTCGATGCGCTTGGCCCGAGCCTCCTCAGTGTAGATGGGAACCGGCTTGGAAAGGATTTCTGCCGGGATTATTTTCTGCGCCGCTTGCGCTGCCGGACGCGACTGCACGGTGGGGGGGGCCGGAACATCCGCATCCCCAAAACCCGCCTGCTGGACTGCGCCTCGAGATGCGGTTCGCGGGCCTTCCGTGGCCACGCCGCCCCCGAATCCCGTGCTGGCAACTACACCGCGGGCGCCCTTCGCGCCGCCAGTCCCGTTCCCATAGCCCGGCCCTGTGGGCATATCGAATCCGCCCGCCTGCGCGATATTGACCGCCCGGGTCTGCGTTGTTCTCGCGGGCACGCCGTTGGGATCGCCGAAGCCGCCCGTCTGCACCTTTTGCGCGGGCTTATCAATGGTCTGGGGAGCGGAACTCCCGGTGGAAAACACGTTGGTTCTGACCGGTGGCTTTGGAATCACCGGGGCGACGGTGGGCAAAGGCTCAAGCTTCCTGGTTGCAATCTTCACTTCCGGCGCGGGAGCCACTTCTACCTTCGGCTTGGGTTCAGGACGAGGTGCGGGCAGTCGCAAATCCGCCGGTGGAGGATCGAGTTTTGCCACCTCAACTGGCTTAGGCAGTTGCTTTTGGGGCGTGTGATTGACCGGGACCGGTGTGGGGACGAGCTCAATTGCATGATAGTCAGGCTTTGGGCGCTCCAGAATCTCCGGGTGCAGAATCGGAATCCAGACAAAAATCGCCACTACCACCGCCTGGATGCCATAGCTCACCAAAAAGTCGGACCAGGGCGTTTCCCAGGGGGGGAGCGAGGAGAAAAGTCTCGGTTCGCGAGAAGTCGACTGCATAGTTAGTTCTTGTCCAGTGTTACAAAACCCGGATACGACTGTAAAGTCTTTCCCCATTTTTTCAATGAAGGAAACCTAGTAAGAGGGGTCCCAACAAAGTGTACTAGTCCGGCCGTACTTATGCACGATAAAGGCCATTTCCGAAGGCCAAGGAAGCGCTCCAATCGCTATTGCAGTCAATCAGTTAAGGGAAATTCCCTGTCATGACGCGCGGCGGCGGGAGTTCGAATATGCCAAAAGCTACATCATGAGGGATACAGATTTCCAATCGGCCAGGGTGCGAAACCTTCGAATATCAGCAATGCACGATTTTACTGCTGTCGATTCCCCGGGTGGCGTTGCGGGTATCGACCACCAACTTAGCTTCCTGAACGATGTTGCGATAGTCATAGTCGGAATGGTCGGTCACAATCACTACGCAGTCATACTGCCCCAGATCTTTCAGCTCTGCGCACTTCATTTGCAGGTCATATTTCCGGCCTTTGCCAATGAAGGGGAAATAGGGATCGTGGTAGCTGACCTGGGCTCCATCTTTCTGCAACAGTTCGATAATGGTGAGCGAAGGGGACTCACGCAGATCGTCGATGTCTTTCTTGTAGGCTACGCCCAAGACGAGGACTCGAGCGCCATTGACTGACTTCTTGTGGCGATTCAACGCGCTACTTACTGAAGCCAGAACGTGGTAGGGCATGTTGGTGTTGATCTCCCCTGCCAGCTCAATGAATCGCGTGCGGAAATCCCATTCCTTCGCCTTCCACGAGAGATAAAAAGGATCCACCGGGATGCAGTGCCCGCCAAGACCCGGCCCCGGATAGAAGGGATGGAAGCCGAACGGCTTGGTGGAGGCGGCCGCGATGACCTCCCAGATATCGATGCCCATGCGCAGGCACAAGAGTTTCAGTTCGTTGACCAGCGCGATGTTCACGCAGCGGTAAATATTCTCCAACAGCTTGGTCATCTCCGCCGCAGCCGGCGACGAAACGGGAACGGTCCGGTTGAAGATGGCGCCGTAGAAGGCGCCAGCCAGCTCCGAGGCCTGCGGGTTTAGTCCGCCGACCACCTTAGGGATGTCCCGGCGAGCGACCGTGGTGTTGCCCGGGTCCTCGCGTTCAGGCGAGAACGCTACGAAAAACTCCTTGCCGGTCAGGGCCTGGTCACGAGCGGCTTTGAGACCAGCCTTGTTTTCCTTTTCGAGGATCGGGATCATCACCTCTTCAGTGGTTCCGGGATACGTCGTACTTTCCAACACAACTAGCTGTCCCGCACGCAAGTGGGGCGCGATGGAATGGGTGGTGTCGGTGATATAGCTGAGGTCGGGCTCGTGGTATTCATTCAACGGCGTGGGAACGCAGATGATGATGGCATCCATTGCGGTGAGTTGCGAATAGTCGGAGGTCGCCGAAAAGCCGTGCTTCTTGGCCGCCTGAACTTCCTCCGCAGGGATGCGGTAAATGTAGGAACCGCCCTTGGCCAGGGTGTCCACCTTGCGGGCATCAATATCGAAGCCCGTCACCGGAAATTTCTCCTCACTGTAGAGCAAAGCCAGCGGAAGCCCTACGTAGCCCAGCCCAATGATGCCCACGCGAGCCTGGCGCTGCTGAATCTTGGTCTTCAGTTGATCGACAGAGGTGTCTGCGGCTGAGGAAGTGTTCATGAATTTTTCCGGGGGTGAATCGAGGATTGGCGCATGAAAACGCTCAATTTTAGCACACGAAAATCGATATCCTGAGTGGCCATTGACATTGAAAGGGTTGAAGTAATTCTGATTCCCGTTCCCGAACTAACCTGTTTCCGACGGCAAGGGTTAAGATTGACGCCGAAAATATATGTTTAAGCCGCAGCCTATCGGATACGTGAGGAGTCCTTACCAGAACACGAAAGAGATCCCCAAGGGATTCGGCGCCAAGCACGATGCCGAAGGCGCACTCGAAATTCTTCCACAGTTCGAAGCCGGTCTCAGAGACATCGAGGGCTTTTCCCATTTATTTGTTCTATGGGTTTTCGATCGCGCCGAGGGATTCGAGTTGGTCGGAACTCCGCCGATTGACGACCGCCCGCACGGCGTTTTCGCAACTCGTTCACCGAGGCGTCCGAATCCGATCGGACTCACGGTGGTCGAACTTCTGCGTCGCGACGGGAATTGTTTGCATGTTCGTGGCGTCGACATGCTCGATGGGACACCGATTCTCGATCTCAAGCCCTACCTGTCGAGCATTCCGCCGGAGAAGTTAAAACGTGGTTGGCTGGACGAATCCGAGTCGCGTCGCGCAAAATAGTCGCGCAAAGAAATGATTTGCAGGAGAGAGGAATCCATGAGAACCAGACTCGCCGTAATTCTTCTGTGCAGCTTGTTGGTGCCAAGCCTGGTTGGGCAGACGACGAAAAGCGAGTTTTTCAAAACCTCCGACGGCATCCGCATCCATTACCTTGAAGTCGGCAGCGGTCGGCCGATTGTTTTCATTCCCGGCTGGACGATGCCGGCCTGGATCTGGCAAAAGCAGATCGACGAATTCTCGAAAAAATATCACGTCATCGCGGTCGATCCCCGTTCGCAGGGCGAAAGCGACAAGCCGAACTACGGCCATCTTCCCGAGACTCGCGCCCGCGACTACAAAGAACTCGTGGACCATCTCGCCCTGAAGCAACCGGTGCTTGTCGGCTGGTCGATGGGGTGCGGTGAACTGATGAAGTATGCCGAGCAATTCGGCACCGATAACGTTGGCGGCTTGGCGCTGGTGGACGGTTATCTGACAGACAAGCCCAGCCCTGAGTTCTTCGGTTTCCTCTCCGGATGGATGAACCAGCTTCAACAGGATCGTCAGAAACAAGCCGACGGCTTCGTTCGAAACATGTACAAGAAACCACAACCGGAGGATTACCTGAAACGCGTCATTGATTCGTCAGTTCCGGCGGATACGGCCGCAGTACTCGTCTACAACATGGTCGCCATCAAGGATTATTCCGCGGCCTTTGCCCGCATCAAGTCTCCGATGCTCTATGTCTATCAGCCCGAATCGCAGGCGAGCGCCGACTTCCTGAAATCGAAGCTCGCAGACAAGGTCCGCCTAGAGAAATTCGAGGGCGACGGCCACGCCTTGTTCGTCGACGACCCGGAGAAGTTCAACCGGGTGCTCGACGAATTCGTGCGAAACCTGCCGCAGTGAAGCCGCGAGACTTCAGTTCCCTGCTTCCGGTTGGGTCACGATAATCGCGGGAACCTCCTGCTGCTTGACCAGATTGTTGTATGCCGCAACGTCGGTGGAAACGATGGCCTTCCACTTTGCCAGCTGTTCATCAATCGCTTTACTGAGCATATCGAATACTTCATAGGACTGTTTCGTCGGCGCTGTATCGGCGCTACCTACCACGCCGCCGAGCGCGACCAGGTGATTGTTCAGGCGCACCGGAAAATTGAGCACGTCCTGACCGCTCTTGGCCTTGGTCTGAATCAGTTGTTCCTCCACCTCAGTCATTTTCTTGTCGAGAGCCTTGCCTGCATCCGCAACTGCTTTCTCGCGCGGATCGTTCTTCAGTCGCTTATTCTCAGCGTTCACCTGCTCCCGCACATCGCGAATCTGAATGATGGCGTCGTCGGTCTCGGTAACCTTGTCGCGAATCTTGAGCAGCAGATCGAATTGTTTGGCCAGATCCTCCTGACTGACCTTCAGGCGGGGGTCGGCCTTGATCTCGAGCGGCGCCGTATAACTCTTGCCCAGCACCGTTAGGCGCACTTGATACGTGCCCGGCAACGCCGGCGGGCCGTCCGTGTTGCCGCCCCACAGCGGGGCGTGCGGCACTTTGGTCGCTCCTTCGTAGCGCAAATCCCACACGAAGCGATTCAGCCCGGCATCTGCAGGCAAAGCGTCAGCGCTTGGATTGCGCTCGAAGGGGTTTTCTTCGTCCTCTGCGCCTTCTTCTTTTTTCTTGGGAAACTTGCGGATCACTTTGCCGGAGGAATCCAGAATCTCCAACGTGATCTTCGGAGGCTCTTCTTTCTTCTCGCCGTCGCCTTTGTTGGCATCTTCGGTCTTCGGCTTCGAATCAGTAGTCCCCGAGGCTTCTTTCTTCTCCGGTTTTTTCAGTGAAGTTTTCAGCCAGTAATCGATGACCGCTCCGGCGGGCGGATTCTTTCCCACGTTTCCCGTCGCGCGAAAAAACGAGCCGCGAAATACGGTGTGACTGGTCGTGGACGGCGTAAACAAATGCGCTTCCTGCTGCGGCACCGACTCTTCGTATTGTTCCAGCGGCGTGATGTCGTCGAGCACCCAGAAACTGCGCCCGTGGGTCGCGACCACAAGGTCGTTGCGATTGTCGTTCTTCTTGACCACCAGATCATTCACCGGCGCTATCGGCAAATTGATCTGTAGCGCTTGCCAGTGCACGCCATCGTCGAATGAAACGTAGACTCCCTGCTCCGTTCCGGCGAAAAGCAAGCCCGCGCGACTGGGATCGACTCGCACTGCATGCACGTAATCATTCGCCGGAATTCCGGTCACGAGCTTGGTCCATGTCTTTCCAAAGTCGGTAGTCTTGAAAATGTATGGCGTGAAGTCATCCATCTTGTGGCGTTCAACTGCCATATATGCCGTGCCGGCATCGCGCGGAGAACCATCGATCATGCTCACCGTGCCCCATTCCGGCATCGCCTTGGGAGTGACGTTCTCCCATTTCTGGCCGCCATCGCGAGTCAGATGAACTAGACCGTCGTCGGTGCCCGCCCAAATCAAATCTTTCTGCACCGGCGATTCCACGACCGAAAAAATCGTGTCGTAAACTTCCACACCGGTGTTGTCCTTGGTAATCGGCCCGCCCGACGACGCCTGCTTCGATTTGTCGTTGCGCGTCAAGTCGGGGCTGATGATCGTCCAACTCATTCCTCCGTCCGTCGTTTTGAACAATACTTCTCCGGCGAAGTACAACGTTTTAGGATCGTGCGGCGAAAAAACGATGGGCTCGGTCCACTGAAAGCGATGCTTCACATCCGCCGCGGCCCAGCCGATGGGATTTACCGGCCAAGGATTGATCGCCTGCTCTTCGTGCGTATGCTGATCGTGGCGCGTAATGTCCCCGCCATACGAGCCGGCATAAGTAATCAGCGGATCGGTCAGGTCGGGCGCAATGTAGCCGCTCTCGCCGCCGCCAACGTCATACCAATCCGGACGATCGATTGAACCTTCCGCGCTCGCGCTCGCAATTCCCACCGTGGTGTTGTCCTGCTGCGCGCCATAGATGTAATACGGGAACCGGTTGTCGGTGGTGACGTGGTAGAACTGCGCCGTCGGCTGGTTATACAGGCTGGTCCAGCTTTCGCCGCCATTCGTGGAGATCGTCGCGCCTCCATCATTCCCATTGATCAACCGCTTGGGATTCGAAGGATCGATCCACAGCGCGTGATTGTCGCCGTGCGGCGCGCGGATTGGAGCAAAAGTTTTGCCGCCATCATTCGACCGGTATACGCCGGTATTTAGGATATACACCGTCTCGGCTGATTTCGGGTCGGCGAAAATGTGCGAGTAATACCAGGCGCGCTGGCGAAAGCGGTGATCGTCGGTCATGAGATGCCAGGAGTCGCCGCCATCGTCGGAACGATAGATTCCGCCCTTCTCGGCTTCGATCACGGCCCACACGCGGTTTGGATTCGCGCCCGAAACCGTGACACCGATTCTCCCCAGAATCCCGTCTGGCAGGCCGTGCCCCTTCAATTCCTTCCAGGTGTTCCCGCCGTCGATCGACCGATACAAGCCGCTGCCCGGGCCGCCGCTGTCTAAACTCCACGGCGTGCGCCGCGCCTGCCACAACGCCGCGAACAGAATATTGGAATTGCTGGGATCGAAAACCACGTCGATGCCGCCGCTTTTTGCATCTTTGTAAAGAACCTTCTCCCACGTCCTGCCGCCATCCCGCGTGCGGAAGATTCCACGTTCGTCGTTATCAGCGAAGGGATGTCCCAGCGCCGCCACGAAAGCCACATCGGGATTCTTGGGATTCACCGCCAATCGCCCGATGGCGTGCGTGTCGCCCAAGCCAACGAACTTCCACGTCTTGCCGGCGTCGAGCGACTTCCAAACCCCGTTTCCGCCGACAATATTGCCGCGGATGCAGGCCTCGCCCGTTCCGGCATAGATCACATTGGGGTCCGACTCGGAAACGGCAATGGCGCCGATCGACGGCGACGCATCTTTCGTCTTGTCGAAAACTGGTTTCCAGTTGAGGCCGCCATCGGTCGTCTTCCAAATGCCTCCAGCCACCGCGCCAAAATAATAGACGTCGTCCTGGCCTACCACACCTGACACAGCGACGACACGGCCGCCACGGAATGGTCCGACAAGCCGGTACTGCATACCCTTCCATGGGCCCTCAGATTCGCGGTCGTCTTGATCCGCGTCGCCCGCCGGCGCGGCTGGCTTGGCGGCCTCTGGCGGCTTGTGGTCCGGCTCACTGGCTGGTTTAGTTTGGACTTTTTGCGCTGATAAGAGGCTGGCAAAAAAGGCAATCACAACGACGAGAGCGGTCGTTCGCAAGGTTGGTTCCTCCGGAAACGTACACAATAATCTTTAGCGCTCCCAATTCTCAACAAAATCCGTGGATTGTGAAATTCGTGCAAGCGCGCCGGAGCCGATAAAAACCGGACGAACCGCGAAGCGCACCACCCCACCGAGTTGTTTACTTTTTGGTTATGGGTAAAAGTCTGTATGGCCTGCGGAGTCCTCGCCCCCGCACAATGGACAGCTTCGCGTTGGCGAATCAGAACGGATATTTCACACATTGGCGACGATCCTGTGCATTGATGACGACCCCGAAACCCTGGAGGTTCGGCAGAATGTGCTGCGGAGTTCGGGCTACACCGTTCTGACCGCGTCCGGTGGCATCGATGCGCTCGAGATCTTGTCGTCCGGCATTCCTGTGGATTTGGTGGTCCTCGACTATCTCATGCCCGGGATGGATGGAGACCGGGTCGCGGAAACTTTAAAGTCACATTTCCCTGATTTGCCGATGATCGCGGTTTCCGCGGTCCAGCTGCCACCCCGCATGCTGGAAGTGGTAAATGCCTACGTGCAAAAAGGGCAAGACGTGGAGGTTCTCTTGTCGACGGTTGAAAAGGTTCTCAGGCCGCCGTCGCCGCCAGAGAAAGAAAGTCGCACAGAAAGAATCGTGCTCTGCGCTGACGATGAAATCAACGAGCTTACAGCCAGAAAAATGGTATTCGAATCCGCCGACTTCAAAGTTCTGGTGGCGCGAAATGGTAACGACGCCCTCGACCTATTTCGCTCTACTGCTGTAGACGCGGTGGTGCTCGATTACTTCATGCCCGGAATGACTGGCCTCTCGGTGGCTCGCGAGATGAAACGGCTCCGTCCTGAGGTCCCTCTGATCGTGCTCTCGGGTTTCGCGTCGCTGCCCGGCGAGACCATTGGAGTCGTAGACGCGTGGATGCAAAAGCGAGATGTGGAAGTGCTTCTCCGAGAACTTGAAAGGTTGATCCAGTTGAAGACCGCCGGCCAGGCCGGCAGATAGATCGCAACAGGATTGCGCAGTTCAATCCAGGGGCGCCTTTCCACAGATGAACACGACCTTTCGATCGGGACCTGCCAGGCTGTCTCTCCTGCTTTCGGCGACGCTCTGGGGTTACTCCGCTTTCTTCTGCGTCGCCCAGACACCACAAGAAAAAGACCAGGCGAATTCTCTAAAGGAATTGAGCCTCGAGCAATTGGGAAATATCGAAGTCACCACGGCGACCAAGACCCCCGCCGCTGTCTGGAAGACCCCCGCCGCGATCTACGTGATTACGCACGAGGCGATCATGCGCTCGGGAGCGACGAGCATTCCCGAGGCCCTGCGCCTGGCACCCGGCGTCGAGGTCGCGCGCATCGACAGCGACAAATGGTCCATCGGCATTCGAGGTTTCGGCAGCCGCCTCTGCCGCTCTGTTCTCGTTCTCATCGACGGCCGCACGGTTTACACAACTTTGCTGGCCGGGACTTATTGGGAAGTGCAAGACACGGTCATGGAAGACATCGATCGCATCGAGGTCATTCGTGGACCGGGCGGAACGATCTGGGGGCCGAACGCCGTGAACGGCGTCGTTAACGTGATCACCAAGCCTGCCTCGGAAACGCAGGGCAGCCTGGTCTCGGTTCTGGGTGGAAATGTCGAGCAGGGCTCGGTGACCCTGCGCCAGGGCGGAAATCGCGGCACGGTTAATTACCGCGTGTATGCGAAGGGCTTCAATCGCGCGGCGCAGTTTCATTCCGACCATCGCGAGTTCGATCACTGGCGCGCGATGCAGGGCGGATTTCGTGTTGACTGGCTTGAGAGTCAACGCGACAGCTTCACCCTCCAGGGCGATATTTATGACGAGCGCGCGGGCGAGAGCGTGGTGGCCACGACCTATGCCCCGCCTTACTCGCAAGTCCTCGACCGCAATGCGTTGCTCTCCGGCGGCAACATCCTCGGCCGTTGGAAAAGAACGTTTGGGGAAGGCAAAGACATTCAACTACAGATTTACTACGACCGGACCAATCGCTACGAACCCAACTTTACCGACTTGCGTAACACGTTCGATATGGACTTTCTTGATCGCTTCCGGCTTGCCGACCGGCAGCAGATTACCTGGGGATTCGGTACTCGTTGGAGCCTGGGCGACAATCCGGTGGTGGTCTCCGGCCTCACATTCACGCCAAGTCCACGAACCGACCATCTGTATTCCGCGTTCTTGCAGGATGAAATTTCGCTCGTCGACCAACGCTTGTCGCTGTCGTTAGGAACAAAATTGCTGGACACCAACTTCACCGACCCGAAGTTTGAACCCAGTGTCCGTCTTTTATATACACCCACCGAGAAACAAACGTTGTGGGCCGCTTTCACGCACGCGCTACGGACCCCCTCCGACGCCGAAGAAAATTTTTCTCTCGCGGGTTTTATCGGAATTGCCCCGACTGGGATGCCCTTCTTCGCCCGCTTCAACCCCAATCCAACTTTTCGCTCGGAACAATTGAATGGTTACGAGCTCGGCTATCGCCGCTTGCTGGGTTCGCGTCTTTATCTTGCCCTTTCCGCTTTCTACAATGATTACAGCAGCCTGTTCAGCGAAGACATTACCGGACCCCCTTTCGTGGAAAGCAATCCTGCTCCTACTCATCTGCTTCTTCCGGCGGAGTTCGGAAACGGGTTGCTCGGAGAAACGTCAGGCGGCGAGGTCGCACCCGAATGGCAAGTGACCAACTTCTGGCGCTTGCGCGGCTCGTACTCGTTTCTCGAGATGCACATTAAGAAGGCTCCAAATTCCCTGGACATCGGTTCAGGGCCGGGCATCGAAGGTTCCAGTCCACGGCACCAGCTTTTGACGCAGTCCGGCTTTGACCTGCCCAAACATTTTTCTGTCGATCTTCTCTATCGGTATGTCAGTGCCTTACCAGGACAAAGCGTCCCGGGATATTCCAGCGCCGATGTTGCCGTGGAATGGGCACCGACCCCAAGTTTTCGCCTCTCGGTGGTCGGCCAAAATCTGTTGCAACCTCACCATGCCGAGTTCGGCACCGATCCCGGGACGCTGGTGCAGATTAAACGCGGGGCATACGGGCAGATTACCTGGACGAGATGATCTTCAAAAGCCGTGACCAAGTGCATGCAAGAACGCGTCCGATTTCATGATCCCCGGATCGTTCCGGTTAAGGCCGGCATTTTCAGTGCGGCTGTGCGGGTTCTTGCGCTTCTTTTTTCTCTTTCGCTTCTTTGCGGTGCGCAGGAGCATCCCACCCAGTCCCAGGTGAAAGCTGCTTATCTTTTCAACTTCGGAAAATTTGTCCATTGGCACCCACAGCCGCCGGGTCCCACCAGCTTCGACATTTGCGTGCTGGGAAAGAATCCGTTTGGCTCGACGCTCGCAAGCACCGTTGCCGGAGAAAGAATTGACGGCAAGAGCATCGTCGTCAGGAACATTTCAACCATCGCCGATGCCGCCCGCTGCCAAATTCTGTTCGTCAGTTCCTCCGAAGAAAAACGCCTCAAGTCCATCCTGGGTACGACCCGACAACCGAACGTACTGACCGTCAGCGACATTCCCGGGTTCGCTCAACGCGGAGGCATGATCGAACTCGTCAGCCAGGAGGACAGAATTCGATTCGAGGTCAATGTTGCCGCCGTCGGCGACGCCGGATTGACGGTTAGTTCCGAACTTCTGAAGGTGGCTGTCAAGGTGATCGGCGACAACCAGGCCAAGGAGATGGGCAAATGATCGGCAGCGCAAAGTCCATTTCCAGAAAAATAACCTGGATGAACATGCTGGTGAGCGGCGCCGCGCTCCTCCTTGCCGTGCTCGCGTTTTTTGCGTATGACCAGGTGACGTTCCGGCAAGGCCTGGTGCGCGCACTTTCTGCACAGGCGCAGATCGTCGGCTCCAACAGCGTTGCCGCTCTGCTGTTCAACGATCCCCAGTCGGCGGCGACCACGCTTTCTGCGCTGAAAAGTTCACCCAACATCGAATCCGCCGGAATCTTTACCCTTGATCGCCGGCCCTTCGCATCTTACGTGCGCGAGGGCGGCAGCGAAGCCGTGAACCTCCCCATGCTGTCTGACAGCAGAAAAGAATCTTATTGGTTTCGCAGCACTCATCTGATTCTGGCGGAGCCTATTATTTTTCAAGGTCAGCGCATGGGCTTCGTGTATATCCGCTCCGATCTCCGGGACATCGACAAGCGCTTGAAACGTTACGCCGCAATTGCCTTCGGCGTCTTGCTGCTGAGTTTAGTCACGGCTTCGTTCGTGTCGTCTTTGTTCCGAAAATCTGTCGTGACGCCGATTGTCACTTTGGCCGACGTCGCGCGGCAGGTGTCACAGGAAAAGAACTATTCGGTTCGCGCCGTCCCCAGCGGCGAGCACGATGAGGTCGCGTTGCTGGTGCAGGCGTTCAATGAAATGTTGGCGCAAATCCAGCAGCGCGACGACGAGTTACAGCGCGGACACGCTGAACTGGAGCGTCGCGTAGCCGAACGCACCCGCGAATTACTGGTGGCCAACCGCGAACTCGAAGCCTTCTCCTATTCCGTCTCCCACGATTTGCGCGGCCCGGTGGACGCGCTCAACGGCTTTGCGTATGTCCTCTCCAAGGAATACAGCCGCAAACTGGACGGCAAAGCCAATGAATTAATCGACCGCATCCGCAATTCCGGCCGGCGCATGATGCAGTTGATCGATGATCTGCTGAACCTGTCGCGAGTAACTAGCGGCGCAATGGTGCGGGAGCCCGTGGACCTGAGCGCCATTGCGCGCGCGATATGTGATGACTTGCGAGCCAGCGCCCCCGAACGCAACGTTGAATTCGTGATCGCCGGTGACGCCACGGTGGAAGGAGACCCCCGGCTTCTACACCTCGTCATCGACAACCTGCTGCGCAATTCGTGGAAGTACACTTCCTCTCAAGCCGCGGCAAGAATCGAATTTGGCATTCAACAGAAAAATGGATTTCCGATCTACTTCATTCGCGATAACGGCGTCGGATTCGATCCTCGATCGTCCAACCGCCTTTTCCAGCCCTTTCAACGGCTCCACTCGTCCGAGGAGTTTCCCGGTAACGGCATTGGACTGGCAACGGTCTACAGAATCGTAAGAAGGCACGGCGGCGAGGTTTGGGCCGAAAGCGCAGTGGGAAAAGGCGCAACGTTTTACTTCTCTCTGGCTAGGCCGAAAGAAAAAGCCATCCCTTCCTCCTCGGGCTCGAACTTGCCGGCGTGAAGCCTGAGCGGCGGCTAAAACCGCCTTTTCAGCAACAATCATCGGGAGAAGAGGCCGCGATTACCTCCGGCGATAATGTCGGCGGAAAATCCAAACTCAGGGCCGTTCGCGGATTTCCGCCCAACCTTCCGGCTCCGCCGAGCACCCAATTAGCGGGTCTCTCCCGTTTGCGAGACGTGCTTATGAAAACAAAGATTTTCCTTCCGCTACTGCCACTACTTCTTTCCTCGCTGATCTGGGCGCAAGACAACTCGGCAACGCCGATGTATCCCGCCAATCCTCATCCGGACCAGGCTCCCGCCACCGACCAGGACGCTGCCCCCCAGCAAATGAATCAGAACACGGGACAGGACATGCCTGTCTTCCGGGTAAACGTCTTCGCCCGCACCACCAAGGCGGTGAACTACCGTCATCGTGGAGGATCTACGATTGTGGATTTCCGCGGCACCGATCTGATGCCAGAGGTTGGCGGACATGCGAAAGTTGACGGCAAGGCCGGACGGCTCGCCATTAGCGCCGAACTCAATCATTTGCAACCCGCCAGCAGCCTGGGAGGTCAGTACCTTACCTATGTTCTGTGGGCCATCACGCCGGAAGGCCGCGCAGTGAATCTTGGCGAAGTCCTGCCCAGCGAAGGCGGCAAGGACAAGATTGACGTCACTACCGATCTGCAGGCCTTCGGACTGATCGTCACCGCCGAGCCTTACTATGCGGTGGTTCGCCCCAGTAATGAGGTCGTTGCGGAAAACGTCCTTCGTCCAGAGACCAAAGGATTCGAAGAGCCAATCGACGCCAAGTTTGATGTGCTCGAGGGCAAGCAGTACACGATTGATGTGCCTTCCGACCAGCTTCCCTCGTCGCAAGCCAATCCGAGCGTTCCCCTTGACTTACTCGAGGCTCGCAATGCCGTGGCGATCGCCAAGGCCGCAGGAGCCCAGCACTATGCTCCCGACAGTCTCACCAAGGCCGAAGATATGCTGCAACGGGCCGAAGACTATTTGCAGCGCAAGCAAGGACGCACTCCCATCGGTACCGCCGCTCGCGGCGCCACCCAAATGGCGGAAGATGCCCGCGTGTTAACGCTGCGCCGAAAAGAGCAGGAACGCCTGGATGCGGAACGCCGTGAGCGCGAGGCGGCACAAGCGAAAGCCGAGGCCGACGCCCAGTCTGCTCGCCAGAATGCGCAGGAAGCCCAGGCCCAGGCCGCCGATGAGGCGCGTCGACGGGCACAAGCCGAGGCCGCTCAGGCCGAAGCTCAAGAACGCCAGGCCGCTGCTCTCGCCGCCCAACAACAGGCCCAAGCCGAGGCCGACGCTGCGCTGGCGGCTCAACAACAGGCGCAGGCCCAGGCTGAGGCGGCCCGCCAGAACGCCGAAGATGCCCAACGCCAAAAACAGGAAGCCGAGCGCCAGACCGCCGAGGCCGAACGAGCCCGGCAGGAAGCGATCCAGCAGAAAGAGGAACTGCGCACGCGCTTGCTGGCGCAACTGAATCAGGTTCTACAGACCAAAGACAGCGCGCGTGGTCTCATCGTCAGCATGCCGGATGTGCTCTTCGACTTTAACAAGTACACATTGAAGCCGGAGGCTCGGGAACGCCTCGCACGAATTTCAGGAATCGTACTCGCCTATCCGGATCTGCATCTGCAAGTCGAAGGCTACACCGACAGCATCGGCTCCGACGAATACAATCAGGAGCTTTCTGAAAAGCGCGCCGCTACGGTGCGGGATTATCTGGTCAGTTCCGGAGTCTCGATCAACAACGTGGTTGCAGAGGGTTTTGGAAAAGCCGATCCGGTCGCCGACAATAGCACCGCGGCGGGACGCAAGCTGAACCGGCGCGTGGATCTGGTCGTCTCCGGTGAGGTGATCGGTCAACAGGTCGGGAGATAAAAGCGGATCGCCGCGAAACGCGAGAATCCCGACTAGGAACTCATGGGGATTTTCACGCCGGCTTTCTTCGCAAATTCTTTTGCCTCGTCGTATCCCGCATCTGCGTGGCGGATGATTCCCATGCCTGGATCCGTGGTCAGCACGCGCTCGATGCGCTTCGCCATCTCATCGGTGCCGTCGGCAACAGTAACTTGGCCGGCGTGCAGGGAGTAGCCAATGCCGACGCCGCCGCCGTTGTGGATTGACACCCATGAGGCGCCGGCCGCGGTATTCAGCAGGGCGTTGAGCAGCGGCCAGTCGGCGACCGCGTCGGAGCCATCTTTCATGCTTTCGGTTTCGCGAAACGGAGACGCCACCGAGCCGCAATCGAGATGATCGCGGCCGATCACGATCGGCGCTTTGATCTTTCCCTTCTTTACCAGATCGTTGATCGCAAGCCCGAATTGGGCGCGTTCGCCGTAGCCGAGCCAGCAGATGCGCGCGGGCAATCCCTGGAACTTGATTCGCTTTCGCGCCAGGTCGATCCAGCGCCGCAGAATGCGATTTTCCGGAAACAATTCCAGCACCAGATCGTCGGTGACGTGAATGTCCGATGGTTCCCCGGAGAGAGCGACCCAGCGGAACGGGCCGCGTCCTTCGCAAAACAGCGGACGAATGTACGCGGGCACGAACCCGGGAAAGTCGTAGGCATTCTTCACCCCGCGCTGAAAGGCGAAGGTGCGAATATTGTTTCCGTAATCGAACGTGACTGCGCCCATTTTCTGCAGTCGCAGCATGGCTTCCACGTGCCGCGCCATCGCATCGAGCGACTTTTCCTGATAGGCCTGCGGATCGCGCCTGCGCAACTCCAGCGCTTCTTCCAAGCTAATGCCGTTGGGCACATATCCGTTCAGGGGATCGTGCGCCGAGGTCTGATCGGTAAGGATGTCGGGGACAACGCCGCGCTCCGCCAGTTCAGGAATTACGTCCGCACAATTTCCGACGAGTCCAACTGAAACATTTTCTTTCTTGCGCACGGCATTCTTCAGAATGCGCAGGGCCTCATCGAGCGTGGTGACCATGAAGTCGCAGTAGCCGGTCTTTAGACGCTTCTTGATGCGCTCGGCGTCGACGTCGATTCCCAGAAACGCCGCGCCTGTCATGGTTGCGGCCAAAGGCTGCGCTCCGCCCATTCCGCCCATTCCGCCGCTGACAATCAGTTTGCCCGCGAGATCGCCGCCGAAATGCTTCTCTCCCGCTGCCGAAAACGTCTCAAACGTTCCCTGAATAATTCCTTGCGAGCCGATGTAGATCCACGAACCGGCGGTCATTTGCCCGAACATCATCAGACCGGTGCGCTCGAGTTCGTTGAACTTTTCCCAGTTGGACCAGTGGCCGACGAGATTCGAGTTCGCGATGAGCACTCGCGGAGCGTGGTCGTGGGTTTTGAAAACACCAACGGGCTTGCCCGATTGCACCAGCAACGTTTCGTCGTTCGCGAGACTCTTCAGCGTTGCGACAATGGCGTAGTACGCTTCCCAACTTCGCGCGGCACGTCCGGTTCCGCCGTAGACCACGAGATCCCTGGGACGCTCGCCAACCTCTTCGTCGAGGTTATTCATGAGCATGCGCATGGCAGCTTCCTGCTGCCACCCTTTGCAGGTGATGGCATTGCCTCGCGGCGCTCGAATGAACGTGGGAGCCTGGATTTCCGTTTCGACGGGCATAAGTAGATGTTATTGCTTTGCGAAGCAGGCTACAACTCGCTGTGACTAGTCGGGTCGCCCTGGCGCCGCACGCCATTCCATGCCAACCGTTGACATGGGAAGGGTTGACTCTTGCGGAACGGTCCGCCGCCGCGTAAGATTGCCGACAATTGGGGCGGCGAAATAGTGCAAACGTGAGAGGGCCCCTTCCCGCCCCGGTGCGGACCTCCCATGATTGTCCTGACTGTAGTTGTTGCCGTTGGATTTCTTGGCTGCTGGTTTTTCCTGCGTCAGATTGTGTTCTACCTCACTCGTTCTGTTGCTGAACTGGAACAGATCGAGGCCTCTTTGACCATCGCGACGCTCAGGATTGAGTCGCTCAAAGACCCAACGCATTCGCCTGAATCGAAGAGCTAGCTTCTACATTCCTTCTTGTCGCTCGAAGGAGCGAAATGCAGGTTGAAGGAAAAGAACGCGAGATTCACGGGGCCTGTATAGTCCGCTGCCGGATATAAAGTTGAAGTTTCCCCGGAACTCGTGCGTCGTACGGTTACTTGGTTAGGCTGCAGATCAATGCCCCGTTCTCTTGCTTTGTGAATTACGGAAAGAGCCATCTCCTCATCCGAGGTAGGAGCGGCGAACCCAATATGGGTGCCCACTTGGGATGCCAGGTCGTGCAAATCGTCCTGAAAGTTCATGTTGGCCAGTTCGCATGCGCCGATTCGCCAACCCGGGATGATCGCGATTCTTCGCATGCGTTGCTCCTTTATTGCTATGCGCGGGTAACAGATCTTAACCACTGAGGGCACGGAGGACCAAAGAGGAATCGAGGATACGTTCGTGATGCCCATCCGTCGAAAAACGCGACGGATGGGGCAGCCGCTGGTGGTGTGCCAACCGTGTTTTTGTTACCAAGTGCTGTAGGCGGTGCCGTCGCTGGCGGTGGCGTTGGAGGCGGAGTGGACATCGGTAATGCCGGGATCTTGCTGGTCTACAGCCTGCATCACGTCTTCCTGCACTGTTTCCCAGTTGGTTTGGCGAGTCATGGGATCGACCGGAATCTGGCGCAGGTAGCCGGCTGTGACCAGCTCGTCGAGGGACTGCGGGGCTTTCTGCTTGTCGAGGGTGTACTGCTGGATGACGTTGCGCAGCGTGTTCAGGTTCGATCGCAGCACGGATTCTCGGGCCTGGATGATGGACTGGTTGTATACAGGAACGGCGACAGCCATCAGGATCATGATGATGCTGATCACGATCATCAACTCCAGCAGAGTGAATCCGCGAAGACGGTGCAGGCGCCGTTGGTCGTTCGTCCTCGGTCGTTGGGACCAACGAAGAACCGCTAACGAGCAACGACGATTCAAGCCGAGCCTGCGCGCCTCTCTGCGACAGCCGCTCGTGCTCTGTGTCAACTTATTGACGCCCCCTAGCATTTACCAGTCCTTGTACTTCGTTCCGTCGAGCGCGGTGCCTTGCGACTTGGTGTAAACGTCGAACACGTTCTGTCCGCCCCAGGAGTCGGAATCGGGATCGTCTTGCATGGAGCGCAAGCCCCACTCCGTGCCCTTGGTCATGGGATCTCTAGGGATAGAACGCAGAAAACGAATTTTCTTGCCACCTTGCGCCTCCACGCCTTTGACCAGAGTTTCCAGGTCGGGAGGATAGTTCTGCGATTCCACCTTGGTTTGAAACTTGCCTTGCTCGGCGGCATCTTTGTAGCGGTCGATGGCGTCGCGCATCTGCCACAGGGCTTCCCGAAGTTCCTTTTCCTTCTCGCGCTGAATGGTGACCCGCGCCAGTGGCAAGGCCATCAGCGTGAGGATCGACAGGATGGTCGCGGCGACGATCAGTTCCAGCAGCGTAAAGCCACTGGCGCCGTTCGAGCGCGGCCGGGAATGAAATCTTTGCGTCCTCATCCTGTCATCTTCTTTTCAATTACTCGATCTCTCTTACTGAACCGTGATCGCCGCTTGCGCTCCGTTGACAGTGATGGGCTGCAAACCCGGATCGCGCGCTCCTCCGCGAGTGATGGTCAGCGGAGTTTGTCCATCGGCCTTAGCCTGGAACGTGAGCGTGATAACCGAGCCTTGACCGGAAACTCCTCCAGCGCCGGGCGGCCGCGTCGCCGTAATTTGCGACTGTCCGATAGTTTCATCCTCGCGGTGAACGAGTGCTACGGCCTGACCATCCTGCGAGAGGAAGCCGCCATTGGACACATTCACCAGTTGCAGCATTTTCGGATCGTAGTTCAACTGCACCGGCACGGAGTGCACGTTCTGGGCGCCGGTAATCAGCAGATTCACTACAAATGTGTTGCCCTTCGCGGCCTGGATGGTTGGCGGATCGAACAGGAAGCTGGGGGTGCCGCCGGCGTTCGGGGCGGGCGTTTGGCCAGCTGGAGGCTGGTTGGGCGCGGGCTGGATCGACGGGTTCGCAGGTTGCGCGGGCGTTTGCGCGGAAGCGGCTGCCGGCCGGCTGACGCGACGTAGCTCGATCGAATTCGCGGTGCCGATTTCGATCGCCCGCTGGTTGACCTCGTTTACATCCGTGCCACGGATGACATGCGGAGTGATGGCAAAGACGGTTTCGTCCGAGGAATGATCGGTAGTCGTCTGGCCGAAAAGATATTTCAAGATTGGAATTTGCGCCAATCCCGGTATGCCGCTCAGCGACTTGGTTTGCGAGTCGTCGAGAATGCCGCCAATCAGACTTGACTCGCCATCTCTCAGTCGGATTTCGCCTAAGTCGACTTTTTTCTGGCCGATGATCGGCTGCGTGATGCCGCCGATGTTGGCTTGGCCCGTCACCGAGGAAATTTCCATGGTGATCTTCAGGCTGACCTCGCGGCTGGCGTGGACGTGAGGCGTGACTTCGATGTTGACGCCGACATCCTGATACTGGAATTGCGTGTTGACCAGCGGGTTAATGCCAACGCCACCGATGCCGGGTTGGAACGAGCCGGTGGCGATGGGGATGCGTTCACCAATCTTGAGCGAGGCTTTCTGATTATCGAGCGAGCGGACCTGCGGATTCTGAATCAGCTTAGTATCGGTGTCGGACATGACTGCCGACAGGTTCGCCGATGGAATCACGACCTGGAAATTGGTGGCGTTGAGGTTGCCAAGTGTGTTGAGGTTGATTCCATTAGTTCCAGTGTTTTGGGTAACGGTGCCGCCGTTTCCCGCGTTGGTTGTACCGGTGGTGGTGGTTGTCGTGGTGTTATTAATGTTCGACTGCAGAGTAACCGTGGCGCTGGTGGGCGGGCTCAGGCCCAGGGTGCGAGATTTGTCTTTGCTGATCTGCATCACCGCGATGTCGACGATCACTTCCGGGCGAGCCTTATCCAGATCCTCTACCAGTTTTTCTGCCAGCGCGATCTGGTCGGGAGTGCCGCGCACCACCAGCGCATTTTGAGAGAGCAACTGCTGCACGCGCTGCACATCGAGCACGGCGCGAATCGCGTTCACCACATCCTGCAGTTCGGTGGGCTGGGAAAGATTGGTGAGATAAAAAGTTTTTAGGACACTCTGCTCCAGTTCCTTGCGCTTGGCAGGATTATCCTGGGCGACGAAAATCGTGTTCTGCGTGACCGGGCGCCAGAAGGTCTTCGACTCGAGCGCGGTAATTTCCAGCGCATCGTCGAGCGTGACTCCATTGAGGTCGACATTGATGACCCGGGCGGTGTAGTCGGGATCGAACAACACGTTGACGCCCGCGAGCTGTCCAATGGTGCGGTAGACCACGTCGGACTTCGTGGCGAGCATCTTGACAGTGATCGGAATGTTGGAAATCGGCGCGAGTTCCACAGGACCAGCCGCTTCATGGACTCTGCGCTCCAAGCCAGCCGGAGGGCCTGCGGCCTGAGGCGGAGGATTCCGCTGGTCGTTGATCATTTTCACGGTGCGGTCAAGTTCCTGCCGGGCGATGAACAACGAGGGATCGATCTCCAGGGCTTTCTGGAACTCGGCCACGGCATCGTCCAGCTTGCCTTCATCGCGCAGCTTCTGTCCCGTGTGAACAATGGAGGACGCGGCCTCGAAACGAGCGCGCTCAAACGCGGTCCGGTAGCGCAGATCCTTGGGCTTGAGCTCGTAAGCCTTTTTGAAGAACGTGTAGGCCGCTTCGTATTGCTGGCGAGACTCGGCGTCTTGACCCTTGGCGTAGAGATCTTTGGGGTTGTCGGCTGCAATGCCGGGAAGCGTTACAACCGCGACCAGCAAAAGCAAAACAGCCGGGCGCTTCAAGCGTCTCATTCGATAATCCTCACGAGTTGGTCCTCTTATTTAAAGTGTGCGCCGGACAAGCAGCGTTCCCAAGTTGCAGCGCTTCGCGACGGCGTTCTTCGCGCGGGAAATACACTCTATTCACGAAAATGCTTTCGGTGAGGCGATTATAGCATCGCCATTTCCGGCTCCCGAAGTGCTTGCGGACGCGGGAGTTACACTCTTTAGTCGTAGCCCTAGCGGAGCGGAGCGCGAACCTTGGAAGTCGGAACGTCCATGGCATCGCGTGACGCGCTAGACTCCTGCTTAAAAGCCGGCGCCATTGTTGCTGTTAAGATAAATTCTTCCAGCCATGCCTCGCCAATCCACGCATCAGACCAAGCCGAACCCGGAGAAATCTCCCCGCCGTGATCCCACAGCCTCCGGCGAACGAGATGCCGCCGTTAATAGGATCGCTTCACATAACTATTTCTTGCTGGAAAAATTTGAGGCGGGCGTGGTTTTGACCGGGACCGAGGTCAAGTCGATCCGGGGCGGTTTGGCTAACTTGAAGGATTCATACGGGTTGGTGAAGGACGGCGCGGTCTGGCTGCTGAACGCGCACATTGGTCCCTACGAGCACGGCAACATTTTTAACCATGCTCCTCTGCGCACCCGCAAGCTGCTGATGCATCGCGAAGAGATTCGTAAGCTGATCGGCAAGACGCAGCAAAAGGGGCTGACCCTGATCCCGACTCGCTTGTACTTCAAGAACGGAAGGGTCAAAGTGGAGTTGGCCCTGGCCAAGGGCAAGCAACTCTGGGATAAACGCGAGACGGAGCGGCGGCGGACGGCGGACAAAGAGGCGCGGGAAGCGGTGGCGCGAGGAAGAAATAGAAAATAGAAGCCTACCAGGAGTGCGCCGTAAAGACAGTAAATCTCAAGTCCGACATGCCGACGGTGCAGGAGGCGCTGCAGCGGCTGGATCGCGAAATTGCGCGGGCTCACGGGCAGAAACTTTCTCTTCTCAAGATCATCCACGGTTACGGATCGACAGGCACGGGCGGCGACATCCGCATTGCGGTGCAGAGGCGTTTGCGCGAAATGGTTGAGGCCGGTCAGATTCGGGGCTGCATTTTCGGTGAGAACTGGTCGAAAAGCGATGACACGACTTGGCGCCTGTTGCAGGATCAGTCTGATTTGAAGAGCGATCCGGACTTGGGTCGGCGCAATCAGGGGATCACGGTAGTGTGGCTCTGAGGCGGAGCGTGATATCTCGTCCGGTACAGCTTACAGAATCTGCTAACACTCCAGACTCCCGCCCGTCAAAGCAATGCGTCGATAGGAGATCCTCTATGCTGCGTGCCGCATCGGTCGTCTTATTGTTGAGCTGCCTGGCGTTTGGCCAGCATGATGCTCAGACACAAACCCAACAGCCACAAGATCATCACAACATGGTTAATGAGCATGGCGACAAGGTCATGGGTTTCTCGCACGAGAAGACGACGCATCATTTCGTGCTCACTCAGGATGGCGGGCTGATCGAAGCTCGCGTCAACGACCTCAATGACACGGCCAGCCTCGGGGAGATTCGTGACCACTTTCAGCATATTGTCCGCATGTTCGCCGATGGCAACTTCAACGCGCCCATGATGGTTCACAGCCAGGACGTGCCCGGCACGGCCGTGATGATGCGCCTTAAAACTGATCTGCACTGGGACCTGCAGGAGATTCCGCGCGGCGCGCGCATCACCATCACTGCCGACAACAAGCAAGCGCTGGACGCGGTTCACGACTTCCTTCGCTTTCAGATTGCCGACCATCAAACCGGCGACTGCACTGCCATTCGCTAAAGTCGAAACAACAAATCCAAACCTTCGCGGCACCTCGGGCCATCAGCCCAAGTGGTGCGCTTGCACTTTTCCCTCTGCGCCGAGATACTAAATATTCACAACAATTATGCAAACGACCATTTCTACGTCTACTCCTGCTGCAGTTGAAACTGAATCGCTGGTCGCGGTGGTGCTCGACCACGCTGAGCCCGCGCCGAGCACAAAAGAAAAAGATAAGAAGCCACAACTCAAAGTTGCCAGCGGCGATCCTGCGGTGCAGTCGGTGGCTGCGGATTTGTTGGCTAGCGGCGAAGTTGCCGGCAAGACTTTCGAGACCAACCTGCTGCACAAACCTGCCGGCTTGAAAGCGAAACGCCTGCTACTCGTCAGCGGCGGGAGCGCGAAGAAATTTTCCAGCTACGATTTGCGTCGTCTGGCTGGGGTCGCAGTGCGCGCGCTCAAGTCGCGTGGGATCCGCAGCTTCGCATTCGTGGCTCCGCTCGGCGTTTCCGCAGAAGAGGCGGTGCGCGCAATCGTAGAAGGGGCGCACGTAGGAAATTTCGAACCGGACTACTACCGAAGCGACCGCAAAGATCAGCAGATTGATGCACTCACCATTGTCGCGAGCGGTGACAAGTCCGCTCTCGAAAAAGCTGCGCATGAAGCGCAAGTGATCGGCGAATCGCAAAACTTCACGCGCGACCTGGTAAACGAGCCTTCCAATCGCATGACGCCCACGATTCTCGCCGAGCGGGCGAAAAAGATGTCAGCGGAAGTCGGCTTGAAGTGTGAAGTCTACGGCGCCGACAAGATCAAGGAAATGAAAATGGGCGCCTTCTGGAGCGTGGCGCAGGGGTCCGATGAACCACCGGCGCTGATCGTCATGCGCTACGAACCAGCCGGCGCGCCCGAGAAGCCAGTGCTGGGACTCGTGGGAAAGGGAATTACTTTTGACACTGGCGGCATCTCAATCAAGCCGGCCGATGGCATGGAGAAGATGAAATACGACATGGCCGGGGGCGCAACCATGATCGGAGCCATGCGCGCCATCGCGCTGCTGAAGCCGAAAGTGAAAGTCATCGGCATCGTGTGCGCGACCGAAAATATGCCTTCGGGAAAAGCGCAGAAGCCCGGCGACGTGCAGATCGCCATGTCGGGCAAGTCGATCGAGATCATCAATACCGACGCTGAAGGACGGCTGGTGCTGGCTGATGGCCTCTACTACGCGCGCCAACTCGGTTGCACGCACCTGGTGGATGCCGCCACGTTGACAGGGGCGGTTGTGGTGGCGCTCGGTTACAACAACGCCGGAATTTTCGCGAACGACGACGATATGTACAACCGCTTTCACACCGCGAACACGAAAGCCGGCGAGAAGATGTGGCGGATGCCGCTCGATGACGAATATAAAGAGCAGATTCGCTCGTCGATCGCCGACATCATGAACACCGGCGGACGCTGGGGCGGCGCCATCACGGCCGCCATGTTCCTGAAAGAGTTCGCCGAAGAGACGCCATGGATTCACCTGGACATAGCCGGTACGGCGTGGATGGAAGATCAGAAACCCTGGATCGCGAAAGGCCCGTCGGGCATAGCACTGCGCAGCTTGGTGGAGTTTGTGAAGAGCTTCGCGGGGTAGAACTCTGGCGCGACTGTCGAGTATGAGACGGCGGGAAAAGGCGCGGATCTAACGGTTTTTCGCCGAAAAGCAGTTTCGAAGTTTCACAGGAAAGCTGCGCTGCCGTTGAGGGAAACCAGTGCGGTTGTTATAATTCGAGCGTTCCACAAAGCTCCGCAGTGGAGCATTTCGTTCGGTCGCGAATCCCGCCACAATCAGCGTGAAGCGAACAGTGCTCGAAGCCTGCGGACGGCGGTTTTTAGAATGTGGCCAGGTAGCTCAGGTGGTAGAGCGCAGCCCTGAAAAGGCTGGCGTCGGCGGTTCAACTCCGTCCCTGGCCACCA
>CALFMO010000039.1 GCA_937879855.1 uncultured Acidobacteriaceae bacterium | reverse complement strand
GCTTGTTCCAACTGCTCTGGGGTAATGATCTTCTCTTTGACGAGAAGGTCACCCAGCCGTTGAGACATACCCGGATCTCCTATCCACGCGGGTGGAACGCTGCCACGCACTTGTGCGGACATTGCGCAAACGGCCGTACATCATGGGAGAGAGGCGGCTCATCTGCGTTGACATAAATTGTCAACGCAACGGGATTACTGCACCACTTACTTAAGTACTTGCACCTAACGGCGACTTTCCCCGAAAGAGCATCTGATTTCGCTGAACTCCGCGCCAAATGCCTCTTTTCCCGCAGCGAAAGCGCTCGCTGGCGGCCCAGGTACATGCACTTCAGTAAGATTCGGTCACTTCTTGGAGAGCAAGCAAGCCTGGTCACGCCCGGTAGATTAGACTCGAAGTAAGGACTTCTTAACGTGTCTCGATCCCGCAAAGAAGATGCAGTTCGGCAGTACTACCGCGCGCTTTATCGGGTGTGGGGGCCGCAGCACTGGTGGCCAGCCGAAACCCAATTCGAAGTCATTGTTGGGGCTTACCTTACGCAGAACACTGCATGGACCAACGTGGAGCTTGCTATGGGAAATCTGCGCAAGGCGCGCGTTTTGAGCATCGAAGGAATTCGGAAAGTGTCGCAGCCGCGACTGGAGCGGCTGATCCGACCGTCGGGTTATTTCCGCCAAAAAGCAACGAGGCTCAAGACGTTCGTTCGCTTCCTTGATAAAAATTATGGGGGCTCGCTGGATCGACTTTTCTCACAGCCGACGGACCAACTTCGCGAATCGTTACTCAGCTTGAACGGCGTGGGCCCAGAGACAGCCGACTCGATTCTGCTCTATGCGGGTAATCATCCGGTGTTCGTGGTGGATGCGTACACCCGGCGAATCATTGACCGGCACGGAATCCTGCCGGAGAAAACGGATTACGAAGAAATTCGACAGCTGTTTCAACGAGCGCTTGAGCCAATCGTTGATCAGCAGGAGATTACCCCTGCGAAAACCCCGCTTGAATCCGGCTTGCAAGGCGCCGCTCACCCACCCTCCGCAATGAGCACTGCCACTCGTACCGCGCTAGTGCAGGTCTACAACGAGATGCACGGGCTCATCGTGGGAGTAGGAAAGAATTATTGCCGGAAGAGCAAACCGGTATGCGAAGAGTGTCCACTTCAAGGGTTTCTGCCGGAAGGCCGCCGCACCTAGGTAAGAAAAAACCAGACAAAACAGCGCAGAAGTTCATATCCTTTCTGGTTCTTTACCTCGCTCCAAGCGGCTCCTACAATTGCGTCTCCGTCTCCCCCAAGGAGAGCTCATATGAAGATTCAAGGCGCCGAGAATATGTCTTCCGATCAGATGCGATTCGAAATTCAGCGGGGTGCCAAAATCGTCTGTTATCAGTACTGCATTTCGATCGTGGTGCTGACGTTCCGCCGGTCATCGGGCGCGTATTTCATCCCAGCGGGGGAGAGCGCGGTTTCCAAGGGATTGCCTTGGATCCTGCTCAGTCTGGTTGCGGGTTGGTGGGGAATTCCGTGGGGACCGATCTTCACCATACAGTCGCTCGTGGTAAATTTCCAAGGCGGAAAAGATCTCACAAAAGATATTTCCGATGCGATGGCACGGGCAGTTCCTCCGCCGTTGGCCCGCGCGCAAGCCGCGAAGTAGTCATGATGCTTCACATTTCCGTTCGCGCTGCGGCTCTGCTGCTTGCTCCCGCAATTCTTCTCGCCTCCTGGCCGCAGGCACTACGAGAGTCGGCAACGTCTGCCGGCGTGTTGATTGGCACAGCCGTTCGTCCGTCGCTGTTCTCTGAAGCCGCTTACTCGGCAACCCTGGCTCGCGAATTCGACATGATCGAGCCTGAGGACGTGATGAAGTGGTGGGTCGTGCGCCGGGACGCCGGTGCATTCGACTTTCGCGAAGGAGATGAGGTCGTCCGCTTCGCGCACGCACACAGCATGAAAGTTCGCGGACACTGCCTGCTGTGGGATCACAACAATCCCGCATGGCTGGTCCAAGGCAACTTCACGCCAGTTCAGTTGTCCCACTTGCTGCAAGAGCACATCACTACGGTGATGAAGCACTACGCGGGCCAGGTTTTCGCCTGGGATGTGGTGAACGAGGCTCTGGATGCGAAGGGCCACGTCAAGGATTCTCTCTGGTACAACCAGCCCGGCATCGGATTGTCGGATAGAGGCACAGCCTATATTGAGCAAGCTTTCCGCTGGGCGCATTCGGCGGAACCGAACGCGCTGCTTTTTTACAACGAAGCAGAAGGCGAGGGACTCAACCCGAAATCCGACGCAATCTACGCGATGGTGAAGGATTTCAAGCATCGCGGCGTGCCCATCGATGGCATTGGTCTGCAGTTACACATCTCGCAGCTTGATTTTGACACTGCAGCAGTTGCGACCAACATTGCGCGGCTGACGGCGTTGGGAGTGCAGGTGCACATCACGGAACTCGACGTCGCCCTGCCCGTGAATTCCAACGGCTTGGCCCGGAGCGACGATCTTCTTCGACAGGCTGAGGTATATCGCGGCGTCGTACGGGCTTGTCTGCAAAATCCAGGCTGCACTGCGATTCAGACCTGGGGCTTCACCGACAAGTACTCGTGGATCGGATCGCACTCGCACGGTGCGCGCGGTGCAGCACTGCCATTCGACCGTAGCTATAAGCCGAAGCCCGCTTACGATGCCATGCTTAAAGAGATTCTGAGCCAGCGGGCTCGCCGGCATCACCAGCCCTAATACCGACTGCCGCTTTCATGGGTCTTAAGCATTTCAGCTGATAACTCGGCAGGGTCACAGCGCGCAGATGCAGCTTAGGTACGCCGCGATGCATCTATAATGACTGGCACGTGCTGGCGCTTCCGTCTCGACGCACACAGGACGCGCCTCGCACGCGAAAATTCCCGTGGCTCAGTCGAGTTCAATTCCGCCGGAGAAGATTTCGCATCGCAAGCAGGTCATCATTCTGCTGGCGATTTCCGTTTTTCTCTTGCTTGCGATCCTGGTGTCGCAAACTGCTTTTGATCTGACCTTCCTGCGTCCCGGAAACAACGAAGACATTATTGTCTTTGCCGCGCTCTCGGCACTCATCTTCCTGCTTTTCGTCGCGCTCACATTTGTTCTGCTACGCAATCTGCTGAAACTTTTTGCGGAACGGCGGCTTGGAGTGCTGGGTTCGAAGTTTCGTACGCGCATGGTCGCTGGCGCTCTACTGCTCTCCTCCCTGCCGGTAATGGTCATGTACTGGTTTGCCTACGGATTGATGAACCGCTCGATCGACAAATGGTTCTCAACTCCCGTGGAAGAAGTGCGAGCCGATACGCACGCCATGGCAACGCTGCTGGCGAACTATGCGATGCAGAACGCGCGGTCAGAAGCGTCTTCCATTGCGGGATCTCCGGAAATCGAGCGCGGCTTCGCCGGGCGCGGATTTTCCGGGGTGGTGACGGAGTTTCAGCGCCATGAACAGACTCTGCAAGGCGGATTCGCACTGGCGCTTCGAGACGGCAACGCAGAAGCGAGTTTCAATTTGCCCGCGCCGTGGGCACTCCTGAAATCCAGACTGCCGTTGTCGGACGCAGTTGCGGGTCATCCCGCACAGTTCACGTGGCAGCAGGTCGACTACACTTTGGCCAGTGCTCCGGTGGAGGGCGGTGGCTCGATTCTTGTGGCGATTCCGCTGCCGCGAGAGTTTTCGCAAACCGTGCGACAGGTCGAAGCCAGCCAGCAGCGCTACTATAACCTGGCCCGTGAGCGGAAACTGGTGCGCCGCACTTACATGGGCTTGCTGTTGCTGCTCACGATGATCGTGCTTTTCGTGACCACCTGGCTTGCTCTATTTCTGTCCAAGATCGTGACGAGACCGTTATCCGCTCTGGCCGAAGCTACGCAGGAAATTTCGCGCGGACGCCTCGACTATCGCGTGCCGCTCAGTGCCGCCGACGAAATTGGCGACCTGGTGCGCTCCTTCAACCGCATGGCGGAAGACCTCGAGGGCAGCCGGCGGCAGCTTGAGGCTTCCAGCCGCGACCTGAGCGCCGCTAACGCCGAACTCGACCAACGTCGGCGTCAAATGGAAACCATCCTCGAGAGTATTCCCACGGGTGTGCTCTCGCTCGATGCCGGTCGTCGGGTTACCCACGTCAATCAGGCGTTGCTCCGCATGTTTCATCCCGACGCAGGACACGAGAGCGGACCTCAGATTCTTCGTGGAGCGTCTCTGAAAGACGTTTTCCCGACCGAAGTTCTCGAAGACTTCGAACCGCTGCTGCGGCGCGCCGATCGCATGGGCATGACGACTAGCCTGATGCAGATTCAATTGCCTCGAGTCTCGCTGAACGTCGCCGTAACCGTAGCCACTCTGAGGCATCAGGGCGAGGGCTCGGGATACGTCGTGGTGTTTGAAGATCTCTCGGATTTGCTCAAGGCTCAGAAACAGGCAGCATGGCGGGAAGTGGCGCGGCGGGTGGCACATGAAATCAAGAATCCTTTGACGCCCATCGCGCTATCGGCGGAGCGCATTCAACGGCATCTCGACCGGGCTACACCAAATGATCCGGCCTCGCTCGGTGTGGTCCGTTCATGTGCGGAAACAATTGCTGGGGCAGTCGAAACGGTTCGGCGCCTCGTGGACGAGTTCTCTACTCTGGCGCGCTTTCCGGTTGCCAAACCACAGCCGGCCGACATCAACGAAGTCATCGAGAATGCTCTCTCCATGTTCAACGGCCGGTTGGACGGAATCGATCTGCACAAATCGCTTGCTGCGGATCTTCCCAAGGTCATGGCCGATAGCGAAGCGATTAAACGCGCCGTAGCCAATCTGGTAGACAATGCGGCGGAGGCATCGCAAGATTCCGTCGTGCGCGAGATTGAAATTTCGACTTCGTTGGTGGCGACGCGCGACGCGGTGGAAATTACGGTTGCGGACACCGGCCACGGCGTAACCCGCGAACTCAAGGAAAAACTCTTCTTACCCTATTTCTCCACCAAGAAACGCGGCACTGGACTGGGGTTGGCCATTGTGAGCCGCATCGTGGAAGATCATCACGGCTCGATCCGCGTAGAAGAGAACCATCCTGTCGGCACACGCTTCATCGTTGAACTCCCGGTTGTGCTGGAAGCCGCGCCTGCAGCCGCTACCGTCCAACATGCATAACATCCTCATCGTTGATGATGAAGCGGGAATTCGCGACTCCCTGGCGGGCATCCTGGCCGACGAAGGCTACGCCACTTCTTCGGTGGACAGCGGCGAGGCTTGCCTGGAGTTGCTCCGCAAGACCGCATTCGACGTGGTACTGCTCGACATCTGGCTTCCAGGTAGCGACGGCCTTGAAATCCTCGAAAAGATTCGCGAGCTCGATAACCCTCCCGAAGTAATCATGATCTCCGGCCACGGAACCATTGAGACCGCCGTGCGCGCGACGAAACTGGGCGCTTATGACTTCCTGGAAAAGCCGCTTTCCCTGGAAAAAACTCTGATCCTGGTCAAGAACGCGATCGAATCCAAGAAGCTGCACCGGGAGAATGTCGACCTGAAAAAGCAGCTTCAGGTGAAGAGCCTCATCGTTGGCGACAGTATTCCGATGAAGGCTCTACGCCAACAGATTGGGTTGATGGCGCCGACCAATGGCCGCGTTTTGATTTACGGCGAATCCGGCACGGGGAAAGAACTCGTGGCCCATGCGATCCATGGCCAGAGCTTGCGAAAGGACGAAACTTTTGTCGAGGTCAACTGCGCCGCAATTCCGGAAGACTTGATCGAGAGTGAGCTGTTCGGCCATTGCAAAGGGTCGTTTCCCGGAGCGGCGGCCGACAAGGAAGGCAAATTTCAGCGGGCTCATGGCGGAACGCTCTTTCTCGATGAAGTCGGCGACATGAGCCTGAAGACACAATCGAAGGTGTTGCGCACGCTCGAGGAGCAGCGTTTCACGCCAGTAGGCAGCGACGAAACGATCACGGTCGACGTACGGGTGATCGCTTCGACGAACAAAGACCTGGATGAAGAAATCTCCCGGGGCAACTTCCGCGAAGATCTTTTCTACCGGCTCAACGTGATTCCTTTTTTTGTGCCGCCATTGCGCGAGCGAAAAGAAGATATTCCTCTTTTCACACGGCATTTTCTGAAGGAACTGGCAGCCACGTATGGGCGCCGGCCGCGGGAAATCAGTGATGACGCCATTGAAATACTGATGCGCTACTCGTGGCCGGGCAACGTGCGCGAATTGCGCAATGTGATTGAGCGTATCGTGATCATGAACCCTACCACTACGCGCTTCGACAGTAAGCATCTGCCGCCGCTGGTGTACCGCGAAGGCAGCCGGCGCGCGCCAAAGAGTGAATTTTCTACGCTGCATCAGGCTCGCGACGCCTACGAGCGCGATTACATCCTGAAGACACTCGACCAGAACCATGGCAACGTAAGCCGCACGGCTGAGGTGCTGGGCCTGGAGCGCAGCCATCTTTATCGGAAGATGAAGGCGTTGGCCATCGCGGCGAAGGAGTGAAGTCGGCTTTCGGCTTCGAGCTTGCGGCTTGAAATGCTTCCCGAAAGCCGATGCCGGACGGCCGCATTTAGCGCCGCTTGAGAGCTTCCAACTCTTCCAACGTTCGTGGCCAGTCCGATCCCAAGAGCCTGGACAAACTTCGATCCGCAAGAACTTTCCCTCCGGTCTGGCAGCGCGCGCAATAATTTGTTTCCTTGTCTGCATAACGAATTCGCAGAACCTTATCGCCGCATCTTGGACAGGGTTCGCCGTAGCGCCCATGAACTGCCATTCCCTTGCGAAACGCCGTAACTTTTTCCGGGAACTCAGCCTTCGCTTCGGTCTGGAGCTTGTCGAGCCAATGCTGAATAGTGTGCCGGGTGGCGGCGAATAATCTCTCCCATTCTTCAGATTTGAGTTTTTGGGTGAGCGCAATGGGAGACAGTTGCGCCGCATGCAGGATCTCATCGGAATATGCATTGCCAATGCCACTCAGCAGGCGGGGATCGGTGAGTGCCCGCTTGAGCGTGTGGTTCTCGGCCGTGAGCACGGCACGAAACGAATTGAGATCGCTGGAGAAGATGTCGATTCCTCCAGGGTCGATGGCGCGCAGGCTCTCTTCACCTTGGAACACGTGTAAAGCGGCGCGATGTTTTGTGCCTGCCTCGGTAAGGACCAGAGAACCATTGGGAAAATCGAAGGCGGCTAGGCTCCGGCGGCCGGCCAGTTTGGCTCCTGGGCCTTGCCAGTGCAATCGTCCGGCGATCATCAAATGCAGCGCCAGCCAGAGGTCCTTCTCTAATCCGAACACGATGCGCTTACCAATTCGCCGCAGTTCGTGCACGGTGCGGCCCTCCACACTTGCCAGCGGCGGTTGCGCCGTTCGCAGCAGGAAGGCACTGTTCAACCGTACGCGCTCCAGCGGCTGGCCGACAATGCGTGGCTCGAGCGCGGCGATATAGGCGGCGATATCGGGCAATTCAGGCATGAATACCAGCTTGCACGCCGTAGCCGCGATTTGGCAAACCTTGGCATTCGATCGAGTGGGCAGCGGTGTTTCCCTCTTTTCGGTCTGGACCTACAATCGAATTCCGTTTTGGTGAATCTAATGTTCCATGCGCGCACGAAAAGGACTTATCGGTTTCATTGTGGCTGTTCAGTCAATACTTTTTCTGACACATTACTTGCTGTATGAAACTTGGACGTTTATCCCCGGGTCGACCCATTCTCATGGAGCACCGTGGACCGGGATAATCCTCGGATTGTTGTCGGTAAGCTTTGTTACCGCTTCCCTACTGGCTTTTCGCTATACGAATGCGTCGGTACGTGCGTTGTATACGGCTGCCGCGGTGTGGATCGGTCTACTCACGTTTCTCTTCGTGGCGGCAGTCTCCTCGTGGATGATTCTCGAAGTCGCGAACTTGGCCGGGCTGGTGGTTAACTTTCACCGGATTGTTGAAGTCTTGTTCGGTGCCGCGATCATGGCGGGACTCTACGGAGTTTTCAACGCCGGCTGGACGCGAGTCACGCGCACAACCGTGCGGCTGGCGAATCTGCCGGCAAGCTGGCATGGACGAAGGGCGGCACTAATCAGCGATGTGCACCTGGGACACGTTCGAAACGGGAGATTTCTACGGCGCTTAGTGACAACGATTCTCAAAGAAGAACCGGACGCGATTTTTATTGCTGGGGATCTATACGACGGAACCGCTATTGACGCACATCAGGCCGCGGCGCCGTTGAACCAACTGATGGCCCCCAAGGGCGTGTATTTTGTCGCGGGAAATCACGAGCAGTTTGGAGACGACAGCAAATATCTCGGCGCCATTGCCGCCGCTGGTGTGCGCGTGCTCCATAATGAAAAAGTGGAAGTAGACGGCTTGCAGATTATTGGCGTGCCCTATCGGAACGCTCGGCAGGATGGACTTTTTGCATCGGTTCTACACAGCATCGGCTTGGACCGCAATCGAGCGAGCATTCTGTTGACACACGCGCCTGATCGCCCGGAGATCGCAGAAGCAGCCGGCATCTCACTGCAGTTGTCCGGACACACGCATCTAGGTCAGTTCATACCTTGGAGTTGGATGGCGCGCCGAATTTACCGCCAATTTGTATACGGTTTAAGCCGGATTGGGAAAATGCAGGTCTTCACTTCGAGCGGAGCGGGAACGTGGGGACCACCCTTGCGCTTGGGTTCGAATCCAGAGATTGTTCTCCTGGAGTTCGCCGGTCTATAAAGTCTTCCGTTAATCGAATTCAATCGTCTCGAATCCCAAACCCTGCAAAAGGCTGGTAATCGTGGAGGAAGCATTCTGCTGGGCAGTTCGCAGAATGCCGTCGGTCAAGGCGTCCTGTTGTAGCTGGCGTTCCGCTGCCTGGCGCACTTCTGTTTCCAGATTCGGGTCGGTGGGTACCAGCAACCCGGTTTGCCTGGAATACACACGGGTTCTCGCGCTATCGATGCGCGTGCTGAACACCTGTGGCGCGGGTAGGTGCAAACGAACCTGCTTGCCCTCGATCTTGACATCTCCCGGCTTCAGATTCGAGAAGTCGATCCCGGCGACAACCTCGCCGTGCACCAACATCAACAACTGATCTCCGGCCAGAAAATCCGGAAAGAAGGAGAGTTGCTTCGCGCCGGACACGATCTTGTCCATGGTGTAAACCACTGTCTCCAAGCGCTGCAGTCGCTGAATGCGATCGACCACGGTCGGTTGGCTTACATCGATACTGAGACTTCTGCCTGTGACCGCCGACCACACACGATTCAATAGGGTCCGACCCGAATGTCGCGAGAGCAGCAGACCTCCCAGCGATCCCACAAAGATCACGCCGAGAAACAATCCGAGTACGAGAGCGAACGCAACCACTGCGCGAGAGCGAGCAGGTATGGTAGGTTGGAGTACTTCAGGATCGCGAGACATCTCGTAAGGTTATCACCGGGCAGGACGGTAGATCAGGTAACGCCGGTACCTTACAAATAAGGCCAGAACTCGGTATTGAACAGCCTTTACGGAAGAGGCGCGAGCGCCTGGCAAGCGGCTTCGCTGGCGATCGCGGCTCCGCTGGGATCGACGCGAATTGTTCCATCCTCCACCGAGCAAAAGCTCCGAACACCTGTCTGGTTGAACGTGACCGGAACGGCAGCCGCATAGTATTCGGTAGCCGGAGGACCACCCGTACCGACCGCGGTGAAGTTATATCCGCTCTTGGTGCCGCTGGAGAGCACGCTGTCGATCAAGCAGGCGGCCGCTGGACTGGGAGTACAGGGAGCGATCCCACCGAGGGCAGACAGGGTGGCGGCGTAGCCCACCGCCGGATAAGCGGAGCTGTAGCTGATCTCGGCGGTGTTAATGGTGCGAATGGCGCCGACAGCCGCGGACTCGTTGGCGGCCATTTTGGCGCGTAACAGGTTAGGAATCGCAATCGCCGCGATGATCAGAATAATCGCGACCACGATCAGAAGTTCAATAAGGGAGAATCCGTGTTCCTTCCGCATCTAAACTTTCCTTTACCTCAGAACTTGTTTGCGGGGCGCGAGCGCGCTCCGAAGAAACCTACCGCTTCACCATGTGAATCTCGGTTCCATTCTTACGGAACTCAACCTCATCCATCAGTTGATTAATGAGGAAGATTCCTCGGCCATGATTCGAATAAAGATTCTCTCCGACCGTGCAACTGGGGATCGTCTTGGGATCGAAGCCCGGCCCGGGATCGCGCACAATAATGAGCACCCCTCGTTGCTCGTCACAAACTACTACACACTCAACAATTTTGCTGGGGTCTTCCTTGGCGCCATGAATTACGGCATTCGCCAGAGCCTCTTGCAGAGCAAGTTCAACCGCGTCAGCCTTGCCGTCGATGCATTTCGTGTCGCGGATCGCGCGCATCACCTGGGCCACGACCGGATCCACGGACTTCCGATCGGCTGCGAGCGTGACTCGCACTCGCAAGCTCAGCTTTTCTGGATCGAAGTCATGCTCCGGGAAGTGTTCCTCGGAGGTCCCAGATTCCATGGTTGGTCACTCGTCCTGCGTCCGCCCGGCGAAGCACGGCCTGTTTCGATTCTAGCGGCATGAATCAAATCCGGCAATGGCAGCCTGATTCGAGCTATTCGCCGCCATAACAAACCCTAGCCTTCTGTATCGTTTCCTTTCTCCCCAGCAATTCTGATCGTTTCCACGCCGGGGTCTTGCACGCTATTTTTCAACATCCGATGCTCCAATTGGCGGCGCCAGTCGAGTTCTTCCACAAAACGCCGGGAATCCCGCCAACCCGCTTCAGCTTTGACGTAAAGTTCGAGGAATACCTTGGTCCCAAGCATGCGCTCGATCTGCAAACGCGCCGAAGTACCAATCTTCTTGAGCATCTTGCCGCCTTTACCAACCAGGATCCCCTTCTGCCCTTGTCGCTCGCAATAGATCGTCGCCGCGATCCGCGTGAGCCTGGCGCCCTCCTGGAAGTCATCGACAATCACGCTGGTCGCATAGGGAATCTCTTCGCTGGTATTCAGCAGCACTTGCTCACGAATGATTTCCGCTGCCGTGAACCTAGCCGGCTGATCGGTGATTTGATCTTCAGGAAAGTACGCCGGGCCAGCCGGGAGAACCGCAATCACCGCCTCCAGAAGGGTGTCGAGGCCCTTGCGCTTCAGAGCGGATATGGGGATAACTTCGCTGAAGTGATAGAGCTTGCGGTATTGCTCGATGAGAGGCAGCAACTTTGATTTCTCGCGGATCATGTCAACCTTGTTCAGCAGCAGAAACGCTTTCGCCTTCGTGTTTCGCAGCAAGTCGAGCGCAAACTGGTCGCGGCGGTCGAACTCGCGCGTCACATCCATGATCATCAGCACGAGGTCGCAGCCCTCCAACGCTTCGCGCACTTCAACCATCATTTTTCGGCCGAGTGAACTGTCCGGCTTGTGGACTCCGGGAGTATCGACCAGCACGATCTGGCCGCCGTCATTACGCTTGCCTTTGCCCTTCGGAACGTGAACCACGCCCTGAATGCGGTTGCGCGTGGTTTGAGGCTTCGGTGAAATGATCGCGAGTTTCTCACCAACGAGCGCATTGAGAAGCGTGGACTTGCCCGCGTTCGGGCGACCAAGAATGCAAACGAAACCGGAGCGAAAGGGCATGGGAATCAGCTTCTGGCTTCTAGCTTCTGGCTGCTAGCCAGGCATGCAGCACACGCTTCATCTTAGATTGCGAATACAGGAGCTTCCAACTGTCGCTTCGGAATCTCGTTAAGGGGAGCCTAAACGGACTGCGTTCATGCTGTCATTCAGGGAGTCGAAGAGCCCCGTCTTCGGCGATGGTGAAAGATGGATTCCATGCCACCTCCCATAGGAAGCCGTCTGGATCGGAGAAGTAACCGGAATAGCCTCCCCAGAAGGCTTCCTGTGCAGGCTTGAGAATTTTAGCGCCTGCCCTTTGGGCATCTTCGAGCGTCGTGTCGACCTCACCGCGATTGCGCGCATTATAGGCAAGCGAAACTCCACTGAAGCCATCGCCATCAGCAGGAACATTCGCATCCTTTGCGAGTTCCGCCCGTGGATACAGGGCAAGCGCCATGCCTCCAGCCTGGAAGAATACGATGCCTTCAGAACTAGCCCCGGAGTGCCGCCATCCGATGCGCTCGTAGAATTCCGTGCTGCGCTTTAAGTCTGCCACGCCCAGGGTGACGATGCTCACGCGTTGTTCCATTTGCCACGACCTCAGATTTTGAGTGCAACGATCGGCGGGGCGTTGCCGTAAGCTGGGAGCTCGAAGCCGTTGTTATATTAATTTCAACTGCTGGGGCTGCACCGCACTGACTCGCACTCGCTCCACCTTGCGGTCGGTGGATTCCAGGATTTCAAAGCGCAAACCGTCGTCCTGTATGACCTCGCCCTTGCGGGGAATCCGGCCCGCGAGTTCGCTGACCAGGCCTGCTATGGTAGCCGATTCTTTTCCTTCGGGCTTGCTGCCAAAGAGTTCATCGAGGCGGTCCACATCCATTCCGCCGGCAACGATGAACGAGCGCTCCCCTTCCCGCACGATCTCGGGCTTTTCATGGTCGTCGCGGATCTCGCCGACAATCTCTTCCACCAGGTCTTCGATGGTCACCAACCCGGCGACGCCGCCGTATTCGTCGACTACGATCGCCATACGAATATTTTCCGTCTGCATCTCGCGCAGCAGATCGCTGCCCAACTTGCTCTCCGGCACAAAATAAACGTCGCGGCGCATGATCGTTTCGACGACGCGGACGTGGGCTTCGCTGTCGGGCACTTGCAGCACGTCCTGCGTGTAGACGATCCCCTTAATGTTATGGATGGTGCCTTCGTACACGGGCACGCGCGAGTAGTGCTTGACGCGGAGCAATTCGATGAAATGCTCGACGGTAGTATCGGTGGGAACGGCAAACATCTGGGGCCGCGGCTGCATCGCCTCGCGCACGGTCTTGCCGCTGAATTCCACCACGGACTGAATCAGGTCGCGGTCTCCTTCCTGAATAATGCCTTCTTCCTGGCCGGCCTCAATCAAAGCATCCACAGCCTCGGCGGAAGTTTCCGGCTGTTCGGTAGTGTTCTGCTTGGTCAGCGATGCCACCGACTGCAGGAAGCCCAGCACGATCGTCACAGGCATTACGAGGTAGATGAGCATCTTTAGCACGAGTGTGAAATGAATCAGCCACTCGCCCCTGGTGCGCGAAAAGAATACGAACGGAAGAAAGCGGTTGAACAGAATGACGATGAGGATCAGGCTGATCGAAGCCTGAAGGATTTCATAGATGCTCCAGGATTGGTCGTTGAAAACCAGAAAGCCAATAAGGAAAGCAATCGTTGCGATGGTGAGTTGCGTGAGGACGGCCATGGAGAGCGAAGCGCGGGGACGGGCGACGCCCAGTTCGGGTTCAATTTTCTGCTCGAAGACATCGATGTTGTCCTGAAATTCGCGGGAGAGAAATTTCCCGACTTCCTGATAGACGCGATCGACGTAAGAGACCAGTGTCAGGAAGCCCAAGAGAAGAAGAAGCGCGACCGCGACAGCGAAATTCATGCCGTCCTCCGCGATGTTTTGGCCTGCGCCGTGCTGCGCGGATTCGTGGATGGTCTGTGCGCGGGGTGCGTTCGATCGTGCGTCACTCGTTCTGTTAGGGCAGTCGGCAGCCTCAGCTCCCGGCGCAACTTGGCTTCCTTGCGCGCCATTTCACCATTATCGCGCTCGTGGTCAAAGCCCGCCAAATGAAGGATTCCGTGCAATGCAAGAACCTTAATTTCCTCGGCCGGGGGGTGTCCGAACTGGAAAGAATTCTTTAGAGCGATATCGGCGGAGATGGCGACTTCGCCTGCCAGCTTGGCCGCCTCACCAGATTTCGAAATGGAGGATGTCGAGGGAAACGACAACACATCAGTCGCCTTGTTCTGCCGTCGAAATCGAAGGTTCAACGAGCGCATGGACGCACTGCTGGTCACCAACACGTTTACTTGTCCCCTCAGGCCTACGGCTTTTCGCGCTCTCAAGACAAAGCGCCCCAGCGCCTCGTCGTTCAATCCTGCGACTTTCTTTTCGAGAATCACCAAGGTGTAACTAACAGCCTTTCTTCGGTTCTCAGCGCAAAATCGAACAGGAGGACCCACGTCGGGCCCTCCCGTCAAACACAGTGCGGACGTTATCCTTTGGCTTCGGCAGATGTTGCGTTCTCCGCCTGCGCTGCGGCTGCGGCCTGTTTTTCGGCGCTCGCCGCATCGGCATGCCGGGGCTCGGCCAGCAAGAGCAGTTGCTGCTCCGCGACGCGCGTCTTGTGTTCGTCGTAGGCGCGAACGATGCGCTGTACCAGATGATGGCGCACTACGTCGGTTTCGTCGAAGTGACAAAACGCCAACCCGTCCACAGTTTTCAGCACGTCCATCGCCTCCAGCAGCCCGCTGCGCCGGGCGTTGGGCAGATCGATCTGAGTTACGTCGCCGGTGATCACCGCTTTCGAGTTGAAACCCAGGCGTGTGACGAACATCTTCATCTGTTCTGAAGTCGTGTTCTGCGCTTCGTCGAGGATGACGAACGAATCGTTCAGCGTGCGCCCGCGCATGAACGCAATCGGTGCGATCTCGATGACGTTCTTCTCCAGGTAGCGATCCACTTTTTCGGGGTCGAGCATGTCGTACAAGGCGTCGTATAGCGGGCGGAGATAAGGATCAATCTTGTCCTGCAGCGTGCCCGGTAGAAATCCCAACCGCTCGCCCGCTTCCACCGCGGGACGCGCCAGGATAATGCGGTTCACGCGCTTGGCCAGCAATGCGGAAATCGCCATGGCGACGGCGAGATAAGTTTTGCCTGTACCGGCCGGGCCGATGCCAAAGACCATGTCGTGGGCCTCGATAGCCTCGAGGTAACGGCGTTGGTTGCTGCTCTTGGGCTGCACAGTGCGGCGTCCAAACGAGCGCTGTCGCCCGGCATCCGCTAATCCACGGAGAGTGGTGTTTGGATCCGAGGCCAGCACACGCAACATGCTGTTGAGGTCGCCATTGTTGAAGGCGTAGCCCGAACGCTGCAACGTTTCGTAATCGGCGAAAACCTGCTCGGCGCGCGCCACGTCCCGTGCCGCGCCTTCCAATTCGATGGCGTTCGACCGCAGATTGATTGTGATATTGAGCCCGTCTTCCAGCAAACGCACATTCTCGTCGCGCGTACCGAAAAATGTCTCGATGTTGGGGCTAACCCCGATGCTCTTCTTCATGCTTTGATTGAGGCCTCTGGATTCATGCTTCGATTCGTGCCTGAGCGAGTCCGAGTTTCTGGCACGAACCGACAAGCAACGTGGGGACAGCCGCCCTCGGCTGTCCGGCCGGGCAAAGCCCGGCAGTGGCGGACATTGGAGTACACCTGTGCCTGCTCCATGTCGGGAACAAAGCAGGGTTTCGCTGAAAGACGGGACCAACCGGAATGCGCATGCCCAGAGGGCAGGTCACTACCATTGAGTAAAGCGTAACGCGGGTCGGAGAGGGAGTCAATGGGAGCCTAACAGTAGTCAAGATTGTGAGGGAAACCTTACGTCGTGATCGAGCCGGCGTCCCGGACTGACGCCGGAACGGCCCTGGTGCGCGCCCATTCGCGCAGGGCGGCGATCTCTTCCGCGCGAGTGGTCGAAAGCGGAACGGTCTGCCCCATCGCGCTTAGAAGCGACTGTGTGGAGAGCGGCTTCTTTTCAGAATAGGCGGCGTAGAGCGCGCCCTGCACCGCGGCGTCGATTTCGGCGCCGGAGTATCCCTGGGCTGCGGAGGCGGCTTTTACCAGATCGAAATCCGCCGGATTGCGCTTGCGTTTTGCCAGTTGGATCGAGAAGATCTGCTGGCGCTCAGCCTGGTTGGGCAAATCGACGAAAAACAATTCATCAAAGCGGCCCTTGCGAATTAATTCCGGCGGCAGCACGGTCACGTTGTTGCAGGTCGCAGCGACGAATACGGCTGCCTTGCGGTCCTGCATCCACGACAGGAACGACGCCAGCAGACGCGAAGAAACGCCAGCGTCGGCCGAGGCGGAATCAGGGCCGCTCCCGGCAAAGACTTTTTCCAACTCGTCGATCCACAGGACGCACGGGGCCAGCCCCTCGGCAACTTGAAAGACTTTGCGGATGCGCTTTTCGGTTTCGCCGATGTATTTGTCGTAGACCGCCGACGTGTCGAACTTCACCAGCGGCAGCTTCCACTCTCCGGCCACAGCGCGTGCACAAAGCGACTTGCCGCATCCTTGCACACCGAGGATGATCATTCCGCGCGGCGGCTCCAGCCCGAATTCGCGCGCCGCATCTTCCCATGCGCCCCGACGCTGCCCCAGCCAGTGCTTCAGGTTTTCCAGACCGCCGACCGCGGCCATATTGTCCGAGGCTTCGATGAACTCAAGCATGCCCGAATGCCGCAGCAGTTGCTTCTTGGCCTCGAGTACATCGGTAACGCTCTCGGGACAGAGTGCGTATCGCGTGACTAGTGCTTGCGAAATGGCGCGCTCGGCTTCTTCTTCCGTCAGACCGCGCAGATTGGCGGACATCGCGTCCACGCCTGCGGAGTCGAGTTGCAATTTCAACGTGTAAGTCTTGGAGAGACGAGAGAACGTATCGTGAATGAGTTCGTGGAGGCGGTCGCGATCGGGCAGCGGAAGATCGAAATATTCCACCAGCGTTGCCAGCTCCGCAGGGACGGTAATTTCGGGGGCGGTAATTATCACGGTCCGCCGGTTGGCTGCGAATTTCTGCCCCACGTCGCGCAGCCGCCGCACCACGACTGGGTCATCCATGTGCCGGTGAAAATCCTTCAGGATGAAGACGGCTTCGATGGTCATCGACTCCATGTTGGCTAATGCCTGAACCGGTTCACGCGTATTGTAGATGGCGGAAGCGGCGGCGGCTGATGTGTCAGTGCCCATGGAAGACGCCATGGCTCGTGCTAATCTGCCCGCTTCGGCATTTCCGGGGCTGAGGGAGGTTCGTACTTGCGGCTGGCTGTGTCCGCCTTGGGTCCAGCTCGTGGCCTGATCGATGCGGGCCTGCAGGGACATCTTTTGTCCTTCCGGCGGAGTGTTGGAGCCGGAGCGCAACAGGCCGTCGGCAATGCTCCACTCGAAAGTCGCCATGTTGAGCTCACCGCATGCCGCGCGCACCAGATTCACGGCATGCATTTCCTCCGACGTCTCCATCACAACGATGGGGGTCGACGAGTTGATGAGTACCTTGAGGCGATCAAGTCCGTCTGTCATGATTAGAACTGTCGTGCTTAGCTGAAAATCGTCAAGCTTCGCTCGACGGACAGCCGAGGCGGCTGTCCCTACACAACCTCCCCTGAGTTTGACCGGTCGAGAGTGCTTCCCTATAATAAGTAATTCGGACCCACCCGAATATTCCTCCGACTACACGAAGGTAACGAAGCAACTATGGCAAATCATCTTTCGGCGCTGAAACGTGCGCGCCAAACCGAACGCCGCACCGTGCGCAACCGCGCCAATGCCTCCAGTCTGCGCACGCAGTTGCGCGTTCTGCGAGAAACCATCGAAAAAGGCGACAAAGCTGCTGCCGAGCAGACATACCGCCAGACAGTCTCCGCCCTCGACAAGGCTATCCAAAAAGGGACGCTCCACGAAAACACCGCCTCGCGTTACAAGTCGCGGCTGGGTGCTCGTGTTAACGCGATGAAGTAAGTCTTGGCTTTTGATTTTTAGAACGGCAGCCCGCGAGGCTGCCGTTTTCATTTTCAATGGGCAGGGTCAGGGCATGATCGGCAACACGAGATGCGAAGGCATATCCGGTGAGCAATAAATGCGCTGGGTCGCCGGCACAAAGTCATACGCCGTTGCTTGATAAATGCTGGGCACAAACTTCTGCGGGTTTCGGTCGATCACGGGAAACCACGTCGATTGAACCTGGACCATGATGCGGTGCCCTTTGAGGAACACGTAATCGTGATCGCGAAGAGGAATGTTCCATTCCGTCGGTTGGTTCGGCACCAGCGGAGATGGTTTCTCATAACTCACCAGATAGCGGCCGCGCCTTACTTCCATCGCTACCGGTAGCTCGTATCCATTCAGAGACTCTGCATATTGGCCCGGCTTTGGTCCTTCTTCAGGCGACCAGGTATTCTTCTGCGCGTTGTCGGGATAAACGTCAATGAGCTTGACTATGAAATCGCTGTCGGTGCCGGAAGTTGAGGCGAACAGATTCGCCGCCAACGGGCCAGTAACGGTTAGATCGTGATCGAGTGGCGCGCTGACGAATGACAGAACGTCGGGCCGGTGATCGACAAAGCGCTGGTCAGCGACCTCCCAAGTGCGCCAGTCCCCGCCCGGATACGTTGGCGAGATGGGACGCTGGCGATAGGGCACAGGATTCGCAGGATCGGAGACGTACTCGCGATAAGCGGGCCCAGTTTGAGCGACGTCCGGTGCAGCAAACGAAAGTGTCCCGTCCGCGTGCAGATAAAGTTTTGTCGGCTTCGCTTCCTTCGGAGGCCACACCGCGTAGGTGTGCCACGTATTCGATCCACTCTGAAAAGTGCTGGCCTGCCACGCCGGTTTCTCTCCTTGCCCATGCAGATAGTAGCGAAAGAAGGGAGCTTGGATTTTCTCGCGGAATTCGCGGGCGGTTTCGTGTCCGCCAAACGGAATGATTCCGATGCTCTCCCCCTTGGGCGTCTGCCACTCGCCGTGAAACCACGGACCGGCGACGATGAAATTTGTATGCTTCGGATCGCTCTCTCCGGCATGACGAAAAATCTGCCACGGCCCCCAGGGATCTTCCTGATCCCAGAATCCTGCCACATTCAGATTAGGCACAGTCGAGGCGTGAAGTTGGCTGACCCACGCTTCTTTCTTCCAGAAGTCATCATAGTCAGGATGCTCCACGCTCGAATTCCAGTAAGGAATCGACCCGTGAAGATACTTCGCGTTGATGTTTGAAAGCGGCCCCAGGTCGAGGTACCACTGGTAAGTGTCGTAGGTTTCAAAATCGAAGTGGGTGTTCTTGTTTTTGTCGGCCTGCTCCATGACCGCATATTCAAAGTCGTAGCTCTCGCGCAGCGCGCCGTAGCGGTGGTCATCGTCGTTCATCCATTGATCTACAGGGGATGCCTGCTCGCTGATCGCCACAAGCGCGGGATGCGGGTGAAGCAGCGTGAGCGCGGTCGTCAATCCATCGTAGGAAACGCCGAACATTCCGACCTTGCCATTGTTGTGGGGGACGTTCTTTACCAGCCACTCGATGGAGTCGTAGGCGTCGGTGGTTTCGTTCGTGGCCTTGGGATCATTCAAGTCGACCCAGGAGGAAAGGTTAAACACGCCCTCAGATTTGAAACGGCCTCGTAGATTCTGGAAGACGAAGATGTAGCCGTCTTGCGCCAGTTCCATCCAAGAAGGAGGTATCTGCTCGGGCGCTTTCTCAGGGACGCCGTAAGGCGTACGCCGAAACAGAATTGGTAGAGGGCCCTTTTGGTCTACGGGGGTAAGAATCGCGGTCTGCAGGTGAACTCCATCGCGCACGGGAATCATGACTTCCTGAAGTTTGAATGGCGGCTTCGCGGCGGGCTGCGGCAAGTTCTGTTGTGCGGCGGCAGAGACTGTAAGCAGTAAGGGCAGCATCAAACGAAGAGTGTACGAGCGCACCAATTTCCTCCCTACGGTTTTCTTGAGATGAACCAAAGGGCGAAGTATATCAATCGGCCTCAAAACACTCGCCCGATTGAAAAATTTACCCGGCTTTGCCCGGTTGGACTGACGCTGCCCGCCAGCGCGATCGGGCCAACGATTGTGTCCGCGATAAATCCAAGATTAAATGTGCCGCGCACGGCAACGGGTCCGGGATCGTCGGTGGCCGTTCCGAAGACGGTGCCCGCCTCGTACCATCCGCCCCAGTAGATATTTCTTCCCGCCAACGTGGGCAGACGATAGAGTTCGCGGCGAAATCCAAGCGACGCGTACGCATAGTGGTTGCCCAGAAATTCGTAGGGAAGGTACGCACCCAGGCGGAAGGGACCACCGAGCGTGAAAACCTGAAAGGGTCCGGCGGATCCGCGAAAGGTCGTGCCGCCCGAGATGTCAAAGAAGAGCGAGGTCTTCGGTCCGAGTGGAACAAAGGTTGAAGTCTCCAGATCGAGTTGGCCGATCGGATGCAGCAAGCCCGGGCTTTGCAGCACCCGCGATACCGTCGCTGCGACGCGGCTACCGCGGCTAGGCACCGAGGGACTGTCCTGTCCATCCCAGACATAGCGTGCGCGGAATTCGCCGGTGCTGCCGTGCACGATTGGCAAGCCTGCGCTTCCAATCAGCGGACTCAACTTTCCATCGAAGAGTTCATAGCCGATTCGAAATTCGCTGCGGCGGCCGGAGTCGTAACCAATGTCCAACCCGCCTCCAGCGCGTTCATCGCCGAAGACCGCAACGCGAGTTAAGCCGGTAAAAGAGTTGCGTGCGAACTTCGACGCAAAGGCGAAGGGAGCAACGAAGAGGTGCGATTGGCCCAAAGGCTGGTAAAACTCGGTTGCGGCCAGATTGCTGGAGCCGAACAAAAGATCGTTGCGCCATTCGGCGCCGTGGTGTGCGATGTCCATGAAGGTGACTCGCGCACCAGCCGAAAAATCGAAGGCCGCCACACCCGAGCCGTCCACGTTTACCGCGAGGTCGACGAAGGGTGGACCGTACGACTTCTCGTGAGTCGTAACGCGCAGGGCGGGCACCCCATTCTGCGTGAAACCTTCGTAGCCGAGACGGTCGAACTCACCTTCGCCTGCAATGCGGGTCAGTTGGGTCTCGAGTTTAGACAGATTAAGAGGGCCTTGCAGCGTCTTGCTGAGCTGGTGCTGAATCCTGCTGTCGGTGTCGGAATCGGCGCCTGTAACTTTGACGATCTCGACCTTATCGGGCGGATGATGTTTGCGTGCCGCGCGGGCCGCCAGGTACTGCTGCCATTCGCCGGGATTCTGAATCGCAAATGGCAGCAGAGCCGCAGACTGTTGCGATGCGCTCTTGTAGCCGAGTTCTACAAGTTCTTTGACATGCACGTAGTCCGTCACTTCGAAACCACCCGTGTCGATGATCACCGTTGCTTTGGCCAACGCTAGAGAGCGCCGCTCGTTTTGGGTGATCATGACGTCGACCGCACGGCTGAGTACTCCCGTGATCGTTTCCATTTGGGTAGTCGTGCCCGGCGGCAGGCGCAACTCTATCGCGATCACGGCATCGGCATTCATTGCAAGAACGGTCTCAACTGGAATGTTCTGCACCATGCCACCGTCAGCTAAGACACGGCCCTTGATTTCCACCGGGGTAAATACACCGGGGATTGCCATGGACGCGCGCACCGCCTGCGCCAACGGGCCGTCGCGCAGAACCAATCCTTCGCCGCTGATCATGTCGGTGGCTACACAACGGAATGGAATGGGCAGATCGTCAAAGCTGGAAGCGCTCGACTCGGGGAAAGCGATGCGATCCAGCAGCAGTCCCACGCCCTGGCCGGAGTTGAAACCATTCGGTCCTCTCAGGCCATGCTTCAGTCCAAGCGGAGCTTTGATCTGAAAATCGCGCCGATCCTGCTTTCGGCGGTAGGACATCTGCGTATAGACCGGCTCGGGAAGGAGAGCTTCATACCAGTTAATCTTTTCAGCAAACGTCTGAATCTCGGCGGGCGACATGCCAGTCGCATACATGGCGCCGATAATGCTGCCCATGCTAGTGCCGGCGATGCGATCCACCGGGACGCGGTTCTCTTCCATCCATCGCAGCACGCCAATTTCCGCCAGGCCGAGGGCACCACCGCCGCTCAGGGCCAAACCGATTCGCGGACGCTGGGCAGGAACCGCGGGTTGTGCAGTGGGCGAAACTTCTTGTGCACGCGAGACGAGCAGGAAAGTCATGCCCGACAAAATGATGAGAGCGATCTTGACACAGCGAGGCCGAGCGGTTAATTCCATCATTGTGCTCCTGAGCAACGGGAAGCAAAACGCGTATTTTCAGTGAGTGAAAAAAAGGTTAGCAGGTTTGACCGAGAGCAGTGAGTAGCAGCCCGGTTGCGCTTAAGGAAACTGGATGCGCGACATCGCAGGAAGACGCAGGAGGTTTGCGCCACGCAAGATCGTGCTCATACGGCGGGAGCGATGCAGGAATCTACATGACTGGCGGCACGGCGATGCCCATGACTGCGAGACAGCGAATCAGTTCGCGGCGCACCACTGCAACGGTGGCAAGCAGAAATCGTTTCCGCTTGTCGTCCGGTTCGCTGAGGATGGGATGCCGGTGGTAGAAGGTGTTGAAAAGCTGGGCAAGCTGAAAAACGTGCTTCGCCAAGTGAGCCGGCTCCGTGGTGGCAATACATTTGTCGATTACATAGGACGTTTTGGAAGATGCGAGCCACAGTTCCCAGAATTCGTTGCCGCTCTCGCCATTCAGATAATTCGACTGATCAGCGGCCGAGACTCTGCCAGCGGCGTCCTTGCAGAACGTGTCAGGATCGACGCCCGCTTTGCGGAAGATGCTGGTAGCCCTCACAACCGCGTATTGCGCGTACGGACCAGTCTCGCCTTCGAAGCTGAGCGCTTCCTTGAAATCAAAAGCGATCACCGACTGCTTCGTGTATTTCAGCATGAAGAAGCGCAAAGCGCCGATGGCAATCTGCGTGGCGATTTCCTGGCGTTCGGAATCCGTAAGCTGCGGGTGGCGCGAATCGACTTCCTTCTTCGCCGATACAATCAGCTGATCCAGCAGATCGTCGGCTTTGACGCCAAAGCCCTTGCGGCCGCTGACTTCGATATAGGAACGTGTCTTGTCTTCGTCGCTCAGGTTGTAACCGAGTTCGGCGGCGCAGCGCGGAGTCAGTGCAACCATCTCGTATGAGAAGTGCGTGTAGTGATCGGCGGCCTCAGCGTGGCCGAGCCCGCGGAGCGCTTCGATGACTGTGTTCTGCGCCTCGGACTGCCGGGCATCAATAACGTTGTAGATTTCAGCGACGTCGCCAAAGTGAGGATGATCTTTCTCTCCGTTTGCGGTTGAGATCCAGCAGTCGTGGCCGTTCGGATAGTGATAAAACTTGCGATAGCCAAAGTCCCGCCCCAGCAGCCCAAACTTCCACATGTGATAAGCAATGTCCTTGCCGACATATCCAACGGTCCCGTTGGAGCGAACGATCACTTTCTGGTCTTCCTCTGTGATCCTGTCTTCCTCAGTGCCATCTGTGTCCTCTGTGATTTTTGCGGTCCCTGCCCGCCGCATCACCCAGCAGCCTTTATTCTTGCCATCGGTTTCGAAAGTCAGCACACCACTTTCTTTCAGCTTGACGAACGCCGCATCCCAAAAGTGCAGGTGAAGAATCTCGCTTTCCCGGGGCAGAAAGTCGTATTCGATGTCGAGCCGGTCCATGGTCTCCAGATGCCGGCGCAACACTGCCACCGAGATCAGGTCGGCGATTGCAGCGGTTTCCGTCGAAGCATCTTCGATGGCATGCAAGGTCTGCAGGCGTACCTGCCGGTTTTGCTTGTCCGCTTCGTACCACTGCGAGACGCGCGCATAGAGATCCCAGCAGTAGTAGTCGAATCGCGGCTGCCGGGCCAGGGTTTCGATCTCCGCGCGAGATTTCTTTTCGATGTGAGTGAAGCCCACGACCACATCTGCCACCTGCACGCCCGTGTTGTCGATGTAGTTCTGAACGTCAACTGTTCTTTCCGCGTAGCGCAGAAGCCGAACAAAAGTGTCGCCGAGAATCGCATTGCGCAGGTGTCCAATGTGCGCGGCTTTATTCGGATTGATGCTTGAATGTTCGACGAGAATTTTGCCGTGCGGAATTTCTGCGGGTGGCTTCGCATCGGCTGCCAGCGCAGACGCCATCCATCCCCGGTCAATCCTGACGTTGAGATAGCCAGGAGGAGCGACCTGCATCTCGGCGATGCCTTCGATCTCGCCAATCTCCCCGCGAATTGCCTCTGCGATCTTCAGCGGAGCCGATCGCAGGGGCTTGGCAAACGGAAAAATCGGAATCGCAAAGTCGCCGAGTTCTACCTTTGGAGGCTGTTCGATTACGACGTTGGGCAAAACGGCGCCAGGATAGCGACGCTGAAGACACTCCAGCACGCGCTGGGCAAGACGATGTTCCAGATGAAGATACAAGAAGTTCCTCTAAGCGATTGAAGAACAGTGATTTTATCAGAGCAGGCAGCAGAGCCGGGTTTGACGCAGATAGAGCCGTTCCCTATGATGAAAGTTCCGTCGTTGGTGATTAGTCTTTGGTCGTTGGCCCCAACGACAAACGACTAAGGGCCAACGACGATTTTCATATGCGCATTGCCTATCTAGAGTGTTTTTCCGGCATGAGCGGCGACATGTTTCTAGGAGCGCTCATCGACGCCGGAGTTCCGCCCCGTTTGCTGGAAGAAACCGTCTCGGCCCTGGGCGTGGACGCGCGGCTGGAGATTTCGCGCGTAGTGCGCAGCGGAATTTCAGCGACCAAGGTGGACGTTTGGGTGGAAGGCGAGAAAGATTTGCCGCACGAGCAGTACTGGGCCAGGCAAGATGTGGCGCGGGCGCCCTCGCCCGCGAAGTCTAAACACGAACACGGGCACGATCATGATCACCACCACTTACACGAGCATTCGCGGGCGGAGGCGCCCGCGCCACACACACACAAGCATGCTCGCGGGCTGAGTGAAATTCGAGAAATCATCAGAAAGGCCGCGATCAGCGACACGTCAAAGAAGACTGCCATCGCGATCTTCGAAGCTCTGGGTGCCGCCGAGGCAAAGATTCACGACACCTCCATCGAAAAAGTACACTTCCACGAAGTGGGCGCGGTGGATGCGATGGTCGACATCGTCTGCGCGTCGGTAGGAGCGGAGGCTCTAGGAGTAGATGAGATTCTGTGCTCCCCGTTAAACGTCGGCGGTGGAACTGTCCAGTGCGCGCACGGTGCGTTTCCCGTGCCCGCTCCGGCAACGGTCGAATTGCTGAAAGATGCGCCTGTGTATTCGACAGGCGTGCAGGCGGAACTTGTGACCCCCACCGGGGCCGCAATTGTGAAGACTTTGGCGAAGCGTTTTGCCGCGTTCCCCGAAATAAAGATTGAAAGATCTGGCTACGGGGCGGGATCGCGCGAGTTCCCCGGGCATCCGAACGTTGTGCGATTGACGCTCGGGGAAGTTCCATCGACTTTTGCTGCAAAAACCGCTGCAAAAACCGCGTCTGAAACGATCACCGTCCTGGAAGCCAATCTCGATGATCTGAATCCGCAGGTATTCGGATATGTCATGGATCGCCTCCTTGAAGAAGGCGCATTGGACGCGTTCGGCATGCCGGTGCAGATGAAGAAGAATCGTCCTGGCATGCTGCTCAGCGTCCTCTGCAAGCCTGAAGACGCAAGCAAGTTGACGCAATTGATCTTCACCGAGACCACCACTCTGGGCGTACGACGGCGAGATGAGGTGCGGCAGACTCTGGCGCGTCGCTGGGAAAATGTCAGAACCCAATGGGGCGAGGTCCGAATCAAAATTGCGAGCATGAATGGAACGATTACCAACTATGCTCCGGAGTATGAAGACTGCCGGCGCATCGCCACAGAGCATCACGTGCCGCTCAAAACGGTGATACAGGAAGCAACTCGAGCCTACATCGGCGGCGGCCCAAAGTAGTATCAACAGATAACCAGATGATCCGCGAGAAAATCAGCGACGTTGAGTCCGGCTATGACTTGGTTGCGGACGAGTATGCCCGGCGGATCTACGACGAGTTGAAGAACAAGCCACTGGATTGTCGACTACTCGAGCGCTTCGCCGAGAGCGTGCGCGACGCGGGCGTTGCCTGCGACCTCGGCTGCGGCCCGGGACAGATTGCTCGCTATCTCCACAACTGCGGAATTCAAGTGTGTGGGATGGATTTGTCGCCGGGAATGCTCGTGCGAGCCCGGCAATTGAATCCCGGCATCGAATTTCATCAGGGAGACATGCGATCCCTCCCTGTGAACGACAACACGTGGTCTGGCATCGCAGCCTTTTATGCGATCGTACACCTGCCGCCGCGCGATCTGGTTCAGGCGCTGCGAGAGATGCTGCGTGTGCTCGTGCCCGGAGGCCGCCTCCTGCTCAGCTTCCATATTGGCAAAGACACGTCGCAGGTCGAAGATCTGTGGGACTCCGGGGCCGCGCTCGAATTCCATTTCTTCCGCGTGGAAAGCGTAACTGGTTATCTGCGAGAAGCTGGTTTCGACATCGAAGAGATCATCGAGCGCGAGCCTTATGCGCCCGAAGTTGAGTATCAGAGTCGTCGAGCTTACATTTTTGCGCAAAAACCGAAAACCAACATCACATCCGCATGACCAGAAAGTTTTACATCACGACCCCGATTTACTACGTGAACGCGCGACCCCACATCGGTCACGCCTACACCACCATCGCCTGCGACACGATTGCGCGGCGGCAACGCCTGCTGGGTGCTGATACTTTTTTCCTGACTGGCACCGACGAGCACGGGCAGAAGATTGAGCGTGCGGCACAGGAGGCGGGCAAAACACCGCAGCAGTACGCCGACGAAATCTCCGCCGAATTCCGCAAGCTCTGGCAGCGAATGGGAATTTCGAACGACGACTTCATCCGCACCACGGAGGAGCGTCACAAGAAACGCGTCCAGGAATTGTTCCGGCGCATCCGCGATAACGGCTACATCTACAAGGGCACGTACACCGGGCAGTACTGTGTGTCTGACGAACTATATGTGGACGGCGCGCAGCCTGGCGATCCTTGTCCGACGTGTGGGCGCATCACCGAGACCGTTCACGAGGAGAATTATTTCTTCAAGCTGTCGGCGTTTCAGGACAAGCTGCTGGAGTTGTACTCAAACCCCGAATTTATTCGGCCCGAGACCCGCCGCAACGAAGTGATTTCTTTTGTGCGTTCGGGGCTGCGTGACCTGTCGATTAGCCGGTCGACATTTTCGTGGGGTATTCCTGTGCCCGACGATCCCCAGCACGTGATCTATGTGTGGCTGGACGCACTGGCTAACTACATCACCGCAATCGGCTACGGCTCAACTCATGCCGGGGCGCAGGAGGCGTTTAAGAAATACTGGCCAGCCGACGTGCAGATGATCGGCAAAGAGATCGTTCGCTTCCATTGCGTGTACTGGCCGGCATTCCTGATGGCGGCGGGATTGCCTGTACCCAAGGCGATCGTAGCGCATGGCTGGCTGCTCTTTGAAGAGAGCAAGATGTCGAAATCGCGCGGCAACATCGTGCGTACGGAGACGATTCTCGACGTTTTGGGCGCGGATGCGCTCCGTTATTTCCTGTTACGTGAGGTGGTATTCGGACAGGACGGATCGTTTTCATTCGACGCGCTGGTGCAGCGCTACAACTCCGACCTCGCCAATGGCCTGGGAAATCTGGCCAGCCGCACGTTGACCATGATTAACCGGTACTTCAAGGGAGAAGTGCCCTATCCATCGCATTCGGTTGCGAGAACTGTTGCCGACGACGCGATTGCAGAGACGGCTCGCAGAACCATTCGCGAATTTGGCACGTTCTTCGATCAGTTCCAATTTTCAAGGGCATTGGAATCGGCGTGGGCGTTAATAGCAGCGGTGGATAAATACATTGTCGAGAACGAGCCGTGGTCCTTGGGCGAAAAACAGGACGATGAGAGCCGGGCGCGGCTGGCCACGGTGCTTTACACGTCAGCCGAAGCGCTGCGCATTGCGACCGCTTTGGCATATCCGGTGATGCCCGACGCGACGGCCAAAATCTGGGAACAGATGGGCCTCGGCGACATTAAGAAACTCGCGTTGGCCGATCTGGCTTGGGGACAGTTACGGCTGGGCACGAAGCTCGGTGAAGTGCGCCCAGTTTTCCCGCGCGCCGACAAGAGCGCAATCGAAAGGATGCAGCAGATGGAAGATCAGCAAAGGGGTCCAGCGGCCGACGAAGCAAAGGAACCACCAGCGCAGCCGGCGGCGAAGGCTCCGCTCACCCCAGCACCAGCGCCAGTGGCGACCGATGGTGGGAAGATTACCATCGACGACTTCGCCAAGATCGAATTGCGCGTGGGAGTGGTGAAAGTTGCCGAGCGAGTGCCCAAAGCCGACAAACTGCTGCGACTGGAAATCGATATTGGCACCGAGGTGCGGCAGGTTCTGGCGGGGATCGCCGAAGCCTACGCGCCCGAGACTCTGGTTGGCCGCAAAGTTGTGATCGTCGCCAACCTCGCTCCGCGAAAACTACGCGGCATGGAATCGAACGGGATGATTGTTGCGGCCTCGCTGGAAGGCGGGAAGCCAGTACTGGCGAGCTTTCTGGAAGATGTGCCGGTAGGGGCACGATTAAAATAGCCAGAGCGAAACCAGGCCGAGCCTAGCTCGGCCAGACAGCCGGTGGCGGCCGTCCCAACATAAGCTGGTTTCTGATACATAGTGGCTAGCGACCTAGAACCGTGTTCGTAGATTCTCACGCACATCTCGACGGCAAGCAGTTCGACTCCGATCGTGAGCAGGTCATAGCTCGCGCTCGTGATGCAGGAGTGCAGACGATGGTCGCCATTGGCAACGGAGACGGCCCTCCTACGCTCGATGCCGGGATTCAGATCGCGGAGCAGCATCCGTTCATCTATGCAAGCATCGGTATTCATCCGCACGAAGCTCGATTGGCGTCCGACCATGCCTACGCTGAGATGGAGCGACTGGCGCGGCATCCCAAGGTAATCGCTTGGGGCGAGATCGGCTTGGACTATTATTACGACCATTCTCCGCGGGACACGCAAAAGCAGGTGTTCGTGCGGCAGATGGAACTCGCAGCAGCAGCGAAGTTGCCCATCGTGATTCACTGCCGACCATCGGACGGCAGCGACAATGCCTGGGAGGACTGTCTTGGCTTGATTCGAGAACAGTGGGCTCCAAAAGGTTTAGGGGGAATTCTCCACTGCTTCACCGGAACCTGGGAGCAGGCCAGGCGCGCGCTTGACATGGACTTCATGATTTCTTTCGCTGGCAACGTAACCTTCCCGAAGGCGCAACAGATTCGCGACGCCGCACTCCAAGTTCCCCTCGATCGCATGCTTATCGAGACGGACTCGCCGTATCTGGCGCCCGCTCCGCACCGGGGCAAGCGCAACGAACCGGCCTTCGTCAAGGAAACCGCGCACAAGCTCGGCGAATTGCGCGGGCTTTCGGTGGAAGAAGTCGGCGACCAAACTTCCCGCAACTTCTACAATTTTTTCAAATTGACTGAAATAATTGAAAGCAAAGTTCCCGCCCGTTGAAAGCCCCACTTCTGATACTCTCAAAAGTTAGATTCCTTTATTTCAGAAAGATTAGAAATGTATGCCCGATAACAGCTTCGATGTGGTCAGCAAAATCGATCTGAACGAGGTATCGAACGCCATCCAGCAGGCGCTCAAGGAGATCCATACGCGTTTCGACCTAAAGGATTCGAAGTCGAATATCGAACTGGAGAAGGACGCGATCGTGCTGCACTCCGCCGACGAGTACAAGTTGAAGGCCGTCAATGACATTCTGCAGCAGAAACTGGTGAAACGCGGAGTCTCGCTCAAAGGCCTGACCTACGGACCTGTCGAGCCGGCAGCTGGGGGAACCGCCAAGCGACGCGTCACCATGCAGCAAGGCATCGCCATCGAGAAAGCTCGTGAGATCGTGAAGTTGATAAAGGACTCGAAGAAGAAGGCGCAAGCCTCGATTCAAGGTGACCTTGTGCGGATCAGCAGCAAAGACCGCGATACGCTGCAGGAAACCATTGCCCTGCTGAAAGCGCACGACTTTGGGATTGACTTGCAATTTACGAATTACCGCACGAACTAGATCGAGAAAGCTCAACCACAGAGAGCACAGAGGAATTGAGCGCATCGACCGCCATTAACGGAAGAGAAGTATTCGATCTGTTGCGGGACGATCTCGCCGCCTTGGAAGGCGAGTTCGGCCGCGACACGGTTTCGGGCGTGCAAGCGATCACCGAGATTGGCGAATACTTGCGCGCGGGCGGCGGCAAGAGAATCCGACCAGCGATGTTACTGCTTGCTGCGAAATTGCTCGACTATCAAGGGCAGGGCGCGGTCCGGTTGGGTGCCGTTGTCGAGATCATCCATACCGCAACGCTGGTGCATGACGACATTATCGATGAAGCCAAGACCCGCCGTGGACGACCCGCCGCCAATACGCAGTGGGGAAATTCGAAGTGCGTTTTGGCCGGCGACTGGCTCTACATGCAGGCCTTCAAGATCGCGGTGCAGGAGCGGAACTTCCGCATTCTCGACACCCTCATCGAACTTACCCAACAGATGGTCGAGGGCGAACTGCTGCAGATGGAAAAGTTGGGGCACCTCATCACTCTCGATGAGCACTTCGATCTTATCTTCCGCAAGACCGCGTGTCTGTTTTCTGTATGCATGCGATTGGGGGGAATTCTTGGCAACGCCAGTGCCGAGCAAGAGGCGGCACTCGGCCGTTACGGACACGACTTGGGCATGGCATTTCAGATTGTCGACGACGTCCTTGATTTAACCGCGTCCGAAGACGTGCTGGGCAAGCCAGTCGCGAGCGATCTGCGTGAGGGTAAGGCGACGATGGCGGTGATCCATGCAGTTGAGCGCTGCACTCCGCAAGAGCGTTTGAAAATCGAGACGGTGCTGCAGCACGGGGCCTTTAATGGCGTAAGTCATGCTGAGATTCTGGAAATTTTGCAGCGCTATGGATCGCTCGACGCCGCAAGTGCTCGGGCGGCGCACTATGCAGAATCGGCGCAGAAATCGATTTGCACGTTCCCGGATTCTGAAATCAAACGCGCCTTGCTTTGGGCGCCGGAGTTTGTAGTCGCAAGAGAGAAGTAAGCCCTGTGCGCGCACGCACAGAATCGGGCCTTGAAACCGATTGATGGCCGTCACCAAGATCGGTGACCGATGTTACAGATTTTTTCCCAAAACAATTTCAAAATGCGGCCAGTTGGTGGGAATGTCCGCCGGAGCGGAAGACTAACGAGACGCACTGGCATGCGATGAGGTGCGCACAACGCGACCTCCATCCTCTCCCCCCAGCACCTGAGAAAGGCAGGTCGCTGAGGGCTCTGTCCGCTGCGGATGAACCAGCAACGAGAGAGGGCGGCTTCAGTCGAAGCTTTAGACGAAAGGCGCCTAGGTTTTTCGACGCGCCGGCCCGGACAGGGCCGGAAAGACTTCGAGTGTAAGCCGCTGTCTTGCTCACCCTGAACGAGGAATGTCCTCCTGAGAGACTCGCTCCTCGTGCAACGAAACCGGGCGCCGGTACATCGGATCCGCCCGGTTTTGTTTATACTGAACCCTTTCGTGTTCCTGACGAATCAAAAGTTGGCCGTACTAGGTTCCCTGAATTAAGGGCGACTCCCTATCTCTTATGCATGATTTGCTGTCCATCATGGCGCGCCAGGGCTACGCACTGACGTTTGCCTTGCTGTTTGCCGAAGCCCTTGGCCTGCCCTTCCCGGCAGCGATTGCGTTGGTCGCGGCGGGTGCTGGGGTCGCATCCCACACTTTGTCTGGGCCAGCCGTGCTTCTGTCAGCCATGGTTGCCCTTCTGATCGGCGACTCGGCACAATTCTGGATGGGGCGCTACTCCGGGTGGGCCCTGCTTGGTTTTCTCTGCCGCCTCTCTATGAACCCCGAGACCTGCATTCTGCGGTCGGCCGAATCGTTCTACAAACGCGGCAAGCTTACGCTGGTGGTCGCGAAGTTTATACCTGGGATCAATACCATGGCGGCGCCGCTGGCCGGGAGCATGAAGATGCGGTTCTGGCAGTTCTTCCGCCTGGACTTCCTCGGGGCGTTGCTTTACTCCGTGACCTACCTGCTTGTGGGATATGTTTCGCGCGACTTTCTCGCAGCCGTTTTGACTGGGTTCCACGCCGCCGGACGGGTCATGGAAATCGTCCTCATCGCTGCACTCCTGGTGTATGCGATTTATCGCACGGCCCAATTCATCAAGTTCAAAAAGTATCGCATCACACCGCGGGTGCAAGTCCAGGAACTGGCCGCGCGTCTGGCTTCGGATGAGGCAGCCCGAGTGCTGATCGTCGATGTGCGCAGTCACGGTTACTACGACATCGGAGCCGAGCGCATTGCCGGTTCAATCCGCATTGAGCCCAACAACCTCGAGGAGGAGATCAAGAATCTCCCCAAGGACAAAGACATTTATCTCTACTGTACTTGAGCGCGCGAGGCGACCAGCGCCCGGGTGGCGCATCTGCTGCGGGAAAAAGGCTTCAACACGTTCGTGATCGTCGGCGGCTTGACCGCCTGGCGCAAGGCCGGCGGACACCTTGAGTCGGTACCCAAGAATGATCTGGTCAAGCTACCGACGTTTTCGTAGGAGTTCTTCGCGCGTTTATCTAGATTTAGACACCGAACTGACGCAAGTGATGATCCGTGTGTTTATACATGCCTCGACTCCACTGTTGCGGCGTGAGGGCGCCAAAGAATGGATGCGGATTCCCCGTACAATGCGTCTCTCCACCTTCGTAAAATTGCCGAAGCTTTAGCTTGAGTTGCTCCTGCTCTTGCAGAAAATCGCGCTGATCTGACACGACGAGTTTTGGGTCCGTAGGGTTGTTTCGCGAAAATGGCTTCTCGTTCGTATAAATTGGCCTGACCAGCGGCCCGATCAATCTGCCAATCAAGTTTCGGGGTGTATTGAGCCGGCCCGAGGCCATATCGAACGCTGCGGAACAATGCGCCATCATCTGCGCCACATCCATCTTCCCCCAGAGCCGTTGCGTCGCTGGCTGCAGTTGGTCGATGCGCCCGATCAGTTCATCAACCGCGTCTTGCTCGAATAAATTCTTCATACTTCCTCCAGGGCCGGTCTCAGGATTGTGGAGAATAATAGCATTGCGTTCGGGCGGGAACCGGCCAAAGACCCCGCTAGCGAGAGAGTACAATTGGGTCGCTTTGCCGTGATGAATACCCACGCCAGTCGCGATGTAGCCGCGTTACCGATGGCACAGTCGTCGCAATCAGCGGGTGATCCCAGAATGAACCGAGTCCTTTTTCTCCTGGGCCTTTCGGTTCTCATTAACTACATCGATCGCAGCAATCTCTCGATTGCGGCGCCTCTCATCAAAGATGAGCTGGGAATTTCTGCATCGCAATTGGGCACTCTGCTTTCCGCCTTTTTTTACACGTATGCGCTTCTGCAGATCCCCGCCGGCTGGCTGGTAGACCGCTTTGACGTGAAGTGGGTCTTCGCCATTGGGCTTTTTATTTGGTCCGCCGCGACGGCTGTCACAGGCATACTGCACGGATTTGTAGCCCTGCTGGCCATTCGCGTCGTCCTTGGTATAGGAGAATCTGTCGCCTTTCCCGCCTATGGCAAAATTCTCGGCGGCCACTTCAAGGAGAGCCACCGCGGCTTCGCCAACTCCGTAATCATTACCGGTCTGGCTCTGGGGCCTGCGGTCGGCATGCTGCTTGGGGGAACGTTCATTGACCGCTTCGGATGGCGGCCGTTCTTCGTGACTCTGGGCCTGGCAGGTCTATTGTGGCTGGTGCCATGGGTAGCTTGGATGCCAAGGCGAGCACCCGATGCTCCTCGCATATCAGACCAGCGCGCTGGAGTTCTCGCCATCCTGCGGCAACGGTCGGCCTGGGGAACATGCATTTGCCAGTTTAGCTTTAACTACGCCTCGTATTTTCTGGTGACATGGCTGCCGTTCTACTTGATTCGCGAGCGCCATCTTTCGATGATTCAGATGGCGAAGGTGGGTGGATTCGTGTATGTCTTGTTCGCGATCTCGTCGACCGTCTTCGGAAAGCTGTCGGACCGATGGATTGCCACTGGCGGATCTCCGACACACGTGCGCAAGACATTGGCAACTGTGGGATACACCGGCATGGGAATTTTTCTGGCAGCGTCGGCCGTCGCGCCGGACGCAACTTTTCTGTGGGTGCTCGCTCTCGCGGGGGCGTTCATGGGTGCGTCGGCTTGTAACATTTGGGCGATGACCCAAACCTTGGCTGGACCGCGGATGGTAGGCCGCTGGACCGGCGTCCAGAATTTTGTGGGAAATTTCGCTGGCGCAGTCGCACCCAAGCTCACGGGAGTTCTCTTGGATCGTACTGGCCACTTCTACTGGCCATTCTTGATTGCGGCGGCCGTCGTCTGGATCGGCGCTCTCAGCTGGATCTTTGTCGTCGGTCCGGTAAAAGAAGTGGACTGGGAAAAGCATTCCCCGAAAGCCGCCCCCGCTGCCTATCCCGCGCCGGAATCCTCGCAGCCGTAATACACTCTCTTCATGAAGCGGGAAGTTGAAGTTAAATTTCGAGTTGCAGACCTGCGGGAACTGGCGCGCAGATTACGAGCAGCAGGTTTTCGACTAGTGACACGCCGTACCCGCGAGATGAATACGCTTTACGACCTGCCGGGCGAGGTACTGCGTGCGCGGAAGGAACTGCTACGTCTGCGACAATACGGCTCGGAGTGGAAGCTGACGCATAAAAGCGGCACGAAAAGAGGCCGTCACAGCAGCCGGGTAGAACTGGAGACCGGCGTCAGCGATGGGAAAAAAATGGATGCGATTCTGCGATCGCTTGGCTATGCACCGTCATTTCGCTACGAAAAATTTCGCGCCGAGTGGGAGGATAAGAAGGGGCAGGTGGTCGTCGACGAAACGCCAATCGGGAACTTTTGCGAGATCGAAGGGCCATCGCGCTGGATCGATGCAACCGCGAAGAAGCTGGGAGTGAAGCCAGAGGATTACATCACCAAGAACTATGCAACGCTGTTCGCCGAATGGAAGCGGGAGACGGGCAGTCCTGCTAAAGAAATGACCTTCAAGGCAATTAAGAAATGAGTGCTCGAAAGTCAAAAAGCCCCATCCCTTCGACTGCGCTCAGGGCAGGCTCTGTCGCAAAAAACGCGACAAGGATGGGGCACCCGATTTAGGCGAAACTTACGCGCCGTGGCACTTCTTGTACTTCTTGCCGGAGCCGCAAGGGCAAGGATCATTCCGCCCAACTTTTTCCTGCCCACGCACGACTTGCTGCACCGGTTGCGTATCTCCGGCTCCGGCCATGCGCGCCTGTTCGAGCTCACGACGCTTGCGCCGCATGAAGGCTTCTTCGAGCTCGTCAGCTGATGTGGAAACCATGCGTGACGGGCGCCGTCCGTTGCCGTCTCCATCATGCTGAACGAGCGCGTCCGATCCCTGTGGTCGCCCAACCGGCGCGCTGGAGGGCGGACCGGCAGCGCCCTGATCCGGCGGGCGCTCCAGAATCTGCATCAGGTATAGATAGCGAACCGTGTCTTCCTGGAAGCGCTGCATCATCGCTTCGAACATATCGAACGATTCCCGCTTGTACTCCACCAGAGGATCGTGCTGCCCGTAGCCGCGCAGCCCAATACCTTCCTTCAAGTGATCCATGCTGAGCAGGTGATCTTTCCATTGCTGATCGATCACGCTCAACATGATCATGCGCTCGTGATGGCGCATGGCGTCGGGCCCAATGAGCTTCTCTTTCGCGTCGTAGCGCTCTTTGAGCTTCTCGAAAATGGCGTCGCCAAGTTCCTGGCGGTTCAGCGTATCCGCCTTGACGCCTTCCGCCAGGAAATCAACGCCGAAGCGGGTGAACACCGCGTCTTTCAGTCCCTTGATATTCCAGTCTGCCGCGTGCGCCTTGGCCGGGCAGTATTCCTCGAGCAACTCACCGAGAATGGCCGAAACGTAATCTTCAAGAATGAGATCTTTCTGATCGGTCCCTTCGAGCAGCCGGCGCCGCAGACCGTAAACAGCCTCGCGCTGCTTGTTCATCACGTCGTCGTACTCGAGTAGATGTTTGCGCGATTCGAAGTGCTGTCCTTCGACTGCCTTCTGCGCCGTCTCGATGCGGCGAGTAATCAACTTCGATTCGATCGGCACACCCTCTTCCATGCCCAATCGCTGCAGCAGGTTCGAAACCCACTCCTTGGCGAAGATGCGCATCAGGTCATCTTCAAGCGCAAGATAGAAGCGTGAAGAACCCGGATCGCCCTGGCGGCCTGCGCGCCCGCGTAGCTGGTTATCAATGCGCCGCGACTCGTGCCGCTCCGTGCCGAGAATATGCAATCCACCGACTCCAACGACTTCATCGTGCTCGACGTCGGTTTGCGCTTTGTAGCGAGTCAAAGCATCCGTCCACTTGTCGGTCGGCACGGTGTATTCGTTGCCGTTGTAGTAGAAAATGGAAGTCTGCCCATCCTCCTGCGGCCCTTCGATTTTGCCTTGTGCCACGCGTAATTGCTGCGCGATTCCCTTCTTCACCAATTCCTGCTTGGCCATGAACTCGGGATTACCGCCGAGCAGAATGTCGGTGCCGCGGCCCGCCATGTTAGTCGCGATCGTGATCCGACCCTTGCGCCCCGCCTGCGCAACAATTTCAGCTTCGCGCTCGTGAAATTTGGCGTTCAGTACGACGTGGTCTTTCAGACCTTTTTTCTTCAGCAACTCCGAGAGACGCTCAGATTTCTCAATCGAAGTGGTGCCGACAAGCACAGGCTGGCCCTTGGCGTGGAGTTGCTCGATTTCATCCGCAGCGGCAAAGTATTTCTCTTTTTCTGTCCGGTAAACCACATCGGGATGCTCCAGCCGCCGCATCTGTTTATTGGTCGGGATTACGACGACATCCAGTTTGTAGATGTTGTCGAACTCGGCCGCTTCGGTTTCCGCCGTACCCGTCATGCCGGCCAGTTTTTTGAACATGCGAAAGTAATTCTGAAAAGTAATCGTCGCGAGCGTCTGATTCTCGCGCTCGATCTTCACGCCTTCCTTGGCCTCGATTGCCTGATGCAGGCCGTCGGACCAGCGCCGCCCGGGCATCATGCGTCCGGTAAACTCGTCGACGATGATCACTTCCCCATCTTTGATTACGTATTCCACGTCTTTGCGATAGAGTGCGTGCGCCTTGATCGCGGTCTCCACGTGATGCTTAAGCGGCCAATTCTCAGGATCGGCGATGTTGCCAATCCCCAGCAGTCCTTCCACCTTTTCCCAGCCCTCATCGGTCACTGTGATGTTGCGGTGCTTTTCGTCAACCACAAAGTCGCCGGTAAGCTCCGCTGGTTCGCCGGGAGGGCCTTCGATCTCCTCGCCCTTCTGAAGCTTGGGGATGATGCGATTGACTTTGTAATACTTGTCGGTCGACTCCTCGCTGGCGCCCGAAATAATCAGCGGCGTACGCGCTTCATCGATCAGGATGGAATCAACTTCGTCGACAATCGCGTAGTTGTGCCCGCGCTGCACACAGTCCCGGATGTCGAACTTCATGTTGTCGCGCAGGTAGTCGAAACCAAACTCGTTGTTGGTGCCGTAGGTAACGTCGGCGGCGTAAGCAGCGCGACGCTGATCGTCGTCGAGATCGTGCACGATCACCCCGACCGTTAGGCCTAGAAATCGGTACAGCTTCCCCATCCACTCCGAGTCGCGTTTCGCCAGGTAATCGTTGACAGTGACCACGTGCACACCGCGACCGCTCAGCGCGTTGAGATATACGGGAAGCGTGGCGACCAGCGTTTTACCTTCGCCAGTCTTCATTTCCGAAATCGTTCCCGTGTGCAGCACCATCCCGCCGATCAACTGCACGTCGAAGTGCCGCATGTTCAGTACGCGCCTGCCTGCTTCGCGCACCACGGCGAAAGCTTCTTCCAAAATCTCGTCGAGGACTTCCTGCAAAGCATCGTACTGTTCTTTTTCAAATTGTTTCTGCTCGTCGATATCTGGCTCGTCGTTAGCTTCCGCTTCGACAACCTCGGCTTGCGGACTCTTCGTAACGCGGCTGAGCCGCTCCTGAATACGCTGCCGGAACTCGTCCGTTTTGGCGAGCAGTTCGGCGTCGCTGAGCTTCTGCATCTGAGGCTCAAGCGCGTTGATCGCCTGGACCCTGGGCATCAACGACTTCACGACCCGTTCGTTCTTGGTCCCAAAAACTTTGCCTAGTAGCTGATTAATCAACCGGAAATCCTTCGGAGGGCAGCACGCCCAAAATACTTCTAAAGCCTAGCACATTAGATGCGAACCTCGTCCGCTACGGAGCACGCTCCCGACATCTCTAAGTATATCGGCGTCGCGAGTAGCTGGCCACGGAGGGATCCAGGGTGCCGGCCTAGCGTCCCTGTTTCATTTAGCGTTGCCCAAACACTGCGGCCTAATCCCGTTTTCGTGTATAGTCGCCACGACTCATGCCCACTTTTTACGACCGCTTTGTCGAATGCGCCCAGCGCTGGCCTGACAATGTCGCGCTGGAACTGCAGCGGCACGATCACCTCGAAAGTTGCACCTACGCCGAAGTTCGCCGCATGGCCGAAGCCGTGGGTCGATGGATCAGCGAAAACAAATTCCCACGCGGATCTCGGCTCGCCATTCTGGCGGACAATCACCCACGCTGGGTCGCCGCGTACCTGGGTATCATCGCCTCTGGCTGCGCCGCCGTTCCGCTCGACACCGCTCTGCACGATGACCAGGTCACCAAGCTCCTCAAAGACAGCGGAACCTCAGCGGTCTTTTGCGACGCGAAGCATCTTTCGGTAGTTCGCCGCGCGGTTTCCGAACTGAAGCTCGGTCTCATCCTCATGGACCCGGACCGCATGACCGATCCTTCGACGCAGCAACGTTGGATGGGCAATCTGCCGGCGATCTTCGAGGCTGCTCCGGGCAATTTCAAGGCCAAGGCATCCAAGGACGACGATCTCGCTTCCCTGCTCTACACCTCCGGCACCACCGCCGACCCTAAGGGCGTAATGCTGACGCATGCCAACTTTCTCGGCGAAGTCGAAGCAGTATTCAACTGGGTGGACATTGGGCCAAACGACGCGCTACTGGGCGTGCTGCCTCTGTTTCACGTGCTGGCGCAAATGGCGAATCTGCTGCTGCCGCTCGTCAAGGGGTCGCGTGTTGTTTATCTCGAAACGCTCAACACCACAGAACTCTTGCGGGCACTGAGCGAACGTAACATCACTGCGTTCGCTGTCGTGCCGCAATTCTTCTACTTAATTCACGAGCGTCTGACGGAAGAAATAGAGAAGCGAGGCGCGATCACGCGGAAAGTTTTCGCTGCAATGGTCGCGCTCAATCGCACCCTGCGGAAAGTCGGGATCAACGCGGGTCCGATCTTATTCCGCAAGGTGCACGATACCCTCGGACCAAAAATGCGTTACCTGGTCACCGGCGGTTCTCGCTTTGACCCTGTAATCGCGCGCGCTTTCCACGATCTCGGCATCGACGTGTTGCAGGCTTACGGTCTCACGGAAACTACCGCCGCGGTCTTCGCCAATTCGCCCCACGATAACGAGATTGGTTCCGTCGGCAAGGCGATGAAGGGCGTCGAGGCCAAAATCGTCGATCCCCAACCGCAGGAGGACAGCCCTCCGGTGGGCGAAGTCGCACTGCGCGGTCCGGTCGTAATGAAAGGTTATTGGAACCGTCCGGATGCTACCGCCGCCGTGCTGCGCGATGGATGGTTCCTGACCGGCGACCTCGGCTACTTCGATTCACACGGCCACCTCTTCCTCACGGGACGAAAGAAAGAAGTGATCGTTCTGAGCAACGGCAAGAATGTCTATCCCGAGGAGATCGAGACCTACTATTTGAAGTCGCCCCTGATCAAGGAAATGGCGGTGATGGGAATCGAAGGCAAACCTGGCGAAGGAGGCGACCGGCTGCATGCTGTGGTCGTCCCGAACTTTGATGTTCTCCGGCAACGAAAGATTGTGAATACCAAAGAAGCCATTCGTTTCGACATTGAAGGCCTGTCGCCGGGAATCGCCTCCACCAAGCGCATTGGCAGCTACGAAATCTGGCAGGAAGATTTGCCCCGCACCACCACGCGCAAAATCAAACGCTTCGAAGTCGAGAAGCAGGTGAAAGCCAATCACTCGAAGGAACTTGCAGACGATTCGGAAATTGCGGCGGAGAAACCGCTAACAGCGGACGAGACTGCGTGGCTCGATCAGCCTGACGTGCAGCGCGCTCTGAAGATCATCCGCGAAGCCGCGCGCAACGCTCCCGCTATGATGCGGCCAACTCTAAATTTGGATCTCGATCTCGGCTTCGACTCCATGCAGCGCGTCGAGTTACTAACTCGCCTCGAAGAGGAACTCGGGGGGAACGTGGAAGAATCGCAACTGACCGAAATCTACACCGTTCGCGATCTCGTCGATGCCGTACTACAAAGTGCGGCAGAGGGCGCCGGCAGGCCGGGGACGCGGGTCACCTTCGCCGGATGGAAATCCATCCTCGCCGAAGATCCTGAGGACCCCGACGTCGTCGCGCTGGCTCATCCCAATCGAGTGAACGATACGTTCTGGTATCTGTTTTCGAGACTAATGCAAGTGGCGGCGCTCGATCTTTTTGATTTGAAGGTAAGCGGTCTCGATAAGCTCCCCAAAACTGGCCCATGTATTATTTCGTCGAACCATCAGAGCTATATCGATCCCCTGGTCTTGGCAAGCATTTTGCCGCCGGAAATATTTTTCAGAGCATTTGCGGTCGGAACCAGCGACATCTTCGGTGAAGGATTCATGCGGCGACTGGCGCGCTCCATCAAGGTGATGGTGGTCGATCCGGATGCGAACCTGGTTCCCGCCATGCGGGCGGGCGCGTTCGGCTTGCGCCATGGAATGGCTCTCGTTCTCTACCCGGAGGGTGAGCGCTCGATCGACGGCACGCCCAAGACTTTCAAGAAAGGGGCGGCGATTCTTTCCATTCACCTTCAGGTGCCGATCGTGCCGGTGGCGATTGAAGGCTTTTATGATGCTTGGCCGCGAAACAGGAAATTCCGAGGCTTCGCTCCGCTGAAGATAGTTTTTGGCGACCCAATTTATCCGCCGCCGGAATCCGAGGCCTCAGAACAGGTCTACGAAAATCTCACGGCAGAGTTGAAAGCGAAGATCGTTAAGATGTGGGAGGAACTGCGAAGGCCCGCCGATGCGATCTCAGGCGCCGACGCCCGTCGCCTGCCCGCCGAAGGCGGTGGTGAAACCGCCCAGCACCAGTGAATCGTAACGGTTGCCAGCGCGTTTAATCACTTCCTGGCCGGCCTGCGACGGAGACATCTTCGCGCCTCTCTCGCCACTGGTGAGGGCTTCGTATTCTTCGGCCAGAACCAGAATCTGCACCTCAAACGATGCGTCGTCAGGCTTGCCGCCGGTTTGGCGCAACTGCCGCTCGGAAAGAAAAATCGGGATCGCCCGCCGCAGTGAGCCACCAGTGGCCCCGGCTTTGGTCCCGGACTGGGCGCGATTCTGCACCGCGTGCTGCAGGTCCTCCTGCGACACCTGCGCTGCTTTGCACAGAACTTCATTGGTGATTCCAAGTTCCTTCATGTTGAAGAGAAGCGCGGCGGTGCGAATGTCTTCAACGCTGCCCGCGTCGAGGCCAACCGCTTCCGCAATCTTGGTGGCGCACATTGAAATCCGGTAAGCGTGCGTTTCGTTGTATTTCTGGTTGGCCAGAAAATTTTGCAGGATTACCAGCATCCCGTCGTAGCCGTCTTCCATCTCGCGCAATGTTTTCTGATTTCGTTCGTAGAGGGTTCCGGTCGAATAGCCGGCCACCATCAGAACTCCGCCCCACAGCGCGAAGTCGAACCAACGAGCATCGAAGGGAAGTTCGACACGCCGCGTGAATATCGTTGGATTTATGTATGCCAGCAACACCACCAAGACGATGCTTGCAACCGCCGTGAGCGTGGCGTGCCGTCGCCCAAAGTGATATGCGGAAAAAAGGGTAGGAAGAAAATAAAAAACCAGGGCCATTCGCTGCGAAGCGACCAGAAAATTCAAAATCGCGGCGATTCCCACCAGAAACAGCAACAGCCAGAGTTCCGGATTGATCTTTCGCACAGCGCCTCCCGGGGGGATAGAGGTGCCGAACCCGAGACTTAATTGCAATCGGGCCGCCAGCTTTCCCGTTGTCCTGTATTGTCGAGTCTGCAGCGGAGAACGACCAAATTACCGCGGTAACACGGTTACGTTGCTACTTCGCGCGGGGATGCGTCTGATCGTAGACTTGCAACACGTGCTTCATTGATAGCTGCGTATAACGCTGGGTGGTGGCCAGACGCTCGTGGCCCAGCAATTCCTGAATAGCGCGCAGATCGGCGCCTTCTTCCAGCATGTGTGTACCGAATGCATGGCGCAAGGTGTGAGGATGAACGTCGGGTGAAAGGCCCTTGGCGACCGCAATTGCTTTGATGATCCGGCCCACGCTACGCGTGGTGAGCCGTCCGCCCCGATGATTGATCAGCAGCGCCGGCGTGTTCTTGCGCGTTTGCGCCAGCAGGGCCTGCCGTGCTGGAAGATATGCGACCAGTGCGCTTCTTGCGGAGCCGCCAAAAGGAACGTAGCGCTCTTTCTTGCCTTTGCCGCGAATCAGGATTGCCTCGGCGCTCAAACGAATGTCGTCGAGGTTGATGCCCGTAAGCTCAGAGTTGCGGATGCCACACCCGTAGAGCAGTTCGAGCATGAGACGGTCGCGCTCGGGAAACGAGGCCGTCTCCGGCATTTGCCCATCGAGTACCGAGTTCATCTCTTCGATGGTTGGTACGCGCGGAAGTTTCTTGGGCAGCCTAGGAGTGGTTACAAGTTTCGCGGGGTTCTGATCGACCACATCCTCTCGCGCCAACCAGCGATACAGCGACCGCACCGCGGCCAGCGACCGGGCGACGGAAGTCTTGCTCAATCCCTTTTCGTACAGTTGCGAAAGAAATCCGCGAATTACGATGTGGTCGACCGACTTCCAATCGCGCGACCCGGCATAGGATGCGAAGTTGGCTAGATCGCCACTGTACGCCTTGATCGTGTGCGGCGAGGCGTTGCGCTCGCGCAGGTGGCGGAGAAAATCGGCCACGGCGCTGCTCACGACTGTATTCGGCTTTGTCATCTTTGATTGTTGATTTCTTGATTGCTGATTGTTGATTGAAAAGCCCAATAGTAATTCGTTCAAGCTGTTCAATCAGCAATCAAAAATCTGCAATCTACAATGCCTCATTTCGCTCTCGGATGATGTTTCTGATACACGGTCCGCAGCCGATCCAGGGCCAGATGCGTGTACACCTGCGTGGTCGAAATGTCCGCATGCCCGAGGATTGTCTGCACCGTACGCAGGTCCGCTCCGTTCTCTACCATGTGTGAGGCGCATGAGTGACGCATCATGTGCGGCGACGCGTGCCGTCCGGACGCGACTGAGGCCGCCCCTACCATCTGCCAAACGCGCTGGCGTGTCAACCTGCGTCCTCCGCGCGCAATAAACAAAACCGGTGACCTCGACCGCGTGAGATCTGTTGGGGGCTCGACCGGGCAGCCTGTCTTTTTCGCGTTCTTGCCAAGCCGAGGATTTTTCAATTTTCGCTCCACCAGCAGAGGACGCCCCTGTGCCAGATACTCGGTAAGCGCATCCTGCGCGGGTTTACCCAAGGGCACGATGCGTTCCTTGTCTCCCTTGCCGCGGACCAGCATGTATCCCGCATCCAGCTTTAAATCTTCAAGTGTGGCATGCACTAGCTCTGAAACTCGCAATGCGCCCGCATACAGCAGTTCGAGCATGGCCCGATCGCGCGCCGCCAGCGCCGCCGCATCCTTAGAATCGCGACGTCCGCTCGCCAATCGCGCGAGCGGAGCCGCCAGCGTCGATTCCACCTCATCGCGCGCCAGTGACTTGGGCAAAACTTTCCACTGGCGGGGCGACTCAATATTCAAGGTCGGATCGTGTTCGATTCTCTTGTCGAGCAGGAGATAGCGATAAAGATGACGCAGCGCCGAGAGCTTGCGCCCCACGCTGCGCCCGTCCACCTGATTGGAAAAAAGCTGTTGCAGGAATTCGCGCACGTCGCTGCGGCGCGCGGTCAACAGAAGCCGTCTACGCTTTTCCAGGAACTCGGCGAACTGGAGTATGTCGGTGGAATACGCGCTGATGGAAAGCCGCGCCAGACCTTTCTCGATGCGCAGGTAATCGAGAAACCCTGAAAGCAGGCGCGAGTTCGCGTCAGAAGCCATCGTAAAAGTATGCGCGTTATCGGACATGAATAGAAGTGATGAGCAGGATACGGATCGTAGAGACGTAACCCGCTAGGTCTTTTGAAGCGCGCGCAACAGGTCAAGCGCAAACAGGGCCCCTTCCGGCGTCTCCTCATGCTTGAAGTAAGCAAACACATCGCGTCCCGCGGCGACATGCTGCCCGATCCGTTCGATCATGGAGCGCCGCTCCTCTTCCGTGTAGTTCGGCTTGCGAAAACGATAGTAGACAAATGGGCCAGTGGCGACTTCCGGCGTAGTCAAAGTCTCCGTCTCCGCGACGCATAGCGCAGCGTTCCGCGATTTCAACACATCCCAGGTCGAATCGCTGAACCAAGAGTCATGCCGAAATTCAAACGCTGCCGGCACGGTACGAGGCAAAATCGCAAGAAAGTCCTTGAGCAATACCGGGTCCGCTTTCAGATTCGGCGGGAGTTGAAATAACACCGGGCCCAGTTTCCCCGCAGCTGCCAATGGCTCGATCGTCGCCAGAAACCGCGGGATGAAATCCTCCGTACCTTTAAGCCGCTTGATATGAGTGATGACTTGATGGGCCTTGATGCTGAAGCGAAAATGTGCAGGTGTCTCCTGCAGCCAGTTCTGAATGGTGGACTCTTTGACCAGTTGGCGAAACGTAAAATTCACTTCGACCGTATTGAGTTGAGTCGCGTAGTGGCTGAGGAATTTTTTTTGCGCCAGCTTGGCCGGATAGAAATCGGGCTTCCAGGTCGGATAGGCCCATCCCGACGTTCCAACGAAAAGTTGTGGCATACTTTCACTCGATCAGCGAGTATTATCGCCCTACGCGGGCGAGGGCGCCCGCCCCACACAAGCCAAGATTATACTTTTCGAGACTTTTTCCGGGCAGGCTTCTTCGGTGCAGATTTTTTCTTTCGCGCTACTTTCTGTGGCTTCGCTGAATCCTCGTCCACATGCGCCGCGATCTCGCGCCTTGGCGCCACAGACCCCACCAAACTCTTCAAATCCGGCAAACGTTGCTTCAAGGTGATCACCGGCGCAAACAAATCACCAATCTTTTCCACACGGGAGATCACTTGCGGCGCTTCGAACACCAGCAGGCTTGCGTCTTTCTTCTTGAATGTGCGTTCCACGTCGTCCCACGTTACCGGAGTCGAAACCGTAGGATGCTCGCGGGCCCGCAACGAGTAGACTGCGACCGTCGTCTTGTGCTCGTCATTCTGACTCCAATCAACAAATACCTTGCCCGTTCGCAGCGCCTTCTTCATATCGGAGACGACCATCTCCCGGTGGTCCTGCTCCAGCAGTTGCGCCAGAGCGCGGGCGAACGTCTTGGTCTCGTCGTAATTCGTTGGCGTGTTCAGCGGAACATAAATCTGCAGTCCCTTCGAACCGGACGTCTTGGGAAAACTCTGAAGGTCGAAGTGCTGGAATATTTCGCGCAACCACAACCCCACCTGGCAGCATTGCACAATGTTCGCCGGTGGCCCGGGATCGAGGTCGAAAACCATCTCCGTCGGACAAGTTATGTCCTTGGCCAGGGCCAGCGACGGATGGAGTTCGAGCGCTGCCAGATTCGCCAGCCATATCAGGGTCGGCAGATCATTCGCGAGTACGTAATGAACGGTGCGGTGGTTGCCCTCGCTCCAGATCGGAGCCGTCTTCACCCAGTCCGGCCTGTACTTAGGAGCGTTCTTCTCAAAGAACGGTTCGCCATCCACGCCGTCGGGATATCGCTTGCGGGTCAGAGCGCGCCCCGTCAGATGCGGAATCATCGCCGGCGCAATCCGGGCGTAATAATCGATCACCTGCTGCTTGGTAAATCCAGCGGCGGGATAAAGCACCTTTTCCAGGTTCGACAGCTTCAGATGCCGACCCTGGATTTCAACAGTCGAATCGGTCACATAATCTCCGGCTGTTATTGTGCCCGAAATCCCGGGGCGCGCAAAATACAGCGTTGTTCCTAACCTGCCGCTCTAAATCCGGGCCAGACTCGTTTGACAACTTCCCTTCCCTACACGTACTTTCAAACTTCTGCCCCGCAAGTCCGTCCAATACATGTCCGTCGAAGAGATGCTGGAGGTCCGATGAAACACCATACCCTGAAAATTGCCGCTGTCTTCTTTCTTCTCTCTGCCCTCGCCCTGGCGCAGGACCTGGCGTCTTTCGAGAAACGCATTACGGTCAAGAAGCTGCCGAACGGCCTTACCCTCCTGATCTGCGAGCGCCCTGAGGCTCCGGTTTTCTCTTTCTTCACGCTGGTCGACGCCGGTTCCGCGCAGGATCCGATGCGCGCCACCGGGCTGGCTCATATGTTCGAACACATGGCCTTTAAGGGCACCGACACAATCGGCACGACCAACTACGCCGCCGAAAAAGCCGCCCTGGAGAAGGTCGAAGTCGCCTATGCCGCTTACATTTCTGAGCGCGACAAAACCGTTGGCCGGGATGAAGCGAAGTTGAAGCAACTCGAGAAAGCGTGGAAGGACGCCATCGCGGAAGCCGACAAGTACGTTGTTGGCAACGCCTTCGGCAAGCTGGTCGAACAGAACGGCGGCGAAGACATGAACGCCTTCACTTCCTACGACGAGACCGGATATCACTACTCGCTGCCGGAAAATCGCCTCGAACTCTGGGCCTATCTGGAATCGGAACGCTTCCTGCACCCCGTGATGCGCGAGTTCTACAAAGAGCGCAACGTAGTCATCGAAGAACGCCGCCTGCGTACCGATAGCAGTCCTTTCGGCCGCCTGCTTGAGCAGTTCACTGAAGAGGCTTTTGCGGCCCATCCCTATCATCGGCCGACCATTGGATGGATGTCGGACCTGAATCATTTCTCGGCCACCGATGCCCAGAAATTCTTCGACACCTACTATGTGCCGGCCAACATGGTGGTCGCCGTCGCGGGTGACGTAAAGGCGGCGCAAGCCATGCCGATCCTCGAAAAGTACTTTGGCCGCCTGCCCGCGCATCCGCAACCCGACGAAACTACGACCACCGAACCGCCGCAGAACTCGGAACGCAGAGTCGTCCTCCAGGATCGGTCGCAACCGATCTACATTGAGGGCTACCACCGTCCCGACTACCGCAGTAAAGACGACGCGGTTTTCGATGCCATCACCGACCTCATGTCGGAAGGCCGCACATCGCGGCTCTATCGCTCGCTCGTGCGTGACAAAAAAATTGCCTCCTTCTCTGAGGGACTCACCGGATACCCGGGCATCAAATATCCCCACCTTTTCGCCTTTCTTGCGGTGCCGCTTCCCGGACATACGCCACAGGAGATGGCCGACGCCATCCACGGGGAAATCGACAAGCTCAAAAAAGAAGATATTTCCGACGACGAACTCAAGATGATCAAGACAAGATCCAAAGCTAATCTAATTCGCGGCCTTGCCGACAACCAAGGCTTGGCCACGCAGCTTGCGACCTATCAGACCCGCTATGGCGACTGGCGCGAGCTGTTTCGCTCGGTCGACCGGATCGATCAGGTCAGCAAGGCCGATATTCGCCGCATCGCCAACCAGGTATTTACCGACACCAATCGCACGGTAGGTCAGATCGAAACTGCGGGCGGAGGCCAACAATCCTCCAACGGCGCACCTGACCAGGGAGGTGCGCAATGAAGAATTCATTTCTGTTCCTCATGCTGATTGCGGTTGTCGCATCGTTCATCACGCCGACACACAGCGCGGCCCAGGCCTCGAGCGTGCAGCAGATACAAATTCCGCCTCTGGCGCCCTTCAAGCCGCAGCAACCCAAGCGCATCGAACTCAAGAACGGCATGGTGATCTTTCTTCAGGAAGATCACGAACTGCCGCTCATCGACGGCACGGCGCGTATCCGCGGGGGCTCGGTCAACGAACCTGCCAACAAGGCAGGATTGGTCGACATCTACGGGGAAGTCTGGCGCACAGGCGGTACGAAGTCTCAGACCGGTGATCAACTCGACGACTTCCTTGAAGTCCGCGCGGCCAAAGTAGAAACCGGCGGCGGCCCCGACTCAACGACGATCAGTTTTTCCTGTCTGAAGGGCGATCTTGACGATGTCTTCAAGGCCTTCGTTGACGTGCTGCGGAATCCCGAGTTCCGCGCCGACAAAATCGACATTGCGCAAAAGGAGATGTTCGACAACATTTCGCGGCGGAACGACGAAGTCGGCGAAATCGCCCATCGCGAGACCGTGAAACTGGCTTACGGTGCGGACAATCCCTATGCCCGCGTGCCGGAATATGCCACCGTCGCCGCGGTCACGCGACAGGATCTTATCGACTGGCATGGCAAGTACATTCATCCCAACAACATTATCCTCGGCATTAGTGGGGACTTCGATGCCGCTGCCATGGAGGCCAGACTGCGCGCCGCATTTGATTCGTGGCCGAAAGGGCCCGCGGGTCCGAGAAGAAACGAAGTCAAATATTCTCCGGCCCGTCCTGCGTACTATCAGGTTTCTAAAGAGGATGTGAACCAGAGCACGATCCACATGGTGGCACTGGGCACCACGCGCGACAATCCCGACTATTACGCCATCAGTGTGTTCAACGAAGCTTTCGGCGGCGGGTTTTCGTCGCGCCTGTTCAACGACATTCGCACCAAGCGCGGCCTGGCATACAGCGTCGGCGGGGGCGTGGGCACCAATTTTGGCCATCCTGGCGTCTTACAGGTAGCGATTGGCACGAAAAGCCAGAGCACCGTCGAAGCCATTCAGGCCGCCACCGAGGATATAGAGGATCTCTCGAAGCAGCCCATTACCGATAACGAGATCCAACACGCGAAAGATGCGATTCTAAACGCTTTTGTCTTCCGTCTCGATTCGCCCGACAAAATTCTCGGCGAACGCATGACCTATGAATACTACGGATATCCGCCCGACTGGCTCGACAAATACCAAGACGAAGTGAAGAAGGTGACTGCGGCAGACGTCAACCGCGTCGCGACCAAGTACATGCATCGCGATCAAATGGCCGTGCTGGTTGTCGGCAACCCCAAGGAATTTGACAAGCCGCTCTCGTCGCTCGGCGCAGTGAAGAACATCGACATCACCATCCCACCTCCGCCCGGCGAGAAAGAAGAAAAGGATAGCGCCAAGCCAGCCACCTCCAATCCAGAAGGCAAAGCGCTGGCTGCAAAAGTAGCGACTGCCATGGGCGGCTTGCCCAAGTTGAAATCCATCAAAGCGATGCACGTCAATATTGCCGAGAGCGATTCTGGCGGCCCGGCTGCCCCTGTCGATGTGTTCTTAGCATTTCCTGACCGCATGCATGTCGACGTACAAACACCGCAAGGCAATCTCACCATCGTGGTCTCGCCCGACGCAGCCTTCATGAGCATGGCAGGCATGGGTTCGCGCAGCATGCCTCCCGCGCAGAAGACGGAGATGCTCTCGCAACTGCAACACGATCTCGTCTATGTCGCTCAACACGTCGACGATCCCTCGTTCACCTTTACTGGAGCAGGCACGGAAAAAATCGGCGACGTTCAGGCTTCCATTCTTGACATTGGCGGCGCCATTCCCTGGGTTCGCTGGTATGTCGATCCCAAGACAGGCTACGTTCTCCGCGAAAAATACAAGGCAATGGGGCAATCGGGACCCTTCGAGGGCGAAACCAATCTCGCCGACTGGCGTGCCGCCGACGGCCTTACCATGCCTTATAAACATCAAAACAAGCAGGACGGCAACGAGACCAGCAACGCTGAAATCAAGAAGATCGAACTGAATCCCACGCTCGATCCCAAACTTTTCTCCAAGCCTGCGGAGGCTCAGGCAGAAAAGCAATAGCGGAGAGTTTCATGAAGCCGCTCATACGCGGTTGTGCTGCTATCGCGTCGGCGCTCGTCGCGACCGTTGGGTTCGCGCAGGTCACCACCTCGCAATACGACAACCTGCGCACTGGCGCAACTCTAAACGAGAAAATACTCACTCCGCAGAACGTCAATGCAAAGCAGTTCGGTAAGTTGGGTGCGTTCAAAGTGGATGGAGCGGTCTACGCACAACCATTGTTTATCCCTGCTGTCGAGATTCCCGGCAAAGGTAAGCACGATGTTATTTTCGTAGCCACCGAACACGACAGTGTCTACGCATTCGATGCCACTCGTCCCGGTGATCCTCCGCTCTGGCGGGTGAGCCTGCTCGACAAAGCCCGCGGCTCGGTGCCCGTGTCAGAGGACGATGCACAGTGCCCATTCATTCGGCCTGAAATCGGTATCACGTCGACGCCTGTAATTGACCTCAAAACAGGCACGCTCTACGTGCTTGCTCGCACCAAGATTCGCTATCCGGTCGGCAGCGACGAATTTTTCCAGTACCTGCACGCTCTTGCCATCACCACCGGCGTAGAAAAATTTGGTGGTCCGAAACTCATTTCCGCTTCGCTGCCCGGTAAAGGACGCGGTGGAACCAATGGACAAGTTCGTTTCGATCCGTTGCTGGAAAATCCCCGTGCCGCTCTGCTGCTCGCAAACAACGTTCTGTATCTGACCTGGGCTTCATCCTGCGACGTCGACCCTTACCACGGCTGGGTCATGGCCTACGATTCGCAGTCGCTAGCGCAACGAGCAGTATTGAACGTGACTCCAGATGGCAATGAAGGCGGCATTTGGGCAAGCGATACCGGCCCAGCCGCCGACGCGCAGGGGAATGTTTACGTGCCCACGGGCAACGGGACTTTCGACGCCGGCTCTGGAGGCCGCGACTACGGCGACTCAGTCTTGAAACTGGCGCTGGAAGGGTCCTCGCTTGCAATCCGCGACTACTTCACGCCGCATGATCAAGAACGCATCAGCATCTCGGACGCCGATGTAGGTTCGAGCGGCCCTACACTCCTGCCCGATCAACCCGGCCCTCACCGCCACCTTCTGCTGCAGCCAACCAAGGACTCCACAATTTACGTGATCGACCGCGACAAGATGGGGAAGTTTCAACCTGACACGGACGCTTTGGTTCAGAAGCTTCGCATGCCAGGCGGTGGTTTCGGCGCCATGACGTACTGGAACGGTCACGCCTTCTTCGCGGCCAGCGACGACTATCTCCGCGATTACGCTATCAGGAACGGCCAACTGATTCTGAACGAGTCGTCCGCCGTGAAGTTCGCCAATCCCGTCGCCACACCCTCGGTTTCAGCCGACGGCACCAAGAACGCCATTGTCTGGGCGGTCGCGACCAGACCCTGGAACGGTCCCGACAACAAGCCCGCGGTCCTTTACGCCTTCGACGCCACAAAACTCAGCCAGCCCATCTACACTTCAGAACAGAACAGCCATCGGGATCGCGCGGCTTTGGCTACACGTTTTGTTATTCCGATCGTCGTTAACGCACGCGTATACTTCGGCACGCGAAGCGAAGTCGAAGTCTACGGGCTCTTGCAATAGAAACGGACTTCATGACGCCGAACCCCACACCTGATCAAGCTTTGCTGCCTGCTCTGCCACTCGCCAGTTGGAAGGACACACTGGCTACCGTGCACATGTGGACGCAGATTGTCGGAAAAGTGCGGCTCAAACTGTGCCCGCTGGTCAATCATTTCTGGAACGTCACTTTCTATCTGACCGCGCGCGGAATGACGACTTCGCCGATGCCCTATAAGAGTGGGAACATCCAGGGAACCGTTGAAGTAGGCTTTGATTTCATCGACCACAAGCTTGTGCTCGAAACCAACGACGGCCGCGTGGTCACCATTGCACTACAGCCAATGGGCGTTGCGGATTTCTATAAAAAGTTTATGGCAGCGCTGAACGAACTCGGCGTAGTGGCAAAGATCTGGACGATGCCGTGCGAAATTCCCGATCCCATACGATTTGAACAGGACCGCCTCCATGCGTCCTACGACGCTGAGGCAGTGTATAAGTTCTGGCAGATCCTGGTATGGGCCGATGAAGTATTGAAGGAGTTCCGTGCCGTTTTCTTGGGCAAAGCTAGCCCAGTGCATTTTTTCTGGGGAAGTTTCGATCTGGCGGTAACGCGCTTCTCCGGTAGACGAGCCCCAGAACGGCCCGGAGCCGACTCCATTACCCGCGAAGCGTACTCTCACGAAGTGAGCAGCGCGGGATTCTGGCCCGGAGGGGGCGACATCGCCAGCCCCGCCTTCTATTCGTATGCGGCACCGGAACCGCCCGGCTTTGCGGAACGAAAAATTCGCCCGCCGGCGGCCTTCTATCATCCGCAGATGAAAGAATTCCTGCTGATGTACGACGACGTGCGCACCGCCTCGGACCCAAAAGCGGCGTTAATGGAATTTCTCCAAACCACCTATGACGCGGCCGCAGACTTGGGAAATTGGGACCGCAAAGCACTCGAACGCTAGAAACCTTCCGGCCCTAGAATCCCAACCCTCTTGACAGAGTGTTCGGCTCGTTTTATTGTTGGCGAACAAAAGGCGAATATATGGCTTCCTTGCCCTTGCTTCCGTTTCCCGACAAGCCAAAACTGATCGGCATTGCCCGGCTGGCCTCCGAAGGCGAATCGCTCCGCGAAGGGCACAACGTCGAGTACTTCACGCTCCCGAGCAAATCGCTGTTGAACCGCTGCGTCAGCAGCCGTCAGATGCCGTTCACCTGGACGATCAATCCTTACCGCGGCTGCGAATTCGGGTGCCGCTATTGCTACGCGCGTTACACGCACGAGTTTATGGAAATGCGCGATGGCATGGAGTTCGAACAAAAGATTTACGTGAAGCAGCACGCGGCCGGCCTGCTCCGCCACGAGCTGCGCCGCGTCAAGCAGGATGAAGCGATCGCGCTCGGCACCGCCACCGATCCCTATCAGCCGGCCGAGCGGCGCTACGAAGTCACGCGCGGAATTCTGGAAGAGTTCGCGCACCATCGTGGCTTCGAGCTCGGCATCGTGACAAAATCGAATCTCATTGTCCGCGACCTTGAGCTGCTCAAAGAGGTCGCGCAAGCGAATCCCCTTTCTGTCCACGTCACAGTCACTACTCTCGATGTGGAGCTAGCGCGCATTCTCGAGCCTCGCGCTCCTCGTCCTGATTTGCGCCTCGACGCCGTGCGCACCCTCGCCCAGGCGGGGATACATGTGGGCGTGAGTTGTTCGCCAGTAGTGCCGGGAATAACGGACTCACCGAAAGATCTGGAGAGCTTGATCCGCGCCGCCGCTGATGCCGGCGCTGACTACGTTTTCGCGAATCCGCTTTTTTTGAAGCCCTGCTCGGCTGCTGTATTCCTTCCGTTCCTCGAGCAAAACTTTCCGCATCTCGTGCAGAACTATCGCGAGCGCTACCAGAACCGCGCATTCCTTCCGCCTGCTTATACCAAGCGCCTGTCGCATTTGATCGCTCACCTCCGGGAGAAATACAAGATCACGCGCGCGCGCCGTCCTGCCTATGCGACCAAGTGGCCGGTCCAGGCCTTCGACGAGCAACTCAATCTTTTTTGATTTTTGAATTGGGGAATTTTGTCGCTGCCTGAGTTTTTGAAATTACAAAATCACGCAATCACAAAATGACCCGTTTACTCAATCCTCTATAATCCTCCTGATCCCATGGTCACTGCCTCTCCGCCCGCTCCGCCACCCGGTCAGCCCGCGACTCTCGGCGTGCGGCTGCACAATTTCTGGCGGCGTGTGACCGAAGGCCTCGAGGTCAGCCAACTCTGGTCGCAGTTCGAATCCGAGGCACGCACCAGTTATCGCCTCTACTCGCGCGACGTGGAGGCAAAAACGCCGGAAGGTTTAACGGCTCGCGGTCGACGCCTGCACGTCGTCAAAGAATTTTTCTGGGCGGTATTCGAGAAGCTTTCGCCCGCGCGCCGTGTTCTGCTGCTGTTGGCGCTGATTCTGCTTGTGCTGCCGCACGGCGGATTCGAATACGGCGGCCAAGCTGGCAAAGTGCAGGTCGTTGAATTCGATTTCCACTTCTGGGCCGCGCTTCTTCTGCTCCTGCTGCTGATGCTGGAAATCGCCGATCGCGTGGTCATGAAGCGCGATCTCCAGATCGCGCGCGAGATTCAGACCTGGCTCCTGCCGGGAGCCGCTCCCCAGATTCCAGGCCTCGCGATTGCCTACGCCACCCGACCCGCGAATACCGTCGCCGGAGATTACTACGATGTTTTCCCGCGGCCCGGCCGAACCAACGAACAGAACCGGGTTGTTCTCGCGGTTGCCGATGTCGCCGGCAAGAGCATTCCCGCGGCCATGCTGATGGCCACGTTTCAGGCAAGTCTCAAAACTCTTTCCACTGCGCAGGTAGCTCTGCCCGAACTCGCCTCCAACATGAACCGCTATGCTTGCACCAACAGCCAGGGCGGATTGCGTTTCACCACGGCATTTCTGGCGGAATACGATCCTGTCCATCGCACGCTCAACTACATCAATGCCGGACACAACAATCCCATCCTGCGCCGCGCCAGCGGGCAAATCGAGCGCCTCGACGTCGGCGGCCTTCCTTTCGGGATTCAGCCGGAAGTGAAATACCAATCAGCGACCCTGACCTTGGCGCCCGGCGAGTGGTTGATCATCTTCACCGACGGATTAGTCGAGGCCGAAAACGCCCACCAGGAAGAATACGGTGAACCGCGGCTGCTGAGCGCGATTGAAGCCGGAGAAACTTTCGCGCCGGCCGAATTGCTCAAACACCTCATGGCCGAAGTCGATCTCTTCGTCGGCAACACTCCCCAGCATGACGATGTGACTTGCATGTTGCTGAAAGCGGAAAATTTCTAGATCAAATCTTGTGGATCGGCGAGGCGGAATATTCTAGTCGGTCCGAGATTCCGGCCGTGTCGCTCATACCCGCACAGAATGACAAAAATTGACAGTGTTAGTGACATCCTGCGCGCGAATCGGCGAGCAGACCGCCGCAGGGGATGACCAAAGTTTGCGCCACCCATGAAAACAATGAGCTTTCCGAAATGCCAGGCGGAAGACGCGTCCACACGAATTTGGCCCCGCGGGTGCAAGTATCGGGACGACTGCGTCAAGCACGAGCAGAACAGAGTTCAAAAACATAACTAAAACGAGGGAAAATCGAGATGCGTAAACAAAAGGGTTTCTCACTGATCGAGCTGCTGATCGTGGTGGCAATCATCCTGATCATCGCAGCTATCGCCATTCCAAACTTGCTGCGCGCCCGCATTGCGGCTAACGAGTCGTCCGCCGCGGCGTCTCTGCGCACCATCGGCACGGCGGAAGTTAGCTACTACACTTCCTATCCGACGGTGGGCTTTCCCGCCGCCCTGGTCACACTCGGTGGAGCTGCGGTTCCCTGTGTGCCTGGAATCGCATCAGGCTGCTTGATCGACGCGACCTTGACCGCTGGCACCAAGAGCGGCTACCTGTTCACGGCAGCTGGCCTTTTGCCGGACGCCAACGGCGCCAACACCGAGTTCGTATCGAACGGCGTCCCGAATACTCTTAACACGACCGGCGTGAAGGCATTTTGCGGAACCGAAGACAACGTGATTCGTTTCGTCACGCCTTCTCCTGGTGCAGCTGCGCACGACGCTTGCCAAGCTAGGGCCGCGATTGGTCAGTAGTTAGCAGTTTGGCAAAGTACCTGGGGGAGGGTACAAGCCAGAGAGCAGCGAACGCGAGTTCGCTGCTCTTTTTTTGTTTTTATTGCGTTTTGTTTTTGCGGTTTTCACGACGGTTGCGCGGGTCGCTTGCCTGCCAATTTGTGGCAGGGCGACAAAAAGTGTCAACCCAATTTTGGCATTTTGCTGTCTCAAATCAGATTCCAGAATCGCTGGCCCGTCGTTTCCCCCACAAAAGCAAGCACTTCGCACCCTGACAGAGACATGCGCAAAGCGGCCCAATTATGGGCGTTGGCTTGCATGAAAAAGATCGGGGCAGCCTGATACGTACGGGTCACAAAATTTAGCGAAAAGGAAAAAGGGGGAAAATACAGATGCGTAAACAAAAGGGTTTCTCATTGATCGAGCTGCTGATCGTGGTGGCAATCATCCTGATCATCGCAGCTATCGCCATTCCAAACTTGCTGCGCGCCCGCATTGCGGCTAACGAGTCGTCCGCCGCGGCGTCTCTGCGCACCATCGGCACGGCGGAAGTTAGCTACTACACTTCCTATCCGACGGTGGGCTTTCCCGCCGCCCTGGTCACACTCGGTGGAGCTGCGGTTCCCTGTGTGCCTGGAATCGCATCAGGCTGCTTGATCGACGCGACCTTGACCGCTGGCACCAAGAGCGGCTACCTGTTCACGGCAGCTGGCCTTTTGCCGGACGCCAACGGCGCCAACACCCAGTTCGTATCGAACGGCAACCCCAATACGCTTAACACGACCGGCGTAAAGGGCTTTTGCGGAACCGAAGACAACGTGATTCGCTTCGTTACGCCTTCCGGCGGACCGGTTGCGCACGACGCTTGCCAGGCCCTAGCCGCGATCGGTCAGTAGTTAGCATTCTGGCGAAATATCTGGGGAGGGTACAAGCCGAGAGCCTCGGATGGCAACATCCGAGGCTCTTTGATTTTTTACCTTCGGCAGAGTCGAATCGTCGGTTGCTTCGCAATTCGGTTTCAAGCTCGCGACCCTGACACAATTTGGCGTTGCACGCCGCGATTGGTGTATCGCCAGAATCCTGCAGAGAAGAGAATATTGAAAACAAGCGATTTGACAGAATGGGCGCAAATGCTTCCGATGGAACTCCAGTTGCAACGGTAACACTGACTACTCTTGGGAATCGTGGTAAATGTCAGGCGGATACAATGCGGAAGTACAAGGGTTTTTCACTAATCGAGCTGTTGATCGTAGTGGCAATCATCCTGATTATTGCTGCCATTGCGATTCCGAACTTGCTGCGGGCGCGCATAGCAGCAAATGAATCGTCGGCAGCGGCTTCCCTTCGGACCGTCAATACAGCCGAAATAACCTACGCAGGTTTTTATCCGGCCGTGGGATTCCCGCTGACTATCGGTGTGCTGGGCGGGGCTGAACCGTGTGTCCCAGGTGTAGCGACCGCTTGTCTTCTGGACGTCACGCTCACTGCGGGCACCAAGAGCGGATATACCTTTACAGCCAAAGGTGTTCTACCCTCAGGGGGCGCCAATACCGAATTCGTCTCCAACGCTGTGCCCCAGACGCTCAACATTACTGGGGTAAAGGGTTTTTGCGGAACTGAAGATAACACGATCCGCTATGTCACTCCTTCCGGAGGAGCCCTCGACCATGACCCTTGCCAAGCCCTGCTGCCGCAAATCGGCCAGTAACGGGCGGATTCGCTGGGAAGTCTCAAAACAGCGCTCCAGTCCTTTTACTTTAGTAACATCCTCGGCATCTCGGTGTCTTTTTGCCTGCTGACGATTTGCATATAATTTTTTTATCTGAGCGTTCCAACCAGGAACGCACTCCAAACGATATGGCCGCGATTGAGATCTTAGGATTAGAAAAAACCTACATGGTCGGATTCTGGCGCAAGCGTCCAAAGCGTGCCTTGCATCCACTCCAGTTGAAAGTTGAGGAGGGCGAGATCTTTGGTTTCCTCGGCCCAAACGGCGCCGGCAAGACCACGACTCTAAAGCTCCTGATGGGCCTGGTTTTCCCGACGTCAGGATCGGCTCGTATTCTGGGGCGCGAGTGGACTGATCCCGACATCAAAGCGCAAATTGGATTTTTGCCGGAGCAACCCTACTTCTACGACTATCTGACCGCTCACGAACTGCTCAATTACTACGGACAGCTTTCCGGAGTTCCCGCGAAAAATCGCAAGCAGCGCATTGAAGAAGTTTTGCAGCTCGTGGGTCTCACGGATGTAAAAGGTGTGCAGCTGCGGAAATTCTCCAAGGGCATGATGCAGCGCGCGGGCATCGCCCAAGCCATTCTGCACGACCCCAAAGTGGTGTTTCTTGACGAGCCCATGTCCGGCCTCGATCCCATGGGCCGGCGCGAAGTTCGTGACCTGATGGAACAGCTCAAACGCGAAGGCAAGACGGTGTTCTTCTCGACTCATATTCTTTCCGACGCTGAAGCGCTCTGCGACCGGGTTGCCATCATCTACAAAGGCGAACTGCGCGGCGTGGGAGCGGTCGCCGATCTGACGTCCAGCGTCCAGGGAAGGATCGAGATTGTGTGGCAAGGCACGCAGGTACCGGCATCCATCAAAGCGTTGGGAGCCGAATGTCATGTGACGGCAGATACGGTGCGCGCGGTCATTTCCGAAACCCGGCAAGACGCGGCAATTGACGCTCTCCGCCGCGAACGATTGCGATTGATTTCGCTCACGCCGGTGCGCACGTCGCTGGAAGAGTATTTCGTCGAGAAGATGCGGAAAGCGGACTCCACTGCGGGAGGTGCGTCATGAATGCTCGGGTTGGATATATCGCCGCCAATACATTCCGCGAAGCAGTGCGCGATCGTGTGCTCTATAACCTGATCGCATTCGCGGTTCTGCTGTCGGGAGCGGCGATTTTTGTCGGCCAGATCTCCATCGAGATCGAAAAGTTAGTCGTGATCAATCTCGGCCTAACGGCGGTGTCACTGTTTGGTGTCGTCATCGCGATATTCATCGGCATCGGACTGGTATCGAAGGAAATCGAAAAGCGCACGCTCTATACGGTGCTCTCGCGGCCGGTACGACGCTGGGAATTTATTGTCGGCAAGTTCTTTGGATTATCTGGCACTCTGGTTGTGAACACCTTCTGCATGGCCGTTGGGGTCTTTGCAGCGTTGCTTTATGTCTCGCACAAGTTCATGCCGGCGGACGCCCTGATTCTCGTCGCCCTCTACTTCATCGTTCTGCAGTTTCTGATTATTTGCGCGCTTGCGTTGCTGTTCTCGTCTTTCTCCTCGCCGTTGCTGGCGGCGGTCTTTTCTTTTTCACTCTTTGTGATTGGCAGTTTCGCTGAGGACTTGCGCGGCTTCGCGGGCATGGCTCACGGAATAACACGATGGCTGGCTACGGCTGCAGCTTACCTCGTGCCAAATTTCTCTGCTTTCAATGTGATCAGTTCCGTCGCTCACGAACATGCGGTTGCCGGCCAGCTTGTGCTGCACAACACTTTGTATGCTCTGCTTTACGCGGCTGCAGCTTTGAGCGGCGCGGTGCTGATCTTCGAACACAGGGACCTGAAATGAAGGCGCGGCACAGAACGACGATCGTGGCAAGTATCTGCCTGGCGGTCTTTTTTATCACCAGCGTGCTCACGCTCCGCAGCGTCGATCGGCTTCGTCCTCAGGCAACCTTGGAAGATGTGCTCTACATCAGCTCTCCAAAAATACTGAAGCGCGCCAGTCTGGGCTATGACGGCCTTCTCGCCGACATCTATTGGACGCGAGCGGTCCAGTATTTTGGGGGACGGCATGCTGGGGGAATGTCCAGCTTCGATCTGCTGGCCCCGCTCCTGGAAATCACCACGAACCTGGATCCCCATCTTGTAGTCGCTTACGAGTTCGGAGGAAACTTTCTGGCCCCCCCGTCGCCCAACGGAGCCGGACAGCCGGATCGCGCGATTTCATTGCTGGAGTATGGCATTCGCAACAACCCCAACGAGTGGCGCCTTTACTACAATCTGGGATTTGTGTACTACATGGACCTGAAAGACTATGCTCACGCCGCGGACGCCTTCGAGCGCGGTTCGCAAGTTCCAAACGCGCATCCGTTCTTGAAAGTCCTCGCCGCCCAGATGGCACAGCATGCCGGTGAGTTCCAGACGGCTCGCATGTTGTGGGCAACAACCTACCAAACTACACAGGACAGACAGATCCGGCAAAATGCAGCAGAGCATCTGCGCGACTTGAAATTGGACGAAGACGTTACCAACCTGCAAGCCGCGGTAACCCGCTTCGGAGAAAAAACGGGAAGACTGCCCACCAGCATCTATGAACTGGCTCGGGTAGAAGGCCTGCCGGGCGTCCCCATCGATCCCAGCGGAAAACCCTATAAGATGGACGAGAGAGGCCGGATTTTAGTTCAGCAACCTGACGACTTCCCTCTTGCTACCAAAGGTCTGCCGCCGGGGTATCGTCCTCCAGTAAAATTCCACGACTCCGAGTAATTCGCAGCACTCATCCGGCCGGCTGCTCATGCATATGCCATCATCTCGGCAGCAACCTGGTGTGTTCCACACCGCCCGCCAATGGTGGAAAAATGCCGCCTCCTACGAAGGCAGCTACCTGGCGACGCGCCGCCTTTTCGGAGTCCTCTGGGAGTTCGTGCGCGATTCCACTCCAGAGCGTTTGCGCCAACGCTTTGGCGATGCCGACTATGATTGGGATTACCGCGTCAACACTACCAGCGGCGCAGTGGGATGGCGCGATCGATTGCTAGGCCAGTTTCACTCAGCGTATCAGCCGACCGAACCTGCAGCGTTTCATGAGATGCTCAACACGCTGCAGGGGTCGCCCACTCGCGACCAGCCAGTTCTCAATTTTCGCGATTTCACCTTCATCGACCTGGGCTCGGGAAAAGGACGTACGCTGCTGATGGCCTCCGATTATCCTTTCCACCGCATCATTGGCGTGGAGCTTCTGCCTTCCCTGCATCAAACAGCCCAACAGAACCTGGCCCAGTACAAGAGCGCTACGCAGAAATGCTTTGCGGTCGAATCCATCTGTGCAGATGCAACCGCCTTCCCTTTTCCGACAGATCCGCTTGTGATTTATTTATTCAATCCATTTCCGGAGACGGGAATGCGCCAGGTCTTCGTGAACTTGAAACAATCTCTTCGCGAGCACCCCAGAGCAGTGTATGTGGTCTATCACAACCCGCTGCTCGAGCACGTCCTCACTGAGGCAGGATTCCTGCACAAAGTTGGCGGCACGCATCAATATTCACTGTTTGCGAATTAGCGAGCGGGTATTAACAGAAACAGAGGAAAACTACCGGTTCCAACGTTTGGCATCGTATTGAAAGTCTACGAGAGCGTCGCGATAATCGATCTTGATATCAAGGAAGTGCAAGAGAACGAAACCCAGGAAGCCTGACACTTCAGTGCCGACTCCGTCGCTGATGGGTTTGGTATCGAACGCGGTCATGTCCTGGTTTTCTTGCCGCAAGTTCCCGAACTGGAGAATTGCCTTGTTCGCGCTAAACACCTTATCGACCCTGCCGCTGATGCCTTTCACAATCGTGTCGGAATCTCCGTGAACTTTGGTGACTTCCCGCGCTGCGGCGGGGGAAATGAAATTGAACATCGCTCCGGTGTCCATTAGAAAAAGTTTGTAGGGCACTTTGCCGATGCTCGTAGGAATCAGCAAATCGTGCCCAAAGCGATAGACGCGAGTGTAGGACTGCATCTCGGGCGCAATGTAACGATCCTGGGGACCGGAGGTCGGCACCGTGGGCGCAACGCTTTTTGTGTCGCCTGATTTCGAATCATCGCCAGCGCCAGTCGCCTCGTCGAAATCTTCGTCTTCACTCTTGAGCGTGAGTTTCGGTTCTGGTGTGCCGGGACGTTTTGGAAGCTCGCTAAGCTTAAGTTTTTCGTTGGGGAAATCGATGTCCACCAGAAAGTCTTCGAAGACATCTGCACCGATCAGGCCGTCCTCTTCCGCGACAGAACGGCTCTCCATGACTTCGACCGGGCAATTCTGGAACTCGAGTTCGCCGACTTTGATGGAATCTGCAACCCCAATGTAGGCGTTTCTGCGTCCCTTGTTGCCAATGCCCAAAACTTTCGTTTCGGAAATCTTCGAGATGCCGGCATGTTCCGCAATCGATCGTTTGACCAAAATGCCACTGGCTCCGGTATCGAGCATGAGTTTGTTCTTGTGGCCGTTCAAAACCACGGAAACGGCATAGCCGCGCAGATGCGTCGGATCGATCATGAGAGGCACCAGTCGAGTCTCGGTGCGACTCACGTTGCTCACCAAATGGCAGGGCTCATTCTTCCGTTGGGCTCGTTCTCGAAGGTACTGAAGGTAGCTCGCGACATCGGATCGCTGATCGGTGTCCCAGTTGTTGTCGCCGGCCAGGGACGTCTCCAAATACCTGATGCGTTCCGAGCGGGAGAGCGTCCCAATCCATTCCTCCTGAATATCGGGGTCGAGCGGATCGAGTTCATGAGCCTTGTCGACCATTTTCCTGGCGGTCTTAAACATGGCTATGGCTTCACGCACGCGCGCCAGGCCGAGATACGCACGTGCCTCGGGATATCCAGAGTTGATCACGTCGATCCATTGCTTCTCAGCCTCGTTGATCTTGCCTTGACGAAACCAAACTTCGGCTTGAGCCACTTTCGTCCGCGGTGAATTTGATTCCGCAAGGCCTTGTTCGGCGACCTGCGCCGCTTGATCGACGTTTCTCTGCTTGAGATATACGCGAACCTCGCCAGCAAACGCGTCGGGTGACCTCGGATGGTCCCTAAGCAATTCCTGATACTTGGCAATAGCCTCTTCAAATTTACCTTTGCGATAGAGAGCTCTTGCCTCGCCTAGGGGGTTGGCGAGCACGGACTCTGGCGGCGCGGTTGAGGCGGACGCCGTGGACGTGACCACCGCTGTAGCCGTCGCTGGCGCTGAGACGGAAGGCAAAATTGGATTCTCTTGGGCTTTCGGCGATCCCAGACTGGGCGGAGGGGTCGGCGGGCTCGTAGCCGATTGTCCGAAGCCAGCAGCAGACAACAAACCAAGAACCAAACTGAAACAGGAGACTCGGAACATGCACGATCCTAAGGCACGTCCGGAGGGCTGGGGAGCCAGGGGAAGATCCGGCCAGTGACCATTGATTCTGGCACAGCGTCGGTGATGCGGCAACTGCAAAAAACGAGAGTGAAGAGCGTCCTCAACTTCCCGAATTGTGCGGAATGACAGGAACGTTGAGCGCAGCCTACAATACGAACGGGAGTTTCCCTGTTGCAGCTGGCCCATTGTTCCCTTCCGAAATCCGCGGGAGAGCGTTTCGATCCGTGGGCTGGCACCCGGTGAAAAGTTATCGGATGCGAATTCGTTTCCTTCGCTTTTCTATCGTCCTGTTCCTGACGTCGACGTTTGCGACAGCCGCCGCCATTGCGCCCGACGTTAAGTCGCTAGCGGCGGCGGTGGACGAACATTACAACCATCTGCGGTCGCTTCAGGCGGAGTTCACCGAGGTGTACCGCGGCTCGGGCATGGAACGGACAGAGTCCGGGACGCTGTGGCTGAAAAAACCCGGCAAGATGCGGTGGGAGTATCGTTCTCCCAAGGACAAGCTGTTTGTCAGCAATGGGAAAGATGCGTGGTTTTACGTGCCCGAGGATCGGCAGGCCCGGAAAACGGAGGCCAGGAAACTGGAGGATATTCGATCACCGCTGGCATTTTTGCTAGGTAAGACCAAGCTGGAGAAAGAGTTGCACGGATTATCTCTAGCTCCAGATGTCTCGCCGCTCCAGTCGGGTAACGTCGTTTTGCGTGGGGTTCCGCAGGCGTTGGCAGACAGGATAAGCGAGGTTCTGGTAGAGATTACTCCGGACCACCGGATTGCGCGAATTGTCATCCAGGAAGTGGATGGAGCGGTAACAGAATACCGCTTCGGAGAGATGAAAGAAGATGTGGCGATTGCAGATGCGCGGTTTCAATTTAAGCCTCCGGAGGGAACGGAAACAATCGAGGGCGGCTTAGGGCCTTAGGTTGGCGCAGTTGGGGTTACTTGCGTACTTGCAGAAACGGTTCTGAGCGCCGCCGGTGTCTTAGAATGGTAAGTGGAATGTTAGACTGAGGCGGGGATCGTGTACTCCGGAAACTATAGAAAAGTCGGCAAATGGCGGAATTCGTAGTAAAAATCGCGGACGACCGCGGGCGGGTCCAGCAGCACGTCGAGCAGGGCTACTCGGAAGCCGAAGTGCGCGACCGCTTTTCGCAGCAGGGTTACCTCGTCTACTGGGTGAAGCCTCAGGGGGTCTTCACTTCAGGCGTTTCGTTGAGGCGCCGCCGGAAACTGAAGCAGGATGCATTTCTGGTATTCAACCAGCAGTTCCTTACCCTGATCCGGGCGGGACTCCCCATTCTGAATTCGCTCGAACTGCTTATCAAACGCCAGAAGGACGGGCAGTTGCGACAGGTTCTGGAAAACGTGCGCGAACGCGTCAAAGGCGGAGAGTTGCTATCCGATGCTTTTGCGGCTCAAGGGATCGTTCCCAAGATTTACACCACGACATTAATGGCGGGCGAGAAGAGCGGCAACATCGACGAAGTGCTCACCCGTTACGTCAGCTTCCAGCGCCTGGCGATGAGCTTCCGCAAAAAGCTCTTCGTCTCGCTGATTTATCCCACGCTGCTGGTCACGGTGGTGACGATCATGGTGACTTTCCTGTTCACCTTCGTCGTGCCCAAGTTTGCGGACCTGTTCAACAGCCTGGATGCGAAGCTTCCGGCGATTACGTTGTTCATGCTGGCGGTTGGTCAGAACTCGCAGAAGTATGCTCCGTTCGTACTTGTCGGGCTAGTGATCCTGGGCTTTGTGCTGTGGCGCTGGAAGGATACGGATCGCGGCGCCGACCGCATTGACCGGGTGATATTGAGCCTGCCGCTGCTGGGCGATATCCGATTGAAGCATCAGGTGGCCAGCTTTTCGCGAATGCTCTCGACCCTTTTGCAAGGCGGCCTGCCCCTGGTCCCGGCCATGGAAACTGCAGGCTCCTCGATGAGCAGCCGGCGCATCTTAAAGGGTGTGATGCGGGCGGGCACGCGAGTCCGCGAGGGACAAGGACTCGCCCCCAGCTTGGAAGAGCAAGAGATTTTTCCGGAACTGGCAGTGGAGATGATCGAGGTCGGTGAATCCACCGGAGCACTGCCGGCCATGCTGAACTCGGTGGCGGAATTTTACGAAGAAGATGTGCAAACCGCGCTGGGAGCGTCGTTGGCACTGATTGAACCGCTCATTCTGATCATTATGGCGATCTTCGTTGGTGGCGTGCTGATTTCGCTGTATTTGCCGATCTTCACACTTGGAGTGCACTGAGCGACCGAGAAGCAGATTCCTCCCTTTGGTCGGGATGACAAGGATTCGGGCGTAGATAAGAGAATGGCAACAGCCGACAAAAAATCGTTGTTCGTAAACGGCGGAAACGGCAATCCGACCAGTCCCACCGGAAACCCCGTGACCGACCTGGAACGAGCGCAGGATGTGGCGCGGCGTTACCGCTGCGAATTCATCGATCTAAGCGGGTTCGAACTGCATCACGAGTTGTTCAAGAGAATTCCTGTCGAGTTGATGTTCCGTTACAAGTTTGTGCCCTTGGAAGAGACGGCAGACGGCAAGCTGGCGATTGCGATCGCCGATCCCAGCCAGTTGATGATGATCGACGAGATCAGTCTGCTCTTGAAGCAGCGCATCATCACCAAAGTCTCGACGCTGAAACAAATCGACAACATTCTCACCAAGACCGAGCAGTCGCAGCGCGTGCTCGAAGAAGCCAGCGAAGGCTTCACTATCATCCGCGAAGACGAAAACACGGGCGCTGAAGAGACGCTCACAATCGACAAACTGACGGCGACGGGCGACACCAGCCCGATCATCCGGCTGGTTGACACCACGATTTTCACCGCGTTGCAGCGGCGCGCTTCCGACATTCACATTGAGACCCGTGACGACTCTGTGGTCATCAAGTTCCGCATTGACGGCGTGCTCACACAGGCCATGCCGCCCATCGGCAAAGAGCATCACTCGACTGTTATTTCGCGTATCAAGGTGATGAGCGAGCTGGATATTTCCGAGCGGCGCGTGCCCCAGGACGGCCGCTTTCGGGTGAAATACAACGGACGTGCCATCGACTTCCGTGTCTCGATCATGCCCTCGATTCACGGCGAAGATGCCGTGCTGCGCGTGCTCGATAAAGAGTCGATGAGCGAGAAGTTCCGCACTCTGACGCTCGATGTGGTCGGCTTCGATGATGAAGACCTGCACAAGTTCCGGCGCTACATCAAAGAGCCGTACGGAATGGTGTTGGTCACAGGGCCCACAGGTAGCGGCAAGACCACGACGCTCTACGCCGCAGTTAACGAGATCAAGACCGACGAAGACAAGATCATCACCATTGAAGACCCCGTGGAGTACCAGCTTCGCGGCATCACGCAGATTCCAGTGAACGAGAAAAAGGGGCTGACGTTCGCTCGCGGGTTGCGTTCAATTTTGCGCCACGACCCGGACAAGATCATGGTCGGCGAAATCCGCGACACCGAGACGGCACAGATCGCCATTCAGTCGGCATTGACCGGGCATCTGGTCTTCACCACGGTCCACGCCAACAACGTGGTCGACGTGATTGGCCGCTTCCTGAACATGGGCGTGGAACCTTACAACTTTGTCTCGGCGTTGAATTGCATTCTGGCGCAGCGGCTGGTGCGGTTAATTTGCGAGTCGTGCCGCACCGAGGTGCATTATTCACCTGACGTTCTCGAAGCCAGCGGGCTCGATCCTGCGCAGTGGGGCAAAGTTCCGTTGTATGAAGGGCCGGGATGTATTGAGTGCGCGGGCACCGGATTCCGCGGGCGAACCGCGATTCACGAGTTGCTGGATTTGAGCGATCGCGTACGCGAGATGATTCTCGCTAAGAAGCCGACGTCGGAGATTCGCCGCGCCGCTCGCGAAGAAGGCATGCGCTTCCTGCGCGAATCGGCGCTCGACAAAGTGCGGCTGGGCATGACCACGCTGAAAGAGATCAATAAAGTCACCTTCATCGAGGCCATGCGGTAAGGGTTTAGTGCAGATGTGTCGCGACAGGAGTAGCGCCGCCGTCACGGCGGCTCTCGTGGGGGCCTCCCGCCCACATATGCGAAGAGCAGAGTGCTCTCGCCACAGCCTGCAAGGTGCTTGCGAGAGGTTTCCTCGAGTGCTCTCACAGCTATTGAATTGATTGGTGATTCGAGTTCTGATTGATAATAGTTTCTTAAAGGGCGTGCCCTGAAATGAGTCCAACTTCAAACACACCCAGGCCTAAGGTGGCGTGCGAAATCGCCGCCGACCGCGTGCTGGCCGGACGAATCACCGATCACGGCGACGGACTGGAAGCGTCGGCGGCGCGCGAACTGGCGCCGGGCAGCGTGATCCCCGACCTGGTAGAGAACAATCTGCGTCAGCGGGGCGCGGTGCGCGCCGGAATCGAAGCCGTTCTGGAGGCCGTTGCCGGACGCTCCAAGGATGTAGTTGCAATCGTCCCGGATGCCGCTGTGCGCGTGATGCTGGTGGAATTCGATACCTTGCCCTCAGACCGCGACGAAGCCCTCGCGGTAGTGCGATTTCGGTTGAAGAAGTCGCTGCCCTTTGACGTAGACAAGGCCAAGGTCTCTTACCACGCGCAGAAGGTGAACGATGAAGTGAAGGTAGTCGCGGCGGTGGCCATGGCGAGCGTGATCGAGGATTACGAGCGCGCATTTCGCGATGCCGGATTCGACCCCGGAGTGGTGCTGCCCTCCACGCTTGCGGCGCTTGGGGCCGCCGATGGCAAGCACCCGACGCTGGTTATCAAGGTGGACGCGCATACTACCAGCATTGCGATTCTGAATGAAGATCAGTTGCAACTGTTCCGCACGCTGGAAAATACGCGCGGCGTTACCATCACCGGCGAGCAACTGGCGGAGGAAGTCTATCCATCGGTTGTGTTCTTTCAGGACACCTACCGGCTAAACATTGAGCGAATCTATGTCGCCGGGCTGCCGGAATCAGGCGGCGCGGCGCCAGCACTGCGCGCCCAGACCGGTGCCGAGGTGCAAGAACTGGTATCTTCCTCGCAACTGGGAGCGTCCGCCGTCGGTGCAGTACCGCGCTGGCGGATGGCAGGAGTGGTGGGAGCACTGATCTCGTAACGGCAGTGGTCAGTGGCTAGTGATTAGTGGTTACCGTGCCCACTTACTGATCACTGACCACTGATCACTGGCCACTGTACTTAAACAATGCGACTCGATATCAATCTCGCGAGCCAGCCCTACGAGGATGCGCGGCAGTTCTGGATGCGCTGGGGCACTGCGGTCGGCGCTTTAGGGCTGCTCACGCTGGTGCTGCTTGCGGCCGACGTCACAGGATATCTCAACGCGCGCCGCGATCGTGCAGCGATTGCGGAAAAGCGCGCCATGATCGCCCAAAGAGACCAACTGCGTGCCAACGCTGAAAAAATCCTCAACCTTCCGGAAAACCGAACCACTCGGGATCAGTCGCAGTTTCTGAACGACCTGATCGAACGCAAGGCGTTTTCCTGGACGCGAGTGCTGGAAAACCTGGAGAAGGTGATGCCGCCGCGAGTGCACCTGATCGCGATTAATCCCCAACTGGATGAAGACAACCAGCTCGGGCTGAAAATGACGGTGGCGGGCGATTCGCGCGATCGGGTCATCGAACTGGCGCGCCGCATGGAAGAGTCGCACCGTTTTTCCCAGACCAATATCGTCACCGAGCGTTCTGAAAAGCAGTCCAACAGCAGCGATACCGAACAGTTTGACATTGTCGCGGTTTACATTCCGGAACCATTGGCGGCTGCCGCATCAGAGTCAAAGACAGAAGTGAAACCAAAGACGAGCGCAAGACCGAAAATACCGGCGAAACCGCTGATGGCAGCCCCGAAAGGCGGTGAGCGCTAATGCCGGACCTGCGACAAACCCGCAAGAATTTGACGACCGCACTCGCTATCATGGGGGCGGTAGATCTGCTGGCGGCGATCGTGTACTTTTCGCCGCTGGTGGGCTCGGCGGAAAATCGGCGCATGGAAATGAACCTGCTGCAGGCTGAGCTGACCACCAAAACGCGCCAGGTCGCGCCGCTCAAGGATCTTCCGCAGAAGGTTTCGCTCGCGAGCCATCAGATCGCTGATTTCTATAAGACGCGCTTCCCTTCCCAGAACTCGCAGATTGTGACTGAGTTCGGCAAGCTCGCCGCCGCGAACGGGGTCGCGATCGAGACGGTAAAATACAAACCGAAGGATGTAGAAACCGGCGGGCTGGAACCGGAGGAAATAGAAGCAAGTCTCTCCGGCAACTACACCTCACTGGCGCGGTTCATTAATGCGCTGGAGCGTGACCAGATGTTCTTCATCGTCGACAGCGTTACCCTGGGCGGGCAGCCGCAAGGTCCGGTCAAGCTGGGTATGCGGCTGGAGACATTTTTGAAGGCAGGAACGTAGTGCGACTGGGACTCGAAAATAAGAAAAAGACGACTTGGGCGGTGGTGCTGGCTGTGGTGGCGCTGCTGGCGGTGGCCTATGAGTTCATTCCGTTTCTTACGGACTCGCCGGCGCGAGCCTCAAGCGCGCAAGCAGCGGCTCCTTTGGTCTCGCGTTCCGCGTCGCGTACCGCCAAGAAGCCCGTCAAGAAAACGCGGGCGGAAAATCTTGATCCAACACTCCGGCTAGACTTGCTGGCCATGAGCGAAAAGACGCGATACGAAGGAAGCGGAAGAAATATTTTTGTGTCGCAAGCGGAAAACGTTGTCATTCCTCATCCAATTACTCCAGGCGCGCCCGATGCGCCGGGCGGTAGTCAATATGTTGTTCCGACGCCGGCGCAGGCGCCACCCATCCCGCTAAAGTTTTATGGCTTCGCCAGCCGGCCCGGCGAACCGAAGAGAATATTCTTGAAGTTGGGAGAGGACGTATTCGTCGCGGGAGAGGGCGAGATCGTGGACCGGCGTTACAAAGTGGTCCGCATCTCTCCCAACTCGGTCGACATTCAGGACGTGGTGAACAGCGGTCCGCCGCAGACCATCCCGCTGACCCAGGGATAACAGATTATTGGGTATTGATGATTTGAAAGCATAGCGATTTGCAAATTACAAAATTACCAATTTCCCCAATTTCCAAATTTTATTATGGCTTTCCATCCCCACTTCCGGCGAAGCGAAATTCGACGAGGACATTCTCGAGGCGAGCAGGGTTGGGTTCTGCTGACGCTGCTCCTGGCGATGTCCCTGCTCATCATCTTCGCGGCGGCGATCGTGCCGTCGATTACATTCGACATCAAGCGCGATCGCGAGGAGGAGATGATTCACCGTGGCGTGCAATATTCGCGCGCCATCCGCGCCTATTACAAGAAATTTGGCCGCTACCCCACGAAAATTGAGGATCTCGAGAGCACCAACAACCTGCGCTTTCTGCGCAAACGTTACAAAGATCCTCTGAATTGCAAGAATTCGAAGTGCGCCGACTTCAAGCTCTTGCATTTCGGCGAAGTCCAGCTCTCGCTCAGCGGAATTTCAGGCGGGACTATCCCCGGCGCGACACCGGTCGGAACAACCGCGGGATTCAACAATGGGTCGGCCAGCCCGGGAGGATTCTCGCAGCCTTCCACATTCGGCGGGAACAGCACTTTCGGGTCGAGTTCCAACTCGTCGTTCGGCCAGAATCCGACATCGTCGTTCGGCCAAAATCCGACGTCAGCCAGTCCGCAGCCTGGATCGCTGACACCATCCTCCGACACAGGTTCGAATTCGTCCGGGACAGGAAACAGCAGTTCCGGAAGCAACCCGACAGGCTCAGGCCAAATCATCGGCGGACCAATCGTGGGAGTTGCAAGCACAGTCCCCGACAAGACGATCCGCGAATTCAACCACAAAAACAAATATAAAGACTGGGTGTTCGTTTATGATCCGGCGCAAGATCGGGGATTCTTAATCACGACACCGTACCAGCCCCAATTGCAAGGATTTGGGCAGCAAGGTACGACGAACAACGTCAACGGTCAGAGTGGCAGCGGATTCGGCACAAGCACGTCGCCGTCAGGGAACCAAAATAATCCGAGCACGCCGCCGAGTGGGGGCTACGGGACGCCGAATCCGGGAAGCAATCCTCCTCCGCAGCAACAGTAACTTATCTGTCAAAAGAAAACGGCCTCATCGCGCACGATGAGGCCGTTTCACTTTCTTGAAATTTTCGCGAGTCGCTTACACGCTGAAGGAAGAGCCGCAACCGCAGGTACTCTTCACATTCGGATTCTCGAACTTGAAGCCTGCTCCTTCCAGCGTCTCCACGTAGTCGACGATGCATCCATTGAGATACATCACCGAAGTGGCATCGACGAACACTTTCAGTCCCTCCATGTCGAAGGTCTTGTCCATCATTCCGGCGCCGTTTTCAAACTGCATCGAGTAGGAGAACCCGGAGCATCCGCCGCCCACCACTCCGATGCGCAAGCCGGCGGGAACGGGGTTCTGCTGGCCCATAATCTCTTTCACCTTGGCAACAGCGTTGGGCGTGAGAGTAACGGGCGGGGCTTTCTTGGTAACCTCAGGAACTGTCGTGGTGGCCATTCGTATCTCCTTGGCTTTAAAGCTTTTTTATTATAGCAGATGACATTTCCCCAGAACAAAATTGTGAGGAAACTCCCTGCCAATTGGATGCGGTTGGCCAGAGAGAGGTCGCATTCTTCCCGGTCTTGTAACGGGTTCCGAACAAAGCCATTTATTCACTGCCATGGCTTGCAAACAGGGCTATAATCATCTCCGTTAGGGCTTCCCCGGGACTGGATGCGGGGCTCTGCACCCCGCTCACGAGTGGAAAGCCGCTGCACTTAGGTCTGACCCTGCCGAGGTGGCTTATGACGCTGACGATTGTGGCGGTCGTATTCGGAGTTTTCGCCGTTGGTCTGATCATCCTCCTAATTTACAAGAGCACGCTCACCATGCACGAGGATGATCAACTGTTTCTAGATGATCACAACTCACACATGCAGGAAGAGCAAACGGAACTGTTGACTAAGGTGAACAAACTCACGCTCCCAGTTCGCGTGTTCAGCATCGGCTCCGGAGTATTTCTGCTCGTGCTCGTAGCGATGCTTATTTACCAGAAACTAAACGAAGTCCAATAGGGTCGTTTGCGCAGTCGCGCGTTTCGCCAGTTTCAGGCCGGGCCATTGCGAGGGAGCCAGATGCCTCCGCTTGGTCTTGCGTTCACAATGATCCGTTTCTGATTCCTGGGGCGTATCCTCAACGCCCCGGGACGGGAGTGCGCCTCGGACTTCCCCAGCGTTATCAAACGAAGTAAACTAATCCCCGAGATTGCGAAAGTGGCGGAATTGGCAGACGCACCAGACTTAGGATCTGGCGGGTAAAACCGTGGGGGTTCGAGTCCCCCCTTTCGCACCA
>CALFMO010000038.1 GCA_937879855.1 uncultured Acidobacteriaceae bacterium | reverse complement strand
CAGGGGCGTAAGCTCAACGGTTAAACTGTCGGTCTCCAAAACCGAACTTGGGGGTTCGAATCCCTCCGCCCCTGCCAGAATTTGTCAGAGCGGGAAGAAAGAAGTAGAAGATGGCGACCATGACGGACCAAAACGCACTTGTGACGACGGTAAAGTCCTGGCCGGAGCGCACCCGGACTTTCTATAACGACGTGCGCACCGAAATGCGCAAAGTGACCGCGCCTTCGTGGAAGGAAGTTCGAGCCACGACCACGGTGGTGGTGATCACGGTTGCCATTTTTGCGCTGTACTTTTTCGTAATCGACTTCATTATCCAGCATGGAGTCACGGCGTTATTCAGATTGTTCAAAGTGCACTGAAACAGCAGCCCAGACGGCTGGCTGAGAAGAAGTACTCACATATGCAGGACGAAGAAATAAAAAACGAAGTGACGACAAGCGGCGAAGCGGCACCACAACCATCCACGGATGGAGCAACCGGCGCCACCGAACCGCCCCGCAACCCGAACATGAAGTGGTACATCATCCACTCTTATTCGGGGTTTGAGCGCAAGGTGAAAGAGTCTCTCGAATCGCGGGTCGCAGCCTTTGGTCTGCAGGACAAGATCGGCAAGGTGCTGATCCCGACCGAGTCGGTCACCGAAGTGCGCGGTGGCAAGAAATACACCTCGGAGCGCATGTTCTATCCCGGCTACGTGCTGGTAGAGATGGACATGGACGACCACGTCTGGCACGTGGTGAAGTCGACGCCGCGGGTTACGGGATTCGTGGGTACCGGCCAGCAGCCGACGCCGCTCTCCGAGGAGGAAGTGCAGCACATCGTCTACAAAGTCGCCGACAGCCGCGAGAAGCCGAAGCTGAAGGTCAAGTTCGAAAAGAACGAATCGGTGCGCATCAGCGAAGGGCCGTTCGCCAGCTTCACCGGGATTGTCGACGAAGTGAACGAAGATCGCGAGACTCTGAAGGTGATGGTCACAATTTTTGGCCGCTCCACTCCGGTGGAACTGGAATTTAACCAGGTGGAGAAGGTCGCGTAAATGCGCTGCCGAGCTTTGCTCGGCCGAACGGGCGAGGGCGCCCGTTCCCACATGATTCGGTGAATGGATTAATAGCCTTGGCTAGAAGCTAAGAGCTAGAAGTTAGGAGCTAACGAAGTGGCAAAAAAAGTTACAGGTTATGTGAAATTGCAGATCGCGGCGGGCAAGGCGACGCCGGCGCCTCCGGTGGGCCCGGCACTGGGCCAGGCGCAGATCAACATCATGGAGTTCTGCAAGCAGTTCAATGCCAGAACCAACCAGAAAGAGATGGAAGGGCTGATCATCCCGGTCGTGGTCTCGGTATACAACGACCGCTCGTTCACTTTCATCACCAAGACTCCGCCGGCGTCGATTCTGTTGAAGCGGGCGGCGGGCATCGCCAAGGGATCGGGGACGCCCAACAAAGACAAAGTGGGCAAGGTGACCGCGAAGCAGGTCGAGGACATCGCCAAGCAGAAAATGCCCGACCTGAACGCGGCTTCGGTCGAAACCGCGATCAAGAGTGTGCGGGGAACGGCCCGGTCAATGGGCATTGAAGTAGTCGGGTAGGTTTGCGTAGGGACGGACGCATTCGTCCGTCCAGCGAGCGCAGCGAGTGTGGTTTTGGCTGGCTGCGCCGACGTGGTTAGATTTCGCGGGCAAGAGTGCCCGCGCCACACAGTCAAAAGAACCACGGCGGATCGGAATGGCGATCGGCGGTGGGAGACGAGGAAAAGCAATGAAAAAAGAAGGAAAGAATATCGCCAAGGCGCACGCTGCAGTCGAGAAGCGCCCTTATGTTCTGCAGGATGCGGTTCCGCTTCTGCAGAAAGTGAAGTATGCCAAGTTCGACGAGACTGTGGAGCTCACGCTGCGTTTGGGAGTCGATCCCAAGCACGCCGACCAGATGGTGCGCGGGACCGTCGTCCTGCCGCATGGACTGGGTAAGTCGAAAAAAGTGCTGGTCATCGCGACTGGCGACAAGATCAAAGAAGCAGAAGCCGCAGGTGCGGATTTCGCCGGTGGCGAAGATATGGTCGAGAAGATCACCAAGGAAAATTGGACCGACTTCGACGCCCTGATTGCCACGCCGGACGTGATGAAATCTGTCGGCCGGCTGGGCAAGATTCTCGGCCCCAAGGGACTGATGCCAAACCCGAAGACAGGAACTGTCACCTTCGACGTAGCTAAGGCAGTACAGGAAGTGAAAGCCGGTAAGGTTGAGTTCCGTACGGACAAGACGGCGCTTGTGCACTGCCCGGTCGGAAAGATTTCGTTTGCGCCCGACAAGTTGATTGAAAACGCGACCGTGCTGATCACGAGCGTGATCAAGGCCAAGCCTTCGGTGGCCAAGGGCAAGTACATCAAGGGCTGTACCTTGAGTTCGACGATGGGGCCGGGGATTCTGCTGGATGTTGCGCCCATTGAGGCTGCGGCGAAGGCTTAACGCGGCGCTAAAGCGCCTGGACGGACGAATGCGTCCGTCCCTACATAAGATCTTGCGAGGATTGATTTATGGCGGTTACTAAGGCGAAGAAGACGGAACAGGTCGAGAAGTTGAGCCAGGACCTGAAGAATGTTTCCAACATGGTCGTGTCGACATACACGAAGATGACCGTGGCCCAGGACTACGAGCTGCGCAAGGCTCTGCGCGGCGTGGGCGCGAAATACAAGGTCGTCAAGAACACTTTGGCCGAGCGCGCTGCCAAGGGGACCAAGGTCGAAGGCGCCCTGAAAGATCTGTCGGGTGTGAACTCGATTGCTTACACCACGGGCGATCCGGTGGCGATGGCGAAGGCGCTGACCAAGTACGCCAAAGACAATACGGAGTTTACTTTCAAGGTCGGCGTGGTCGAAGGCCGCGTGGTCACGATTAAAGAGATCGAAGCGCTGTCGACCATGCCCTCGAAGGAAGAGCTGTATTCCAAGTTGCTGTTCCTGATCAATGCTCCGGCGCAGCGTCTGGTCACGGCGATGAACGCGGTGGGGCGCAACCTGGCGGTCGTGGTGGATCAGGGCGTACAGCAGAAGAAGTTCAAGGAAGCATAGTTTGTGTGGGGACGGACGCAGCGAGTGTGGTTTTCGCCAGCGCGTCGACGTGGTTAGATTTCGCGGGCAAGAGTGCCCGCGCCACAGAGAAAAGTTTGGTTATCGGCAAGCCCGGGGCTGCGCGGTTCGTTCTGAGCGTTGTCTGGCGCAAGGAATCAGGACCTGGACGCACTGGAAACCTGGCTAGCGGATGACGAAAAAAAGAAGAGACTAAATTACTGGAGAAATAACATGGCGGATCTTGCACAGTTGGAAGAGTCAATCGTAGGCCTGTCGCTGCTGGACGCGGCGGAGCTCGTAAAGAAGCTGGAAGCACGTCTGGGCGTGTCGGCGGCGGCAGCGGCCCCGGTCATGGTGGCTGGCGGCGGAGGTGCGGCAGCGGCGGGCGCGGCTCCGGCAGAAGAGAAGACGGAGTTCACCGTCGTCCTGAAAGAAGTGGGCGCCAATAAGATCAATGTAATCAAGGCCGTCCGCGAAGTCACCAGCCTTGGCTTGAAGGAAGCTAAGGAACTGGTGGACGGAGCCCCCAAGAACGTGAAAGAGGGGGTTTCCAAGGAAGAGGCGGAGACCATTAAGAAGAAGTTCACCGACGCTGGTGCGGTGGTCGAGGTAAAGTAAGCGGTTTGTGTGGAGAGGACACCCCGGTCCGCTCGCCAGCGGTATCGATAAGGCCAGCGGGCAAGGGTGCCCGCTCCACACAATCGACGAAACGCACCGCCAGCGGTGCAATATCGTTAATGTTATACGTTCTGTACTTGTGAACCTTGGGCGGCGATGTTAGCATCTATATAACATCGCTTCTCAGGCTTCACTCGAGCGCGAGCGAGGCTCGCGAGGGAAGTTTTGGCAAGCTGCTCCGCGGGCAGGCGGAGCGGAAAACAGGCCGAGGAACTGGCGCGAAAGAATTCAAATCAAGAAGGGCGAAACGCCTTGGTTGGCGTCTGCGGGAACGACTGTCCCTGCAGGCGCCCCGTTGTCTTTTTAAGTTTGTCTTTTTAAGGTCCAGGTTGTCCCGGTTCTACACAACGCAAGTCCCGCGGCGCGAAAGCGCCCCACATTCCGCGGTTTGAGCGTGGCCATCGGTCGCGCGTGAGATTGGGAGTTTCTGACGATGAAAAATGCCTTCCGTAAACGATTCGATTTTTCCAAAATTCCGGCCACCATTCAGATCCCGAACCTGATTGAGGTTCAGAAGCGTTCTTACGACCGCTTCCTGCAAATGGACAAACTGCCTAGCGAGCGCGAAGACGGCGGCTTGCAGGCGGTGTTTCAGTCTGTCTTTCCCATCACCGATTTTCGCAATGTATCGCAATTGGAGTTTGTGGATTACGCGATTGGAAACTGGGAGTGCAAGTGCGGCCACCTCAAAGGACTGCACCACCTGCGCACTACTTGTAAGAATTGCGGATCCACGGTCATCACCGACCCGTTCCATCCCGGCGAAGTGCTGTGCGGCAAGTGCGGCACCTACAACGCCAACACGCCTGACTTCTGCAACAAGTGCGGCGACCCGGTGGGATTGCAACTGAAGTACGACGTGGCAGAGTGCGAAGAGCGCGGCATGACGTATTCCGCGCCGCTCAAAGTCACCATGCGTCTGACGATTTTCGACAAAGACGCCGAGACCGGCAATCGTTCGATTCGCGATATTAAAGAGCAGGAAGTTTTCTTTGGTGACGTTCCGCTGATGACGCAGAACGGCACCTTCATCATCAACGGTACCGAGCGCGTCATCGTCAGCCAGTTGCACCGTTCGCCTGGCGTGTTTTTCGAGACCGCCAATAACCGCACTTACTTCCTGGGAAAGATCATTCCCTACCGCGGTTCCTGGGTGGAATTCGAGTACGACCAGAAGAACGTGCTGTACGTTCGCATCGACCGCAAGCGCAAGTTCCTGGGCACGATTTTCCTGCGCGCCCTGGGCCTGCGATCCGGCGAAGACATTCTGCGCGCGTTCTACACCGTGGACCGCCTCGCGGTTCGCGACAAGAAACTTTACTGGACTCTCGATCCGACTAGCGAGAAGCCGACAAACCTGCTGGGCATGAAGCTCGCGCACAGCATCAAGAACAAGTCGGGAGACGAAATCGCCCACTCTGGCCGCAAGATCAATGCCCAGATTCTGAAGGACATTCAGAAGGCGAAGATCACCGAAATCGAAGTTGACATCAGTGACCTTGAAGGCGCGTGGACCGCCGGCGACATCGTCGACACCACCACCGGCGAAGTCATGCTCGAAGCCAACTCCGAACTCACGGCCGACAAGGTTTCGAAGATTCTCGATTCTGGCGTGGTCGAGATGAGCCTGTTCTTCCCCGAGCGCGACGATGTGGGCACGGTGATAAGCCAGACCCTGAAGCGCGATGCGGTGAAGACGCCGCAGGAAGCGCTGATCGAAATTTACCGCAAGCTGCGTCCCGGCGATCCGCCGACGCTCGACACGGCCACGGCGCTGTTCCACGGCATGTTCTTCGACCCGCGCAAATACGACTTTTCGCGCGTGGGCCGTTTGAAGTTCAACATCAAATTGTTTGAGAACCAGGAAGCTACCAGTCTCGACAAGCGCACCCTCGATCCGGACGATTTCTACGCAACCATTGCGTACCTGCTGAAGTTGCGCAAGAACATCGGCGCGGTCGACGACATCGATCACCTCGGCAACCGGCGCGTTCGCGCGGTCGGCGAGTTGATGGAAAACCAGTTCCGCATCGGACTGGTCCGCATGGAGCGCGCCATCAAAGAAAAGATGAGCGTGTACCAGGAGATGTCGACGGCCATGCCGCACGACCTGGTCAACGCCAAGCCGGTGATGGCCGCGATCCGCGAATTCTTCGGATCGTCGCAGCTGTCGCAGTTCATGGATCAGACTAACCCGCTCTCCGAGATCACGCACAAGCGGCGACTCTCGGCGCTCGGGCCGGGTGGTTTGTCTCGTGAGCGTGCCGGATTCGAAGTCCGCGACGTTCACCCCACGCACTACGGCCGCATCTGCCCGATTGAGACGCCGGAAGGTCCGAACATCGGACTGATCTCGTCGTTGAGCTGCTATGCCCGCATCAACGACTACGGCTTCATCGAATCGCCCTATCGCAAGATCAAGGGCGGACGCGTGATCGACTACGTCACCATCGTCAACGTTGGCGACAGCGACTTCAAAGTCGGCGATCACATCGAGAAGCACGAAATCGAGAAGATCAACAACGAATTGAAAGAGAAGCGTAAGAAGCCAGCGGCGATTGAGCCGTTCTCTTTCTACCTCTCGGCTTGGGAAGAAGATCGCCACACCATCGCGCAGGCCAACGTGGAACTCGACGACAAAGGCCGTATCGTGGCCGAACTCGTCAATGCTCGCAAGGCCGGAAACTTCGTGCTGGTCAGCCGCGAGGAAGTGGACTACGTCGACGTCAGCCCGAAGCAACTGGTTTCGGTTGCCGCCTCGCTGGTTCCGTTCCTGGAGCACGATGACGCGAACCGCGCGCTGATGGGCGCGAACATGCAACGCCAGTCTGTGCCCTTGCTCCGCGCGCAAGCGCCGATCGTGGGCACGGGAATGGAAGGCGTCACGGCTCGCGACTCGGGCGCCGTCGTTCTTGCCCGACGAAACGGTATCATCGATTCGGTCGACTCCGAGCGCATCATTGTGCGCGTCGAAGGCGAACACCATCCCACGCAGCTGTCGCGTGAGGTGGGCAGCGACATCTACCAGCTCACGAAGTTCAAACGCTCGAACCAGAACACTTGCATCAACCAGAAGCCGGTGGTCAAGAAGGGCGAGCGCGTGCTGAAGGGCCAGATCATCGCTGACGGTCCCTGCACCGATCATGGCGAACTGGCGCTGGGACGAAACGTCCTGGTCGCCTTCATGCCGTGGCGCGGCTACAACTTCGAGGACGCGATCCTGGTCTCCGAAAAGATGGTGAAAGAGGACTACTACACCTCGCTTCACATCGAGGAGTACGAGATCGAAGCCCGCGACACTAAGCTGGGGCCGGAAGAAGTCACGCGTGACATTCCGAACGTCAGCGAATCGATGCTGCGAAATCTGGATGAAGCGGGCGTGATTCGCATCGGCGCGAGTATCAAGCAGGGAGACATCCTCGTGGGCAAGGTTACGCCCAAGGGCGAGACCCAGCTCACGCCGGAAGAAAAACTGTTGCGCGCCATCTTCGGCGAAAAGGCCGGCGACGTGCGCGACGCTTCCCTTTACTGCCCGCCGGGCATCGAGGGCGTCATCGTCGACGTGAAGATCTTCTCGCGCAAGGGCCAGGAAAAGGACGAGCGCGCAAAGGCCATCGAAGCCACGCAGATCGCCAAGTTGGAAAAGAACCTTTCGGACGAAATCCGAATTCTGACAGACGAGCGCCTGAAGCGCCTGGAGAACATCCTAGGCGGCAAGGAAGTGCAGGCTGATCTGCACGACGAGCGCACCAACAAGCGCCTGCTGACCAAAGGCAACGTTCTGACTCGTGATGAGATCGAGCGCATCTCCACCCGCAACCTGAAGCGTATCAAGTATGCCGACAAGGACCCGCGGGTGAACGAGCAGATCGACGAGATCGAAGAGATGACTTCTCGTCAGATCGACGTGCTTAAGAAGATCGTCAATGAGAAGAAAGAAAAACTCACCAAGGGCGACGAACTGCCGCCGGGCGTGATCAAGCTGGTCAAGGTCTACATCGCCATGAAGCGCAAGCTGAGTGTGGGCGACAAGATGGCCGGCCGTCACGGCAACAAGGGCGTGATTGCGCGCATTCTGCCGGAAGAGGATATGCCGTACCTCGAAGACGGAACGCCCGTGGAAATCGTGCTCAACCCGCTCGGCGTACCCAGCCGTATGAATGTGGGACAGATTCTGGAAACCCACCTGGGATGGGCTGGCTTCGTGCTCGGCGAGAAGATCACGCAACTGCTGAAAGAAAATACGCGGACTGAAGCCATCCGGCGCGAGTTGAAAGCCTTGTTCAAAGACTCACAGCTGGCTGACATCATTTCCGACATGAGTGACGAGGAACTGGAATCCGTGGCCCCGACCCTCTCCAAGGGCGTGTTCATGGGATCGCCGGTGTTCGACGGATCGAAGGAAGGCGAGATCAAGGCGCTGCTCGAACACGCCAATCTGCCGACTTCGGGCAAGACGACTCTTCACGACGGCATGACCGGAGAGAAGTTCGAACAGCCCGTCACCGTGGGTTACATCTACATGCTGAAGCTGTCGCACCTGGTGGACGACAAGATTCACGCGCGCTCCATCGGACCGTACTCGCTGATCACCCAGCAGCCGCTGGGCGGCAAGGCGCAGTTCGGCGGACAGCGTTTCGGAGAAATGGAAGTCTGGGCGCTCGAAGCTTATGGCGCGGCGTTCATCCTGCAGGAACTGCTGACGGCGAAGTCCGACGACGTATACGGCCGCACCAAGATTTACGAGGCCATCGTCAAGGGCGAAGCTGCCATGGAGCCCGGCGTACCCGAATCGTTCAACGTGCTGATCCGCGAACTGCAGTCGCTCTGCCTGGATGTGGAGTTGATCAAGGCAGGCGAGAAAAAGCCCACGGCCAGCGCGGCAGCAGATTAATGCGACGGTCGCTGGTCGTTAGTCGTTAGTGACCAGTGCCCGGTTTCAGATTCCTGGAAGACAAGACCCGCGGTCTCGCTCTTGGACATGCGGGTTCAGAGATTTCGCTAGCGACGAACGACGAACGACCAACGACTAGCGACGACCCACAAGAGCCGCAAGCGGCGGCGCAACAGCCGAGGAAAGCGGAGGAACACCTTGTTTCGTTCGAGCCCATTCGAAATGGCAAATGTGATTGCGGACTTCGACGCCATCCGGATCAGCCTGGCGTCTCCGGAAAAAATCCGGAGCTGGTCCCACGGCGAAGTCACCAAGCCCGAGACCATCAACTACCGTACCTTCAAACCGGAGCGCGACGGATTGTTTTGCGCGCGCATCTTTGGCCCGGTAACCGACTGGGAGTGCTTGTGCGGCAAGTACAAGCGCATGAAGCACCGCGGCGTGATTTGCGACAAGTGCGGCGTGGAAGTCACACTGTCGAAAGTCCGCCGGGAGCGCCTTGGCCACATTGAGCTGGCATCGCCTTGCTCGCACGTGTGGTTCTTCAAGGGGCTGCCCAGCCGCATCGGTCACCTGCTCGATATTTCACTGCGCGATCTTGAGTCCGTGCTCTATTTCGAAGCCTACGTCGTGGTCGAACCCGGCGACGCTCCGGTAAAAGAGCGCGAGGTCATCAAGGACGAAGCCAAGTTCCGTGAACTCGACCAGCAGTACCGTCCCGCCGGATTCAAGGCGATGATGGGGGCCGAAGCGATCAAGGAACTGCTCAAGCGCGTCGACACCGACGGACTTTCCACCGAACTGCGCGAGAAGATGAAGAACGAGAGCTCGCTGCAGAAGCGGCTCAAGTA
>CALFMO010000037.1 GCA_937879855.1 uncultured Acidobacteriaceae bacterium | reverse complement strand
GTTCGTCTTCGTGTGGAGATGAGGGGACTCGAACCCCTGACCTCTTACATGCGAATTTAGAACGGGCCTTCTCAGCGTTACCGCTAGAACGCCGTGAAATGGCTCTAAGTTAAGTACGACGAGGGACTGCGAGCATTTGCACGTTTCGCAGTCCTTCGCCATTCTTCGCAAGTTTGCGCCGGATAGGTCGTCAGATAGACCGTCAAACGAAAGAATGACCCAGAAGTAGTCCTCAAGATAGTTCCTTTTCGAGTACAACCAGTATCGCTCGGTTCGCCTGGGTTTGTGGATATTGCAACACCGTAACTACTCTCCAGCCTTCTGTCTCCGTCATACGTTGAAAAACGCTGTAAGCCTCATCATTTGCCACGGCGTTCTCCATCAGAGTGGGGATGCGACCTTGAGCTGATAGAATTAGGAAGCGATACTGATAGTTCATGTTTGGTGTAACTCCCACAATGCGAGCGATCAGGGCAGTGAGTCTTGCAGCCACCCGCTGCGGTGTGTCTGCCATCTGCAATTCAGCGAGAATTGCCTGCAGCGGGCCGACCCACTCGTCAGGAAGTTGAAAATTTGGCGGCCACTGGTGTTTGTTTCGAGCCAGGAAAAGATCCTCGACCTTACTCCGAAGCGTCTCAAGGTCAAAACCGAGCTCTTCTATCAGAATTATATCGATAAGGTTGCGGTAACGTGCGTTTTCATCTGGATCAGTCACTGCATGAATGAGCTCCGCCATCTGGTGTTCGCGCGATAGACAGGCAACCATATCTGTCGCATCAAAACCCATAGGCGACAGATCAAAGGCTTCAACATTTTCCGTGATTGCATTGACAGCGGACCCTAGATCTATAAGTAGCGTGCACCAATTTCCTCGCTGATAACGCACTTGCAACGCAACGCGATGGACGTGTTCTCTAGCCTCAACATCCTTGATTTGAAAAGTGAAGCCACACCACTCTGTTTCTAGCACTTGGCGAAGCAGCTCCACAACATCTTCGCCCTCGAGAACTAACACCAAATCGATGTCTTGGCTGGCTCTGGCTCGGCCTTTAAGACGCAGTTCCATGGCGAAGCCACCCTTCACCGCGTAGCCAAGCAACTTTTTAGCGGCAACGGCGTTGTTTAATACCTGAAAGAAAACCGTCGCTGCAACCCAACGACGCATACGACTATTGGCAACGCCTAGTTTTTTCGCATCCGCGTCAACAAGTTTACTCAGACGACCGATGCTAGTTCTCAACGGTCACTTGTCTCGGTTGTTTCGCGCGTCGATATAAGATAGTCTAGTGTGGCTCTATCGAGCGAATACAGAGACCGAAGTTTCTCCAATTCTTTTGCTCCAATTAGCTTACGTTTGGAGGCGTTCTCGATCGCTACCGCCACTGCATCACGGGTGGTCCCCTCTAGGATTAAATCGGTTAGCGTTCTGTATAGTGCTGTAACTGGTAGCCCATCCGCATATTCGATCTCGGGATCGTATAGAGGCGCAAAATGCAGCCGAACCGCAGGAGGTGATGGTCGCCTTAGTCGACGCATACTAAGAGGTAGCATGAGGTCGATTTTGTCAGGGTTTACATCGGAAATATCGTGCAGTTGCAGGGCTGTACGATGAGAAAACGCCGCCTGGACTGGGCCTCGCTTCGCCTGCGCCCACAAGAGCGTCCGCCACAGATCAGAGTGCTCGGAGGCTGGCCATCTTGCAAAACGGTAGACGCCCCAATGTTCTCGCACCAGGTGTCCGGCGGCGGCCAATTTGGCTAGATGCGTATGGGAGACGCCTCGCTTTGTTGCTTGACTAGCAGAGAAGAAGCCGGCTTGATTCTCTGCGAGGTCCGCCAGACTATCTAGGCGTTGTCTAGAAGTTATTTGCATTCGCATTGGCAAAATTATACCAGAATGGTAATAAATTGGCAAACGGGACACATATAAATACCGTGTCCCGCATTCGCCTAGAGTTGGAGAGCCCTCCGCAGCTTCGCCACAGACTTTCTCATGCAAATCATCTCATTTGGGTAAGTTTGGCCACGCCTCCACTGCAAGATCTGCCAGGTGTCTTTGGCGCTTCGCTATAGCTTCAGCATCCCAGATTTCAGCGTCCGCGCATTCCCTAGTTAGCGAGAAGGGGGATGCCGCAAAGGTAGGTTTCTTTAAATCAAAGGATGCGTCGCCGAGTTCGGAGTTAATCGTCCCTTCAAGCAACGCGAGGTTACCCAGACGATTGTGCAGCGTCTTTGCTATTTCCGTTGGTATGTGCGCCCAATTCTTTGTTGTGTCGTCAGGGAGAATGTGCTCCAATGTTACGGTGGCGTCGTCCTTTGGAACGTAGAGTGAAGCCTCGCCATCGGCAAATCGTTGCAGGGTGCGAAGGTAAAAACGTGCCAGACGAGCCTGCTTAACGTTCGTCTCTGATACTGCCGAGTGGAGCCGTTTGTCATCTGGAATAATCTTTTCCAAGTCGGCGACTAGGCTAGTAACATCTGCTATCTCACCTCTTGCTACCTTCATGGCACTTTGTCCGAGTGGACGCTCAATTACACCAGGAGTCCCGCCGGCAAGGTTCCATCTGACTGACCAATTGATGCAAGCGCGAATCAACTTAACAAGTTCTTTCTGATTGAATTTTCGTATCGCCGAGAGCAGCAGAGGACGTATTTGTTTGATGCCGAGAAACGCCAAGGTATCTATGTCGCGCCTAACGCTTTCGTCGTACTTTGCCCATTTCTCATGAGACGATGTGAGCAGCGCGGCGTAATCGGCGGATCTTGACTCTAGCTCGACACTCAAACTGATTGCTGTTGTCTTGTTCTTAATTCGCTTCTTTATCTCGTCATAAAGATTTTTTTCTCTAACATGACCATTATCTGCAATCCAAAGATAACGTATAAAATCGACGACCGCCCCCTCCGACTCGCCAAGAGTTTCGATAACGGCCGTCATGGCATTCCATTTTTGGTATGCTTCGTTCAATCGATCCTGAGCTTGAGAAAGCAAATGATTCTTCAAAAGATCAGCTGCTGAGAGTTTAAGGCCCCTGTCATTCATTGTTTCGAAAATGAAGTAGGCGGTGCTTTCGTCGGAGACCTCGACCCAAATAACTCGAACGCTATCGTTTAGGTAAGAGCGCCACTTGTGGAGACGTTTCCCTCTTTCTGGTTCGCCGAGCGTCTTTACTAGATCGCTAACAAACTGTGCCGCGAAGTCAGCGGCCTCGGAAATCTTTATGTGCGACTGTTCAAAAAATTCGTGTCTTTAAATTTAGAAAGTTATTATCAAGAAATTTCGAATAGATCACAGCCGACTATTTCTGGCGTTCCGATGACCCGAACGACAAAAAAACAGCCGAGTTAATCGAAAACGATATGCTTATAACAAGTACGGTTCAGATATAGAAAGCGAGCCGCAGCTTCAACATCAGTTAGAGTCTTTGGGTCGGTTGCACGAATCTCATAGTAATGTTCGACGTTGACAAATTTGGCGGCTTTGTTTTTTGGGCTACAGGCATTGAGCTCGGATGGTTTTGAATCTGGGAGCCTTCAGGCGCGGGGCACGTGTTGTATGGCGCGAGGATCGCAAGGCCGGCAATTCCTACAAAGCATTTGATCAGCCTCAGAAAATGGGGCTCCCCCTCGGCTTGTGGCGTAGGGCCGCATCGCAAATACCGCCAGTGAATTTCTAACGAACCTAGTAACGGAGCTCTCACTGCTCGTCCAGCGACTAAGGCTTTATCCAATAACCCACTGGTCGCTCCGCACCTTGACACTATCTTCTATATGGGGGACTCTAATATCCATCCCCTCCCCCTCCCCCGTTCTTGGGTGGAGCGGTTGTTGTTTCTCATCTTTCGGAGGGATCGGTAGATTCATACAGAGTCTATTATGAACCGTCGGCGGCAGTGCTGCGCTGCCAAGACGTTTGGGCAACTATCCCCGGCTTTCGAGCCGCTATCCCGCCGCTGACTCATTTGCGGCAGATTTCTCATCGAAGGGGTGGGGCTCGTGGCCGCCGACCGGTCTAACAGGAGCGGAGGAGTCGGTGCTTATCGTCCATATTCATCTACCAAAGAATATAGCGAAAGTCTTCGCTGAGGCCACTGCTTCAAGCAAGACCCCCCTGTGAAAGTCAGTGGGGTGTGGCCGGGTTACTTTGCAACGTAAAGTAACAGTTATCTGGATCTAATGCCGTAAACCAACCCCCCAATACATCGAACAATTTCCGTTTTACCCCGTGGCGGCGGTACTCTCATATGCGATTTTTTTGATTAAATTTCGTAACTCTGCCTTTTCGAGGGATACTAGCCTGCAGTTCAACCCTATACAGATCATAGATGGGTCCAACGGCGACAACGGAGATCATGGCTCACCACCCACCGGGCCTATTATCGGACACGGGGACGAATGGACAACCTTAGTCCCCAACGAGGCACAATTACACAACCGACCTTGTTCCGTCGTCACTGAATCCACTCAGAAACAAATAGTTTGAAAGAGAGCGCAACATCCCAATTGACTACAAGAAGAGTCAAGTCCGTCGATAGAGCCTTGCTTATACGGCAGTATCTCGATTCGCATGGCGAGCGTGTCAGCATTCGCAAAATAAGCCTTGATACCGGGATTCCCAAATCCAGGGTGCATCATCTACTTCAGAAATTGCATGCACGGGGCTTCGTGCAACAAGACCCAGTTAATGGCCGCTATTTCAGTTCCGCGTATTATACGCAACGTCGCGGCATCTTGGCAGCGATCCTTGGCTCACTGCGCACCATCTTTTGTTCGAAAACCTCGGGCTACGAGATCTCAACGATCGACCGAGAATTACTTATTGCAGATTATGTGATGGTCAGGTGTACGGCTGAAGGTTGTCGATCGAAACGACGAGTGTTAGCTCGAAATGCCGATAAGGTGCGATTCTGCGACACCCACCTGAAGGCCCATCGTCGCGAGCTGAACCGAAGACGCCAGCAAATGCATCGAGCCAAGAGTGCCAATAGGTTGAAGTGCCAAGAGGAATCGGCGCATCTGCTAAGATCTTGCAGCAATTATTATACTTGGCTGAGGACCGGCAATCGGAGCGACCCATGTTAACTCGAGATGCCGACCAGGCGCAACTCTACGTCCTTGACAGGGCGCGTAGTGGCGAGCTTCTGGCGGTAAAGGATGTGGCGGAACTACTAGGAATCGGTATCACCAAGATCTATGATCTTATGCGTCGGCGCGAACTGGCTTTTGTAAAAATCGGCCGATCAACCCGAATCGAACTAGCGGCGATTCAGGACCTCATTGACCGCGAACGCAGAGGCGCGAAGCCACGCATCCCCGCTAGGAGACACTGATGAAAGAAGGACAGAAACGACGAGATAAAGGTACGGGTTCTATATACAAGCGCAAAGACGGTCGATGGGAAGCTCGCCTATGCAGAGTAGAGCAAGACCCGATCTACGTCTACGGCAAGAGCAAGCACGACGTCCAGAACAAACTATTCGCTGAGCAACGCGAGCCTCGAGCCCGAGATTCTGAGGGTTTGACTATAGGCGAGTGGCTGGACCGTTGGCTTGAAATAGTCAAAGAAACGAGGCGAACGTCAACGTACAATCTCTATAAGCTAACGGCCGAGAATCACATTAAGCCGCATATCGAAACCCTCAAACTTGGACGCCTCTCAAAAGCACAGGTCTACGACATGTTCGATGCCTTGAAGAAGGATGGTGTGCGCGACAGAACATTGCAGGAAGTCTACAAGGTCCTGCACCGAGCGTTGCAGGTTGCGTTCAAGCGTGACAAAGTAGCTCGGAATGTCGTGGCACTCGTAGACAGACCGACAGCCACCAAGAAGGACCGGACCATTCTTCGGACCGAGGACGAGGTTCGGCGATTTCGGGATGCTACAAAGGGCAGTCGATACGAGGCTTTGTACCTCACGGCTCTCGACACAGGATGCCGCAGCGGCGAATTGAGGGCGCTCGCGTGGGACTGTGTTGACCTCAGCAAGGGCCTCATCCACATCAGTGCTACGCTTACGGAAAACGAGGACGGGAAATTGATTGCGACGAGGCCCAAGACTGACTCAAGTATCCGTACAGTCAAACTACTCAAGAGCAACATTACGCTGCTGCACAACCATCAAAAGCAGCAGATGGGATCCGAGCGTGGCTTATCAGCCTGGGTCTTCCCTGGCCCGGACGGCGAGGCATTGCGCAAGGATGGATTCCTACGGACCGACTTCAGTGGCGTAGTCAAGGCTGCCAAGGTGCCTGGGCTATCGTTCCATGGTCTGCGCCACACGCATGCCACCATGCTTGCTGCATTGGGTGTGCCCGTGCGCTCGATCATGGATCGCCTGGGTCACAGTACCAGCAAGATGACGCTTGAGGTCTATACTCATGCCACGACAGCTATGCAGGACGAGGCGGTAGCTGCTCTCGATGCTGCCTATGAAACGGACGAACGAAACTTAGGTCGTCAGATAGACCGTCAACCGCAAATATCGGACATGCTAGAGAGCCGTGAAAAAACCCGCAAAGCGTTAACGGATGCGGGTTAGTACAGTGTGGAGATGAGGGGATTCGAACCCCTGACCTCTTACATGCGAAGCAAGCGCT
>CALFMO010000036.1 GCA_937879855.1 uncultured Acidobacteriaceae bacterium | reverse complement strand
GTCCGCCACCGCCAAAAATCGCCAAACTCTACTTCGCGACCTGCGGAATGTCGGCCATAAACGTCGGCTTTCGATTTTCCCAGTTCGCTTTCGTCCAATTTCCCGGGAGATCGAAACGCGTTATGGACATGGAACGCATCGTGGTCGAATCCACGTATTTCCCGGACTGGTGTCTTTACGAGAAAATCCAAAATATAGGCGCCGGTGCCGCCGAGGCCGATTACGGCGACAACGTCGTTTGCGAATTTGGCTGAAAGATCTGTGATTTCCGCCCTGCTTGTGAGGGTATCGTGGAATTTGAATACCGAGTCGGACATCTTCTCAACCGTACGAAACGTATATGGGTTGGCGCCGTGAAGGCACATCGCCGGTCCTGATATGATGGCATCGTAGCTTTCGATTTTGGCAAAGAAGTCAGCGAACCTCCCCGTATCTTTGGGCTTGTTCGAGAACCTTCTTTGTACGACAATGTCTTTGCTGGCTTCGCCGAGCGCTAAGGCTGTTGGTCCACCGCCGAGGTTGGGTATCGGGTTTCCGTCAAGCCCGTACGGGACGGAGCCCGCGAACCAAATCTGGTGATCGTCCTGCTTGACCGTCATCCTATCAACGAATTCCAGCTTCGCGACGATTGCGCCCCACTGCAGTTGCTTCTGAACGTCCAGATAAGGGATGTCGCGGATGACGAGATATCCCGCGTCGATGGCGACAGCGTAGCCCTTCTCGATCAGACGCCGCAAGTCATCGTTATGATTGACCAGTTGGTGAAACAATGAACACCATTTCATTCGTGACTTCGACAGAAGCGCCCGGAGCGAGAATTCCCTCCGGTTTGGCGCGGGGACCCCTAGTGTACTTCACCGAGTACGTGATTTCAGGGTGCTGCGGATAATCCGGTACATCAAGGGTGACAACCTCGGCGTAGGTGATCTTGCCCTTTGACCAGGGGTACGCAGTGCCGTTCACGATGATTGTGACGTCCTTGTGCTCTTCTGGCATGACACATCCCCTCTCTCTCATTGTGGTTTTCAGCCGTGCTTGTTAGCGCGCGTTCGCGTCGCATTACCGCAAATCTCGTTGGCCGATCTTTGCCCGCCCCATGCCGCAAGGCTTCCGCTAACGCGTGAGTCCTCGCGTTGGCCGTGCTACGCACTTCAACCCCATTGGCAGTCGGTCCCGAAAGCTTGCTCGGGCGCACGGAGATAGTACGGTTGTCCTGAGTCTGGATCACAGAAGAGGACTTGGCACGGGTGTTGCAATAGGTCTCGGCTCTGGAACAGATAGTCAATAATCTGAAGTGGCAAAGGAACCGGCCCAAAAATTTGCGCGAGGAGCGCAGCCGAGACCCCAGTCTGGACAGCAGGCAAATAGCATTTATCGATCTCTCCCCGCCGTATGTGCCAACGGTTACGGATACGGCAGGTAATGTAGTCTGCTACGGTCGCCAAAGCGGCCGTTCCTATGAGGCCGCCGACGAATTTCAACGTTGCTCTATCTGCTCGGTCCATTTCGAGATCACCTCATTGTGTGCCGTCCGATGCTGTCCGCGTCGCCACTTACTGCCTGACGCATGTGGAGCCGTGCTACTTACGTCGATCCGCCTATCGCCGGCCATTTAAGAGGATCTTGATCTCTTTCTTCTCTCCCTTTGCATTTTGCGCGCCCCTTTCCAGCCTTCATCACAGCATTATACCACAAGCATGCTATGCATATCAAGCAATCTCCTTGCAGGCTTGATTCCGCACGCAAGAGCCCATTATGATGTGGTTGGGGCCTGTTCGAGGAGGGGATGTGGGCTGATGGCGACCGATGCAAAAGAGAGAGGCGAGGAGAAGGTGACGCTTGGGCAATACCTTGCTTCGATTCGTCAGGATCGGCGAATGACTCTTCGGGAAGTCGAGGAAGCAACGAATCGGGAGATTTCGAATGCTTACCTCAGCCAAATAGAGAATGACAAGATTCAGCAACCGTCGCCAAACGTGCTACATAAGCTTTCCGAAATCTTCGGCATCGACTATGGGCGTCTAATGGAGATGGCGGGGCATGTCGTGCCGTCGAAACGTCGGGCTCCAAGCGAACGGCATGGCCGAATAGCGACGTTTGCCAATTATCACTTGACGCCTGATGAGGAGGCAGAGTTACTCGAATATTTGCAGTTTCTGCGTAGCAGAAGGAAGACCTCGAGTGCCAAGACCAGACGATAGTTATCTCGATTCGCACCAGCTGCGCGCTGTTCAGGAACGGGCTCGTCGAGTTTTAGACGACTCAGCTGCTTGGGGGCGGTTTCCAACGCCCGTCGCCGATATCTTGGCCGCTCGCGGTTTGCGAGTTGCACCGGCGAGCATCTTTGACCCGGCCAGTTTGATTGCGTTCATACGAGAACGATCTGCTCGTGCGGCCGGGCGAATCAAGTCAGCGATATCCAAAGTGCTGGGACTCTACGATTGCCAGGAGAGCGTCATTCACGTCGACGACAGTGTCGTCGAGACGAAGCAGAATTTCCTTAAACTTCATGAGGCTGGCCACCACGATAGCCCGACCCACAGGAAGCTATTTCACCTCTTCCAAGACTGCGATAAGACCCTATCACCCGAAATTGCCGATTTGTTCGAGCGTGAGGCGAACAATTTCGCGCGGTTCGCTCTTTTTCAAGGAGACACTTATGCGAAACATGCGGCTGACTTGCCCCTCGAGCTGAAGACCCCCATGGACTTAGCTCGAAAATTCGGTGCCTCCGTCTACGCGTCGGCGCGCGAATTTGCGCGCACGAGCAAGCGGGCCTGCGTCGTTTATATCCTGGAGCCGATCGAGTACGTTGAAGGCAGTGGCGCGCGCGCGGCGGTGCGGCGAATCGAGCCATCGCCGGCGTTTATCCGCGAGTTTGGCCGCCCACAAGAAACAATGATCACGCTCGATCATGCGTTGGGGTCGGTCTTGCCAATTGGTCGGAAGATGACACGGCCGCGCCCGGTTGTTATCCATGATTGCAACGGCATGCGACACGAATGTGTGGCCGAAGCGTTTGACTCGAGCTGGAATATCATTGTTCTCTTGTATCCGATTGGCGCGCTGAGGTCTTCAGCCAAGAGCTCGCCGGTTCTCAGAATGAGCTAGATCGACCGGACTCACTTAGGCTGGGTGGGCTTTGTCTCTAAACCACTTATTGGGCAAAGCCGGCTGGGTGTTTGCTTTTGTTGCAGAAACTCGCTGACAGGTGTCCCAACTATGGTGGACTGTGCGAGACCTTCGAAGCGGCTTAGCCTATGTCGCGGATTTATCGAGGCAATGGCCGGCAGGCAAGTGACGTTTTGCTTGCCCTCGGCCCAAGAACCCGCCAAAGGCATTGTCTGGAATGATGTTGTGAGACGGAACCGGCAGGTGTTATTGTGAACCTGATGGCCGCATATGCGGAACATTTTTGACCAGTACAATCAACCCGAGAATCGACTCAGTCACGCTCTTACCGTTTGCCTTCATGAGGACAAAGTGTTCCTCCGGAAGTTTCTTAAATGGGTCCGGATCCGGCCCCGCGGCGCCATCGGCACATTGCATATCGTCGAGCAGAGTCTTCCCGGCGATCCTCCCGGGGTTGAATACGATGAGCGAGAGGCGGAGAGGAAAGGCCTCCCGGATATTGTCATCTATGACAATGAGGGGACCTGGTGCCTTCTGGTCGAGAGCAAGATTCAAGCCGGGCTTACTGACGATCAACTTCGCCGTCATGTCCGCACGCTTGGGCGTCGCGGATTCAAGCAGATACGCATTCTTGCGTTGACCAAGGTAGATGTCAATGTACGTCACGGCGTTGCGACGCTTCGTTGGTCAAAGTTGTACGAATGGCTTGGGTCGCACGGCGCGACGACCCCGTGGCCTGAGCGCCTACGCGTATATCTGCGCGATGCGGAACGACGTCTGGCCAGCCCGCGACATCCTGGTGACAAGCCGTACCTCACGGAAGGCACGTTGACCATGTTTGATGGGTTCCCGTTCTCACAGAAAAACTCATACACGTACGGTGAAGGCAAGCGTCTGTTGAAACTCGCCATGGCCGAGCTACGGAAGCGGCCGAAACTCCGCGCACTCGGAATGGATTCGGATCCATCCGGACGCGGAGCGATTACCGGCAAGGCGCTCGACTTCGTCTGGGATTTTCTGCCGCTGAAGGATCGGCCCAAGGGAGCCTTCACGAGATATCCGCACATGACCTTGGGCGTCCACAGCGATCATCTCGAGGTCGGCATTACGATCCCCAATGGCGTTGCGGGTGTCGTGCGCCGACGATTCGTTAGCCTTGGGGCCGATGGTCTCATTCAATTGAATGCGAGGATCCTGCAGCGCGCCAAAAAGCTTGTTCGTCGGGGCGGTACGGTACAGGTTTATGCTGTGCAGCGGCACTACCCAGGTCAGCGATCGGCTCCGATCGTCGATGCCCGGATGGACTTTGTGCTAGAAACATCGCAGCCGATATCTCGACGCGGTGTGAGGCGCCAACCTGAGTGGGTTACGTTCTTCAGCGAACTACTACGCCGGAAGCGCTCCAATATTCAATTTGGATATATGGTGAGATTGCCGTGGGACATCAAAGGGATCGATTCACGGGAATCGCTTCGTTTGATCGAGGACAGCTGGGAGTCTTTGAAACCAGTGTTGGACGTGGTCCGGGGACGCAGATAACGGCTGCGGACGCCTGTCCTCAGTCGGAAACTTGTCAGCCCGGATTTGGCATGTCGTCGCGCCGCTCATTGATCTGCCTGTCAAGTCGAGGAGACGGAGAGTGGCAATGAGTAGGAAAAGCGACTATCGTATCCGCATCCTCAAGGGCGAATCGATTGATGGAAGGATGGCCGAAGTGGCGCAACGTTTCGGCGCTACGAGGCGGTCTGGATCCCTGCGAGCGAGCGATTTGCGGTACGAGGGATCGTCAGCGATCGTTGTGTTCTCGCCGGCGAAAGGACGCGGCCGGACCGGCCGGGCTGACGGATCTCCAGGTACTATCATCGTCTATCTGAACTATTGAGTCTTGTATAAATAATGGAAAATAACCAGCAATCGAAGTATACTCT
>CALFMO010000035.1 GCA_937879855.1 uncultured Acidobacteriaceae bacterium | reverse complement strand
AACCTTCAACCTACTGATTAAGAGTCAGTTGCTCTGCCAATTGAGCTACGCGCCCGGGTGGGAATTTGGCCGGTTGGACGAATGGAAATTATAGCATTCGCGGCGCGCTTTTCGCTGCGAACAGCCAACTCGCTGCGTCATAGTATACGTTGTGCGACGATTTCGATTTATGAAAAAACAAATGCCCGTGCGCCTTTAACCGCGCTTCACCGTTGCGCCGAAATTCAGACCTGCCACAGTTCCCGCCCTTTGTGCTTCAATCCCTTTGCTGGCGACCATGACGTGAAAACTTTCTCCCATCCCGGCGGGAGTGACCAGATGTTTGAGTTGCAGAGCGACTTTCGCGCGCTCCTGCGGCAAACGGCATTCCTCAAAGGCATCCGCAAATTGAGTCGCCTCGCCAATGCCTAGCAGGAACTGCGATTGGGTGACGAGCTTCTGCGGCAGCATGCCATGTTTTTCCACCCCCGCCGCGAGAGCGGTGAAGTTTACGTCGGCGGTGATGTCCTGCTCGCCGGGCGCTTCGTAGGGATTGGCGCTGACCGAATGTTGGCGAATTGCCTTCAGGGTTCCGCGATGGCGTCCTGCGAGTTGTTCCTCGCGCGTGTAGCCGTAGTCGATGACCACCACGAAGCCGCGTTGCAGGGAAGCGGCGGCGCTCATGTGAGTTTGCGCTTGCAATGACACCTCGATACGCTCTCCGGCCTCGGGATGAACTGAGTAGCGGTCGAGGAATTCAAGTTCTTTAGGTGACGGTGGCGCCCACGACTCGATCAACCGTCCACGTTCTGCGTCGATCCGGAGCGAGCCATGGGAACTGACAACTTCCACCGGCAGGGCATCAAAAAACTCATTGGCGAAAACGATCTGCGGCGTATCCGGATCGTCGCCGGTACGTAATTCGGCTTTACCGGATTCGAGGTGGCGGCTGAGAGTGATCTCAATCCGTTTCCGCAGGGCAGTCGACTGCTCGTCCAACACATAACGCAGAGCCTGAAAGAAATCAGGGAATTTTCTCTCCGACCAATCGAGCACATCTTGCGCGAACAGGCCGCGGCCGGGACCGAGTTCTCGGAGCGTAATGTGCTCCGGCGATCCCAGCATGCGCCACATTTCTTCGAATTGCCGCGTCAGCAGGCGCCCGAAGACCGCGTGCACGTCGCTGGAAGTATAGAAGTCGCCGGCTTTGCCGAACTGCGCCGCATGGCGCGAGTAGTATCCGAGTTCAGGATCGTAAAGGCACAACTCCATGTAGCGGGAGAAGCGAAGTGGTCCGCGTTCTCGAATCTCGTCTTCAATCTTTTGGTGAAGAGTGTTCAAAGTCCCTTCCGATGTCGTTCGGCGCGATCTTGCGGGGTGCGGATGAACATCTCTACGAAATAGTCGTGCAGGGCATCGAAGAGTTGGCGCTGGAAGCTCCATTCGAACTGGGGATCGTCGAGATCGCGCGGATGGAGATCGAAGTAATAAGTGTGCACCGGAACCGATTCATCTTTGAACTTGATGATGACCTCCACGCCTTCTCCCTTAGCGCGCGCAGAGAAGTTCAGCAGTGGGTGTTCGTAAAGGCGTAGTTGCGTGAGGACGCGGTCGAGGCGGGAAATGTCGGTTTCACTCACTTGGCGATTCTAGCGGAAAAGAAAAGCTAACCACAGAGATCACAGAGGACACGGAGGAAACTATTCGTAGCGCAGCGCCTCGATTGGATTGAGCCTGGCCGCCTTGATCGCGGGCAGCATGCCGCTCACGATGCCGACGAAACTTAGAATGGCGGTCGACCACATCAGTGTGGCCGCGTCGATATATAGGTGAATGTCGCCTTCGCTCGCGTTGTCTTCAAACGCGCTCCAGAGCGTCAGCGATCCCACCGACCACGAGACCAGATAAGCCAGTACCACGCCCAACATGCCGCCCAGAGCGGTGATCACCAGGGCCTCGGCGAGGAATTGGAACAGGATGTGCCAGCGATGCGCGCCCAGCGCTTTTTCTACGCCAATCTCGCGGGTGCGTTGGGTGACCGAGACCAGCATGATGTTCATCAATCCAACACCGCCAATGCCGAGTGTGAGTAAGCCGATAAAGCCAAGCAGAATCTTGATCCCGGTGGAGATGACCTGCAAGTCCATGAGGTCGGCGAAGACATCGAAGACGAAGATGGCGCGGTGATCCTTGGGATCGAAGCTGTGATGGAAGGCCATGGAATCACGCACGCCCTTCACCACCTTGGCATGATCGCCTTCGTATTCCATAACGACTGAGCTCAAGTAGTACGTGTTCATCAGATCGCTCATGGCACTGAAGGGAACGTAAACATGCTCGTTGATGTTGTCGTCGCCATTCTGCACCTGATGCTTGAGTATGCCGACGATCTGATACGAAATACCGTCAAGGCGAATCTTCTCGCCGAGTGCGTTCTGGCCAGAGAAGAGCTTCTTCTTCGCGTCGGATCCGATCACGGCGACGCGGGTGTGCGTGAAGTCGTCGGCATCGCTGAAGAAACTGCCTTCCTCGACATCCATTTTGCGCATGCGGCCGTACGTGGCATACACGCCGCTGACGCCATAGTTCGCGCTGCGCGTGCTATAGGCGACCACGCAATTCTTGAACGCTTCCGGAGAAACGCGCTTCAGCAATGGAACTTCGGCGCGAATGTAGTCGAGATCGTTCACGGTGAGGCGAACCTGGGTGCCCGCCTTGGTCCCTCCCGCCTGCAACTCCGTGCGGCCCGGAAAAATGAAAACGAGGTTGGTGCCAAAAGAGCGGAACGCGGACCACAAGCCACGCTCGAAGCCAGTGCCATAGGCGAGCAGAAGCACAACCGTCGCGATTCCCCAGGCCATGCCGAGCATGGTGAGTACTGTGCGTCGGCGGTTGTGGCGAAGCGCATTGTAGGCCTGGCTTGCGAGGTCGACGATCATGGACAACTCCTGGATTTCAGCTGCTAGCTTCTAGCTACTAGCTCTGAGCTTCTTTCGTGCTTGCGAATTGTTGATTTTTGATTGCTGATTGTTGATTGAAAACCCTTTGAAGGTTCGGCTTTTCAATCATCAATCAGCAATCAGCAATCATCAATCAATATCATTCCTGCCTCAACGCTTCGACCGGCGGCAGCAGCGCGGCCTTGCGCGCGGGATATAGTCCAGCCGCTATGCCCGCAATCGCCAGCGATCCGATGGCTGCCAGGGCTGACGCCGGGATGATGCGCGGCGTATCAAAGCCCTCCGGCGATGGCAACATCGCCAATAGGGTTACGAAGCCGGTTGCAATAGCCAGTCCGATGCCGCCGCTGAAAGCTGTAAGAAACGCTCCCTCGATGAAAAACTGGGTCAGGATCGCGCGGTAAGTCGCGCCCAGCGCCTTGCGGAGGCCAATCTCTTTCGTTCGCTCCGTCACCGACACTAGCATGATGTTGATGATGCCGATGGCTCCCAGACCGAGAGTCACCACGCCGACCACTCCCAGGAACCAGTCCATGGCGTCGAAAATTCTGCCCACGCGCCTCATATTTTCAATCGTGTCCCAATCTTCGAAGGCGTCTTGCAGCTTGGGACTGAAACCGTGACGGCGCGCGATGATGCGATGAATTTCTTCCTTCGCTTGAGTGTGCAGATCTTTGCTGATGGGCTGATAGTTGAGGAATGAGATCGCGTTTTCTGAATTCGCTTTGGTCAACGGGAAAAGATCGCGCATGGTATCGATCGGGATAAAGATACGCGAGTTGGTCCCGTTATTGCCGTCGCGTCCCACTTTCGCGACCACGCCGACGACGTCGAAATTGATGCCGTTCAGCAGAATCGTAGAACCGACAGCGGGCCGTCCCGGAAACATATTCTTGAGTAATTCCCATCCCACTACCGCCACGCGACGCCGATCGGCATTGTCCTGATTGTTGAACCACCGGCCGGGCTGCACCGGAACGTTGCGAATCTGGTTGTAATCGGGGGCTACACCAAACACCTGGCCGTTGGTGGACCCGTAGTCGCTCACTGCGCGAATGTCCTCACGATTCAGCACTGGCGACAACGCTCCCACAAACTGCGCCTCGCTGCGAATCGCCAGATAATCCTTGTAAGTAAAGTAATAAGTCTGCCCGGATTGCGTGCTGCCCTCGACCGCGGGAATCCGCCCGGGAAACATAAACATAATGTTTTGTCCCAAGGTGGCGAGCTGCTTCTCCTGACCGCTGCGGAAGCCTTCGCCCAGCCCCACAAGAAGCAGCAACGACCCCACTCCCCAGGCGATGCCAAACATGGTCAGGAACGAACGCAGTTTGTGCGCCCAGAGAGTCGCGAGCGACTGCCGGATGATGTCGAGAAGCATGCGCATAGAGATAGAGACACAGTCATGCCCCCACGCCTCCGGGGAGGAGCGTGGGGGCACCCGGGTAAACGTTCAGGCGAGGGGTCTCAATCCCGCCCAACCATCTGATCAGAGATACGCAGCCGGGTTCGGTAAAGTTCCCTGCTGACATGTAGTTACTTAGACCTCGAGGAGGCGAAAAAGGTTAGCCGGGAGGGTTTTGCATACGGGGTCTTTGGCTCGGAGGGAAACAGATTCACTTGCGGTCGGAACGATAGGTCGCTGGTGGAGAACGACAGGTGGCTGGTCGGAATACCAATTGTTACTGATCCGGGCGATCGTAAACGGCGAACAGCAAGAATGGAGACGTCCTGCGCGCCGCGCAAGCACGCATGCTAGACTCGCCCTTCTGTCGCGAGATTGATCGTCGAATGGGTGATATCACGTTTCTCTCCGCCGTTGACATGGCTCAGCAGATCCGCGAGAAGAAAATCTCTCCGGTAGAACTGGTCGAAGCACATCTGACGAAGATTGAGAGACTGAATCCGAAGTTGAATGCCTTCGTTCACGTCGCCGCAGAGCGGGTTCAGAGCGAAGCTCACGCAGCCGAGGCCGCGGTGAGGAGCGGAAGAAGTCTCGGACGGCTGCACGGGGTTCCCATCAGCATCAAGAGTTCTCTGGAAGTTGCAGGGCTGCGCTGTGAGGCGGGCACCCGGTTGCGCGCAGGACGTGTTGCCACCGAAGAGGCGCCCTTGGTCGCACGCCTGCGCGATGCGGGCGCAATCGTCCTGGGGGTGACCAACGCGCCCGAGCTTCTGATGGCGTGGGAGACGGACAATCTTTTGTACGGCCGCACGAACAGCCCGTGGGATCTCGAGCGCACGCCCGGAGGGTCGAGTGGCGGCGAAGCGGCAGCCATCGCAGCAGGAATGTCGGCGGCCGGCGTGGGCAGCGACGGCGGCGGGTCGATACGGGTGCCGGCACATTTCAGCGGAATCTGCGGGCTGAAGCCGACGCCTGGTCGCGTTCCGGCGACGGGCCACTTCCCACCGTCCGGCGGCCCGTTCGCGCTGATTGGCGTGGTCGGCCCAATGGCGCGGACCGTTGCCGATGTAAGAGCTTTGTTCGAGGTGATGCAGGGTCCCGACGACGGCGACGCCTGCGCCGCACCGGTCCCGCTGCGCTGGCCGAACGACAGCGAGGCTCGGGAAATGCGCATCGGTTATTTCGAGGACGATGGCCGTACGCCTGTTGCCCCAGAGATTCGCGCGGCGGTGCGCACTGCCGCAAAAGCTCTGCAGGATGCTGGATTTCAGGTCGAACCGTTTCGACCAGCAGGTCTCGAAGAGGCGCGCGAGTTGTGGAAGAAATTCTTCGTCAGCGCCGGCGGAATGTTAATTCGTCCGATGTTCCGCGGCCGCGAGCGCGATATGAGTCCGATCCTCAGTCAATTCCTCGAATGGTCGGAAGCGGAACTGCCGCTTACCGGCGACTCTCTGCTTGGGGCCTGGATTAGCCGCGACAATCTGCGGGCAGAGTTTCTGCGGCAAATGCGGAACTACTCAATTCTTTTATGCCCGGCGGCCGCCATTGCTGCCTTCCGCCACGGAGAGCGCAGTTGGACGATCGAAGGCAAGACGGTGCACTACCTCGACGCCTGGAGCTATACCGAATGGTTCAACCTTTTGGGAAACCCTGCCGCTGTGGTTCCAGTGACCCACTCCGGGGACGGTTTGCCGATTGGAGTACAAATTGTCGGCCGGCCTTGGGAAGAAGAGCAAGTGTTGGCGGTGGCCGCGACGTTAGAAAAGGAGTGCGGAGCGTGGCGAGAGCCGCCCATTCGCTAGCCCTGTATTCTCCGCGGCTGCCGCTGCATTAACGATCTCATGCAGGATTTCGAGCACACCATAAGTGCGCTCTGTGATTAAATCGTTAGCGAAATGAATTTCAGACTGTTTGCCATTCTCAGCACGGCGCTGCTTGCCGCCTTTGGCTTGCTCACTCCTGCCTCTCAATCAAATCCCGTTGAGGCCGCGCGCCTGAATAATCTCGGTTGTGCCTACATGAACCAGCAGCTTTTCGAGAAGGGCCTGAAGGCCTTCCAGCAGGCCACCGAAGCCGATCCTAAGCTGGCAATCTCGCGGCTGAACCAGGGCATTGCCTATGTGAACCTGCAAAAAGTGGACGAGGCCAAAGTCGCGTTCGAAGATGCGCTCAAACAGGATCCGAAAAATCCATACGCCTGGTACGGCCTCGGGATGTTGGCCAAGAATACGGGCGACGCGCAGGCGGCGATTGATGCGTTCAAGCGCGTGACTGAAATTGACCCGAATGACGCCGACACCTGGTATTTTCTGGGCACCGCGTACGTGCAGGCGAAGCAATTTCCGCAGGCCATTGGGGCCTTCCAGCAAGCGTTGAGGATCAATCCGCTGCACGCGTCGGCGGAATTCGGATTATCCCGCGCCTACCAGCAATCTTCTGACGTCGATCACGCTCGCGATCATCTGAAGAAATTTCAATACATCACGCAGCATAAGATCGGCGCGCCCATGAGCCTGGCATACGGGGAGCAGGGGCAGTATTCCCGCGCGGTGGAGTCGGCGCAAGTCGTGTTGAAGGCACCGGCGCCCATCAAAGTTCGATTTGTGGATGTGACGAAAGAGGCCGGACTCGCATCCAGCGCTTCCGATGCTTCGTATTCAACTCAACCACTCGGCCCGGGCGCCTGCTTTCTGGATTATGACAATGATGGCAAGATCGACATCTTCGTTGCAGATAACGGGGCGCAGGGTGGGATGTCGCTGTACCACAACCTCGGCAATGGAAAGTTTGAAGACGTAACCAAGAAAGCTGGAATTGATTCGAAGTTGCACGGCGTTGGTTGCACTGCGGGAGACTACGACAACGATGGTTGGACCGACATTGCGGTCAGCAAGAATGACGGCGTCCTCTTACTTCATAACGAAAAGAATGGAACGTTCAAAGAAATGTCTTCCGACGCCAACGTCGGTGCGAATAATCTGAACCTGGGTGTGACGTTTATCGACTACGACCACGATGGCGACGTCGACCTGCTCGTCACTCGCAGCGGAGACAAAGCAGAGTGGGGAGACATGTTCCGAAATAACGGAAACGGAACGTTTACGAACGTGACCGAGGAGCTCGGCTTTTTGGGTATCGGCTCGTCGGGCGGACAAGGTGCAATCGGAACCGATTACAACAACGATCGAGCCGTTGACATTCTTGTTCCTGGGCTCGGCATGGCTCCTGATCTCCCGCCAGTGATCTTAGAAAATCCTCGAGAGGGAAGATTTCTCGTGAAGAAGCCGTGGTCGAGCCCTATGCCCGGGCCGGTGATGGGCGCCGCCGTTCTGGATTTTGACCACGATGGGTGGATGGATGTGGCATTCACGCACTTCGGCGGAACAAACGGCAGTGTAACGCTCTGGCGTAACAATAAGGGACAGACGTTCAATGCGGTCGAACTTCCCCAGGTTCCGTGGACGAAAAGCTATGGCATTGCCGCGTTCGACTATGACAACGATGGCTGGGTCGATCTGGTCGCGGTCGGCGAGTCCAAGGATGGGAAAGGCGAGGTGCGGCTGTTCCGTAATCTTGGCCCCGACGGATTTAAGGATGTTACTGCCGATGTTGGCCTCGACAAGATTCAGCTCAAAGATCCGCGGGCCATCATCACCGGTGACTATGACGGCGATGGCACTACCGATCTGTTGATCACGCAGAATCATGGACCGGCCGTTCTACTGCGGAATGAAGGCGCCAATCAGAATCATTGGCTGCGACTCTCGCTCAAGGGACTGAACGACAACAAATCCGCCATCGGCACTAAGGTTGAAGTTTTCTCAGGCGGCAACCGGCAGAAGTTTGAGATCGCGGGATCGAACGGCTATCTCGGGCAGAATTCCAGCGACATTGTCGTTGGCCTGGGCGATTCCAAAGACGCCGACATCGTGCGCATGCTGTGGCCCACCGGCGTGCTGGAAGATGAGATTCAGGTGGCGGGAAACAAGCAGCAGAACTTCCTTGAGATTGACCGCCGTGGCAGTTCGTGTCCCACGTTGTTCGTGTGGAATGGCGAACGCTACGAATTTGTCGCGGACATGCTGGGTGCCGGCGTGGTGGGACACTGGGTTGGGCCGGGGCAGCGTAACATTCCGCGGCCAGTGGAGTACATCAAGGTTGATCGCAGCATAATTCGGGAGCGAGAAGGTCAAAATCCCCGCCTTGTCGCTGCAACAAACGCAGCGACAAGGACGGTGCACCCAACTTTGAGTTTCCGTTTCATGGAGCCACTCGAAGAAGCCGTTTATCTGGATCAAGTGCGATTGATGGCGGTCGATCATCCGGCGGATGTCGAGGTGTATCCCAACGAATATTTCGCGTCGAATCCGCCTTATCCTGCATTCAAAGTTGTGGTGAGCCGCGACGAGCGTCCGCCTGCCGGAGCGTGGGATGAGCACGGCCACGATGTTCTGCCGGACCTGCTGGCGCATCGTTACTTCGGCGATTTTACGCTGACGCAGTTTTTGGGCTTCGCCCAGCCGCACACTCTGACGCTCGATCTCGGGCAGGCTTACCAGGGCGGGCCGCTATGGCTATTGCTGCATGGCGAGGTTGAATATTTTTCTGCGAACAGCATGTATGCGGCGTCGCAAGCCGGAATCGAAGCAATTTCGCCGTACGTGGAAGTGATGGACGCGCAGGGGAAATGGAAGCGCGTGATGGATGACATGGGCTTTCCCGCCGGGGGCCCGCGTACCATGACCGCCAATCTTACAGGAAAGTTGCCGCTGGGCACGCGGCTAGTTCGTATCACTACCAATCTGCAGATTTACTGGGATAGCATTCTGATCAATCGCAGTAGACAAGATGCAGCGAAATTGGCGCGGGCGTCCGAGGGCGAGACGCCCTCGGGACAGCCGGCAGAGCCTGCCCTGAGCGGGGCGAAGGAATGCGGGCGCTACGATTACTGCGTGACTTCGGTTCCGCTAGTGCGGGCCGATCTTGAATTTCACGGGTATCCGTTCAAGATTGAAGGCACCCCTCCGGGGAACGTGCACTACATCTATGAAAAGGCCAGTGCCACGGGGCCGTACACGCGTCCGTCTGGAACATACACGCGTTATGGGGACGTGCTGCCGCTGCTCACCGCAACCGATGACAAGCTCGCGGTCTTTGGCTCGGGAGATGAAGTGCGACTGGACTTCGATCCCACGAATCTTCCGGCGCTTCCCAAAGGTTGGGTGCGTGATTATTTCTTTGCGGCTAACGGCTACGAAAAAGACATGGACTTTTATGCGGCCGAAGGAAACTACGTGGCGCCGCTCCCCTTCCTCAGCATGGGCGACTATCCATATCCGCCGAAGAAGTCGTTTCCCCTCGATGATGTGCACGTAAATTATTCGCTGGAATACAACACACGACACATGTCAGGGAATGAGCAGCGAGGATACTGGTTCGACTACAATGAGCGAAAATAGAGGCGCGCCCCTCACACAGAAACGTTTTAATATTGACATTTTTGCGTGTTCCACGATCCAATAGCCGAACCCATGGAAACTAGTGTTGTGTCTTCCTCTGCCCCTCCGCGGCTTCGGCGCACACTTACGCTTTGGGATCTGATTTTCTACGGCATCGTTCTCATCCAGCCAATCGCTCCGGTCCCGCTCTATGGGGTGGCACAAAAACTTTCCGACGGCCACTTTGTCACCATCATTCTGATCGCTCTGTTCGCCATGCTGATCACCGCCGTGAGCTATGGACGCATGGGGGCCCTCTATCCAACGGCAGGATCGGCGTACACATACGTTGGAAAGGGGCTCAACCCGCATCTGGGATTTCTGGCCGGCTGGGCCATGATCCTCGACTATTTGCTGCAGCCGCTCATCAACACGGTGTGGATTTCAACCGCGCTGCACGAGCGCTACGTGCCGCAGATTCCTTACATCGCGTGGGCGGCGTTGATCGCCGGGATCATGACCGTGCTGAATCTGGCAGGGGTAAAATCGTCGGCGCGCGCCAATAAAGTTTTGCTGGCGGTCATGTCGGTAGTGGTCGCGTTGTTTGTGTGGCTTGCGATTCGCTACTTGTGGCACGGGCAAGGATGGACTGGCCTTTTCTCGACCGAGCCGTTCTATAACCCGAAGACTTTCAATTCGCACAAAATCTTGACGGCGACTTCATTTGCGGCACTGACTTACATCGGCTTCGATGGCGTAACCACGCTCGCGGAAGATGTCGAGAATCCCAAAAGGAACGTGCTGCTGGCCGTGGTGCTGACCTGCATTTTTGCCGGAGTGTGCAGCGGATTCGAAGCCTACCTTGGAGCGCGCGTGTGGCCGGACTGGCGATCTTTTCCGAACCTCGAAACCGCATTTATGGATATTTGCAGTCGCGTGGGGGGCGTTTTCCTATTCAACGCGATGGGCGCGATCCTGATTGTGGCCGCGTTTGGCAGCGGATTAACCGGCACACTGGGCGCGGCGCGATTGCTCTTTGGCATGGGACGCGATGGCGTTTTACCGAGAAAGTTTTTCGGTTATCTCAAACCCGGCAGCAGCACCCCGACCTATAACATTCTGCTGATTGGCGGACTCGCATTTCTTGGCGCGGTGGTTCTTAATTACATCGGCAGCGCGTACGAGCACGCCGGCGAACTGCTGAATTTCGGCGCCTTTCTCGCGTTCATGGGAGTGAACTTCGCCTGTTTCTGGCAGTTTTCGGTGATCGCAAAAAAGACCGGGAACGAGCGGCGGTTTTTGCGCGATGCGATCCTGCCCCTGATCGGATTTGCATTCTGCGGCGTGATCTGGCTCAACTTGAATGTCATTGCCAAAACCGTGGGCGGAATCTGGTTTGCGGTGGGATTGCTTTACGTCGGGTATAAGACGAACTGGTTCCGCTCGGCTCCGGTCATGATCGATTTCAGCGACTCGTAGGAATTTGGAATTCGGAAAGTTAGTAATTAATAGTCGGAACCCCGAATCAGTAGCGCAAGGATTCTCAATTACCCAATTACTCAATCTAACAATTACCAATTGCTCACTCCCCATTCCAGCCACTGACCTCGACTTCAGGTTTGGCCGCACCCAACTCGCTGGCACGATACGTCGCAGTGACTTCGCGCTTCTCGCCGGGCATCAGGGAAATGTAATTGTCCTCCCAGATGACGGGGAGAATCTCTTCTCCCTTAACTCCTTTATCGACTTTCAGGCGGACAAAGAAGGCGAGACTCTTGCTCGGATTCTGAAGAATAACGTGAGTGATTTCTTCTTCTCCGTTGCGCTCGCTGCGGTCGGTGACTTTCAATTTGACTCTGGGCAGTTGCGACAATGCGGTAAAGTCCGCGTAGGACGCGGTTGGCGTCATCCACCAGGTGGTCTTCGCCCAGTCGAGAGTCTCGGGCTTGGTCGACAGCCAGTAGAAATTCGAGCCGACGAGTTTGCCGGCGGAATCCTGCAGCCGCAATGCAACGAAATACGTCGGGCTCAAATCGGCAATCTCCGGCAATGTGAAAATCTTCGCCGTGCTGTCGGCCGGGGCGTCGACCGGATTCTCTTGTGTGAACTTCTCGGTCATGTCAAGGTTATAGATCTTGGTCGTGAGCTTCAATCCTTTCGCGTCTTCATATTGGCTGCTGACGACCCAGATCGAGTGATCGTCGTAGCCATAAATCGGATGCAGGGCTTCCATGGCGCGCTTGGCTCCGAAGTAGCCACCGCCGGGGCGCAGGTAGTAGTCGTAGAGGTGCCAGATCATCGAAGGCCAGGCGTTGTTAAGCATCCACTGAATCACGCCCGTGGCCTGGTACTTGTTGCGACTGTAAGCTTCGTACATGGCGCGTACACCTTCGTACGTCTGCATTTGCGACTTCATGGCGAAGTCCTGCAGGTTGTCGGACTTGCCGTAGCGATTGGCAAGTGCGTCACTGAATACGCCAATCGTCTTAAACTGCCCGCCGCCTGCGTGATAATTCCACACGTCGTCGATCGGCCACATGTGGTCTTTGCCCACCATCGCGCGGACGCTTTCAACCGGCGGAACTGCCGGTCCCATGCTGGTTTCGGTGTTGAATCCATAGGCGCCGCCGCAGCCTCCGGGATTGCACTGCTTGCGGTCAGGTTGTCCCTGCGGTGTGTCGACCTCCCAGTAGCTGGGCGCGACGTATTCATAGGGCCCGGTCATCTTGACGCCGCTGTCCCCCGTGACGGTGGTTTGCTTTCCTGTGGCTGAGGAAACGACGGGGTTCGGCCAAAGCAATTCTTTCTCGACGTCAAGATACATCTGCTCCACGTCGGGCGGGGGAGGGTTGTCGCTGCCGTTGAGCCACATCACCAGGCTGGGATGACTGCGCAGACGATAGATCTGGTCGCGCAGAGACTGCTTGGCGATTTCAAAATCCGCCGGCTGCCAGCGCGGCCAGCGCTCCCAGAAATCACAGCAGCACCATCCGGCCATGACGAGAATTCCCTGCCGGTCGGCCAACTCGTAGAATCCCTCGGTTTCGAGCTTGCCTTCGAGACGAACGGTATTCAGGCCCATGTCGCGGACGTAACGAAATTCGTCGTGCAGGCGCTGAGAATTTTCGCGCATCATGAGGTCGGGCGTCCAACCGCCGCCGCGAATCAGAATGTTTTTGCCGTTGATATGAAAGGCACGTCCGCCCACCGAGTTGAGATCAGAGGTGACTTCGCGAATGCCGAACTCGGTGGTGGAATGATCACTGACCGCACCGTTTACTTCGAACTCCATGGTGAGCGGATATAAATTCGGCTTGCCCATTTGTGCGGGCCACCACAGACGCGGGTTCGCGAAGACGAGTTGCTGAAACTTATCGGGAGTGAAGGTAACGTCTTTCGTTTCGTTGGCTGCGAGTTCTACGTCTTGCTCGAATTTGACAGCTTCGATCTGGCCCTTGAGTTTGCCCTTAACTAGCTGATTGGTACCGTTCTTCAGTTGGGCGGTAACGGTGAGTGGCGCGCTGTCATTTGCAGGCGGATTCAGCTTCGATACGACCGTGGGATAGCGCAACGCCACCGGGCCGCTCGTCGTGAGATAGACATCGCGCCACAGACCCATATTTTTGTCGGGAGGCGCGGGATTCCAGTCGACGAAAGTGATGGCCAAACTGTTCTCTGTCGGTGAATAGACCTGAACCGCAAGAACGTTCTCCGCTCCAGGCTTGGCAGCAGCGGTGACGTTGAATTCATAAGTGCGCCAGGCGCCGGCGACATCGTCCGAGTTGGCAATCTGCTTTCCGTTCAGAAAAATGTTTGCGCGATAATTGATGCCGTCGAATTTCAGCCACACTGTCTTGCCTTTATAGGAAGCCGGTAGAACGAACTGCTTGCGATACCACCACGAGACCGCGTAGGGACTGTCGGGCGCCATGGCAATGTTCGAGAAATTCCCGCCGATCGGATAATCAACGCCCGGAAAACCTCGAAGGTTCATTCCGAAAAAAGGATTAGGCAGGGCCTTCTCCTTGACTAGTGCGGCCACGACCGTGGTGGGCACGGTGACTTCATGCCATCCTTTGGGAGAAAACTTCGGAGTAGAGATGACTTCTCCCTGGGCATCGACCTTCGTCGACGTTTGCAGAGACCAGCCGTCATGTAAAGCCAGCTTCGCCTCGGCCGCGTGACGCACGGGCGTTGTGTCTTGTGCGAGGGGAGATGAAAGCAAAAAGAATTGAACCAGAAGGAAGAGAGTGACCGCAAGCCGGTTGCCTGAGTTCATGCCGCTCCTGTTTTATTCCTGTCGGTGGGTGTATTTATCAGCTGAGACAAGTCGCACAACACCAGAACTGTCCCCGAAGAGTGAAGTATCACTATATATTAATTCGATTTAATAGCGGAAATTTGCCGGATTTGTAAAAGGTTCGATTCGCCACGGTTCCGCACGTGTTTACGGACCGCGTGCCTTGCCGGGAGGCAACGATCCCGCTGGTTTATAATAGAAAATTCCCCGTTCGACTCCGGAGTGATAAGAAATGATTCGATTTTTGCAGACCCAAGGGCCTACGAAGAAGATTATTCTTAGCGGCATCCTGCTCGTGATTTGCGGCGCCATGGTGATCACGTTTATTCCTGGCGGCCTCACCTCTGAACTGACCGGTACACCTGGCAAGGGCGTTGTCGCCAGGGTGGATGGCGGAGACATCAGCGCCGACGAAGTGCGCCAGAACGCGCGCCAGATGGCGCAGCAGGACGCTCAACGCTACGGCGAGATGGCGGCGAAGTTGATGCCCTTTCTCATCCAGCAAGAGACCACGCGCGCCTTGGACCAGATGATTAACCGCCAGGCTCTGCTCAGCGAAGCGCAGCGCATGGGATTGCGCGTCACGCCCGAAGAAGTAAAGGACGAACTGCAGCACGGGCGCTATGCCGCGACTTTTTTCCCTGGCGGTAATTTCATCGGCCAGGTCGAATATGAAGACATGCTGCAGCGGGCGAATCTGACTCCCACGAAGTTCGAGCATGAAGTGGGCGACGATATTTTGCTTACGAAGTTGCAGGCGCTCATCTCCGGCAGCGCCACCGTGAGCGATGCCGAGATCCACGATCAGTTCATCAAGCAGAATTCCAAAGTCAAATTCGAGTACGCCGTGTTGAAGCAGGACGATTTGCGTAAGGGCTTGCATCCAACCGACGAAGAACTGAAAGCGTACTACGAGAGCCACAAGACGAGCTATGCAAACTCGATTCCGGAAAAGCGCAAAGTCAAATATGCGGTCATTGAAAACAGCAAGGTTGCGGAGGACGTTAAGGTAACCCCTGAGGATCTGCGAGAGTATTACGATCAGCACCGCGAGCAGTACCGCGTGCCCGAGCAGGTGAAGGTCAGCCACATTCTCATCAAAACTCCGCTGCCCGGCCCTGACGGCAAGGTGGATGAGAAGGGCGTGGCCGAGGCGCAGCGCCGTGCCGAAGATTTGCTGAAGCAATTGAAGAACGGCGCCAAGTTGGAAGATCTAGCCAAGAAATATTCCGAGGATCCCGGCAGCGGCAAGCAGGGCGGATCGCTCGGGTGGATCGGAAAAGGTCAGACGGTCCCGGAGTTTGAGAAGGTGGCGTTCTCGCTTCCCAAAGGTCAGATTAGCGATCTCGTGAAAAGCAGTTACGGCTTCCACATCATTCGCGTCGACGACAAACAGGAAGCGCACTTGAAGACACTCGACGAGGTGAAAGCCGAGATCGAGCCCATCCTGAAACATCAGAAGGCACAGCAGATCGCCCAGCAAAAAGCCGAAGCATTGCTGAAGCAGGCTCGAACGGACGGTCTGGACGCGGCAGCAGCGGCGCAGGGAGTTTCCGTGATCACGTCGGATTTCTTTTCGCGCAAGGACATGCTGCCAGGGCTGGGACCGTCGCCTCAATTTATGGACGCGGTGTTTAGCGCGACTGAAAAGTCGCCGCCGGATATGGCTCCGGCCTCGCAAGGCATCGTGGTATTTCAGTTGTTAGGAGTCAAACCCCCGGCGACGCCGACATTTGAGGAGATCCGCAGCCGGGTTGAAGATGAATTCAAGAACGAGCGCTCTTCGATCCTGCTGACGCAGAAAGGCCAGGAGTTGTCAGATCGCGCCAAGGCCGAACATGATCTGAAGCGCGCTGCCAAGGAACTAGGCGCGACGGTTAAGACCAGCGACTTCGTTCTGCCCGATGGACAGGTGCCCGACGTTGGCTCAATGTCGGGACAGGCTGCGGTCGCTTTCACGTTGAAGCCGGGGGAGATCAGCGGGCCGATCAACAGCGGGGCAAACGCCGTCGTTCTTAAGGTGCTCGAGAACCAGCAACCGTCAGAGGCAGAATTTGCGGCAAAGCGCGATCAGATTCGCGATCAACTGCTGCTGGGCAAGCAGCAGGAGCGCTTCGGACTTTTCGTCTCCAGCCTGGTTGATGAGATGACCCGATCCGGCAAGATCAAGAGAAACGAAGAAGAAATCAGGGGACTGATTCGCAACGGCAGCGAGCAGGGAATGTAGCGGCTTTGACATGTCCTTTCCGCGCGCCGCAGGCATCTTGTTGCATCCCACGTCGTTGCCCTCGCGCGGCGGGATAGGTGATTTCGGGCCTGCTGCTTATCGCTTCGTAGATTTTCTTGCCTCGGCCCGCCAGGGCCTGTGGCAGGTCTTGCCGCTGGGACCGCTCGGCTACGGCAACTCGCCTTACTCTTCGACCTCAGCCTTCGCTGGCAATCCCCTGCTAATAAGTCTGGAACGTCTGGCAGAGCACGGCTGGATTGATCGCGCGAAGCTCGATTCGGCGGGTGTTGAAGGGGGGCCTGGTTCTACTCCCGTCGACTACGACTATGTCTTCACCCACAAGATGCCGCTGCTGTTTGAGGCGGCACGTACGTTCCTTCATACCGCTTCGAGTGATGCGTTGCGCCAACTGGAGCAGTTTCGCGCGGAAAACACTTGGTGGCTGGAAGACTTCGTTCTTTTCGATGCGCTTCGCGCCCGGCACAAACTCAAGAGTTGGAATCAGTGGCCGCGTGACCTGGTGCGTCGGGATCCGACGACTCTGGAGAAAACGCGGAAGGAACTGGCCGACGATATCCAGATTCGAAGCGCATTGCAGTTCGCTTTCTACGAACAATGGCGGGCGCTGCGAAATTACTGCGCGGAGCGGGCGATTCGAATCGTGGGCGATGTCGCAATATTTATGAACCACGACAGTGCCGACGTTTGGACTCATCCAGAATTGTTTCGATTGAATGAGAATCTGGAGCCGGAGGTCGTGGCCGGTGTGCCCCCGGATTTTTTCAGCAAGACCGGACAGCGCTGGGGGAATCCGCTGTATCGCTGGGATGTGATGAAGCAGCGCGGCTATCAGTGGTGGATTCAGCGGCTGCGCTGGGCGACGGAAAACTGCGACTACATCCGGCTCGATCATTTCCGCGGGTTCGATCAGTTCTGGGAAATTCCCGCCGCTGAGGAGACGGCGGTGAACGGCCGCTGGGTGGATGGACCCCGCGATGATTTGTTTTTGAAACTGCGGGAGGCACTGGGCGGTCTGCCGTTTTTTGCCGAGGACTTGGGGTACATCACTCCGGAAGTGCATGCGCTCAGGGACAGGCTGCAAATTCCCGGCATGGCCGTGTTGCAGTTTGGCTTTGGGGACGAGGGTGCCCACATGTACTTGCCGCATCGCGCCAATGGGAAAGTCATCTACACCGGCACGCACGACAATGACACAGTGTTGGGTTGGTGGACATCTGGCGCGGCGGAGCACGAGCGCCGCAATGCTGAGGCTTATGTCGGTCGCTCCGAGGACGGCATTCACTGGGGATTTATCCGCGCGGCACAATGTTCCGCGGCCAGTCTGTGCATCGTTCCCCTGCAGGATGTGCTGGGGCTCGGCAGTGACGCCCGCATGAATACTCCCAGCCTGAACGGCGGCAACTGGCGCTGGCGCTTCCAGTCGCAACAACTCAAAAGTGAACTGGCCGCAAAGCTAGCGCACCTTGCCGAGTTGAGCGATCGTCTTCCCAAGCCCTACGCCAACCCCGCGGCTGAAAGCTTTGCCGCCTGACTCTTGTAGCGCCGGCATCCCTTCGACTTGGCTCAGGGCAGGCTTTGCCGGCTGTCGCGAGGGCCCCGCGCTCGCTGCTCACGGTGCGGCGGGAAATCCTCAAGCTTCATTGTGAACCCAGCGTTACAGCAAGCGTTTTGCGCTAGTGCGCAGATCGTGTATAGAAGATACGGGAGTTTTGCGTGAGTGAAGCGAGCGTCCAGGCGATCATCGAAGCCGTCGGCGTTGAAAAATCGTATCCGCAAGCGGACGGCACACGGATTCAGGTCGTTGGCCTGACCAACCTCGTCATCGAGCCGGGGAAGATCGTTGCCTTGCTGGGCCCGTCGGGCTGCGGCAAATCCACTCTACTGCGCATGCTGACCGGGCTTTCGCAACCGTCCTCGGGAACACTCTTGTGGCACGGCAAACCGCTCGACGGCCAACTGCCTAATGTCGCCATCGTCTTTCAGAGCTTTGCCCTCTTCCCCTGGCTCACCGTGCTGGAAAACGTAGAAGCGCCGCTGGAAGCGAAAGGAGTGCCAGCGGTCGAGCGCCGCAAACGTGCTCTGCGCACGCTCGACACGGTTGGTCTCGATGGCTTTGAAACCGCATATCCCAAAGAACTTTCCGGCGGCATGAAGCAGCGGGTGGGATTTGCACGGGCGCTGGTCGTGGAACCGGAAGTGTTGTTCATGGACGAACCGTTCTCCGCGCTCGACGTTCTTACAGCGGAAAACCTGCGGGGTGAACTGTTGGAGCTGTGGTTGAACAAGAAGATGCCGGCCAGCGCCATTTTCATAGTTACGCACAACATTGAAGAGGCCGTGATGCTGGCCGACCGGGTGATGGTGCTTGGAAGAAATCCTGCGCGCATTCGTTCTGATTTCAATATTCGGCTGAAGCATCCGCGGGACCGCAAGTCGGCGCGCTTTGTGGACTTGGTGGATTACATCTACAAAGTTATGACTGAGCCGGAAATCGAGCACGAGTTGCCCGATGCTGAAACGACGGCGGAAATCATTCTGCCCACAGGCGGGTTAACGAAAGAAGCTCTGAAGAAGCAGGAGGCGCCGATCCGCACGGCCAGATACCAGATGCTGCCGCATGCGCGCGTCGGTGGAATCGCGGGCCTGACCGAATTGTTGCGAGACCGTGGTGGACGCGAAGATCTGTTCCGCCTCGCCGAAGAATTGATCATGGACGTCGAAGACTTGCTGCCGATTCTGGAAGCCTGCGTGCTACTGGGATTTGCGTTGCTGAAAGAGGGCGACGTGCAAATTACGCCGCAAGGAGTAGCGTTTGCCGAAGCCAACATTCAACAGCGCAAAGTCCTGTTCCGCGAGGCTGCGCTTCAGCATGTAACTATCCTCAAACAGATTGACAGCGTGCTGAAGCGCAAGTCCGATCACGCGATCGCCGACGAATTCTTTCACGACATTCTCGACGAACATTTTGCCGAAGATGAAGTGCAGCGCCAATTCGAAACTGCGGTGAATTGGGGCCGCTACGCCGAGATTTTTGACTATGATCGCGAGCAGGGTCGACTGGTTCTGGCTGAACCGCCGGCCGCGTCAGAACCTGCGGCCGCCTCTGAGGCAGACATCCCGAACCAAACTTCCGCTCCGAAATCCTGAACTTTTGACAGACATAGTATGAAGAAATCAGCCAGCCTGCGCGGATTCTCGGCCTATCGAGTTTGGACGCTCCTGCCCAGCATTGAGATCTCGTACCTGCCCGACGTCCTCATGTTCGGGGCCGGAATCGCTTTGTTCTACGGCGTGCTCGTGGTCGGGCGAACGTGGCTCGGCCCTTTTACGCCGCAGGTGGAAATTTCGCGCAGTCCTCTTGCGCTGGTGGCCTACGCGGGATATTCGCTCTTGCGAATAACAATCGCGTATGTCCTGAGCCTTGCTTTCACCCTGGTCTACGGCTACGTGGCGGCCTACAACCCGCGCGCGGAGCGGTTCATGATTCCGTTGCTCGACGTGTTGCAGTCGATCCCGGTGCTCAGTTTTCTTCCCGGCGTGATGCTGGCGATGGTGGCGCTGTTTCCCGGCAGGCAACTCGGCGTCGAAGCGGGCGCAATTTTGCTGATCTTCACCGGCCAGGTGTGGAACATGGCGTTCAGTTTCTACGCTTCGCTGAAAAGCATTCCGAATGAGATGCGCGAAGCGGCAAAGATCTACCGCTTTAGCTGGTGGCAGCGCTTCCTCGAAATAGAGTTGCCCTTCTCGGTAATTGGCTTGGTTTGGAACTCCATGATGTCGGTGGCCGGGGGCTGGTTTTTCCTGATGGCCTGCGAGATGTTCGTGCTCGGTTCGCGCGACTTTCGGCTGCCTGGCCTGGGATCGTATCTGCAAACCGCGGCCGGCGAGGGCGACACGCGATCGATTCTCTGGGGCGTCGCCACCATGATCGCGGTAATCGTGCTGCTGGACCAATTCGTCTGGCGTCCCGTTATCGCGTGGGCGGAAAAATTCAAAGTGGAGCAAGTCGAGAGCAGCGATGCTCCACGCTCGTGGGTGCTTAATTTGATTCGACATTCGCGAAGCCTGGCGCAGATTCGCAAAAAGACGGTGCGGCCGTTGGGCGAGCGCCTGATGCTTTACTTTTCGCGCATGCATCCCAGCGAGCAGGCTGAACCGCGCAGCGCATGGAAGGTCTGGCTAACACGGTCGCTGGCGGTAGCGGTGCTGGGCGGCATCAGTTATGGAGTGGTTCGAGTAGTAATGATTCTGGCGGGCTTGCAGAAAGCGGAATTGCAGGAGGCTGCCATCGGACTGGGCGCAACCTTTTTGCGCGTGAATCTCACGTTGCTGCTCGGCGCGCTGTGGACGATTCCGGCGGGCGTTGCCATTGGCTTCAATCCGCGCCTGGCACGCATTGCGCAACCCCTGGCGCAGATTGCCGCATCAGTACCCGCAACCGCTCTGTTCCCGGTGGTGCTGCTGTTGCTGATTCGCGTAGGCGGGGGCCTCGGCATTGGCTCCATCGTGCTCCTGTTGTTGGGAACGCAGTGGTACATCCTGTTCAATGTGATTGCGGGAGCGATGGCTATCCCCACGGATTTGAAGGAGTGCTGCTCCGTCTTCCGGTTGCGCGGGATCGAGCGCTGGAGAAAACTAATACTGCCGGGGATTTTTCCCTACCTCGTGACCGGCATGGTCACCGCATCTGGCGGGGCCTGGAATGCGAGCATCGTCGCCGAGTATTTTCACTTCAAGGGGCACATCTATACGACGACCGGGCTGGGAGCGACGATTTCTCAGGCTACCGACGCGGGCAACTTCGACCTACTGCTGGCAGCAACCATGATGATGGCAGCGACCGTGGTAACTATCAATCGCCTGGTATGGCGCAAGTTGTATGCACTCGCCGAAACTCGATACCGGCTGGACGCGTGATGATCGGACTATCTCAAGGCGCGATTGAATCGGATTGGGGCCTTACTTTGCGGGGCGCAGCCGCGTAGTCTCGGTTGGCAGGATGCATGCCTGAGCAGCGTCTTTGAGCGCCTGATCCAGACCTTTACCCACGAGTCCGAGCTCTTCCTGACTCATTAATTCCTGCAGGCGCTCAAACAGTTGGCGCTCTTCTTTGCGAATATGTGCGGACATCTGCTGAGCGAATGCGGCCACATCGGCGGTCGACATGGTGTGCGCCTCGGCTTTGGCAAAACTTTCGCGCAACATGAAGTGATCCAGAAGCAGTTCCTCCACAAGAGGGCACAGTGCCGGAAACTTTCTTGCGGCCGGGAACAAAACGCTTTCTTCGGCCGCGAAATGAATTCGTATTTCAGTTTGAAAATACTGTGCGATCTCCGCTTGCCAGACAGCCAGATCAGCATCGCCGATAGGCGAGGCTCGATCGATGCGAACGCACAACGCCAAGGCATGCTGGTGCTGATGCGAAAGCGGAATCAGATTTCGATCGCGCAGCATTAAAGGCTCGTCCTCAGGAATTCGCACTCGCCAGTCTGGGCACTGAAGGCTCTCCCTCTTCCACTCGTTCGGCAGGACGCACTGTTAGCCAGTCGGTGCGAACACGCTGCCATTCCTGGATCAACATTCCGTTGGCCTCGAAAAAGCCGCGAATGCGGTAGCGTTCCCAGCCCAACACTTCCTCCAGAATCGGTGCCAATACCGCGAGGGCGCTAGTGCTCAACACGGTTCGTTTCGCGACTTGCGAAACGTCAGGCGACTCCGAGACAGCAATCGTGAGCCCGTCGCGCGAGTTAATGTGCAGCATCACATGAATGTCAGAACTGCCGTCGCCGGTGTAAATCACGTGATCGGGCCCGACAACCTGCTGCAGAAGCAGGTGATTCAGCACCGCGACTTTGCCATAGCCGGCCGTAGCGCGGACGATGGTATCGATCTCGCCCGAAGGCTTGTAACGAAACTCGGTGCCGAAAATATGGTCGGGAGGAACAATATTTTCGAGCGCCGACTGAATCACTTCCACGGGCGCCGCCGACAGAACATAGAAATCGAACTGGTGTTCGTCTATGCCGGACTCAAGCAGCTGGTACAGAAGCTTGATGTCGCCCTTAAGGCGAATTCGCTTGCCTACCTCGGTGAGATGCTCTTTCCGAACTTTGGCTTTGAACTCAGGATCATGCAGCAATAAATATGCAAGCTCCGCGCCTTGCTGCACCAAGTTGATCTTGGCCATGCCCTTGGCTTTGCGCTCGAATTCCTCAGTCGGAATTCCGACTAACTCGGCGAGTACGTAGCCGGAATCGTTGAAAGTCAGCGTCTGGTCGAAATCGCTCGCGAAAATGTACCGTTTTAAAGGGTTGTCTGCCATACCTATTCGATTCCTGATCGCGTTGAACGCCCCATAAAAAGAATTGATTGGGATTATATGCTTGCCTCGCTAAATTATTGTGAATAAAGACTGGAACGTCTGCTTGTTGCGGTATCCGAAAAACGCAACGACGCTGACCGCAAACGCAGGATTGATCCCACGGCTCGCGCAGCCTGCCTTTACTAAATTCGTAAGCGCGTCCAGAATAGAAGGTCCGGCATCACGCCGGACTATTTCGTGAGTCAAGAATTAGCAGGTCCAAATCAGCAGTTCTAAATTTAGAAAGAGGAGCTCTCATGGCAGTCGTGACCGGTGAACTGATCCGAGCGATGAATTATGTGGAAGACATCACGGCGACCTTGCGCCGGATTTGCATTTATATCCCCGGGATGAGCCCGGAGGAGCGAAAACGGCTGGCGGAATCTTTGCGCACTACAGTCGTCGCTGTGAACTCAGCCATCGCTGACCTGGAAAAGGCGGACAAGTAGGTGAGCCAGATCCAGACGATCGCAGTGATCGGCGCCGGAACCATGGGGCGTGGCATCGCGTACGCCGCGGCGCTCGGCGAGTATCGAACCATCCTGGAAGATTTGCTGCCCGGGGCTCTGCGCAAGGCACAAAGCGAAATTAGGACAAACCTCGACAAAGCGGTGGAATTGGGCAAGTTGTCTGCGTCCGACGCCGATGTGGCGTTCCGTCGCGTCGAGTACGCAGGCTCCGTGGAAGAAGCCGCGCGCGAGGCCGATCTCGTCATCGAAGCTGTTCCCGAAGAGATGGAGTCGAAGATCGAGATCTTCACTCTGCTCGACAAGATTTGTCGGCCTACGACCATGCTGGCCTCGAATACCTCATCCCTCAGCGTTACCGAAATCGCCAGCGTTACCTACCGGGCTAAAAAATGTGTGGGCATGCACTTCTTCAATCCGGTGCACAAAATGAAACTGCTCGAAGTGGTTCGCGCGCTGGAGACTGACGACGACACGCTGTCCACTGTGGGCGAAGTGGGTCGGCGCATGGGCAAGGAAGTTGTGGTGATCAAGGAGTCGCCTGGCTTCATCACCAGCCGCATCAACGCAATGATTGGGAACGAAGCGTTCTACATGCTGCAGGAAGGAATCGCTTCGGCAGCGGACATAGACAAGGCGCTCAAGCTCGGACTAAATCATCCCATGGGGCCGTTTGAGTTGGTCGACTTAGTGGGGCTCGATACGCGGCTAAGCATCCTGGAATATCTGCACAAATCGCTGGGAGAAAAATATCGGCCAGCGCCGCTACTGGTGCAGTATGTGAAGGCAGGACGCCTGGGCCGAAAATCGGGACGCGGGGTTTACGAATATCCAGAGGTGAAAGAACCAACTGCGCTCGCAGCAAAGACGGAGTCCGCCGGGAACTCGCGCGGCTAACCGCTTCGTCCCCAGTTCACGTGGATCCGCCTTCTCCCGAGGCGAAATCCAACGCTGAGCAGAAAGCAAGAGCCAACGAGGCGAAACGTGCTTAGCACGCCATCGTGCTTTCAACGCGAGACGCTACGAACGCTGCCGAACTTCCGCGGCCAGACTCCCCGACTCGTGTGTTACCGCACGCCGAGAAGACAGCTGCTCAGCTCCAATCGGAGGACGATGCTCGATAGTGCCAATCACCGGCGCCTCGTCCATTCCGTCAGCGTATGCCATGGAAGCAAAACGCTGCTCGCTGCACATACGATCGATCATGCGCTGCTGCCGTTTGTTGAGCACGGCGTGAGGAAGAATGGGAAAGTTGCGGAACATCCACACCAAATATACCCGCTGACGGAATGAAGGCATTACATATCGCGGACCAATGGGCGTGCGTACCTGCACCACGCCGGCCGCCAGTTTTTCGATCAACATACCTGGGCCCACCTCGGAACCTGAAATTGGCCAGAGCAATTATTGGGCCGCCATTATTGCAGGCGCGCGGTGCAAATGGGAAGCCTTTTTTTACAGATCCCCCACATGTTAATCGAATTGCGAGTCTGCGTTCCAGCTTGGGAGTCTGTTTCCGGGAAATTAGTTAAGAAAAACGTCCTAAAACGGGCTTGATTGTTAAATAGGCCGCGGCGGATCGGTCAGTTTAGATCGCGACTTCGGGGAGAATATCCATGCGGCGGATCTGAGCCGCTACCCCAAATTCTGATCCCTCTTCCTCCACCCGCACGATGGTCGCTTGGCAGCAGACCCAGCACTTTTCCCCGGAGGTGAGTTCGGGAGGAAGGATTAATACCAGTTCGACGTCGGCTCCCTTTTCCATGCGGGACTTGGTATATAGGAAGACTCCATTGGCGCTGACGTCGCGAGTCTGCGCGGTCTGGTCCGAGCCCTCAGCCGTGCGCACGCGGGTGGAAACCTGGGCGGGGATTCGTGTTCCGGCGCGGCGCTCCGTGTCAATCTTCATAGGGGCGAAATGCCCACCTACTGTACACCAAGCCAATGAATTCGGACGAGATATTCCGGGCTCCTCTGGGAGCCCCGAAATCCAAAGTGGGAACTAGATGATGGGCCGCTTGGCGCGCACTGCCGGGACTACCACGGCCTGCTCCATAGTGGGCACGTTGGTGCCGCGGAGTTTGGCTTCCAGTTCGTGCAGCTTATCGGTTTGTCCGGTCTGGTAGTAGGCCTGCACCAGTAATTCCATGGTGAAAGGATTGTCCTGATCCTCTTCCAAGTGGGCAATGGCATCCTGATATTTCTTCTGGTCTATGAGCAGCGTACCAGCCGCGCCTTGCCAGGAACTCTGGATCACGCGGTTGCGGCTTCCGGTGGCCATGGTCTCAAGTTGCTGCAGCGCCTTATCCGCCTGAGCCTGATCGCCTGCGCGGGAGGCTCTTACGACGCGGGTGCGCAGGATGCGCGACATCTCTTCGTCGCGATCCGAGGCTGAGATCGTTGTGCGATGGGTCAGCGCTTCCTCGGCCAGACTCAGGTCCTTCAAGGCAACAGCGTCGTCCGTCTGATATTCCGCCATTTGGCGGAACGCCTTCGCTTCCTGCAGGTCTTGCTCTTTGGCATGGGCGGTCTCGGCGATTTCCTGCAGGCTCTTGTCGGCCTCGGTCAAATTGCCGTCGCGCACGAAAGTCATTGCCCTCTGCATGCCGTAGGTCAGGCGGTCCGCTTCGTTGTGCGCGAAGCGGATGGCCTTGTCATATTCAGCCCGCGCCTGCTCCTGATTGCCCATCAGAGCGTACGTATCGCCGAGGCCGAGCTGCGAGGTGACGAAGTCCGGATCAATCTTCAGTGCGGCGCGATAGTGCGTGAGCGAGCCCTCAAAGTTCCCTGCCATGCGCAACAATTCTCCGTAGGAATCCTGCGGGTTGGGCTCTTGGGGAAGCAGAGCTACGTAGCGGTCCATGGCGGCAAACGCCTTGGAAAATTGCCGGTTGCGGGCGTCGACGTAGGCAAGGTCGTTCAGCGCGGCGGGAAAGTTCTTGTCGATGGCGAGGGCCTTTTCAAACAGCCGTTGCGCCTGGTCGTTGCCGTTTTCTCCCATGAGCCAGTTGCCCGCAAGATAGAACAAGTGCTTGTCGTGGGGATACATCTCCAGCATGTCGTTCATAGCGGTGATGCCGCCCAAGAAGTCGCCTTCCTGCACTTTGGAAATCCAGGCGATCATCAACCGCTCGCCGGGCGTAACTTTGGGCGCGAGTTCCTTCGCTTTGACGCGAGCCTGACTTACTTCCTGTGGATTATCGCTGTTAAAAGCGATCCACGCCCAAGCGACCGCGAGATTGGGATCTTCTTTGACGGCCGCACGCCAGTCGTCGTTGCAGCGCTCCAGGTAGAGATTTTCGTAGTCGACCATTCCCTTCCGGTAAAGCTCCCGGGCTTGAGGCGACGTAGTCGTTACCGGGAGGTTGTTGGTCTCGCCCTGCTTAAGATGGTGCGCATAAAGCGGAAATGACAAACATAGACTGAGAGCTAGAATGGCGCCGAGTTTTATGGAACGAGCTTTCGCCAATAAAGTGCCGCGCATCAAGATCTCCGGTACAGAGCTATTAGGAAGGCGATTACGAGAAGAGGGTAACATCGGCGTAATCGGGGGACGAGGTGACGAAAGGCGTAGGCCGGCAGGCGGGGAAACAACCCTTGAACCCACGAAAATCGCTTCCTAAGCCTCTTTTCGCATGACGACATACTCTTTGTTGGTCGTCGGCTCGAGGTGCTCCGCGACCTTGCGAAACCCTAGTCGTTCGTAGAATTTCAGGTTTCGCGGGGTAAAAGTCTCTAAATAGCACGTCACATGGGCGCGGGACGCTTCCGCCAAGGTTCCCGCCAACAGCTTCGCACCGAGGCCGCGACCTTGGGCGGAGGGCAGAATACCGACGATCGACAGATACCAAGAGTCAGGGGGAACAACGCGCGCAGCCAAGGGCGCCATATAACGTACGATGCGGTAGTAATTCTCCCTCCCCCGCGGCCCGAGGGCTGAAGCAAGGTACTCCGACTTCGCGGCTGACTCTGCCGCATCGACCGCGGGAGTCCGCGGCAGTAACCAAGCTGCAGCCCCAAGGTTGGGGTCTGGAGCAAGCACGCAGCGGCCGGTTCGACCTGCTTCCTCCAGCGAGTATTGAAAGTAAAGATTCAGGGCACGCTTGCGCGCCGCGAGATCATTCCCGCAATCTTCGGTGATCGCCCAATAGAAAGCGTCGTCGAAGAGAGACTCCGTCAGCGCCGAAGACGCTTGCTCGAACGGAGTCATTGCATGTGGCGTTTCGATGCTCTTGTTGGCAATCATACCGGTCACTCAATAACTGGCCGCAGCTCGACTGCAGAGTTAGCATGCTAATGTAAATCGAGATTGAATAGGGACTGACCCCAAGGTACGACTTGCAGCAAACTGTCATCATCGGCGGGCTGCTGCCGTCTTCAATTTTTCAATTTGCTGCAGGTGCGACGCGCCGTGTCCTGCCATCCGCTCGACTAGGTCACCAACGGTGACTTCGCCTTGTATTTCCGGGTGAAAGGCCGACTTGGAAAGGTCTGACGGCTTGAGACTTCGCAGCAACCGTAGGTTGTGGTGGCGTCCCAACCCGTAGAATGCGACCAATTCCGAGGGGCGGCAATCCATGTAGTTCAGATTGCGGGCCCATGCGCCTTGGTCAATTGGCGCGATCACGGGCTTTGTATCCGCCAGCATCTGTCGCAGACGGTATCCATAGATAATTTCGACGTCTGCCAGATGACCCAGGACTTCCAGCACGCACCATTTTTCAGGGGAAGGCTTGTAACGTAGTATCTGTTCGGTCAAACCGGAAACGGCGGCCGCAATTTCTTTCGGGCTTCTTTCTGCTTCATCCAGGTGCTTCTTCAACTCCGCTTCTGTCATCGGCGCGCTCTCTCTGATTTGGTATTGAGTAGTTTACTCCGATCCTCGTCGGAGACAGAGTTCACCAATAGCAGCCGCGACAAGCAGGAGAAAGTAGACCTTAGCCCTGCGCCGGGATAGGTTCCTGATTTGCGAACCGGCGATTCGGCCAACGAGATGCCAATCTGTTGTAAGCGGTTGTGAGTTCCTCAGAGCAGAGCGGAACCGCCGGCAGAACGCTGAAGATTATATTCATGCCATATGGTTCCAGATCGATCTCCCGTAAACACCGCCGATCGACAATGTCGTAGAGCGCGATGTGCGTGGGCTTTTCCTTCATCCCAGGACGAAGGGCATGCTTGACCCACAGGATATTTTCGTGGATTTTGGTTTTGCGAACTCGGGTGAATCCAACCCAGACCCGTCGTTCATCCAGCGGCAGCACGCCGCGGCACCATCCCAAAAGATTGTCACCACCATTGATCTGCTTCAGGTCGACGATTTCGTCCACCTGTAGGGTGCGGGTATTGGCAATCACGATCCGGCCGTCGACAGTAGTGAAATAAATTTGGTCTCCGCAAATCAAACCGTCATGCGGTGACTCTACTGCGATATCAATTCGCTTGCTGCGATCCTCAAGACAGATGGCGTCGCGCTGCTTAAAGCGCGTGACCCAGGCCTCGCCGTTGAGTTCGAACACGAAATTGGGATGCGATTGATGCGGCTTGGTGCTGTCCACCTTCCGATAATCGATGTCCCGAGAGAAGCGCGCCCATGGGTCGTCATCGAGCACCGACCATTCCAATAACACTTCGCCTTGCGGGTTGCACTTGATGACCATATCGAGTCCAGTGTTGGCAATGAGGAGATTGCCATCCGACGTCGGAGTGACGTGATGGACATCATTCAGGGCGGGCAGCGAAACATAACCAATCTGATGGAAATCAGGCAGATTGAAAATCAGCAATTCGGTGCCAGTGCAAGCGTACAGCGTGTTACCTACGATCGTTCCGGCTTTGAATACGATGGAGGAGTGCTCATGCGCTCGTGCCGCGAGAGGACTGTTGTACTCCACGCAGGTACGCACGTCGCCGCTTTCGGGATCAAGCGACAGGATCAAGGCGGATTCGTAAAGATTCCACTCTTCCTCGTTCTTCATCACCAGGTTTCGTTGTCGTGCGCCGAGAGCATACAGGCAGTCCATGTTGTCGATTATCCGTCGCGTTTATGACGCCAAGGTTAATGGGATGTGAAATCTGAATTAAGAAACTGCATTCGAACCGGATCTTCGAGTCGGCGAGGCCGTCCGCCCTAAGCAGGTCGCTGAACTCTGGTTACTTGTCGGCAACCTCGTTTCGGGTTGCAATTGCCTTCTGGGAGAAACGCATGAGCCGCCTCTTTGGATTCCTGAGCGTCATTATCGTAATGGGCGTTGGTATGTACATTTATTCCAACCAGATGCAGAGCACCTCGGCAGCGGCTGGGGCGAACTCGCCACAGGCCGCCATCAACATCAGTGGCGTGAGGAGCGATCTGGTCAGCATCGCCAGCGCTGAACGTCGGTACTTCGCCACCGAGGCCAGATATGGCTCTTTCGACGATCTGGTCTCGGGAAACTACATTACCCTGCGCAGACAGCGTCCTCCTTACAGCTACGAGATCGAGATAAGTTCCAGTGGCTTTCGCGTAATCGCCACCCGCACCGGGGACAACACCGCCGGCGCGCCCGCACAGCTCTCGGTCGATGAGAACATGGAATTCCAGCAGTCGGAATAAATGTGCTGAACCGGTGCCCTTCCGACCCGACTCCCTTAAAACCCTGCCAAGTCGCGAATTCGTCGAATTATTCTGACCGAAAAATCAATGCCAACAAAAAAGCCCCTGCCGGGAACGGCAGGGGCCGAGGTTGAAACCAAGAGATTAGAAGATGATCTTCGCCGCGAGTTGCAGATTGAAGGCTTCGCCAGGGCCGATACCGGGAGCTCCGTTGAAGTCACCGATGGTGTCGCTATCGATACCGCCGCTGGTGGAGCCCGGGCCCGAAGCCAGGTTGATTCGGTTGAAGAGATTAAACATCTCGGCCCGAAGCTGGATCTTAACCCGTTCGGTCACCGCGATGTTTTTGAAGACCGAAAGGTCCACATCGGAAAAGCCCGGCCCATAAATTGCGTTTCGTCGCACCGTACCCAGCAGCGTATTGGGCAGGCACGTGGGCGAAGGTGAACAATATGCCGCGGGGTTGTACCAAGTCACGCCACTCTTAGAGAATGCGTGCGACACGCCCGCAAACGGGTTGGCAATCTGATTCAATCCCGGCCGAATCTCGCTCAGAGGCTGACCGCCATGGAAGGTCATCAGGCCTGAGACTTGCCAGCCGTGGGTCAGGATTCGCGGACCGTGGGAAGAGCCCGGGATATCCCAGGTGAAAAAGGTCGACAGATTCTGTCGCGTGTCGAAATCGCCGTTGCCATACTCGGCCTTGAGGGAATTGCTGTCCAGCGGCAGAGGCCCACGATATTCGCTGACTTCATCCAGTTCGTGCGCCCAGGTATAGGCAAACTGCGAGGTGAATCCGTGCCATGCCCGCATGCGCAGGGTCGCTTGCAGCGCATTGTAGTTGGATGTTCCCACGCTGTTGAGTTGGTTGATGGAGCAACTCGAGCAGGAGAAATTCGGATACTGTGCTGCGAAGTTGCCATCGGTGAGCGTGCCGGGAATTTGGTTAACGTCCAACATGACCGACAGCTTCCGAGCCGTGCTGCCTACGTAGCCCACTTGCGCCACCGCCGCATTGCCGAGGCTCTTCTGCACATTCAGGTTGTAGTTATAGAAGTACGGCGTCCTGAAGTTTTGGTTGACCGAAAAGACGCTGAAGTCCAGCGGCAAACCGGTAGCGGGGTTGAGACAGTCGGTGGGATTAGCGACATTGTTTCCAGAAACGCAGGTTGCAACGCCGGGGAAAATATAGGTATTGGGTTGCCAGCGGTACGAACTTTGGCCCGCCGTATTTGAGTTGTAAACCGAAACGGGCGAGGGTCCGGCTGGGTTATCCTCGAGCCCGTCCGAGCCGCCATTGGTAGGACGATAATCGAGGAACGGATTCATATTGATTTGGTCGTAAAACACCCCGATGCCGCCGCGGACCACCAAATCTTCCTTCTGCGTCGGCTGGTAGGCAAAACCAAAGCGGGGTGCGACATTATTCCGGTCAGATGGGAAGACCGAACTGATGCCATTGCCCTGCACCACCATGCCTTTGCCAGGAACAAACACTGCCAGGTCCTTGCTGCCATTGTGCAGCGGGCCATAGTAGTCCCAGCGCAGTCCGAGATTCACGTTTAGCCTGCGCGTAACTTGCCAGGAGTCTTGACCAAAGAAGTCAACCCCGTTGACGACAACTTTGCGCTCCGCATTTCCAACGGCGATTGACGAGCTTTCGACATCGCCGGCAAGGAAATCGGCCAGAGCAATGGTGTTGGCGCAGACCTGGTCATTAGCAGCGCAACTGCCGGCCCAAGGGCCTTGAGATCCATCGAAATTAAAGCTTCCCAAGGAGTGGCGAAAATAAAATTCGTCCACATGCCCTTGGCGTATTTCAGCTCCGAACCGGACTTGGTGCTTGCCAACCGTATAAGAAACGATGTCTGCCAGCATGCCTGTAATGTCGTTTCGCCCCTCAGGAGGCGTGATTCCTACCTGTTCGAAGCCTCCGATTGTAAGGTTGGGGGCGCCTAGTATCGGCTGTCCATGGATCAGAGTGTCAGGGCTCAGGAACAGGCCGTAGGAGTGAGTGTCGAAGCTGTGCTTCGCATCGTTAAACGTCTGGTTAAAGTAGTTCACCCCGAAGAGAATCTGGTTGGTCATCCTCGGCGTCAGCACAGAATTCAGCGTCAGAGCGTAGTTGTAAACATGAATTGGAGCTTTCTCGAAGTAATACGACAAGTTCGAGCTTGCGGTCGCTAGCGCGGGACTGCCGCCGAGAGGAGCGGTCTGGCTTCCCTGTCCACCAAACCAGCGACCTGACAGGTGGTGCTTTTCACTAAAGTTGTAATCCAGTTTGATCACGCCATTGTAGCTGTAGCCGGTGGATGCAACGGGGCTAAAAAAATTCCCGATCGTCGCCGGCAGATTGTTGATGGTACTGGGCCAGAGGTTTGCGATCAGTTGTTTTGAAATGGGACTTTCCGGAATTCCTGCTGCCGACAATAATGCTAATGCGTTGTTTTGATATGCGATCGAGGGCTCGGTGGCAACGCCAGACAAGCCAATGATGTACTGCTGCTTCTCAAAACCAACAAACCAGAATGCTTTGTCCTTAATAATCGGCCCGCCCACGGTAAATCCGTAGTTCTCATTGCGCAGTTCTGGCTTTTTCACGCCGACTGGCGTGAAAGGCGAGGCAGCTCCAAACGCCTCATTGCGATTGAAGTAATAAGCCGAACCATGCAACTGGTTCGTGCCTGCCTTAAGTACGACGTTGACGATGCCACCGGCGTTGCGTCCGCCTTCGGCGTTGGATTGAGTTTGCGCGGAAAACTCATCAATTGCATCCAAGGGCATCACGACACCAGCAATTCCTGAGACTCCTCCTTGGTTGACTGCGGGGATGTTATGCCAAAAATCATTATTGTCGACGCCGTCGATCTGCCAATTCATTTGGTTGGCCCGCGTACCGTTCAGCGACCCAAAACCGCCCACGGAGTAGCCTCCGTAACCGGGCTGAACCGCGATGAATTGCGAGAAATCTCTCCCGTTCATTGGGACGTCGGCAATGGCCTGCGTGGGAATTGTGTTGTCCTGCGTCGCGGTCGTGGTATCAAGCGACAGGGCAGCGGCTGACACTTCCACCACTGTGGTGCCAGCCGCCCCTGGCGTAAGTTTCACCGGCAACGTGTAGGCGCCTCCCGCTGTAACGGTGACATTATCGATTAAGGCTGCGCGAAACCCAGCCGCCGAAACTTCAATCTTGTAGGTCCCGAGAGGCAAATCCTGAAAGGCAAACTGTCCGTCGCTGGTTGTGACGGTGTTGAGACTCACTCCGGTCCCCGCGTTTGTCGCCTTCACGTTGGCTCCGGCCACTACCGCACCCGACGGATCGCTCACGGTGCCGTTGATCGCACCGCGGAATGTTTGGCTGTACGCGCTAACCGCAACCAACATGGTTGCAAAAATCAGACCAACCCAACGCCGCATATTCGTCTCCATGGCCACCCCTCTGGGATATGTGATTTTTGAGCTACGAGAAGCTCCCCAAGCAAGCTGTTCAATGTAGGCCTAGCTAGGCATTTTTCCAGCCACATCGTGACATTGTCTAATGCATATGTATTTCAATAACTTACAAATGCAATAGACAGCATTGAGATACAAAAATAGGGACTTTACTGTATTGAAATTATGAAAAACGGTATGTCGTGCGTGAAATTGCTGCCAGGGACGGTACGCGACTATCGGTTTTCTCGATGCAAGGGTGCGGAAACTTTAAACAATTGCTTATTCGCGTGCTATACAGCTCACAAAACGGCCTAGAACGTAAAGGCAACCCCTCCACGAACGGAACGAGCGGATTGTACCAGATAGACCGTCTGGCCATCCTGCCCTAGGACTGGAACGTAGCCTTGCGCCAACAGGTTCCGAACGTCAATGATCGCTTCCACGTGGCCGCCCAGGCTGGGAATGGGCTGGCGGATGAAGATGTTCAGGAAAGGATCGCTTTGTCCGGGAGAAGCATTGAACATATCGACAGGTGTGATGGCTTCGCCGTTCACCCAGCGGTAAGACGCGATCCAGCGAGTGTGGGTATACGGCGTTGTCCCACTTAACTTGCCGGCGACGGCGTGGCGGCGCTGCGTGGTGAGGTATTGCTGCGCTTGCTGCAAAGACACGTCCGGCCGGGAGAGATCTACGACGCCACCGAAGGCGTAGTCGACAGTAGCCGTGAGGTCGTTGGAGAACTTGCGCTGCAGCACAAGCCGGAGGCCATTGGTGTCGAGAGTGTTGCCGGTGTAACTGAACGTGCCGGAGGAGACATCGGGAAGAATAAAACCGCCAACGGCGGTGGCTGCGCCCGTGCCTAGAAGAGCCGGATCGACCACGCGATCAGAATATGCGGCAACTTGAATATTCGTCTTGCCGGCACGCCGCGACAGGCTCACTTCCTGATGATGCGCGTTCTCCATCTTGGGAGCGAAATTCAGCAGACTTACCCGCGGATTCGATTCGCTCAAGTCCGCCGGAGCAGAATCAAAACCCTTCTCAATGCGCAGGTCGGGGCGGGACGTGGCGTACTGGTATTCCAGGATCGTATTGGGTGAGATGTGAAGATCCGCTGTACCGTAAGGACGAAAAGCGGTCGCATGGCCCAGGAACTGGATGCTCTGAACATCGCTGCCAACTTTTAACTCCAGAACATCTGCAACCGTGAAATCGTCACCCGTAGAAAGGTCCAGCGCTTGCAGCGCTGCGTTGTGCAGAGCTGGGTCTGACGGAGAGAAACGGCGCGCAGTCAGCCCTAACGTAGGCGTAGAGCCATCCGCTAGATGGTGTGAATAAGTAGTACGCAGCACCCCGCCAGGCAGAACATCGGTTCCGTAACCAATGTCTCCGCTGAAGGAAAGATGCCCCGCGGAAAAGATCGAGCGTTCCAGAGTAAACCCGGTGCTCATGTCCGATCCGGTGCCATAACCGCCCGCGGCCGAACCAGCGAGGAACGAGACCGTTCCGCTCAACTCATGGCTCTGCTTGTCTTCCGGCGACTGAACGCTGGAGGCTGGATCGTCAAAAACACGCAGGATAGGACGGTTCGCCACCGAACGCAACGTCCACTTCCAGTCATCCTCATCGGGAAGGGGTCGTGCGGCTCCGAGCTGCATCACACCCAGCAGCGTACTGAGCGTAACGTTAACGTTGAGCCGGGCGCCCGAGTGAAGTCCGACTTTCTCGCGCAGTGCCGGCAGGAAGGAAGGCGCCGTGACTTTGAGGGTATAGAGGCCAGGCAGCAAGCCCGTCGCCGTGTAGTATCCTGCACCGTCGGTGAAGACGGTCAGAGTACGATTGGCCGCGCCGAGAATCTCCACGACGGCGCCCATCTGCGGAATGCCGGAGTTATTGCGAACGTACCCCGAGATCGCTCCCGGCTGCTCTGCAGCCCACAAAGGAAGCGACACGCCCACCAGGATTGCCCAGGTTCCGAGCTTTTGTAGTTTCAATCAGCCCCACCCCCTCGGGGGGAACCGCAGGGAGTTTGTCGTTACTGTACAGCAAAAAGCGCCGACGGATTCACGGTTTGCTTCGAAATATTGTCGTTCACTTTGATTTCGATCTTATATGTTCCCGGCTGCAGATTGGCGGCGACGATCGATTTCTGCAGTGTGACTTGCTCGCCAATGTTGCCCATGCTATCGGTGCTTTCGGTTTTCTGTATCACCTGCTTGTTCGTTGCAAGATTGGTGATGTCGTATTCGAACGTGGCGGAAGGCTTGTGCGTCTTCTCATCCACCCCAAGATTATAGACCTGCATCCAGAAATTCAGCTTAGGATCTTTGTCCCTGCGGAATACGGCCGGCTTGCCGTCGGCCGGGGCCACTCGAGGACGAACCTTAGTTGTGCCAATCACGAAATTGCCCGTACCAATGTCCTTAGTAGGAACCGGTTCCATTACGTCGGCCACCACCAGGCTTGAAGTCGAGAGCTTGTCATCCGAGAACTCGGGAACTTTGATGCTGCGGCTCCAAATGCCTTTGCGGTCGCCGTTCACATCCTTCACTGCGACGTAGAGCTTATAGAGACCCGGGCGCAGAGGCAAGGCCTTGGTGTAGAGCTCTGAGTTCTCCGCCGTGCGGGGCAGCAACTCCGCGGGAACATCCACCTGCACCGTGTCTTCGAACGTCTGCACAACTTTGCCCGTCAGCGTGGTCAAGCGACCGAAGATGTTAACCGTCCCGCGCTGAACGCCGTCCTTGTTGACAAAGGTGATGTCGCGGTTCTTCATCTGAATGGCGATGGGCACGAGCACGGTGTCGCTGGTGACCTTCACGAAGTCGGCGCGCACATCAAAGGGCATCGGATTGAGGATCACCTTCGAGTTGACTTCTTCTTCGAGATCCGCGAACTTCACTTTCGGAGCCGCCTGTAGTTTGGCAAATTGCTCGAGGCGATCGAATTCCTTGGTCTGCAACTCGGAACTGTTCGGCCCCTGGCCCAGTCGTTCAATTCCGGTGCCGGTGAAACGCTGTCCTTTACTCGCCATTCCCATCTGTTCGTAGAGTGTGAGTCCCGCGTTCGGCGTCATGAGCAGAGCGTCTTTTTCGGAGCGATCCATGGTCATGTGGTACTCGCCGCACATGCACGTATCGACGAACTCGATTATCACTTCCTGCCCAATACCCTCAAGATAGCGGTACCGCCAATCTTCAAAGGGGAAGGTCGAGGTTTCGCCGCCACCCTCCTCGATGGGACGCTCATAACTTCCGCCCGAGGGATGCGACTCGATTTCATCGGGCTTGCCAAAAACAATGTACATGCGTCCGCGATCGGTCTTCCATCCCGGCACTCCAGCTGCGAAATGCTCGTTAGCGTACGCGATGCGCTGGTAGTGCTCTTCCTTATATTCATTTTCTTCGGTGTCGGGAGTGGGGTCGCGGCGTTGCCAGAAGGCCTCAATAAAATTATCGCGCTCCTCATCGTTCGAGAGTTGCTTGAAAGCTGCCCGCTCTTCGTCGGTGATGATCCAGACGACGTCCTCTTCCAGCCACTTCTTGTAAGGACGGCTCAATTCCTGTTTCAGAGCCCGCTCATTCTTCTTTCTCTGTTTCGCATCGGCAGGACGCTTGAGAGGATCGGTGGCCTCGGGCGCGGGCTTTTCCTGCGCCGGCTGCGTTTGCGCGGTGGACGGTTCCGACGCAGGCTGTGCCGGTGTGGAACTGGTAGCGTCGTTGGCTGGTTTGTCGGCAGGCTTCTGGGCCGACTGGTCTTGGGCGACTGCGCCAGAAGCCAAAAGGCCCACACATACGAACAGAATTCGAAGAACAGCTTGAAAAGAAACTACCCGGAACATGAGAGGGACTCCTGCCAACAACTGGTCTGCCTATTTTAGGCCTGTTTGTCGTTTGAAAGCAAGGTTAAGTCGTGCCCGGTGAACCAATTAAAACAGCGCAACCGTCTACGTTAGAACCTGGCGGGAGCGCCCCGAGTTGCCCGGGCGTATACGAAATCTGTAGTGCAAAACCCAGGGGTTGCGGGGCTATAATGTACAGTTCCGGGGCAGTAAACTATCACTCCCACGCGTAACGGGTCTCGAGCACTTCTATCTTCTTCTCCTGCTTCCTGCTGAAGCGGAACTTTTTCGGCGCCAGGATCGTAACAGATAGTGTGCGTCCGTCACTCCAATCGTGCGTCGGAGGCCTTGTCCTCGCAAGCCGAGGTGGCGGCAGGACTTGGTCCTCCATGGGAGATTAATCACCCGGATATCGACGGGCATCATGAAGACTTGGAAAAAAATTGCAATTGGCGCGGGCGTTGCAATTCTGCTCGCAATCATTGTCGGGTTTACCGTTTATCGGAGCAGTAAAAATGTAGCGACCGTGCAGACCGGGAAGGTGCAACGGCAGGATCTCGCAACGGTCGTGAGCGCCTCCGGTGAGATTAAACCGAAGACCTACGTCAACGTAGGCGCTAACGCTTTCGGCAAGATCACCCACCTGTATGTCAAAGAGGGCGATCGTGTAAAGAAGGGTCAATTGCTGGCACAACTGGAAAACGTTCAGTCCTCTGCAGACGTGAATGCCAATGAGGCCTCGTTGCAGGCGGCAGAGACCGACGCTCTCGCGGCCGACGCCGCGCTGAAGACATCTCAGGCCGACATGCTGCGCGCCCAGGCAGACTATGACCGCAATAAGCTGGATTGGGATCGCGCGCAAAGCCTCTTCAAAGATGGCCTGATTTCCAGATCTGATTTCGACAGCCGCAAGAATGCCTGGGCTACGGCCGATGCAGGCTTAGTTCAAGCACAGGCTCGAGTCGCGCAGGCCAAGGCACAAAAGGATTCTGCGGACAAACACATCACTCAAGGCCGCGCCAATTTGACGCGCGTGACTGATGTGTTGCAGAAGACCAGCTACATTGCACCTTACGACGGGGTAGTCACGAACTTGCCCGTGCGCGAGGGCGAGACCGTGGTGATGGGCATTCAGAACGCGCCGGGCAGCACGTTGATGACGATTGCCGACATGTCGATTATCACCGCCGAAGTTATGGTGGATGAAACCGACATCGTGAATGTGCACCTGGGGCAGCCTGCCGAGGTAACTATCGACGCGATTCCCAGAAAAATTTTTCACGGGACAGTTTCTGAGATTGGCGATAACGCAATTGTTCGCTCCAGCGGAGTTTCCACCTCGCAGCAGGCGACCGCCAGCGAAGAGGCAAAAGATTTCAAGGTTGTCGTGAACGTGCAGGACGCACCGCTCGACTTGCGTCCAGGACTTTCCACGACTGCGAAAATTACCACCGCAACTCGGAACAGTGCGTTGGCTGTGCCAATTCAGGCGTTGACTTTGCGCATGAAAGCACAGATCGATCAGCAGAATAATGCGCCCGGCTCGGTGCATGCCGCGGCGCCTGTACCCAAAGAAGCCGCATCCAAGGGAAAGAAAGAGGATGACATGCAGGGAGTTTTCGTCATCCGCAACAAGAAAGCTCTATTCGTTCCAGTGACAACGGGAATTACCGGCACAACCGATATTGAGGTGCTCGACGGGTTGAAAGAAGGGGACGAAGTGATTACCGGGAGTTATAAGGTCTTGCGGACGTTGCGACCCGGAAGCAGCGTCAAGATCGACAACAGCGTCCCCAAGAAAGAGGATGAAGGGTCATAACCTTAACAGGCTTGAAACGTCCAAAGGGAAAGCCGGAAGAGGTCTCGAATCCAGGGGTTTAGAAAACGGAGCCTGATACAAGAAAGTACCGAATCCAAAGATCGGGAGAGGTCAGTGGCACCGGACCAGGAGAAAAACATGGCAACCGCAGAAGTCATCAGTATGCCCAATACCGCCAATCTAGCGCCGCCGGAATCCTGCATGATTGCGGCTGAGGATCTTTGGAAGACTTACGACATGGGATCGGAGCAGCAGGTACATGCGCTGCGTGGAGTCAATCTGCGAATCCAGCGCAACGAATATGTCGCCATCATGGGGCCATCGGGTTCCGGCAAGTCGACGCTGATGAACCTGATCGGCTGCCTGGATACGCCATCCCAAGGAAAGTATTGGCTGAACAGCCAACTGGTCAGTGAACTGGATGACGACGAATTGGCGCACATCCGCAACAAGGAAATCGGATTCGTCTTCCAGACCTTCAACCTGTTGGCCCGCGCAACGGCGCTGCACAACGTCGAACTACCCTTGATCTATGCCGGCATACCTACCGAAGAGCGCATCGAACGCGCCAAGGGTGCGCTGACGGCTGTGGGCATGGAAGCACGCATGAGCCATAAGCCGAATGAACTTTCTGGTGGTCAACGACAGCGCGTCGCCATCGCGCGTGCCCTGGTGAACAAGCCGTCAATCATTCTTGCAGACGAACCCACCGGCAACCTGGATTCGCAAACTGGCGTGGAAATTATGGCGCTGTTTGATCGGCTGCATGCCGAAGGCAACACGATCATTCTGGTCACACATGAAGGCGACATCGCGGAGTATGCCCACCGCGTAATTCACATCAAAGACGGAGTTATCGCCAGCGACGAGAGCAAAGGCCGCGGACAGCGCAGCTAAGCACCCGCGTTTACAAATTTTAAACGATCACGCCCAGCCTGACGGCTGGGCGTTTTGTTGTTGTAGCGCCGCCGTCTCGGCGGCTGTCGCGGGAGGGTCTCGCTCCCACGCTGAGAGGGCAAGATGCCCTCGCGGCAGCCGGCAGGATGCCAGCGCTACAGAATGCGCTAGGTGAGTTTCGCTTCTACTTCCACCGGCGCCTCCGCTACTGCTACCCGGTCTCTGCCTTCCCTTTTCGCCTGGTAAAGCGCCGCATCGGCGGCTTCCAGCAGTTCTTTGGCGGAGGCTCCGTGTTGCGGAAGTTCTGCCACACCGACTGACACAGTGACCATTCCGAGTGACTGTCCCTGATGCATCACGGTCAACTCACGTAGTCTAGTGCGAATGCGTTCGGCGCGCGCCTGCGTAACTTTCAAGTCCGCCACTGGCAGAATGACAACGAACTCCTCCCCGCCGAAGCGGCAGACAATGTCCTCGGCGCGAACGCTTTTCAACAGGAAAGACGCAGTCTCGCGCAGCACGGTATCTCCAGCGTCGTGCCCGTGCGTATCGTTAAACTTTTTGAAATGATCCAGGTCCAGCATCAGCACCCCCAGGCCCTGCTCGGCCCGCACCGCTCGCCGGGTTTCTCTCTCCATCGTTTCCTCCAGATAGCGGCGGTTGTAGAGGCCGGTTAACGGATCCTTGATGGATTGCGTGCGCAACGCTTCCCGCAGCCTGATATTGGCTACCGACAATCCCACCTGCCCGGCAAAGGTTGTCTTGAGCGACAATTCCGAGTCAACCAGGGTAGGATTTTCTTCGGTGGCCTGAAAGTGCAGGATGCCCAGCGCCTCGCCTTGCGCAAGGATCGGAACGCAGAGATAAGTATTCTTCACCCCAATGGCGTGCGCACAAGGCGCGGTTGTATCTCCGGCAACTACCAGGTGGGGCTTCCCGGTTCGCAGCGCCCAACAGGAATTTGGCTCAAACGCGACGCGGGGCTCGCAGTCATGCCACTGGCCCGCGATCTCCGCCAAGTCTCGCCCGGCATTGAGCAAGGCGATGAAACCGCGTCGGGTGGGAAAGATCTTCGGAGCGAAGCCCAGCGCCGCGGCGAATACCTCGTCGTTGCTCATGCAGCTTTGCAGGAGCTCCCCCATCTGGGCTAATAATGTTGCCCGCTGAGAGCGCGCGGTCAGATCCTCCAACATTTTCTCGTTCTGCTCATCGAACTTGCGGCGAGCCAGGTCCTTTTCCCACATTTCTTCCTGCAATCGCGTGTTGGCCTCTCCCAGTTCCTCGGTGCGCTCCTTGATTTGTTGCTCGAGGATTTGCTGGTGGTGCCGTTGTTCCTCAATGTCCAGGCAGGTACCGATCCATCGAGCGATCGTCCCGTGCTGATCGCGCACCGGGTTGCCTTTTACCAGGAACCAGCGACTGCTTCCGTCTGATCCGCGAAGCCGGTATTCAACTTCGAGTGGTTCTCCGACGCGGACGGAATGTTCCCACTTTGACTTGCACACCGCTACATCGTCAGGATGGACTGCATCGGCCCAACCCCAGCCCAAAGCGTGTTCCCGCGAAATGCCAGTAAATTGATATAGCGTGTCGCTGATGAAATCGACCGAACCGTCGGGCTGAGCGGTCCATAGGATTGCGGGCGCTGCATTCGCCAGATCGGTAAAGGAGAGTTCATCACGCTTTTCGATTGTCCGTGCTCTGCGCCACCGGAAACGGAACCACGAAAGCGTATGGATGACGCTGCTACGGGTCGCTGGATCGGCCGCAGCATACGCTCCTAACAGCGCCAGTGCGATCGAAAGCGCTATCAATCCGTATTCGTAGATTCGATGCAAAATCGAGCTTGGCGTATTTCCCTCTCGAATGCAAACAGGCGCAGATCAGGGCGGAGTTCTTCCACCAGACCTGCTGGAGAACATATCGGCAGTGCCCGTTTTTGTCGTATTAGAAGTCAATAAGAAATTTCGGGCGAGCCAAGGGAACTCGTGGTACCCGCACGAAAAGCTGCAAAGAAAAAGGAGACGTAGCCAAAGCTACGTCTCCAGGAGAATAGTTGCGATCGCCCTTACGGGGTTGTGCTGACCGTCTTCATCGCAGCGGAGTCAGATGGCAAGCCGTGGGTGGCAATGAAAAAATTGTGGTCATACATGTTGCGATACATGCGTCCGGCAATTTCTGCCGCCTTGGGGCCGAAGGTGGGACGTCCGCCTTCGAGGAAGACGACTACCACCACTCGCCCTACGCTGGTGTTGGCATATGAAGCAAACCAGCCGAAGCGCGTTCCATCGTGAGAACAAGTTCCCGTCTTGCCTAAAATCTCCTCCTCGTTGAAATTGAGGCGCAAGCTGCGGGCCGTACCGTATTGCACTGCTCCTGCCATGCCATCAGAAAGTTCAGGAATCAACGGAGCGATGTCGAGTTGCCGCTTGATGCGCGGCTGAAAGCTCGCGACTTCTTCGGGAGTTGTCGGATGCTGGAGATAGTAGAGCGTGCCGCCGTTGGCAATGGCCGAAACCATCGCGCCCAACTGCAAGGGCGTCATGGAAACGCCTTCGCCGTAAGAACACATTTTGCCCACGCCGCCGAGTTTTTCGGGAATCGCCTCGTCGGGATAGCTGCCCAGTTGCTCACCGGGGATGTCATAACCGGCCAGTTCGCCCAGGCCGTATTCATGGGCGTAGTAGGAAACTTTCTCAAAACCAAGCTTGCGCCCGAGTTCTTCGAAATAAGCATTGTTGGAGTGGGCGATCGCGGTGGTCAGATTCATGCGGCTGCGGCGGCCCAGCGCAACTTGAGTTTCCTTGGAAACCAGGCCTTCGCTCAGAGCAGCCAGCGCGACGGAAAGTTTGATGGTGGAGCAGGGTTGAGCGCCGCTCGACAAAGCCAGCTTCTGATTTACCATGGCCAGCACGCGTCCACTGGTCGGTTCGATGGCGACGACCGTGCCATTCATGTTGCCCAGCGCGTCAAGCGCGGCTTGGCGAACCACCGGATCTTCACCTGCAGTGATGTCGCCATTGGCGATGTCTTCAGCGAAGGAACTCATATGGAACCGCTCGTGATATCGATGGCGGCGCGTGCTCACGGAAGCATGCGTCAGATGCGCGCTGCGGCTGCGCGCCAGATGGTGAATACGCCGGCGGGTACGCTGGCTTTCACTCACCTTCCTCTGCTGGGTTTTGGACTTGGTCTGGGGCTGCGTGCTGGTGTTGACGTGTACCGCCCAGCTCACTCCTGCCAGGGGTAGACACACAAAAAAGGCGACGAATAGACGAAGAAGACTCTTCCCTGTAGACATCTGGTTGACTTCGCTCCCCGACTCTTCCCTAATTTCGATGCAAGAACCTTGCCAACGGGCGGGTAACCCGTACAAGCACTCGACTGCGCTGATAGTACGAGACTTAGCAGCTTCTGGCAACGAAAAAGTTGAGTTTTTTAGAAACATTATTTTCTTCTTAACCCATTATGGAAACAACGAGATACCTTGCGATTGACCCGGTTCAGTCCCTTTAGTAACCCACGACTTAGTTACTGGAAAGGTACTTCCAATATGGAAAAACTTTTCCCATTTTGGGAGTCCCCTGCCACTATTCCGGCGAGTTGATCCGCCGTCATGTGCAAAATACTTTCGACCCTACATCACGTCGTTGCGCTTGCGCAGAAACGCCGGCACGTCAAGATCATCCTGCTCGAAGTTCGTCACGATCGCCCCCCGCATGCTGTCCAGCGAAACCACGTCGCCAGCTACGCGATCCAAAGGTTGCGCCATGGACAGTGGAACAACCTCATGAACGCGATCTTCTGTCATGTCGTGCACGGAAACAGGAGACTCCATGATGTGCTTGGGCAAGGCTTCGGGATCGCGCATCGTTTCCTGCGAACCTCGCTCCTCGGGAAATTCCATCGCCTCCTCATGCGCCGCGGCGAACGAAGTTCGCGCTTCCATGGGCCGCGGCCGCGAGCAAGGAGCCTCGCGAAATCCGGTAGCGATGACCGTAATCTTCACCGCATCTTTCATTTTTTCGTCGAGCACGGCGCCGAAGATGATGTTGGCATCTTCGTGCGCAGCGCCCTGGATGATTGAACACGCCTGCTGCACTTCCGCCAGTTTGAGCGATGTCGAGCCGGTGATGTTGATGAGGATGCCGCGCGCTCCGTCGATGGCACCTGCTTCCAACAGCGGCGAAGCAATCGCCTTTTGTGCCGCTTCGATCGTCCGCTTGGCGCCGCTGGCCGAGGCCGTGCCCATCACGGCATATCCCATGCGGGCCATGATGGTTTTCACGTCGGCGAAGTCACGGTTGATGATGCCGGGGATGGTGATGATGTCGGAGATGCCCTGCACTCCCTGGCGCAGAATGTCGTCGGCGATGCGGAAGGATTCGAAGAAGCCGGCGTCTTCCGCGACGGCAAGCAGTTTCTCGTTGGGGATGACGATGGTGGTATCGACCGACTCCATCAGTTCGGCGATGCCGCGCTCGGCCTGCTGCATGCGGCGCTTGCCTTCGAAAGAAAAAGGCTTGGTGACCACGGCAACGGTGAGCGCGCCCATTTCGCAGGCTAACGACGCAATGATGGGAGCTGCCCCGGTGCCAGTCCCGCCGCCGAGACCGGTCGTGACAAAGACCATGTCGGCACCCTCGAGGGCTTCGATGATCTTGTCGGAATCTTCAAGGGCGGCCTTGCGGCCGACTTCCGGGTTGGCCCCCGCACCCAAACCATTGGTCAACTTCACGCCGAGTTGCAACTTGACCGGCGCATGCGACAGGCGCAACGCCTGCAGGTCGGTGTTTGCAACAATGAACTCGATGCCCTCTACTCCGGCATCAATCATGCGGTTCACTGCATTGCCGCCGCCGCCCCCGACGCCGATGACCTTGATCTTGGCATCGTTGCGGGCCTCTTCGTTAAAGCTGATGCGAATTCCGGAATCATTTTTCATTGTGTTCCCCTGATTTGAAATGCGAAACCTTTCAACCACGAAGGGCACGAAGGTTCGCGAAGGAAATCGTGGAAGATCTCCTTCGTGAACCTTCGTGTCCTCTGTGGTTCATGCTCTATGCTCCTTTGCGTCGACCTCATTTGAAGTAATCGCCCTGCGATCTCTGCGTCTTTCTCAGCGTCCTCGGCGGTTAGAAGCTTTTCAGCTTGCGACTACAAAAAGCATGAACCGCAGAGTTCGCTGAGAAATACCGCCGAGAACGCGAAGAAAAACAACTCCGTCCCCTCGTAATGTGTTTCTGGCCACTAGCCGCTGGCACCTGACCACTGCCCTACGCTCCTTTGCCCACTAACAGCGCTTTCAATCTCGATCCCCAGCGATCTTCCTGAAGGCCGCGAGCGATGCGGGCGCGCTGGCCATAGTTGACCATGCCCAGCACCGTGGCGAACTCAGGTTCGGAGAGTGTTGACGGCATCTTGGGGATAGGGGCGGGCCACGACAGCCGCACCGAGCGGCGCAACACCGATTCCGCCACATCGAAAATCCCTGGCAGGCGCGAAGCGCCGCCGCTCAGCACGATTCCGGCCAGGCAGACATCGAACATGCCGCTTTGGCGCAAATTTTCGCGCATCATCTCGAAAACTTCGCGTGCCCGTGGTTCCAGAATTTCTGCAACCAGTCGCTGCGGCAAAAGCCGCGACGGGCGGTCGCCCACGGACGGAACCTCGACCTCATTGCCTTCGGGAATCAGTGTGACAATCGCATTCCCATAAATTTTCTTGATCTTCTCCGCCTCGCCCAGTGGCGTGCACAGGCCCACCGACAGGTCGCTGGTGAAATGATCTCCGCCTACTGGAATTACGGCGGTGTGAATCACGGCGCCCTGCTGGAAAACTATGAGTTCCGTAGAACCCGCCCCAATGTCGGCCAAGCAGACGCCCATCTCCCGCTCATCGCTGCGCAGCACTGAATCGGCGGCTGCCAGAGGCTCGAACACGGTGTCATCGACATGGACTCCGGCTTTATTAACGGCGGTAATCACGTTCTGCGTGGCGCTGGTCGCGGCCGTCACCATGTGGACGCGAACCTCCAAACGAGCGGCCATCATGCCCAGAGGGTCGTGGACCCCTGCCTGATCGTCGAGAATGAATTCCTGCGGCAGCAGGTGCAGGATTTCGCGATCATTCGGCAGCGGAATGGCGCGTGCCCGGTCGACTGCCTGCTTGATCTCGTCGCGGCCAATTTCTCGCGGACGCGTACCCAGGCTTATACCGCCGTGACTGTTAATGCCGCGCACGTGGACTCCGCCGATGCCGACGATAGCTTGCTCGACTGCGACGCCGGCGACGTCTTCCGCCGCCTCCACCGCTTTCTGAATCGTCGCCACTGCCTTGTCGAGCTCCACGATCACGCCCTTGCGCGAGCCGCGCGATTCGGCGACGCCGTGTCCGCGATAGCGCAGTCCGCTGTCGGTGAACTCCGCCATCAGCGCGCAGGTCTTGGCGCTACCTACGTCAATCGCGGTAAGAAAACTTCCCTGCTGGTTCCCCATTCTTTTATGAATTCCTCGTCCTCAATAAAGTCGTCATCAATCTGAACCCGCATTCGCTTGCTGCTTGGCGATCGCCGCACTCGGTTTTGGAATTGCCGGATGAGCCGCCACAGTTGGAGCAGATTGCCTTTTTGTTTCCGCTTTGTGGGCGGCAAGGTGCGTTGTTGTTGTGGCTACTCTCTTCGGCTTCGCTGCGGGCACTTTTGCTACCATTTTTTTCGCAGCCCCGGCGCTGCCAGCCCTTGTCCTTTTTACCCTCGGCTTGGGGGCCGACTGCTTCGGCGATACTGAATCGAGTTTCTTCGGCGTTAATTCAAAGGCGGGCTTGGGAAGCGTGCGGTCATGCGGACCCACGCGCGTGAGCAGCGCCGCCGGCTTCACTCCCGCCGCCGCGGCTGCCCTGGCCGCGGAAACGGAAAGCGCAGGCTGTCGGGGCTTCCCTTCCATCTCCGGGTTAACGATCACTTGGTTGTCGTAGCGCAGGTTCACCGACTCCAGTTTCTGGAATTGCTGCCGCCACTCCTGCACATGGCTCACATAGGTCTTGTAGCGCTTCAGAAAATCCGACGAGCCGAGTTCCACCAAAACGTCGCCCGCCGGATCATTCACCCGCACCTTCAAATTCTCGAGATCGGAAAGATCGACCTCGCTGAGGTCCTGAGAGTAATGAGCGCCCCCCGAATCCAGTTCTTGCACGAGCTCGTTGTAGGCTCTCATGCGCGGCGCCCGCGTCGAAAGCGGCTCGCCCGGATTCATACCGAGAATTACGGGGAAGGAATATTTGTGCTTTTGCGGCAGTTCCATCAGGGTTCCGCCCGCATCGATCAGAAAAATCCGAGGGCCTACGCGGGCAAAGGCGATCGGAGTGCGCTCATGGATCTCAACCGTGATCCGGTTCGGGACGAAGCGCATCACGCTCGCCGACTCGACCCAGGGAATCTGTTCGAGTTGCGCTTTCTGCTGCGCCAGCGGGATAAAGAAAATGTTCCGTCCGATGTCGGCGCCCATCACTTCCATGATTTGCGCCTTGGTCACGTTCTGCATGCCCGTGATTTCAATGTTGTCGCTCGACTCCACACGAAAGCGCCACGAGCGTTCGCCATATTCGTACAAACCGCCGGCCGCGATCGCAGCGACACACAGCAGTGCGGCCGCGATAAACGCCCACAAAAGGCGGCTCGCGGTTTTTCTGGGAATTGAACTGCGCCGGGCGGAGACACGCTTTTGCCCGCGCAGGAAGGGAGATTCCTCGTCCACGTCCAGGTCAATCAGACGCGCGTCATCGAGTTCCTCGCGCGCCGGGGCGGCGCTGGCCGGGTACAACTCCTCCTGCAAGATGGTCCCGCTGGACTTCCGCGCCATCAATTCAGGTCAGTTGTCGCCAAGGAATCGCTGAGCTTTTTCAATATAGCTTCATTTCTCGGATTGAGATAGAAAAAAAATCATTTCTTTTGCACAGGCAGGAACCGCACTGTGTACGCCCCATGGAGCGACAGCCGCCTCGGCTGTCAGGTGCGGCCGAAGCGCGACCCTTCGGAGGAGTTCTTACGGCCAAAGACACGGATGCGGTTTGTATTCCGCGTAGCGGCGGACGCATTCGTCGGCCCACACAAGCGAAGAGCCCCGGACGAATGCGTCCGGGGCTACGTCATCTTTGGAGGTAAGCAGCTGAGGCTCAGAATAATCTTGAATTAGACCGGACCTGTGCCCAGTACCTCGACGCGAATCTCTGGAATGGTCGGCATTTCTGCCATCGGCAGTTTATGAATGTTCACTCGCACACGCGGACAAACTACGGGCGAGGGCATCGCCTTGAAGTTATCCGGTGCAAACGCTGCCGTCGCGATTCGAAAACGTGAGGCATGAGCAGCCACCCGGGCTTCCATCCGTGCCCGATTCGCTTCGAGTCTCGCTAGTTGAGCCTCTTCCTGCGCGGACATCGCTTCAAAACGGTCAAACCTTCCGCGGGAGCGGTCGATCCTGCTTTGCACCCGGGTCATAATCGCAGTCAACGGGCAAGACGGTGCCTCGTTGCGTGCAGTCAGCTTCTGAGCCTCCGCGAGAAACCGGTCGGCGCTTCCCGAGGTCAAGGCGACGACTGAAGCCGCGTTATCGGAGACTCGATCTGCAATCCGGTGCGCCCATTGAAGACCGCCATCGTGATAAGTTGCGTTTAGGCCTGCCGCCAGTACCCCGGCCACTAGCCATCCCCATGCTTGATTTGCTTTCATGGCCTTAACCCCTTATGGCTGAATAGACGAATGACATAACAATCCGTTAGCAGGAGATACGAGGACCATGGTCGAAAAGTTCCCGCGGCGCCTTATCGCAGTACGATCGTTATGTTATGCACAATTGAGAGCGGGATACGTAGACCTGCTCTTCGGATGGCCTATAACCTAGCCGTTGCGGAATTCGCGAGAGGATTGACCGTGGCTAGATTCAGCGCCCTCGACGCTTGGTTTCGTCCGAAAAGGTTCGAGTCGGAACGCTTCTATGAGCGACTCGGCGCTCGAATCCTCAAACGCTACATACCGACAGGTGGTGACCTCGTCATGCGCCGCATTCGCAGGGATCATCCGGAGCGCAGATGGGTGACTTCAGGCCTCCAGTCACTTCGCAGCTATGAGAAGAGGACGCGTCTGAACGAGTCATTCCACGTGATCGGATTCATTGTCTTCGCTATTGTTGCCGCGCGCAGATTTGCTTCGGGTTCGCTCACCGCTCTCGGGCTCGTAATCGCTGTGGCCTTGGACCTAATCCTCGGACTCTGGCCGGTCGTCCTCCAAAGATACAACCGGCTCCGCCTCTATCGGGCGATCAATCGGCGCTTGGCACTCTCCACGCTTAACGATGTCAGGCCCAACTAAGCGCCTTGGATCAGCGCTGCGGTGTCTCCAGCAGTTCCTTCAAATACTGTTGCCACACCGCGGCCCAGGTATGAGTGCCGTGCCCGTGAGTCTGGTCGGACACCGGAATCAACACGAACCGTCCGTTCTTCACATTTTTGATTTCGCGCTCTGCAATACCCAACTCAGGCGGGTTGATGAAATCATCCGCCGAATTCACAAACATCACTGGCGCCTTGATCGTTCCTAACCTAGCCTCCGGGTCGTAGTTGCGGGACGAATTCACCGCGTAGAGGAAGTCATTGGCGTCCACGGTTGCGGTAATGCGTTTCATGGAATCGTCGAGGTAATTATCCGCAGCATCGCGAGTCGAGAGATTTTTCTGCATCAGCAGCGGCGCGCTCCCGGCAATCAACAGGAAATCAGCCCCGATCTGTAAGGCCGCCCGCGGTTCCGTCGTGTAGTCGCCATTCTTCCATTCCGGATCCTGACGCACACCCTCAATTACCATCTTGCGCCACAGACGGTTCCGGCCGGCTATTTGCACCGGCAAGCAAGCCAGCGGCATCAGCGCATCCATGAAGTCGGGATAGGTTTCGCCCCAGACCCAGGAATGCATGCAGCCCATCGACGTACCCAGAATCAGACGGAGGTGGTTTACGCCCAGTCCCTTCTCGAGCAGTTCATGCTGCGCCGCCACCATATCGTCGTAGTCATACTGCGGAAAGTGGGCATGCATTCCATCGCTGGGCTTGCTCGATTTTCCGTGACCGACGTTGTCGGGAAGGATCACGAAATAGCGGCTGGTATCGAGCAGTTGGCCGGGCCCAAACAGCACGTCCGCAAACTGCGGAGCTAGAAACTGCCGTCCCGAACCACCCGTTCCATGCAGAATGAGCACAGCGTTCGTCACTTTCCCGCTGGAATCCCGTTCCGCCTTGCCAAAGGTCATGTAGTGAAGCCGGAGTTCTGGGAGAGTCTCGCCGGTCTTGAAATGAAAATCGTGGCTCACATAATCGCCTTCCACTGGCGTCGGCTTGGCAGCGGGCTGCGAGGGAGATTGTGCTCGCGCTATGAAGACGCAGGATGAAACAACTGCTAGAAGCAGGGTCGCACGAAAACAAACCATCGCTGTAACTCCCTCAAGGCTAGTATCCCCACTCTTTCAGGATCGGACGGACGTCAGACAAAACCAATTTATTCTTATTGGCTAGGCGAGCATCGTCGCCCATATAGTTAACGGTTAAGTGGTTTATGGGCGAACCGGAGATGTGCTCGACCTCATAGGTTAGAACGATGTGCTCCGGGAAAGTTCCGTCGACAGTTTTGACAATCTTCGGTCCCTGAAACATTTCCTGGTCGCCAATCCATCGCCAGCCTGCTTCGGTTTTACGAAATGCTATTGTCCGCGAAGTTCTCCCAGTGATGTGTAGCATCGCGTCATAATGTGTGGTCGGTCGGGATTCCCACCGAACGTCAGCGGTTTGGGGAATCGGCGTAAAGCCATATGAAGTACGATCGAAAGAGGCGGCGGCTCTCAGCAGCGGCTGAATTCGGGGATCGTCCATTGCAACTTGCCGGGGGATCAAGTTGCATGCGGTGAGCAGTAGGACGATGCAAAGCACGATTTGCCCTCCGAGCTTGAAGGATTCCTTCATCTCGTCTCCGTGGCGTTCAATGCGCAGCCTCCCGTTCTTTCAACTTCTCCAAAATCATCGGCCCGAACTGTGAGACACTGCCCGCACCCAGCGTCAGAATCATGTCGCCATCCTGCGCAACCGCTGCGGCTGCCTCTACCGCTTCGGCAGGAGAGCTGACGTAGCGCCCGTTCTTCACGTTTTTCTCCCGAATGCGCTGCGCCAGGACTTCGCCCGAGATCCCTTCGATCGGCTTCTCGCTCGCAGCATAGATGTCGAGAACGAAGAGCGAATCGGCGTCGCCGAATGCCGTGGTGAACTCCTCGATCAGATCACGAGTCCGAGTAAAACGATGCGGCTGGAATATGACGTGAATCTTGTTAAAGCCGCATTGTTTCGCCGCCGCCAGCGTGGCCTTGATCTCAGTGGGATGATGCCCATAGTCGTCGATGACACTCACCCCCGCCACCTTCCCGCGCAATTGGAATCGGCGATCAACGCCACGGAACTGATCGAGCGCCGCGCGGATCGAATCAACGGCAATATCGAGGCCTACGCCCACCGCAATCGCGGCGGTCGCGTTCAAAACGTTGTGCACGCCGGGCACGTGCAGCGTGAACTCACCCAATTCTTGGTCCCGATAGCGCACACGAAACCGATTCAGAGGGTGCCCCATCCTTGTCCCAGCATCTTTTGCAGGAACAGGATGGGGGCTTTCATCCTGAGCCAGCGGTTCCGCCACCTTGATCAGAAAATCCGAACCACGTTTCGTCCCATAGGTCACAGTGCGACGCTGAACCTCAGGCAGCAACCGCCGCAGCAGAGGATCGTCGTTGCAGGCGACAATCATTCCGTAGAAGGGCACACGATCCATGAACTCCAGAAAAGTTTTCTTCACGTCGCGCATGTTGCGGTAACAATCCATGTGCTCGCGATCGATGTTGGTCACGACCGACAAAATCGGCGACAGCTTCAGAAACGAACGATCGCTCTCATCGGCCTCGGCCACCAGGTATTGCGACTTGCCCAGTCGGGCATTCGATCCCATGGCGTCGACGCGGCCACCGACCACCACGGTCGGATCGAGCCCGCCCGCAGCCAGCACCGACGCCACCATGGAAGTAGTGGTCGTTTTCCCATGCATCCCCGCGATTGCAATCCCATACTTCAGCCGCATCAACTCGGCCAGCATCTCGGCGCGCTGAATCACGGGAATGTGCTGACTGTGGGCCGCGCTGACTTCTGGATTCTCCGGGGAAATCGCAGAACTGGTCACCACGACCTCGGCACCGGAAATATTCTCAGAGCGGTGTCCTTCGAAGATAGTCGCCCCGAGCCCGGCGAGCCGCTGCGTCACAGGGGAACTTTTCAGATCAGACCCGGAAACCTTGTAACCAAGATTGAGCAGCACCTCTGCAATGCCGCTCATGCCGATGCCGCCGATACCCACAAAATGAATGTGCTGAATTTTGGCAAACATAAATTAAAATCCCGGCCACGGATTTGCGCGGATTTTCACGGATAAGTCCAACACTTAAGAGAGTTTTATCCGTGAATATCCGTGCAAATGCGTGGCTAACGCTCCTCGATACCCGCTACCCGCACCGCAATCGCCGCGATATCACGTGCCGCGTTGGGATGGGCCAACTCGCGCGCGGCCTGGCTCATTTGCTGCAAGCGGTGAGGATCCTGCAAGAGCGCCGCGATCGTCTCGGCGAGCCAGACGCCCTCCAGTTTCGATTCTTCGACCACCACTGCGGCGCCGTGCCGCACCAGGACTTCAGCATTCACGCGTTGATGATCATCGGCCGCGCGTGGGAACGGAACAAACACTGCCGGCTTCCCTGCCGCCGCAATTTCCGCGACCGTGCTCGCGCCGGAACGGCACACCACCAAATCCGCACGCGCGAAGGCCGCCGGCATGTCTTCGATAAACTTGAAAACTTCCGCCGACTCCCCTGACCCCTGATAAGCCGCCAGCGCGTCATTATAGTCACGCTCGCCCGTCTGGTGAACGATGTGAATACCCGGCGCCTCGCGCTGCAATACCGGCAGGCAGCGAATCATCGCCTCATTGATGGCGTGCGCTCCCTGACTTCCGCCGAACACCAGCAAAGTGGGAACGCCCCCGCGCTTGGGCGCGATCTCGAAAAATGCCTGCCGCACCGGAACGCCCGTGACTTCGGCGTGGCGAAAATATTTCGCGGTCTCCTTGAAGTGCACTGCTGCGCCTGACACAAATCGCGCCACCATGCGGTTGGCAAATCCAGGCACCACGTTGGGCTCGAAGGCGAGCGTCGGAATGTGCTTGACCACCGCCGCCAGCATCGCTGGCCCCGAAGCGTATCCGCCGACGCCAATCACCACGTCAGGAGCGAACTGGTTGAGCATGCGGCCCGCGTCCCAAACGGCGCGCGGCAAATCGAACGCCGTCTTCAGCCGAGTCGTCAGGCTGACATTTTTCAGCGCGCCCACACGCACCAGTTGCAGGGGAAATCCTGCCGCCGGCACCAGTCGGTTCTCGATGCCGCGCGCCGTCCCAATGAACAGCACTTCCGCGCCGTAACCTTTCTTGAGTTGATGGGCGATGGCCAGCGCCGGGATTACGTGTCCGCCGGTCCCGCCGCCCGCCAGGATTGCGCGCATGCAGTGACTATAAAGGAATTGCTGATTGTTGATTGATGATTGTTGATTGAAGAGCTCAAGTTCCCGCAGTCTCCTGACCCCTTGGTCTTTTCAATCAGCAATCAAAAATCATCAATCATCAATGTATTTCACTCTGCCTGCTTCGTAATATTCAGCAGAACGCCCACGCATGCCAGCGTCACAAACAACGATGACCCTCCATAGGACACCAGCGGCAGAGGAATTCCCTTGGTCGGCATCATCCCCAGTACCACGCTGATGTTGATGAACGCCTGCAGTACGACCATGCAGGTGATTCCAACGGCAAGATATTGCCCGAAGACATCTTCCGTCCGACCCGAAGCGCGCATTCCGCGCCACAGAAAAATGGCAAACAAGGCGACTACGAACATGGCGCCGACCAGGCCCAGTTCCTCCGCAGTCACGGCGAAAATGAAGTCGGTGTGCGGCTCCGGCAGATAAAACAGCTTTTGTTTCCCTTCCATCAGGCCGTTGCCAGTCACGCCGCCGGTGCCTACCGCGATCAATGATTGAATAATGTGAAAGCCGCTCTTCTGGCTGTCGGCATAGGGATTCAGAAACGCCAGGATGCGAGCGCGCCGAAAACTCACGTGAAAAATCAAAAAGTAGAGTGGCACCAGCGACGCGGCGAACGCGTACGCGAAATAACGCATCCGCATGCCGGCGACGTAGAGAATGCAGGCTGCAATTCCGGCGCAGGCAATGGCCGTGCCCAGATCTGGTTCCAACACAATGAGACCGAGGAACACCAGCACCGGTGCCGCCGCCGGCAACAGTGTGTTGCGCACATCGTCAATAGTCTTCGCTCGGCTGTCCAGAAAATAGGCCAGGAACAGAATCAGCACCGGCTTGGCGAGTTCCGATGGTTGGAAGGAAAAACCGCCGGCATGAATCCAACGGTGCGTGTTGTGCGAGCGGTCGAGAAAGAAAACCGAAATCAGCAGCAGCGTCGTGAATCCCATTAGCGAAAACACAAGCGCAGGATTCTTATATCGCCGGTAGTCCACGCGCATGGTGACGACCATGGCGACAAGTCCCGCCACCGCCCAGATCAATTGCTTCGACAGAAAGGCATACGGTGAGCCGAATCGTTCGCGAGCCATCACCGCCGACGCCGAGAACACCATTACCAGCCCGACAAATACCAACAGCATGGTCGCGGTAAACAACCAACGGTCGACACTCACGCGCTTTGCCATGGGACACTCATTTCACCACGGAGGCGGCGTGGAAATTTTTGATTGTTGATGTTTGATTGTTGATTGTTTTGGTTCCGGCATCGTTGTCCAGAACGATGCGGTCAAAAACAAAATGTTGTCATCCTGAGCGAAGCGAAGGACCTGTGTACTTCGCAAACACTGCACAGGTCCTTCGCGGGCAAAGAGCGCCGCTCAGGATGACAAAGTACGGAAAAGCGTGTTAGCTGGCCAGTCCCCGCACGATCTCTTTGAACACCTTCCCCCGGTGCTCGTAGTTCTTGAACTGGTCGAAGCTGGCACACGCCGGCGCGAGCAACACGACATCCCCTGACTTCGCCACGGAATTAGCCTTGCGGATGGCATTCTCTAGCGTCTCGGCGTGAATAACTTCCACGCCTTTAATCTGTGATTCAATCTTCGCCGCCGCGGCTCCAATCGTGTAGACGCGCTTCACGCGCTGGCGCAGCAGATCGTTGAGTACGCTATAGTCGCTGCCTTTGTCCTTGCCACCGAGAATCAAATGGATGTTCGCCGGAAACGACTCGAGCGCCTTGATGGTTGCGTCCACGTTGGTGGCCTTCGAATCGTTGTAATAATCCACGCCGTGAATCGTCGCCACAAATTCCAGGCGATGCTCTACCGCTTTAAAGCTGTTTACCGCCTGCCGAATCTTTTCCGGAGCGCATCCCATCAGCACGCCCGCACCAACCGCCGCCAGCACGTTCTCCAGATTGTGAGCGCCTTTCAGCGGAATCTCCGAGACTTGCATGATCTCGCGCTGTTGTCCTTTGGCGTCGCGGAACAAGATGTTGCCGTCTCGCACCCACGCCCCCTGCTGAACTTCTTTCTGCCTGCTGAACCAGAAAACTTGCGCGCGCGTTCGCCGGGCCATCGCTACGCAAGTAGGGTCGTCGGCATTGAGCACGGCGAAGTCGCTTCTCTGCTGGTTTTCGAAGATACGCGCCTTCGCATCGACATAGACTTCGAATGTACGGTGACGGTCGAGATGGTCCGGCGTAACATTCAAGACAACCGCAACCTTCGGGCGGAAGGTTTGAATGGTCTCCAGTTGAAAGCTGGAAATCTCGAGCACGATCACGGTCTCGGCCTTGGCGCGCTCAGCCAGCGAAATAGCAGGCGTCCCGATGTTGCCGCCGACCAGCGCGGGCAAACCCGCGGCCGTCATGATTTCGCCAGTAAGCGTGGTGGTTGTGGTCTTGCCGTTCGATCCAGTAATGGCGACGATGGGCCCGGGCAGAAACTGCGCCGCCAATTCGATTTCCCCAATCACAGCCTCGCCCAGAGCGCGCGCTTGCACCAACGGCGGCGCGTCCACGGGCACGCCTGGACTGACCACGATCAGATCCTGCCCGCGAAACGTACGGTCGCCATGGCCTCCGCTTTCGACCGTGATGCCGTGATCGAGGAGGACGGGGATCTCGTTGCGCAGTTCGTCGCCGCTTTTCGTGTCAGAGACAGTGACCTGCGCTCCACGTGCCTTCAGAAACAAAGCTGACGCCACGCCCGACTTTCCCAGGCCCACTACCAGCACGCGTTTTCCGTTGAGTTCCATGCCAGAACAATTTTCGATTGTTGATTGTTGATTGTTGATTGTAGAGACTAAGCCAGCATTCGCGCCAAAGATGTTTCAATCAGGAATCAAAAATCACCAATCGCCAATGTCTACCTCAGTTTCAAAGTCGTCAGCGCGAACAGGGCGAAAATCAGCGACGCGATCCAAAAGCGCACAATGATCTTCGACTCCGACCAGCCCATCAATTCAAAGTGATGATGCAGCGGCGCCATCTTGAAGATGCGTTTCTTGCGCAGCTTGTACGATCCGACCTGCAGGATCACCGACAGCGCCTCAATCACAAATATGCCCCCAATGAACGGCAGCAGCAGTTCCTGCTTGATGATGACGGCCACGGTGCCAATCGCGCCGCCCAAGGCCAGCGACCCCACGTCTCCCATGAACACTTCCGCGGGGTGTGCGTTGTACCACAGAAATCCAATCGACGACCCCACCATCGCCCCGCAAAAGATGGTCAGTTCCGCGACCTGCGGCATGCGTTGCAGTTCCAGGTAGGTCGCAAAAGTTGCGTGGCCGCTGACGTAGGTCAACACCGTCAGTGCGCCTGCAGCAATTACCGTGCAGCCGATGGCTAACCCGTCCAACCCATCAGTGAGATTCACCGCATTGCTTGAGCCCACAATCACCAGCACGACGAATGCAATAAAAGGTAAAAACGCCAGCGGCCATATGTGGGGATATTTTTCCAGCCCACCCACAACCAGGTCAGGATGGAACTGCTTGAAGAACGGCACGATCAGCTTCGTCGAATACATGCCGTAGGCCTGCATCGCAATCAGCATCGAGGCAATCACGATGCTGGTGGCAATCTGCAACCCTAACTTCGCGCGCCCAGTCAATCCGAGGTTGCGGCGGCGCGTCACCTTGGTGTAATCGTCGGTAAATCCGATGGCCGCGAACGCACAGGCGGCGAACACAGCGATCCAAATGAAACGGTTGCTAAGGTCAGCCCATAGCAGAGTGGGCACGACGATCGCAATCACGATGAGTAATCCGCCCATGGTGGGTGTGCCCGCTTTTTTCTGATGTGCCTTTGGACCCTCTTCGCGAATATATTGCCCGATCTGAAACTCGCGCAGACGCCCGATGACGAGAGGGCCGACGATCAGCGCGGTAAACAGCGCGGTAAGGCTGGCGAATGCCGTGCGGAAAGTGACGTAGCGAAAGATGCGGAATGGCGCGACGTAGTGTTGCAGCTTGACGAATAACAGCCAGTAGAGCAATCAGCCTCCGTCGCATTTACCCGAAACATTGTCGATTTCGCGATTGTTGATTGGCGCCAGGCGCCTGTGGTTTTCAATCAACAATCACAAATCATCAATCAACAATTTGTACCCCGCCGTGCCTTCCACGTCTCTAATGCTTTCTCGAGCTTCACGCCCCGCGACGCTTTGAGTAGCACCACGTCGCCATCCCGCGCCTCCCGAGCCAGCCATTCGCCAGCTTCTTCGGGCGTGGCCACAAACTGAGCTTCCGCACCAGCTTGCCGAGCGCCGTCGACCATCGCTTGCGCCAGTCCGCGCACCCCGACCAGGGCATCGATCTTCTTTCCGGCAATATGCTGGCCGGCGGCGCGGTGCATCTGTTCTCCCGCGGGCCCAAGTTCCAGCATTTCTCCCGCGACCACAATGCGCCGCCCTGCTTTCATCGCGGCCAGCGCATCGACCATCGCGTGCAGCGCTTTCGGATTCGAATTGTAGCAATCGTTGATGATCGTAATGTTACCCAGTTTGAGAACCTGCCCGCGCTTGTCAGGCGGCGCCAGAGTCGCCAGCGCGGCGACCGCTTCTTGCGGCGTCAGGCCTCGAGCCATTCCAACCGCCACGGCCGCGAGTGCATTCAGAACGTTGTGTTCTCCCACCAGTGGCAATCTCGCATGCTCGCGCCCGCCTGCCACAACGACGTCAAACTCCGATCCCTCCGCACCACGCGTTTTCACATTCTCAGCGCGCACATCCGCCGTGGCCTGCGTTCCATAAGTCACGACTTTACCCTTGAAGCCGCGGCCAAATTGCGAAACGTACTCATCATCGGCGTTGAGCACGGCGATCCCAGTGGCGGTCAGCGACTCAATCAGCTCATATTTGGCGCGCGCAATGCCGGCGATGGAGTCAAAGAACTCCAGGTGTACGGGAGCAACATTGGTGACTACGCCAATCTCGGGTTGCGCGATCTTCGCCAGCGCTCGAATCTCTCCCGCATGCGACATCCCCATCTCGATGACTGCTACGTCATGTTCCGGTTCCAACTTCAAGAGCATGAGCGGCAGGCCAAAATGGTTATTGAAGTTGCCTTCGGACTTGAGCACGCGGAAGCGCGTTCCAAGAACATGCGCGATCGCATCTTTGGTCGTCGTCTTCCCCGCCGAACCGGTCACGCCCACCAGAGGCTTGCCCCAAAGTTTCCGCACCGCGGTGGCCAGGGTTTGCAGCGCCAGCAGCGTATCGTCGACCGCAAGCAGCCGGGTTTTGTCGGAATAGCGATGCAGCTGATCTTTGCGCACGACCGCCGCGGCGGCGCCCTTCTCCAGAGCTGCGTCGACATAGTCGTGGCCGTCGAGGCGCTCGCCTTTTACCGCAAAGAAGAGTTCGCCATGGCTCACAGTGCGCGAGTCGATGGAATAACCTTGCGCAACTTCCTCGCGCGGATCTTTGCGCGGCCGGACAGCCGAGGCGGCTGTCCCTACGTGGATCGTCACCAGAGCTGACGCCGATATGAACTCGGCGATTTTCGCTAGCGTTAACTTCATGCCAGGTTCCCGCCAGCCGCCTGGGCGCATTCGAAGCCGGCAGCCCGCAACGCCTCGCGAGCGATTTCGACATCGTCAAAAGGACTGGAGCCTTCGCGAGTAACCTGCACCTTCTCGTGTCCCTTACCCGCGAGCAACACAATATCGCCCGGACGCGCTTGCGCGATTGCCAGCGCAATCGCTTTACGGCGGTCGGCTTCGACGAAGTACTTCACCCCAGATCTCTGCAGTCCAACCAACGCATCATTAATGATTGCCAGGGGGTCCTCGCTCCTCGGATTATCCGAAGTGAGCACCACAAAATCGCTGCCGCGTCCGGCGGCCTCGCCCATCAGCGGCCGTTTGGCACGATCGCGATCGCCACCACAGCCGAAAACTGTTACGACTCTCGCCGTTCCGCCGCCACGCGAAACGAATTCGCGAGCTAGGGCCGTCAGATTGCGCAACGCATCATCGGTGTGCGCGTAGTCCACCACCACGGTGAACGGTTGCCCACAATCAACGCGCTCAAATCTTCCCGGCACATGCGTGAGCGCTTCGACGCCACGGGCAATCGCATCCGCCGGGCACCCTCGCGCATAGCACGCCTCGGCCGCTGCCAGAATGTTGTACACATTCACGCGGCCGATCAGCGGCGAGAAAATGGCAATCTTCTCCCGTGGTATGGCCATGTCGAAGCGCGTCCCGCGGGGAGTGATGTCGACGTGTTCGGCATGGAAATCGCCGCGATCCCAACCATATGTCAGCACCACCGAACTGCGCTTGCGGCTGAACTCCGCCAGCTTCGCCCCATATTCGTCGTCAAGGTTGGTCACCGCGGCGCGCGGTGCATCGGTGCCGCAGCCCTCGAAGAGCACTCGCTTGGCGGCGAAATATTCGTCCATCGTTTTGTGATAGTCGAGATGATCGCGCGTCAGGTTGGTGAACACGGCGACATCGAAGGGCACGCCAAATACCCGTTCCTGCGCCAGTGCGTGGGAGGAGACTTCCATGACCGCGTCGGTTGCGCCCATGCCGAGCGCTTGGTTGAAGAGTTTCGCCAGTTCAAGTGCTTCCGGCGTGGTATGCGGCGCGGGATAGACCTGTCCGGCCACATGGTACTCGATCGTTCCGATGAGAGCGCTCTTACGACCAGCGGCGGTGAGAATCGATTCGACGAGAAACGCGGTCGTACTCTTCCCATTCGTACCCGTGATTCCGGTGATCGCAATCCGCTCCGCCGGGCGCTTGTAGAAATTTGCGCTCAGCCGCGCCAGGGCTCGCCGCCCATGTGGCACAAGAGCCCAGGCCACGCCTTCGCGCGGCTTTTCAGCCGGCGAGTCCGTGACCACCGCGATTGCCCCCGCCTGAATTGCCTGGTCGATGAACCGGTTCCCATCCGACGTCTCCCCGTGCATGGCCACGAACACGCACCCCGGCTTGACGTGGCGCGAGTCGTATTCCATACCACTGACGCTGGGGTCCCCGTGCTGGGCGAGAACCTCCGCGCCATCCAGCAGATGTTGGAAGGTCATTGCTGGGAATTATAGGACACGCAGAAATCGCGTGATCGGGGCAAGCACTCTTTCCGGCGCTCGCGGGATTACCAAGGTCATTTTTCGCCGGCCGCCGCTGCGCGCTACATTGATCTCATGAGTGCCGAAACCAGTCCTGCCAAATATCACTGCGCGCAATGCGACCAGCCTGAAAGTTCGTGCGATTGCGAAAAATTCTGCTGCCTCTGCCAGGCCGTGATTGACATCCGACTTTGCGCCGATGGGCTGATGTACTGCGAAGATTGCCGCAAGGCCTGCGATTACAAAACCTCAGACTAGAATTTGTCCACCGCCCCCTGACCTTCCATGGAGCCATCCTGACCGTAACCGTTTTTCGGAGAAAAGAAGGATCTCTCGAATTGATCACCGTTGGTAAACATTTGGCTTCCCACCTGCTTTTGAGGGAAAATAGTATGTTTGCCGTTTTGTAACGGCTGTGTTCGTATTAAGGAGACCCCATGGCGACCACGATGCACGTCAGCGACGTAGCCGAGTTGCTGAGTGAAGGCCGGACGCACTTCAATCTTTCTCCGGCGGCGCTGGTCGAGCACTCCATCCGACGCAATGAAGCTAAGTTAGCCTCGAACGGCGCTCTGGTCGGTTATACCAACCGCACCGGGCGTTCTCCGAAAGACAAGTTCGTCGTAAAGGACGAGACCACTGCGCACACCGTCGCCTGGGGCGCAGTAAATGCCCCCTACGAGCCAGAAAAGTTTGACGCGCTCTACGCGAGAGTGATGGAGCATCTGCGCGGGCGAGAACTCTTCGTTCAGGATCTTTTCTGCGGCGCCGATCCGGCCTACCGCCTGCCAGTCCGGGTCGTCAACGAATACGCCTGGCACAACTTGTTTGTGCGGCAATTATTTTTGCGCCCCACTGCCGACGAACTCAAACATCATCATCCCGAATTCACGGTCATCGCCGCCCCCGAATTTAAGGGCGATCCCAAACGCGACGGCGTAGCTTCGGAAGTCTTCATCCTGTTGAACTTCACGCGCCGCACCGTGTTGATCGGTGGAACTTCCTACGCGGGCGAGATGAAGAAGTCCATCTTCACCGTCATGAATTTTTTGCTGCCGCCGCGCAACGTGTTCCCCATGCACTGCTCGGCCAACGTCGGACGCAATGGTGTGAGCGCTCTGTTCTTCGGACTCTCTGGCACCGGCAAGACCACTCTTTCGGCCGACCCATCGCGCGACCTGATCGGCGATGACGAGCACGGATGGAGCGCCGACGGCATCTTCAACTTCGAGGGCGGCTGCTACGCCAAGTGCATCAAGCTTTCCAAGAAGAACGAACCGCAAATCTGGAACGCCCTCCGCTTCGGCTGTGTCCTCGAAAACGTAACTCTGGATTCGCACACCCACATCCCCGACTACAACGACGACAGCAAAACGGAAAATACTCGCGCCGCCTATCCGGTAGACTTCATCGATAACGCCGTGATTCCTGGCATTGGCGGACACCCGAAGAATGTCGTGTTTCTCACGGCAGATGCCTTTGGCGTCCTACCTCCGATTTCGAAACTCACGCCAGAGCAGGCCATGTATCACTTCCTGTCGGGCTATACGGCGAAGGTGGCAGGCACCGAGGCCGGAGTGAAAGAACCGACGGCGACATTCTCCACGTGCTTCGGCTCGCCATTCCTTCCCCTGCCTCCGAAAACCTATGCCGAAATGTTGGGCCGCCGCCTCCGCGAACACAATGCACAATGTTGGCTCGTCAATACCGGTTGGCAAGGCGGTCCGTACGGCGTCGGGAAACGCATGGAGATTCCTTACACCCGCGCCATGGTCGACGCCGCTGTCGAAGGCGAGTTGATCCGGGAAGATTTTGAGATCGAGCCTACATTTGGTTTCAGCATTCCCAAGGCATGCCACGGCGTGCCCGCCCACGTATTGAATCCCCGCAACGCCTGGCCCGATAAAGCCGCTTACGACAAGGGCGCTGAGGACCTGCGCAACCGCTTCGCCAAGAACTTCCAGAACTTCGACGCCCCGCCAGAAGTCAAGGCGGCTGCGCCGAAGGCCCAACGCTAGCCCTCACGCTTGAATCCGAGCCTTATCGGATACAGCCTCCTATCAGGAACCCGTTCGACGTTTGTCTAGGCGGCAGGAAACGTGTCAGTTTCAGAAACGTGGTGTCTAAACAGTACAGGGGGAAGGTCCGGACTCGTGGGTAGAGCAGTTTATAATTCAGGTATCCCAAACGTTCGTGCGAACCCGGTGTGCCACCCCTTACTTCTTGCGCACATCTTCCGTCTCTTGTCTCGACTGTCGTTCGTATTGCTTGCGCTGACCATCGTCGCGACGGCAGTGGATTGGAATGAACCGGAGCAACAACTCGCAAGAAAGATCGTTGCGGTCACCGGCCCGGGTGCCGTCGCGCTAACTGTGGAAAATCGTTCCTTTCTTAGCAAGCGCGATTATGAGGTCGTTCAAAACGGCCTGCGCAGCGCGCTCGAACAGGCCGGCCTGCGCTTCGTAGATGCTGAGCAAGCCGCAGCTACGGTCGCGATTTCATTGTCGGAAAATTCAGCTGCTTATGTCTGGGTCGCTCAGATTCGCCAGAGCGCGGGCGACACCGCTGTGGTGATGGTATCCGCTCCCCGTCCCACCGGCGTGATGGCGGCGCATGAATCGGTTCCACTCAGCCTGCGCAAGATTTCCTTGTGGACCCAGGCGGAGCCAATCCTCGACGTTGCCGTGTTGGACGAAAATACCGCGCCGACCACACACATTGCCGTCTTAGATCCGGAGAAGGTGGCGCTCTACCGGTGGCAGGCGGGAAAGTGGCTGCAGGAGCAAGCCCTGGGCATTGTCCATGCGCGACCCTGGCCACGGGATATGCGCGGGAGATTGATTCCCGCCAAAGATCACTTGGCTGATGTTTATCTGCCGGGCGTGATCTGCCGTAGTAGTGCAGCGGCGCCGCTCACATTGAATTGCCGCGAGACCGACGATCCTTGGCCGCTCGTGCCGGCAGCCTTGAGCGGTGGCACCTTTTCTACGTTTCCAAGCGCCGGATCCAATACCATCGCCATTTCCCCGCTAGGCGCTTTCTATGCTCCGACGCGGAACTTCTTCACCGGCGCTCTGACTTCCGGCATCGGCAAGTTCACGACGGTCTCCAAGTTTTATTCGGCTGCATTCGTGCCGCGGGATAAATATCTGCTGTGGCTCTTCGCCGCAACAGATGGCCATGTGCACATGATCGACGGCATCAACGATCAGGCTGCGAGATTCGATTGGGGCAGCGATCTTGCCACAGTGAAGACTGCATGCGGCGCTGGCTGGCAAGTCCTCGCATCAAGTCTGGAAGAAGGAAACGCGGATTCCGTGCGCGCCTATGAATTTCCAGATCGCGATCCGGTCGCGGTGAGCGCCGCGCTCGATTTTGGCGGCGCGATTACGACGTTGTGGACGGACGCGAAGGGCGACACGGCGATCGCTGTCGTGAAAAATCAAGAGACAGGAACCTATGAGGCTTTTCGTCTGGCGGTGGTTTGCAGTCAGTAGCGTGATAGTCGCGGCGTTGGCTGGGCGAGCCGAGACGCGGCCGCAATACGGAGGCGTGTTGCATGTTGCCACCCGGGCGGCGCCAATGTCGCTTGATCCGGCGGACGGCGCGCAACCCGACTCGTTCGCCCGACGCAATCTCACCATGCTGATGTTCGACACCCTGGTGACTACCGACGACAGCGGACGAATTCAGCCCTCGCTGGCAACGTCATGGCAAACGTTGCCGGGCAGCCAGCGTTGGCAGTTTCGCCTTCGCCGCCAGGTGAAGTTTAACGACGGAGCGGCGCTCACGGCTGAGAGTGTTGCCGCTTCCCTGCGCACCGCGAATCCGTCATGGAATGTGACAACAGATGAAGATTCGGTCATCATCGACTGGGACAACTCCAACCCCGATTTGTTAGCGGAACTTTCGTTGTCGCGGAACGCAATTGCGAAAAGGACTGCGGACAACAAGCCCAGCGGCACTGGCCCCTTTCATATTGTGGATTGGCAGCCTGGAAAAAAATTGGCGCTGGCAGCCGAGGAGAACTGTTGGCGTGGACGCCCTTTCCTTGACGCTATCGAGATTGAGATGGGAAGAAGTTTCCGCGACCAGATGACTGCATTGGAACTGGGAAAAGCGGATTTCGTGGAAGTGGCGCCGGAGCAGACTCACCGCGTGACGCAAGCAGGACGCCGGCTGGCGACTTCATCGCCAGTCGAATTGTTAGCCTTGGTATTTGCACGTGATGTCGCATCCCCGGATGAGAAGCTTCTGCGCGAGGCATTGACGTGGAGTGTCGATCGCGCATCGATTCGCAACGTGCTACTGCAAGGGGCGGGACAGTCTGCAGCAAGTATTTTGCCAAACTGGATGAGCGGATACGGATTCGTTTTTCCCACCGATGCCGACTTACCGCGGGCGCGGCAGGCCCGCGCCCAAGTCCGCAGCATTCCAACTTGGACTCTTGGCTACGACGGTAGTGATCCACTGGCCCATTTTTTTGCCGAGCGCATCGCCCTGAATGCAAAAGATGCAGGGTTGTTGCTGCAACCCACGCCCGCGCCCAAGGCGGATCTTCGGCTCTTGCGAATTCCGTTGCAGTCGCCTGATCCGTGGGTCGCGCTAGCAGATGTTGCGAACTTGGTTGGATCGCCGCTGGGGAAAAAAAAGGGTGGAGTAGAAGATCTCTATGCGTCAGAGGTAGCGCTGCTGGCGACGCAGCGAGTGATTCCCCTTTTTCATTTGCCCGTGTCGTACGCATCAACATCGAGTTTGAAGAATTGGTCGCTGCGGCCTGACGGAAGCTGGTCCCTGGCCGACGCATGGATGGCGAATGCGAGACAATGACGTCTAGTCACGATCGGTGACCCCTTGCGACGGCAGAAAATGAAGTGCAAACGATGACTTTCCGGCGCAAACTACTGGCGGTTTTCGCGCTGACAGTCGTCCTGTCGGTGGGGGCCGTTGCCTGGCTCGTGCTGGCGTTGACACGCAATGCATTTGAGAATGCCGAAAATCAGCGCACTGGGGCGCTGGTCTCGCAGTTCCAGCGTGAGTTTAGCCGGCGCGGTGACGACGTAACGCGGCAGGTGGAAGTTATCGCTGTTTCCGATCCTGTCAGTCGAATGGCGACCGCGCTGAATGGGACATCGCCCAACTCCGCCGACTATTTTGAACTTGCCAAATCCATGGCCGATAGTCATCAACTCGACTTCCTCGAATTTCTCGATGAACACGGCACCATTATTTCCTCCGCGCAGTGGCCGGCGAAGTTTGGCTATCCTGAGCCTGCATTTGACAGTGTGTCGGCGCTGAAGGGTCAGAGCGCATTTCTGAAACGCGAGGAATTGCAGGACTCAGCGGCATTAGGACTTTTTGCCGTGCAGGCTACTGGAGTGGGCGAGCAGCCTGTCTACGTGATCGGAGGCCGGCGCCTTGACAAGAATTTTCTTTCCGCACTGGACTTGCCCGCTGATATGCGCGTCGTGCTTTATCAGAATCGAAGCGGCCATTTTTCGCCCGACTCGCTTCTGGATCCTTCCGCCGCTGGCACAGGCCCCACCCGGCCAGCCGAAAAATTTGCTCCGCTAATCGAGGCCGTGCGCCAGTCGAATCAGGAAACGACCGGAACCGTGGCGTGGTCGTCTGACGCGGCGGATGAAGAGGTATTTCATGCGATTCCGTTGCGCGGGGCGGGCAAAGATCGGTCAAGCCAAGACGGTCCGTTGCTGGCGATCCTGCTCGTCGGGAATTCGCGCCGGTCCTATATCGAACTGAAACGCCGCATCCGCGCGTCAGCGTTGCTGGGTGGAGGTGGCGGAATGGTTCTGGCGATCTTGCTGAGCAGTTGGGCGGCAGCCAGAGTGACGCGCCCCGTAGAGCAACTGGCGCGGGCAGCGCAGGACGTCACAGCGGGGCACTGGGATACGCGCGTCGAGGTGCACGGCAGCGATGAAGTTGGGCAACTGGCCGAGTCGTTTAACCGTATGACGGCCGAACTGGCGGCGCAAAGAGAACGTCTCGTGCAGACGGAGCGAGTCGCGGCCTGGCGCGAACTGGCGCGTCGACTGGCGCATGAGCTGAAGAATCCGCTCTTCCCTCTTCAAATTACTGTGGAGAACTTGATGCGAGCCCGCGCGCAAAGTGCGGAACAATTCGATGAAGTGTTTCGGGAAAGTTCAACAACTCTACTGGCGGAAATTTCGAACCTCAAAGCGATCATCGGGCGCTTCAGCGAGTTTTCCAAAATGCCTCCTCCGCAATTGCAGGCGGTGCAACTGAATGAGATTCTTTGCGGAGTCGCAAAGCTGTTCCAGGCCCAGTTTCAGGCGCCCGGGCGCGCGCCGATTACCTGCAAGCTGGAGTTGGCCGAGAATCTGAAGACAATCGCCGCCGATCCCGATTTGCTGCACCGCGCGCTGTCGAACCTTGTGCTCAACGCGATGGATGCGATGCCCAATGGCGGTACGCTTACTCTCTCCACGCACCGTGACGCCGGAAAGGTAATAGTCGATGTGGCTGACACCGGAACTGGATTGACGCGCGAGGAGTGCGAGCGCATCTTTACTCCCTATTACACCAGCAAGCAATACGGAACCGGGCTGGGCCTGGCCATCGTGCAGTCCGTCGTGAGCGACCACGGCGGCAGAATCAGCGTCCAAAGCGAACCGGGGCGAGGAACGACCTTCGTCATCGAACTAACGGACAATCTTGAAGCGCTGCAAAAAGTCGGCGCTGCGCAGCATGCGGTCGACAACGCTTGATCGCGCCGGAATTGGTTTAGGAGGACGGTTGGCACTCAAAGCGCATCTTCTAATCGTGGATGATGAAGGCAACACGCTGGCTTCCCTGTCTCGCGCCTTTCGGTTAGCGGGACATGAGGCTACGGTGTGCGACAATGCCGCGAAGGCTCTGGAACTGGCCAAGTCCCAGCACTTTGATCTCATTCTTTCTGACGTAGTCATGCCCGGCAGAGACGGTCTCTCTCTGCTCGAGGATTTAAAGCGGCAAGGAGTAGCCGCGCCCGTGGTGATGATGTCGGGGCAGGCGCATATTGAAATGGCAGTACGAGCGACAAGGCTGGGTGCTCTTGACTTCCTGGAGAAGCCGATCTCCAGCGACAAGCTCATGCTCACGGTGGAGAATGCGCTAAAGTTGCAACGTTTGGAGAGCGAGAACAGGCAACTGCGCCAGCGCCTCGGTAAACACGAAATCGTGTGGAAAGGGGAAGCGATGCGGCGCGTAATGGCGCAACTGGAGCGCGTCGCCGCCAGCGAGTCCCGCGTGTGCATTTTTGGCGAGACTGGCACGGGCAAGGAGCTCGTCGCGCGAACTATTCACGAGCGTAGTCCGCGATCGGCTGGGCCTTTCGTGACCTTAAATTGCGCGGCCGTGCCGGCAGAATTAATCGAGTCCGAACTCTTCGGACATGAGAAAGGTTCGTTCACGGGCGCCTCCGGACGCCACATCGGCAAATTTGAGCAGGCGGACCAAGGCACGATTTTTCTCGACGAGATCGGTGACATGCCCTTAAACATGCAAGCCAAGCTGCTACGCGTGCTCGAAGAAGGCGAAGTCGAGCGTATTGGAGGCGACAAACCAGTACTAGTAAACGTGCGGGTGGTGGTTGCTACGCATCGCGATCTGGAAGCGCGTGTGCGCGAAGAGAAATTCCGCCAGGATCTCTTTCATCGCATTCACGTTTTTCCGTTGACGCTGCCTCCCTTGCGCGAGCGGCGCGACGACATTCCCGCTCTGGTGGAACATTTTGTTGCGCAAGTGTGCGCGCAGAATGGATGGAAGACGATGCCATTCACGAAGGATGCGATGGAAGCGTTGCAGTCTCATCCCTGGCCGGGCAACGTACGCGAACTGCGCAACATGGTCGAGCGTCTCATGCTGCTCGCCACCGATGGTCAGGTCGACGTGACAACCGTGCAGCTAGCCTTGCCGAAGACTTCTCCCGGAGCGAGCATTGCACCCGGCGACTTGGGATCCGGCGCCCTTGCCGACCGAGTGCTATCGTTCGAGCGCGAAGTGATTCTCACGGAACTGAAACGCAGCCATCAGAACATGAGCCTGGCCGCGAAAACGCTGGGCCTGGAGCGCAGTCACTTATATAAGAAAGCGGAGCAATTGGGAATCGATCTGCGGGCCATGCGGCGGGAACAGGATCAGCAGGATTAACTCAATCCGCCGAGGCAGACGATGCAGAATATTTTTTCAGATCGGCAGCCAGCAACCGATGGAACAACTGCTCCCCCGCCTCACGCCGAACCGAGAGCCGGCCGGCCCCATAAGCACGCGACTTCAGCCCGCGCTGCACATCTTCGCAAATACCCAGGTCCTCGTCCTGCACACGGTTGCCGACATTGACCGATTCATTGTTGTGCTCACGCCGCGCTTCGCTGACGTCGCTGAAGTAAAAATCGAAGATCACGGTGCAGTGATCAGCATCCACAGGGATGACATAGTTCGTGTCCATGTATCCCTCGTAGCAATTAATCATCAAGTTCGGATATTGCCAGAAATACCAGGCGCGATCACCCTTGCGCGTCGCACCGGTGGCGGCGTCTTCATCCGAAGCGACCATGGGGCTCGACTGCAGACAATAACGATCTTCGTTTTCTATGGTGTAGTGCTTGTAGTCGAGAACTGAGTTCAACCCCTTATGCAGGTGGGGCACATGGTATCCGCCATCGAGGTAGTTATCGACGTACACCTTCCAATTGCAATGAATGTCATAGGTTCTGCGATCGAAATAGTGGAGCTTGCCGATGCCGAGCGGAGCGACGCGCTTCACCAGGCCGCCGAGAAATTGCTGCAATGACACCGCCTGCGGGTCGAGGTTCACAAATACGAAACACTCCCACGTTTCAACCCGGATCGGAATCAAACCGTTCTGAGTGCGATCAAAGTCCTCTACTCCCTCGAACTCCGGCATGCCTTTGAGCGATCCATCAAGGCCATATTTCCAACCGTGGTATGGACATTGCAACGTCGCCACCTGGCCGCATGGCTGCGTAACCACCGCGGCGGCGTGATGACGGCAAACGTTGTAGAAAGCGCGAAGCGTGCCGTCGCTCCCCCGTACGACAACTACAGGTTCTCCCGCAAGCCGCGCAGAGACGAATTCTCCCGGCTTCTGCAATTGATCGGTACGTCCAACCAGTTGCCAGGTCCGGCCGAACACACTGAGCCGTTCCAACTCTGCGATGCGCGAGTCGACGTACCACGAAGCAGGAATGGTCGAAGCCTGCGACAGGGGGGCTCGGTCGTTATAGCTGGAGAGAATCTGCTCGATGGGAACTCGCATCTATGGTGGTGAACTATCCCGCCTTTCGCGCGCTCGGGTCGACCGCATGCACCAGCGGAACGTCGACCAGGTGCTCGCTCAGAAACCATACTTGCAGTTCGTTGGCACGCAAAACGTCGCTGACCACCAAGTCGTTCGTGCCGTCGTCGCCCAGTTCGGATGCGCGCCGCGCTAACTGCCGGCAGTGGCCAATAATAATCTGATGCGCATCCAACAGACGCGAAATCTGGACCGGAACTTCCTCCCTGCCGCGCGGAGGACGTTCAATGCGCGTGGTCTCGGCGACATCGGCAGCCATGGCCAGCGAAACTCCACCGAGCAACTGGATGCGCTCGGCAATCTCATCGACGATCTCCACCTGCTCGCCATAATGTTTGTCGAACAATAAATGAAGTTGATAAAAAGTAGGCCCTGCGACTTGCCAATGTGACTTCTTATAGAGATCGCGTAACGTCATGCTATCCGCGAGCAACAGGTTCAGTTGCTCGGTCATCTCCAGGCGCACCGGTTCGTCCAACTCGAGCGGCAGGAGATGGGAGACCGTGCCGTACGCCTGAATCTCACCAGCACGCTGGTGAATGCGAGGCTGTGCGTTGATTGTGGTTTGGTGGGCGGCGCGGACTTCCTTCTTCGCCATAGGGTGGCCTCCGGTTTTCTGCGAATAAGTTTAGCTGATGTCGTGGGAACTCAGAACAGCGAGTCTTCGGCAATAGCAAACCATACCGCTTGGATGCCACCGTCGTCGATTCGGTGACACGTTTTATACGCGCTGTTGAAGCAGGCTGCCGTTTCGATGTCGGCAGTGGCACAAGATTGCGAACGCGGCAACACACCGCGAAAGCTTCCAACAAGCAACGATTGCGCCAACGCAAGATTTGGTGGTGTGCTCCTGCACGGAGTTTGACGGCCTTTCACGCGGTTGCTATGATCAAAATGCGGGGTGGAGCAGTCTGGTAGCTCGTTGGGCTCATAACCCGATAGGCAAGGCAACCCAAACCGTTGATTCTGCTGACAATCTCTCCAGAAGTACCCCATAAAAAGCACGAACTTTGTTCACTCGTTGTTCACTCAAACGAAAAATTGGAAACAGAGATGGAACGTGCGGAAGCCGGGTGGTTCGCCTCGGAATCACAGCTCTGCCGAACACGCCATGCAGACAACAGTAGTTTGTGTCGGAATGGTCGAAGTATGAGATTCACCGGCCATCTGTCGGCTCTCTTTGCATCCGCGCACTAGTTACGAATTTACTTGTAAAAAACGGACGGGTCATTGGCCTTGTTTTAGTAGATGAGGAAACGAATGCCGAGAAAAACAGCCCTGAAGTGGTGCGTGAAGTGTGATGGTAAGGCGCGGATCGGTGTGTACACCTCCTATTACACGCTCCGAAATTCAGCGATCGGACGATCCTCGTCATCAGACAGGCGGAGGAAGACCCAGGTAAAAGGTTCATTCCCGGCCCGTGGCTATTGCGTGGACTGCCTCTTGGCATTGGCAAAGGTCCGAGGTGTGAGCAAAGCGGAAAGGACTCGGCTCCGTCAGGAGTTGGACGCTGAGTAGTCCTCCATGCCGCCGTTTCATGGCAAATATCGAATCCTGATTCCCTCGACCCGATGGACTCCGGTACGCCGCTATGTGATCAACAACGTGCTCCGACGGCTTCGGGAAAAACGGGCTGCACTCGTATACATCATCCTCTACGACCGCGCATGGCATAACGAGAACAGGGTCAGCGCAACCATAGCTGAATTGAGCCGATGGACGGGAATGAATGAACGCACGGTCGTCAAGTGCATAGAGGAACTGGAAGAGAAGGGACTGATCGTCCGCATCCAACCCGGCGTAGCTCACAGTCACGTCAATGTCCCTTGTTGGCGAGTACCGCTTTCGGAATTTGCGCTGGGGGAAAGAGAGTGGACACCGGTGCCCCGGTTTGTGATCACACGATACTGCCAAGCGTTTCCGAATGCGGTCTTGCTGGTAGTGCTCCTCAACTACCAACACATGGGGTGGCAGAATAAGTGCTGGGTCGGGGTTACAAAACTATGCCAGCGCACAGGCTGGTCAGAGATTCGGGTCCGCCGGGCTCTTCGCATCATGGGACATGAAGGAATTTGGAACAGACAAGGAATCTATCTGCCATGCCCGATAGAAATCAGCTATTCGCCAGATCGAAGGAATCGTCGCTTTCGAGTCAGAGCCGTTTTGTATACGAGGAAACCAAGCGGGTTTTCTGTAGTTGAGGTGTCGAGCGAATTCCGAAGACGGTTCAACATCAAAAAGGAACTGGGATATGAAAACGGCTGAATGGTTCGCGAAATGTCGTGTCCCGCATAATCGGTTGGCCACTGCGGCGTTTCGATCCTCAGTCTGGGTTTCGGTCAAGAGTCAGCGTGGAATCGGTGTTTTTCCTGCTCGCCTGTGTTGCATTTTCGGTTGGATAAGAAGTTTAAGTATTAACCTAGAACTCTTTACTTTAGTTCTAGTACTCCTTCCTCTAAAGAGGAAGGAAGGAGCCGCGTCCGCGGCTCTTTCTTTTTCTACATCTTGATTCCCTGCTGGAAAAGTTGCTCTAACTACGCCAAAACCTCGAAGCGATAGGAACAGGAAGGCGCACGATTAGGGCTGTGGTGCAGCCAGGAGGAGCGATTACCAGTTAAGTTTTGGGTTTACGTGTAAACGCAATCCAGCCCGGTGCAGGGGTAAGGGCATAGCCGCACCTAGCGGTGCCGATTGCAGCGATCTTCAGCCTTGATTTCATCTGCCAGAACCGCTCAAATCAATCAGAGGGTTTATGAAGACGAAAAGAGCGGCAATTTACGTCAGGGTCAGCACGGCTGAGCAGGAAACGGACATGCAGGAAGCCGAACTCCGGGAGTACGTGGGAAATCGAGGCTGGAGCTTCACGGTTTACCGCGACAAAGGACAGAGCGGGGCCAAGAACGACCGGCCAGCTCTGACTGCATTGCTCGGGGACATGCGAAAGAGCAAGTTTGACGTGGTGATAGTTTGGAGTTTGGACAGATTGGCTAGGTCGCTCAAGCAGTTGCTCAGCATCGCAGAAGAATGCAAATCGCTGGGAGTGGACTTGGTGTCGCTGAAGCAAAATGTGGATACGACGTTGCCAGCGGGCAGGCTCACCTTCATGGTGCTGGGTGCAGTGGCTGAATTCGAGAGGGAGATGCTGCGGGAACGAGTCAGGGCTGGCATGGCGCAGGCGAAACGTGCCGGGAAGCGAGTGGGCCGTCCAGCTCGGCGTCAATTCCACTGTTCCGATATCGAGCGGATGAAGGTACTGCGGGCGAAGGGGACGAGTATTCGGAAACTGGCAGCCGACTTCCAGACGACGCAATGGACCGCAGCGAGGTTGACGTTACCGGATGCAGGTCAGTCGTTGGCCCGCGCGTGAGAAGACAGCGTAGTCCCTCCTTGGACCACAGACGTTCCGAAGCGGCTTGGTACAATTGCAGCAAAATCTGTGAGCGAACAAGAAATAGAGGAGCGACGAGCGCGCTTCAAAGTTGATGTTCAGAGGCTTGCTGCCAGTTCTGTCGTTGATCGTCATGTGATTTTTGGCGACTGCTACATTCTTGACAAGGACTCATACTTCACTCTCAAGGAACAGATTGCAGATCACTTCAAGATTCACCCACCGCAGGTAGTGATGGTGGGTTCAGGCAAATTGGGATTCAGCATCGCTCCGCGCAAGCGTTATCGGTCTTTTGGCGAGACATCCGATCTAGATATTGCTATCGTAGCCCCCAGTCTCTTTGACCGTATTTGGGAGGAAGTCTTCAAAGCTAGAGGAACGCTCGGATATTGGCCCGGCGAGAGCGACTTTTCAGTTTATCTGATGCAGGGCTGGATCAGGCCAGACAAACTGCCATCAGCACGCAAGTTCGAGATTGCGATGGACTGGTGGAGGTTTTTTGATGCTCTTGCTGCTTCTGGGGAGTTTGGCCCATTTAAAATTCGTGGCGGACTATATCGTGATTGGACTTTCCTGAAGGGTTATCAAAACCGGGCCGTCTTGTGGTGCAAGGCAGATTTGGAGCCTGTCGTCCCGGTAGCGGAGGCAGGTGCAGAAATGCAAGAAAGTGACGCACCCCCCGTGAATGCCGTGGCAGGTTTGGAGGCTGTCGTGGCCACTGCCGAGACAGCTGCAGAAATCCAAGAGACTGGCGCAGTAGCGCCCGGGACTACCGTGCCAGATTTGGAGCCTGTTGAAGCACGCCCCGAAAGGCATGAGATTGACGCTGGACCGAGGACCAGCATAGATGAGAACGACCGCAACGAATCGAAGGCTTAGAGTCCTTCTTACTGCAATACGCGACAAGACCTTGATACCGCGCCCAGAGTTTCAGCGGCGGTTGGTTTGGTCAAACAAACACAAGGTTGCTTTTCTGCAGACGGTGCTCTTGGAATATCCATTCCCAGAAATCTATGTGGCTGCAGGAGAAGTCAACGCCGAAACGGGAGAAGGTTGCGAGATGCTTGTGGATGGACAACAGAGGATCAGTACTCTGTTGCAATATTTCGTGGGTTCGGAAGAGTTGAAACTAGGTGATGACATCCCTCCCTATGCGAGACTGTCTCAAGAAAGGAAGCTGCGTTTCTTGGAGTACGACGTCGTCGTGCGAGACCTTGGAAATCTGAGTATCGAGAAAATCAAAGAAGTCTTCCAGCGCATCAATTCCACCGATTACGCCTTGAATGCAATGGAGATTCATAACGCCCGATATGAGGGTGCATTCAAGAAATTTGGGGAGGAACTTGCTGCACATGAATTTTTTGAGCGACATCGAATTTTTAGCTCGACGGACGTGAAAAGAATGCAGGACTTGCGATTGGTTCTAATCGTCGTTATCACCATCATGTCTACTTATTTCAACCGAGACGACGAACTAGAAGCATATCTGGAAAAATTCAATGACGAGTTCGATCAGGGCGACGAAATGAGACTGCAACTCGATTCATTGTTCAATTTCATAGAATCAGCGGAGTTCAACTCAAAGAGTAGAGTTTGGAAGAAAGCCGATTTGTTTACGCTGATAATTGAGCTTAATCGTGCGCTTTACAGAGAACATCTTGAACTCGATCCCAAAGAGGTCGGAAGCCGCCTCTCAGACTTTTACAACGAGGTTGACAGGCTGCAGGGGGCAACAGAGGATCGTGACGTCGCCGACTATTACAAGGCCTCTCTGCAAGCCACGAACGACCGCAGCAGCCGTATTCGACGTGGAGAGATAATCCTTCGGAGATTGAAGGAGATTGCCGGCCAGAGGACTCTGGCGGTGTAGCTCGGTTGGCGTGGTCAGCCGCTGCCCGTTTTTCCTCCTCGAAGCCCGCTCAAAAGGAATTCCTTTCTCGCACGCCGAATTAGAGATTTCCGGCGTTGATCACAAAGGACTTCGTGGCGGAGAAAAAACGACCCTTTCTTGCAGGGTGGATTCCTGGCGATTCAGGGCTTGGAGGGTAGGTCACCTAGCCAGAGAGGACCAGCAGCGCCCCAAGAGCTTCCAATTGCGTTCCCAGGGGTGTTTTCAGTAGGGCTGGGGCTGCCGGGGACGTACGAGTGCAATTCTTAATGAGTGTAATGGCGATGTTTCAATAGCTGTGGCTTTATAATGCGTCACCGTCCCACCGTCCGACCGCTCCTCGTTGCCGGAGGTCTCATGAAACTCCTCGTCTCCATCAGTCTCTTCCTTCTCACTACATCATTGACAGGTCAGTTCGAACACCCGCCGAGTGTCGCAAATTGTCAAGCACACCGGCGGCTCTTCTTGTCGAAGGTTGAAGCGAGTTATGAAGCAAACGCAGACTATCTTCCCGGTTGGGAAATCATCAGCCAGTGGGCGGCTGAAATGGAAGAATGCGAGACGGCCGACCCTAAGGACCATGCTGCCTACCACGATGTTAGAGCAGGGATTCTAGCTTTTAAGTCGATGCGACAGCTGGACTTCATCGTTCGTCACGACCTTTACGACCAGTTCATTGAGGAAGACAAAGCAGGGAAGCGATGACTGGTGAATAAGCAAGAACCATCATCCAAAAGCTTCGGATAATCCGCAAACTCCTCTAAATGATTGGCGAAACCAGGCCATTGCACTTATCTTCGGGGAAGCAGGTTAATCCTCGCCAGAACATCGGCCGCGACGAGCACCAGCAGACCAACACCCGCGAGTCCGAGGACGGGCCGGAATTTCGGAGCACGCCAGCGGTTGCGCTGACCCTTCAGGACAGTCGCTCCATGGCCCCTGATTGCTGCTTCCAGCAGCGTGACGGCGACTGCAAGACCAACAAAATCTAGCCAAGAGACTTCGCTGATGCTCATCGTGCTGCATTGTATCGCGGAAACATGGTCAACTGGCGTTATCAACTGGCGTTACCAGGCGATAGCGCTCAGAATCCCTCCCCTCCCCATGCTTGCATTACCCAGACGGTCTGTGCCGTAGTTTCATCCTGCGGCATGGGAGGCCGTCGCCATGGGCAAGCGCAAGGTCAAGCCGAATTACCGTCGCCGATTGCTTCGTCTGCCGGATCTGGATCACTGTAAGAGAGCCGTGCTCAACAGCCTCGGCTCGCCAGCCTCGCGCCGTGTGTACGAGTACGCCATCGACCAATTCATCGCCTGGTACTGCTCCGAACCCAGACTGGCCTTCAATCGCATCGTCGTCGCTCGTTATCGGATGCACTTGGAATCACGCGGTCTGGCTGCCAACACCATCAACCAACAACTCGCAGCCGTGCGCCGTCTTGCACACGAGGCCGCCGACTCAGGCTTGCTGAGTCCTGAACTGGCCGCAGGTATCAGCCGAGTAAAAGGGGTCAAGCAGCTTGGGTTCCGCTCCGGCAACTGGTTGAGCGTAGAGCAAAGTTCAGAGGTGCTGAAACATGCTTATGGCGACAGTATGCGTGCCAAGCGAGACTATGCGATGCTGGCCATGCTGTTCGGATGTGGTTTTCGCAGATCGGAACTGGTGGGCTTGGAAATGGATGAGGTGCAGATGCGCCAAGGTCACCGGGCAGTCGTAGACCTGATCGGCAAGGGCGGTCACATCCGCACCGTGCCGATTCCACAATGGGTCAAGGCGGCACTTGATCAGTGGATAGTGGCAGCCAGGGTCACGGAGGGAAGGATCTTTCGGCGGGTTGCCCGAGCGGGAAAGGTGTGGGGGAAAGGCATCTCGCAGAATGTCGTGTAGTACGTAGTCAAGGGTTGTTGCCAGAGAGCGGGCTTGGAGCATATTGCACCGCATGACTTGCGGCGAACCTGTGCCAAGCTCTGCCACACGAGCGGTGGCGAGCTGGAGCAGATTCAGTTCCTGCTGGGGCATGCATCCGTGCAGACTACGGAACGCTATCTCGGCTGCAAGCAGAATCTCGGACATCCGGTAAACGATCTGTTTTACCTCGGAAAGGACGGGCAGCCGCATGAAGACGATGCTCAATCTGCCTCAGTGAAATCCTCCGCCCCTGTAGAAAAGACATTTGGGCAAGCGGTAGAATGCCGCCACGGAGGATTGGAACATGACCAACCAGTCTGCGACACCGGAGCGCTATCCTTACCAGAACGAACCGATATGGTCGAGGTCAGAAAAGGCCATCGCCCGCAGAGCCTTCGACGCTGCTCTGAAGCGGGAGCTTCACGAGGTGATGCAGGAAACAAAAAAGATGGCCAGCCAGATCAACGAACCGGATGATCTGTGGGACTTGGAACAGTACCTTACCGAACGCCGTAAAGACATCAACCGCAAATACGACCCTCGTGGTTCGCGACTTAAAGACGTGTTGGGGAGACTCTTGTACGAAAATCGGCTCGGTGAGGATGATCTGCGTGGATTGCGGGAAGAGAAGATGAAATCAATCCGTTCTTTCGCTCAGTTTCTCAGACACGACGCAGCTTGATCCGCATTCTGAGCGCTATCGCCTGATAGCGACAGCTATCCTTCTCTCAGGGGCAGGATGAACCGCTATAATCGCAGGCGATGGAAAAGATAGACATAGCAAAAGGGCATCGCAAAAGCCCTTACTTCCTCGGAATCGCTGCCGCGACACTTGGCTATGTGCTTTCTCTCCTCGAACCCGCGATTCACGGTCCCAAGCTTGGGGCGATTTTTCTCTGCGCTTCGCTTGCGGTATTTGTCTCAGTCCTAAAGCTGCGAAACTTGAAGCTGGGAGCAGGCTGGACTTTCCCCAGAACTAATGCAGTCCTGCTTGCGGCAGTTGTGGCTGAGGTGTGGCTGCACCTGTGGTTTTCTCACTGAATGGGTGCGACCTGCCGCCCGGTTGTCGATTGTTGTTGAAACATCCCGGTTACACTCACCGACCCCATGCGGGGATTTTGAGCGCTATCGCCTGCTAACGACAGCTATGCCCAAGTCGGTGATACGCTACTTTGCATGGCAGAGCAGAAACGGTTCGCAGTCATTCAGTTACCCGAGTTGAAATGGCCTGCATCGACCCCGTTGCAGTCTGGCCGATTTCGACTATTCGTCGCTGCCAACGTCAGCGATATCAGCGTCGATACGATTTCCGACTTTGCCTCAGCCGCCCTGAGCAAAGGGATGGTCTATTTCAGCGCTTGGGGCCGCGACTGCGAGAGGTTTCACGACATTGTCGATGAGGTCATAGTCGAAGATGACCTTGGCGAGCGTAGATTCGTTGGACCGACAGCAGATGACGCAGTTATGACAACGTGGCATAAGGACAAGACCTTAGAGGAAGCTCTAGATTTCTTCACAACCTTCGCTGTTCCCACGGATGGGTTTGCGGCCAACAGCAGCTTTCGACTAGTAATATGCGTTGGCAACCCGGATTGGGCAGAAACTGCCACCCGAGTTCTTCAATCAACCGAGTCATTCGGCTAACTGTCGTAACATCGCCATCTCACTCATCATGACGTTCCGCTGGGCACTTGAGTGAAATGCCCTGTTTGCAGCAAGCGACCATCATCACAGCCGCGTTGTGCTCTTTCGTCCTATACTTCTGTCGTGCAGTCACTGCCATCGGAAATATCGACGTGCCCCAACTGCGACGGTGCTCTCAGTCCTGAAGAAGTCCAGTCTGCACCGCTTCGTTGCCCTCACTGCAATGAACTTTTGCTACCGAAATTTCCTCAATGGTACGAACGGCTACGGTTGGCAACGTGCCTTATCGCTGGAATTGTGATTCCGTTGTGGCGGCATCCCGATTGGGGAGCATTCGTTATCTTCGTTGTGGGGTTTTACTGGCTGGGTGCGTTCGCCGTTTGGCACGTCGTTGTGCGACCTTTCATGCGGCCAAAACAGATTTGCCTTCTGCCGCAACATCCCCTCATTCAAACCCTTGGCATTGGCCTGATACAGCGAAAGAAACGACCGTGATTGGCGAGAAATCCCGATTTCACTCATCGTCCCTGCGGCGGGGGATGTTGAGCGCTATGGCCTGATAGTGTCATCTGTCCTGCCGTATGATATTCCGCCATGAGGGAACAGATTCAAAGAGCACTTGATTCACTGATCGGAATGCCACTGTGGTCGTCTGGTCGTGCGGCTGACTTGGAATGGTTTCATTTTGGACAGCGCAGAACAGTGGCCGCACGTGGCGGGACGAAGGAAGTCGGAGAATATGCCCTCCACATTCAGTGTGCGTGGCGGATCAGGCACGGGGATGAGGTGGTTGTCGGTGGCCGCGATCTCTACTATCCACCGGAAGAGGGCGATCACCCAGTTGAAGATTTCGACTGGGACGTGCAGGGAGCCAACAGACGAGACCGACGCATCGCGGAGCTATTTCAGAACGAGACGCGACAGTTCATGGTACGAGAGGTTGAGGTCGGCGGGGCCGGAAGTTTCACGATTATTTTCGATGATGAGTATGCTTTAGACGTTTTTCCTGATGACTCTTTGAGCGACGAACACTGGCGGATATTCAAGCCGTCTGCCGAGGATCAGCACTTCGTCGTGACTGGTAAAGGACTGGAAAGTTGAGTGTCTGGCTGCGTTCCGGCCAGACAGGTGTTGTAACATCGCCATTACGCTCAGGACCCCTCTAATGAGCGCAAACGGTGGTTGAGTGTTTGACGTTTCAAGTCTTTTTTCTGAGCCAGCGGAGAACGCTCGCCGATACCCACCATACCCCGGCGTTAATCAGAATGCCTGCGACAGCAAGGCGAAAGTCTCCGATCATTATCAGCCGATGAATCCCCGAGAACACATAGAGTACAGGTATTCCCGGAACCAGCAATAAGACACCCAAGATGAGCGACCAATCGTGACCCAAGTGCATTGCCACAACGCCCGCAGTCTCAACACAAACAAAGATCAGCCACGTTTTCAGCTTCACGCTACGGATGTTAGCAAATGGTTGGCGTAACATCGCCATAGCACTCAGAATGGTCCGGCCAGGGATTTTGAGCGCAATCGCCTGGTTTCGACAGTTGAGAAGGCTCTAATTCATCCACTTGGCAAAGCCGGTGTAGGTAAAGCGGAAGAACCAAAACGTAGCAAGCGGCAAATTCCGGGTTGGGTCAACGTACATATATGAAATTGGAAGCATCTCCCCTACTGGCGGGAGTTCAATCTGCGATGTCGCTTTGCCGACGTACTCTTTCCCATCCGATCCAAGGAAACGGTATTGCACCAAATAGAAATGCCCTCCCTCCGAACCCTCAGCCTTCTCCCAGTGCGTGACCGTCGCGATGGTGGTTGCGCGGCCGTTAAGCAAGGTGCGTTCCTTTCGGAGTCGGTGCAGCGCGGTGCCAGCTACGCAAAAAGTGATAGCGACGGCAATCCAAGTTGCCACACCGTGTTCCACTAGCGCGATGCTGCCCGGTATCAGCACACCTGCGATGAAGGCGAGTGCAACGATTGGGCGGAACTCCGCCGTGCCACGACCTTCGCTCTTTGCCCCAGCAGCGTGTGATTCGGGCTGGTTTTGAAGAGGTGGCATGAGGCACCATGCGCGTACTACCAACGCTCAGGATTATAGAGTGGGAAATGGACCAGCCACATCAAAACGGGGTCAGTTGGCGAAACATCCCGATTACACTCATCGACCCGAATAGCAGGTGAAATCGCCTTGCCAAACAGGTTCGGAGGAGATGTTGCCTGCAAGCGAATCCAAGGCGATTCTGGCGGTCGGGGGTAGAAACCCTAGCCGGAGGGGGACCAGAAGCGGCCCAAGAGCTTCCAATTGCATTTCCAGAGGTATTCCAGTGGGGCCTGTGGGTGCGGGGAACGCTCCTTGGGACAGGTTTAGAGGGAACCCAGCATACGGTCAACCCGATCCAACAATTTCTCCACCATTTTCAGAATCTGTGACGGCTGCATTTCGCAGCTTCTTGCTACGGTGAAAAGAGCTGTTAAGGATGGGCTTTTCTCTCCTCGCTCCAGTTGTCCTATGTAGTTGCGATGGTAACCGGTGCGATGGGCGAAGGAATCCTGCGAGTCGCCGTGCTTTTCCCGCAGCCGACGCAGAACAATTCCGAACGCACTCTTGGGGTTGAGGGGTCTCTGGCTGCGGGCCGGTTTTCGAGGCACCGTCTAACTTTCCGGCCTTGCCCACAATTGTGCGACCCACCTATAGTGTGTAATCATCCGTCTTCAAAGAAGTGCCAAATCATTGGCGCGTCAGGTGGGGGGTGCGATGCCGAAGGAAGAGACGGTTCGTGAATTTCGGCGATTCTTGCTGGTGGGAATGCTGCTGGTCGAAGGTGCAGTTGTAGCTTACTGCCAGTCAAGGAGTCCCACAAAATCCAATCAGCCAGCGTTGACAGGTTCAATTGCCGGTCGTGTGTTTGCGGTGACCAACTCGGGAGATATCAAACCGGCGAGATTTGCGAAGGTCTACGTAATCGGCGGCAAGGGAAACAAGGACAATAAAACCGCATTGCTGGCTTACCTCGAACGCCGGAACGAGCTACTCTCAGGCCAAATTGAGCAGCTGCAAGTCAATTGCGAAGCCGATCTTCTCAACGTCACTAAGTCGGTAGAAGCGGCCGTGGAATGGGGCGAGGACAACAAGATAAGTTCTGCGGTTCAAGGCACCAAAACTGATGAAGAAGGAAACTTCCACATTCCTGGCATACGGCTGGACAGCACGACCGGCGATTCAGCGCAAGCGGTGAACCCTAGAACTGGTGCGACGAGTGTCGCTTGGGAATGGAGTTATAAAATCGTCGTGCTAGGCAGGGCTGGGGCGAACGATGCCTACTGGGAATCTGATGTCCGGTTCAATGAGGTGAATGGGCGCATGTATTGGCGCGTGGAAGCCGAAGCCTTAAGGCAGGGGAAGGATATCCTGATGAAGATGCCATCGCCCGAAAAAGCCTGCCTCCGACTGGGTGACTAGGAAGGGGTGTCAGACATGGGAAGAGTATGGCCTTACTACTCAAACTGGCGGGATGAGCTATTCAAGTGCAGTCACTGCGGCTGGAGCGGGAACGTGACCACGGCCGACGTCGGCGAGGTCGGCGGGGGCGCAGTCAGCATCGAATGCCCGAAGTGCTATCGTAATCTTGGGGTGGTGATCGAATTTCCCAATCTCAAGGACACTGAGGAAGCGGCGGCTCATGGCAATCAGGAAGCGATTGCAGCACTGCCGGGATTCCGCCAACGGATCAAACGTAATTACGAGCTGCTGGAGAAATTCGAGCAGGAAAAACTCCGCAACGCCGACCAACTGCCCGATCTGGAGGGCGAGTCGTTGGAGTTCGATTGGGATTTTGAAAAAGGAGCTGACGGAGAGTTTCATCAGGTGATCAGGACGGGAGACGTGGAGGTCTGGCGAGAACTCGCATTCTTCAACAACGTCCGGCGTTTCGAAGAAATCAAAGAACTGCTCACCGTCAAGTACGGGACGCGGTTCAAGAGTTTGACGCCAACGTCGGCCAGTATGGAGTGGCTGAGCGGAGATAATCTCGGCCGGGCATTACAAATCAGCAACACATAAGCGTCACAGATTCTGAGGGACTCTTCCGTTAACGTCAATAAAAACCAGCAGCAAAGCCGTCAGAAAAAAGTATTCGAAAACCGAGTGCCCGTGGCCAGTTAGAATTTCGGGAAAAAGGTTCTATCTGCCTTCGCGGACAGCCGTGCCATACCCCAGTTGGTTGGAATTTCGGGAAAAAACGCCAAGATGCGGTGAGTGGCGCGGGTTTCGGCGGAATCGTGAGCACAGCATCGGATGGGCCGAAAAGGGCAAAAATGGGGGGCAACAGCAACTAACCAAAATGAATAATTTTTTCTGAGGAATTTCCAGCGACTGGACACGTTATCAGCGGTCCGTCGACGCCATGATCAAGCCGGGGCTTCGGTGGGCAAGTGTCCAAACAAACAGTTGGGTAAAGTGCGTCGCATCGGCGTTGTTTAAAATCAAAATCTGGCTCCCTGTCATTACTTCGGAATAGCATCGTTCCAGCCTCTGCTAAAGCGATTTATCCAGCGGTCAAAGTTAAGCCATAGCGAAATCCGTACCATGTTAAGTGGGCGGAAACCCTTCAACCCGGCCTTCTGTTTCAAGAAAATCTGGTATCGTCTCGATCGAGGCGAATCAAACCGATCTTCCGCTGAGAGGAGACTTCTCAGTGGCGAGACGGCGGTTTCAAAAAGGTTGTGTCTATCTTCGTGGAGACCTGTGGGTAGGAAGATACCGGAAAGATCAGGTCACTACGAGCGGGATGGTTGAGCGAAAGCTCTGCTACGAAACGCTGGGAACCCGGAAAGAATATCCCACCAAGCGCCTGGCCCAGCGGGCGCTAGAAATGAAGCTGGCCGAACTCAATGCGCTTAGCTATCGGGCCAAGCCTTCTACCAGTTTCGAAATTTTTGCCAAGAAGTGGGAGCAAAACATCTTGCCCAACTGGAAGCCCAGCACGCAGTCGGCAGTCAGGTGCCAATTGCGGTTGCACTTGATTCCTAAACTGGGTAGGACTGCTCTCAGCAACCTCACCGGAGAACAGTTACAAGCCTTCGTAACGCAGAGCAAACTGTCTCCCAAAACTACCAAGAATCTCGTGGCTACGCTGCACAGCATGTGGAATACGGCCAAGGTCTGGCGTTTGGTGACACACGATCCCTTCGATGGGCTGGTTCTGCCCGAACGCAATCTAGTCGAAGCCCGATGTTTCACTGCCGACGAGATGAAACGAATCATCGAAGCCGCGCAGGAGCCTTACCGGACCTTCTTCTGGCTTGCGGCAGAAACTGGCATGCGGGCGGGTGAGTTGTGCGGGCTGCGCTGGGAGGATGTAGACCTGGACCGCGGCATCGTGTGGATTCGGCAGAGCAGTTGGCGCGGCAAGATCGGAACGCCTAAGACTAAAACAGGTCAAAGGACGTTTGCGATTTCACCACGTCTCTGTTCCTGCTTATGCACTCTGCCGAAACAGCCCAACTTTGAGCTGTTGTTTCACGCTCGCACAGGGCGGCCTTGGGATGGGAACCTGATTGTCAAACGCAAGTTGCATCCCATTCTGAAGAAGCTGGGCATCGAACAGGCTGGATTGCACGCCTTCCGTCACGGTAATGCCACCGTCATGGATCAGGTGGACGTGCCCAGCAGAGTACGGCAGACACGTCTGGGACATGCCGACATTGAAACCACGATGGGCTATACGCATGTGGCCAGTGCCGACGATCAGAGGGCGGCCGCCGAGTTGGAGCGGGTCATTTTTGGGGCAACGAAAAGCGAGGTTCCTAAAACCTGGACCATGCCGGGCGGGAACGCATGAGGTTTTGTTCCCCAATTGTTCACATAGAGGGGCTGAACAGAAAGTGAAAAAAGAGTGCAAGAGCTTGTGGTAGAATCACATTCGCGGGGTGGAGCAGTCTGGTAGCTCGTTGGGCTCATAACCCAAAGGTCGGTGGTTCAAATCCACCCCCCGCAACCACTTACGGATTTGAGGGACTACCGGCGTAGTCCCCAATTCCAGATCACTGGATCGTGGCTGTTTCGGGCCTCAAATTCTTCAGGGAAACTTCCTTCGCCCTATCCTTCAGCTGCCTTTTGATCGCGGGTGGCAAGACAAGATCTGCTACCCGGCTATTGGCTCGGCGTTTGGTCTTCTCAAACGCTGAGCCGTAGGTATTCATGGTCGTCTTGATGTCGGCGTGCCGCATGAGGCGCTGCTGCACCCCGAGCGGCGTGCCGATATCATCAATCAGCGTTCGATAGGTGTGCCGAAAGCTGTGCCAGCCCACTCCTTGCAATCCGATCTTTTCACCTGCGGGTCGCAAGTAGTCTTTCTGAATGGCATCGCCGTGGACTGGGCGTTTCGTATCCACATTCGCGAATAGCCAAGCCTCCGGTGTTTCGACACATCGCTTCCGCCAATCCTCCAGAACGGACACTAGCTTGGAATCCAGAAACACTTCGTCCTCTGAAGCTCCGGTTTTTCCGCCGTTCCAGACGTAGCGGCCCACAATGGATCGGGTCAACGTCAGTATCCGCCCCTTCAAATCAAAGTCCTGCCACTGCAATGCCCTGATCTCACTGATGCGCAAGCCGAGGCACATTGCAATCATGACCATCACTTGAATGTGGTACGGAAGCTCTGCGAGAAGAGCCTGATATTGCTCGACCGTAAGCACAACTTTCTTGCGAACCCGTTTCGTCACGCCCTTGATTTCGACTAACTGCATCGGGTTTCTCTGAGTCTCCAAAATTTCCCATTTCATCGCGTACTCAAAAATGCGATGGAGGAGACCCTTTATGTTGGACTTCGTTTTGGGAGAATGCTTCAGCTCCTTCAACCACTGTTCCACCTTGAGGGGCTTTTTCACTTCGGCCACGGGAGCCTCGCCCCATTGTGGCAAAATGTGCACTTTCAAAATGGATACGTAGGACTTCTTGGTTGAATACCGTTCTGGCATTGCTTCGTGCATGTATCGCCTTATCAATGCTCCGAACGATTGACTGGAAGACTGCTCCATCCGCTGGTATCGCAACTCTCTCGACCCCTGCCAGGCATGATCTTCCGTTGGCCACGCTTCCGCATCTCCCGCTAACATTACGCTGCGTTTTCGCGTAATGCCCATCTCGTCCGTTTCGTAAAAGCGCCAAACCCACACATCCGGGCCTCGCGTTCTCCTCTTGCGGACAATCGTGCCCACGTCTTGCTGTGTGCGTTTCAAGAAGCTTTCCTCCTTAAAGCGCGCACGGATGACGATTCTGACTGTACACGACAACGCATGTGGGAAACTAGCTCAGAAATTCGAAAGCGCCAGCGCTTGCGAAGCCCGTTTCCTATCGGGTGTGCGGGGAGGTCTCCTTCCCGTGCCATCTTCTTTACCGTCACGGGGCTGATCCTGAGAAACACTGCTGCTTCTTCAGGCGTTACGAATGGTTCGTTGTCTTCTGCTGCGTTCACGGTGCTACTCCATTTCAACCCGTTCTCACACTCCGAGGGCCTCACCCTGAACATGGCCCTGCGAATGTGTCGTGCCTGCATGGTCTTGGCCGGTGTGGATGGCCGTGCTGTGTGAAACATCGCGACTCAGGTGTTGCGCGAGTTCCGATTTGTCGTTGGTGTAAATCTGAGCATCGTAGCGTCCACGTGAGACAGCGACATACGCCATGCGGCTATTCACCAGATGCGGACTTTCTTCGGTGTCCACGTGGATCAGTACACGGTCGGCGGTCTGACCTTGGCTGCTGTGGCTGGTGACGGCGTAGCCATAGTCGAGATGAGGGTGGTTTTTCAGTTGGAATTCCACCAGTCTTCCGGAATCGGTGTGTACTGCGATCTCGCCGCGCTCATCGAGTCGTACGATCGTTCCCAGCTCGCGGCTGGCAACGTGCAACTCTTTTGAGGGAGCGGTGAACTGGATACGGTCGCCTTCGGCGAAAACACGCTCTGCTTCCCGGTAGACCGAAACTCCCTGCAGGCGTCGCGGGTCGTAGCTCACATGCTGGCCGTCCTGGCGTTCAACAGTGAGCAGGTTCTGTTTGGCGTCCGTGTCTGTGACCGTTGCATACTGGCCGGCAGTTACTCCCACCACTCTGCTGCCTCGCGAATAGCGCAACACATCGCAGGGCAAGTATTGTTCCGCCCATGCACGGTCTGCGCCGGTCAATTCCTGACGGGTCTCCAGCACACGGACGGACTGCTCGTGAGGCTGGACCTGGCCGCGCTCCTGTAATTCGTGATGAATTATGCCGTTCAGTTCACGGCGAGATTGGTTGTCTGGGGAAACCACCAGCGTGCCTTGGGGAAAACGGGCATACTCCTGGGCGATTGCCGCGAATCGTTCTTCCCGGTTTTCGATTTGTTGTATCCGCCCTTGGCGGTCCAGGTTTTCGACGGCGACGTGAATTTCGCCTCGGGCAAGCTGCTCAACTGCTTGCTTGAGCGCCGGGTCCTTCTGGCGGATGATCTCGTCCAGATGCGCGGTTCGCATTCCGGCTTCCTGTAACTGGTAATAAGGGCGTCCGGCTTCGACAGCTTCGTGCTGTCGCACGTCACCCACAAGCAACACCCGATCTAGTTCTCCCAGCCGCTGTAGGAAGTCATTGATCTGCCGAGTACTGGCGAGACTCGATTCATCCAGCACGTACAGATGTTTTTCTCCGCTATCAACCTGCGTTCCACGGGCAAGGTGGTGCTGTAATGTGTTCGAGAGGATTCCGGCTTCGCCAAGTTTGTGCGCGGCTCGCGAGGTAGGTGCAAAACCTTCGACGCTGTAGCCCTCGCGTTCGGCGGCGTCACGAATGGCTGTCAAAGAAGTGGTTTTGCCTGCCCCGGCTACGCCCTCAAGCGCCGTGATCTGATCGCGACTGCCGAGAACCTCCTGTACCGCCCGATGCTGGCTGCTGCTGAGATGCGTGTAGTCGTGCTCAATCTCCCTTCTGGTGCCGTCATCAGCGAGCACGGGATATTGTTCCTGGGTGCTACGCATGAGGCGTATATTGTCGTGCTCCAGCGCGATCATCTCGTCCGTAGTAAAGCTCCGTCCAATGCTGTGAGCTTCCTTCTGAATTAGGTCGCCGTTCTCCACCGCTTGATCGAATTGCTGCTGAATTCTCGAAAACTGAGCCTCGCCCATCGCACGTTTCAGTGCATCCCGCATCAGCTCACGTTCGTCCGAGACGGCTTCGCGCTCGAAGTTCCTTTCAACCGAGTACCGGACGGCTTCGCGGGCTGTTCCTTCCGTTTGCTCTTCGTTTCTCGCCGCGATCTCATAAACGCGGTCCTGGGCCTCACGGACAATTCGCTCCGGCTGGTTGCCGTACTCTTTCGCCATCTCCTCATGGCGGCGCTGCATTTCTTCGTGCGTGATGTTCAATTTCGCTTCGCGGGTGCGGTGGGCGGCAATCTGTGCGGATTCAGCTCCGCTCAGTCCTCCCTCCGTCAAGTGGTCTTTGATTTGCTGGCGTCGTGGACTGCTGGCCTCAAGATATTCTTGCGAGTAGCCCCGAATTTCAGGCGCGCCATGGACGCTCTGCTCGATTTCGTAACCAAGGGTCCTCAGGTGAAGTGCCAACTCCGAACGGTATATTGCGGTGGCGTACTGCTGTGAGCTGTATAGTTCTCTCGGTTGCAGGGCACGCATTTCGCCGGTTTCCCGCTCGGTCATGTTGAAGAACACAACATGCGTGTGGAGTTGCGGTGCGGCGTAGCCCTCGACCGGGCGGCTCGAATCGTGCTCAAATTTCGCGGCAATCCACTTGCCGGTTGTCTCCGCTGGATGATTGCCGCCAATACGGGCCTGCACATATTTTTCGAGTTCATCAAGAGCAACATTGACGCTCTCCCGATGCGCTGCTCGCACTCGTTCGTCGCCACCCACTAGCGCGGTTAAACTGACACTCTTGGGCGCGGAGAATGTCGCATCCCACCCAGCGCGGTGCTCCATTGTCTTTACTTCTTCACCGCGGTCGGTGACGTACTCTATCGCCCCACGGCGCTGCACCAGCTGAGCGCACGTGAGCGGATGCTGGCCGTCTGCGAGTCGTGCAAAGTGCTCTTCATTGACCTCACCTTTAAGGTCCCATCGTTCGGCCAATTTGCCGTGCCACTCGCCGCGCACGCGGTCACCTTCTGAGTAATAGTTGTCCCGCGCGTTGGCAAACTCTTCCTTGTGGTACGCCTGCGCCTGGCCAGATGACAGCGGCTTGGAGATGGTCAGCATCGTTTACTCCAAGAAGGGCAGGTCATCATTCGCCGCCCGCGTCGGTCGTGGTTTCACTTGCTGCTGGCCCTGTGGCGGGATCGGCGGTGGCAAGCTGCGCATCAGAACGCGGCCATCGCCATTCCCAGACGCCGTTGCCGTCTGCGCGCTCGCTTCCCTTGGCCGCTGTTCCGGAAGTTTGCGCTCAATCAGCGCTTCGTGGCGCTTCGGTAGCTCGATGTAAGGGAAGCTCAGCGGAACTACTAGGTTGCCGCTTTTCAAATAGGCGCGCAGATCGGGAAGGCCCTGGATCTCTGAAGCCATCACCAACGGCTCGGTCGTCCGCTCAAGCTGGTAGTTGCGGGAGTCCCGCCTGTTCCTGGGGAAGTGGCCTTCCATGCGGCTTTCACGCAATCGCTCGATTTCCACTTCGCCGATGGTCTGGCTGATCCACTTCGAGGAGTTGGCCTCATCCGTGCGTAAAAAGACTTTCGTGGCGGGTTGAGAAAGCATGGCTTCGGCCTTGCGCCCGTACAGTTCTTCAAGTTGGCTGCGCCCTTGGAAGCCGAGCACAACTGGGTTTCTGGCCTTCCTGCTCTCGGTAATCGCTGTGTGTAACTGCGGCAACGCATGTAAGCTCTGGAGCTCGTCCAGAATGAACCAGACGGGGCGCGCACCGGGCTGGCCCTGGTTCATGGTGCGCAGCACCAGCATGTCGAGCCACATGCTGATGAGGGGCCGCTGTCTCTCGCGGAACTCCGGCGGGCTGGTGATGAACAACCACCCATCCCGCTGCCGCGCCCATTCGACCGCCGTCCAGTTCGCCTTAGCTTCTTCTCTTCGGGGCAACAACTTCAGGGCATTGCTCACGCTGTTGAGAGTCGCGATCATACCGCCACGTTGCGGTCCCGCATCGGGATAGATTGCTGCCGCGTGCTCGGTGCCCTTGAGTCTCTTTGCGAGCTCGCGCTCATCTCGCAGAATGGCGAGTAGCTCCTGCGGTGTCCGCTTCGGTTGCTCGATCAGCAGATGGGCAAAGATCTGGCGCGGCACCATCACGAAGAACGGATTGGTGCGGGAATCGTCTTTGAAGAGCGCCGCTGCCAACCCTTCCGCTTCTGCTTCATGCTGCACTTCATCGCACGGCGACCAATAGGGCATACGTGCATCTACCGCGTTCAAGATCACATCGCCCCGGCCTGGCTCGTAAAACTGCGGTGTGTATTCGAGCGCCGGATCGTACACAATCGCGGTTTCTCCCCGCCCTTCCACCTGCATGAGGATCTGGCGGATGAGCGACGATTTGCCTGCGCCGGTATCGCCGATCATCATGAAATGCGAACTCTCCCGCTCGCGCGGAATTCGCACCAGGTTCCCGTCACGCTGCAGCAGGAATTCAGCCACCGTGCGCGGCTCTTTTGTGATGAAACCTATGCCATCGGATTGCTGGCTACGGTTGAACTGCGCCGCCGTCGCGAACACTGGGCCCTTGGTCCGGCGCCCATACTTGAGCACGCGCCGCCGCTGCCAGTCTTTGGGAACAGCAAAGATCGACAGCCAGCCGAAAACTGCTAGACCGGTGACCAGCGGCCAATGCAGGAAGTCCCCCCAAGTTTGGTCTTGGTAAATCCAGTGTCGAGCGTAGTCGCTGAGTTCTTTATTCTTGTATTTTCGCGCTGGTTCCAGCACCAGATGCAGGTCCTGCCGTGCCGCTTCCTTCGATAGGATCAGCGGAATAGTCGCCCCGCGTGGCAGAGGACCTTCCCACGGTGCGACATCCGTCTCAACCGCTAATCGGTGACGCCCCTGTCGGTCTTCCACTTCGAGGAGACGGTAATTAATCGGGGGAAAACCGAGGCTTGCCCCCAGCTGCGTCTTGAGATAGTTCGGGAGCCAATAGCGCTGTAGCGGCGTCCATTGCACCCTGCCCTGATAGATCGCCATTCCAAAGACTGCTAGCACTCCGAGACCAAAGGCGCTGATCGTCCACACTGGCTTGTGGCTCGGCCAGTAATACGTCTCGTCGCGTCCCCATTTCCTGTTCACGGCCTTACTTCTTTCCCGCCCCAAGTCAGTCGATCTCGTATTCCAGCGCGTCACACCGGCTTTGAATCCGGTTCAAATGCCGGCGCTGTTGGCTGAGTTTCCCGGCTGGGCCGGTTGCTATTTTGTCCACTCAGCCGCTCCTGCGCTTTACCCTGCTTCTCGCGGTCCACTCGCTCAATGAGCTTCCGCAGTTCTTCGGTGGTCAGTTCCCGTCGCTGTCCAAGAATCTGCACGCTGTTCAGGTACAGCATGCGCAGAGCTAGTATTTCGGCCAGGATGATCTCTTGGCTGGAATTCACTTGCGCCAGCAAAACCGTGCGTGCCCACTCCCCCATGCTCTGCCCTGCGGCCGTCGCCAGTTCCTGAAGTCGGGCGTACTCCTCCTCAGTCACTTTGGCAGTGAGCGATTTCGTGCGGAATGACTGTCCGGTTGTCACAGGTCACCGTATTCCATCGCTAGTTCGTCCCATGTGGCCTGGAGTTCTGGCATCTCCCAAGCCCGGCGGAAGAGTCTTCGTACTGCGTTCCACTCCTCTTGGGAAAAGCCAAAGGTGATGCCGTTTGCATGAGCGCGAAACGAGAACTGGGTCTCCCCCTCCCGGTCCCACGTGTATCCAAAGAAGTATTCTCCCTTCCAGTGTCGGGACTTCGCTGTCAATCCGTTCAACATCGCGCGGAACTCCTGAATCAGCGGATAGGAACTCATGGGGTACACGGGACCGCGTGGGCCGGGAAAGCTAAACGACAGGAGTACATCGTTACCGTCGGCGCGCACAAAGGACAGCACAAAGTTAGATTCGAAAACGTTCGGGATCGCAGGCTGGACGACAGAATCGCTGGGGTTGACCTTGCTGCGGATCGGCTCTTTGTAGAGAAAGTAATGACCGCGCGCGGCCATCCGCCAAAGCCCTTCCCAGTAGGGACGAAGGGCGCGGTTCACCGCATCGGCGTCGTTAACTTCATCGCCATCGAGAAACACGTAAAGATTGCGCCCGGCAAGGATGGGTCTCCACTTCATGGCCGGGTCAGCAAGCTGTCGTACTGTTTCGGCAACGGTCTGCCGCACCGCCTCGGGGCTGGCGGGCTGCGTACTCTCCCCTCGTCGGAATTCGCTTGGAAGCTTTGTGAGGTAATACTCGTCCTTGCCTGGGTTGGGTTTTTTCCTCAAGTTATAAACCGCCTGAAATGCTTCCAGAAAGGCAATGCAGGACTCACGGGAAACCGGGGTATTGCAGATGGCATCTGCGCCTTGCTGGACGTAGTACGCGAGCACCGTCCACTCAGCCAATGAGAGCGGGTGCTCGGCTTCGCATTTCTTACGAATTCGCAAGAGGCATTCGGTGGGCTCCCGTATCAGCTCGGTCACTTCGAGCCGGTCAGCGGGCGACGATTCCAGCAGTTGCTTGGCAATCTCGGATGTCGATACGTCCTCGCCTTTCCGCAATGAGGTGACTTTTCGGATATGATCTAGGCGCTTGCGCAGGCCCTCGCTGATTCGAAGGGAGAGAGTCTGAGTTTGGGGCTGATCTGGCATCACTCCTCCATGCCATACAACATGCTAGTTGTATGACATACATCCAATGGTCGTACTTTTATGGGTGCGTGTCAAGGGGTTTCGAGCTGGGGAGGCGTTGGCGCAGGAGTCTTTCTATGAGAGTCTCAGGTTGCCCCACAGCCACCTGGAATCGCCATCTGCTTTGTTTTGAGTGGTAACCGTGCAGCAACCCGAAGTTGCCGCACAGCACCCTGGCAGGGGTGGCGTGTCAACCGTCCTCCCGCTGCCGTAGGCAGCGCCACAACAGAACCCGTCAAAGACCACCCACCAGCTTTGAGTCTGGCTGGCGGCGGACAGGTAGCCCGGTCTTGCCGAGGTCCTAGAACGGGTCAAGATTGACGGAGCATGATGAGCGGATGGAAGGTGGACTACGAGGCGCACATCGCCAAAGGTGTCCACTTTTTGCTTGCCGTCGCGAAGAAGCTTGCTTCCCGCTGGAATGAGCCAGTGCTGGCGGTCGTTGCGAGGGGACGCTGCTTAATAGCAGTAAGCCTGTACAATTCAGATTGAGATCTGGTCTACATTTTCACTTGGAGAAAGCGCGGTCGACATGGCAGACGAGCACAAAAAGCATGAGATCACAATTTTCGTGAACAATCAGCCCTTCAAGACGGCCGAGCACGAGCTCACTGGCACGCAAATAAAGGCGCTCGCAGGCATTCCTCCGGAATACGAGCTCTTTCGAGTGGAAGGAGACAAGAGCATTCCGGTGGGTAATGATGAGCGAGTTCATCTGCACGATAACGAACATTTTCGCGCCATCCCATCGGGCACTTTTGGCAAAAATGGCCTTACCTCCAAGACTGGTTAAAGAAATTGCACAACTCGATTTGCGCCCTGAGATCACCGAAGAAGGCGGTGTAATTAACCTTCTTTTCAGGGATTTCCCGATCCCAGATGGATACAATCGTCCGGCTGCGAACCTGCTAGTGCGAATCCCGCTCGCCTATCCGGACGCTGGCCCAGATATGTTTTGGACGACCCCGGAATTGATGTTGGCAAACGGCGCTGCGCCTCAATGCGGCGACTCCATCGAAACGCATATGGGACAGCAGTGGCGAAGGTTTTCTTGGCACACAACCTGGAGACCAAACGTCGACAATCTTCACGGGTACATGCATTTTGTTCGCAGGAGACTGGAACGAGCTTGCTGATGGCGAAAAGACTCTCATTGAGGATATCGGGGGGCGACTGGAGTCAACTCCGGAACCTACTTTTCACACCGGACGGGCTGGAAAATGCCACAGCGCTGCTGTGTGGACACTCTTTGAACGAAAGAGAAGACAGGCTGCTCGTCCGTGAAATCATGGCACCTTCGTCCGAGCAGTATGTCGACCGGCAGTCCTACCACTTGGAGGTCGCCCCGAGCTTCTACAATTCAGTAGTTGACCGTTGCTTACGAGATCGTCTAGTTCCAGTGATTTGCCACTCACATCCTTTCGATGGTCCGGCTAACTATTCCCGATCTGATGATTTCGGCGAGAGGCGGTTGCTTCCCATTCTGGAGTCGCTACTGCCAGATCGGAAACCTGCGAGCCTTTTGTTAACTAAGACCTCCATCGCTGGCCGGGTCGTCGATGGCTCATCTTTCCGGAACTTAGACGATGTAACGATAACCGGACCGCGAGTACGGAGGCTGCCTATCGTTTCAACTCGGGGAACGCACACCTCCGAGACAAGTGTCTTCGATCGACAGATTCGTGCGTTTGGCAGCGAAGGCCAGCGCACGATTGAGTCGCTCAGGGTCGCAATAGTCGGATTGGGAGGTATTGGATCTCTCGTTGCAGAGCAGCTAGCACGTGCCGGTGTCGGGAGTCTAATCCTGGTCGATTTCGATGTTATAGAATCGAGCAACTTGAACAGATTGTTCGGTGCAACGTCGGCTTCGCTTGGGCAGCCCAAGGCAAGGACAGTCGCAAGTTACCTTGCGTCCATAAGGCCCCTGAAAGTCGAGCCCATTTGCGACTCAGTTCTCAAGCAGTCGGTTCTGAGACAACTCCGTGCCGCTGATCTCATACTCGGTTGCGTGGACAGCGACTTGGCGCGGAGCGCACTGACAAGGTTTGCTTACCAGTATCTGACACCCCTGATCGATATGGGGATCCGGCTTGATGCACGGAAAGGCGAAGTCACGGCGGCTGCTGGTCGGGTCTCGGTGGTTGGTCCGGATGGCGCTTGCTTGAGATGCAGCCACCACATAAACCCCGAGAGGGTACGTGCTGAGTCGCTACCACCTGCGGAGAGGGAAGCTCTAGTGCGCGAGGGCTATATTATTGGCATTGACGAGCCTGTGCCGGCCGTCGTGACACTGAATTGCACGATTGCCGGGTTAGGTGCAACGGCTGCCCTCAATCTTTTTGTTAACTTGACCGGTAATTTTCAGCCGCCCACTCAGCTTTATGACGCAGCGTCGGGCATCGTGTTCACAGCGACAGCTGTGCATGAGCCGGGTTGTGATATTTGTGACAATGAGCAAGGCGTGAAGGCTCTGGGCGACTTGCAGGTCGTTTCTGCCTATGACTGACGGAGTGGAAACGCCAATCAAGCTCGTAGTTGACAAGCACGAGTTCCTGAACGTGCACTATCTCGAATCCTTGGGCATCAGTATCGGGGTGCAAAACAAGGACCAGGAAGCAACGATGGTGGTTGAGTCCCTTGCGCTTCGGTTCAAGTCTCGCCGGTCGAGCACAGGGGGTGATAGCGCCGATCCGTATACGACTGTCGTATATCCTGGCCAGCCGGTGTCGATACCCCCTGGGAAGCTCGGCTCCTGCACTGTCCAAGTTGCACCAAACCTTGTCTTTCTTGGTTACACAAACTACTTCGACGTTGCCGTCACTTACCGGCTTCACACCGAAAAGATCGGGAAGAGACGATCATTCATTGGCGAGGGTTGGTTTGCCATCATCAAACCTGCACCTCAGCTATTTGGAAAGGTTTTCATCAGTTATAAGGAACCTGAAGATCGGAGATTCGCCGACTTTCTTTTCGCTCTCGCCAAAGATGCCGGGTTTGATCCTTACATAGCACCCGCGGATGTTAAGACGGGAAGTCGAATTTGGGGCAGGAAGATCCCTGCAGCAATAAAGGCTAGCAAGTTCATGTTTGTCATTTGGACGCGGAATGCGCCGAAGGGGCCCGGCGTCAAGAGGGAAATCGGGATCGCGCGCGCGAATAAAGTTGAGATCGTGCCCCTGCTAAAGAGGAAAACTCCTGACCCGAAGCTCTTCGGACGTGACGTGGAGTACACCCGATTCGATGACGACGATGCCACTCTGATTTTTGCGGAGGTAGTGGCGGCCAGAAGGTCCATGTTGACTTCCGTGTTGTGAAAGCCGCCATATCCTGCCCTTAAGGAACACCCGCGCCATCCTCGGGGGCGATGCCCCCGAGGATGACGGCAGCTGTGCGCTGAACGACTTCCAGGCTCTCTTGCAAGAGCTTGGTGTCTCCATGCCAGAGCTGGATATAGTCGGCAGAAGCGGTTCCGGTCTGAAGTCCGACGGACTGGCAGACGACGAAAGCCACGGCTTCGGCTTCGGTCTCGCGTACCTGCTTCGTGGTCAAAGTACGGCGTTCGCCGCGATGCAGCATCTCATGAGCGATCTCATGCGCGAGCGTGGAGAATTCCTCGGCGGGCTGCATCCCGGAAAGCAGCGTAATCCTCCCGCCGTGAGATAGGCCCTTGGCAGGCGCAATCTTGTCCGAATAGTTCAGCATAATGCTCTGGGATTCTACAAACTTTACCAGCCGTTCGCGGTAATCGCTGACATCGCCCTGCACTTCGGTCAGGGTTGGAAGGTCTTTGCCCTCGGTTTGGTTGATGTCGAATACATACACTGCCCGGAAACCGTAGAGTTGCGGCTGGGACTGCCTCGCATCCTCGGTCGGTTCTGCCGCGCTGTCGGCCTTCTTCCGGCCAATCATCGGAGCAAGAATCAGGATACCTTTTTCTCCGCGTTTCACGAAGCGGCCAAGCGAGTTCCACGTCCTCAAGCCAGCGACATTGGTGGCATCTGGTTTCTGGCGCGCAATCAGCATGATGTTGCCGAAGCTGTAGTTGTGGAAGCGGCCCATTGCCGACAGATACTGCGTCAAGACTTGACTCTGCCCTAACTCCAGTGCTTCCACCAGATGGTTGACTGCATCCTTAGTTCGGTTGTTGATCTCTTCTAATTTCATTGTTTTTTCCCTTCTGCCGGTGTCGGCTTGTTTTTCTTTCACTTGAGCGGCAGCAAGAAAAAACAGGACGACGCTGGCGAAGGGACAGAACGGAGCCGGAGGAGGGTGGCAGGGCGTGAGTGAAAGCGCGGTGAGTGACAAACCTGGCTTTTGGTTTACGGTTTGGCGCGAAACCGGCGCAGTCCGAAACGCCCGTCCGAGCCCCAGCCAAGCGGCGTCCAACCGGAGGAGAGCGAAGTGGGGAAAAGAGACGGCGTAGCCTTCCGCTTGAGAATGACGGATGGTTGTTAGGGATTGGAAGTCGGCACACAGCAGGCACGCACGAGAATTAGGGTGTAGTGCGGGTGGCATGATCGACTGACCGACAGTAAGTCGACGGTTCCCAGGAGTTGGTCCTGCTATCATTTGCCGGTGGACTTCAGAACCGCCCACGCCGAGCCCTTGGACCCTTTCAGTCGTTCCTGGTCTACGATCTGCTTAAGGGTCGGTACATCGGTCAGATTCGAATGCCAGTCTCTTGTGACAATCTCCAGTCCAGTTGGAAGGAAATGTCCGTGACCGGGTACCGAACATACCATGAGCGTAGCCTTTATCAGGTAAGGGTCGTTGAGATAGATTCAGGCGTACCTAAGTGTCATGTCAATGTGCCGACTTAGTCGCGGCGATCAGGATGGTACCCGCCGACGGCGGCGCTGTTTCCAATAAGTGCAGCAAATTCGATCACCTCATGCGGTACGGTCGGTGTCTCCAATCTCTTGTGTATCGAGTTTCCTCTTTTGATCTGAAGCCACTTCAGTCGACCAATAAGTTCGGGGGCGCGATCAGAGAGGCTCGTCAGTGCAGCCTCCGTTGTAAAGAGCAAGGTCCTGGTTCCCGCTTTGTGTTTCCGTATCGATTCCAATTCTCTCAAGATGCCTTCAGTTTGCGCCTCATGATTAACGATAATGAGCGCGGCACGTCCAATCAGACGATCGGCCTCGGAAAACCAGTGATTGTCTTGAACAAGAATGCGCCGCGCCGTGCCAACAGATGAATCAGACGGCGAGTCGATAGCGAATACGGGCAGATGTGCTTCGATGCCCGCAACAACGCTTGATTCGAACGCGTTATTTGTCACTGGCCAGTGCACGAGACCGGTACGAGACAGCGGCTCACGGTCCGCACGAACCTGAAATGTATGAATCACGGAGCCCTTTTCAAAACTATGGTTGCGAAGGTACAGACAAAACGGCTTCCCGGCTGCGATGAGGCGTTCCAATATTGCCCGGTTCTCGCTATACCCTATGCCGAGGCGCTTACCAAACAACTCGAAATAGTAGAACGCCTTAGCAAGGAGGATCTGCATCAACACGAATGGGATGGGGAGGAGCACCACGGCAATGCCCTTGATGATTCCCGGCAGGGAGTCCCATTGATGAAAGAACAGCATGTATACACCAAACGCAAACCCCGCCGCTAAGGCCAGGCAGCTACAAGCAAGAAATAGTGGTCGAATCACATAAGGCATGGTGCTTTTCATCATGGCTGTGGAAGGAACCGGCTATCTAGCTAGACATCAGCGTCATGTAACCGTTGTCCGCTGTTGCTGCCCGATGTTCATGAAGCGCCAGATCGCCACGTCCTGGTCTTGTGGTGCAAGCTGGTCGGGATAGGTTTGAGACCCTGGGCCCGCTGGCGATGCTGTCGCCGCTTTGATTCTTGCCTGCTGGTCCGTCCGATCGCTCTTGTCAGACGCTCGTTCGTTTAGGGACGTCCGGTAGTTTAAAACTGACGCTTCTGTGCACATAAGAAACCTTATGTTCGAATCTGGACTAGTCAGCATTCTACAGTGGCGTTAGATTGATAATGCGGACTGCAAGTACCAATCAGAGATCTGATAGTCTTTGAGCAAATTGTGGCAAATTGGCTACTTCCATGAGCCAAATAGTTGGAATTGATTTGGGAACGACGAACTCTTGCGTCTCGGTGTGGGGCAGAGCCGGCGCGACTATCCTTCAGGACGCGCATGGCAATCGTCTGATTCCCTCAGCGGTCCGTATTCTCAAAGATGGCAGTCATGTTATTGGCCACGAAGCCTTGAGTGGACAAGTGCTGCATCCAGAGGACACGATCGTAGAGGTAAAGCGTCTGATGGGCCGCTACTACAACGAAGTGCTAGATGTGGCGCGTTCGATGGCGTATCCCGTGATCCGCGGATCAAACGACCTAGCCCTAATAAGGATCGGCGATACCGAGTACACGCCTCAGTACGTCTCAGCCATGATTCTGCGCTACTTGAAAGAGGTCGCCGAGCGTGAACTTGGCGAGCGGATAGAACAAGTCGTGCTCGGTGTCCCTGCATATTTTGGGGAACGCCAGCGTGCTGCAACCAAGGAGGCAGCGCAGATTGCAGGACTTGACACAAAGCGAATTGTGGCCGAGCCGACACTTGCAGCTCTGGCTTATGGATGTGACCTCAGTAAGGATGAGATGATTGTCGTCCTAGACCTGGGAGGTGGTACGTTCGATGTGTCAGTCCTTGAAGTTGGCGAAGGCGTAGTCGAGGTCAAGGCGATTTCAGGTGACAATTTCCTAGGCGGGAGCGATTTCGATAGGGATCTCAGCCAGTGGTTGGCGAATGAGATTCGCCTCGACTCAGGACGAGAGCCGAGCTCGCGGCCAGAGCTCAGGCAATTCTTGGTCGAGGCGGCTTCAACCGCGAAGTGCACGCTCTCAGAAGTGAACGAGTGCACGATTTCACTCCCCTTCCTGGAGGACTCGAACGGCTTAGCCATCGGATTTGAAACAGTATTGACCCGTGCCAAGTTTGAAGAAATCTGTGCAAATTCTTTCAACCGTCTCCGTCGACCCTGCGAGCGCGCACTTGCAGACGCAGGTCTACGACCCGACAAGATCGATCGCGTCCTACTCGTCGGAGGGGCGACACGCATGCCTGCCGTTGAGCATTTTGCGGAGGAGTTCTTTGGTAAGCCTCCAAGCCGCCTCTTGAATCCTGATGAAGCTGTCGCCCTGGGTGCAGCTGTCGAAGCTGCGGTGCTTGGCGGCATAGTCAAAGACGTTTTGCTATTGGATGTCGTTCCCCTAAGTTTGGGCTTGGCCGATGCGGTGATTCCGTCAACCTAACTTGGCCCACTTTGATCATCTAATTTGGCCCCCCAC
>CALFMO010000034.1 GCA_937879855.1 uncultured Acidobacteriaceae bacterium | reverse complement strand
TCTCTTGACCAGTAACATTTTCGGACGCGGGTTCGACTCCCGCCGCCTCCACCAATTTTTCGCATTCAAGTGCCACTTCGCTTCGTATATCTCCAAGTGTGCCCTTTATTGGATTTGGCCACCCAGCCTGCCTCCACTTTAACGATCATGGAACAACGCCAGGGGAATCGCATTACCCTGCGCGACGTTGCCTGCATCATTCACATGCAAATGGTCGCCGCTGTCGTAGGCAGGCAACAATTGTGTGGGACGGCTCGGGTCGCGCACCACTTCATCTAGATCGATCACGCCATCGAACTCACCGCTGCGGCGAATCCAATCGTTGACCTCTTGACGCGTCTTTTCCTTTTCCGGAGTGTAGAAGCCATCGAAGGAAGGTGAGCGAAAGATCGCATGCTCGAACGGTGGAACAGTTGTCCCAATGGCTCGAATGTGATTCTTGTGAGCGCGCGTAATGAGCTGCCGATTTCCGGCAATCACTGCTTGGGCACTCACGCTTTCGTTGTCCGAGATGAACGAGCCCGGGAAAAGGATGTCGTTGATACCTAACACCAGAATGACGTACTTTACGCCCGATTGACTAAGTACGTCTCTCTCGAACCGGGCCACGCCCGCTGTGCCCAGAGCCGGTCCTAGCTGCACAAACGTCGTTGCTAGCGGACCGCCGGTCTGTCCTGGGCTTTGGCTGTCGCTGAGCAGCCGGTTGCCGATGATGCCTTCGTTGAGGACACCCACGTCGGCTTCGCCCGCCTTCTGCAATCGCTCGGCAAGCACATCGGGCCACCGGCGATTGGCATCCTTGGTGGAACCGTCGCCGTCAGTCGTTGAGGAACCGAAAGCAACGATAGTCGATCCGCCAGACGATGTCGTGACGTCCACTCCTGTCAGGAATGGCCAGGCAACGATTGTTCTAGCGACAGGAAAGTTCGTTGCCGCAGTCGAATCTCCCGTCTCGGGAGAGACGTAGTTCGTCTGCAACGCCAGGATGTGCGTCGTATTTGCCTCTGTTGGACTTGGGAAGAAAAGGCTCACTGCTAAATCCGATAATGCTGCCACGTCCAGCTCGACCGGATCGCTTTTTACCTCGGACCGCGCGGCTATGCGAATGGACGGACGCCCGTGAAACGTGAGCGTTCGGTCGGAAGCCGGATCGATGTCAGCCCCTGTTGCACGCCGAGCAATATGCGCGCTGCCAATCTGCAACGGCTGATCGCCAAAAATATTCGACAGCCGGATCCTGACTTTCTTTCCACCAGCACTGGTGTGCACGATCAGGCGCAGAGTCTGGTTGCTGAACGTTTGGAGATGCCCTGCTATGCCACGCTGTGGGGCTGCCGCCCAGGTTCCGATCCAGCTCTGGCCATTTCTATGAACCTCGGCGGCCGTCACGCAAGGCGCAATGGTTGAACCCAGAATGGAGAGGGTCAGTACGAGAAGTACAGGTTTGCAGCGCAGCAATCTCATCGGCGAATCCCCGCCACACTAAGTTCGTTGCCCATCCGATAAATCAGCGCCAAAAATGGAAGCTGCCTTGGCATAGTCGACCCCTCTGTCGTCATGATTCAGACGAAGATTCAGGAGATTGGTTAGTCGACTGACGAGGTAGCGGTCGCTCAGGCAAGTCTTGGTCAGCCCACCAGCGACCAAGGGTCAAAATAATCCTGCGCTTGCTTGTGCTGCGCCTTCCATCTCAGCACCAATGCTTGTCCGTTTCTGGACGGCAGTTAGCTAAAGTGAACAAGATTTGCTTTGCTCTCGATCGTAAGCCATTGATCTTTAAGTTGAAGGTTCGGAACAAAGATTGCATCGCTTTCTCGATGGCTGAGCGGAAGGAAAGCACCGCGTGTGGAAGTGGATAGCATGAGTCGGTTCGTACAAGATGTAATGCCTGTTGGTGTCGGCGACCTTGTTGCTGACCTGAGGTACGCAATCCGCGGAATGCTGCGAGCGCCCGGATTCTACACCACCGCCATCCTAATGTTGGCGCTAGGCACGGGAATCAACGCGGCAATCTTCAGCGTCTTCGACCACGTTCTGCTGGAGCCACTGCATTTTTCAGAGTCGGGAGATCTGTTCGTCATCTCATCCCATGCCGCTTCGCTTGGCGATGGGCGCCGTGCCGGGTCCGGCCCGGACTTTCGCGACTTTCGCGATCAGAGTACGATTTTCTCCGGACTAGCGGCAGCCATCCCCAGGTTTTCGGAACCTTGGACAGGCGACGGTGAACCACGAGTCGTGATCTGTACTGCCCCCACGCAGCAGTTCTTCAGCGTGTTGGGTATTCGCCCCATTTTGGGACGTCTCTATACGCCCAACGAGTACGCGGTTCTTGAAAGCCACACCGTATTGATCTCCTCGAAGTTCTGGCAGCAACAGCTGGGCGGCGACTCCCAGGTAATCGGCCGGACTATTCATCTCGGGGGAGTCGCGCAAACGATCGTCGGGGTCATTCCAACCTCTCCCGACCTTTACCCTGACACCGACGTATGGCTGACGCTCACTACCGAACCGAGCTGGCCATTCATGAACTGGCGCGCGAACAAGTTCCTCGACGTGATCGGCCGGATAAAACCAGGGGTGAGCCGCAGCGTCGCCGAGCAACAACTGAGTTCCATCCTCCGACGCGCCGACGGAGAACCAAGCGACATCCAGGTGCAACTGACGCCCCTCAAAGACTTCATCGTGGGACCGGTCACACGCCAGCTCAACATCATTATGATTGCGGTGGTAACGGTCCTCTTGGTCACATGCATGAATACGGCAGCTCTTCTGCTCTCTCGTGTTGTGAAGCGCTCGCCCGAACTTGCCGTCCGCATGGGGCTAGGCGCCAGCCCAGCGAGGATTGGTCAACAGCTCTTTGTCGAAGGGTTGGTGTTGAGCGCTGCCGGCGGCGGGCTCGGAATTGCTTTGGCCTCCCTATCTGTTGGACTGGTGCGCAAGATTCCTCTTGTGGACTTGCCTCGGATCGCAGATGTCCATCTCAACCTCGCCGCGCTTTCGGCAAGTGTTGCCGTAGTGGTTCTCACCAGCGTGGTGTTTGCCGTGCTCCCAGCTTCAGTACTCTCAGGCGTCAACCTCGGCTCCGGACTGCATGGCGGCCGCACCGAGACCGGCCGGGCGCAACGTCGCCCCTTTTCTGCGTTGATCGTGGCTGAAATCGCATGCGCCGTGGTGTTAACAGTCTGCGCCGGGCTGCTCGTGCGCAGCTTTGCCCGCGTACGGTCTGTCGATCCTGGGTTCCAGCCGGCGAAAGTTCTGACTGCCAATTTGCGAACTAATTACTACGGTCCGGAAGGGCTAGCCTTCTGGCGCGCCGTGCTCGACGGAACAGCAAGTGTTCCGGGCGCCGCCACTTCAGCAGTTTCGGACTGTATGCCCGGTGCCCAATCCATGGGCGCGAGTTTGGCTTTCGACGATCGTCCTAACGATCCTGCACATGCGCCCCATGCCGAGGGTTGCTGGATCAGCGCAGACTTTTTCCGAGCGCTCAGCTCATCGTTGCTGAAGGGACGTTTCTTTTCTGATCGTGATGATCAGTCCTCGCAGCCGACGGTCATCATTAATGCCTCCGCAGCTCAACGCTTCTTCCCCGGAGAAGACCCAATCGGGAAGCGCATTACGGTGAACTATCTCGCACTCGGCAGCCGCAATTACCGCCCGCCACCACCGCGGGAGGTCGTGGGCATCGTATCGGATCTAAAACAGCGAGCTCTCGATCTCCCGACCGAACCAGCTATTTACATGCCGTACCTGCAGGACGACACGTACCACGTGCTCGCGTCCATGAACCTGTTCGCACGCTCTTCCGGGGAAGATCCGGGGCTGCTGGCCGGCGGTGTCCGCGCTAGAATTCACTCTATGTATCCGGACCAGCCGATTGAACGGATGAGCGTGATGCGCGAAGTGGTTTCGCGCTCACTCACCCAACGCACTTACAGCGTTAGCCTGATGAGCGCGTTTGCCGGACTCGCCCTCCTTCTGTGTGCGCTCGGCATCTACGGAGTGGTCTCATACGTGAGCCTGCAACGGACGAGAGAATTCGGCATCCGCATGGCGCTGGGTGCAAGCCGGCAAGATATCCTGCGCGATGTTCTGCACCAGGGTGGCTCGCTCGTCGTTATGGGCCTGGCAATCGGCCTAACCCTATCGTTACTCGCTGCCCGTGCACTGTCGCAGCTATTGTTCGAAACCGCTCCCTTGGATCCGGTGATCCTGGCGTCGGCTGTATGCTTATTCGGATTGATTGGAGCGCTGGCGTGTCTGCTTCCCGGCGTTCGTGCCTCTCAACTTGATCCACGTGTGGCACTCAACAGCGAGTAAGCTGCCCCGCGTCAGGATAACCGCAGCGATTTCGCCTTCAGAGGTTCACGATAGGGTCGCGCCAGTCTAGGTCCGACGTGCGGAGGGTCAATTCCTTTCACAAGGGCCGGCGAGAAGCAATTCCACTTTGAAGCTTGAATTCTGAAGCCTCAATAGAACAAATACTTCCGCCACTTATCATCCGACCGACCCATCAGCCGCATGATGTGGCGGCTGGTGTGAAGGTTGAATGCGCGCGGTTCGCGCATCAACTTCATGCCGGCTTCGGTGGGATGCTGGTTGCCCTTCCGACGGTTGCAGGCGTGACAGCAGGCGACCAGGTTTTCCCAAGTGGACGATCCTCCCCGCGAGCGCGGGATCACGTGATCAAGCGTCAGTTCACTCGAGGGCAGTACTGTCGCGCAGTACTGGCAGGTGTTGCGATCGCGCAGCAAGATGTTCTTGCGGGAGAGTGCGCGGCTCTGATGCGGAATGCGCCGGTACTCGAGCAGCCGGATTACCGAGGGCAAACGCATGGCCACGCGGGCCGAGTGCAGAAAGTGTCCATTCTCTTCCTCTGTCATGGCCACGCCTTTAAGCACAAGAACCAGCGCGCGGCGTGCGGCGCAGACGTTGATGGGCTCGTATGAAGCGTTCAGCACGAGGACGGGCGCAAGCAGAGCATGGCCATCACCGGGCCGGTGTGGTGTCGCCGCCGCCGGCGAAAACAGGCCGGCGGCATGCCGGGAGCCTCCATCGTAGTCCATCCTCAGTGACATAACTTCCGACCTTATCCAAACTCCGCGACTCGGCTAGTTCCCCGCGGCTGTCGCCAAAACTTCCTCGCCCTCGGCCGAATCATCCTCTGCGACTGCCTGAAACTGCCCATAGTTAGATGCCATTTTCAGCGTGCGCGCCACCGTCGCCACCCATACCTTCGCGGCTCCGGCTCGCCGCAGCACGTGGGCGCACTCCGTAGCCGTCGCGCCCGTGGTGTACACATCATCCACCAGAATGACTTGACGGCCAGTGACTTCCATGGCACGCGCAACCGTAAACGCGCCGCGCAGGTTGGCGCGACGCTGATGGCCGGTCAAGCCGATCTGGGAGGCAGTGTCGCGGGTGCGCACCAGAAGGTCGGTCACTAGCTGCAAATGCTCGCCCGGCGGACGAAGCTTCAGTGCCGCTCGCGCAATCAGTTCTGCCTGATTAAATCCCCGCTCGCGCAATTTCCGCTTGTACAGCGGCACAGGGATCACCAGGATGGCCAGTTGCTCAAACGTCAATTGCTCAATGCCCGGCCGTGCTGTGGCGAGGGCCTCCGCCAGAAAGCCTCCAAGGACTTTCGCCGCTGGGCGTATGCCGTTGTATTTCAGTAGATGAATCAATTCGCGCAGTTCAGCTTCATAACTGCCATACGCCAGGGCGCGGTCAAAAGGACGGCGAATGCGGCGGCAAACCGGACATCGCCTCAAACCGTCGTCATCTTTCTGCGCATAAGCAGAAAACACCCGGTCCCCGCAGATGGCACAAGCTTTGCGGCTGGCTGGCCGGATGCTATCCAGGCAATGCGGACACACCGGCAACCGGGAAATATTCAAAAGAGGCTCGCCGCAGATGCGGCAGTCGGAAGGAAAGAAAACTGTGAACAGGCTCTCGGCAAATCGGCGGGGCCAAGCGCTGCCGGAAGCTCCCTGCGAAACAATGGAATGCCCTGCTACCGCAACACTGGCGTGGCTCGCCCGGATTCGGTCCTCACTACTGCTGAAGACGGCCTCCTCTATCCCGCAGACAAAGCGCTGCGGCTAATCCTTACTCTAACCCCTGCAGTATAGCGGCCATCCCCGCCGCTAGGCAATGTTACGATTGGAAGCAGGCTTCGCTTTCAGCGGCCGCATTTTCGGCGTCTCCGGCAACCGGTCGCGCACCTGAGTGAAAATCAAGCGGTAATCCCGCCGGAAACATTCCCCGCAACGCACCGGCTTCAACAAAAACAGAGGCAGGATGAGCCGTTCGGCCAAGCTACGACGGCGGGAGCGGAATCCAATCTCGCTGCCACAGTCGCGACAAAAATATTGTGAGCTCAAAGGCGAATCAGGGGAGACTTTCATACTTGCACCTCAGAAAAACCCAGACTACGAGGGAAGAACGATTGGCGGTAATTCTACACCAAAACGATGCGTTTTAAGCCCGATTTTGCCGGCACTCATTCTTTTCAATGCCGATTTGGGATGTCCGCCAGACGGCCGAACTCCGCCTGCTCAGCTTGGTTACGGCAGGCTGAAGGCGACAAGGGCATCGTTGAGCGACTCCTCGGTAATCTTGGGATGGCCGCCGGCCGCGATCACCACGTATTGTTTCCCGTTCGCACCCAGCAGGTAGGTCATCGGAGTGGCATGCCCGCTGTCGGGCAACTCCGCCTTCCACAATTCCTTGCCACTCTCAACATCAAAAGCACGAATGAACGGATCAAAAGTGCCAGCGATAAAAACCAGTCCGCCGGCGGTGACGATCGGGCCTCCGAGTGTGATCGATCCCGGTGGCACCGGCGGTAGCTTCCCGCCAAAGTCCTGCATCGAGCCGAGCGGGATCTGCCAACGAATCTTGCCTTCGACCATATCCACCGCGGTCAATACTCCCCAAGGTGGCGCGATACAAGGTAAGTTCGACGACGACTGCAGAAACCTACGAAACAATCCGTATGGCGCTCCCGCCTGCGGAGCATAATCGCCATCCTCGGTGCGGAGTTCGTTCCGCCCGAAATCCGCGCGCGGAATAAGCTTGGCTTTCGCAATCAGGTTGTTGGTGTTCACGACCAGAAGGCTGTGCTGCGGATCGAACGCATATCCACTCCACGTCATGCCTCCCAGATTTCCCGGCACGGCCAGAGAGCCTTGCAGGCTCGGCGGAGTGAAAATCCCCTCGTTGCGAAGTCCGCGAATCCAAGTGCGACAGGTTTCGCGATCTTGCGCCGTCGGGCCCCATGCATCCTCTGCGGACATTTTTTGCCAAGCCAGTGGTGGCGGGGCCACCGGAAAAGGTTGCGTAGGCGATGCGATCTCGCCGGGTATGTCGCTCTTTGGAACGGGCCGCTCTTCGACAGGAAACACAGGCTTGCCCGTGTCGCGATTGAGCACGTAGAGAAATCCCGTCTTGTTTCCCTGGATGACGACTGGAGTGTCTTCCCCAGCGTGCCGCAAGGTCGCCAGTAACGGCGGCGATGCCGAGTCGTAATCCCAAAGATCATGATGCACCAATTGAAATCCCCACGCGATCGCTCCAGTTTTTGCGTGCAGCGCCACCACGGAATTCGCCCACTTGTTGTCACCAGGGCGAAGGCCGCCGTAATAGTCGGGGCTGGCGCTTCCGGTGGGAATGAAAACGAGATCCCGTTGCTGATCCACGGCCATAACGGACCAGGCATTGGCGGCGCCCGTCTGTGGGTCGGGATCTTTTCCCGACGCCGATGCGACTTTTGGAATCGGATCCCAACTCCAGCGCAACGCGCCGGTACGCGCATCAAAAGCGCGCACGACTCCGGCCGGCATGGCAACGCGCTGGTTGTCGTCGATCGCCGATCCCACGATGACCAAATCGTCAATCACCGCTGGCGGCGAAGTCATGTGATACCACCCGGCACGATAACCCGGCACATCCCGCAGGCTCACCTGACCATCGTCGCCAAAGTCCGAGCACGGTTTTCCCGTAGCCGCGTCGACCGAAACCAGACGTGCGTCCAACGTAGCCTCGTAAATGCGGCGGCGGCACGGCTGGCCAGGAGGTCGCGCGCCATCGAGCCAAGTGGCGGCGCCGCGATTCACCAGTCCGTCGCCATAATCGAGAGTCAGATCGACCTTCGGATCGTAAGCCCACCGCTGTTTCCCAGTCTGCGGATCAAGCGCAATCACCCGATTGAAGCCAGTAGTGATATAGAGCGTCCCATCGACCAGGATCGGCGTGGCCTCAAATCCGCTTCGCTTCCTATTGTGGCTGCCGTCGGAAATATCGCCGGTATGAAATGTCCAGGCGACCTTCAGCTTCGAAACATTCTCGCGGTTAATTTGAGAGAGGGACGAGTAACGCATCCCGCCGGGATCGTTCCCGTAGTTGGGCCATTCCGTATCCGCGGTCCCTTGTCCGCGCGCGGCCATGCTCGCGAATGCCACCCATGTAAAGATCAGAAGTGCGAATTTGCGTTGCGAAGAGTGGCCGTGGCGCATGGCCACATATTTTCATTGAAGAGTTCTCAGAAGGCAACTGGGGAGACACTACTGCTCACGCCTCGATTGCCGACGATTCGCAGTCGTACTATGCGCTCGGCGGAGCCAGTTGCTGAACCGCAGGCGTATCGCCGCCCAGCCAGTCGGGATGCTTCGCGGTCGAGTCGAAGTGCGACGAGGTTTTGAACAGTTCGTACTTCCCCGCCATCGCCACTTCTTTCGTCTTCGCCAGCAGTTGCGCAACCTGCTCGCGATTCATGGGCTGAAAGCTCTTCGCCGCCTCAAAGGCCTGATCAAGAATCTCCGGCTTATCGATGCCTGTAATCACCACCGACGTGGGCAGGCTCAGCGCATAATGCAGGCACTCGATCGGCGTCACCACTTTGCTCTTCAAAATCACGCTGTCGCCCATCGACTTCATGCCCAAAACACCGATTTCCTGCTTTACCAACTCGGGCAACACCATCTGCCCAAAGCTCCGGAAATGCGCGTCCATCACGTTTAAAGGCATCTGCACTGTGTCGAAGTGAAAGCCATGCTCGCCGGCCACTTTCAACATGTACAAATGAATGTGCGGATCCTTATGACCGGTGAACCCGATGTAGCGAATCTTGCCCGCTTTCTGCGCGGCCAGCACAGCCTCATGGGCTCCACCTTCCGCAAAAATGCGATCCGGATCGTCAAAGCGGATGATCTCATGATGCTGCACCAGGTCGATGTGATCGGTCTGCAGCCGTTCCAGGCTGGTTTCGATCTGCCGCTCGGCAACCTCTTTGGTGCGGCCATCGATCTTCGTCATCAGAAATACCTTCTGCCGATATCCATCCTTTAACGCCTTCCCCATCCGTATTTCGCTTTGGCCTTCGTTGTAGTCCCAACTGTTGTCCATAAACGTGATGCCCCGATCGATGCCGCTGCGAATCAGCCGAATGCTCTGATCGTCGCTGAGCGCATGCTGCCCAAGGTGGAAGCCACCCATCCCAATCGCTGAAACGCGCTCGCCGGTTCGTCCCAGCGTGCGGTAAAGCATGTCTCCCTTGCGGGTTCCGGCAGAAGAAGTAAGCGGAATCTGATTCATGGAACCGTTCTCCTGTGTTGCGCTAGCTTTTTCCTGACCGAGGGCCGCAGGCAGAGTGCTGGCGGCACCACAAATAGCTGCAGCTTTGAAAAATTCCCGGCGTTTCATTGGCTGGCACCTTTATTTAACGTTGGAGTCTAATCGACTTTGAGATGATGTGAAAGACGCGGCCGTTGCCGTGAATTTAACGTCTGAGGGTGCCCCACCCTTGTCGCGTATTTGGCGACAGGGTGGGGATGTTGACTTTCAGATTGACAGCCAGGGTAGATCTCAGCCCCGCAACACTTGTCACACGCCCCACCAGCGTGCTAACGTGCGCCGTTCCTTTATTTTGAAATCCATTGTTTTGAAATCAAGTGCTTTCTAATCATTTCGAGAAGTAGACTTGTATCCGCAGCCCTAAAAGGATTCCACCCATGAGCACTCCCGTAATTGAAGCCCCCGGCAAGAGAAAGCACGTTCCCTATGTGCCCGAAACCATGGAGATGAAGGAGTTCACCTTCCGCGCCGTGCTGATCGGTTTGTTCTTGACGGCGCTGCTGGGATCCGCAAACGCCTACCTCGGGCTCAAAGCAGGGATGACGATCGCCGCGACCTATCCTGCCGCCGTGATTGGCATGGCGCTTCTGCGCCTGATGAAAGGCTCGCTGCTCGAAGAAAATATCGCGCGAACTGTGGGTTCCATTGGCGAATCAGTGGCCGCGGGCGCGGTCTTCACCATTCCGGCCTTCGTGATGGCGGGATTATGGCCCGGCCTGGCCAAAGATCAGTATTGGAAATCGGTCGCGCTCATGATGATCGGGGGCACTCTCGGCATCCTGTTCGTCACCCTGCTGAGGAGGGTGATGGTCGAGGACCCTGACCTTCCCTACCCTGAATCGGTCGCAGCTTCCGAGATACATAAGGCCGGGCAGCAAGGGGCGAGGGCAGCGAAGATCTTATTCGCCAACATGGGTTATGGCGCTTTCATATTCCTGTTGGGCGCGGTCAACGTTTTCAGTCCCAGCAATACGTTCCACGTGAAAATCAGCGACCTGGGAAAGAAACTGTTGCTCCGGACCGGAACCAATCCCAACGTCGCCACCACCATCACTGGGGGCGCAACATTGTTCAACGCGCCCGACATCAGCCCCGCGTACTTGGGCGTAGGCTATATTATCGGTCCCCGGCTGGCAGCTTTGAACTTCGCCGGTGGAGTTCTCGCCTGGGGCCTGCTGGTTCCTCTCCTAACGTTCACCATTGGCCCCTACATTCAAGCCGCTCAGCCAGCGGGCAAGCCGCTCGTCTGGGATCTTTTGGCCGGAGCCATCTACTACTCGATTGTGCGTCCTATCGCAGTAGGTGGAATGTTGGTGGGAGCCACGTACACGTTATTCAAAATGCGCAAGCAGCTCGCCGTGGGAATGAGCCGAGCGATCTCCGACCTGAAAAAGTCCGCTGCGGTGCACGCGGCCACGAACCGCACCGAACGCGATCTTAGCTCTAAGGTGATCTTCGCGGGCGTTGCCTTGGTCTTTCTGGCCATGATCCTGCTTTACTACTACTTCATCAGCGGCGCAGGCAATCTCTCAAGTTCCAGAATCCTTTCCGGATCGCTGGTGGCAGCAGGAGTCATGATTATCGTCGGCTTCTTCTTCGCCGCCGTCTCCGGCAATCTGGTCGGCATGATCGGCTCCTCGAACAATCCTGTATCCGGACTCACTTTGTGCACGCTGGTAATCGCGGCCTTGCTCATGGTGGCGTTGGGTGTTTCCGGCGCCGGCGGCGTCGCCGCAGTGCTCGGGGTGGCCGCCGTAGTTTGCGTTTCTTCTGCAGTTGCGGGCGAAATGTTGCAGGACCTCAAGGTCGGTCACATCCTCGGTGGCACACCTGCCAAGATGCAGATCGGCGACTTGTTCGGCATCGTGGTCGCCTCGCTGGTGCTGTTCTTCCCGTTGTCTACGCTAGACAAGGTGTATCACTTCGGCACGCCCGAACTGCCCGCGCCTCAAGCCGGCTTGATGGCAATGCTCTCCAAAGGTATTGTCGGCGGCGACATGGCATGGCCTCTGGTTGTGGTTGGCATCCTGCTTGGAATCGCCATGATCATGATCGAAGTAAAAAGTGTGATGCTGTTCTCGGTCGGGATGTATTTGCCCCTGGGAACCACGTTTGCAATCTTTGTAGGCGGCATCATCCGCTGGGCAACCGATCGTTTGCGCGACAAACGCAACCTCAATGATGCGCAGAAGGCGCGAGTAGATAACGCCGGAGTGCTGACGGCCTCAGGCCTGATCGCCGGAGAAGCACTGTGCGGCATTGCAGTGGCAGCCGTGATTGCCCGCAGGCTCGCCAACGATCCTCATGCAAAGACAGAGCTCTATCACCTTGCGATCGGGGACTCGCCCATAACTAGCCTGGTCGCCTTGGCAGCGCTCGTAGTGGTTATGATTTTGGTTCCCCTGGCGAGCGCGGGCCGGCCAGAAGATCCGGCGCCCCCGACAGCGATCATGTAAGTACACGCGTCGCGAAGGCAAGAAGGAAATCCAGGCGTTCCTTCGTGCAACTTCGTGTCCTTCGTGGTTTAAGGTTCCGATGTCCATTTCCGAAAACGTAGCGAAGGTACGCGAACAAGTCGCGGACGCAGCGCGTCGTCTAGGCCGAAGTCCGGAAGAGATTGCGCTGATGGCGGTGACCAAGACTCACTCCCCGGAGCGCATTCGCGAAGCCCATGCTGCCGGATTGCGCCTGTTCGGGGAGAACAAAGTGCAGGAATTTGCCGGAAAAGCGGCAGCGCTTGCCGATCTGACGGACGCCGACTGGCATATGATCGGCCACCTGCAGACCAACAAAGCCGGGAAAGCAGCAGAGTTGTTTCGCGCCGTGGACTCCGTCGATTCAGTGAAGTTAGCTGAGAAACTGAATGCAGCCGCGCGAAATGTCGAGAAAAAACTGAGTGTCTTGATCGAAATCAATATCGGCGGCGAGGTCGCGAAAAGCGGACTAACAGCGGATTCACCGGAATTAGAAGCGCTGCTACAATCCGCGGCGCGGCTGGAGGCGTTGGAATTCCATGGCCTGATGACGGTGCCTCCCTTCACCGACGATCCCGAAGGCTCGCGGCCCTACTTCAGCAAGCTGCGAGAACTGCGCGACGCGATCGCCGGCCGCAAACTCCCCGCAGTCGGCATGCATGTTCTATCGATGGGCATGTCACACGACTTCCCGATCGCGATCGAAGAAGGCTCGACCTGCGTTCGCGTCGGCACCGCTATTTTCGGAGAAAGAATTGCGACGAAGGTTTGAACCATCCTCATGTTATCCCCAACACATCCTGTCATCCTGAGCGAAGCGAAGGATCTATGCAATCCGCGCCTGCCCCAGCAGAATGCATAGGTTCTTCGCTTCGCTCAGAATGACAAAGCAATTTGCATAGCGCCTGAGCACTGTTCGATGTTTGCGATTCACAAATCCGAAGGTGGCGTCAGCTTCGCCATCAAAGTCCATCCCCGCGCCAAGAAAAACGCGATCACCGGCGAACTCAGCGACGCTCTGAAAGTATCACTGACCGCCCCTCCGCTCGACGGCCGCGCCAACGACGCCTGCATCGAATTCTTCGCCAAACTTTTGAACGTGCCGCGATCTTCCGTTACCATTGCCTCCGGCCGCAGCAGCAGAAATAAAATCATTCGCGTCGTCGGATTGTCAGCCGAAGAATTGCGAAAACGCATTGCAATGTAGCGCCGGCAACCGGCTGTCGCGAGGGCAACTTGCCCTCGCTGCAAGGCAGACCGTTGTCACGAATCAGGAGCCACTTTGCCGTTCTCACAACGCCTGGAAGAAATCCGCACTGGATTTGAACGCCCCTTCTGGATCGCAAACATCACCGAAATTTTCGAGCGCCTGGCTTACTATGGCGCCTTCGCCTCTCTCGCTCTCTATCTGCAGGAGCAACTGAATTTCTCCACCGAACAGACCGGCACGCTGACCGGCATCTTCGGCGGCATGGTGTGGTTTCTCGCGATCTTCGGCGGAGCCGCCGCCGACCGGCTGGGATTCCGCCGCGCTCTTTCCATCGCCTATCTCATTCTCGGCGCGTCCTATTTCCTGATTGGCTCGATTGGCGCGCCCTGGCTGGCTCCTGTGCGCAACGCGGTTCCGCTCGGGCTTTTTGTCGGATTCATTCTCATGCTTCCCGCGCTCGGAATTGCGCTCGTCAAACCTTGCGTGGTGGGCACTACCGCTCGTGCCTCGAAAGAAAACGTCCGCTCCATCGGCTATTCGATTTACTACACCATGGTAAACATCGGCGGCGCTGCCGGGCCCTTTTTTGCTTCCTGGACTCATCGACACCTAGGCGTCGAAAATGTTTACCGCGTGGTCGCCCTGGGCGTCTTCGCCATGTTTTTTGTCGTCCTGCTCTTTTTTCGAGAACCGCAAAAGGCTGGGGACGCGCCGCCACCTTCCATCGCGACCGTCGCGCGAAATTTTTGCGTGGTATTGGGGAACTACCGGTTGGTCTTGCCCGTATTGCTGCTTGCTTTGCTGCTGCGAATCGCGCTGTGGGTGAGGCCAGAATGGAGCGTTCCATGGTGGATTTGGGTCGGATTGCTTGTGATCATGCTTGCGGGCATCAGCCGGTTTATGTGGTTTCTCGTCATCTTCACCGGCTACTGGATCGTCTTCTGGCAGCAATACATCAGTCTCCCCGGCTTCATCCACGGCTACATCAACTCTCATGCCGACGTTGAAATGATTCTCGTGGTCGATGGGGTAACCGTAATCTGTCTTACACTGGCGGTGAATTTCCTCACGCGTAAGATCCCGGCCTTTCCCGCCGTCATTGTAGGAACGGTGATTACATCGCTTTCATGGCTGATCCTCGCTTTCCGGCCAACCATCTGGGGCGCGGTCTTCTCGCTATTTTTTCTGGCACTGGGAGAAATCATCCAGGCGCCGCGCTACTACGAATACATTTCGCGCCTGGCTCCTCCGGGCCAGCAGGGGACATACATGGGATTTGCATTCGTGCCGATCGGCATTGGATCGCTCATCGGCGGCCCGTTCGGCGGATTCTTGCTACATCACTTTGGCGAAGTCCAACACCAGCCGCAGATGATCTGGTTTTGGATCACCGGGATCGGACTGGCGACCGCGGCCGCGTTGTGGATGTATGACCGTTTTGTCCGCCAGGTGGCCACTGCGACGGCTTGACTTCGGCTTCGCTCTGAGGGATCATTCGCCCCCAGTTAGCGAATCAGAAGGAGGCTCTATGCCACATTACCTTCAGCAAGTCGCATATTCCCAGGAAGGCTGGGAAGCATTGGTAGCGAATCCGCAAAACCGTATCGAAGCCGTGCGGCCGGCGATTGAGAAACTGGGTGGCAAGATTGAAGCTGCCTGGTTTTCCTTCGGAGACTACGATGTCGTCGTGATTGTCGATCTGCCCGATAACGTGAGCGCCGCTGCAATCGCCATGGCATTTGCCGCGGGTGGCGCCTGTAAGTCCGTGCAGACCATTCCACTGATCTCCCCGGAAGAAGCAACCCAAGCGCTCCGGAAAGCAAAAGAGTGCGGTTACCGGCCGGCAACCACCACGACTCGCGCCGCATAACGAGCTTGGATACGCGTGTTCCATCTTTCTTTCGCATCCTTCGCAAAAAAGGATGGAAGTTTTGATCAAGCAACACCAGAGGCGGCCCGAGCAGGCCGCCTTTTTTATAACTTGTGAATTCGATGCGCAAAACCAGACCGGCCGACATCGCGGCTCAGATTCGTAATGCATTGCGAGACGGTGGCTCCGCCGAACATGCCACCGGAGTGCAGTGGTTCTTCAAAGAAGAAATCAAGTCGCACGGTTGGTATACCGCCGACCTGCGGCGCGCCATGCGGCGCTGCCGCCGCGACATTTTGCACGAGCATGACTTCACCTTTCTAGTGGAAGTAGCCGACAAGCTCTTCCGCGGGCCAGTGCTCGAAGAAAAAATTGCTGCCGTGTTTCTGCTCGAAAAGATGGACGCACACTTCACCGATCGCGAGTTCCGTCTTTTCGAAGCCTGGCTGGACCGTATCAGCAGTTGGGCCGATCATGATGGGCTGGTGCACTGTCTCATCGCGCCGATGGTGGCTGCGAATCCCACGCGAACCAAAGATGTATTTCGCTGGGCGAAATCGTCCAACCGCTGGCACCGGCGCGCGGCCTGCGTGGCGTTGATCCGTGCGGCCCGCGCGAAGACGCTCTTCCCCGAAATCGTAAAACTTTCCAACTCCCTGCTCGCTGATCAGGACGACATGGTGCAGAAGGGCTTGGGCTGGCTACTGCGCGAAACGGCAAAGTTCGACGCCAAGCGCACTGTTCCGTATCTCATGAAGATCCGAGAGCGCACGCCGAGGCTCGTACTGCGCACAGCATGCGAGACCTTGCCCGCAGCCATGCGACGACAGGTTCTGTCTCGCGACCCTTAAATTAATCGTCTGCGATCAGAGATAACTTAGCCACGCGTCACTGCGGCGCCGGCGCACGCCTGCAAACCAGCGGCATACGGGATACAGAGAAACCACGACAATCATCCACACTAAATAAACGATCGGCAGCGAGTATCCCCAGCCTGGCGGCGGCGTAATGGGAAACTGGCCGAGGCTCGGCGACTCAAACATCCAGTACACATGCCCGTAGCGCACGTAGCAAACTGCAACGGCGAGCAGATGAATGAGCGGGATGTGCAGCAGATAATAGAACATCGGCACCTTGCCGAAGACCAGCGCAGGCCGCAGCCACCTCGGCGTGGAGACGTCGACCGCCGCCAAGAAGAGCATCGCCGGCCCCAGGGTCATCAGTAGAAACAAAAGGGACGGCGGATATTTTGTCGTGTTCAGGAACGAGAGCGCGGTGAAGATCAGAGATTTTTGCCTGCTCCAAGGCAACGGGTTTCCGTAAACATTGAGTCCACGCAATACGAAGAACGCTACAATCAGTCCCATCCCCAACCGCAATAAAAAAGCACGGCGCCGCTCTGACGGCCATTTATAAATCTGTCCGAGGGCGTATCCGGCAGCCGTAACCCCGATCCATGGAATCAGCGTATACGCGACGAAGACTGTGTGCCTTGGACTGTTCACTAGAAAATTTGGCGAGTGCAGAATTGACCAGAGTGGATTGGACGACCGCACCGAATCGAACAAATTGTGGCCGACGATCATCACCACGCCGAAGGCGCCTACTGTCCATGCAGGCAGGTACACGAGTCCTGCGAGAACGATCATCGCCCATCCCAACGCCCACAGCACAATCAGCATGGTGACACGGTAATCAAAGTTGAACTGCAGGCCGAAACAGCGCACCACTACTTCATCCAGAAAAATCAGCCACAGTCCTCGCGTAAAGAGGAACCGCGACAGTTCCTTCGTCGATTTCCGACGGTGCGCCAGGAAGGCACCAGTCCCAGTCAGAAGAAAAAACGTGGGAGCGCAAAAATGCGTGATCCAGCGCGTGAAGAACAGCGGAATCGTCGTAGTGGCCGGATCGGTCGGATTGATGCCGGCTACGCCAAAAAAATCTCGCGCATGATCCAGGGCCATCAGGATCATTACCACCCCGCGCACAATGTCGATGGATTCGATTCGAATGCGAGTGCGGGATTCAGGTTCGGCGGCCCGCGAACTCAGCACGGCCACAGAGGACATAATCGCGAAGTGTAGCAAATTTGCGAGCCGGAGTTGAAGAATCTGAGGCTCTGTTTCAACGCCCGCAGGTTAGCCCAACGCTTCCCCATTCGCCCAAATCCTTCCTCTTGTTTACAATAAGAGTTTGCCCATGGACCTTGCTGCTATCCAGTCTGCCTTGCGCGAACGCAATATTGACGCGTGGCTTTTCTACGACCATCACCATCGCGATCCCATTGCTTACCGGGTACTGGGCGTGCCCGCGAGCCTGATGGTGACGCGTCGATGGTTTTACCTGATCCCCGCGGAGGGTGAACCCGTCAAACTCGTGCACAAAATCGAGGCTGGGCACCTCGATTCCCTGCCCGGCAAAAAACATCAGTACTCCGGCTGGCAGGAATTATTCGACAAGTTGAAGGCGATTCTCGCGAACTATCGCGACTTAGCGATGCAGTACTCGCCAAACAACATTGTCTTTTATGTTTCGCTGGTGGATGGCGGCACGATTGACCTGATCCGCGGCTTAGGCAAGAACGTCGTCAGCTCGGCGGACCTGGTGGCGCAGTTCGAATCCACATGGAGCGAAGAGCAGATCCGGTCGCACTTTGCGGCGCGTGACAGCGTCGACTCCATTCTGGTGGAGGCGTTCAAAGAGATCGGCAGGCGCGTCCGCAACGGCGGCACCACCGAGCACGAAATCCAGCAATGGTTCATGGAGGCGTTTGGCCGCGAGAATCTGCTCACTGACGATCCACCGATCGTCGCCGTCAACGCCAACGCGGGCAACCCGCATTATGAGCCCCACGCCAGTCATCCCGTGCCGGTTCGCGAGGGAGATCTCATCTTGCTCGACGTTTGGGGCAAGAAGAACACGCCCAACGCCGTGTATTACGACATTACCTGGATGGGATTCTTGGGCGGGGCTCCGTCAGGGCGCATGCAGGAAATTTTCCAGATTGTACGCGACGCGCGCGACGCCGGCGTCAAGACCGTCGTCGACGCAATCAACTCCGGCCGCCGTCTCGCGGGATGGGAAGTCGATCGCGCCACCCGCGGACATATCCAGAAATCTGGCTACGGCGATTATTTTATCCATCGCACTGGACATTCCATCGGCACCGACGTCCATTCCAACGGCGCCAACATGGACGATCTGGAAATTCACGACGAGCGGCAGATTCTTCCCAACTCCTGCTTCTCGATTGAGCCCGGCATCTATCTGCCGGAGTTTGGCGTGCGCAGCGAGGTGAACGTGCTGGTGCGCGCCAAATCCGCCGAAGTGACCGGGAAAATTCAACGCGAGATTGTGAACATCTGAATGGCAAATTCGACAACTGACAAAACGAGAGCAATGCAGGCCCAACCCGCAAGCATGATGACAGTAGTCGCCCCCGCCGTAGGCTGGCTGATTCCCGGCGCAGGACACATGATCCAGAAGCGCTGGATCCGCGGCCTGCTGCTCTTTATCTCAATCACGGCGCTTTTCGTGCTCGGCCTCGCGATGCAGGGCCGTATCTACAAGGCCAACGGCGGCGACATTCTCGACATTCTCGGCTTCATCGGCGACGTTGGGGCGGGCGGTCTTTACATTTTGACGCTGGCCAACGACTGGGGCCAAGGCGCGATCGCATTCGCCACCGCCGATTACGGAACGAAATTCATGATCGTCGCAGGCTTGCTGAATTTTATTGCCATTGCCGACGCCTATCACATCGCCATCGGGAAGAAACGATGAAGACGCTCTCAGCTGTCAGCTTTCAGCTATCAGCTCAAACTTTTTCGCGGAGATTCGCGCAGTGACCATCACCCTCAATCATTTCAGCGCGGCGGCAGTATTTGCGCTGTTTGCCTCCATCGTTTTCGGCATCACTCACCGCGAGACCACGCGCGAGATGGTGCGTTACGGCCTGTATTGTTTCGCCATGTTCCTGGGGGGCGTGCTAGCGGCAGGCTGGGCTATGTGGCTGTTGCGCAGATAGCTTTTTGGCTCTTAGCTCTTAGCCGTTAGCTCTTGGTTGTCGTGCGGCTTGTGATGAGAATGTATTGATTCGAGGCTTCCGGTTTAGGCTAAAGGCTAATAGCTAAGAGCTAAAAGCTTTATCCCTCCCACACGAACGCATCAAATATCTTCTTCTCTTCGAATTTCAGCCTACGATAAAGCGCAACGGCCCGCGCGTTCGCCTCTGTCACGGTCAGTGACAACAGAACAAATTTTCGCTTTCGCAGATTCCCCTCGGTGGCTGCGAGCAGCGATTCGCCAATTCCCAGTGACCGATACTCCGGGAGCACGCACACCTGCGTCACATGCCCGACATCGTGGCGGACGCGCGAGCACAGGATCAGTCCGATCAAACTCTTGGCTTTGCGATCGAGCGCCACGAACGACGACTCGGCGTCGAACACTCCGCATCCCGGAAACCGCACAATGTTGTTGAGAAAGCGCAGCGACCCGCTCAGCGTGTGGTACTGATCGTTGATCTGCGCGTCGACGTGATTGCGGTACGCCGCGGTAATCACGGCCGCAGATGGTTGGTAGTCGCTGTCAGTCCAGGGACGAATTTCAACTTCGGGATGAGTAGGAACTTTCTCTAGCGCCGCTTTCCCCAGCGGCAATGTCATGAACAACCGTGGATGCCGCTGGAATCCCGTCTCCAGAAATGGCCGCGAGACGGAATTCGCTTCATGCGCCAGCAACTGCGCCTCCACGCGATGAATCCCCGGAGACTGCTGCAACGTCTCGATCACGTGCGTAAGCAACTTCAATTCGACCTCGCGCGCATTGGGCAGCCGCGTGCCATTGATGACGTAGAGATCGCCAATCACTCCCTTGCTGCCTTCGTACACAAAAAATGAATAACCAAAGACGCGGCCGCGATCGACTGCCGCATATCCCGGCAGAATTTTCGCGTCGACATAACGCAGAATCATCTCCGCCGACCCGGAATAATCCCACGAAAGCTGCCGCGACCAGAGCTGCGTCTCATCGCCGAGCAGGGGGCGCAAATCCATGGAAGAAAAATGCCTGAGGTCGAGAATCTCCAAAGGGCTCCTGCAGCAAATTATCGCGGCAAAATTTCGAGTGTAGTGGGTTTCACGCGCCGGAGGCAAACTCGGCGAACACGCGGCGGCAACAAATGAAGACGAGCGCAAGCACAGGTGGTTGCACTCACGCTCCAGCGTGATGTCCGTCACTGATGTTTCGATTTGCGACCGTAATCTGCGACACACATCGCTCCCCCAAAAGCCTCTAACTCCTACACCTGCCATGCCTTACACGCGTTTGCCGTCCACAACCCCGCGTGCCTGCCCTCACTTTGCTCTGTGATGCCAGTCACACCGCGCCGCCACGTCTCCCACGCATAATCACATCCTGCGTTATTGAATTCCCGGAGTGATTATCACTCCTTAGCTGGGGGACTCGTGGCAAAAGGACGCGTTTCCATCGTCGTTGAGCGCTGCAAGGCCTGTGGTTTTTGCGTGGAGTTTTGTCCCACGCATGTGCTCGCGCTCTCTTCCGCTTTCAACTCCAAGGGCTACCATCCGCCGCACGTGGTGCATCCCGAAAAATGCAGCGGCTGCGACCTCTGCGGCATGTACTGCCCGGACTTCGCCATCAATGGAACCAAAGTCCCGCAATCGGGTGGAGGTGCGAAATGAAAGCTGATCCTCACGGTGTCTTGACTGGCACGCACTTCCTCGACGGCGACCATGCCTGCTGCGAGGGCGCGCTGGCTGCCGGCGCCAGGTTCGCCGCCGGATATCCCATCACGCCTTCCACCGAAGTGGTCGAACGCTTTGCGGCTCGCGTTCCCACGGTGGGCGGAACTTTCATTCAGATGGAAGATGAACTCGCCGCCTCAATCGCGCTGCAGGGCGGAGTATGGGGCGGAGCCAAAGCGTTCACCGTAACCTCCGGCCCGGGCTTCTCGCTGATGATGGAGCACATCGGGTACGCCGCCATGACTGAGACGCCTTGCGTCTTCGTCGACGTGCAGCGCGGCGGCCCGTCCACCGGACTTCCCACGCTCCCCGCGCAAGCCGACATGATGCAGGCGCGCTGGGGATCGCACGGCGACTACGAGATCATCGCGCTCTGTCCTAACTCGCCGCAGGAATGCTTCGACTTGACCATAAAGGCTTTCAACCTCGCGGAAGAATATCGCGTGCCGGTAATGTTCATGATGGACGAAGTCGTAGGGCACATGACCGAAAAAGTGGTGATCCCTCCCGCCGACCAGATCGAGGTCACCCCGCGCAAGCACACGCGCAAATCCGTCGAAGACTATCTGCCGTATCAGACCAACGGCGACATGGTTCCGGAGATGGCGCACGCCGGCGAAGGCTACAAGTTTCACGTCACTGGGTTGACCCATGACGAGCGCGGTTATCCCAACATGACACCGCCGGTGCAAGACAAGCTGGTGCGGCGCCTGCAAAACAAGATTCGTTCCGCCGCCGACCGCATCTGCCTGGGTGAAGAGGATCGGCTGGATGACGCCGATATTGTCGTGGTCTCCTACGGCATCACTTCGCGCGTGGCGCAACGGGCAATCGACGCGGCCCGCAATCGCGGATTGCGAGTGGGAAAGTTGCGGCTCATCACTGCCTGGCCCTTCCCCGATAAAAAGATTGCCGACCTGGCCGCGCACGTCAAAGCGTTCGTCGTGCCCGAACTTAACCTTGGGCAGATGGTGCGCGAGGTCCAACGCGCCGCCGACGGCAAAGCGAAAACGGTCGCCGTGTCGCATGCCGGCGGCGGGGTCCACAATCCTGACGAAATTCTGAACGCCATCGTGGAGGCAAGCCGATGCTGAACATTCTCGACGACACCGCCAATCCCGTAGAACCGTTCCTGCGCGGCGATCGCATGCCGCACATCTGGTGCCCGGGCTGCGGCATCGGTACCACGGTTAACTCCTTCGCCCGCGCCCTCATCGATTCGAAGATTGATCTTGAATCGCTCGCGCTTGTGTCGGGCATAGGTTGCACTGGGCGCGTCGCGGGCTACGTGAAGCTCGATTCGTTCCACACCACGCACGGCCGCGCGATCCCGTTTGCCACCGGATTGAAGCTCGCGAATCCCAAGCTGAATGTTGTGGTCTACTCCGGCGACGGCGACCTCTCCGCGATCGGCGGCAATCACCTCATTCACGCCGCGCGCCGCAACATCGATCTGAAAGTGATCTGCGTGAACAATCTGATTTATGCCATGACCGGCGGCCAGACCGCGCCGACCACTCCCAGTCACGCCACCACGTCCACCAATCCGTATGGAACGTTCGAACCCGCATTCAACCTACCCCACTTGGTGGAAGCAGCGGGCGCCGTGTATGTGGCCCGCTGGACCACATTTCACGTTCGGCAACTGGCGCGCTCTATCAGCGAAGCCTTCCAGAAAAAAGGATTCTCGTTCATCGAAGTCATCTCGCCCTGCCCCACGCTCTACCAGCGCCGCAACAAGATGGGCGACGGCCTCGACACGATGAAATATTACAAAGAAAGAAGCAAAATCAAGAACGGCGCACCAACGAGCGAAGTCGGCCTCACCCTGAACGGCGAGATCGTCGTCGGCAAGTTCGTGGACCGCGACCGCCCCGACTATCAAACCATGATGCGCGCGCAATACGTGGAAATCCTGGGCGAGCGCTACATCGAAGAATCAGAAATGGAGTGCGTATGCGGCTAACTGAGATTCGTGTGGCAGGCTTCGGAGGCCAGGGAGTGATCCTCTCGGCCATCGTGTTGGGAAAAGCGGCATCGATTTACGAAAACGGCTTCGCCACCATGACCCAGAACTTCGGCCCGGAAGCGCGCGGCGGAGCGTGCAGCGCCCAACTGGTTCTCTCCGACTCGCCTGTGCTGTATCCCTACGTGACGCGGCCCGACATCATGGTCGTCATGTCGCAGGAAGCGTACAACCGTTTCGCGCCGGAACTGAAACCGCAGGGCCTGCTGATTGTCGAGGAAGACTTGGTGCGCGTTTCCGATCTGAAAGGCGATCCCAAGGTTTACAGCATTCCTGCCACCCGCTTCGCCGAAGAACTGGGCAAACGCATGGTGCTGAATTCCGTGATGGTAGGATTCTTCACCGCAGTCACAAAGCTGCTGACCGCCGATGCCGTGCGCAAAGCGGTGGCCGATTCCGTCCCGGCGAGTTTCCGCGAGCTGAATCTGAAAGCTTTTGAAAAAGGATTCGAATATGGGACTACCGCTCTAGCCGCCAATCCCCCGCGCGCCGGCATGGAAGAGCTAGCGTATTCCGAAGAGTAAACAGGCGAAAATAATGAAGGGGAATCAGAGGGTGCCCCATCCTATCGCGTGCTTTGCGAGAGGGTGGGGACTTTGACTTTGTGAGCAAGCAGCGCTAGTCCTTCACCGCCTTATCGGTAATCTCCAGCCCTTTGTCGATAATCGCAAACGCTTCCCGCAATTCCTTCTCATTAATACACAGCGGAGGATTCGTGTAGAAAGTATTCCACCGCACCAGCGTGTAAAGTCCCTGCTCGCGGAAGAACTTTCCCAGCGCGGCCATTTCATCCGACGTGCCGTTAAACGGTGCCATCGGCTGTCGAGTCTTGCGACTGCGCACCAGCTCCACAATCCCAAACAGCCCGATCGACCGCACTGCCCCGACCGAAGGATGTTTAGCCTGCAGCTCGCGCCCTAACTCTTTCAGAATCACGCCCATCTTCTTCGCATTCTCGATGAGGTTATCCTCCTCGTAAACGCGAATCGTCGCCAGTGCCGCTGCGCATCCCATGGGATGGGAGTTGTACGTCAGCCCGCCGAAAAAAACTTTGTCCTGGAAATGCTGCGCGATGTGATGCCGCATTCCCACCGCGCCCAGCGGCAGATAGCTCGACGTCAATCCCTTCGCCATGCAGATCAAATCCGGAACAACCTTCCAGTGATCCACGGCAAACCATTCGCCCGTGCGTCCAAAACCAGCCATCACCTCGTCCGCAATCATCAGGATTCCGTACTTGTCGCACAATTTGCGCACACCTTGGAGATATCCGTCGGGCGGAATGAGAATGCCGTTGGTGCCCACCACGGTTTCCAGAATGAAACCCGCAATCGTGTGCGGACCTTCCAGTTGGATAATCTCTTCAATCATGGCGAGAGAAGTTTCCGCGGACTCCCATCCGCGTTCGATGCCGTGATAAGGATCGAGCACTCGCACTACACCCGGGATTCCCGGCTCCGCCGCCCATCGCCGCGGCTCGCCGGTCAGCGAAATGCTGCCCGCAGTCGCGCCGTGATACGAGCGATAACGGGCGACGATCTTCTGCCGCCCGGTAAAGAAGCGCGCGATCTTGATCGCGTTCTCGGTAGCCTCGGCGCCGCCATTGGTGAAAAAAAACGTGTCGATGTCGCCGGGAGTAATTTCTGCAAGCTTAGCGCCGAGCCGCGCACGCGGTTCTGTCGCCATGAAGGGATTCGCGTAGCAGAGTGTTGCGGCCTGCTCGCTGATTGCCTGAATCACGCGCTCATCGCCGTGACCAATGTTGACCGACATCAATTGGCTGTTGAAGTCGAGGTAGCGTTTGCCTTCGGGAGTCCAGAAATAAATCCCCTTGGCTCGAGCCACAGGAATGGGGTCGATCTTCGATTGCGCCGACCACTCGAACAATGTGTGCTTCTTGGTGAGATCAACAATTTCCTTCCCGGTCATTGCCGGAGTTGCAAGTGTAGTAGTCATGAATTTTCCTCGGATTAAGTCATTGTGCGGCTGAGTGATTAAGTGATTGCCCATTGAACAGCGGCACCTTGGGAACTGAGTCTATAGAATTTCAATCGCTCAACGACTCAATCTCTCAATCGCTCAATTCTAGAACTTGCGGCTGTGTTCCTTCGCCCAGCGCTCGACGACAACTTTCTTGTCAGTATAGAACTCAATCGCGTCGCGTCCCTGGCCGTGCAGATCGCCGAAGAAGCTGTTTTTCCATCCGCTGAACGGGAAATAGGCCATTGGCGCGGCCACACCGATATTAATGCCGATATTGCCTGCAGGCGCCTCATAGCGGAAGCGGCGCGCCGCCGATCCACTCGAGGTAAACAGCGACGCCTGGTTGCCGTAGGCGCTGCGCTCCAGAAAAGCCAGAGCTTCGTCCAGACTCTTGACATGAACCAGGCTCAGAACGGGCCCAAAGATTTCGGTGTCGGTGATTTCGCTGGTCGCAGGAACATCGTCAAGAATCGTCGGCCTCACGAAATTTCCCGATTCGTGCTTGGGAATTCTCGTGTTGCGCCCGTCCAGCAAAACCTTGGCACCCTGCTTCTCACCGACACCAATTAACGACTCAACGCGCTGTTTGCTCTGCGGCGTAATTACGGGCCCCATCTGCACGCCCTCTTCCAGGCCGTTGCCCACGCGCAGTTTCGACGCCGCTTCCGCAATCGAGTCGCGAAACGTCTTCTGCGCCTCGCCAATGGTGACTGCGACCGACACCGCCAGACAGCGTTGTCCAGCACATCCGAAAGCGCTATCGCTGATGATCTGTGTGGCCATCGGCATATCGGCGTCGGGAAGAACGATGACGTGATTCTTCGCTCCGCCCTGGCACTGGCAGCGCTTCCCTTGCTCGCCCGAACGCGCGTAAATGTATCGCGCCACCGGAGTCGATCCCACGAAGCTGATGGTCCGAACTTTCGGATGGTCGATCAGCGCATCGACCACCGCCTTACTTCCATTCACAAGGTTAACCACGCCTCTGGGTAGTCCTATTTTTTCCAGCAGTTCATAAACGTAGCGCATGGTCAGCGGCACACGCTCGCTCGGTTTGAGAATGAATGTATTTCCCGTGGCAATCGCATAGGGCAGATACCAGAAAGCAATCATGCCCGGAAAATTGAACGGCACAATCCCCGCCGTGACGCCGATCGGCTGACGAATCATTATCTCGTCGATGCCGCGAGCGACGTCTTCCAGGTTGTAGCCTTGCATCATCATTGGAATGCCGCACGCGACTTCCACGTTCTCGATGGCGCGTCGCATCTCGGCTTTGGCTTCAGTGAAAGTCTTCCCATTCTCCGTAGTAATGATGCGCGCGACGTCGTCGATGTGTTCTTCCAGCAGCGTCTTCAGCTTGAACAGCGGTTGGATGCGGTCTTCGGGCGGAGTGCGCCGCCATTCGGGAAAAGCCGCCGACGCTGCCTCGACGGCGGCGTTCACTTCGGTGGCACCACCGAGCGGCACGCTAGCCAGGATTTCGCCGGTAGCTGGATTGACGACGTCGCGCCATTCGGCAGCGCGCGAGTCAATCCATTGCCCGTTAATGTAATTCGTCAGCTTAATCGTGGGAGGTGCGGCTACGGTCATAGTAAGGCCTCTACTACTGGGAAGATGTTGCGGCTCACGCCGTCTCACAAATCGCAGTTCGCCAGAGACGACAACGACATCAATAATGATACCGCGTTACCAGCGTCCTTTCTCGGGACGCCTCACTCGCCTTCGCGGACAGCCGAGGCGGTTTGTCGCTACGTTAGTGCGCGACTGCGGCTGGCTCGCCGCGCTTCTGTTGCGCCTTCGCCAGCGAGTCGGCGATATCGTTGAACGCTTCCAGGTGCTTGTCGATGTCGGCCTCAGTGTGCTGAACAGAAATGGTCCACTGCTCGTCCCACCAGTAAGGCTGCGCCATCACGCCCCGGTTAACCATGCCGAACCAGTAATGGCGCCACACATCGACGTCAATGGACGTCCAGTCGCGGTAGTTGCGAATCTCTCGCGGATACAGCATCAGCACCCCATTCGCTCCCGCCTGGGCGACGTAAGCCTGCAGTCCGACCTTCGCAATTGTCTTGCGATAACCGTCGGCAAGTTTCTTGCCGAGTCGGTCGACTTTCGCATAGTTCTCGCGAGTGAGCACTTCGCGAAACGTCGCCAGGCCTGCCGCCATGGAAACCGGGTTCGTGTTGTAAGTGCCGCCGTGGAACACTTTGCGCTGGCTGATCAGGTCCATCACCGAGCGCTGCGCGCCGAATGCGGCGAGCGGGAAACCGCCGCCAATCGACTTCGCCAAACAGATCATGTCGGGCACAACTCCGAAATACTCGCTGGCGCCACCCCAGCCAAGTTTCGCGCCAGTTTTGACCTCGTCGAAAATCAGCAGCGCGCCGTACTTCGTCGCGATCTCGCGCAAGCCTTTCAGGAAGCCGGCCTCGGGCATACAGATGCCGACATTCATCAGAATCGGTTCGAGGATGATCGCCGCAATTTCGTCGGGATTTTCTTTGAAGCGGCGTTCGACGGTGGCGAGATCATTGAATGTGGCAACGAGTGTATTGGCAATGGCCGACTTCGGCACTCCCAGGCCTCCACTCACGGCCGTGGGATTGTGAACGTCGCCGTAATCCGGAGCGGGCGGCTTCACGCTGACCAGGGCGCTATCGTGCAGGCCATGATAGGCGCCTTCAAACTTCACAATCTTGTCGCGCGCGGTCGCCGCTCGCGCAAGGCGAATCGCGTGCATGGTGGCTTCGGTGCCGCTGCTGCCAAACCGGCACATTTCAATCGGGAAGCGATTGCAGATTTCCTCGGCAAGTTCCCACTCCATGTCGTGGGGCATGCCAAACATGGTGCCGGTGGAAAGGCGATTCTCCACGGCCTTCATCACAGCGGGATGGCAATGCCCAGCCATGAGAGCGCCGAACGTCAGGTTGTGGTCAATGTATTCGTTGCCATCAAGATCGCGAAACTTGCTGCCGCTGGCCTCTTTCACGAAGATCGGCCAGGGATCGTAGGCGCGATAGTTGCTGGCCACGCCCAGAGGAATGCGTTTGAGATTCTTCTTGTGGGCTTCGGCGGATTTCGGAGTGCGTCGCTCGAAGGTGTCGAGCTCTTTCTGCAGATCGGGATACATCAAGGTCTCCGGTAAGGCTCAGCCGGGACGTCAGGGCCGTCCCGGTTTCAGGGCTGCGATTCCATTCTAGGTCTTTCGCATCAGAAGTAAAACTTCGGGGACGCACTGCATCAACCGCGGTTCGTCACTCCGTCTTTCGTGGTGGTTTCATCGCTCGCATAGTAAAGTGGTAGTAGACAACATTTTCGGAAGGATCCTTTTTGAGTTCAGGTATTCGCAACATCGCCATCATTGCCCACGTTGACCACGGCAAGACCACGCTGGTTGACGCCATGCTGCAACAGAGCGGTACGTTTCGCTCCAACGAACACCACGTCGAACGGGTGATGGACTCGAACGAACTGGAACGCGAGCGCGGCATTACCATCCTCGCCAAAAACACAGCCATCTTTTATCACGACGTAAAAATCAACATCGTCGACACTCCCGGCCACAGCGACTTTGGCGGCGAGGTGGAGCGCGCCCTCAAGATGGTTGATGGCGTCATGCTGCTGGTCGACGCCAGCGAAGGTCCGCTGCCGCAGACGCGCTACGTGCTGAGCAAAGCGCTCGAGGCACATCTGCCGCCCATCGTGGTCATCAACAAGATCGATCGCTCGGATGCGCGTCCTCAGGAAGTGCTGAACGAAATCTACGACTTATTTATCGACCTGGACGCGAAAGAAGAGCAGATCGATTTTCCCGTGCTCTACACCAATGCCAAGATTGGCACCGCGACCACCGACATCAAAGGCGGCGGCGAAAACCTGCGCCCCCTGTTCGACGCGATTATCAAGACGATTCCTCCTCCCAAGGGCGACCCATCGGGTCCGCTGCAAATCCTGGTAGCGAACCTTGACTACAGCGACTATCTTGGCCGCCTCGCGATTGCGCGCGTCTTCAACGGAAAGATGCACACCGGCGAGGAAGTCGCCATCGCCAAGCTCGATGGCTCTCTTCATAAGACGAAGATCACGAAACTATTTTCCTTCTCGGGCCTGAAGCGAACCGACATCACCGAAACCGAATTAGGCGACATTGTCGCGGTCGCGGGCGTGGAAGGAATCACAATCGGCGAGACCATTACCGAAGCCGAGAACCCTGCGCCGCTTCCCCACATCGCAATCGACGAACCCACCATCGCCATGCTGTTCACGGTCAACACTTCGCCGTTCGCGGGCAAGGACGGCACCTACGTCACCTCGCGCAATTTGCGCGAGCGCCTGGAAAAAGAGCTTCTGACCAATGTTTCGTTACGGGTGGAAGACACGGGCACGACGGATTCGTTCAAGGTGCTCGGCCGGGGCGAACTGCAACTATCCATCCTGATCGAGATGATGCGCCGCGAAGGTTACGAACTCATGGTGGGCAAGCCGGAGATCGTCACCAAACGCATCGACGGCAAGCTGATGGAGCCAGTCGAACATCTCACCGTCGACGTGCCAGAAGATTTTGTCGGCGTGGTGATGGAACAACTCGGATCGCGCAAGGGCGAAGTCACCAACATGCACAACCACGGTTACGGCCGCGTACGCATCGAGTTCCGCGTGCCCAGCCGGGGACTGATCGGTTTGCGTAGCCAGTTGCTCACCGACACCCGCGGCACCATCGTGATGAACGCGCTGTTTGACGGCTACACCGAATGGCACGGCGAGATTCCCCATCGCCTGACGGGCGCGCTGATTGCCGATCGCGGCGGAGTTTCGACTGCCTATGCTCTGTGGGGACTGCAGGAGCGTGGAGAACTTTTCGTGGGCCCGGGCGTAGAACTGTATGAAGGAATGATCATCGGGGAGAACGCAAAGGATACCGATCTCGACGTAAACGCCGTGCGCGAAAAGAAGCTCACCAACATGCGCGCGTCGACCGCCGATGAAGCGATCCGCCTGGTGCCCTTCCGTCCCTTGAATCTCGAGCAGGCCATCGAATTCATTGCCGACGACGAGTTCGTGGAAATCACCCCCAAATCCCTGCGGCTGCGTAAGAAAACGCTGCAGGCGAACCGCCGCAAGAAAAGCTCGTTCGCAACTGTCGAAGAGTCGTGAAGCCGCATCCCAAGTCCGCAAAGATTGCGAAAGAAAAAGCGCCGCTGCGCATCTTCCTTGTGCCCTGCAGTTGCAGCACCACCTTTGCGGTCGCGGAAAACTACGATCATCAAGGTACGGCCTGGAGCCGTTATCTCATCTGCCCCGGCTGCGGGAAGCGCCACGACCCTAAAAACCGCCTGCTGCAAATGGGATTTCACGCCGAGGGATACTGGAAGGTAGACGAGTGCTAGCGCTTCCTCGATTCAGCCAAACCATTCATTTCATATTGATTTAATCAGCCATTTTCGGAAAACCTGCTATACTTCTCGCCGCATTCGACTGTTTGCCAGCTGCGGTCTCGATTTTCAGGAAAGGCCCTCCCGACCTGCCAAGTCCGCCGATTGCTCGCACTTCCGACAGCTCAATGCAGAGGCAGATGCGTGAAGAATATTTTCGTGGGAAATTTGAGCTTCAATACAAACGAGGACGAGCTCCGGACACTATTTGAACCTTTCGGACAAGTCGACCGCGTGAGCATCATGACGGACCGTGACACCGGGCGCTCCCGCGGTTTCGGATTCGTGGAAATGGCCAGCAACGAAGACGGGGACAAGGCGATCACGGCCCTGAACGGCTCCTCAGTCGGTGGACGTACGATCAACGTTAACGAGGCGCGGCCCAAGACCGAGCGGGTTGGCGGCGGAGGCGGTGGTGGCCGCGATCGCGGAGATCGTGGAGGCAGGGGCGGCGGGGGTGGGCGGCGCGACCGTTACTAGCAGAAAATCTCCAACACCAATTTGACCGAACATCGCGTGCCCTACCTGCGCGCGACAGGGGCCTTGCGTCTGGCATGACAGGGTTAGCTTTCGCATTCGTATGCCACGTTGAAGCCGTTTCCCTTCCCCTGTAGACTGTAAACGTCGATGCGCGCCCGTAGCTCAGCTGGATAGAGCGGTTGCCTCCGGAGCAACAGGTCGGGAGTTCGAATCTCTCCGGGCGCACCATTTTCCTCTCTCACAAACACCACTCAAATCATCACGCATAACACCGCAGCACTGTCTTGTCATGACCACACCGAACTTTCCGTTGTCTACAAACGGATCTTGTAGTAGCATTGCCGAGCTTAGTAGGAGATATGAAAAAGATCCGTCTTTCCAGAGCCGAGGCCCGCGTCCTGGAGCAGTACTGGAAACTGGGAACCTGCTCGGTCCGCGAGATTCTCGACAGCCTGCCTGAGGACGAGCGAGTGGCTTACACCACCGTCCAAACCCTCGTCTACCGGCTCGAACAAAAGGGCGCTCTGCGCAAGGTGAAGAAGATTGGTAACGCTCAATTGTTCGAGCCGGCCATCGCGCAGAGCGAATACCGCAGCGGGCTGGTGCGAGATCTCCTCGACCTTTTCGGTGGCTCCCCTCGCCTGCTCGTCTCCAATCTTCTCGAGAGCGGCACCATCACGCTAAGAGATTTGAAGGCTCTTCAAAACGCGGCGCCAAACAGCAAGAGCCGCAACCGTGGAGGCAAACGCCATGCATGAGCATATCGCGCGCGCACTGTATTACCTTGATGTTCACCTCCTGTATGCCTCAATCGTCTGGCTCGCAGCATGGCTTCTCACCTCGATTGGTCGTGGCAGCGCCACCACGAAGTATTGGATCTGGGTAGCGACATCGCTCAATTTCATCTTCCCGCTGGGCGCAGTTCTCGACAAAGCCTGGGCGGCTCACCTCTCATGGGCTGCGCCGCTGGGCATCATCGGCGACGCTGCCAACACCATCTCAAAAGGCCGCGTTGCTGCTGTGCTCTCCGTGCTGTGGTTGCTTGGTGCTACCTTGATGCTCACGCGGCTTGGTCTGCGAGTCCGCTCCGAGCATCGCCACACACAAGAGACGAGCCGCCAAAGTGCTCATGACAAACGACGCACTTTCCTGGCTAATGGCATTCCCATAAGGTTCGCCGCAACTAGACAAGCGCCCGCAGTCGACGGCGTCCTTAACCCCTACATCTCGCTTCCCCGTGGCATTGACCGCCTGCTCAGCAAACATGAACTCAATGCGGTCCTCCTCCACGAACTCACCCACGCAAAACGACGCGACAACCTGATTCGTCTCATCCATGAAGTAGGACTGTGTCTGCTGTGGTTTCATCCGTTCGTCTGGATCACCGGCTCTCGCCTCGCCTTGTATCGCGAACTTTCCTGTGACGAGTCTGTGATTCAGAAAGCTCATGGCGCAAACCTGGTTTCAGCACTGGCAAAGCTCGCCGAGCCCGAAGAGGGGTTTTTGCTTCAGGCGAGCGCTTCGTCGTTCATCAGCCATCGTCTGGCGCGCTTGACTGCAACTCATCCGCAACCGAGGCGCAGCATGGCCAGCACGCTGCTGACCGTGGCATTCGCCGCCGTACTCGCGGCAGGCATTTTTTCAACCGTCGCACATACCGCGTGTTGCTTCGCGCGTAAATAGTCTTCGGGAAAGCGATCCGGTGACGATCATGAAACGTATTCGGACTTGTCTTATGGCGTGCGCAGTGGCGGTCGCCCTGCCTTTGCTTCCAGCACACGCGCAGCAGAATGACGCATCGAGAACCAGCGCTCAACAAACTTCCGCGGAACACGATGGACAGCACGATTTCGATCCGCTTCTCGGTCGATGGAAATACCACCTGAATCGCCGCCTGCATCCCCTGACAGGATCCAATACGTGGGTGGAATTTGACGGCACCGGCGCCTGCTTCAGAGTCTGGGATGGCGGTTCCCAACTGGACACAATCGAAGTCGACGGCTCCGCTGGCCACATCGAGGGTCTGACCCTGCGTGTGTACAATCCTCAATCCCACCAGTGGCGACTCTACTGGGCCAATCGCAAGATTGGCGTCCTCGACCCGCCCCAGGTCGGCGAATTCAAAAATGGACGCGGTGAGTTTTTCGCCCAGGACACGATCAATGGCAAAACCATTCTGATTCGATTCGTCTGGACGAACCTGACCACGAATTCCCCCCACTTCGAACAGTCATTCTCGGATGACGGAGGCAAAACCTGGGAAGTGAACTGGATTACCGATCAGACACGGATACGCGACGCTCCTGACAAAACGAACTAAACCTGAAGCGTGACAAGGGTGAACACCGTCATCTTTTCGGATTCGAAAACAAATTAAGGAGATTCATTTCATGAAACCCACGCGTATCGCCTTGCTTTTGGCAGCGGTCATCTTCGCAGCGACCGCCTGGGGACCAGGCGCACCGAGCGCCGCAGTCGCCCAGGCCCAAGAATCGCAGACTCCGCCGACCGTCGCTTCCTCTCTCGATCGCGAGATCAGCGCTGTCGAAAAACAAATCGTGGAAGTTGCCGAAGCCATGCCCGAGGATAAATACAACTTCTCTCCCGAGAGCCTCAACATTCCCGGCGCCGACTTCAAAGGTGTCCGCTCGTTTGCGGTGCAGGTCAAGCATGTCGCCTCTTCCAACTATTTCATCTGGTCTCCCATTACCGGAGACAAAGTGCCGGAGAACATAAAAGACGGCAACGGTCCCGCAGAGGTGAAGACTAAAGCGGACATCATCAAGTTCCTGAAGGAATCGTTTGCGCTGGGTCACAAGGCCGCGGCCACGCTGACTATTGAGAACATGTTGCAGTCCCCGGGGCACAGCAAGTCGTCCCGCCTGCGCCTGACGATGTTTGGCTGCGAGCACGCCTTCGATCACTATGGACAAATGGTCGAATATTTGCGAATGAACGGAATTGTGCCGCCGGCTAGCCAGGCAAAGTCGAACTGATTGCCAATGTTTTTCCTTCGTGAAACTTCGTGTCCTTAGTGGTTCACGATTTGTTCTTCCAGCATTGAACTGACACCAGGTCTTCGGAAAGGTGATTGCCGATCCATAAGGAGAAAATAGAATGAGACGATCTTCGCTTGCTCAAGTTGCTGTTGCTTTGCTCGTCGTACTCGGAACCAGCCTTTCCACTCATTCCCAAACGCAGAATCAATCCCCGCTTCCCGCCCGCTCCCGGTCCGAAGAAATGTTGGACCGCTGGAATGACATCGGCAAAAAGCTCGTCGCCATGGCCCAGGATTTCCCCGAAGACAAATACGATTACAAACTGCAAAAGGACGAGCGCACCTTCGCCCAGAATCTGCTTCACGCCGCCGCACTCGATTTCGTCCTGATACGTTGGATCTCCGGATCAAACCTTGGCCCCGACTTCGGCGAGGGCGATAATCCTTCGCGTGACGCTTTCAAGACCAAGGCCGACGTGGTGAAGTTCGTCCAGGAGGCCGTGGCCGACGGAGCGCAAGTCATCCAACAGCAGGGCGACGCGGGACTGGACAAAACCACTAAATTTGGCAAACACCTGTCCCACAACTCCAACCTCTGGACCTTCGCCATCGAGCACAGCGGCGAACACTACGGCCAACTCGTCGTCTACTATCGCGCCAACAATATGATCCCGCCCGACTCCCGCCGGTGATTCAGCCATAGGGTCGAAAGTCTCACGTCTGTAACGAAGGCTTTTTTTTGCGCACAATATAGAAGATTTGCACCCGATGGATTAGAATTCACCCGCTCGTCCGCTGGGATGACAATCTGTGGGCGGCGAGGAGGGAACCCGTGACAACTGTGAAAACGCTCCCGACCAGGGATACAAGTGTTGGCAATCTCCGACTACCCGCAAGAGTGGTCCGACTTGGCACATCCTTTTTCTTGGTGGTTTTGGTTTGTGCTCTGGTTCCAACCTGCATGGGGCAACAGAAGAAGCGCGTGGCTGTGCTCAATTTTGAGTATGGCACGGTGCAGACTGCGGTAGCTGCAATTTTCGGCACGAACCAGGACGTGGGCAAGGGCATTTCAGACCTTCTGGTTCAGAAGTTGGTGCAGGACGGCAAGTACTCAGTCATCGAGCGCAACGCCATCGACAAGGTGCTAGGCGAACAGAATTTTGGCAACAGCGATCGCGTTGATTCCAGCACCGCGGCGAAGATCGGGAAAATTCTCGGCGTCGACGCGGTAATTATGGGAAGCATTACTCAGTTCGGCCGAGATGACAAGAATACGAAAGTGGGCGCCGGAGCCCTCGGAGGATACGGCAGCAAGTTTGGCATTGGCGGTGTCGGGAAACACAATGCCAAGGCCGTGGTGGGAGTCACTGCCCGCTTGGTGGACACGACCACCGCTGAGATCCTCGCCGCGGTCACCGGAACCGGCGAGTCGTCTCGTTCTGGAACCTCGCTGATCGGTGCGGGGGGCGGAGGCGGCAACGCCGCCGGCGCCGGTGTGGACATGAGCAGCTCAAATTTTGCCAACACCATACTCGGCGAAGCTGTGCATCAAGCCGTGGATTCCATGGCGACGCAACTCGATGAAAAGGCGGCGGTGTTGCCGACCCGCAAACTTGAAGTCACTGGCCTTGTGGCCGACGTTACCGGCAATACCCTGGTCCTCAATGTTGGCAGCAAGGACGGCGTGAAGGTGGGGGACGTACTCGACATCAGCCGCCCCGTTAAAACCGTTAAAGACCCAACCACGGGAAAGGTGCTCAGAACCATTACCAGCAAAATGGGCACGGCTACGGTGACCGACGTAGATGCGCAATCGGCGACGGCAAATTACAGCGGCACTTCTCCTGCCAAGGTCGGGGACGCGGTGAAGAACCAATAAGACGTGATCTCACGTTTAGCCGGGGAGCTATTTGGGAAGGCCCTGATCTCCGCCGACTACCTCCGCGAGATAAGCAACAGGACGAATGAGGTTTTGCTATGACCGAAGAATCCACAAAACGCATTGGTGACTACGAAATCCTCGGCGTCTTAGGTAGCGGAGGCATGGGCAAAGTCTTCAAGGTGCGAAATGTCATCTCCGATCGCATCGAGGCCATGAAGATTTTGCTGCCAGACCTTGCTGGTCGCCAGGATCTAGCCGACCGGTTCCTGCGGGAGATCAAGCTTCTGGCCGGCCTCAACCATCCGAATATCGCGGCTCTTCGCACCGCTCTCACCCTGAACAATCAGCTTGTCATGGTGATGGAATATGTCGAGGGCACCACTCTTTCCACGCGGCTGGAGCAGGGTGCAATATCGGTGGCCGATGCCGTGAATTACGTTGACCAGGTGCTCAGCGCATTGAGTTACGCGCACAGTAGAAACGTGATTCATCGCGACATAAAACCTGCCAACATGATGCTGACTCCCGAGGGTGTCGTGAAGCTCATGGATTTCGGCATCGCTCGCTCCGGCACCGACCGCGGCCTCACCACGACCGGAACCACGATGGGCTCGCTGTACTACATGTCGCCGGAGCAGGTGAAGGGTCAAACGACCGACGCGCGCTCCGATCTCTACTCGCTCGGAGTTTCACTCTATGAAATGGTCACGGGCGAGCGGCCGTTCCGCGCCGACAGCGACTACTCGCTCATGGCAGCGCAGGTTCAGCAGTCGCCCAAGCCGCCCATCGAAGTCCGCTCCGATTTGTCCGCCGCCTTGAACACCATCATCTTGATCGCAATCGCTAAGGATCCCGCACAGCGCTTCCAGTCCGCCGATGCCTTTCGCAATGCCCTGAACAACGTACGGAGCGCCTTGCCGCAAGGGCTCCCCGCTAATCAGGCGTTTCCCGCGAATCAAAGTGTCACACCGCCCCGCATAAGCCCGGCCAGCGCCACCGCGCTTCTTCAAAACGCGGCGCCGGCCGTTTCGATACAAGAGGAGGCCGCAGCACCGTTGGAAGCTCCACCGGCACAAGCGCCGATCCCAAGCGTGCTCGATATGTCGCCGCAGCATAAAAGCCACCGCGGTCTGTATATGTCTCTCGGCGCTCTAGTCGTGCTGGCGGTGTTGGTCGTAGCCGGCCTCTACATCCCACGCCGGGCCAAGACCAGTGCCCACGAGCAAACTACGTCGCAGGCGCAGCCAGCCACTCCGTCATCAGACACGAGTTCCGCCAACCCTACGGGCGGTGACGCAGCCAAAGCGCAGCCTGCGGACGCGGCGGGCTCTTCTTCGCAAAATTCTAGTGACGTGAATCCTTCGGCAAATTCCTCTTCGCCTGAGACACAGCCTTCCGCTCCCGCCGCGGATACAGCCAAGAGCACCGGAGAAAGCAGGACGACCCCGATTACCAAGCAAGCCGCCCAAACCGAGCCAGTTCCCACGCTCGACAACCAGAAGCCCGACAAGAAGGATCGTCCCCACAAGAATCTCAAAGTCGCGCCCACAACCAGTCAAGGTGCCCAGGATATGGTGGCGGCTCAAAACTCGCCGGCGCAATCTGCCGATCCGGCTCAAATGGAAGCTCTCGAACAGCAGGCGGATCAACTCTCAAGCCAGGCGAACGCGGTCAACGACAGCTTGGACAATTTGCGCAGGCAGCAGAGTGCCCAGGGATTGGGCCTTCGCGGCGACATCGCCTCCGCTCAGGAGCTCATGAAAACGCACATGGCGAAAGCTCAGGCCGCACTCCAGAATGGAGACGCTGCCGGGGCTAAGAAGTATCTGGACCTAGCCGAGGGCGATGTCGCCAGACTCGATAAGTTCCTCGGGCGCTAGAGCCCCACCGTTGGCTGATCCCAGAGGCCTGTCATCCTGAGCGAAGTTGCCGTCCGCGAAGCGGGCGGCAACGCAGTCGAAGGTTCCCTACCCACAATGTTCGAATCTGAGTCTATTTTGCCAACTGGCGGACATCGAGCACGGCGGCCGTTCGTGCCGAAGCCACCCGCCATCGCTCCGCGCGATCACCGCCCGGTCACGTTGTAGTTCACGCAGCCAGTGAGTTCCTTTCCTATGCCGTTGTCATGCGCGAAGTTCGACCAGTTCGATTGAATCTTCCATTGAGTTCCATTCGAAAACGTCACAAATGGGTCGTCAAACAGAGAAACGCATTTATCTGCAGTCTCCTGGCCGTTCGCGTCTAACCACGACGTCAATTGCGGATCAGTGCGAGCCTCGGAAAACTCGTGTCCGCTCATATTGCCGATAGCGGCGAGGCCCTGAGAATGGCCGGTTACGCTGTCGCCGGGATCACAGCCGCCCGTGTCGCCATCGAGGTTGTAGATAACCGACATCACCATTTGCGAAGACGTGGAGTTGTTGCTGCACGAAGCGTAGGTGTGATAGGCGCAAAAGTTCCCGGTCCGGGGCTGGTCCAGATACACGGCTACGTACTCGTCGGGGCTTGGATTGGGCACGAGTTTGCATGCTTCAATCAGCGCACCCGAATCGTTGGAGGGCGTGGTATCGACGATGTGCCCCGTGTAAGTTGAGGCTGCGGTAACATGTTGTCCCTGGGAGTCAGTGTATTCATCCACCGAACCCGCGTAGCTACTGCCGCCCACGCCTTCATACCACGAATCGATCCCGGTGATCTTGTCGGCCACGAACGTAGGATCGCCCCACTTGACGCCCCAGAAAATTACCTTGGTCGTGGTTGTAGGAAGAATCGGACCACCGTTGTAGACCAGGTCGGGATTAAAAAAGATTGCAGTCACCGATTGATTCGTATTTGTAATCGTCACTTGGCATGTGGACTCGGAAGTTGTGCACGCGCCGGTCCAGTTGTGAAAGCTCCAGCCCTTCGCGCTGTTGTTCGCCGTCAGGGTAACCACAGTTCCCGATGGAAAGCTGGCGTTGCAAGTGGTTGGGCAATTGATTCCCGCAGGGCTGCTGGTCACGCTTCCCTGGCCGCTAATGCTGACCGATAACGGAGATGTCGGCGGAGGAGGCGGCGGCGGTTGCGTGGTTGTAAAGACCGCAGTCACCGACTCGTTTCCGGTCGCCTTAAACGTACATGTCGGCGATGGCGGAGCATTCCCGCGCCTGTTTGCGTTCTTGGCTTTCGCGCCTTGGGTCGTGCAGGCGCCAGTGTAACCGCCGAAAACAGAACCACTGGCAGCGGTGGCATTCAGCGTCAGCTGTGTGCCGTCGGCGAAAGATGCGGTGCAAGTCCCTGGACAACTGATGCCCGCAGGATTGCTCACGACCGTGCCCTGGCCTCCGCCGGACTCGATGACCGTAAGTTGCGCGTTCGCCGGTGGCGGGGGCGGCGCCTGATTCAGCGTCACCACGATTTTCGTATCGGTGCTGAGCGCTAAGGTGCATGTGGGCGCAGTTCCGCTGCATCCTCCGCCCTGCCAGCCTGCCAAAACCATGGAGGCATCTGGCGTGTCCGCGAGTTTGACTGATGTACTGGAGGCGAACGATGCGGAGCAGCCAGTGCTGCTGCCGGTGCGACAGGAGATGCCGGCCGGAGTGCTTACTACGGCGCCGGTGCCATTTCCCGCAAAAGCAAGCGTCAGTTGAAAGTTGCTGGTGGTCGGCGGTGCGGGTGTCCCGGTAGGACTCGGATTCGCCGTGCTTGTCGGCTTCGAAACTCCACTGCATGAAATCAGGATCGCACACGCCGGAACTAACAGCGCCAGCGAGATAGAAGACGACATAACGGATAGCGAAGAAAATTTGCTGCGCACGCGACACCTCGGACTGGAACGGCCTAAGCCAGAATGGCTGGAGCGAGCAGACTTTGAATTGGCTACGGCCGGAATCGCTCAGACTGAAACAGACCAGACCAGAGCGGTGGACGAGATCAGACCAGAATGGATGGCATTTCGATGTACGACATTCAAGGCAAGTTGTAGGAGATAATTCTGTAGTTTCCCGTCAGAAACCCCTGATAAGTACGCCTGGACTTTCGCCAATCGATTAATTCTAATAAAGTCGCTCCTGTGGCCGATTCGCTACTCCGAGTACCCGTCGTATTCATCGTCACCCTCATCGTTGTTGCTGTCTTCCTCTTCGTCCTCGTCCTCATCCCGTTCTTCCCTGAGAAGAACCTCGTCAGCAAGCGAGCGATCAACGGCATCAGCCTCAAAGTACAACTCTGGATTCATTGGAAGCACGCCCAATGGTACACCTCCCCACGCCTCGGCAGACGACAGAGTGCATAGACTGATATGATGGTTGTTGGGGCGGTTACGTTTTTCTCCTCTTTCAGGTCTTCTGACCTAAGCCAGTCCATCTGAGGTTCTCTCATCTTAGGCTTTTCAGCGAGTGAGTGGTCTGCCCTCCGTTAGCGCAGAACTCGCCAAGAAGGTCGCATTATGAACGCAACCAGCATCTCCTTTGGTCTGCTCATCGTGCTGTTTACGATCTTGCTGCTCCGCTGGATACGTAAAGCGAAACCACTGGTCGCCAGGTCTGGATCACAGAGGATGTGCCCATCGTGTGGATTGATTACCTCTCGATTCAAGGCAAGATGCCTGGAGTGCGGCAAGCCTCTTACAGCGGTGGTGTACTCGATTTCAAAGAAATAAAGGACCGCCCCTCTTTGTTCAGGCTTCTTATTCGTTTTTTCTAAAACAGGGAGTAACTGCAAACTATGAACCACATCAAATTTGTTGTGAAAGTGAACCGCGGTGCGCGCGCCGCTGAATACGTTCACCGAGTTGATCCCTCTCCCATCCACATGACAACCAACCAAAAGCTGGCGTTGGTGATGGGCAAGTTTACCGCCGAAGACGCGATCAAATCCCTCCAGAACTCGCGATGCGTCCCCGAGTTGGAGTCGGTGCGGGTCAGTGCCTAGCAGGGGTGGCCCAGGCTTTTGATCTCGCCGGCATTAACCTGACCGGGAAGCTATCCCACCTTTGCATTGTGGCTTGAAGTCATCACGACTGAGGCTGCCCCACCCTTCGCGGTTTTCGAAGCGTGGGTGCCACCGCCGATGGTAATTGGGACGAGGAAATCTGGGGACATCCATGTTTCCCACCCCATGTTTCCGAATAGTTCCGAGTGGCCACTCAACTTTGATATGGCTCTCACTCTCCTTGATACAAAAGATCGGGTTGGGTCAATCTCTAAATGCTGGAAGAACGGATTCGATGGGCTGCAGAGAGAGCGGGGACAGAAGGTAGATGTTCCCAAGCGGAAGAGTTACTTCAGCAAAGTGATGCTAACCCGACGGCCATTGAGGTACACGTTTCCGTCAATTCCCCGCTGAAACTCTAATGTTGTCGGAACCTCTGTTTCTGGAAGTTCGTGAGCCTCTACCCAATATGCAAAATAGAATTCCACGTCCGCCGCTGTTGCCGAAGGGTTGTCGGACAACATATTGAACTTGAAACGTTGACCTACCTTAATTTCGGATTGCATTTGGACTCCTTGTATGTTCTCAGCTTCTAATTCGAGCCACCACAGCGCAAAATAGCACACGGAACGACCGATACACGCCGATTGAACTGTCGACTAGATACCTGCAGTAAGCAAGCCATTGCGCTCAGAACGGATAGACGAGTGGCGCATACACTCTTGTGAGAGTGGGCCCGCTGAGAAGTTCACACGACGCCTTCAATTCGCGGCTGGCATACTTTTGCATCCTTTGTCCTTTGAGTCATCACGACTGAGGCTGCCCCACCCTTCGCGGTTTTTCGAAGGGTGGGTACCACAGCGGATGCTATCAGGCGACGTTCTACGCGTGAAACTCAGCTTTTGATATTTCATTCCTCGGAACGATCACCGGGTATAGCTTCGTGACACCTGACCCAGCCCCCGAAAAGTGGACCACGTAGAATGTGAGTTCTCCCAAACCCAT
>CALFMO010000033.1 GCA_937879855.1 uncultured Acidobacteriaceae bacterium | reverse complement strand
TGGGTGGTCCCTTTTTCGTTCGCACACCCGGTCCCATTTTCGTTCGCGCCTACACCAATCAAAGCGGTCAGGTCGACGACGTCAAAGTCGGCATGCTGGCCGACTACACGCCACTGGACGCCAACTACCGCGGGCTGACGGTGTGGGATCGGGAGCTAAGCGGGCTGTGGGTGGGCGAGCACAACACCAGCGGTGCGGGTTCTGGGGGCGATCCGGACGCCTACCGGCGCGGTACGCAGTGCATGGCGCCCGGTGCGACTTCTTCGGGCAGCTATTCGGGCACAACCGGCTTTGTCGGGCCCAAAGGCTTTACCGGCATCAATGTCGGCCAGGGCGGCTATATGTGCTCGCCTGCGCAAGATGGCTATTCCGACGGCTACAATGTCTTCCAAGGCGTACGTGCTTACGACCCGCAGCTGCAGACCTGGACGACGCCGGATGCCTATGCGGGCGATGTGCGTGATCCGGCGAGTCAGAAGCCGTATATGTACAATAAGAATAATCCGTTTGAATACGGGGATCCGACGGGGTTTCTCGTTCAGATCACCGGCTCAGGTACTAATGACGTTACGTTCACGTTTTTTGTCCGATTTTATCTTGATCCGAGTGTAAGAAATAGCGACAAGGTGGCGTTCATCCACAACGTTGAGGCTCGGTTATCCGGAACGGTCGGAAGTATCAGAGTGACAACCCGGGTAGTGGAAACGAGGTCAACCGGCCCTCTTGTGGTGACGGTGCATCTCGAAAACCCCGCGCTCTATCCGGGCGGTAACCCACCGGCCTTGGGGGCACCAGGAGGAAACCACGTCGATGTTGGCACGAATTACTTTGGCGACCGGGCCCACACGTCGGGGGCTCAGGCACATGAAATATTTCACACAACCTATAATACTCAGTGGGACGAAAATCATACCGTCGGGCCGGGGGACATAATGAATGCGGATTTTCCCACCGGAACCTTAAGTCCAGTCGATATTTGGAAGGCGGAAAATAATCCGAACAATCCTGGCGCAACACCAATGGTTGATGATCCATCGGAGACCGGGACCGGGTCACAAACTGCCCCGGCTGAAATGTGAGATGAGAATCGTTGTGGGTCGCCGATCTTTAGCACTTACGCTTCTAACGCGGGGCGTACTCGTAATGTTCTGCTCGATAGAGCTTTTGTCGCAAACTGCAGTTGCGGATCAGAAGTTCACAATTCGCGAGGTGAGTTCAGCACAATATCTCGCTACGGATTCTATCACTTCCTGTTTTTCCGGACATGGAATTCTGTCGGCTAGAGTGAGAAGTTTCCCCGGCATTGCCGGTGGAAGAGACTTCGTGCGTTTCGACTATTCAGACAACAAGCGGTTGTATCGGTCAACTTTCATGCGCCTTGAATCCTCATCTATGACGACCGAAGACATAGTTACACCCGCGCTCGGCGTTACACCAACAAAGGTTACATGTTCGCTACTCTCGGACGGACGCACCGACGAAAACCGTTTTCAGCTGCAAACGTGCGAGAATCAGAGCCCAATTCCAGTTATTGATAACGGACCTGTCGCCACCCCAGACGTTGTTCAGCTAGAAAAAGGCACTATCAGAATCAGATTCAAGGCAACGTTTACTAAATTTTTTGCGGAGGGCGAACTTCCGTTCACCGGCGAGCCGTTTCATGTTGTATTGGATGATAAGAACACCGCAATACTTCTGTATGGAAGAGAGCCTCAGTATGTAACGCTGGAGTTCGATGGTTTAAGCCCGTCGGACCACACTTTGCTCTACGGTTTTAGTTCCTCGCCGCGCACCAATCCGTCGCTTTGCCTTCACGTCTAAGTGAAACGTTAATAAAGAAAGAGAGCTGGCCTCGGATAACCGAACAGCCCGCTAAGTGATGATTCCGCTTCCCCGAGGGCCAAGAACGGCCCTCGAAAAGGAGCGAATCATGTCTCGTCGATCTCGACGCAATCACTCAAGTGCCTTCAAGGCTAAAGTGGCGATGGTGCGCCGGCCCCCGCAAACCGGGCCGATGGTTGCCCCTGTGACGTACGCTGGGAAGTTACGCCACCTGGAATTTAGTTTCCATATATCCATAGGCTCGTCAGGCGTTCTCATGCTATGGTACGGCGGCGATGGAGCCGGACGTTTGGGCCGCCCTGTGTATTATCCCTCAGCAAATCCCGGGGAATACTACAGACTCACGCCTGAACGTCCGCGTTTCACTACCGGCTAGCGGAAACGGTCCGCTCCCGAACATCCCCAATCTCGCGGGTTAGCCATGACTCGCAGCGGGCTTTAGTTCCGCACCAAAAACCTATCCGTTTTGACTTGCTGGTGATCTCGCGCCCTGCAAAGCCTGAGACCGGGTCCTTATAGTTGGGACTCAAAATCCTTCCGGCCCCGCGCCTCCTTTTGCTGCGCGTCAACCAAGCCCCGAACATAATCCAAGTAGCCCCCGGTTGAATCCATCAATCGCGTCGGCAAGCGACTGGACATTATCATGCTGGATTGTGCTTCTTGACGCCGCGCCTGAAATAACCCGCTGATATCCTTCGTAAACGGCTGAATTGTCATGTATCCCTCCTCGTAGTCGCAAAACGGTTTCTCATCCTTGCCACACATAGCGATAGTAGGAAGGGGGCGGCTTCATATGCGGTCTTCTCGGACCTTTATTCCTGCCGCGCGAAGTTCGCGCACTAGTTTCTGTTTCCAATCGGCCGCCGCCTTAACATAGGGGATGTAAACTACCCCATCGACATCCGATGGGCGCTCCACATCTTTACCTCCTGAGGAGGCAACTAGGGCTGCGGTTCGTTCCCGCCCAAGCCGACCGAAGAAGAATCCTAGTTCCAGGATAACATTTTGGCGTGCTCGCGGCCGATCATTTTCAGGACCCTTCAGCGCATCTCTACCGACGTCATCGCCTGACAGGAGAACGACCGCAAAGCCAACGTCGGAATGGCTGAAAAACTTCTCGATGAGGGTTGCTCCTTTACTAGGTTCCTCCGACAGGACGACTGTTTCAATTCCAATCCGGCCAAGATAGCTGGTAACATCATTAAGCATGTCGATGTCGTGGCCGTGGGCAACGAAGACCGCATTTCGTTGACGTGCCTTCCTCGCCGGTTTCGGAGCGCTCTCGGAGACACTCGAAACACGATTACGCAATCGGATGTCGTCCTTTATGCTTTCCAGAATCGCCACGACTTGGGCCTTACCCGCTGCCCAAGTCTTAGGTGTGTAGTCAGCTCCACCCATCACGAACGCGATGGGGTAAAAGTTCACCGCCCGAGCTTGCTTTATGTAACGCTCCGCACCATCTTGGAGGAATGCTCGGGCGATAGTTTCAAGCCGATTTAGAAGCAACGTTCGGCCGGCATCGTCTTTCACCGCGAGTTGCTCAAATGACGCTTGCAACGCTGCAATCTCTTGCTGTGCATCGACGTGCTCGTGATCTGACCCGCTCATGGTTCCGCTTTCAGTCCTTTCGTGAACACTCTGCGTTGATGCCACTCCCAATCTTGTCGTTTTCCGTTTCGCGCGATCTCGGGCGCCACCCACTCCCTCAAGCTCAATGGTCCAGTTTAGGATTCGGTTCCGAACTGCATCAAGGATGGTGCGAAGACTGGTAGGGTCAAGAAATTGTTCTACGCTAAGCGTAGTGTACTGGGAGAGCCCCAAAGGCTTTACCGGACTCAACGTCGGCCAGGGCGGCTATATGTGCTCGCCTGCGCAAGATGGCTATTCTGACGGCTACAATGTCTTCCAAGGCGTGCGCGCTTACGACCCACAGCTGCAGACCTGGACCACGCCGGATGCCTATGCGGGCGATGTGCGTGATCCAGCGAGTCAGAAGCCGTATATGTATAATCGGAATAATCCGTTTGAGTACGCGGATGCGAGCGGTTACTTCTCGGACCAGACGTCTCCGCCAACCGACTTTTCGCTGTTCTTCGATCCAAATAGTGAGGGCACGTGGAACGGGCAGCTGGCAGAGGCGGCCTACAACTCAGCGGCTCTTTCAGCGAATACTTCGGCGGAGGGTCAATTCACGACACCAGAGGCAGCCGCCCTTCACTGGGCAATTAACGAAGGCAACGAAAAGGCCTCGGTCAACGACCCGCAAAAACGCGAACGGGGCGCTGTCATCTACAAGGGACCACACGGGTTTGGCCTAGGTGGAACGAAGATTGGCTCAAAATTTGAGGTAACGATGAGCGCGTCGGACCATTCGGGTGCCGTCGGAGACGTTCATTCGCATTCCGTATGGGCGAGGATGCCCGGCGAGAGTTTGGAGAACTACGAAACCGCAACCGCTAGGGACCACACTGAGAATCCGAAGGATTGGGAGCAGTACATTTTCTGGTCGGAGCCCAATTATCGTGTCTATGGAGCCGTTAGGCTCCCCGGGTTGGGCCTCTTCGGCAACCCGAGATTTGAGGGACCCGAATGCCTAAATGGGTGCGGGTGGTGAAACGAAGATGAGAGCAGGCATCATTATTGCCGTCTGCGCGGTTGTTTTCGGCACAGCCGCGATCTCAACGTCGCGTTCAACTAATCAGCCAGCAACTCAGAACCCATCGCAGCTAAAGGTGCAGCATGGTCCGATAATTTACGAGGTGGCTAGAATCGCGGGAAGCAATCTAGAGCCTATACTTCGGGCCTGCGCCAAGCTGCGCCAAGTGAGCAAGGTACAGTGCGACACGTCCACCATCATCCCGTATTCGGTCAGCTTGAGCAGGTCCACGGACAGGGAGGGAGACAGTCTGTACGGCGTCGGCTTTTCGAAAACCACAGCCCATGGCGAAAAAGCCGGCTCACATCTTTTCTTCCTTGTCGACTTCAAGAAAGCCAAGACTTGGTTAGTGCCAAATATTTGATACAGGCGGGCCCGCACGAACCCGCATGGATGGCGGCCGGACTTGTGACGTGCGCTAGGAAAAGGGAGCCAACGGAAACTGTGAGTTTCTGGGTGTAGAGCCGCTGCAAGGAGACTCACCGATGCGCAAGAGCCGCTTCACCGAGGCTTGCCTTAAGATCGGCCAAAGCGCCCTGGCCACGGACGTCTGAACGACTCTATGTATTATCCCCCGGGATTTGCTGAGGGATAATACACAAGGCGGCTGCAACGTCCGGTGGGTTATAGATTCAGGGCCGGCCTCATCAGGGAATCTTGATTGCTGGCGAGTAGCCGGGCTTCCGAACATTTCGTGGGTAGCGACAAGGTTACATGCGCCCAGACGCAATCTCACCGGGGATATAAAAGTCCTTGTGCACGCACGAAAACGACGGTGACCTCCATGCCGTGATACTTGGCCTTCCAGGCGCCGATCGTGTTAGGGTGCACGCCGTGCCGACGGCCCAGCTCTTTGGTAGTGGCTCCGGCATCAAGTTCGTGCAAGATGCCGACGATCTGCTGTTCGGTAAAGCGCTTGCGCATGAGCGTCTTCTCCTCCGGGGAAGTACGCCCAGAAAATCACAGTCTCATTTGGCCCGGTTTGCGGGGGCCGGCGCAATATGCGTTCCATGAGTGGCGATATCCGGCTGGCCTCGACGCGTTCGCCTTTTTCGGAACTACTGGCGTCCTGGGAAGGGCATTCATCGGCCCACGAAAGGCAAGCCCGTTTCATCCCTGCGACTGCACTAGTAGATAGAGGTCGGTCTTGCACCGGTACCGGACATTTGTAGCGATCTGCGTATTGCTGGTGGTGGGGGCGCTCCCCCTAGGGGCGTGCGCGCCATATGTATACCGAGCAACGCTTATTTCATGTGGCGCCGGGTGCCGGCCGCACGGAATAGCCTGTTGCACTAGCGACAGCGCTGTCTGGTTCACCGACCCGGCTGAGAACAAGATCCTCCGGCTAGCAACCGATGGTCGCTTCACCAAATACGACATACCGACGCCGGACAGTAAACCGGAGAATGTCGCAATCGGCTATCATTGCGCGACCCGCTGCGTCTGGTTCACCGAAAGGAAAGGCAACAAGATCGGTCTGCTTGCAGAAAACGGAAACGTCCGCGAGTTTAGGGTGCCTACCCACTCAAGCGAACCATTCGGCCTCAGCACTGATGGTCAGGGGGTTTGGTTCACGGAAAGAGCTGGTAATAAGATTGGCCACGTCGGGCAAAGTGATAAGATCGTAGAGTACAATGTGCCGACGCCTCACAGCGGACCCCTTGGCATTTCAGCCGGCGAGCGAGGCGGATTGGGGGTTTACTGGTTTACGGAAAGCACCGCGAACAGGATCGGGATGATCAATGAGTACGGCAAAATCAGTGAATTCAAGTTGCCCCATAGGGAAAGCGCGCCGTGGGGGATTGCCAGCGACCCGGAAAATGCGTGGTTTACCGAAAGGAAGGGCAACCGAATCGGTATGATCACAGCAGACAACCGCGTCATAGAGGCAGATATTCCGACGCCGTCAGCATACCCATCGAGCATTTTCGAAGGCCGGGACACGATATGGTTCCTGGAGAGCGGTTCGGGCAAAATAGGGGTCCGATATTTCCCTACGATTAGCGTGCCTGAGCGACCTGGAGTGGATCACGAATTTGACTTGTCAAAGCTCGGCCCCTTGAACCTGTATAGTGCCTTCCCGGGAGGGGGTATTTGGTTCACCGCGCCACTTCAGCGCTCCGTGGGTTTTGTGCACGTGTACATCCCGAGTTACCCATAAGAAACACCGCCTCCGGGCGTGACGCCGGCGTTCTTGGGTTGCCGAACGCCGGGACTTCGGGCGTCGCCCCGATTTTTTGGACAGGCGGGATCACCATTTCGCAGCCTAAAATGGGCCGCGTAGGGAGGTTCCATTCATGCCACGAGCCCCCATGCAACCGACGCGCAGATCGCTGCTGCCTTGCGCGAGATCGAAGCTGGCACGCCAGCGACCGAAGTTGCCCGCCGCTTGGGGATGCATCTCAACACGATCTTGCGCTGGAAGAAGCGTTATGGCGGTTTAGGCGTGCCTGAGGTGCGTGAGCTACGCCTGTTGCGCGAAGAGAATGCCAAGCTCAAAGGTTTGGTCGCCGACCTGAGTCTGGATCGCAAGATCCTCCAGGACGTGCTCTCAAAAGAGCTCTAAAGCCGACCAGACAGCGCGAGCTGGTTGGCTACGTCAAAGCGCACTATCCGGTGGGCACCAGGCGGTCGTGTCTGATCCTACGCTACAACCGCGCCACGTTTTACTACCGGCCAAAGCTGGCTGCCACGAACGCGGCGTTGCTTGCCCAGATCAAGGCGATCGCGGAGAGCCGAGTTCATTATGGCTACCGGCGGATCATCGATCGGCTGCATCTGCAAGGCATGCGGGTCAACCACAAGCGCGTCTATCGGCTGTATCGCTTATCAGAGCTGCGAGTACGCCGCCATCGACGCCGGCGCCGTGCTCCAGTTGCCCGCGGCCCGCGCATGGTTGCCACCCGACCCAATCAGTCGCGAGAACCGAAATGTGAGTTCGCACGCAATTGCACTCTACAAGGTCTCAAAAAAAACTCTCCGCGCCCACCGTGGGGTCATCCGGTAGCCCGCTATCAGAGCTGGCCTAGGATAATCGAACAGCCCGCTAAGTGATGATTCCACTTTCCCCTGAATTGGGAGCCAGTTTTTTTTGCGGGGGGGGGGGGGGGGGGGGGGCCGCGCTTCGAGGGCACAGAGGTCCCCCTGGGATCGGCAGTGATTGCTGTGGGAGTGCGGTGATTGCATAGAGTCCCAAAGAGTCAGCTAATCGTGGTGGAGGGCGGCTTCGAGCAGCGGGTCGCGCGCTGGCGAATCGATCGACCGGTGCAGCAGTTCGGCCTCGCTGAGCGTGGTCGTGGGGAAC
>CALFMO010000032.1 GCA_937879855.1 uncultured Acidobacteriaceae bacterium | reverse complement strand
AACCGACGACCTCATCGTTGCGAACGATGCGCTCTCCCAGCTGAGCTATAGCCCCATATGAGATGGGTGATCTGCTCGCCCATTTTATCAGCCTTCCAGAATCGGCACCAACCTTCGGACTGCACCTATCTATGGATCGGTGCGCCGATGCGCGTTACGAACGAGTACCCCCCGAGAATCACGCTGAGGGAAATTTCTTGACGACTCCCGTGAACTAACGTCTAACTATTATCATTAGGCTGCGGCGAACGCCATCCGCAGGTATTGTCTGATGTTTGCGCAACTGAATCCGGTGACCGCTCGCCGGCAACGCTGGCTCGGGACCGGTTCGCTTGCTTTCCATCTGCTGCTGCTGGCCTGGCTTCTTCATCCGCCGGCGCCGCAATTGCTCACCGCAGTCTCGGTGGCTATGGGACACAATGGCAAGTCCGTTACCCGACTCTACTGGCCCAGCAAATCTCCCGACGACAGCAGCGAGAGTTCTTCCGACACTGCGACACAGCGTTACCGTCACCAGCGGCTCGGTCACGAGAAGTTGATGTGGAAGTCGCCCGCACAGACCGCGAAATTGACCGCGCCGCCCAATACGCTTGCCCGCACGAATGCCGAGGATGCTTCCAAAACGCAGACTCTTTCGGCCTTGGGCCACGGCGCCGAGGCAGGCCCGCTTTATGGAACTTTGAATAACGGCCCATTTTCCGGCAACGAAATTCGGCCCGCATTGCCTGTCAGCACGTCTGATCCGGTGGCTTATCCGTGGGAATTACCCGACTCGGAAGGCAACGTCGTGGTTGAGATCGTGATCGATACGCATGGAGATATCGTCGACAAGAAAGTTCTCCATAGCCTTGGCCCCAAGCTCGACGAGAAGGTTCTGCTCGCGCTCAATAACTGGCACTTCCAGCCCGCCACGCGCAACGGCGCACCGATCGCCTCCAAGCAGGATGCCATCTTCCACTTCCGCGCCCGCGGCTAGCTGTAATCGTGCTCATCATTGCGTCCTATGCAAAAGGTATGAGGGTGCGACTACCCGCTAGTTGCCTATTCACTCTTCGTGCGTGTAAAAGCTGAGCTTGAGCGATGTTCAGCCACTATAATGAGGCCGTGAGTCAAAACGAATTGGTAGAGGTCGCATCCGCCGATTTTCCCACCCGCTGGGGCAAATTTCGGATCTACGGATTTCGCGGACGCACGGGTTCGGATGGCGATCGCCGCGTGGAAGAAGCGGTCGCACTGGTGACCGGCGACGTGCAGTCCGCTCCGCCGCTGGTGCGCATTCATTCGCAATGCCTGACTGGCGACGTCTTTCATTCCTTGCGCTGCGACTGTCGCCAGCAGCTTGAAATGTCGCTGTCAATGATCGCGGAAGAAAGGGCAGGCATTGTGATCTATGAACTGCAGGAAGGACGTGGCATTGGCTTGATGGCCAAACTGCAAGCCTACGAACTGCAGGACGAAGGCCTCGACACAGTTGAGGCCAACGAACGCCTGGGCTTCAAGAACGATTACCGCGACTTCGCGCTCCCGGCAGGCATTCTCAAGACGCTGGGCGTCACGCACGTGCGCCTGCTGTCGAACAATCCCGAGAAGGTGAATGCACTGGAGCGCGCCGGAGTGAAGGTGGTGGAGCGTGTACCCTGCGAGGTCACGCCCAGTCCGCACGCCGAAGAATACCTCAAGACCAAGAAAGAAAAGCTCGGGCATCTTTTCACGTAAGGACTTCGGCCTGCCCTCTCAGCAACCGGACCGCAAAGAACGACAATAATGCCAAGATTGCGAACGGCAACGGTGCCGCAAAGCGCGTTGGAAAAACCAGAACTGCCGGATTCCTTGCCCAATCCGGCAAGGCCAGCGAGCCAAGCGCGACTCCACAAGCGACGAACCATTGCCAACATAGTGCGACTAGGGTGGCGATTGCGAGTACGCGCATAGGACGACCTGCATTCAAGATTTCAGCCCGGCGAAATCCCAGCCAACAAATCCCAGGAAGCAAAATTACCTGGTCGTACACCGCACCGCCGGTCGGCGCCAGGATGACGGTGACCGCGAGGACGAAGCTTGCCGTTAGTGAAAAGCCGGGGGAGCCCGGGGGCTGGCGACGCGTGTTCCAGCCAACTACGCCAGCCAAGGCGAGAAGAACAAGCCCAGTTGCAATTCCCAGGTATCTGCCCAGCACAAGTTGTGTGAGTGGTGGCAATGTATAGCGCGAATACCCAACCACTGCCCTCCACCAGCCTCTCAGCCATCCGGGCAAAATCAGTTGGCTCAATAGCACCAACAACGCCAAAGTAATCCCAAAGCTAAGCACAAAACTCTTTCGCTGTTTCCAGTCGCTGACTGCCCATAGCAGTAGCCATAAAGCGAGGAGCCAAACTAATTGTGGTTTCACGGAAGCAAACGCGACCAATACTCCTGCTAGAAAGTGACGTTCCCGAGACAGCGCTGCCATCGCCATCGCCAACGCTACCCCAACCAGTAAGCCTGCCTGCTGGGCATACACTCCCTCCAATACCGGATAACTGACGAGCAGAAGAATCGTTGCGATCGCCAGCGTGCTGGTCGAAACCTGCAGGTGAAAAGCACGAAGCCAGAGCACGAGGCTGGCCGCCGTCAGCAGCGGTAGAAGAACTCCAAGTACCAATCGAACCGCGTTAAACGAAAGCGGCAGCAACGGCGCCGCCAGTAGATCCGCGTACAGCGGATAAGAGAACGCCCGAAAATCGGGAGGCGGGTCCGCTGGACGATGCGGATCCATCGGTCGTCCGAAGAGTCCAATCTGGATTTTCCGCGTCATCTCCTGCGTGTACGGATTGGTTCCGTGAAGAAGCACTTCGCGGCCGGTCAGCCAGATGGGATAAAAGTCGCCGCCATAGGCGTAAGGCCCAAGCATATCGTTGGCCACATCGGCAAGGCGCGCCCGGGGCAGAAGCAAGTCGAAGTAGTAGTAACTGGTTCCGAGCGCAATCAGCAGCGCGAAGATCAACTTGCCGTGTGGGCGCAGGCGCGTCTGCGAGGTGGAAGGCCGGCGACTCAATGAGCTTCACCCGCGAGAACCTTCTTGAGCTCACCCTTGTTCTTAGCGGGCAAATACTGCAGGGCTGCCCGAGCCAGTGCCGAGTAGACTTCGCGGGCAGCCGGCATGGTGCGCAGCACTTGCAAGTGCCGTTTCACCGTATCGACGTCACCTCGGACGATCGGCCCGCTGAACGCGTCGCCCGCGTCGAAGGCAGCATAGTTTGCCAGAGTCTGCAGCAGGATGGGGATCATCCGTCGCTTCGCGATTTTTCGTTCCACTCCCGCGAGCGTCGCCACCTGCTCCGTAGTGGCGAGAAGCGCCGTAAAAAGAGGCGAAGCAAAAGTTCCCCAAGCGTGATAACCAGCCTTGGCGCGCTTACGGATTGGATAGGCGTGACCACCCACATCTGCAATCACGCGTCGCGCCAGCCGTACCGCAGCCGCGTCGCCCTCAAGCGCAAACGGTACACCCGCCAGCGGCGGCCGCGATCCCCGTACAAACGTCATCAACGGATGCACCGAGGCGACCGCCGCTCCACGTTTGCGCAAGGCTCCCAGTTCGTCAATCGTCAGCGCGCCGCTGGAATGCAACGCGACTCTTCCCTTCCATTCCATCTTTCCCGCAAGAGCCCGCGCGGCACGGGCGATTTCACCGTCCGGCACACAGAACCAAACCAAATGAGCCTGTAACGCCGCCGGATTAACCAATGCCCGCGCCCCGATTTCCTTTGCCAGTCTCTGCCCGTTTTTCAGCGAAGCGCCGGCGGAACGAGCAATCACAGCCTCGATCCGGTAGCCCACCCGCTTCAGCGACACCGCGAGGGCCGCTCCGAAATTTCCTGCCCCAACAATTGCGACCAGAGGCTTTGCCGCCATGCGGGGCAGCATAGCAGAAGAGGCTTCCGGCTTTCGCTGCCAGCTTTCGAAAGTACCCACCTGTCAATCTGCCGATCCCTGCGGTCGTTCCAAAGCCGGGAGCCGGATGTCGGAAATCGTGTTTTATATTGTCTGTATGGCCAAATCGTCCCGCAAACCCACCCGCAATCGGCGAACCAAAGAGCGCCTCGTCTCCTCCAAGACCGTATACCGTGGTCCGGTCTTCACCGTCACCACCGACCACGTCGAGGAACCCGGCGGCGTGCGGGCGCGGCGCGACGTCATTCATCACACCGGCTCGGTCGTCGTGCTGGCCGTCGATGATTCCAGCGCCAAGCCCCGCGTTCTCCTGGAACGACAGTATCGCCATGCAGCAAAGGATTTTCTGTGGGAATTACCTGCCGGCCGCATCGATTCCGGCGAGCAGGAACTCGAAGCCGCCAAGCGCGAACTGCTGGAAGAAACCGGATACACCGCGATCAAATGGCGCCGCATCCTGAAGTTCTATGCCAGTCCCGGCTTCGTCGCCGAGACCATGGCCGTCTTTCTTGCAACCGGCTTGCGTGCTGGTCAAGCCGAACCCGAGGATGACGAATTTATCTATAAGCGTCTGGTGCCCTTGCCAACGGCGGTCCAAATGGCAGTCAACGGAACCATACGCGATGCCAAGACCATTGCCTCGGTGTTGTGGCTTGATCGCCTGGCGCGCACAACGAACCGAAAGAGGGCCCAGACAGGCGCGCCCCGACGACGCTAAGACTCCGCTCGGAGTGCCCCTTTTTGAACTATTTTTAGATAATCCTACCGATTGACAGCCTACCCCTGGCGCACCAAAATGCATCCTATGGGCTGCTTTAACTGTGAGCACGCCCTCTCCCCCAAATAAGGGCGTGCAACAACGGGGGTAATGCGTGGAACGATTGAAAGGAACCGTTAAGTGGTTCAATAACGCGAAGGGATACGGCTTCATCGGTCGTGCGGATGGGCCGGATGTTTTTGTTCACTACAGCGCGATTAGCTCCGAGGGATACAAGAGCCTGCAGGAAGGCGACCCGGTAGAGTTCGAAATCACCGAGGGTCAAAAGGGCCCGCAGGCCGCGAACGTAACGAAAGCTTCAGCTGCGTAGTGGCATTCCCCGCCACGTGCAGCAAACTCTTCGCTCCAGCGAGCGCACCTTGGCACCCGCCCCGCCGTAGTGTCTGGAGCAGATTCGAGCTGCAGGTCTACCTCTTAACGACGGTGCATCCGTAGCCTCCGCTAGCCCTGCCGTCCAATCTTGTTTATCTTAAGTCGGTGGACAACAAGGCCATCGCCAACATTCTCTACGAGACCGCCGACCTGCTCGAAATCGACGGGCAGGATTCGTTCCGCATCCGTTCCTACCGCAACGCCGCTCAGGCCATCGAGAATTTATCACAACCGATAAAAGAGCTGATCGCCGATCCCAAGCAGGTCCTCGCCATTCCCGGCATTGGCAAAAGCATGCTCCGAAACCTGCAGGAGCTCTTCACGGACGGCAAACTCGCGATTCAGACCGAGTTGCTGGAGAAATACCATCCCTCGATGCTGACGTTGCTGAAAATTCAGGGTCTAGGGCCGAAGACCATCGCGCTGATCTGGAGCGCCTACAAAATCTGCGATGTTGACGGCGTCGAAAAACTGGCGCGCGAAGGAAAAATCCGCGAACTCCCGCGGATGGGCGAAAAGCACGAAGCCAAGTTGTTGAAGGCCATCGAGGACTATCGCCGCATCGGCGGCCGCTTCCTGATTGACGCCGCAGAAATCGAGGCCGAAAAGCTCACAGCGTATCTTGAGAAATATTCCGGCATCGACAAGATCACGCCTGCCGGTTCGCTGCGCCGCGGCCGCGATACCGTCGGCGACCTCGACATCCTGGTCACCGGACCCGCCTGCACTTCCGAGGAAGGACGCCAGAAGGCCATTGCCTACGTCGCCCAATATCCGCCACTCATGGACGTCATCGCCAGCGGCGACAACAAAATCAGCTTCCACCTGCGTGGAGGCATGCAAGTGGATGTGCGCCTGCTGCCACCAGAATCCTTCGGCGCCGCCATGCAGTACTTCACCGGATCCAAGGCCCATAACGTGGCCCTGCGCCAACGCGCCCTCAAGATGGGTTACACGTTGAACGAGTACAGCCTGGCCATGCTCGATGGCGGAACGCCGGTCGCCGGTAAGACCGAAGAAGAAATTTACGCCAAGCTGAACCTCGACTACATCCCGCCCGAGATGCGCGAAAATCTTGGCGAAATCGACCTGGCCCGCGACCACACCCTACCTCGATTAATCACGCAGGAAGATCTGCGAGGCGACGTCCACATGCACACCGTCGAAACCGACGGTCGCAACACGATCGAAGAAATGGCCGAGGCTGCGAATGCGCGGGGCTACAAATACATGGCCATCACCGACCACTCCAAAAATCTCGCCTTCGCCAATGGCCTCGACGACCCGCGCGCCGTCGCGCACATCCAGCGCATTCGGGAAGCGGGCAAGAAGATCGAGGGCATCACGATTTTTGCCGGCATCGAGGTCGACATCCTGGCCGACGGCGACCTCGATCTCTCCGACGAAGTGCTTTCGCAAATGGACATCGTAATCGCCAGCGTCCACTCGGTCTTCAACCAGGAACCCGCGAAGATGACCGACCGCCTGCTGAAAGCCATTGAGAATCGGAACACCTCGATCATCGGACATCCCACCGGCCGCATCCAGCTGCGCCGCGATTCCTACGCCTTCGACATGCATGCGGTCCTGGCCGCCGCCGCAAAACACAAAGTCGCCATGGAGCTGAATGCTTATCCCGATCGCCTCGACCTGAGCGACGTGCACCTCCGCCAAGCCAAGCAGCAAGGCGTCAAGATCGTAATCAACACCGATTCTCACCACACCTCACACATGGAAAAAATCCGCTACGGTGTCCTGCAAGCCAGGCGCGCCTGGCTGACCCCGCCAGATGTGCTGAACACGCTGGCAGCGCCAGAATTCGCCAAAGCAATGAAGCACGGCTGGTGAAGACGCCAGGGTGCCCCAGGTCTCGCCGGTTTTGCGAGACCTGGGAGGTCACCAAAGCCCCGTCGGGGTCTTGATCCTGGCGGCTGCCCCGCGCAAAAGCGATCGGCACGGCTGAAGCCATGCCCTTCCCGGATTCTTCCCCGCGCCGACCGTCCTGACAGGCTCGTATAATGCCCCATAGTTTTCCACAGACTTTTTTGCTCCGATGTTCACATAACCTAGCCCCTCGTTTCCTACCCTCCAATACTTGGCACGCAGCCCAAACCATAGCGAGAGTGAAACCGTGGACATCGACAAAAATTCAATAGGCGACCTGAACGCATTCGCGTGGACCTACGCGCAAAAAACCGGCGAACTGCAACAGGATGGCAAACACGTGGCAACCGGCTATTCCGGCGCTGGTCCCGGCAAGAACAATCCCGAAATGGAGGGCGTGCACGACGTCGGTCCCATACCGCGGGGCGATTGGACCATCGTGGGCCCACCGGTCAACACGGCGGAACACGGTCCATACGTCCTAACTCTAACGCCATCTGTCGACACGCCGACTTTCGGCCGCGACGGCTTCCTGCTCCACGGCGATTCCAAAGAATCGCCCGGCTGCGCTTCGCATGGCTGCGTCGTCATGCCGAAATCGGCTCGAGAGCAAGTCTGGAAAAGCGGCGACCGCGACCTGGAAGTGGTAGCAGAGATTCCAATTCCGGATTCCTCGACGGAAAGAAGCAAATAGACAATCAAGATTCCCTCGCATGAACGATCGAGGCAGATGGTCTTCCTCTTTGATCTTGCCCCTCTCCGCGTTCTCCGCGCACATCTCCGCGTTCTCAGCGGTTAAATTCTTTAAAACGCCATCCGTGCAAGCGTAAAATCCCCTAGGAACGCCAAAATCCTATGCCCGATCCAACTCCTCCGCCAAAGCCGCCCTCGCCCCAGGCCGCGCCACCCGCGCCCAAGGGTCCAACCATCAACATTGGCGAGGAATACGGCACCGCGAAAAAGAATCTGCCGCCCGCCAAGATTGTCCTGATCGCGATCGGCGCCGTCTTGGTCGTGGTGGGCATCGCATCCATCCTGAAGCGCCCTACGCCGCAGGCTTCCGGCTCGCTCGACAACGTGTCCGCGGTGGAGATTCCCGGTCAGGGCTCGACCATGGTCGCTTTGACCTTCACCCTGCGCAACACCAGCGACAAAACTCTCTACGTCCACACTCTCCAGGGCGTCCTCAAACCTGCCAGCGGCGATCCGCCTCCTAGCGCCGATGCCGTGTCCGCCATCGACTTCGATCGATACTTTCAGGCGTTCCCCACGCTGAAAGCTGGAGCGCAGCCTGCCCTGCCGCCCGAAACCAAGCTCCAGCCCGGCGAGAGCACCACTAGAACTATCATGGTCGCCTTCCCGGTAACTTTGGATGTATTCAACCAGCGAAAATCCGTGAGCGTAGTGATCTGGCCCTACGACCAGACAGTGCCAGTCACGTTAACGAAATGAGCCGCCGCTGCGAAATAACATGTGGGGACAGCCGCCCGCGGCTGTCCTCGCAGCTCGATTTTTTTGGTAGACAATCTGAGGCGTCTGCCTTGCCCGAAAGGCCTGAATGCGTTTCTATAAAAGCATGAAACATTCCGCTCTTCGCGTACTCATCCTGTTGGCTGTAGTTGTCCCATCGACGCTTCTCTCCGCGGCTCCGGCCGAGCAGCACGGCAAATATCTTTTCTACGTAGGCACCTACACCGAAGATGGCAGCAAGAGCAAAGGCATCTCCGCCTACCGCTTTGACGCCGACACCGGACAGATTATTCCCCTGGGCCTAGCCGCGGAAACGATCAATCCATCTTTCGTGGCGCTGCACCCCAACGGCCGCTTCCTCTACGCCGTAAACGAAGTTCAAAATTACAAGGGCCCGAACAGCGGCGGCGTTATCGCGTTCTCCATCGATCGCTCCACCGGCAAGCTCACTTTCCTGAACGAAGTCCCGTCGCGCGGCGCCGATCCGTGCTATATCACGCTCGATAGAACTGGCAAATACGTTTTGGTGGCGAACTACACCGGCGGCAGCGTCGCAGTCTTCCCCGTTCTCGAGGACGGAAAGCTCGGCGAGGCCTCAGCCTTCGTGCAGCACACCGGCCACGGCACCAATCCCGAGCGCCAGGAGAAAGCCCACGCCCACTCCATCGACCTGTCGCCCGACAATCGTTTCGCCATGGTCGATGACCTCGGCCTCGACGAGTTACTGGTCTACAAATTCGACAGCGCCAGCGGATCGCTCACGCCCAACAATCCTCCCTTCGCCAAACTAGATCCCGGGGCCGGCCCGCGCCACTTCGCTTTGAGCCCGAGCGGAAAGTACGCCTATGTCGTCGCCGAAATGCACTCGACCGTCACGGTGTTTTCGAACGACGAAAAAGCCGGAACGCTGCATCCCCTGCAAACGATCTCGACGCTGCCCAAAGACTTCAACGGCCAGAATGACGATGCGGAAATCGAGATGTATCCTTCCGGCAAATTCCTCTATGCCTCGAACCGCGGCAGCGACACGATCACCGAGTTCGCAATCGATTCCACGAAAGGGACGCTAACGCCGGTCGCCTACACGCCAACCCAAGGCAAGATTCCGCGCAGCTTCGAGATCGACCCGACCGGCAGGTTCCTTTTCGCCGCCAACCAGAAGTCCGACAACATTGTCGTATTTCGAATCGACCCGAAAACCGGCCGCCTGACGCCCACGGGCCAGGTGCTGGATGTGGGTTCGCCCGTGTGTATGAAGTTCTTGAGACTGCAGTGATTCGGCGCAAAGATGTCACCACAATCTCCTCGTGACTGCACGGGAACCACTCAAGACCCATCATGGCGTTTGAGGGTAACCGCTGACACAACCAGCTAGATCGTTCCAGTAGGAAGTAGGTGAAGCTTTCGCTGAGCATCACGCACTGATGGAGACATTGCAGCCTTTAAATGGAGCCATGCAATGAGGAGGTACACGAAGATGTCACACCCAGCATAGGCAAACGCGCTGAGCCTCGCGCTTCCGAAAAGATGCCCGACAAACACGAAGCACAAAATTTCGCAAACCGCCATGATCCAAGCGAGCGCGAATCCCGCTGCGACACTAAGCAAAAAGCCCAGCCGTCCTAGGTGGTAGTACCCGAGAAAAACGGGGAGCACCGATACAAAGGCCAAGCCAAAATTTATAAATGGATCAAATTGCCTGGAAGGTCCAAGGAAACGATTCCACGAAATCCCGTCAGCAGGGATCGAAGCAAGAGCAATGGCAACCGCAATCAGTGCGGCACACACCGAGGCCAGAAACAAAACTTGTGCTCGGCTCAGGATGTGAAATTTCTGCCACACGACGGCGTTATAGTCCCCGCAGTTTTGGCTGTGCTGGAATATAGACTAATCCCGATAACGCTCATCAACCCCATCGCGCTACTGCTTCTTCTGAATAAATCTTCGCCGCACCAGATGTGTGTTCGCGTCCGGCTTGATCTCGTCGTACTTCAGGCAGCTGATCGAGCCATCCACTTCAAGCACCGCGAGCGCCACCTGGTCGCAGCTATTGATCCCGTGCTCGCGCAGCGCTCGATGCAATTCGTCCATGCTGACGTGCTCCCGCGCCATGTGGGTTTCAATCACTTTCCCATCGTGTACCAGAAGACTGGGCTGGCCTTGAATCAAGCGTCGAAGGCGCTTGCTGACACCGGAAACATCGGCGACCAGATAATTTAGAACCAGCAGCGTAGCTGCGGCCACCGCGCCCCCCATCAGGGATGTGTCCGGCCCAGTCATCGCGTTCTGCACGGAGTTCGAAAGGAGGAGCAGCAGCGTCAGGTCGAACGGAGTCATCTGCCCAACCTCCCGCTTGCCGCTTAAGCGCACGCCAATCAGCACCAGCAGATAAATCACGCCGGTGCGCACCACAATCTGCAGCAGCACGTGGCCGCCGGGAAAAAACGCTCCGCTCATGATTGAGTATTTAGTTCGCCGTCACCGGCACGGGAGCATTTTTCGGCGTGCTCAAATATCCCGTGGCCTTGTTCTTGTCCACCGTCCACACCACCAGCTCAAATAGTAAGTGATCGCGCCCCGAGTAAAACTGAATCGGCTCTGCAACGTTGCGGTCCTTCTTCTCGATCGTGCGGTCGTCGGCGGTGACATTCACCGTAAACTTACCCTTCTTGGCATCTGCCTTTTTGAGCTGCAGGCTCACGGTCGCGACCGGCTGCGGCTTGGCGCCTTTCAGCAGCGTGAACTCGTAGTAATTGCGGTCGCCCTTATGCTTCAGAACCTCCAGGTCGCTCTGCGTATGCGCGATTAATCCGCTCTGCATGCCAAGATCGCCAATCGTGCTTTGCAGCTTGGCTTTGGTAGCTTCCAGATCGGCGCGGGTCGAAGCCACGTCGGTTCGCACGCCACCGACATCGGACTTCACGCCAGTGAGTTCTCCGGTCACGGCGTTGATCTGCGCTTTTTGTTCTTGTTCGATGCGAGCTTCAGCCGCTCGTTGTTCTGCCTGTATGGCAGCGGAGCGTTGCGCAAGTTCTTTCTTGGTCATGCCGGCTTGGCGCGCCAGCGTCTCTTCCTGCGCTTCCGCGGTTTGCATCCGATTCTGCAACTCTTTGACCTGGGCCTGGCTGGCGCTCAAGTTTTGTGTCAGCGCCTGGATCTGCGAGTGCGAACTATACTGGGCATATCCGAACCCCGCCACAACCAAAATCGCCAGCACGATCAAAATCCACTTGCCGGCGTTCGACTGTTGCTCGACCTGTACGTACTGTCCATCGCCTTCATCGGCCATACACTCTTCCTCCTCAGGAAGCGAACGAATGATTGCAGGAAGCTTTAATTGTTTAGCAGGATTAACCACAGTGTCAACTGGCGAGCGCAGAAGGTCAACATGCTGTCGGACCAATTATAGGTAGGATGATTCCTGAGCGGCGCATGACCAGAATCACACAGTATCGGTCACGAAAGTAACGATCGCGATGCTTCGCTGCCTGGTTCTACCGCATCCCTGCGTAGAAGAGATGCTCGCGCTCTTCCTTCTTCTCTTCCGCCCTCTTCTTCTTGAACGCCATCAACTCGGCAGCTCTGTGCGCAATGTGCTCGGCGCTGACCTCGAATTCTTTGATCAATTCCCAGGGAGCACCCGAGTCTCCGAAGCGATCTTTCACGCCAATCGCCCCGGTGATCAGGGGCAATCCGTAGAGTTGGGGACTTTCGGTAAGAATGCCGCTGACCCGCCAGGCCAAAGCGCCAATCTGATGCTCCTCGGCAGTCACGACAATGCCGGTGTCCCGGGCCGCGCGCACGATTGCCTCCGTGTCGATCGGCTTCAGCGTATGAATATTGAGGATGCGGGTCTCATAGCCGAACTCTTTCTTGAGGATATAAGCGGCACGCATCGCCTCGGGAACCATGGGTCCACAGGCAACGATGCTGAGATCCTCGTTTTCGTTTTTATAATCGGGTGCCAGTACGGTTTCGAACGCCTCCAAAAAGTCCGGTCCCTCTCGCCGCAAGCGAATCACATTGGCCTGCCCGAAAACGAATGGCGTTTTCGCGTCGGTCACCACCGGTGTCGCCTCGCGAGCAAAGCGGATGTACTTCGGGCCTTTGTGCTGCAGCAACAGATAACTGGTCGCCTTGCGCGTCTCCACGACGTCGCAAGGCACCACGACCGACATATTGGGCAGACCTTGCATGGCAAAAAGATCTTCGAGCGCCTGATGGGTCGCGCCGTCGGCTCCCACGGAAACGCCACCGTGCGCTCCCGCGATCATCACATTGAAGTTGCCATAGCAGACGGAGGTCCGAATCTGATCGAGATTGCGTGCTGCGGCAAATGTCGCATAGGTTCCCAGCACGGGCAGCTTGCCTTCCCGGGCCAGCCCGGCGGCAGCCGAAGTGGCTGATTGCTCGGCAATGCCCATGCTAATCCAGCGTTTCTTGCGTTGCGGCTTGCCGGAATAAAAATCGCTGATCGTAATTGACCCGGAAATGTCGAGCCCCAGACAGACCACGCGCTCGTCATCGCCGTTTTCCGCCAGTGACTGGCCGAAGCCTTTGCGCGTGGGCTCCATTTTCACTTTCATCGTGTCGCCGGCGGCGTTCCACCAGTAGTCGCGAGTGAACTTCGGCATTTTCGCGTCAAGCTTGCGATCCACTTCTTCCTGGTAATGTTTTGCTTTGTCCAATAAATGCTGCACCGGAATGCGATCGATCAGGGCCAACTCCTCCAACGCCTTAATCAGCTCTTCATAGTTCGGCGCTTTGCCGTGCCAACCCGCCTGATCCTCCATGAAGCTGACGCCTTTGCCTTTGACCGTATTGGCGAGAATGATGAGCGGTCTTCCGGTTATGGCCCTGGCTTGCTGCAGCGCATCCACCACTTGTCTCATATCGTGGCCATCGATGCGCATCACGTCCCAGCCGAAGCTGCTGTATTTGGCGCACAATGGCTCAATGGACATGACATCCTTGACCTGGCCATCGATCTGCAGACGATTGCAGTCGATGATTCCGACCAGATTGTCCAGGTGGTAATGTCCGGCCTCCATCGCGGCCTCCCAGACTTGACCTTCCTGCTGTTCGCCGTCGCCCATGATGCAGAAGATCTTGTGCTTCCTTTCATCAAGGCGCGCGGCCAGCGCCAGACCGACTGCGATGCTTAATCCCTGGCCCAACGATCCGGTGGAGGCTTCTACGCCCGGCAGTTTCAGCCAGTGCGGATGTCCCTGGTAAGGTGAACTCAGCTTGCGCAGCGTGACCACGTCATCGAGCGGACAGAATCCGGCGAAGGCCAGGCCCAAGTACAGGCTGGGAGCCTTGTGCCCAGTCGACCAGACAATGCGGTCGCGCCCAGCCCAGTTGGGATTTCGTGGATCGTGGTTGGCAATCTTCAAATAAAGGGCCGCCGTAATGTCCATGATGGAGAGCGTGCCGCCCGCGTGGCCCGAACCGGCCGCATGCAGTGCGACCAGATCGTAGCCGCGCATCAGGTTGGCAGCGTCTTTCAATTCTTCGATGGAATATTCGCGGATGATCTTTCCGCTGATGGAATCCGTAAGGGCCATGACATCCCTCCCGCACCGGAGAAACACACAGAACTGCTCTAGCGAGGGTATCGAGCAGCCATTCCGGAAGCCGTGATTGCAATCACATTGCGGGGTGACCCAAGTGTGGCGCGGGCCCCTCGCCCGCGAAGCGTTGGAAGCGGACAGAACGTGAGGGTCCTGGGAGCCTTGAGTGATGCGCAGCAGGGTTCGCTTCGAGCCAAAGCATTTTTACTAAGGACAGTTTCGCGGGCGAGGGCGCCGGCACCACATTCGATCAGCTAAATCTCCAGCGGGTGGACTTGCTCTGAAAATGCTTCTCCCACAGGCCGAAAACGACTTGCGGGCGCACTGCATACACTGGCTCCTTCATGGAGAGGATGTCATCCTTCATGGACGACATGTCAAACTTATATTTGAGTTCGTACTGCGACAGGAATTTGCGGCGCGCAACCACGTCGGCGACTTCTGCAATGCCTTGAACGATGCCGGCCTCATGGGCGAGTTCAGTGCAGACCACGCAGTTTGCGTTGTGTTCCAGGTTGCGCGCTTTTTGCGACTTGCCGCCGGGGCTGAAGAGCAAGCGTCCGTCCTGCCATAGACCCCAGACAACCATGGTGTGAGGGGAGCAGTCTGCTTTGACGGTAGTCATCCAGTAGTTGTGAGATTTCTTTAGCCGCTGCTCAGCTCAAGACCAATGCAGCAAGCCCTTTGTGCCCTTGGGAAAGCCGTAACCAGGCGCTTGGGGACGGCTAGATCTGGGTTTGATGTTTGGCTTCGGTTTGTCCATACCAGTCGACCGAAGAGCAAGATTGAAAAGCCCTCTTTCACGCTTGTATCATAAAAATTGGAGGAGTTATGTCAAGACGGGTTCGCGCAGCGGGATCGACCGGCGCCACTCGTAGTGTCGATCATCTTGGAAAGGCGCGTGAGATATTGGTTCAGGCGCGCGAGCGTTTGGTATCACAAGTTCGCGACATCGACGGGATCCTCGAACGTCTGGCCTCAATCCAGGCTGCCCCGCGGCTGAATCCAAAGAAGGCACTCAAAGAACTCTTCGAAGCGAGAGACCTTACACAACTGGGGTCTAAAGAGGAAGAACAGGCCGCCGAGAAGATCCTAGAGGCGATGTTCCCGGATACGAATGCCGGTTAGAGTTCAACGAATTATCACAAATATCCGGCTCCTATCAAACGACATTTATTAGAACGAATTCGTGACCGTAAATTCCTTCCTGCAATGGGCGAGGAGATGGCGGAGTGGCTGGAAACTCGGCCCTCGGCGCCTGACGAAATTGAGTCTCCCGCAGGTTGGCACAAGAAATTCTCGTCATTCACAATCTGTGGAGAAGGTGAATTTGTGAAGACTCTCTTCACAATCCATTCTCCCGGTTCACCGCGGAAAAGCAGCATTGACCTCGATCAATGGCACCCATCCGGCGCTGCCGGCCGCACCGAACCAGAACCTCCTTAGCCTTTCTTGTACATCCACTGGTCGATGCGCTCTAGCGCCTGCTGGAGATTTTCCGGCGAATTGGCGACGCTGAAGCGAAGGTAGCCTTCGCCGAATTCCCCGAAGGCAGTGCCCGAGAGGGCCGCTACTCCTGCTTGTTCCAGAAGCGCGTCGGCGAGCGCTTTTGATTTCCAGCCCGTCTTCTTGATGTTAGGAAATACGTAGAACGCACCTTTCGGCATGCGGCAGGAGATGCCCTTAATCTTGTTTAGCCCGGCGACAAACACATCCCGGCGACGCTGGAATTCGTCGCGCATGTGGTCCACGGAACTCTGGTCACCACGTATGGCCTCGATGCCCGCAACTTGCGTGAAGCTGGCGGTACAGGAATTGGAGTTGGTCATCAATCGCGTGATGTGCGTTGCCAGATCGGGACGCATTACGCCGTAGCCCATGCGCCATCCGGTCATGGCGTAGGTTTTAGAGAAACCGTCGAGCAGGATGGTGCGCTCCTGCATTCCGGGCACCGACATGATGGAGAAATGCTGTGCTCCGTCGAACAGCAGTCGGCTGTAGATCTCGTCTGACAAGATCATCACGTTGCGGTCGCCGATGATCTTCGCAATTTGCTCGATGTCTCGGCGTTCCAGAACTCCGCCGGTAGGATTCTGCGGCGAGTTCAAGATAATCAGCTTGGTGCGATCATTGATGAGCGAGGCCAGTTCGTCGACGTCGAGAGAGAAGTCGCGATCTTCGCGCAATTGAATGGGAACGGCGCGTCCGCCCACGTAGTGGATCATCGACTCGTAGATGGGAAAGCCGGGATTGGGATAGATGACCTCATCTTCCTCATCAATTAACGACAGAATCGTAAAGAAAATAATGGGTTTTCCGCCAGGGACCACCACGACCTCTTCGCTCGAGACCTTCACGCCGCGAGAGCGGCTGACGTATTCGGCGATGGCCTGACGCAGATCTGGGAGACCTGCGGAAGGACCGTAATGCGTCCAGCCCTTGCGCATGGCGTCAACACCGGCCTCGATCACGTTGGAGGGCGTGTCGAAATCCGGTTCGCCGATTTCCAAGTGGATGATGCTCTTGCCCTGACGCTCGAGCGCGCGCGCTTTATTCAGAACTTCGAAGGCAGTTTCCGTGCCAAGGCGCGACATCCGGCGGGCTAACTGCAGTTCGTGTTGAGTGGCTCTCTCCATGGCAGGAAACTCCTGATCGCGGCAAACTGCTTATTATACGCCGGAAGGAAATCAGCATTTAGAAGTCGACGTGGGTGGGAAAATCTTCGGATCTCGATGCCTTTGCTTGGCGGACTTAGCGATTTTCTTTGCGTACTCTGCGGTCAAGATCTTAAAGCGCAGAGTTCGCTGAGGAGTCGCAGAGGACACAGAGAAAAACTGGCGGTCTTAGCGGCGGGCTCGGCGCGAAAAAGTTTTTCACGCCGTTCGGGCTTGCGCTCGAAGGACAGCCAAGGGCGGCTGTCCCCACATAGGCAACAGCTATTCCGAGACGCTTTGTTCTTCGCTTTGGGCGCGGAGGACGCGATCGACGGAATAGGGGGCGCGGCGGCTGGGCTCGTGGTAATGGCGGACTTGCATTTCGCCGAGTAGTCCGATGGCCAGCAGATTCAGGCCACCGAGCAGCAGGCCCATCGACGTCATCATCAGCGGGCCATGTTGCGCCATGACGGGAATGTGGCGCAGGAACTTTTCGGCGCCCAGCCAGAGCACAATTGCGCTGCCACCGAAGATGCTCATCATTCCCACGCTGCCGAAGAAGTGCAGCGGGCGCGACAGATAACGCAGCAGGAATCGGATGGTCAGCAGATCGAAGAAGACGCGGAAGGTACGCGTGATGCCATAGTGCGAAACCCCGCGCTCGCGGTTCACGTTGCGGATCGCGACTTCGCAGATGCTTGCGCCGTGCCACGAGGCGAGGGCGGGGATGAAGCGGTGTAGTTCGCCGTAAAGCGGCACCTGCTCGAGAATGTCGCGGCGGTAGGCTTTGAACGTGGTTCCGAAGTCGTGGATGTCGACGCCACTGATCTTGGCCATCAACCAGTTGGCAATACGCGAAGGGATGCGGCGCATCCAGAAATTGTCGACACGAACTTTGCGCCAGCCGCTGACGATGTCGTACCCCGCCGCAATCTTTTCCAGAAACAATGGAATGTCATTGGGATCGTGCTGCAGATCGCCATCCATGGCGATTATGTATTCTCCGCGGGCATGGTCGAAACCGGCTGCCAAACCTGCGGTCTGGCCGAAGTTGCGGCGCAACTTGACGACGGTAACGCGGCTATCAACGGCCGCGATTTCACGCAGCATGGCGAAAGTGTGATCGGATGAGCCGTCGTCGACTAGAACAATTTCAAAGCTTTCGCCGTGCGCTTCCATGACCGCCTTGAGGCGGTCGTAGAGGTCGGTGACGTTCTCCTGCTCGTTGTGGAGCGGGACTACGATGGAATACTTTGGCACGGTCTTTTGATTATAAACGGAAAAATGGTTCTCAGTTTCTGGTTCTCAGTTCTGAGTTGGGTACCTTTGGTCAGCGGTGGAATGTGCTTTTCGTTTTGGTCGTTGAATCTGGATTTTGTTGGTGCGGTTGAGCGATTTTTTGAGCCACTGAAGCTCTTGGAATTTTTTAAAAAATCTTCCAGATTCGGCTTCCGCGAGGCGGTTTCAAGCAGTTTCATTTTGGGAGAATCTGGAGTTTTCAGGGGTACCCCCTCCCCCGGACCCTCTGAAAGCCTTGACTGGCGCGGGTTCTGCAAAGATACCCTGCAAAATATTGACAACAAAGGAGTTAAGGTCGGTTTTGCGATTTTTGCATATGCCGCCTCCGCCTTGACCATGATCAGACCCTTAAATTTGACGGTCAAGGTCAGATATCACAACCGTGAGGTCGAAAAGTCCACAAAAATATCACCGCCGCCATTTGAGAATTATTCGTCTCGATCATTGTGGAGACTTTCCAGTGGGAGTAAGTGATTTGAGATAGCTGACAATTTGCCAACGTTGCGGTTCCGGCAACTTGGACCACACGGGCATACCATGGCGGACGACTCCATTGGTGAGTATCCAGAAGAGCGTGCCAGGCGTGGCCTGTTGCACTTGCTCGGCGAGCAGACTCGGAGCCTTCCGGCCACCCTCCGCCAATTCGCCGTGGCACTCGGCACAATGCAAAGCAAAGAGTTTCCGGCCTGCCGCCACCGCATCGGGGTCGTCTTGTAATGGATTGTGACGGGCGACGGCCTTTTTGGGAGCCTTTGCCAGTTCCGCGTACACAGATTTGTCTTTCCCGGCGGGAACGGAGTTTGTCTGTCCAGTGGCAACTCCCAACGTTAGGATCAAAAGCATTGCGGACACGCTCAAGCTCATGACCGTCCTCCGAACAGACGGTTGATGGCTAATCCGAACTCGGGAATTCGCGGAGACGCCCCGGAGGGTGAAGCAATGCTCACAGACCACGAGGTAAGGCCTCGATTGGGATTGACCTTGGGACGGTGATAGAAAACAGACTAAGCGCGAACAGCCATGAAGACAAGGCGAAATAGCGGAAGTGCTCAGCCACTGCGCAGCGGTCAATAGCCGGCGGAAGATTTCGTCGCTATCCATTTGCGACTAGTTGCGACAATCTTCATTTCCAATCGCTAATGGTCTACCACCACGCTTTTGCTTTAGAAAATGGCTTCTGACGGGCCAAACGGGACGAGATGAACACCCAGGCTGATATTCCCCGACAGAGCGGAGCCGACCGATTGGATTTTCGATCAGCGACATTACGGGTTTGACAGGCCTGGGTTGGCAAATGGCCCGATAAGACATCAGTTCCGCCAATTGTCCACAGACTTGCAATTCAAACGCCGAAAACCGATTATTTTGATGGTTGGAAACTCAACGCCAAGATTCCGCATAAAAATCAGAGTCGCGCAACACGAATATTATCGAGATACCGGAGTGTCGGAAGACGTCGAGCGAGGCGGACAAGGGTCCAATTTTCGTGACTTCGCCCGCCGTCCAACAGACGAGCAACAAATGATTGGAAGAGGCGATGACCAGCGGAAAGGTCAATGAGGCCCAAACATTGAATTTTGTGCGGGCAACATGTCCCGCGCTTCTTTGTCTCGCTCTATGCTGTTGCGGCGGTGGTAGCGGGGGCTGCCCCGTTGGGCCACAACAGCGCATGGCCGTCGAGGCCAGCGCGTTCCAGCACATCCTCAGCTACGGCCAGAGCCTGAGTCTCGGTGAGCGCTCGGTCGATCGATGGCCAACTGATGTCACCATCCCGCCAGAACAGAACGTTGGCCTCATGTTCGCAAGCGGAGTAATTCCGCGCGGTGGCATAAATGCGCTGGTCCCGTTCGCCGACAGCACAGCGCCCGTCGACATAGGCGCTTGGAACATTGACATGCCGGGCGTCACGCCGCTCTACGGTGCCTTACTCGAACTGGAAGGGCTCCCCGGTGCGAGAATTGGGTCGGCTGCAGGTCGCGGCGGCACACCCATCGCTGGACTTTCCAAAGGTACGGCACCCTATGCGCGCCTGATCTCCCAGGTCGCGGCCGGGCGAGCCCTTTCCAGCGGTCACTACAGCGTGCCGGCCATTATTTGGATGCAAGGTGAATCGGATGCAGGGAATCCGAATTATGCCGCACAACTGCGACAGCTATTCGCGGATCTCGACGTAGATGTGCGCGCGACCGCAGGCCAAGCTCAGACGGTCCATTTCTTCATATGCCTCACGGCGGTCCGCGACGTTGCGCTGGCCCAACGACAGGTCGCCGCTACCATGCCCAACGTACATATTGCATCCGATGCGTCGACGCTCCCGAAGTCGGACGGAACGCACCTGACAGCGCAAGGGTCTCTGGCGGCTGGATGTGCGCTCGGCGCGCACATGCGGACCGTCATCCCGGCGAGCGAATGGAATCCATGAGACTTCTTTGCGAAGTAATCGGCCCAATCGAAGCAATCAGGGAAGACAACCTTTGGTGTTTTGGAGCGGTCGTGCGATATAGAACGGCTGCTTATTTCCTGTTTTTTTGCTGCTCGGCGCAATGCTCATGGTGCCAAGCAGTAGCTGCCGAATCGCGGGGTCCGTCGAGACTAAATTTATTTAGCTAACAGGCGCCAGGTTGAATCGTCGAAAATGGCGTGGGGGTGGCTTCAATGCTGCGTACTTCTCGTCGTGTGGCCGGTTCGCTGCTGGCCTTTTGTTTGTTCTCGATTCACCTTGCCGCGCAGAATATAGCGCCACCGATTCCACAGAAGCTGACAATACATTCCAACATCTTGAACGAAGACCGCGTTGTTTGGGTTCGCACGCCGCAAAATTACGAGAAGACCGAACGGCCATTTCCTGTGCTTTACCTGGTGGATGGTCCCACCCACATCAATCTGGTGGCTAGCACCATGGATTTTCTTCTGCTCGGCGACCGCATGCCCCCGCTGGTCATTGTTGGCATCGCGAACACCGACCGCACCCGAGACATGACGCCCAGTCACGCGGATGAGAAAAATGCCGATGGCACAGTCCATGCCGACCCCACCAGCGGCGGAGCCGATCATTTCGTCGATTTCATCCAGAACGAACTCATGCCGGAGATTGAACGACGATACCGCGTTGCGCCTTATAAGATTTTCGCTGGACATTCTTTCGGCGGGCTCTTGGCGGTTCACATCCTCATTACTCGACCCGATATGTATCAGGCGTATATCGCGGCGAGCCCCAGCTTGTGGTGGGACAATCAAAGCACCCTGCACCAAGCACAAGACTTCTTCGCGGCGCACGCTGAACTCAACAAAACGTTCTTCTTCGATTTAGGCAATGAGGGCCCGCAAATGCGTAGCCCTTTCGACGCCTTGCAGAAAACTCTGACGCATAAAACGCCGAAGGATTTTCGCTGGAAGTCGGCGATCTACCCCGACGAGGACCATGGCTCAAGCGTGCTGCGTGGATACTATGACGGTCTGCGGGAGGTTTTTCTTGATTGGCATGCGCCGGCCGATCAGGATGGCAAGATCATAGGCGGACTTCAGGGGCTGGAAGCGCACTACCGCGAACTCTCCAGCCGCTACGGTTATGAAATTCCCCCGCCGGAAAATACCATGAACAATCTCGGCTACCAGCTACTCGGAGAAAAAAAGGTTGCAGAAGCCGTAGTTGTCTTCAAGCGCAACGTGGAACTTTACCCCGCGTCCGCCAATGTATATGACAGTTTGGGTGATGGTTACGAAGCTGACAATAAATTAGACCTGGCGACGGAAAACGTTCAGAGAGCTGTCGAAGTCGGGGCTAAGATCGATGATCCGGGCCTTGGGGCATACAAGGAACATTTGAAGCGATTGATTGCGAAGGCGAGCGCCTCGGGAAAGCTTGGCGCGTCCGTCACCCACTAATCACCTTGTTCCGTTATACGGTTGCCTTTGCGGAATCCATGAGTGAAATGGGGATGTTACGACAGTTAGGGTGCTGAAATACCGTCAAACACCTAAAATGACCGCAAAATCCTGTGCGAGAACCGTTCCAACTCTCGAAGGAGGAGCTAGATGGACCCATTGCCACATCGAGCGTGTAAGGCGATTCTTTTATTGAATTTCCTCGGTCTATTGGCTCCGCCGGGGTCCGCACAGAACCCTTCGCCTGCGAAGATCGATGTCATGGTGGTCCCAGACGTCGCGATTCAGACGGAGGATTACGCGGAGGCACGAAAGGGTTTTCATACAGAACTTCTGAGAAAAGGCCCTGCACCCCATCAGGAAGACTGTAAGGATTCCCGACCGCCGGACGGCGTTGCAGAGGTCTATTTCCCCTCGGGTGGGTTGCGTCTCAGGGCTTGGCTAAATCGTCCCTCGGGGCAGGACCAGAAATATCCAGCAGTGCTGTTCCTGCACGGCGGTTTCTGCTTCGATGCGTCTGATTGGGAGGAGACGAAAGAGTTCCGGGACGCGGGTTTCATCGTGATGCTGCCCAATCGAAGGGGAGAAAATGGCCAGCCCGGACAGTTCACAATGTTCTATGACGAGGTTGACGATGTCATCGGCGCTGCCGAGTACCTTCGGCAACAACCCTTTGTTGATCAAACAAGGCTATATGTCGCTGGTTTGAGCACAGGAGGAACTCTCACGATGCTTACAGCCCTGACCTATCCGCATTTTCGTGCTGCCGCATCGTTCTCCGGGTCACCTGATGCGGTTGGGTATACGAGACATGCAGTAGCAATCGGGGCTGCATCAGATGTTCCTTTCAACTATCGAGACGCTAGAGAACTCCAACTCCGCTCAGCAAGGGCTTACGCTACTAGCTTCAGATGTCCAACACGACTGTACTACGGCACGGAAGAAAAAAACTTTGCTATGTCTAGCCAGCCGACAGCCGCCTTGGCGAGACAACATGGGCTAGACGTTCAGGCCTTGCCCGTTGAAGGTGGTCACACCAGTGCAGAGGATGCCGAAATCAAAATGGCGATTGATTTCTTTCGCGGAGTTAAGTAGTGATTCCGAGTCGACCGCATTCAAGTGTTGTTATCCGGCGATAGCGCTCAAAATCCCCCGTCGCAGGGACGATGAGTGAAATGGCGATGTTTCAACAACTGGCCTTGTCGGAGGATGGCTCTGGCCAACGGAATCGCAGCCGGGGCAACGATTTTCAGGACATCCGCCGAACGTGATCTTCTTCTGTCGTTCGGTTCAATGAGCCGAGAGTTGTGAAGCTGCCGGAGTCGCGAAGTTCTAAGCGAGGTGGCACGATATAGGGCACAACACGCACCATGACAAACAAGACGAGCAACCACATCGGAAAAGCAAAGACGAAGATGCTAAAAATCGCGACGCCATACTCCCACATGAGACAAACCCCAATCACCATGCTGAGTACCGAGAGCACTCGGGAATAGATCGGCGCAACCTGTAGCTTCGCGCCGCAGTGAATGCATTGACTATTCCTGCCGAGGATTGCCCTGGAAACCTGAATCGATCCGAAGCATTGTGGGCACTGAACTTTCCGCACCATATGCACCTCGGCTGTAGCTCCTAATCATCTCACTTTTCTCGATGCTGCATGTCAACTGACGCTATCAGGCCATTACACGCTTTGTGCCGCAAAGCCAATTCTGAGTGCTATGGGGATTTTGCAACAGTTACTTGTTACTCCCTACCCATTTTCCGTTTTCACAACCTACGCTGAGGGTATGCGACAGTCGTGAGTCAATTCGTTTCGAGCCTTCATTCAAGTACAGAACGTCTGCAACTGCGAATCGGTTGCCGTCTCGAACAACAGTAGCCACAACGGTCCATTTGAACGTGTTCGCGGGATCAGGGGTGCGACCATACGTTTTGAACGATTCGCTGTAGGTAAGTTGTACTTGCACGTGGAAAGAGCCATCCCGCTGCCGAGCGGTACTCTGTATGACTGCGGCAGACGGTAGGGCTTCCTCGTTGTTGCCGGAAAAGAGGTCGCTCTCCAGCCAAGCAAATTCAGGTTTCCTGTCATTCCCGGAGTGTTGACGGTAGTAGTCGCTTTCGCAGGCTTGGGCCGCATCAAAACGCCGAATCAGATCGTCACTCAGAAACGGCAGGATGGCTTCACGGTCGGCTTCGTGTGGAATCCCGAGAGGTTTTCGGAGCACGATCTGCTCGTACAGATGCGTGACCACGGCTTCCGCCTGCCGCTCATTAGTTGCGGCCTCTCCCTGCGGAGAGCACCACCCAAAGATGAATCCAGACGCGACTAGAGTGAATAGAATGCCGGGTCTCATACTGGACACCTTACCTCGAAGCCCCGTTCAATTACAGGTAACTGTTGTTACCAGGCGATAGCGCTCAAAACCCCTGGTTGGCGTCGGTGAGTGTAACGGGGATGTTTCGCCAGTTACGTGTTGGAGTTGGCGCAACCGGTGCCGAGATGCTGCGATAATCGACAGGCATGCACTCCTATCTGGTTTCATTGCGAATTAGCGGCAAAACGTTGGACCCGTCCACAATCACCTCGGAACTCGGCATAGAACCTACGCAAGTCAGAATCGAAGGACAGGCGCGTCCCGGTGGGGGTTCGGCGTGGGACGAGTCGATGTGGGAGTATGAGGTTAAGGCCGATAATAGAGGACGGGAATGGCGCTCGCTGGAACAGGGACTGCAAGCCCTTCTGTCAATGTTCGCTTCTCGTCAAGCGACCCTGCGGGACTACCAGCACCAGTTCAAAGTGTCCCTATTTTGCGGACACTTTACGTCCAGCTTCAATGGCGGTCCGACTTTTTCTCCCTCACTCCTCGAAGAATTGGGTGACTTCGGCGTCGAATTGTTCCTAGACACATACTGCTCGGGTGAGTCTGCTTCGGACACCTAACTGTCGAAACCAGGCGTTATCACAAGTTACTGTGAGGAAAATACGTTTGCATCACAGTAGATTATTGCGACAGCGGGGATTTCGCGAAACATAGGGGTCTGCGGTTTTTCGGATGGGGTCATTTCCAGTCGTTGACGCTCCCCATTCACCCCGCTTCGATTTAGGCTTTAGAAATGGTTTCTGACGCCCCAAACGGCCCCAGTGAACCGCCAGGCTGATATTCCCTCGTACAGCGGAGCCGGCCGAGTGCATTTTCGATTCGCGAGATTCCGGGTTTAACCGGCCCTTTGATGTAATATCGACGGCAATATTGCTGGCGATTTCACCAGTGTTGCCAAGCCTGAAGCGAAGACGCGTACCGGGGAGTTCTATGCAGAAGAAGATACTTGGTTTTCTTGCGTTAGCATTTCTCGTCCAGCTTGTTTTGGCCGTCGTACCCTGCTGGGCACGAGCGCAGGCCGAGAAGTTTTCCTATCCGGCAATGGCTGCTCTCGATCAGTATTTAATCGCCGACGGGAATTCTGAAATCGCGCTGGCTCGCAGCGCTGCCCCAGCATCGGTTTCGGACGCAGCCGAAGTGATGGTGCTGGGAACAAAGGGATACACGACCACAGTGAAGGGCACGAATGGCTTTCTCTGCCTGGTGGAACGATCATGGGGCGCCGCTACCGATGATGCGGAGTTCTGGAATCCCAAAGTGCGTTCCCCCATTTGCTTCAATCCGGCAGCCGCCAGAACCTTTGCGCCTATCTTCTTGATGAAGACCAAACTGGTGGTGACAGGAAAATCCAAGACCGAGATCATCGAGGCGACTGCATCGGCATTGGATAAAAAAGAGTTGCCTGAACTGGAGCCGGGAGCCATGTGCTACATGATGTCGAAGCAACAGTACTTAAACGACCGCGGCAAGAGCTGGCATCCACATCTGATGTTTCTTGTTCCTGGCGACGCGACGAAAAGTTGGGGCGCCAATCTGCCCGAGTCGCCGGTTTTGGCGTCGAATGACCCGGAAGAACGGGCGACTATTTTCATGGTCTGGGTTGGCAAATGGTCCGATGGGACGTCGGCCCCGGCAATTGTTCCCTGACTCGCAATTCGATGCTTGAGAATAGGCTGAGGACAGACGGTTTATCAGCTCGATGGCGTGGTGTAAGGCTGGATGGCAGTGATTCCGAGTCGTTCTACCGCGGGCTCCTGCGATTGTCCAGGATACCGACGAGATTTTTCGAAGCGGACGCGAGCTATCGTTGAAATCATTCCGCTATGACCTCTGCATCGGAACCAGGGGACTCAACCTCTGGCTTCAATTTATCCCTCGCGCAATGCCTTTAGCGGATCGATTTTGGCGGCGGTGCGGGCTGGGACGTAACAAGCTAGCAGGGCCAACGTCGCCAGCAGCAGCGGCGCACCGAAGAGCAGGCGGGGATCGTTGGTGCCGATTTGGAAGGTGTCGGCAAATTGGCTGCTCACGGAAGAAAGCATTCTTGAGAGCGCAAACGAGCCGAGAAATCCCAGGATCGTACCCAGCGCGATGAGAGCCGTTCCTTCCCGCAGCACGAGGCACAGCACCTGTCCCTTGCGCGCGCCGAGTGCCATGCGAATTCCAATCTCGCGGCGGCGTTGCGCCACCGCATAGCCCGTGACACCCGCGAGCCCGATTGCGGAGAGTATGAGGCCGAACAAGCCGATGCCTCCGTAGGTGCGCAGAGCCGACCACATGAGGTAACGGCTGAACTGCAGGTATTCGCTGAGGGTTTGCACATCGAAGAGGCTAAGATTGGGATCGATAGAAGCAATCACGTTGCGAATGCCGCTCAGCGCGTCCTGTCCTGCATCCGAACGAGCAATCACGGTGATGCCCCCGGCTGGCGGATGCGCGAAATCATGACGCGAAAGCGGCATGTAGACGATCGGTAGCCGGGCGCCGCTTCCGTCCTTAATATCCCGCACCACGCCGACTACTTTGTAGGATCGTTTGGAGTCCCTGAAATGCTGGCCAATTGCATTCGTATTTTTAAAAAAGCCGCGAGCCGCGCTTTCGTTCAGTATCGCAGGCACGGTCTTCGAAGCGGCGGTCTGGCCCGGTTGATCCGGATTTAATTGGTCGAGGTTCCGTTGATCGAAGTCCTCGAAGTCCCTGCCGGCGAGCATGGGCTCGCTCAACAACGCAAAATAGCCGGCGCCTACGGGTTCTTCTAATGCCGTTATCTGCACTCTTGATGCGTCGTGCGAGTCTTCCGCAGTCAAGGGAATGGTTTCATCATCGTCTTTGACGGCGAATGGCGGCTGGGCCGCCAGGGCAAAGCCGCGCACGATGCCAGAAGCGCGCAGGCGTTCGGGAAGTTTCTCGAAGAGAGCCTCCGCCTTTTCGGGAGTGTAGCCGTCACGCACGGGATCGAGGGATACGAGGACCATCGTCCTGGGATCGAACTTGGTTTCGATGTTGTTGGCGCGGCTCAGGCCCACCACCAGAAAACCAGTGATCAACAGCAGCATGAGCGACCCTGTAACCTGCGCTACCACGGCCAGATTGCGCAGGCTGAAACGGCGATAACCTGGCAACTGAAGAGCCGAGCCTTCCTTGAGGGCGCTTGCTATATCGGTTTTGGTGGATTGAAAGGCGGGCGCAAGGCTGAATACAGTGCCGCACAGGATAGCGACGGCGAATGCGAAGACGGCGGCGCGCCAATCCAGTGTAACGTCGGGCGCGAGGGGCGCAGCAGCGGGTTGCGGCAGTTGCGCGTTCAGGATCGAGAGGCCGTAGGCGAGCGCGAATCCTGCGACGCCGCCCAGCAGCGAGAGCACAATGCCTTCGCTGATCATCTGACGGATCAAGCGGAAGCGGCTGGCACCGATTCCCAGGCGAATCGCCAACTCCTTGCGGCGATTGACGCCGCGGGCGAGCAGCATGGTCGCCAGGTTCATACAAGCGATGGTCATAATCAGGCCCATCATTACGGCAAAGAATGCGGCGACTACGAGCTTCAGATTTCGGGGGATCGGAGTCCGAGTTCCGGCCGGAAGCAGGACAACGCGTTTGGCCTTGTCGGCCTGCGGTGGGGCGGACGGATCCTGTTCGTCCAAGTGGCGCGTGATTACATCGAGCGCGGCCTCGGCGGGATCGATGGTGACGCCGGGGGCGAGGCACATCATTGCCAGAAATTCCCTGGCGTTGCGTTGGTGCAGTACATCGTTGGCCAGTTCCGGCGCCAGCGTGGCCGGCACGGTGGTGGGAACGAAAAGCTCGGACGGATACAAGGAAAGAGCGCCATCGAAATTCTCGGGCGTGATTCCTACGATGGTTGCTGTTTGGTGGTTCAGGCGCAAGGTTTGGCCCACCACGTCGGGCGAAGAGTTTAGGCGAGTGCGCCAGAAACGGTCGCTAATCACGACCACAGGCGCGTCGCCGGGCTTGTCCGTGTCGGGACTAAGCAGTCGTCCACGCTGGGGTGCTATGCCGAGCACGGAGAAGTAATTCGGGGATACAAGTTGTCCGAAGATGCGCTGTGGGTTCGCGTCTGTGCGTGCCTGCAGGCTGACGTTGAATGGGACACCGTTCTGAAGCGCGGCCACGCCGGTCAGCAGATTCTTTTGCTCGCGATATTGCTCGATGTAGTAATACGAAACCGGTTTGTCGGGCATCACCAGGCGCTTGGCGTTGGTCGCTGACGGCAGCTCGCGCGTCAGCAACGCCCACCTTGAGCTGTACACATTGGTGGTCAGGCCAATTCCAAGGCCCATCGAGATGATTCCGACCAGGGCGAATCCCGGTGACTTCATGAGCGCTCGCGTTGCGTAGCGCATATCGTGGCGCATCTCGGTGAGATATTCGATGGGCAGGCGAATCGCGATGTCCGCGATCAGGCGGATCAGTCCAAATACACCGTGTCTTTTGGCGATGTCTTCGACGACGTCTTCGCCCAGCTGCATGACTTCGTCGCCATAGGCCAGTCTAAATTCGTGAGGAAAGGCCTGGGCCAAGCGGCAGTAGATGCGCAATGCGAGATTCATTCCGTTACCATCCTTCGCTTCATTTGAATGGCGCGAACCAATTCCTGGAGGCGCTCGCACTCCGCGTCAAGCACACGGCGGCCGAGCGGTGTGAGGCGGTAATAGCGGCGGCGGGCGTCGTCATGCTCGGGAGCGGGGCGGTCGTCGGATTCGGCGATGAGTTCGGCTTCGATCAGGCGCTTGATCGATCCATAGAGCGTGGCGGGCCACAGGCGCACTTTTCCGGTGGTGCGGTTCAGGACTTCCTGCATGATTCCGTAGCCGTGCTGCTCCCCGCCGGCGAGGGAGAGCATGATATGGAACCACTGGGTCTTGAGGGGGAGGAAGGAGTTCGGGTCCACCTTGGTCATGGAGAGTATATATATTAGTTAGTATATATATTTGTCAAGAAGGTTTTGCAGAACGTGGCGTCCTCAGCAGGAAATGATTCGGTGAGATGTTCGTGAAGAAAAACGAAACGTCAAAATCCCCACCCTGTCCTGCCACAAAACGGCGGGACAAGGGTGGGGCACCCGGTTTTCTTTTTAATTACGACTGGTCTTTGAGTTTTAGCTTGGACTTGTTTTCTTCCATGAAGGACTTGATCTCGTTGGCAGCGCCCAGCAGGCGGTTCCATTGTTCGTAGTAGAGGGTGACTGGGAAACGTCCGAGGCCGTAGACGCTGACACCGCCTTTTTCGCCGACTTTGAAGATCAGGTCGCCGGAACGCTTTTTGGTTTCGACTTCTTTTTCGAGTTGGGAGAGTTTGGCTTTCAGTTCTTCGTAGGTTGGTTCTGCCATGATTTCCTCGCGTTTGGATATTAGTGCGTTTTGAGTGGTTCGGTTCTTTCGCCCCTCCGGGGCTTTTTGATCTCTTCCGGGGGCTACCCCACAGCTTGCGCTGTGGGCTGCATTCTTTCGCCGCTCCGCGGCTGCGCCGGTGGATTTCTCGAATCTTTTTTAGTGCCGCGCGACTCCAAGGTCTTACGAAGCGCTTGTCTCTATAGTAACTTGCCCGAGATTGCCTTGGGGTGGATAACCCTTATAAGCTTCGAAGAGTCTAATCCCAAAGCAGGAAAGCGTGGTCCGGTAAGTAATGCGGTTGTGGATACGATGGTCGACATGGCTGTGCCTGTCCCTGATGTTGTGGACGGCGGCGGCGGAGTCTACCCATCATCACCCAACCCAGAGAGACTCGGCTTCATGCTCGGTTTGCGTAGTAGCGCACAGCGCCAGCCCCACCTTAGGTTCCAGCCCGACCGCTCCGGAATTTGCCGCGATCGGTTTGCTACGAGAAGAAGACGTCAACGCGAAGACCCGGTTCGATTTTTCTGACCTGGGCATTCGCGGCCCTCCTGTCCTGTAGGGACTCACCCGATTCGACCTCCGGCACTCGTGCCGGCGATTCCCTACTCTCTTCATCCTCAGGAGGATGCAATGCCTACTCTTTACAAATGGCGTTTGATCGCCATTTTCGCCGCCACTTTCATGGCCGCCGCCGGCTGGGCACAGTCTACGGGAAACTCTGGTTCGATCAGTGGCACGGTGGTTGATTCGACCGGCGCGGTGGTGCCAAACGCGACTGTAGAAGTTCGCAATCCAGTAAGCGGGTTTGACCGGTCGACTACCACGGACAACTCCGGGAAATTCGAGTTCACGAACATTCCTTTCAACCCATATCACCTTACGGTCACGGCGCCGGGATTTGCGGCCCAAGCGCAAGACGTGGAACCACGCTCCTCGGTTCCGCTCAATGTTGCCGTCAAACTGCAAGTGGCGACTTCCACGGAACAGGTCACGGTGGCAGCGGAAGCCGGAGATCTGATCGAGAACGATCCGACGTTCCACACCGACGTGGACAGGAATCTATTCAATAAGCTGCCGCTGGAAAGCCAATCGTCGTCGGTAAGTTCGCTGGTTACGTTGGCTACCCCAGGCATTTCGGCCGACTCCAATGGGCTCTTTCAAGGTTTGGGCGATCACGCTGAAAATTCTTTTTCCGTGGATGGGCAGCCGATCACCGATCAGCAGAGCAAAGTCTTCTCCAACCAGATTCCCATGGATGCGATTCAGTCGATGGAAGTAATCTCAGGAGCGCCGCCCGCGGAATACGGGGACAAGACTAGCGTCGTCATTAATGTCACGACGCAGTCGGGACAGGGTGTCACGACGCCGCACGGGAGCCTGACGGCTTCCTATGGTTCCTTTGGAACCTCGAACGTTGCGTTCAACATGGCCTATGGGGGCAAGAGCTGGGGAAATTTCATTTCGGCGAGTGGTCTAAATAGCGGACGATTTCTCGATCCTCCTGAGTTTGTTGTGATGCATGACAAGGGGAACGAGGAAAATCTGTTTGATCGCGTGGACTATCAGCTTTCCGCGGCGGACTCACTGCACGTTAACTTCGAGTACACACGTTCGTGGTTCCAGACACCGAACACTTTCGACGCGCAAAATGCCACTCCCTGGAACGGGGTTGTAGTCAATAATGGCGGGCTTGATCCCAACGGGAACGTCGTAGGCCCGTCCGACCAGCGCTCGCAGATTCAGACTTTCAACATTGCGCCGTCTTGGACACGGCTCATCAATTCAAACTCGGTGTTCACGCTGGGCGCTTTCGTCCGGCGCGACCACTTTAATTACTATCCGAGCGGCAACCCGTTCGCTGATCTCGGCCCGACAAACCTGCAGCGGGAAACGGTGGGACAGGATCGGACACTAACCAACGCCGGCCTGCGTTCGCAGTTGTCGTACGTTAAAGGGATTCACAATCTGAAGGCGGGAGCGGTTTATCAGCAAACTTTTCTCAACGAAAACGACCGACTGGGCGTCGTCGACCCGACGCTTCTACCGTCGCTGACGGACACAAATGGCAATCCCTGCTACAACAGCGTCACGCACCAGGCGATCGATTCGCCATGTACGGATTTGTTCCCCTACGATTTGACCCAACCCGGTGGAGGCGATCTCTATAATTTCAACGGCCACACAGACGTGAAGGAGTTTGCCCTCTATCTCGAGGACAACATCACCAAGGGAAGCTGGGCCTTCAACCTCGGGCTACGCGGGGACTTTTACAATGGCCTTTCTACCCATCGGGAGGCCGAGCCACGTCTTGGGGTCGCCTACAACATAAAGAAGACCAAAACCGTGCTGCGGGTTTCGTATGCGCGCGTGTTGGAAACTCCGTTTAATGAGAACCTGATTCTTTCCAGCACCGGGTGCAATAACACAGTGCTGAATCCGCTATTGGGATGCTTTGAAGCGGGACAGCCAACTCCGCTGGCTCCGGGCTGGCGCAACGAGTTTCATGCGGGAATCCAGCAGGCATTTGGGCGCTATCTCGTATTCTCCGGCGAATACATTTGGAAGTACACCCATAATGGTTATGACTTCAGCATTCTGGGCAATACACCGATTACATTTCCGGTGGAATGGGAGCGGTCGAAGATTCCGGGATATGCGGGGCGCGTGAGCGTTCCGAACTTGCACGGGTTCTCAGCGCTGGCAGTCTTCTCCAGCGTGGCGGCGCGGTTCTTCACGCCGCAGATTGGGGGAGCGGGAGCGGTACCGTCCACCGTGCTGGCTTCTGGTTCGACTCCATTCCGGATTGACCACGATGAGAAGTTCAATTCGACCACGCATCTGCAATATCAACCCTGGAACGCGGGCCCGTGGTTCGGATTCAACTGGCGGTATGACAGTGGGCAGGTGGCCGGGCAGACTCCCTGCTACGGTGGGAATTGCGCGCAGACCACGACCGATTCCAGCGGCGCTCGAGCGATCGCGATGACGGATTCGTTCGGGGTTCCGTTAACGGCCGACCAGGAATTCGAAGCGGGACTTTTTTGTGGCGCCGCACGCGCGACTCCGACACGGCCGCTGCCCAATCCGTGTCCGGTATCGCAATTCGGATCCAGTCTGTTGCAGGTACCGGCTCCGAACACGGAGAACGATGATAAGAATCCTGCGCGAATTGCGGCGCGAAGTTTGTTTGACGTCGCGATCGGGCACGACAACATTTTTAAGGGCGACAAATATAAAGTCAGCGTGCGCCTCACGGCCATCAATGTGACCAACAAGTACGCACTCTACAACTTCCTCTCCACATTTAGCGGAACGCACTACGTCACACCCAGAACGCTAACGGCGGAACTGGGGTTCCACTTCTAAGGTGAGGCATAGTCAAGATGAGAGGGCGGCTGGAAATTTCGGTCGCTCTTTTCTTTTCGGGAGTCTGTGCCTTCAGGACACGGCCGAAAGTGTTGTAAACGAATGTAAATCGTTAATAGTTCGAAGAAGAAGGATGTCGCAGGATTGATAGAATAAAAGAAATCTCCAGTTCCAAACGGCGCATCTATCGTTCAAAGCAGCGGGGGACTGATTCTATGTCGAGGAAAATTCTTGTCTACTAAGTTTGCCGCAAGACTTGCGGCGGGTGTTGTGCTCGCTAGCCTTTTGCCGTTATTGGCTGTCGCACAAGAAGGCATCCCGCCATCGAGTGGAGATTCGTCGACGCAGAGCCAACCACAGGCGCCTGCCGCGGATCCGACGGTGCCATCCGCCCCGTCGGCGGTTAAGGACCAGGCTCCGGCCACGGCTGGGGCACCGCCTTCGAAGGAACAACCCAAACGAATCTTGGGGATTATGCCCAACTACCGCGCGGTAAGCGCGGGTGCGACCCCTCCACCGCCAACGCCGAAGGAGGCATTCAAGATCGCCACGCTGAACAGTTTCGATTACTCCTCGTTTGTATTCGTGGGCATCACCTCGGCCTTCGCGGAGTGGTCAGACGCACATCCGAAGTTGGGGGAAGGCATGCCCGGGTTCGGACAATATTACTGGCACGGTTTTGTCGACAAGACAGTGGGCAATTACATGGTGATTTTTGCCTTTCCCACCGTGTTGCATGAGGACGAGCGCTACTATGCCATGGGCGAGGGCAAGTTTCTGAAACGCGCGATTTATGCGGCGACTCGGATTCTGATTACCCCCGATTACAATGGCAACAATACCCTGAACGCGTCCGAAATTTTCGGGCGAGCGGCTGCCCAGGGAATCTCACTCTCCTATTACCCCAGCTCGGATCGTACCGCGGGGGCACTAGCGGTGAAATATGGATGGGCGATGGGGAGGGATGCGCTCACGAACACGTTTCGCGAGTTCTGGCCTGACATTGCGACGCATGTGCTCCATCGTCATCCGTAAGGTAATCACTGTTTTGAATCCAGACACTCTATCTGCGAAAAAGCCCAGACAGTTGGAGGTCTTGGTCCAACTGTTCTTGGCGGTTATCGTGCTGAGCGTGGGCTGCGGCCTTTCTGCGGGACAGCAGAGTTCGCCCCAGGATCAGAAGTCGGAGCCGACTCCAAGTCCACGGCCAGAGGCGCCTGCTTCGCGAGCAGACAAAAGTTCGGGAATCAAGTCGCAGAAAGAAAAAGAGATCGAGCGTAAGGAACAATCGCAACGCGCTCTCGGCGTGCTGCCACAGTTTGGCGTGACCAGCCGGCAGGATGCGCCTGCATTGACGCGAGGCGAGAAATTTCATTTGTTCGCTAAGTCGGCGTTCGATCCGGTGACGATCGGCGTCGTCGGGGTGCAGGCAGCGTTAAGCCAGGGGCAGAACGAATTTCCTGCCTATGGTCAGGGGGCGCAGGGCTACGGGAAACGTTTCGGAGCTTCGCTGGCGGATGAAGTTTCTTCCGGCTTCTGGAGTAATTATTTTTATCCCGTCGTGTTGAAGGAAGATCCCAGATACTTTCGGCTGGGTGAAGGCGGCTATGGACATCGATTGGTCTACGGCCTGAAACAGGAATTTGTCTGTCACACGGACAAAGGTGGACGACAATTCAATTTTTCGAACGTGCTGGGAGCATTCACCAGCGGGGCGATTTCGAATTTGTACTATCCGGGAAACTCGCTGATTCGCACAATTCCGGCCACGTCCACTACCCCAGCGATCCCTGTCTATGAAAATGATCGAGGTGCGGTGCTGACCTTGAGCCGGGCGACGATTGCTTTGGGATATGGCACTTTGGGCGGCCTCTTTGATGAGTTTTGGCCTGACATTCAGCGTAGAGTATTCCGCAAGCGTAACCGCGAGACTGCAAATTCCGTGCCTTAGAGCGCCCGCTCGTGTCATACACTCCGTCAGAGCAACATCCGGGAATTGTTCACGCCTCGCCGCGCGTAGGTTAGGCAGATTCCTACATCATCTGCCTGGATTCAACGGGCCGGTCGACGATCAGTTCAGGATGCAGGCGGCGGAAGGTTTCCGCCACGTGGCAATTCCAGCAAACCGCTTGATATCTGGAGAAGACTTCGGGAAGCTGCTCGGGGCGGAACTCTCTCCACTCCGCAGTCTTGAAATCCGGCCCTAACAATGCGGGCGCGTGATCGAGATGATGAAGCGAGCCGATCGGTTTGTGGCAAAACACGCAGTTCTTCCCTTCATACCACTGCGAGACGATATTCCACATCAGGCAGTTTGCGGGATCGGTTTCGATCTGCTGCAGGCATTCCTGGCCACAGTCCTGGCGCTCGGGCCAGCGTGAACATTCTTTCAGGCGAAGCGTGGGCTCGGTGAGGAAGGCTCCTACAGCGGCTTCTCCGGCGGCGACGTTGACGGCCGCGGCCGTGTGAGTTTCTGGACAGGTGATGATCCGCTTTCCGCGGTAGTCGAAGTAGGCGCGGACTCCGGGGATAGCGCGAAAGACAAAGAGACCTACCGCGAGAGTGACGACGGCAAGAGCAATCAGTACCGAGACCGTCATAGAGCACCTCCGCAAAACAGCTGTCAGGTTTCAGCCATCAGCTGTCGGCTTGCCCAACTTGACGACAGTTTGGGCAATTACAGGATGGGTCTTGGGGGCGGATCGGGCGGTGTTTTGCGTCACCGGAAAATGTGATTGTGGTCACCGGAACTGCTGACGAAAGATGCCGGGCTGGCGCCCGGCGGACAGCCGAGGGCGGCTGTCCCATACTTGCCTTGCCGCCGGGGCTGCGACCCGACTCTACTGGCAACGGCTTTACCTCACTGGCGAAGCGTGATGGTTCGCGCGCAGTTGCATCTTCACCGCTACGGAGAGGCGGCGGATGCCTTCGTGAATTTGCTCTGGCTGGCAGTAGGAGAAGTTCAGGCGCATGTGGCGGCCGCCCTCGTGACTGTTCTCGGCGTAGAAACTATCGCCGGGGACGAAAGCCACATTTTCCGCCAGCGCAGAACGGAGAAGGGACTGCGAATCGGTGCCTTCCGGCATCGTTGCCCACAGAAACAGGCCGCCCTGAGGATGAGTCCAGGTAACTTCCGGGGGGAAGTACTGGTGCAGAGAGTTGAGCATAACGTCGCGGCGCTCGCGATAGACTTGCCGGATCAACTTGACGTGCTGGTCGAGGAATCCGTCACGAGCGACTTCATACACAACATATTGGGCGAAGGTCGAGGTGTGCAGGTCGGCCGCCTGCTTCAGTTGTACCAGCTTGCTGATCACGTCTTCGGGGGCGACGATCCACGCCAGGCGGATTCCCGGCGCAAGAGTCTTTGAGAAGGTGCTGAGGTAAATGACGTTGCCGAGGGTGAAGCCGTTGTCGCGGCGCAGGTTCTCGCGGTCGAGGACGACGAGCGGGGGAATGTGCTCACCTTCGTAACGCAACTGGCCGTAAGGATCGTCTTCGATGATGGGGATGCCGTATTTGTCGGCGAGGAGAATGAGCTGGTGGCGCCGGCCTTCCGATAGGGTAACTCCTGCGGGATTCTGGAAATTCGGCAGGACGTACATGAACTTGGGCCCGGCGCGCAGGCTGGGATCGAGCTGATCGGTGAGCAGTCCGTCGTCGTCGACCGCAACGGAGACGTATTGCGCGCCGTAGACATTGAAGGCCTGCAGAGCGCCTAAGTATGTGGGGGCCTCAACGAGTACGCGGTCGCCGCGATTGATGAGCAGCTTGCCGATCAGATCGAGAGCCTGTTGCGAGCCGGAGGTGATAAGGACATTGTCAGCGCTGGCGATGATTCGGTAGCGGGCGAGGTTGCGCGCGATCATCTCGCGCAGGGGTTGGTAGCCTTCGGTGGTGCCGTATTGCAGAGCCTGCGCGCCGTGCTCGGTGAGGACTTTGTGGCAGGCGTCTTCGAAGCGCTTGACCGGGAAAACGTCGGGTGCGGGGAGTCCGCCGCCGAAGGAGATGATCTCCGGCTTCTGCGTGACTTTCAGAAGCTCGCGGATGGCGGAGCTTTTGATTCCCAGCGTGCGCTGCGCGTAGCGAGATTTCCAGAGCGTCGACATAGGTGACGGTTCCTCCTGCTGTGCTGGCGCTCAAGCGGTGCGCGGGCGAGACGCCCCTTCGACAAGCTCAGGGCAAGCTCCCGCGACAGCCGGCGGGGCGCCGGCGCTACTTTGCTCGCGCCTCTACTTTGCCGATCAGTCTTCGCCTACTAGTTCGGGCTCGACTGAGACGTGCACGTGAGGATGCGAATACGTGTCGTTTTCTTGCGCATCCACTACCGCGATGGCGGCTACGTTTACTACCACTTCGACTGTTGCCGAGCGCTGCAGCACATGGACGGGACGGCTCATGCCCATCAGAATTGGGCCGATGAGTTCGCCGCCGCCAATCTTCGCCACCAGTTTCGTTGCAATGTTGGCCGAAGAGAGATCGGGGAAAATCAGCACGTTGGCGCCGCCCTTCAGAGAGCTGAAGGGATACTGCTCTTCGATGATCTCGGGAGAGAGAGCCTCGTCGGCCATGATCTCTCCGTCGACGATCAGTGTGGGATCGGCGAACTTGATCATTTCCACCGCCTTGCGCACCTTCGTGCAGATGGGATGGTCGACGCCGCCGAAACTGGAAAACGACAGCATGGCTACGCGCGGAATCAAATCAAAGCGGCGCGCCATATGCGCAGTGCAGAGCGCGATCTCTACCAAGTCTTCCGCTGTAGGTTCGATATTCACACTGGTGTCGGCGAGGAAGAAGATTTCTCCTTTGCGGGTGATGACGGCGTAGCAACCAGAGACGCGGTGCAGGCCCTCGCGCATGCGAACAATCTGCAGCGCGGGACGAATGGTGTCAGGAAAATGCTGGGTCACGCCGGAGACCAGCGCGTCGGCATCGCCCATGTGGACCATCATGGAGCCAAAGACATTGCGGTCATCGATCAGGGTCTCGGCCTCCTGAAGAGTGACGCCGCGACGCTGCCGCAAGCGGAACAATTCCAGAACATAGGACTCATGGTGGTCCGAAGCCGCCGGATCGACAATCTTCATGCCGGCCAGGTTGACTCCAAGTTCCTGCGCGCGGTTTTGAATTTTTGTGGGATCGCCGAGCAAGATGGGATGACCGATTCTTTCTTCGACCAGCACGTGGCAGGCGCGCAGGATTTTTTCGTTGTCGCCCTCGGGAAACACAACCTGCTTGGGATTGGCTTGTGCTTTGTGAATCATAGTGCGCGAGACTTCGTAGGCCTTGCCCAAGCGGCGCTCAAGTTGAGTGCGATAAGTCTTGAGATCGACGGGCTCCTGCGCGACTCCGCTGCGCATGGCGGCTTCGGCTACGGCCGACGCTTCCCAAACCAGCACGCGTGTATCGAAAGGCTTGGGAATGAGATACTCGCGGCCAAACTGCAGGCGGGGCACTCCATAGACGCGGCAAACGGAGTCGGGAACGTCTTCCTTGGCAAGGTCGGCGAGCGCGTGAGTGGCTGCCAGCTTCATTTCTTCGTTGATGGCGGTGGCGCGCACGTCGAGTGCCCCGCGGAAGATGAACGGGAATCCGAGCACGTTGTTGACCTGGTTGGGATAGTCGGAGCGCCCGGTGGCGATGATCACATCGGGACGAGCGGCCTTGGCGTCTTCGTAGGTAATCTCGGGATCGGGGTTCGCCATGGCGAAGACGATCGGGTCGGCTGCCATGGAACGGACCATGTCTTGATTGATCGCATCTTTTACCGACAGTCCGGCGAAGACGTCCGCGCCAACCATGGCTTCGGCAAGAGTGCGCAGCTTGGTGTCTTGCGCGAAGCGCTCTTTGTATTTATTCATGCCGTCTTTGCGGCCTTTGTAGACGACACCCTTGGTGTCGCAGAGAAGGATGTTTTCGCGCTTCACTCCCAGGCGCACGTAGTGCTCGGCGCAGGCAATGCCGGCTGCACCAGCGCCGTTGAAAACTACGCGCACTTTGCGAATGTCCTTGCCGACGACTTCCAGAGCGTTGAGCAGGGCCGCGCCGGAGATAATCGCGGTTCCGTGCTGGTCGTCGTGGAAGACGGGAATCTTCATGGTCTTGCGTAAGGTTTCTTCGATCTGGAAGCAATCGGGAGCCTTGATGTCTTCGAGATTGATGCCGCCGAAAGTGGGCTCGAGCAACTGGCAGAGCTTGATGATTTCTTCGGGATTGTGGCTGTTGACTTCGATGTCGAAAACGTCGACGTCGGCGAAACGTTTGAACAGGACCGCTTTGCCTTCCATGACGGGCTTACCAGCGAGGGCGCCGATGTCGCCCAGGCCAAGCACCGCGGTTCCATTGCTCAGGACGGCGACCAGATTGCCGCGGCCGGTGTATTTGAAAGCGTCGTGCGGATTTTTCTGAATTTCGAGGCAAGGTTCGGCGACGCCCGGCGTATAGGCCAAACTGAGGTCGCGCTGCGTTCGGCAGGGCTTAGTGGGTGTGACTTCAATTTTTCCTGGGCGAGACCCATTGTGATAGTCGAGGGCCTGCTGCTTGCTGATTAACATAATTTCCTCCCTGCGTTTCGCCGGCGCGAACTATGGCCAAGGGTGCGCATGCACACTCTTGGGTATATCGCTGGGCTGCGTAGCGGGCTGTGATTAGGGTCACGTTCTGTGGTGAGCGTGGAATCTGCCGTGGCGATTACCTACTCTTTCGCGCTTCTCTTCCACATGGGCACGCAGGGGTTCCAGCTATGAACGTCCTTCTGGAAACTGCGGCCTGCCTGGGCGGCGCCGACGGCGGTGAGATCTTCCCCCGGGGAGTTCAGCAGCTGCGCGATGTAAAGTTCGACTTGCTCGCGCAGACGAGGATTCTTCAATGCCTCCCGCAGTTCGGTCTGTTCGATATGGGTGAACCCGCCGCATAGCGGGCACTTCACAACGTCGTCGTTGACCATGGGCGCCTTCTTGGTTGGGGATGTGCGGCGGTGCCGCTCAGCACCATTTTCTCCGCAGGTCTATTAAAGGATGGGAGGCGTTCGTGGGCAGTGATAAGGGTCGCGGGTAGGAGTGACCGAAGTCACAGACGATTTGTGTAGGGACAGCCGCCTCGGCTGTCCTTCTGGCCGGAGGCCCGATGGTCAGGTTACTAGCTACTTGCATAAAACTTGATCGAACTGCGCTCGATCCGACAGCCGAGGCGGCTGTCCCTACATGGACTGTGGTAGAAAGCTCCGCGCTTCCACTTGTCAGTGACTTGGCACACGGGATTCCGTGATTGGAACCGTGGGTGTCCCAAAGCAGACCGTCGTCATTTACGTTGGTTCCACTTCCCTGCTAACATCAAAGGTTTACAACTCAATCGTCAGCTGAACCTGATTACGCCCTCATAAATTTACGGAGGAAACATGGCTATCAAAGTAGGCATTAACGGCTTCGGACGAATTGGCCGCAACGTGCTGCGCGCTTCGCTGAAGGATTCAAACCTGGATTTCGTCGCGGTCAACGACCTGACGGATCCGAAAACTCTGGCTCATCTTCTGAAGTACGACTCGGTGCTGGGCAATCTTCCCAATCAAGTTTCCGCGGGAGCCGACAGCATTACGGTCGACGGCAAGACGATCAAGGTCTTCAAAGAAAAAGATCCCGCGGCGCTGCCTTGGGAGTCGGTGGGAGCGCAGGTCGTGATCGAGTCGACGGGACGCTTCACCGATGCCAACGACGCCAAGAAGCACCTGCGCGGGCCGGTGAAGAAGGTCATCATCTCGGCTCCAGCAAAAAATGAGGACATCACGCTGGTGCTGGGCGTGAATCACGAGAAATATGATGGAGCGAAGCACAACGTTATTTCGAATGCTTCGTGCACCACGAACTGCCTGGCGCCCGTCGCCAAAGTGATCCAGGACCAGTTCAAGATCGTCAGCGGCACCATGACGACGATTCACTCCTATACCAACGATCAGGTGATTCTCGACTTCCCGCACAAGGACCTGCGGCGCGCGCGTGCGGCGGCACTGTCGATGATTCCGACCACGACCGGGGCCGCAAAGGCGCTGAAGCTTGTGATTCCGGAACTCGGCGGCAAGATTGATGGATTTTCCATGCGCGTGCCGACACCCAATGTCTCAGTGGTCGACTTCGTAGCATGGGTCGAGAAGAAAACGACCAAGGAAGAAGTCAACGCGGCGCTGAAAAAAGCGACGGAGTCGGGGCCGTTGAAGGGCTATTTGGGATACGAAGAGCACGAACTAGTATCGTCCGACTACAAGGGCGACTCGCGCTCCTCGATCGTCGATGCGCCCTGTACGATGGTGGTCGGCGGCAACTGCGTGAAGGTGATCTCCTGGTACGACAACGAGTGGGGATACTCTTGCCGCGTGCGCGACCTGATCAACTATATCGCCGGTAAGGGTCTGTAGCTATTGCGGAGCCCATCCTAACGCCGCAAAGAACGCGGCGTTAGGATTGGGCACCCTCTACCTCTCAGTTCACCTGAAGAAGGACGACCAGCAATGTCCAAGCTCTCCATTCGTGATCTTCCGCTCAATGGCAACCGCGTTTTTATGCGCGTCGACTTCAATGTGCCGCTGGATGACGGGCGCGTCATGGACGACACTCGCATTCGCGAAACTTTGCCCACCATCGAGTACGCGCTGCGCCATGGGGCGCGCCTGATCCTGGCTTCGCATCTTGGCCGGCCGAAGGGCAAACCCAATCCCAAGATGAGCATGAAGCCGGTGGCGGAGCGTCTGCGGATGCTGCTGGATAAGGAACTGGCGCGAGGTGAGAACGTCGGCTTCTGTCCCGAGTGCGTGGGGCCCGAGGCGGAGGAAGTTGCAACGCAACTGGAAAAGGGACAGACGCTGCTGTTGGAGAACCTGCGCTTCCACGCGGAGGAAGAAGCCAACGACGAGAAGTTCGCCCGGCAACTCGCAAACCTAGCGGAATATTACGTTAATGACGCGTTTGGGACTGCTCATCGAGCCCATGCATCGACCGTGGGGATGACCAAGTTCATGAAGCAGTCCGCCGCCGGGTTGCTCATGGAAAAGGAACTGAAGTATCTGGGCAAGGCGCTGGAACATCCCGAAGAGCCGTTCGTTGCAATACTGGGCGGCGCCAAGGTGGGCGACAAAATTGGCGTGATCAAGAACCTGATGAACAAGGTGAATTCGCTGATCATCGGCGGCGGAATGGCCTATACGTTCCTGAAGGCGCAGGGACAGGAGATCGGTAAGTCGCTGCTCGAGGCCGACAAAGTTGAACTCGCCAAACAGTTGCTGGCAGAGGCGAAGAAGCGGAATCTGAAATTCCTGTTGCCAATTGATCACGTGGTGGCGAGAAAGCCGGAGGCCGGTGCGGTGACGCAACAGATCGGCGTGGGCCAGCCCATCCCGGCCGACAAGATGGCGCTCGACATCGGGCCCAAGACGATCGAACTGTTCTCCGAAGAAATCTCTACCGCGCGAACCATCGTGTGGAACGGGCCGATGGGCGTGTTCGAGGTTCCGGGATTCTCTCGCGGCACATTCAAGATCGCCCATGCGGTGGCGGAAAATGGCGGCGCGATTTCGATTGTGGGCGGCGGCGATTCCGTCGCAGCGGTGCACGCCGCCAACGTGGCCGATAAGATCACGCACATCTCGACCGGAGGCGGCGCGTCGCTGGAATTCCTGGAAGGAAAGAAACTGCCGGGCGTCGAAGCACTGACAGATAAGAAGTGAAGAAAATAGCAGCGCCGGCGTCTCGCCGGCTGTCCCGAGAGCGTCTTGCCCTCGGCGTCAAGAACCGACGGAACCAAGCGTGACGACCGACGTGCACAAGTTCACAATTCGGCTCTTGCTCGATGGTGGGAAGGCGATTGAGATCCACGGCCCGGCGGATATCACCGCGGAAACCACCGACGCGATCGTAAATGCGGCGAATTCTTCCCTTCTTGGCGGAGGGGGAGTGGATGGCGCGATTCATCGCGCCGGAGGGCCGGCCATCCTTGCCGAATGCCGACAAATCGTCGGCAAGATCAGGACACTGCCGGCGGGAAAGGCCGTAATCACTAGCGGCGGACGGCTCGCGGCGAAACACGTCATTCACACCGTCGGGCCAATCTATCGCGGCGGCGAGCACGGCGAGCCCGGAATTTTGGCAAGCTGTCACCGCGAGTCTGTGCGATTGGCAGACGAGCACGCTCTCACCTCGCTGGCATTTCCCGCAATTTCGACGGGCGCGTATGGATATCCGGTAACCGAGGCCGCGCCGATTGCGATTTCTGGCACGCTCGAAGCTCTCGCTGCCGCGAAGCATGTCACGCTTTGCCGATTCGTGCTGTTTGACGTCTCCACCTTGCACGCCTACGAGCGCGCGGCAGAACAGCTTCACCATACGAACGCCGCTTCCTCATTCCCTGTTTCCTCATTCCGAATTGAAAAGGCTCACTCATGAGAAAAAAAGTAATGGCCGCCAACTGGAAGATGTACAAGACTCCGGACGAGACTCGCGATTTCTTTCGCGCCTTTTTGCCGCTGGTGTCGGGACACGATCGCGACGAAATCGTAGTCTGCCCACCCTATACGGATGTCGCGACCGCGATTGAAGCAGCCCGCGGTTCCAACGTCGCCATCGGTGTGCAGAACGTCCACTGGAAGGCGGACGGAGCGTATACCGGAGAGATTTCGGCGCCCATGCTGTTGTGTCTGGGCGTGACCCACGTGATCATCGGCCATTCCGAGCGACGCCAGTATTTTGGCGAGACCGATGACACCGTGAACCTGCGCCTGAAAACCGCGCTGGAGTCTGGACTGACTCCGATCTGCTGTGTGGGTGAAGTATTACAAGAGCGCGAGGCTGGACTCACCGATGACGTTCTGCGCCGGCAATGCGTGCGGGCGTTCCATGCGCTCTCGGCAAAGAAGGCGGCAAAGCTCGTCGTCGCGTACGAGCCGGTTTGGGCAATTGGCACGGGCAAGACTGCAACGCCGCAACTCGCGGCCGAGGCCCATGCGGTGATCCGGCGCGAAGCGACTGAGATTTTCGGCGAAGAATTCGCGACGAAGCTGCGGATTCTGTACGGCGGGTCGGTGAAGCCGGATAATGCCTCAGCGCTGATGGCTCAGGAAGAGATTGACGGGGCCCTGGTCGGCGGAGCGTCGCTCGATCCCAAATCGTTTGCGGCGATCGTGAAGTATTGAAGGCTTGAAGGGAAAAGTTCCGCCTGAAGCTTGTCCTGGCGTGCTCGCTGCGCAAGCTGCAGCAGCGCTATTCCAGCAACTTCCCGGAACAGTATCTCGAATAAAAGTGCAGTGATTCCAGTCACCGCAAAATCTGTCCGCTGCGGATAAGATTCTGACCACAGAGCCATGCAGGTGGCCCCTCAACGTTCGTTCCCCTCGAGGAGGTCTTATGCAACTGTCCAAGCTTCGTGAGTTTCTCGATTCCCGCCACATCAAATATCTGGTCATTTCCCATTCCCTTGCCTACACCGCTCAAGGGATCGCCGCGCTGACGCATGTGTCAGGGAAAAAATTGGCAAAGACGGTGATCGTCAAGATCGATTCCATCCTGGCCATGGCGGTCGTCCCGGCATCGCTGCACGTGGACCTCAATCGGCTGAAAACCCTGACGGGCGCGCGAACGGCTTCGGAACAGGAATTCAAAGATGCCTTCCCCGATTGCGAAACCGGCGCGATGCCTCCGTTTGGAAATCTCTACGACATGGCGGTGTATGCGGATGCGAGCCTTGCCGAAAACGAAGAAATCACCTTTAGCGCGGGCACGCATCGCGAACTGGTTCGCATGAACTGGTGTGACATGGTGCGGTTAGTGAATCCACTGATTGCGGACCTCACTTACCGGCCGACAGCGGTCGCAGCTTAGTGTCGGCTTGTCGTTGTGTAGGGAAATCGTCCGGGTTATTTTCGCGCGATCGTCATGATGTGGGAACTTGCTCCCAACAGGCACGGTTCGCTCTCGACCTTCCGAACGGCGGCGAGCAGACGTTCCCGCTGTTGCGGATCGTTCCACAAGCGTTCGAAGTCGTGGGCCAGCCAGCCCGGACCTTCGATGGCTAGCAACTCCAACACCTCAAAACCGGCGTTCAGAAATTCGCCGGCGAGTTCTTCCGGACGATGAAAGAACGCATCCGTGAAGTAGAGGAGATTGCCGGTGGGGTTGCGATGCTGACCTTCTTCCAAATCACGCGCCAGGATTGACGCGAAAACCGGATCATCGAAAAATCCGTGCGCCAGCGAATCTAGAAACGATGCGAAATGGCTGATCGCCGCGCCCCACACCAGGCCTCCTTCACGCAGCACGCGGTAAGCTTCGCGCAGGCAGGCGAGGCGGCCGTGCTTTTCGACGAGATGATAGAGCGGGCCAAGCAGCAGGACTGCATCCGCGGTAGCGTCTTCCTGAGGTAAATCCCGGGCATCGCCGATCTCGGCCGAAGCGAGAGGATGCCCGGGCCGTTGTGACGATACGGCTCGCGCCTGCTCCACATGCTTGGCTACAGGATCGATCAGATGTACTTGATAGCCGCGCGCCGCGAGCCAACAGGCATAGGCTCCGGCGCCTCCACCAGCGTCGATGATTGTGGCTGGCGGCGGAGGCAGGTGGCGGAGAATCAGTTCCTGCGTGCGGGCCTGCTCCAGTTGAAACCAGCCCGTGCGAAGACGGGCAAACTCATCGGCCTCCGCATAGTGCTGAATGATCTGACGAGTGGAATTTTCGTTGCTCATGTGGAAGTTCGTCCCAAGAGCTGAGTTTCCTTAGGCGCCGGCGCGGCGGTGCGGAGCGCGATAGCCCAACTGTATGGAGATATGCCGGGCCGCGTCTTTCAATGCTTCCACAATGCGCGGCATGGTTTGATGGTTGACCTGGCCAATGGTTCCGCTGAGGCCCAAGCTGGCTTCGATCGCACCCTGCTGGTTAAACACGGGAGCGCCGACGCAGCGCGCTCCCAGATTATTTTCCTCATCATCGACTGCGTAGCCCTGGGTGCGCACTTTTTCCAGTTCCTTCAATAGGCGCGGCAGGGTGGTGATGGTTTTCGGAGTGCGTTTCTCCATCGCGCGATCGGCAATGATTTCTTCGAGGCGCTCCTGCGGAATATGGGCTACTAGCGCTTTGCCCACGCTGGTGGCGTGAACGCGCATGCGGCGGCCCACCCAGGTGTCCATGCGGATAAATCCCGGAGGCTCGACCTTCTCGATGTAGACGGCCTCGGGTCCATCGAGAATCGCCAGATGGCAGGTGAGGCTCGTCTTTTCCACAAGATGACGCATGATGGGCAGTGCGACTTCACGGACATCGATTCCGCTGAGAGCGCCGCGGCTGAGACTCAGAATTTTCAGGCCGACGCGATATTTTCCGTTGGTTTCATCCCGATTCAGGTAGCCCTGGGTTTCGAGCGTGCGCAGGATGTAGCTGGCAGAACTCTTTGGAATCTGGAGCTTGCGGCTGATTTCGGCGTTGCTCAGGCCTTCCGGTTCATGAGCGACCGCCTCGAGCATGGCCAGCGCGCGCTCAACCGCAACCGAAGGAGATTCGTCTTTGGAATTCATCGTGCGAGACTCGCCAAATCGTTATGGTAGCAAAAACCTTAGGTGTCCAACAAAATGAATGTATGTTCCGTATATTGAACAACCGCCTTGACGCGGCTGGGGCAGCATCGTACGATCCGCCAGTATTACGAATTGCTGTTCTACTAATTGAACGCACAAAGGAAGCGATTAAACGGGACTCGATTTATGACGCCAACCGCAGTAGCCACGACCGACACCGAAACTCGAATCAACCCGATCAGTAGCACGCCTGAGGGATTCGATCCTCAGCGCGATCTTCCCGCCGGTTTTGTGGATTTTTTCTTGCCGCTGCACCGGAGATTTACTCCCCGCCAGCAGGAACTCGCGCTGAAGCGGGCGGACGTGCTGCAGCGATCACTGGAAGGCGACAAGCCCAAGCACCGCTTCCCGTCCGACACCGTGCGCAACGGCTGGCGCATTACGCTGCCGGCGTGGTGCCAGGATCAGCGCAACCAGATGACTGGCCCTGCCGACGATGCTGAACTATGCGTCAAGATGTTGAACTCGGGCGCGCCCGGGGTGATGCTCGACCTGGAAGATTCCTGCGTGAACGAGTGGTCGCATCACGAAACGGGCGTGGCCAATATTCTCGCCTGCCTGCGCGGCGAGCTTAGCTATTACGACAAGAAGCGCGAACGAACGGTTCAGCTTCAGCGGAACAGCACTGTAATCTTCACGCGGCCGCGCGGATTGCATCTCAACCAGGCAGGGCTGATTCCCGGTGAACTGGTTTCCGCATCGCTGTTCGATGTGGCGCGAATCTTCTACAGCATTGAACCGGCGGAGTTGAAGGATCCGCTGTGCATCTACATTCCGAAATCAGAGTCAGCGGAAGAGGCGCTCTGGTGGCGCGATCTGTTCCAGGCGCTGGCCGAGTGGCGCGGCCTGGCGCACAACTACATCAAGTGCATGGCGCTGGTGGAGTCACACCCGCTGGCGTTTCAGATGGAGGAGTTCGCCTACAACCTGCGCGATCACATCATCGGACTGAATCTGGGCCGCTGGGATTACATGGCCAGCCTGATTCACTTCAATCTTGACGATCCCGACTGGGTTCTGCCGGACCGTAACACGATTCCTTACAACGTGGCGTTCTTTCAGAACCTGCGCGAACTGATGCCGGAGATTTGCCACCACCGCGGCATTCTTGCGATTGGCGGCATGACCGCGCTGTATCCCAGCCGCGAAGATGCAGAATTGAATGCACGCGCGCTCGCCGTTCTTGAAAAGGACAAGAAGAACGAAGCCGACTGCCTGATGGATGGCGCCTGGACGGGACATCCCGATCAGAACGCGATCGCAGTTTCGCAGTTCCCTTACCCGAACCAGCTACAGGCACGGCCGAAGAATGCGAGTCGCTATCCCGATCTGCGGCCGCAGCCGGTGGGCGTGGGCGCACGCACGGTGAACGGTACGCGAGCGGCTGTGCGCACGGTGATCCGTTACCGGCACGGCGTGCTCAGCGGAAGAGGCGCCAGCCTGCTCGACGGTTACATGGAAGACCTTGCCACCGACCGCATTTACCGTCTGATGATTGCGCAGCGCGTGCTGCATCGCGACCTGGTTGCTGTGCAGGATGAGCGAGGCCAGGCGGTAAAGCATACGCCGGAGTTCATCACGCAGTTGTTCGATGAGGAACTGGAGCGATTGCTCTCGAGCCTCCCCGCAAACGCAGATCCAGAAGAGGCGGAGCGTTTCCGACGCGCTCGCGAAATCAGTGAAGCCATGATCGTGAACGGAGAATTCAACCCGGCTTAGCAGCGACGCAACAACGAATCAATTTTTCAGGAGAGAGAGTACATGTCAGCCAACGGAAACGGACACAGCGCACAATCCTTAACCTCACATCAGATCGAGCACTCCTTGAGTGATCAGGAAAGGGTCGCGCAATATGCTCTGGCCCAGGCGGCGATGAACCAGGATTGGGCGTCCAATCCGCGTTGGAAGGGCGTCGAGCGCCCGTACACAGCCGAAGATGTGCTGCGGCTGCGGGGCTCGATTCATATCGAACACACGCTGGCCCGCATGGGCGCCGAGCGCCTGTGGGAACTTCTGCAGACGGATCCTTACATTAACGCTCTGGGTGCGATGAGCGGCAACCAGGCGGTGCAGCAGGTGCAGGCGGGGCTGAAGGCGATTTATGTCAGCGGATGGCAGGTCGCGGCCGACGCCAATAATGCGGGCACGATGTATCCCGACCAGAGTTTGTATCCGGCAGACAGCGTTCCGAATCTTTGCCGCCGCATCAACAACGCGCTGCAGCGCGCGGACCAGGTGCATCACGCCGAAGGCAAGGTGGCTCCGGGGCAGACTTGGTTTGCTCCGCTGATTGCCGATGCGGAAGCGGGGTTCGGCGGCACGCTGAATGCGTTCGAACTGATGAAGGGAATGATCGAAGCAGGCGCCGCTTGCGTGCACTTCGAAGATCAGCTTTCATCGGCGAAAAAGTGCGGACATCTTGGCGGCAAGGTTCTGGTCTCTACGACTGAGGCGATTCAAAAGTTGGTGGCGGCGCGGCTGGCGGCCGACGTGATGGGCGTGCCGACATTGATCATGGCTCGTACCGACGCGGACAGCGCTCACCTGCTGACCAGCGACATTGACCCGCGAGACCGCGAGTTCTGCACGGGTGAACGCACCTCCGAAGGGTTCTTCCGCATTCGCGGCGGAATTGACTCGGCCATCGCACGCGGTCTTGCGTACGCCCCTTACGCGGACATGATCTGGTGCGAGACTTCGCATCCGGACATGGAAGAGGCACGCCGTTTCGCGGAAGCGATTCACGCGAAGTATCCCGGGAAACTGCTGGCCTACAACTGCTCGCCAAGTTTCAACTGGCGCAAGAATCTGGACGAGCTGACGATTGCTCGCTTCCAGCCGGAACTGGCACGCATGGGATACAAGTTTCAGTTCGTGACCCTGGCGGGCTTCCACGCGCTGAATCTCAGCATGTTCGAGTTGGCGCGAGGATACAAACTGGCGGGCATGACCGCTTATTCGCGGCTACAGGAAAAAGAATTCAGCCGCGAGACGCAGTATGGATACGAGGCGGTGAAGCACCAGCGCTTCGTGGGCACCGGATATTTTGACCAGGTGCAGCAGGTAATCAGCGGCGGTTTGGCTTCGACGACGGCGCTGGCCGGATCCACCGAAACGGATCAGTTCATGGAAAAGAAACCACTGCTGCGCCCGGAACACGGTCCCGACGCGGCTTGCCAGCCGATCCTCGGCAACTGTCCACAGGCGCCGGTCAACATTGACCTGGGTCCGGAGGAGATGCTGTTACCGTCGGGCGATTAGACTGTCGAATTCTCTCACCCTGAACAATCGGGCCGGTCTGCGAAATGCGGACCGGCTTTTTTTTGTTTGAGCGCCGGGACGGCGGCGCTACAGTCCCATAAAATATTTGCCTCGCTCATTCGTCTACATCAGTGGATGGACCAAGCGCTGAGAAAACCGGGGATCATGGCGGAGCAAGATCGGCGGATTTCTGAAGCGATCGATCGGGATCAGAACCGGCTTCGCAACTTCATCCGCCGACGTGTGGCTGACCGGGAAGACGCAGAAGATATCCTGCAGGAAGTCTTTTATGAACTGATCGAGGCCTACCGCATGATCAGGCCCGTGGAGCAGGTTACGGCGTGGCTGTTTCGGGTGGCTCGGAATCGAATTGTTGACTTGTTTCGCCGCAGGCAGCGGGAGGCGTTGCGGAACGCCCCAGCCACGACCACCGAAGATGGAGAGCGGCTTGAACTGGAAGAGCTGCTTCCCTCCCCTGACGCCGGACCGGACGCAGCGTACACGCGCATGGTGCTGATGGAAGAGCTGGAAGCAGCGCTGGACGAATTGCCTGACGAGCAGCGCGAAGTGTTCATCGCCCACGAGGTGATGGGGCGGAGCTTCAAAGAGCTCGCGGCAGAGAGCGGAACGAACGTGAGTACGCTGCTTTCACGCAAGCATTATGCGGTGCTTCACTTGCGAGAACGGCTGCAGGCTATCCACGACGAATTTACGCAATCATGAGGACAAAACGATGAGAAGAAATCGGATCCTGAGAATATTGAAATTTGCATTGTTTGCCGTGCTGTTTGTAATCGTGTTTAGCTTTGTGGTCCTGCGGCTGTGGAACTGGCTGATGCCCGCAGTCTTCGGGTGGCATGTGATCACCTTCTGGCAAGCGGTTGGCCTGCTGGTTCTGAGCAAGATTCTGTTCGGGGGATTTCGCGGCGGGCCGGGGAGGCACATGTACTGGCGCCGGCGCATGATTGAACGCTGGGAGAAGATGACCCCTGAGGAACGCGAGAAGTTCCGTCAAGGCATGCGAGGCCGTTGCGGTTCGTGGGCAGAGCCCACGGCGGCGCCCAAGGCTTGAAACCCTATACTGGCCCGAACAGCGAAGCCTTTAACCGCAGAGTTCGCCGAGAAGAGCCGCTGAGGCCGCTGAGCAAATCTTGATTTTGTGCTTCTCAGCGTTCTTTGCGGCTTCCCTCAGCGGCCTTCGCGGTTAAAGGCTTTTCTCTTCCTTTTAAGCGTGCGACTACGGCGCAGAATCTTACGACGAGGCTCTCTAGTACGAATCGGTTATTGACCCGCCGCCAGGACTACCCCAGAATGCCTCACTAATTTGTGGGGGAGTGTTTTCAACAACAACTATTGAGTTCGCCGGTTGGGCCGCGAACTTACTTCTGGGTAACCGGGAAAAAACTGTGGGCTGCGTGTCTTGCGGGCGTCGTGACAACTCTCGCAAAGCGCTCAGATTGGGGATGATATGAAATTGCCATTTGCAACGTGCGTCGGTTTGGGGACGGTTCTTTTCTTGGGTGGATTTGTCTTCGCCCAAAACGCTTTGCCAGCAACTTCGGAATCCGGAGCCAGACCGGCGGTGGCATCAACGTCGGCGGCTGCGCCCGCAGCCGGACAAGCAGCCGTGGACTCTACACAGAAGCCAGCGCGGCCCGCGAAGCACAAAATTGGGCCACTTGAGATTTCGGTCAATTGGCGCACCCGCACGGAAGGGTGGAACTGGTTCGAGGGCAAGACCGGCAACAGCGACTACCCTTTCTGGGATTCCCTTTTGCGTGTCGGCATCGGGCAAACCGGCGAACGCATTGACTGGTTTGTCGAAGGAGAACAGCCGTCGATTCTCGGCTTGCCCAATAACGCCGTGGTAGCGGCCCCGCAGGGCCAACTTGGACTGGGCGGCACCTACTATGCGGCGAACAATAATCACACCAACGTCGCGAATGGATTTGTGAAGCAAGCGTTTGTGAACTTCAAGCATCTTGGACCAGCCGGTTTGAAACTGGGCCGCTTCGAATATTTCGACGGGCTTGAGGTCACGCCCAAAGATCCGTTATTGGCGACGGTGATTCAGACTCGCATTTCGAGCCGGCTGATTTCGAATTTCGCTTTTGCCGCCGTGCAGAGAACTTATGACGGAGTCCAACTCTCGGCGAACTCAGGGCAGAATAATTTTACTTTCTTCGGCGCGCGGCCCACCGAAGGAGTGTTTCAAGTCAAGGGAATGGACGAACTGAATGTGGACACCTACTATGGCGCCTACACCCGCTCGGTCAATACGCGGCAGAACGCGGGAGAACTGCGCGTATTCGCGCTGGGCTACATCGATCACCGCACGCGGATTCTGAAGACGGATAACCGTCCTGCCCCGATTCGCGCGGCTGACATCGGCAAAATTGAGATCGCAACCTGGGGCGCGGATTACGCGCACGTAGTCAACACCACTAACAGCGGCAAGTTCGACTTCCTGGTTTGGGGGGCGGTGCAGACCGGTTCCTGGGGCAATCTGACGCAACGTGCCGGCTCGTTCGTGGGTGAAGCCGGATGGCAGCCACCTGTCAAAGCTCTAAAGCCTTGGTTGAGCGCGGGATATTCGTACGGCAGCGGCGACGGGAACGCCAAGGACTCGCATCACGGTACGTTCTTTCAGGTGCTGACGACCCCGCGCCAGTACGCGCGCTTCCCTTTCTACAATATGATGAATAACGAGGACTTGTACGGGACGCTGAACCTGCGGCCAACTTCGAAGCTGGGGTTACGCAGCGAAGTGCACGCGCTGCGGCTGGCGAGCGCCTCCGATTTCTGGTATCTGGGAGGGGGTGCATTTCAGCCTCAGACGTTTGGCTATACTGGCCGGCCAAGCAATGGCAACCGAGGCTTAGCCAATGTTTGGGACCTCAGCGCCGACTATCCACTCACGCGATACCTCGCCGCCACTCTTTATTATGGCCATGCCTGGGGCAAAGGCGTGATTGCGTCGATTTATCCGAAAAACCCGAACGGGCAGCTTATCTTCCTGGAGACTAACCTGCATTTTTGAAGCAGGCACCGGGCAGAGACGGCACTAATATAATTTCACTATTGACCCAGCATGGGGCGCAATGTGATCGTGATCACATTTTCTAGGAAGTGTCTGGGGAGACGGTAATGGCAATTTCTCATCCTGCGGTTCCCGACGTTTGTACTGCGCCAAGCACGAGCCCAAGCCTTTCCGAAAAGCTCAACACGCGCTGGCATGAGCGTGCGCTTCAGATCTTCATGGTGATTGTGCTGGGGCATTGGGCGGAGCACCTGGTTCAGGCCTATCAGATTTATGTCATGGGCTGGCCGAGGCCAAAGGCTCTGGGGCTACTTGGATTGTTTTATCCCTGGCTGATCCAGACAGAAACACTGCATTACGGTTATGCGCTGGTCATGCTGATTGGCATTTGGATATTCCGCAAGGGCTTTACCGGCGTTTCGCATACCTGGTGGATGGTGGCGTTTTGGATTCAGTTCTGGCACCACATCGAGCATTTTTTGCTGATCTGGCAGGCGACCTTTCACCACAATTTCTGGGGTAAGCCGGTGCCCTGCAGCGTCCTGCAACTGGTTTTTCCGCGGGTTGAACTCCACCTCTTTTACAACTCGATCGTGTTCATTCCGATGGTGATCGGAATGTATTACCACATGTTTCCGCCAGTGGGTGAAGAGGGGAACGCGGCTTGCACGTGCGAGTGGGGCCGCCACGCTCTGCCCAAAGCCGCCTAAGAGTGTCTTGTCGAGTTCTAGTGGGCTTTTTGTGCGCGGCAACTCTGCTGATAGCCGGCTGTTCCCGACCGGCAGCATCGCCGGATTTGGTCACAGTTGAGCACGAGATCTCCCCTGCGCCGGCGCGTGTCGGCATCACAACATTCACTTTTAAGTTGGCCGATGCAGTCGGCAAAGCGATTACGGGAGCGCGCATCGTGGTGGAAGCGGACATGTCGCATGCGGGCATGGGTCCCGTGTTCGCAGATGCGAAGGAAGAACAACCTGGGCGCTATCAAGCGCGTTTGAACTTTCAGATGGCGGGCGATTGGATAATCCTGCTCCACGTCACCCAGCCCGGCGGGAAGAAGCTGGAACGGCAGATCGAAGTAAGAGGCGTCCGACCCAACTAGGTAAGCGGTTGAATCCATCCTCCATTCCGGCCCTGGAAACTGCTGAGTCGCTGCCGTTTGACTTGTTGCGCGTCCCGGTGTTGGGCGATTTATTCCGCTGGCGTTATGCTCGTCCGCTGCTTCAGGCTCCCCTGCTGGTGGTGAGCATCCTCATGATCCTGCACGGCCTCTTTGGACCGACGTTGGCGCCGAAGAATCTCGCGACGACCCTGAGTTGGCTTAATTTTCGGGGCGTGCTCGTGCTAGTGCTGCTTTGCGCGGGAAATTTCTTCTGTCTGGCGTGCCCTTTCATGCTAGTGCGTCAGTGGGCACGCCGACTCTTTAAACCTCGCTTCAACTGGCCTCGCGCACTGCGCAATAAGTGGATTTCGGTTGGGCTCTTCGTTTTGATCCTCTTTACGTATGAGCTGTTTGACTTGTGGTCGTCGCCCTGGTGGACGGCTTGGCTGATTGTGGCCTACTTTGCTTCCGTGCTCGTCGTGGATGGGTTTTTCAAGCACGCCTCTTTCTGCAAGTTCGTGTGCCCGATCGGGCAGTTCAATTTTGTAGCGTCTACGCTGTCACCGTTCGAAGTGAAAGTGCGCGAACAGGATGTGTGCACGCGCTGCCATACCAAGGACTGCATTCGTGGGCGGCGCGAGCCGGTTTCGGATCTGGTGACGATCCGCGGATGCGAGTTGGCGCTGTTTCAGCCCAGCAAGGTGGGCAACATGGATTGCACTTTCTGTCTGGACTGCGTTCATGCCTGTCCGCACGACAACATTGGTATATTGAGCCGGCTGCCTGCGAGTGAGCTGACGACGGATCCGTTGCGATCGGGTATCGGGTACTTTTCGCGCCGCAAGGATCTGGCAGCGTTGGCAATCGTGTTCACGTTTGGTGCGCTGCTGAATGCGTTTGGCATGGTCAGTCCGGTCTATGCGGTGGAGAGTTGGCTGGGACAAGTTCTGCATGTGAACCATGAAGCTCCGGTGCTGGGCGTGATTTTCACCTTTTTTCTGATTTTGGAGCCGGTGCTGCTGTTGGGGCTGGCAGCTTGGTTCACCCGCACACGCGTCAGCGGCAAGCGCGCTCTGTTGCCCTTGGCCGTGAGATATACCTACGGACTGGTCCCTCTAGGCTTTGGAATGTGGTTGGCTCACTATTGCTTTCACTTTTTGACGGGACTGTATACGTTGATTCCGGTGACTCAGAATGCCATCGCGAGTCTGGGTCGACCTTTCCTGGGAGAGCCTCGTTGGAGCTTAACGGGCCTGCCAGCAAATGTCGTGCAAGTCTTCGAGATTGGATTTCTGCTGCTAGGATTGGCAGGCTCCCTGGTAGTGACCTACGGGCTCGCGGAAGATGATGCGCCGGATCGGCCATTGCGGGCTTTTCTTCCCTGGGCGGCGGTGTGCCTGGTTCTGTGGTGCGCGTCAATGTGGCTGATGTTTCAGCCGATGGAAATGCGCGCCACAATGATGAGTGGATAATCGTTTGACGCTATTGTGTCGTGGTGGTGCTCGCTGAAAGATGCTAAATCTCCGTACCCGCAGAAGAGAAATCTCGGTTGGGATACTGGTTGCACTCGCGCTGATGTTGCCGGCCGCGGCCAGCGCCCATAACGGACCTCCCTTCCCTATCATCGAGAACCAAAAAGTCGGGCCCTGTATAGTTGCTCTCTGGACTCATCCCGATGTGGGTACGGGAGCGTTTTACGTTTTCGTGCAACCGTCGCCGGGCGGCGCGATTCCCAGCGATCTGAAGATAAGAATTGGCGTGCAGCCGCTGACTGGCAGGTTGCCTGAAGAGTTTTATGAAGCCCAACGAGTGAAGTCGCGTGGGCAGGTGCAATACAACGCCACGGCCGCGTTCGACAGGCAGGAGTTGTGGCGCGTGCATCTTGTGGTGCAGAGTGCGCAGGGGAGCGGTGAGGCTACTGCGCAAGTGTTAGTGACTCCGCCGGGGTTCGGCCGGTGGGACCTTTTATTTTTTCTGTTGCCGTTTCTCCTGGTGGCGTTTTTGTGGTTCCGTGGAATCTCGCGCGTAAGGCGACGCAGGAACGCGCAACTAGGCAACGAAAATGGTGCAGCCAACGCGTCGTCGTTGGCAGGCAAGGCGGAACGTGTCAACTGAGAATGCGATGTCCATTTCGGATGGGGGTTCGTTCGTAATGTACATTGACGCGTTTCGCGGTTGGAGCCGTGCGTTGGAGCGGCGTGCCGAGCAATTAGTCTCTGGTCGACGCATGGCGGCGCTGGTCATACTCGGGAGCTTTGTGTTCTCACTGCCCGGATGCCATACGAGCGCGAAGCTGCCTGAAAAAGGAACCAAGGCTTATGCGGACGTGGTTTCGGCGTTCTATGTCGGATTGGCAGCGCTGCAGGTTGGCGATGACGTCCACGCCGAGAGCAAGCTTTCGGAAGTAACTCAACTCGTACCCGCCGAACCTGCAGGATGGGGAAACTGGGGAGTGCTGGCGTTGCGACAGCGAAACTATGATGCGTCGGCGCAAAGGCTGGATCGCGCGCGCGATCTGGCCCCTCAAAATGATCAGATCTACTATTTAATGGGACTTCTCGAGGGCGAACGCGGCAATTCCGCGCAAGCGATTGCCGACCTGCGCAAGGCCACAGAGTTGAACCCCAAGAACCTGCGGGCCGCTTATGCCCTTGCGGAAGAAATCGAACGGCAAGGTGATACCAACGGCGAAACCGACGTGCAGCAGGTCTTGCAAAAGATTCTGGCGGCGCAGCCAGACAATCTGGCGGCCTTGCTCGAGTTGAGCCGGGTTGCTGCGAAGCGCGGAGATTCCGCCACTTTGAAATCTGCGGTGGCTGAGATTAGCGCCCGATCGTCGGCGTGGCCGCCCGAGGTACAGCAGCAGCTTACAGCAGTGCAGGCTGCGGCCGCCGGCACAGATTTGCACGCGGCTGCCACCCGAACCACCTTTCTGCGTAACGTGCTCATGCGTGTTCCCGAGTACCGCCAAAGTCTTTCGGTCATAAAGGCGCCGGCCGGGGAGGAAGCGCAGCCTTTCATGCATTTTCTGCGATTGGGGCAGCCGATTTTCAAGCCGGCTCCGCCTGACCTGGCTCTGCGATTTGATCCCAAACCACTGGGCGATGCCGGCAACCGTCATTGGAATTGGGTTGGGGCCATTCAGCTGGGGAGCACGGGCGCCCCCGTTGCTGCCGAGGCAAATGGGCACGAATTGCATTTGGCTAGCGGGCCAACGCTTCCCTTTCCCGGCGGCCCTTCTGCGACTCCGCCGTCGCCGGAGGGAGTTTTGCAAATAGACTTCAACTACGATTTCAAGACGGACCTGGTTCTTGCGGGTGCGGGTGGCGTGCGTTTCTTCCGCCAAGACAGCCCCACCAAATTTATTGATGTGACCGCGCAGACCAAACTGCCGAAATCCGTGATCAATGGGCGCTATACCGGTGCGTGGGCCGTTGACATTGAGGCAGATGGCGATCTCGACGTCGTTCTGGGGGCGAGCGAAGGCGCGCCGTTGGTCTTAAGAAACAACGGCGACGGCACCTTTACGGCGATTCATCCCTTCGCCGGAGTCTCCGGTCTGCGTGGATTTGCCTGGGCCGATCTCGATGGGGACGGCAATCCCGATGCGTCCATCATCGATAGCGCAGGACGCCTTCACATATTTGTCAACGAGCGGTCCGGCCAATTTCGTGAGCGAGCCTTCCCCGCGAATTCGTCATTGGTGAAGGCGATTGCGGCAGCGGATGTGGACAATGACGGCGTCCTTGATCTGGTTGCGGTGCAGGTCGACGGCGCGATCGTGCGGATTTCACCCAAGGACGAAGGCGACTGGGATATCGGCGAAGTCGCGCGCGTTCCGAATGCCAACAACTACCTTGCCAGTGACGTCCGCCTGCGCGTGGCGGATTTGGATAACAACGGGGCGCTCGATTTGCTGCTATCGCCGTCGGCGCCTGTCTCTGGCATTGCTGCTCCGCTGGTATGGCTTGGAGACGAACAAGGAAAGTTCGTTCTGCTGAACCAGCCAGTTCCGCTCGCCGCAGCCTTTGACGTGGCCGATCTGACGGGCGAGGGCAGGCTCGATCTGCTGGCCGTTTCTGCGGACGGACAGGTGCTCGATGGCGTCAATCACGGGTCAAAGAATTATCACTGGCAAGTAATTCGGCCCCACGCCGCACAGGCTACCGGCGACCAGCGCATCAACCCGTTCGGCATTGGCGGCGAAATGGAAATCCGCTCTGGCTTGCTGGTGCAGATGCAACCGATTACCGGCCCCCAGGTGCATTTTGGATTGGGCGAGCAGACGAGCACGGATGTGGTGCGCGTGCTCTGGCCCAATGGGTCGATCCGCGCTGAATTCGGCGTCAAAGCTGACACAGAGATCGTGACGGTGCAGCGCATCAAGGGTTCTTGTCCCTACCTGTTTGCTTATGACGGCAAGCAAGTCGAGTTTGTAAAGGACGCCGTCCCATGGAGTTCCGCGATCGGATTGCGCATCAACACTCTGGGTACGGCACGCGTGGAAGCGACCGAAGAGTGGTACAAAATCGGGCACGATGAACTCGTGCCGCACGATGGTTTTTACGATCTTCGCATTACGGCCGAACTGTGGGAGACCTATTATTACGATTCTCTTGCGCTCATGACGGTTGACCATCCGGCGGGGACGGACGTTTTCGTCGACGAGCGGTTTGTGATTCCACCCGCGAAACTTGCGATCACGACCGTTGCCACCCGGCAGAAGATTGCGCGTGCAGTCGATGACAACGGTCAGGATGTGACCGACATTGTCAGCACGCTGGACGGAAAATACCTGGATACTTTCGGTCGCGGCCAATATCAAGGGGTCACACGCGATCATTACGTTGAGGTTGATCTCGGCGACAACGCACCCACGAGTGGTCCACTCTACCTGATCGCCAAGGGCTGGATGCATCCTACGGACTCGTCGATCAATGTCGCGATTAGCCAGGGCCACCACGACTCGGCCCACGGGTTGAGCCTGGAAGTGTCGGACGGTCGCGGGGGCTGGGTGGTCGCGAAAGCGAGCTTGGGTTTTCCGGCTGGCCGCAAGAAAATATGTTTGTTCGATCTCACTAACGTTTTTCGTCCGGGGACGCCGCATCGCGTGCGTCTTCGAACCAATCTTGAGATTTACTGGGACTCTATCGAGTGGGCGCGAGGTCTACCCGATACTAAGCTGAAGGTCACGCACATTGATCCGTCTGTGGCAGACCTTCATTTTCGGGGATATTCGGTGATGAACCAGGCGAATTTCTCTTCGCCGGAAATCCCGGACTACAACCAACTTGAGGGATCGAAACAACGCTGGCGCGATCTGGTCGGCTACTACACGCGCTATGGCGACGTACGCGAACTGCTGGCGCGCGTGGACGATCGTTACGTCATCATGAACTCCGGCGATGAAATGACGTTCCGTTTTGCGGAGCAACCGCCTCCGCCGGCAGGTTGGGTGCGCGATTACATCATCGCCGGCGATGGCTGGATCAAGGACGGCGATTACAACTCTACCTTTGGCAAGACCGTGCTGCCGTTGCCGTATCATGCCAAGAACCAGTACACGACGCCGCCCAGTAGGCTGGAAGATGAGTGGGTGTATCGCCATCATCCTGAGGATTGGCAGACCTATCAGACGCGCTACGTCACGCCTGAAGTGTTCAAGAACGCGCTCAGGGATGAGAATGGGAAATGACAGGCAACCGCGTTGCAAAGGGCTTTCTGGTTCTGTTTTTTGTGGCGCTGTTGGCCACCCCTCTGGTCATGAAACGCGTCTCGGGGGGCCGTGGCAGCGACCGAGCGAAGGTCGACGCCAAGACAGCGCTGGCACGCCACGGTTTCTATCTTGAAGAAGTTTCCCATGCTGCCGGCATCAATTTTGTGCATCATTCGCCCAAGCTCGATTCCAAGCTGGATCCGATCATGCCTGAGGTTGCGTCGATGGGCGCGTCGGTCTCGATCGTCGATTTCGATCGCGACGGCTGGCCCGACATCTACGTGACCAACAGTGCGATCGGAAGCAAGAATGCCCTATATCGAAATATGCACGACGGAACTTTCAAAGATGTGGCGAGCGAGATGGGAATTGCCGACGTCAACCAGCAAGGCACCGGAGTTTCGATGGGCGCGGTTTGGGGAGACTTCGATAATGACGGGTATGAAGATCTTTTTCTGATCAAGTGGGGACGTCCGGAATTATTCCATAACGATCACGGACACAGTTTCACGCGCGTCACTGAGCAGGCTGGATTGCCGTCCTGGATCAACGCGAACACGGCTATCTGGTTCGATTACGACGGCGATGGACTCCTCGATCTTTTTGTCGGAGGATATTATTCCGAAGACATTGATCTCTGGCATCTCACGACTACGCGCATCATGCCCGAGAGTTTTGAATACGCCAAGAATGGCGGACGAAAGTATCTGTTTCACAATCTCGGCAATGGCAAATTTGAGGAGGTCAGCGGGAAAGTCGGCATCGACAGCCGGCGATGGGCATTGGCCGCCGCCGCCGCAGACTTGCGCGGGACGGGCCATCCGGATTTGTTTATCGCAAATGACTATGGGGTGGCGGAACTCTACTTCAACGACGGGAAACGCTTTCACGAGGTTGGCGAAAAGACCGGTGTTGGCTTCATCCCGAAAAGCGGCATGAATGCTGCGTTTGGCGATATCCTCAACCAGGGCCGGTACGCGGTGTACGTTTCCAACATTTCCGAGGACGGCATTCTCATCCAGGGAAACAATTTGTGGGTGCCAAAGGAAGGCACGGCGGGCGACACGATTCAGTATCAGAATCTGGCGCGGGACTTTGGCGTGGAACTGGGCGGATGGAGCTTTGGCGGGCAGTTCGGCGACTTGAACAATGATGGGACACTCGACTTGTATCTGACAAATGGCTACATCTCTCTCGATCGAAATCGAAGTTATTGGTACGACTTTTCCAAGGTGGCGGGCGGCAACAGCACCATCATCGGCGATGCGAAGAATTGGCCCGCATTCGAAGGGCGCAGTTTGTCAGGCTACCAGTCCAAGCGAGTCTGGCTGAACGACGGCGCCGGGAAATTTGTCGATGTGGCGCAGGCGGTCGGCGCTACCGATACCTATGATGGTCGTTCCGTGGCGCTGGTGGATTTGTGGAATCGTGGAGTGCTGGACGTTGTCGTTGCCAACCAGAATGGACCGTTGCTCGTTTATAAGAACACGGTCGCGCCCGAGAACCAGTGGATTGAATTTGAGCTGGAAGGAACTACCAGCAACCGCAGCGCAATCGGCGCCCGAGTCACGTTATTTTGGAACGGCCAGCAGCAAGTGCAAGAGGTTTCCGGCGGCTGCGGATTTGCTTCAGAAAATGATCGCCGCCTGCATTTCGGTTTGGGGAAGAATGCGCAGATCCAAAAGGCGGTGATTCGCTGGCCATCGGGCAAAGTTCAGACGATCGAAAAGCCAGCCGTGAATCAACTGCACAAGATCAAGGAGGCAGCGTGAGTCAACAGGTGACTGCACCGGTTTTGCCGCCTCCGACGCCCACGCGGCGGAAGCCGCTGTTCAGCCTCGACAATCGCTATATCGCGCCGGCATTCATTACTTGCATTCTGCTCACCGGCCACTTGACCTTCGGCATTCTCGAAAGCTATTGGAAAACGCTGCTGGCGATTGTTACCAGCATTCTGCTGGAACTGGCCTTGGGGCAGATTTTCTACCGCAAATGGATACATCCCGCCAGCGCATACATTACGGGCATCAGCGTTGGCATTCTGGTTCGTTCGCCCGCCTACTGGCCCTACGCGTTGTGCAGCGCGCTTTCGATCACGTCCAAATATGTGTTGCGGGTAAAGGGCCGCCATATCTGGAATCCGTCGAACTTCGGCATCTCCGCAATGCTTTTTCTGGCGCCGGAGACCGTGGCGAGCTTGAGCATTCAGTGGGGCAACTATCTTTTGCCTATGCTGGTGATCTGGGCGCTTGGCTCAGCAATCATTTGGCGGCTGAGGCGCTTTCACATCACCGGTATTTATGTCGCATCGTTTATTGCTTTTGCGTTTTTAAGGAGCTGGATGACCGGAAGCCCGTGGCAGTCGGAGATTGCGCCGATCACCGGGCCAATGTATCAGCTCTTCATCTTCTTCATGATTACCGATCCCAAGACGACGGTTCGATCCAAGCGCGGCCAATGCCTGGTCGTGTTCCTGATCGCACTGCTTGAAATGATTATGCGCCTAGACCAGATTGTTTACGCGCCTTTTTATGCGCTGTTCATCGTGGGGCCGATCGCCATACTCGTCGAAATTTGGATGGATTCGCGCCGCGCCAACGCTGCACAACTGACGGTGACGCAGTGATCGTTCGTGAAAGGGACTGTCAATCTTTAATGTCGCAACGTCGAGTGGTTTGCTGTTTGTTGCTGGCTGCTTTGTTTGGGCTGGCGGGTTGCACAAAACAACAGTCGAGCGAACCACAACCTGCTCCGGCGACGCAAGCGCCCGCCTCAACGACGGCCCCACCTCCAACTCATTCGCCAGAGCCGGAACCGGTGGTTAGGCATTCGCGGCCTTCCGGTCCTATCGAGTTCACAGATATAACCGTGCAGGCCGGCATTCACTTCAAGCATAACAGCGGCGCCTTTGGAAAAAAATATCTGCCGGAGACCATGGGCAGCGGCGTTTGCTTTATCGATTACGACAACGATGGTTGGCAGGATATTTTGCTGGTCAATTCCATGGATTGGCCGGAGCATAAGTCGGGCAAATCGTACCCCGCGTTGTATCACAACAATCGGGACGGAACCTTCACCGATGTAACGGGGCAGGCTGGGCTTGCACTGGAGATGTACGGTCTGGGCTGCGCCGTCGGCGATTATGATAACGACGGTTACGACGACATCTACATCACCACCGTCGGCTCCAACCATCTCTTTCACAATTTGCGAAACGGCAGGTTTGCAGACGTCACCGCCAAGGCGGGCGTGGCCGATCCCGGATTTTCTGCGAGCGCCGTTTGGTTTGACTTTGACAATGACGGCAAGCTGGATCTTTTCGTCGCCCACTACATTGACTGGTCGATTGAGAACGACCAATACTGCTCGCTCGACAATAAGAACAAGTCCTACTGCACTCCGCAGAACTACAAAGGTCAAAGCTCGACGCTGTTCCACAACAAGGGCGATGGGACGTTTGAGAACGTTACACGGCGCGCCGGCCTTTACGATCCTACGAGCAAAGCACTGGGAATCGCGTTGCTGGACTATGACAACGATGGGTGGGTCGACCTTTTCGTTTCTAACGATACCGAGCCCAACAAGCTCTATCACAATAATCGCAATGGAACGTTCACTGAGGTCGGAGTGGCTGCGGGTCTGGCTTATAGCGAGGCCGGCACAGTCCGCGCCGGGATGGGTACGGACGCGGCTGATTACGACAACTCTGGTTGGCAGAGCCTGGTGATTGGCAACTTTACCAATGAGGGGATGGCGCTTTATCACAATGATGGCTCGGGCTTGTTCACCGATGAAGCTCCGGCAACGGGCATCAGCAGGATGTCGACGAAGTCGCTTACGTTCGGCACTTTCTTTTTTGACTACGATCTCGACGGCCTGCCGGATATTCTCGCCATTAACGGCCACGTATCCGATGACATCAGCGTGGTGCAGCCCAACGTCAAATATGCTCAACCGCCGCATCTTTTCCGCAACTTGGGGAAAAACAAATTTGAGGAAGTGACGACGAGACTCGGCCCAGCAATGCAACGGGCGATCGTGGGCCGGGGCGCGGCCTACGGAGATTTCGACAATGACGGCGACCTGGATCTGGTGATTACCGCCAACAATGGCACAGCGCGGCTTCTGCGAAACGAAAATGGAAACCAGAACGACATGCTGCGGATCAAGACGGTGGGCACGCGGTCAAATCGTGACGGCATCGGGGCAAAGGTCACGGTCAAGACCAACAAAGGAACGCGCCTCTTCGAAATGGTTAAGACTGGGTCGAGTTATTTGTCCCAGAGCGAACTGCCACTCACCTTCGGCCTGGGCAAACCGGAGGATGGCAAGACTGTGAGCCTGGAAATTGTGTGGCCCAGCGGCCAAAAGGATACAGTCTCAGCCGTCAAGCCGAATCAGTTCATCACGGTGAAAGAAGGCAAAGGATTCATTTCAGCCCAAGCCATTGCTATGGATGCGCCCTCGGCCCCGCCTTCGCAAAAGCAATGATCGAAGCCACGTTCGGAATCACTTGTTCAGCCGGGCGAGAATCTGTTTCTGGTTCTTGACGATCGTGTTGAGGATGCCCTGGTTTTTGAGGATGCTCGATTGATTCTTCAAGATGGCTGCTTGATTGCCTTTGATGCTCTTCTGGTTCGCCTTGATTGCAGCTTGATTGGCGAGGATGGCCTTCTGATTCTGGATAATCGTTTTCTGATTTGCGATGACTTTGGCTTCTGCCATGGGAAAACGGCCTCCCAAAGTTGGAGTTCGAGTACGGAATCAGAGAATCCTAAATCATCTAAGGGCCGGTGGGGAAGCCGCGGTTCTTCTGTTTTCGGGCTGACAAAACCAGTCTCTGAGGATCTTGGAATCCCAAATCTAGCCGACTGCGTGCTAAGATTAAAGGCGATCTTCAGGCTGGTTTTAGGCGTGCGGAAGTGGTGGAACTGGCAGACACACCATCTGATGCCATCACTTTAGCTATTCTTTACAAGCTTCTGATACTACAGCTTCTACCTTTCGCCTCAATTACTTCCAGCGAGCCGCCCGAACACCGCCAGTAGCCCTCAGTAGCCGCCCGATGCAAGCAGTCGGTGCAAAATCCGGTGCAGTTGGATCCTCAAGGAATCGCCTCCTCGACACAACGTACGCGAATGCCATTGCACGAAAGCGGAATAAGGTCAGCGCCTAGCGGCTCTTTTAATTGATGTGTCTGAGTTGTTTCGGCACTTTACGAGTCCTTAGCGCCCTGCACCCTTTCCGCAGTTGTGCGTAATGCAGAACATGACCATCTCTTTAACTGATGGGAACTCCAGTTCCCTGCCGCTGTCCATATGTAGCACCCTGCCCTCGAGCTTGCCAGTTTCGAAGTCAGAACTTGGTACAGCTCGTAAGACGAATGCATTTTGCAAAGGGTCGGCTTGGGCTTCCAATAACGCGGGCTTTTCGCTCAGCAGTCGCCGAGCTTCGAGTCTTCGACGGCTCGGCGAACAAACTTGCCGTTGGGGAAAGTGCGATTGATCCACTTCGGATACCGGCACCGATGGCAGTTGATGTCGGCTTGTGGGCAGGGTGGATAGTGGCGGGTGTAAACGCGCAGCATGTGCCACCAGACCGGGCGTTGCAGAGGACGCTTGGCCGCGGACACTGTACGACGCACGCGGTGTCTTTGGTCCCGACGCAGGGTTCGGCTACGATATAGGCGATAGGCCACTTCCCCTAGCAGAACTTATTATAGGGTATGCCCACCGGACGAACGTGTGCCGCACAACAAACAACGAACAGACTTAACGAACAGGCTTAGAGATACCCGAAGACTTCGGAAGACGAACGGGCTGAATCTCCAAGCAAGCTACAATTCAACGGGAGCCGAGGTAAACTCGTGGCGTATGACAACGACGATTGAGAGAATTTCCGCCGTCACTTTTCGGGTTGTGAACATGACAGAGTCTCTGCGGTTTTACAGAGACGTTTTAGGCATGGAGCTTCTTTACGGTGGAGAGGGCACGGGGTTCTCTTCATTGCGTGCAAGAGAGGCACAATCTGCGATTCTCAATCTGGAGCAGGGTGACGCTGTGACTCACTGGGGGCGGCTTATCTTCTACGTCACGAATGTGGACGCTCTCTGGAATTATCTAAAGGATCGGGGATTTGATCCAGAAATTCCGCGAGATGCGTCCTGGGGAGAGCGCTATTTCCATATGCCCGATCCAAACGGCTACGAGTTATCGTTCGCATGTCCGATCTAGCAGTCGTTCAAAATCTCATGAACTCATCATTGCCTTTTTCGGTTGATGCAGCGACTTCAGGAATTCACCACGTCCGCCTTCTCTTGGTTGACAGACCTTTGGCGGAGTTAATGAGATAGACAGACGCCATCGGCGATCTATCGATATAGGAACTCGGTGATGAAGAAGGCCTGAATTAAAAACAATTGCTATCACGACTTGTGCTTCCGCGTCTTCGCATTAAGCGTCGAGATAAGGCCCTCTGCTGCGGGAGGGACATGCGTCTCGTAACCAATTACAATGTCCTTCGCCGAGATTTTCTCCCCGTAGATTCTCTTGTTTGCGTCGTTGTCAGGTCGGATCGTCGAACCCTCCAGGGAAATGCCTGCGAATAATCCGCGCGCGCGTGAATAGCTCAGTATTTCAGCACGCATCGAGACATCGGTTTCTGCAGAAGCGTCACGACCGACTGGTCCTGCTGCTACGGACGCGTCTGCCCCGAGCTTCACTTTGCTGCTCAAGATTCCATTCGCACCGCGGTCATTCATCACGAGAAGAACGAAGTCAGTCGCTTGCCCGCCGATCTGAAAGCCTACGCTGCCACCCTCAAGGGCCATCATTGAGGGCGCGCCCCAGGCGCCGTTGAGATTCTCGCCTCTGCGGCACGTCATCGCACCGCGGCCATAACTACCGCCGACCACAAACGCTGCCTTGAGGACCGATGGAAAAACAATCACACAGTCGGCTTTATCGAGGAGATCTTGAGGAATGTCGTCTGGAAGATTGAAAATCTCTGTCAGCACCGTGCTGGCATTCTTCAGACGATCCTCGTCCTTCTCTTTGTCGTCAGCCCAACTGGTGATTGCAAGCAACAATGCGCTTATCGCGCAGACTAATATCCTCTTCTTCATGGCAGTCTCCTAACACGGATATAGTTTCGGTAACGTCCAGGCCGCAACCCACAGCTTGGTTTCCCTTGCATTTGTGCCTTACGAATTATTCCATATCCACCTTGAGCGAGCTATACGTTAGGAATCGTAAACGGGGGAGTTTTTCCTGTACATCTTCGTTGCTAAAGGCCGGACTATAGGCGTCAGGGCCGTCACGTCTCGGTGATTCGCTCGGCCCACTTCACCGCTAGCGTCGACTAGCGACTCCATCCCCTGTAGGTCCTGATGTTCTCAACGAGCTGCGGGACTGGAAGGCAAATCTCTCTGATCCTATACAATGAAGCCCGCTGTCAATCTTGAGGGGGATTATGGCAAATCTAGAGAATGCGCTTCAGCAGCTCCGCGCAGAGCGTAGCAGGGCGCAGTTACACATGCAGAAATTGGATCAAGCGATTTCCGTGATCGAGTCGTTAAACGGTTCGGGAACATCCCGAAAAACAAACCAACCGAAGCGAATTATTTCGGTAGCTTCGCGGCGGAAGATGGCGCAGGCGCAAAGGGCGAGATGGGCGAGGGCTCGAAAGGGATCGCAACCAGCAGCCGGAGTAGCGAAAACAACTGGCTCAGCATCTGTGAAGCGCACCATGTCGATTTCAGCCCGGAGGAAGATCGCGGCGGCGCAGCGGGCGAGGTGGTCGAAGTTGAAGGCGGGGGCGAAGAAGCATAAGCGCTAACTTAAGAAATGGAATTCTTGCAGTTGCCAGTCAGCTAGGTAGGGCAATGGGCAGTGGGGAAACAGGTCGAGGTGCCGGAATTGATTTGTTGCCACGCCACCGCGACGATGCGTCCTTGGGTGGCAATTAGAGAGCATGTTGTTGCTTTCGGGCTTTGGCTAGCTCTGCCCCGCACCAGCCTGCTGAGCTGTTACGGAAAAGAGTTCGACGCGATTCCTACCGTTCTTCTTGGCCGTATACATGCCGACATCGGCTTCGTGAAGCCGACACCGAGTGAGTGCGGCTCCGGCAAGTCACGGTTATCCCCATGCTAACGATGGCCGAGGTTTTGCCAAAGGGAGTCACAATTGGGTCTTTTGCGACCAGGTTACGAATCTCATCGGCGCGGCGGGCACCGATGGTTAGCTCGCAGCCCGGTAGAATGATGAGGAACTCTTCACCTCCATATCGTCCCACGACATCGTAGGGCCGCAAGTCCGATTTCAACTTGCGGGCCACTTCTTTCAAAACCTCGTCGCCTGCGGCGTGGCCGAGTGAATCGTTCACGTTCTTGAAGTGATCGATGTCGGCCATGATGATCGTGGCAGGCTTCCCATCGCGTCCACTGCGTGAAAGCTCTCGCTCGACAGCTGCAATTATTTTTGAGCGGTTTAAAAGGTTGGTCAGGAAATCGTGAGTGGCAGCAAAACGCAGAGATTGCTGAAGTTCCAGGATCCTCTTGCCCACCATAATCCGGGCACGCAATTCCGAAGGATCTACAGGCTTGGCCAGATAGTCATCGGCGCCGGCTTCCATGGCAAGCAGCAGATCCTGCTTCCGGTTCTTGGCTGTGAGCATGACGGCGTAGATGTACTTTGCTACCGTTCCATCTGCCCTGATGCGGCGGCTTACATCGATGCCGTCGAGACCGGGCAGCATCCAATCGAGCAGAACCATTTCGGGAGGCTCGGGACCTTCCAATAGGAAGACCGCTTCTGTACCGCTTCCGACGGCAAGGAAATCGAGCCCCCAGTCGGTAAGTAACCGCCGATCCTGTGCCGTTCGATGTAGGAATCTTCAACCAGCAAGATCTTCATGACATCACGCCCTAGATGTTGGCAGCCCTGTGCGAACTTCGCAAGATCACGAAACGAGAACGAAAGATCATACACTTCCGGGGAAAGGTCGCAATCGAGGTTGAGATGAAAGCTTTAAAACTCGTCCTCATGAAGTTTTGATTCGGGCCAGGTATAGAAAGTAGAACAAGTAGAATCAAGGCCCTCAACTTATAGGTATTCTCCGCATTCCGACCATTCAACACGATTCTGCCTTTTTCTTTGGCACGATAAAGCGCCACATCAGCCTTATTCAGAACCGATTCGACGGTTGCATCATCACTAGCGTGAAGGATACTAATACCCATGCTCAAGGTGACATCGATGATCCCTTTCTGAGACATGATCGCGGCCGACGAGACTCTCCGACGGATTTGCTGTGTACGGCGGACAGTTGCCGCAAGATCACAACCAGGTAAAACCAGAACAAACTCTTCTCCGCGATAACGCCCCACGCCGTCGTAGGATCTCAAACCAGATTTGAGTCTTTCGGAGACTTCTCTTAAGACAGCATCTCCAGCAGCATGTCCAAGCGAAAAATCGGTCTCCCCAATTGCACTAGCGCGAGGGTTCGATACGAGTTCGATAAGAATTCCGCAGCTTCCTACGAGCTCTAATCACACCTGTTGATGGGGAACAATCTCTGATTTGGGCTGCTACGCAGTCCCGCAGCCCCGAATCGCGGCTATCGTCGCATCCAGCTCAGAATTCTTTAGGTTTCCGGAAGGAATTCCCACATTAGCGTAGTGGGGATTGATGCGAGAGAGCGTCTCATCTACGAAGAGCGCTCGATGCGTCAAGAGCGCCCAGCGCAGAATCTCCGGCGGTAGCAAATCACAATGGTATTGGCAAATGCCGCAAAGCGTTGGTTGCCTGTGGAATAGCTCCTCCAGCCGCCGCTCATATTCTCCCAGCTTGGGGAGATTTCTTTCGCTTCCGAACTCCCACAGCATGTCTCCTGTGGCCCACAGTCCTTTATACCCGTCTCTCATAGCATCAATGACCGCAGCCTCAAGCTTGCATATCATCTGTTCGATGTCGAAACCTCCCCCGGCGAGTTGGGTCTGATCGGATGAAAGTAGGAGTCTGGTTTTAGCTCTCTCGACGGCCACATCAACACCGCGGGCAGCAAGATAAGAGCACATCCCAGCCACCATTGCGGGGCTGTTCAGATATAGACACCGATAGTTGGCATCCAGCATCCGTCGCATTTTGGCTGCCAGAGCTGGCAGCAGTTGCGAGGGTGCTCCGGCGTATATCAAACATTGATGTCGGGCTGTTTTCTCCATTCGGAATTCCCCATTTCGCCCGATCCTACATCACAGGCCTTTGCTTAGTTATCGCATCGAATATCGAGTATACTTCCTGCGAGTCCTTCATCTTTTCATAAACCCACTCGCCCCGTTTTACCAAGATTTTGTTGTGGCTATGGGGAAGCTCCTTTGCAGGGAACATGGTGGCTAGCTCAGTAGGATAGGTGCAAATAGCCGTGATGCGGGAGTTATTGATGACCATGTGGACCTTATCTTCATATGCCGCGAACTCGGCCATGTCCTGCTCGTCCTTGATCCAGGCCATGCTGCCGGACGCCCGAAATCCCGCAGAGCTGTTCGCGATTGGAACGATTTTTTCCCACTGATCGATCAAAGTGTTGATAGGCCTCAGCCGTCCCCCGTGCGTGTGGAACTCCGAATGATGCGCGAATTTCATCTGTCCTTTGGCCTCACGCTCGTTCAGGTCGGGAACAGCAGCGGCCAAAACGTCCCTAGCCTCTTGGATGGTGAGATCGGCAACGATCCAGACACACGCCTCGTCCCTCTCCAGTCCCTCCTTGAAATAGGGCACGAGCATATCCACCAGGCCTTTCTTGGAATCGTAGAACTCGCAAATGTGCGAGCCCCAAGGCATATCGAGCAAAATGTTGTTGGCAGCCATCGCTGGCTTAACCAAGCCTTTAGCAACGAAGTACAAAACCATCTCTGCAATGCTGTCAGTGTCCTTCCGGTCGAACGATTGAACATTAAGATCCAGGGGCATGAAGGAAACAAGCGATTCCAAGCTGTGCTGCGACTCGGGGATTCCGGCCCTGGACAATCTTGTACGAAGCTCCTGATTTGGATAGCTATCGCTCATAACAATTCGCCTCCCTGCCCGCGTAGAAATGAAAAATATGACGTCCGACGGTTCTTTCTACGTTTGCGTTGATGCTGAGAATTCCCGCGTCCTGCGGGCGGTTCACTCGTCGAGACAGCTAACCGTTTCGCCTCACACCCTTTACGTCAATGCGTATTCATGCAAACACAGGCGACCCGCTCGACCGTGAATCTTCAACAGGCGAATTTTAGGGTGGTGAGTCAATACCCTCAAAACTGTATTCCGCCCATTTGGGAATTCTTTGAGGTAACCTGGGATGCGTGCATAACCCACGTCATGAAACTGCTCGGGGATTTTCGATAGATGACGGCTCACTTCGTTCGAGCTACAGCGGAGACTGTATTCGGTCCGGTCGCGACTGTACCTATAATGCCAATAGGAGAGCGTGGCCTTTCTGAGTTTGCCTCACTTTTTCATGCCCAGCCAGTCTGTTTCAACGTAAAAGGACAAATGACCGTATCCGTTGTTGTCAATACTGATTTAACAGAAAGTGTAGCCGCAGGATGCCAATTGGGAGATGGCATCTGTCGCAAGGGTCGGAAAGAACCGCCGGACGCGGTCATCGTGTTTGCTTCGCCCATCTACGATTATGTTGCACTTCTTACCGCTATCTCCAATGCTTGCCGACCTAAAACCTTAGTCGGATGTTCGTCGGCGGGCGAGTTCTTAACCGGCCGTATTTCCAGTTCTTCTGCGTGTGCAGTGGCGATCTGGTCGAAAGAAATCAAGTTTAGCGTCGGATTAGGGAAAGGGTTGAGAACCAGTCCAGCGGCGGCGGCCAAGCAAATCGTTTCTTCGTTTCGACGCACAGGAACCAGCTCGCATCATCTTTCAGCCCTTGTGCTGACGGATGCGTTGGCTGGACACACAGAGGAATTTCTCGAGCAACTCACGCTCGCCACTGCTGGCCGATACCAACTTTTTGGGGGTGGCGCGGGTGACGATGCGCGTTTTCAGCGCACTCACGTATTCTGCGGGGTCGAGGCTATCACTGACGCCGCGGTCGCACTGGAGATGGTGTCCGAAAAACCGTTCGGAATAGGCTTTCATCACGGATGGACACCCGCCAGTGACCCTTTGCGGGTGACTGAGGCCGACGGCGTCCGCCTGATCAGTTTGAATGCAGCGCCGGCGGTTGAAGCATTTCAGGAATTCGCAGAAAGTACGCGACAACACTTCAATATGGACGATCCCATGCCCTTTTTCCTGCAAAATATTATCGGCATTGATACTCCAGCCGGTTACAAGCTGAGAGTTCCACTGTGCGCGAACGCCGACGGTTCGATCGATTGCGCAGCCGAGGTCCCGACAGGTTCTACAGTGTGTCTCATGAAAGCTACCAGTGCTTCTGCCGCAGATGCGGCAGCCGACGCCACTCAATCAGCTTTGAGCAAACTGGATGGTGTCGAAGCGTCAGTAGCATTGTTTTTTGACTGTGCAGCTACCCGCCTGCGATTAGGCGATAACTTTCGAACCGAGGTCGATCGCGTCCAGAAGATTTTAGGACCCACGCCTTTGGCCGGATGTAATACCTATGGTCAAATCGCGCGCACTGAGGGACAGTTCACGGCATTTCACAACTGCACGGCGGTAGTTTGTATTGTTCCCCAGTGATGATTGATGACCTCACCCAAACTCATCTCAATGGCAGCGCGATTGTTAGATCCCGCTGGCCGACCGGACGCTATAGCTGAGCTTCGCAGCTGCTTTGGTACCACAGCCTTCCTGATATTCATTCCCGATCAACAAGCAAGCGTTCTCCTGCCTGCGCCCGGATTTCCCCAGACACTTCCGCATTCTAAACTTTGGCGATCGTTTCTGAGTCAAACAGTAAAATCAGGCCAGTACACTGGCGAGGTGAGCTTTCCCGGTAGCGGAAACGTTGTCAGCGCAACTGGTTATGCAGTTGGCAGTTCGGCGCTTGTCATTCAGGGGGAGGACGCTCAGGCTGCGGCTATTGCTGAATTCTCCTTATTGTTACCCATTCTGGAAGCGGGCTTTCGGAATGAGAGAAATGCCCAAGTAGCAATCAGCCAAGCCAAAATAGCTCAGAATTCTGCTGCCCAAGCTCGGGCACTGGCCGAAGAGCTTGACGGAGCCCGCAGTGAGCTCCAGAGCGCAGTCAGAGCACAAGAACAAACTGCTCTTCAGCTTCGAGAAGCAAGCCAGGAACTGGAGAGACTGGTACAAGAGCGGACCGCCGAGCTCGAGGCCGCAAACCTGAGTCTGCAGGAACTCTCAGCCCGGATTTTGCGGATACAGGATGAAGAACACAGACGAATAGCCCGCGACTTGCATGACAGTGTGGGGCAGCTCATTGCCGCTCTCAGCATGAATCTCGCTTACTTGAAAGAGAAGAATGCCGACACAGGGTTAGTCAAAAGTATTTCTGACAGTCAGCGACTGGCAGAGCAAATGTCCGGCGACATTCGTACCATCTCGCATCTTTTGCATCCACCCTTACTCGATGAACTCGGACTTGCATCTGCCCTGGACTGGTACGTAAGAGAGTTTTCTCAGAGAAGCAAGATTGAGGTTGAACTGACAATTTCTCCGGAGCTGAAGCGTCTGCCACAGGAGATGGAAACTTCAATCTTCCGAATCGTGCAGGAATGCTTGACCAACATCCACCGACATTCGGGAAGCACAAACGCCGCAATCTCCCTAACTCAGGACAACAGTGACGTTCAGATTGAAGTCAAAGATGAAGGCAAGGGCATCTCGCTCGAAAGACAACTCGAATTAACCTCAAAAGGCCGCGCGGGCGTCGGGTTTCGTGGCATGCGAGAGAGAGTAAGAGAACTGGGAGGGAGGTTAGAGATCCGCTCGGAGGGTTCCGGTACCCAGGTTACAGCGAGGATGCCGCTCAGGAACCGCGCCGCGAATCGAGTCTTCTCCGACGCGCACTAAGACCCAATTGCCTTATCGTGTGGCACTACGTCGATGCAACCTTCAATTTTCCCGACTGAAAATCGCCCGCGAATCAATCAGGTAGACGCTGAGCGCGCTAAATTGGCGACGGCACAGACTGTGAGTGCGGTAGCGAACATTTAATTGTATAATCCGCATCACGCAAGCGGTAATGCCGAAGTGGTTGCGGGTACTCCGACGTGGTGTTCTTCTCGTTGACACGACTCCGCGAGTAGTAAACCCCCTTCCTTTTAGTTATTTATCACTCGCCAATCGATGTGGGAGGCTGCAGATGGCTTCGGAACTGTTTTCATTGAGTCAAGAAGGTAACATCCCGCTGGAGTCGGTGATCATTACGCCACTACTACGAGAGCGTCCACCACGGTCTCCGGATTACGAAGCGGAGAATCGGGCACTGGCGACATTGGCACGGGAGATGGCCAATTCACCTGAGACCGTCCTGCAAAAGCTGGTCGAAATAGCTTTGGAATTGTCTCGAGCCCATTCGGCCGGCATCAGCCTGCTCGAAGAGCAACATGGACAACAGACTTTTCGGTGGTCTGCGGTTGCTGGGCAGTGTTCTGAATATCTCGGAGCTACAATACCCCGCGAGTTGAGCCCTTGTGGCGCCGTTCTGGATCGAAATAGCGTGCTACTTTTCTCGCACCCCGAACGGTATTTCTTGAGCCCACTTCTTCGGACCTCACCAGCTGTCGTCGAAGCGCTATTGATCCCCTTCCATGTTGCTGAGAAACCGGTAGGGACCATTTGGGTTATCGCACATGACCAGAGCCGACAGTTCGATGCGGAAGACGAGCGGCTCATGAGATCCTTGGGCAACTTCGCATCTTCGTCTTACCAAGTTTTGAAGCAGGTTGACGCTCTCAAGGAAGAAGTTGCGGAGCGAAAAAGGACCGAAGAAGCTCTGCGCCGGAGCGAAGCGACACTCCAAGATTTCGTTGCAAATGCCACTATCGGGATTCACTTTGTTGCGGGAGATGGCACGATTATCTGGGCCAACCAAACCCAGCTGGATCTTCTCGGCAATACGCTCGACGAGTACATAGGACACCAGATCGCCGAGTTTCATGTTGACTCGCCAGTGATTAAGGACATTCTTGATCGCCTCAGGCGCGGCGAGCTAGTGCGCGACCACGAAGCACGTCTGCGTTGCAAAGACGGCTCGTTCGCCACGTTCTTATCGATTCCACCGCGTCATTCGAAGATGGAATCTTTGATCGCAGTCGTTGTTTCACGCGTGATATCACCGATCGCAAAAAGATGGAAACAGAATTACGCGAAAGCGAGCGACGCTTCCGCGAAATGATCGACATGCTGCCCGCAGCCGTTTACACCACCGATGCCGAAGGCCGGCTCACGCACTTCAACCCCGCAGCTGTTGAGTTTTCGGGCCGCGTGCCGGAACTCGGCACAGACCGATGGTGCGTGAGTTGGAAAATGTTTCAGTCAGATGGAACTTTCCTGCCCCACGACCAGTGTCCCATGGCGGTTGCGCTGCAGGGGGGCAACATCACGGATGGGATCGAAATCATTGGAGAGCGGCCAGACGGTAAACGTCGTTGGTTTGTTCCGTATCCGAGGGCTCTACATGATGCTCAGGGTAGGATCGTCGGCGGCATCAACATGCTGGTCGACATCACTCAACGCAAGCAAGCGGAGGAGGAAGTTCGGCGGCGTACTGCCCAGTTTGAAACCCTTCTCAATGCTGCGCCGATGGGCGTCTACTTGATCGATGCTGATTTACGGATTCGGGCTGTAAATCCCATCGCTCGCCTGATGTTCAAGAATCTGCCTGACCTGATCGGTCGAGGGTTTGAAGAAGTGATTGTTGGCCTCAGTTCGCGTACGACTGCAGTTGAAGTCATTAAACACTTCCGCCACACACTTGAAATCGGTGAGCCATTCGTTGTTCCTGAGTGGATTGGCGAGCGTCTTGACGACAATGGGGAGCAGCTGTTCTATGAGTGGCAGATCCACCGACTTTTACTCCCCGATGGTCGTTACGGTGTGGTGTGCTATTTCCGAGATATCTCCGCTCATGTGCAAACCCGTGAAATATTACGCGAAAGCGAGGAGCAGCTTCGTCGGCTGGCGAGCAGTCTGGACGCGCGAGTACGAGATCGAACAGAAGAAGTCGCACAGCGAAATAAAGAGGTGCTAAGACAGGCGGAGGAACTCAGACAGCTTTCGCAACAATTGATGCGGACACAAGACGAGGAACGACGGCATCTTGCGCGCGAGCTGCACGACAGTGTGGGACAAAACTTTAGCGGCGCTTGATATGAACCTTGCAACAATCGTTCAGCAGGCCGATCGAAGCTCTGGCGAACTTCTGAAGTCGGCGGAAAATGGACAGCAGTTAGTTCAACAGCTAAGCAAAGAGATACGCACGGTCTCCTATTTATTACATCCGCCGCTATTGGACGAAGTCGGGTTAGCTGGAGCACTTCGGATGTATGTAGAAGGTCTGTCGACACGGAGCGGTTGCGATGTCTCATTGAGTATTCCAGAAGATTTCGGCAGGCTGCCTTCAGAGATGGAGTTGGTCATGTTTCGGATTGTGCAAGAGTGTTTGACGAACGTTTATCGGCACTCCGGCAGCCGAAGTGCGGGGATTCATCTCGTTCGCACAAGCGAGAATGTTTCTCTGGCGGTTGAAGATGTCGGAAAAGGCATGTCAGCCGAGAAACTGAATGCCATACGCACGCAAGGGGGAGGTGGAGGCGTGGGGTTCAGGCCAGAACATCGCCTGCGCTTCGGTACTAAGAGCCTCGGCAGTAGCTCCACGCACATTTGAGTAAATTGAACACGATTAAATCGATAAATCGGCGGGGCTTTTATGCCTGCCTCAAAATGGGACCGATTTTCATTAGGAGGCCATACAGTAAGCCAGCTTTTGGCGCCTACGGTATGCAGAGTATTTACGTACTGAGGAGGGGAAGTGCATTGTACTAATGGGACTATCCGGATCGGCCATCCTCGCCAGTTGAGTGTTTGCCCCTCCTATTATTTCCTCAGTGCAGAAGTGCCCTCAGGTCTCGTGCTTAGAGGACAGCACTAATTTTGAAACGAAAGCAGGAGATTATGGAAAACAAGGTACGTGGTGGAGTCGGAGAAGATCGCATCACCGGAGCTATCGAATCGCAGACCTCGCGAATTCCGAGCTCGGGATACTTAGCGGCAGCGTTTGGATCGATAGCCGCATCAGCCGTTTTGAAAATGCTAGGTAAACACGATTGGGCACTCTTCATAGGCCAGTGGCCTGCGGCCTTCATGTTAATGGGTCTCTACAACAAAATGGTTAAGCAGCACGGTTCAGATGCTTATAGCCGGGTCGCATGACGACAATGAAGTCCCAGTGTGAGGCTCACTAGCTGGCATGAGATATGCCGCAGAGCTGTTTGGCACATTTGTTCTAGTGATGGGCGGCATTGGAGCAGCAGTACTGGGCGGCCCACAGATCGGAACAGTCGGCGCAGCTCTTGTGCTTTTTATTGCCTCGGGCGGTCCGAACGGGGTACAGCGCAGTGGTGCGCGGGCTGGCCTCAAATGGCTACGGGGTACATTCGCCTGGGCCATTACACTCTGCTTGCTGCTTTCGTAGTCGAAATTGTCCCTACGACTATGTTTGTGATCACTGTGCTTGGCACCACCGACGAGAAATCACCGGCAGGGTTTACAGGCTTGGCGATCGGATTGATGCTGACGTTAGTGCACCTTGTCGGGACACCGGTCACAAACACGTCCGTCAATCCGCCCGTAGCATCGGACCGGCCCTCTTGGTCCGGGTGGACTTTGCATCAGATATGGTTGTTTATCGTCGCTCCATTAATTGGCGCTGCGATTGCCGCTGCTATCTACAGGGGTCTCGAAGGGTCAGGCGGTTTGATCACGACGCAGCGGGCGGAAGAAGCACTCAGGAGCGAGCAGGTTGAAGGCGAAAGCTGTCGAGACCTGCGGCTTAGTGTCATAAGGCCGTCATCTGAAAGCACGTCAGCAAGTATGAGACTTTCTGCGGTGCCTGATCTTTACCTAAGTCGGTACAATGCGAATACTCGATCGAAGCAGTAAGGAGAAAAGTTTATGTCAATTCTGGCGTGGATTCTGTTGGGGTTAATCGCTGGATTCATCGGAAGCAAGCTAGTGAACAAAACTGGGGAAGGTTTACTGCTGGATATTGTACTCGGCATTGTGGGCGCGATCGTCGGCGGTTACGTCTTCAGCATGTTTGGAGCACACGGCGTGACCGGACTAAACATCTACAGTTTAATCGTAGCTGTGATCGGCTCGGTTGTTGTGCTGGTTGTTTATCACGCGATCAGAGGAAGTGCTCGACGAGCTTAACGACCGGACGATACCATCGCAACTTTGCAGAGATGCGAGACCAGTGTCCGCTCGACCGGGTGATTTTAGCACTTGAATCTGAAAGGGCAAGAACGTGGAGATTCGGGACCTTGGCATATTTCTCGACTACTTCGGCAAGGTGCATCAGAGGACCATGCGGGTTGTGCGCTGCATTCCCCCCAGACAAAGTCGACTGGTCGTTTCGGCAAGGAAAATTCACGTTAGGGGACTTGGCGCGGCACATCGCCGCCGCGAATCGCTACCTTTTCGCCGAGACTCTTCAGGGCAAACCGAGTCGCTATGCCGGCTGCGGTAGAGAACTGGGTGCCGCTCGCCGCTGTCAATTTGCTACAGAAATGGTGCAATCGCCACCAGATGAGGGCATTCAGCACGTGACATGAAGAATTGCGTTGGTGTCTTGGGCTCCCGCTTCAACACTCCGATCGCTTCGATGGTGGGCAGAACAAGCAATTTGACCTGGTGACGCTCGGCTTCGCGCTGTACTCCCTGCATGACGGGCAATCGACCCTATGCACCATTGCCGATGATGAGTTGGTGGCATTGCCAGGGGATTTCCTCTTCTAACGAGAGCGGCGTGTGGCCGAACTGTTCGCGAAATTTCTTGGAAGATTTTTTCTTGCGCTTGCGGATTTCACCGCGATCGATGATGACATCGTGCGCGTACACGGTGCCGTCAATCTGGATGGAACCGAAAGAGAATTTGTCGAAGCGCATACGTAAACTCCTGGCGCAGTTGGCTTAGGCGCTTTTCTTCGACGTAATCGCGTTGAAGGCAGACCAGCACTGCTCGACTTCCTTGCTGCCACAGTGCGGACAGACTAGCTCCCCCTCTTCGTAATCGATGAGGGACAGGATTTTGGAGAAGTGTTTCTTACAATTGTGGCAGAAGAAATCGTAGTGGGGCATACGACCTCCTCGGGGAAAGTTGCTAACGTCATTCTAGAACTGGCGACAGCGGAGCACAACTTGGTTTTGACGTCTCCGGTTAATTCCAAAATAGAAACGCCCCCAGTTCCCGCTGAGGGCCTCGGAATCTTGGATTCGCCGTCGTCCGACTATCGGCCCGATCGTCATTTGCTGCTTGGAATCCCTGGCACGCTTTATCAAACCCTATATTGTGACAGCGGGCGGCGGGCCGATCAGGAGTGCAACGGCGGCACCTGTGGGAAAAGGCTGCAAATTAGAAAGAAGTTGTGGAAATCGTGCGTAAAAAAGAGACACCCACTCCTTGATTCTATAGAGAGGTAGAGATGGGTCAGGCGGACCGATGCCGCCACCTTCCGCTCGACGCCCGGCAGCACGTTCCTCACCGGCAGCGTCGCGGTGGCGACGAGCCAGCCGAGCGTGTCCCGCACCTCTATCTCGCCCGTGGGCGCCTCGTGCACCGTGCCCTCATTTTTGAAACGAGCCTCCAGCGCTATCGGCGGGGATTCCGTTAAGCGCGGCATCGACCTGGCTCTCTGTTACCACTGTCATCCAATGCCAGACGAGTACTAATGGTAGCGTTTTCTTTTGTCGCGAAACAGCCAGCGCACACCCATACCCTGCTGTCGAACTTTTCCCGTATGAACCGTGTGGCCGCCTTCCCGCACGCGCAGAAATGCCAAGTTTGCGCTGGTGCCTGGTCGTAGATCACACGGTCAGCCTTGCGGAACTTCCACGTTGCCGGCTCGTTCCTGAACGAAGGGAATGCCCTTGGGTCCGCATACCGTACAGCTTTGCGAGCCGCTCGCCTTGCCTGCCGCTCAGAAAGAGAAGGACGTGGAAGCTTGGGACGCTCCTCTATGACGGCTTGATGTTGTGGTTCATGCGGAAGAAATTCGTGGGATCGTATTTATTCTTAAGAGCAGCGAGCCGATCGTAATTCGGTCCATAGGCTGCACGTGCGAGCGGGTCTCCTTCATCTTCTAAATAGTTGACGTACGAGCCGTCCGCCATGAATGGGCGCATCGCGTCCCAACAGGCGCGCGACCATTTGATGTTTTCTTCCGATTCGGATGAACTGACCCAATTTGACCAAACGGAAAAGTTGTAAGGGTATTGCCGGTGAGGAAAAGCAGTATCTGCGGCTGCCACGCGAGTGGCGGCTCCATGCCAGTGCTCGATCCATGGGCCAAACGTGTGCACAGATGGACTAGTGCCAGCGAACTCCGCGATTGTATCCATGGCCTTGTCGCTCAGGCTGCTGATGAAGTTTGCTTTTACATACGTCTGGCGCCCAGGCGGGAAAAAGGGGTCGAACATGCTTTGCATTTGTGTATAACTGACTGGCGCAAACATGTCGGCAATCGGCGAACCAAAAGTTCGCAGGGGTTTCAACAGTTTTTCTCCGTCTGCAAGCGATCCACAGTAGCACCCGCCGACCAAGAACACCGGAGCACCATCCATCGTCATTGATCCGGCCTGGATAACCAATTCGTCGGGGCTGGCCTCTGCGAACTCCTTGTAAAACGGAAGGATTTCCTTTGCCTTTGTCGCCGGATAGAGCACGCCACCTCCTAGCACGGTTGCTATCGCGTGTAGGCGATATTCAAAAGAGGTGACGATCCCAAAGTTACCGCCTCCTCCCCGTAGGCCCCAGAAAAGATCTTGGTGCTCGGAAGCGTTCGCTTTTATCAGGTGCCCATCCGCCGTAATCACGTCTACAGCGATCAGGTTGTCGCAGGCGAGACCGTATTTACCGGACAGGTGACCAAAGCCACCCCCGAGGGTCAGCCCGGCGATGCCTGTTTTCGAGACTGTTCCGAGTGCCGTGGCTAGACCAAAGGCCTGCGTTTCGTGATCAAATTCGCCGAGCGTCAGGCCGGGTTCAGCACGGGCTGTACGCTGCTGCGGGTCGACGCGGATGCCTTTCATGCACGACAGATCGATCATGAGGGCGCCGTCACAGACTGCTTTCCCGCCTCCGCCGCGGACGGAGACCAGGAGGTCGTGCTCACGCGCAAACCGTACGCATGAAATCACGTCGGCAGCTCCAGCGCACCGCACAATTATCGCCGGTTTCCGATCAATCATGGCGTTGGGAACTTTGCGTGCGGCGTCGTAGCCCTCTTGCCCCGGGAACAGCACAACGCCACGAACGGATTTCCGTAAGTCCTCCGCGGCATACTGACCCATGGTTCCCCTCCGAGCCCCTCGAATACGATCCGGGAACTGCACGGATTCTGCACTAGACGCTGATGGCAAGCGAGGTATTTTTGGATGAAATCTCGATAACGAGCTACCGTGCCTGCAAATCCCACCATAATCAGGAGTTAAAGTACGCCAGCCCGTGGTAGACTCCCGAAAACCCGCTGTGTAGTTCCTTTTACGATGAGTGGAGACTCTCCAGTTAACCGAACCGATTCGCTCGCTGGCATCGTTCGATTCGGACCTTTTGAGCTTGATATTCGCGCTGGCGAACTGACTAAGCACGGGCGGAAGATCTTGCTCCAGGAACAACCTTTTCAGATTCTTCTCATGCTCCTGGAGAGACCGGGCGATGTGGTGCTGCGGGAGGAGATCCGCAGGAGACTTTGGCCCAACGACACATTTGTTCAGTTTGCGCCGTGCATCAATGCCGCGATGCAAAGACTGCGTGAAGCCTTGGGCGATACGGTTAATCGACCGCGATATGTTGAAACCGTGTCACGACGAGGATATCGACTGCTCGGAAGAGTAGTGGCGAATAACCACGTCGCGCTGAAACCGGGAGAAACAGACTCCAAAGCCGCGACGCCGACTTCGATGGGCCGAAGAAGGACTCTCAGCTCGATTGCCGTACTCCCGTTTAAAAGTGACCGCCCAGACCCAAACGGTGACTATCTCAGCGAAGGAATCACGGAAAACATTATCAATAGTCTTTCAAAGATGACCGGACTGCGTGTAGCGCCGCGAAGCACCGTTTTCCGCTACCGAGGAAAAGTCGCAAACCCTCAGGCGATCGGTTGCAAACTCGAAGTTGAGGCTGTGCTTACAGGCAGGGTTATTCAGCGGGACGGAGCACTCATTGTCAGCGCCGAGTTGATCGATGTGACTCAGGGTTCACAGCTTTGGGGCGAGCGCTACAACCGCAGACTCGCCGACCTCTACGAAGTCGAGGAAGAGATTGCGAAGAACATATCCGAAAGCCTCCGTGTACAGCTAAACGGTAAAGAGACGGAACGCGGCGCTAAACGCTTCACAGAAAACAGTGTGGCTTATCAGTTTTATTTGCGAGGCCGCTACTGCTGGAACAGGAGGACACCTCAAGAGATACGGAAGGGCTATCGATATTTTCAGGAAGCAATCGAGAATGATCCGGGCTACGCCTTAGCATATTCAGGATTGGCGGACTGCTACAGTCATCTGTGCTCGTTAGGGGTAATTGCTCCAAAAGAGGGTTGGGCCAAGGCAAAGGCTGCCGCAGCCGCTGCCGTCGCGCTCGATCCGGATTCAACCGAGGCTCACACTTCTATGGCCTTCGTCCGAGCCTTTGCCGACTGGGATTGGGAAAATTCGGATCGAGAATTTCAGCAGGCTCTTGAACTGGACGCAAGGTATTGGGTCGCCCCGTATTGGTATGCCATGACCTTGGTGGCTCGCGGACGATACGAGGAAGCCGATCGTTGGATCGCCAAGGCGTTCGAACTGGAACCACTATCCGCCGTCGTCGCACATGGCGCAGCTTACAACCTGTTTATGAGCCGCCGATACTCAGAGGCAGTTAAAGTGTGTCTGAAAGCCTTGGATATTGCCCCGGACTATCCGTTGCTGAGGCTCCACTTGGGAATCGCTTATGAGCAAGAGTCTAAGTTCGAAGAAGCGACAACCCAGTTTGAAAAGGCGACGCAACTGTTTGAGGGCGAGCCCTTAGGCGCGGGCTCACTAGCTCATGCTTATGCTAAGGCAGGGCGTTCGCAAGAGGCGCGCGAGATTCTTCAGAATTTAGTCGGCCAAGCACAGACTAGGCATGTTGACAAATACTCGGTTGGCCTCGTTTACCTCGCTTTGGGTGTGCAGGACGTGGCGCTAGATTGGTTTGAGAAAGCCGCTAAAGAGCGATGTGCATGGTTCAGCTTTGTGGCCAATGGAGATCCAAGACTAGATGGACTTCGTTCAGATCCGCGATTTGAAGCATTGCTTAGACTGATGAGAATGGCTTAAAGAGATTACCTTCCCCCAATTTCCGATCCCCCTGGGTCGCGATTAAAGGGCAACCCGAAAGTTGAGACCTGGGGTTCGCGCAAGGCTGGTCGTCGGCTATCACGGTTAGCTTCACACCGCGCTGTCGGCCCGCTGCAGAGCGTCTCGCCGAAGTGTGTCTCCCTTACCCCCAGACATCTTCTTCCTGTCCCCACCTGGCCAAACCAATCGTCACCAGGTAAGCATCAGCGAAAAAGCCCGGGTTGATGATGGTATGCGCCACTCCCGGAGTCATGGAGAACAGCCGGTCCACGAGCCAGCTCTGGCGTGTTGCGAGTGAGGGATGCGAGGGACTCGCCAGCCATTGGCTCAGGCCAACGATCTGTTCGAGCCGCGATTCCTTTGCGGCAACCGCGAAGGCGACCGCGCCCTGAATCATGTAGGGATCGTAAGGCGGACAATAATAGGCGCGCTGAACATCCCTTAACGCATCGGCGATGCGTTCGACATCGCTCATGTCGGCGATAACGATCTCGGCTCCCTGTGCCTTCAGCCGCGCACTGCGGTCATCTTCGCGGTGGACCATAGCGCGGACGGGATGGCCGGCTTTCAGCAGTTCGGCAACTACGACGCTGCCTGTCTTCCCCGTCGCGCCAGTCACAATAATTCTCGGCTTGTTCATGATCGCTTACTCCAAGAGGGTTCCCTTGCCGCAGTAGCGCTCTCGCGTGGAGGGTCACTGCTGCGCAGCTGGCACATCAATGCCCTCAAGGGCATCAAGGGTCCGACGGGAATGTACTCGTGATGGAGCAACTCTTCCTTTGCGAGCGGCAGGGTTTCCATGATGGACCGTGCCTCGTCCTCGGTGTTTGCGTTGACCATGAAGATCACCCCTTTGCCATCGCCGCGCGAATACCACTGTTGGATCTTCCCGTCGAGGTAGAGCTTCACAGTTGCCCGAATCTCTGCCGGTATGACAGCCATGATTTGTTGCGCGGTCACGCCCGGCTTCGCAGTCTCAATGACCAGCACTGCGGTGGTTTTAGGTGTAGGAATGCTGGGCACGCCTGAAACGGCCGCGGATTGTGTCTGTTGTGGCATGATCAATTTCTCCTTTCCAACATTCGAGCCAGTGATATGGCCCTGCTTCTTCTCTTAACAGATCGCGGCTGCGACAGGCTTCAGTCGCGGATCAAGACTGGGGATAGCACGCCGATCGTCCCTCCTGCAGCGGCGCCATTTCGAGGAGTCACTGGATCGGATTCTGTCGCACGAACCTTGCGGAATACCCGACGCCTTTTATCACAATCCCGCAATCGCAGAAACAAGTTGAAGCAGAACGCCAGTCCCTAACAGGACCAGACCGAAGTAGCGCCAGCGGGTTTCGATCTCCTTCGTAAAGGTGCGGGGCAGTACAACGGTTAAGAGGCGAGGGAGCACAACGGTTTGTTCTAGAAGTGTTCCCACAATGACACTATTAGTGTGTCCCACAATGACACTATAGAGGTACGCCGAAATGGAAAACGCGCCCACAGTAGATGCAGAATGGCCTCGTCTTAACAGCCACGCTAAACCTGCCCCATGGTGAGCATTCTACCCACAGACTTGCTCGACTTCTTTCGGTCGGAAATTAGCGCTGCCATTCGAGAGAAGGCGGGCGAGCCCATCAAAGCTCGCAAAATCTTCCTAAGTCTGGGTAAGACGGCCAGAATCGTCTTCGGCTCAGATTACTCGCGGATCAAGCAGGAGTTTGATCGGGCATCAAGGGCCGCCGTGAAATAATCCGCCTTCGGTACAAGTTTGAAAGTCACGATCAGGGAAAGATTGCGAGTATCTGTACCACAGTGCCTGCTTTGCAAAACAAGCAAGGGGTATTCATCCGTAATTCGTAACAAGAAAAAATAAGACTTACAATCAGCTTATAACCTATAATGATCTTGTACGCAGAGAGTTGATTTATGCGATGTCGTTCAATAGTAGTACTCCTGCCACCCATCACATTGGTGTCCTGATGTCAGGCACGGGTCGCTTTCTCACGTGTATCGTTTGTGGGTTGGCCTTTAGCTTCCCCGCCGGAGCACACTACGAAACAATTGCGAAACAATTTGAATCTCATTCGTGCAGTGGCACAGCCTGAGCTTGGCTGCTCAAGCTCGTGCAGGTGGCAGCACCCATATCGCCGGTGACATTCAACGTCGTCATGAAAATGTCCGGAATGGCGTCGACGGCTATCAGCAGTCCGATCCCCTCTGCAGGAATCCCCATGGTGACCATCAACGGAGAGATTACGAGCAACCACCCGTGCGGAACCCCAGGTACACTAAAGCTCGCCAGGATTCCTGTGAAAGCAATGACCAAAAGCTGCGTCGGTCCGAGCGGTACACCGTACAGGTGGCCCAGGAAAATGGCCGCTACAATCGTTCCACGCAGTCCCGCAAAGAACTCAAGAATGGTTGCTGCTTTCGTCTCCAGGATGGATTCCATGACCACCTTGCCGTTGGCATCCATCACGGCCACCGAGATCGTTGCTTGATGTACGTCCAGCCCAATATACTTTTCATCGTTCACGAGGGTGCTCCTTTCGTAGGTGATGATGCGAACGATCACAACCTACTCCAAAGGGGCGCCCTTTTATAATGCGGTTACGACAGTGATTTATCCGGGGCTACCTTCTGACAATCAGAGGCTTAGGTTTCTCGGTCATGTAGTCCGTGCACCGCAAGCCTGCTCTGATTGGCCAGGAACAATCGCCTTTTGGTTGGCAATTTCGTCGCCCTTCCGCAATGGTCTGCCTGAGATGACCAGCGAGCAAGTTATTTCGTCTGCCAGTCGAGCGCGTAAATTTCTTGGGTGCCGGTGTCGCGAAGCAGGAGCGGAGAATCATCGGGAGCCATACCCAGCCAGACGCTCCAGTAACCTGCCTGGCGGAAACGCTTCAGGTCGGCGACGGTTTCGACTTTGTGATCGCTAATGTGGACTCGCATCACTGAGGGATGATCTTCTTCGTGCAAGAAGTATACGTAGTCTGAATTCTTCGACCAGTTGGGGAAGCCCATCGTGACGCGGGCGAGTTCCTGCCATTTCTGAGTTTGAAAGTCAAAGAGCATCAGCACTCGCGAATCGAAATTCATGGCCGCGATGTAGCGTCCATCCGGAGACCACCGTGGGGAGTAGAGGCCGGTCGATCCGGGCACGGTCGATACTTGATGGGTGTTTACATCCAGCAATTGAATAACGCTTTGGGGACTCGCAGGCGCATTGCCGAAGATAATCCTGGTGCCGTCAGGGGACCAACCGGCATCCAGTTTGTCCTCTGGATCGTCAGCGATCTGTTCTATGGATCCGCCTCCATCTACCGAAATCGTGCGCAACTTCGCATTGCGGCCGGGCGCTAGGTCGTAGAAGCTAAGTCGCTTGCCATCGGGGGACCAACTCGGCAGCAACGCGATCATGGGCGGATACGTAAGCTGAAGGCGCTGGCTTCCGTCCGCCCTGCTGCGCCAGAGGGTTGACTCAGGATATGCGGTATATGCTACCCATTGACCATCTTTGGAGAAGCTCACACTATCGGCAGAGATTCCTCCGAGAAAAGGAAGAAACTGTTGAGACTTCACGTCATAGTGCGAAAGTTCGCCGCGCGCCAACCCACCACCCACGAACAGTTTCTTCCCATCCCTGCTGGGCTGAGGCGACCAGAACGTCATAGGCCCGGACGTCAATTGCACAGGCTGAGGAACGCTTCTCCCAAACAAACCCCGTTTTTCCGATCGAGCCCAGATATTGCCTTGAGAAGCGAAGACAAAATACTGCCCGTCGGCCGTCCACTTGCCGCAGCACTCCCTTGGAGGATTGCGCCAATTGGGCAACAACGGATGCAGATTCTTACCGTTGATGGAAACTTCCCAAAGCGGACCTTCTCCATAAAGCCCCCCGCCAAGGCGGAAGCGGACCACGCTACCATCCGGCGAAAAAGAGGGATCGAATGCCATGTCGGGAAGCGAGATCAGTTTGCGCTGTCCGGTGCCATCGCTATTGATCAGATCCAGGTCGTTGCCATCGCCATAGGCAATGGTTTGGCCATCGGGGGAAAATTCTCCGACCTGAGCAGCGGCGTCTCCCAGTTTGCGGGGCGAGCCACCCAGCACCGGCACGGCCCACAGGGGGCCGTGGAATGCGGTCTGTCCCACCCAGTCGGCAGCCAATAAGGTAGAGCCGTCAGCCGAAACCGCGAGCTGGGCCATGGTCCCAGTTGGAAGTGGCACCTTGGCCACTTCTCCGCCGTTGACCGAAACCTGGCCGAAAAGATTTCCTTCCGCAGAGAACTCGCCCAGATAGAGCCGTGCGCCGTCGGTTCCGACGATGCTCTTGCGATTCCCATCATGTGTGATGGCAACATAGCCCGAAACACTCGGCGTGGGGACAGGGCGGGATGCGATGTAGGCGAGCACGCCGACGATGATCAGCGCGACTCCGCCGCCGGCGAAAGCCCAGAGTTTCCGGCTTGAGCGAGATTGCGCCGGGAGAACTGCTGAGCTCGCACCGCTTATAGCAGCAATCGCTGGTTGCGCGCCTGCTTGCGACCCCGAAATGAAGCCCGAGCGCCCCGAGTCGGTATCACGCTTCAGGCGTTGCAGGTCAGCCCGCATCTCCGCTGCACTCTGGTAGCGCAGGCTGCGATCTTTCTCCAGGGCTTTGTTGATGATGTCTTCCAGCTTTGGCGGCAGCGAGGAATTAAACCGAATCGCTGGCGGCGGAGTCGAATCGAGGATCGCCTTGAAGATGACTCCCGAACTCTCTCCTTGAAACGGCAACACTCCCGTCGCCATCTCATACAGCACCGCTCCAAACGAGAACAAATCGGTGCGGGCATCCAACTCTTTCGCCCGCACCTGCTCCGGCGACATGTAACACACCGTGCCCAGCGCAGCCCCGGGACTGGTCAACTGCTGTTCGTTCACCGTGCGCGTCAGCGTGTTGTCGGATGCCATCTGGCTGGAGGAACTGCAGGCGGCCGCGACCTTCGCCAACCCGAAGTCGAGGATCTTGGCGTGCCCGCGCTCGGTTACAAAGATGTTGGCTGGCTTTATGTCGCGATGCACGATGCCCTTGGCGTGCGCGGCGTCGAGCGCATCGGCCACTTCAGTGGCGAGGGGTAGCAGGACTTCCATATCCAGCGGGCGCCCCCCGATGCGGTGTTTCAGCGTCATGCCGTCGAGGTACTCCATGGCGATGAACGCCTGGCCGTTCTCCTCGCCAATGTCGTGAATGGTGCAGATGTTCGGATGATTGAGTGCCGAAGCCGCTTGCGCCTCGCGCTGGAAGCGGGCGAGCGCTTGCGGGTCACGAGCCACTTCTTCGGGCAGGAACTTGAGAGCGACGAAGCGATGCAGCCGCGTGTCCTCAGCCTTGTAGACCACGCCCATCCCGCCGCCGCCAAGCTTTTCGACGACGCGGTAGCGCGAAATTATCTGGCCGATCATTCGAAGATGCAAGCCTAGCGGATGTCGCCTCATCTTACGGGCGCGACATCCGCTAGTCAACGAATGACGCCTCTGACGCTGCTCGCGGCGAACCGAGAATAATTGCCGTCTGACAGTCTGTCCGTAAAGGTAGGAGATAACGCTCAGTTTGTTCACAAACCTTCACTTACCGAATTATGGAAGGGTTACCCGTGACTCTACCACTTTTGGGAACGGATCAAACACCGCTCGCCAAGGTACTTCTGGCGCGGCCGCCCAACGGTTCTGGTTCCACCCGTTCTGCAGATGCTCAGCCACTGCAAACGCGAAAGCTAATGTATGGTCAGAGGCGATCAAATAGATAGCGGGCTTTCGACCATGGAACAACGCGTTAATCTGGCCACTCCTTCCGTCGGATACTCAACTTCAGGCCCCGTCCGCGATGTGGCCGCGAAAAGAGTAAAAGGCGCCCCGACTCGCGGTCAATTCGACTGTGCCGCGCGCTATTAAACGTCCATATTCTTCTTGGAAGCACTGTCAAAACCATCCAGAAATAGGTACTGCTGCGAGTTCCGGGTGGAGCGTTAGCTGATGCGATTCTCCACCCGGTTTCTCGTGTTCCTTTTTTTGTCGGTCAGGGCTTGGCGGCCGCTGGCATATAGCTCAGGTCCGGACGAAAATGCAGCAGCTCGGAGTAGGATCTGTTGTAAGCCTTTCGGATCGCGACCATGACGGCGGCGCCCTGATCTCCGTAGGCTTCCTGGACGATTTGGTCGACTGTTTTTCCCGGAACTCCCTGCAATTCGGAGATGCTCTTGAGGTCACGGACGAGCACGACTTCAGGACCGGGTCCACCGTTGGAGAGGGAATACCAATTCGATGGATTGTTGGGCATGGCTTTGGCCATGGCGGCACTGGCTTTCTTCACGCCATCGCTAAAATCGAGCACGCCTTCCGGCCTGAGGAAGAAATGCGTGACGCTGAGGTACGGCGGCGGTGGGCCGGAAGGAGTGGCTGGAGATAGGTCCGGACGCTGCACGTAGTACCCCATCGTGTCGGATGCGAGATACGGACCCATGGTGGAGCTAGCGTTAGTGGAGTCGGCGGCCTGGAACTTGTCGCGCCCGTCGAAGTCCTTCCAATCGTGCCCGCAACTTCCGACCAGGTAGTTGCCGGTGCCTTCGCCCGTGGTGATCTCCCAGACGGCCCAGGACCAGGAATCGTTCTGCCCCTTGTGCCAAGCCATATGCTTGGCGCGCGCCTGCTCGTACTGGGACGCCATGCCCGGCTTGACCTTGTTTACGTGGATCTCGCAGACACTGGCAGCCGGCTGTGTTTGTGCTGCGGCCAGGGTCGCGGCGAGACAGAGCACGACCATCAATAGAAACAGTTTGCGCATAGGATACGACCTCCTCAAAATACTCCTCTTTGACCTAGGTGTTAGCTTTTACACTTTGCCCACTCGCAGTTCTGTGCAAAATAGGACACTCTTAGTGAAATCTTCCGGGAACCTGGAGGTCGCTAACCAGCAGTTTGAACAGAGTGTGGGCTTTCTCCCTTCCCCTTCGGCCATTTAAGCTGACGTAAGCCGCCTGTCCAAGATGAGAATCTGCCTGCCGATTGCCGGCGACCCAGCTCATCGTTCTATGGGAACCGGGCAACTCCCGGTTTTTGCCGCTGAACGAAGGCTTGCGTCGCAAGAAGGCGTTGTGGCGGCCGGCCGGTCGCCAGGAACTGGAGTCGATCGTACTGGCTCCTTGGGCTAGCCGACGGCGGCGGGACTTACTCGACTTACTCGACCAACTGACACTCAAGATCCAGGAACTCACGCAGGCGCTGGAAGTGGAGGTGGAGAAACGTCCGGTGACACGGTTGCTCAGGACGCATCCCGGAGTCGGTCCGCTGACGGCAGTGGCTTTCGAGTTGGTGATCGGAACTCCGGAGCGCTTTTACTGCGGCAAGCAGATCGCCAGCTATGTGGGTTTGGTTCCTGAGGAAAAATCCAGTGGGGACCGGAGGAGACTGGGACACATCAGCAAACAGGGAAACGTGCTGCTCCGGTTTCTGCTGGTGGAAGCGGCACAGGTCACGGTACGAAGTCAACCCCAGTGGCGAAGTAAGTTCTTTCATCTCGCCATGCGGCGCGGGCGGAAGATTGCGAAAGTAGCAATGGCCCGCAAGCTGGCCGTGCATCTGTACTGGATGTGGCGCCAGGGTTTGGATTACACACAAAGCAAAAAGTTCGAAGCGGCTGCCTTGGGACTGACTGCGCGGGTACATACGTTGATCTCGGAGAAAAAGTTTGGTGGGCGAAAGTGAAGATGAGTTCTGGGGTCGTAGGCTGGGTCAACATGAACGAATCAAAATTTGGTGGAGTGGATCAGTTCGCGTTCGTTGCGCCGGATTCAAGACTCTTTTGGCGCAAGCATTCTTCCTGATTGTTGAAACATCGCCTCTCTGACAATGTCGGCGCTGTCAAGCACTTTTGAGCGTACTAACCCGTGCACTCCGAAGAGCGCGCCATTTCGCTCTCGTTGAAGGTTCTGCCATAACCAACCAAGGCCCGCTCGTAATCCGTGTCAGGTCGGAAACTCAGTCCGACCCATGCATCTCTTCGGTCACAACCTCGATCATGATTACTACTTCGAACTCCCCCGTGCAGAGGGAGCGGGATACCCAATCAATTACTCGATGTTTGACTTCACACCATCGCGATGTCCGGGTTGTCCCGCGTGCGAACCGAACTCTTTCAGCTGCTTGTAATCCCATTCCTTGCGCATCATCCAGTAAAGGCGAACCGCCAGTTTTCGCGCCATGGCCACCTTGGCGATTTTCCGTCCGCGCCGCATCGTCAGGTGTACATACTTGCTGCGCCATTCCGGAAGGCTGCGCACCGTCACTTGTGCCGCTTCTACCAGCAGGAAACGTAATAGAGAGTTGCCTTGTTTCGTGATGTGTCCCAGTCGCCGCCGATTCCCGCTCGAGTCCTCCAATGGCACCAGTCCCAGATAGCTCGCGATCTGCTTGCCACACTGAAACCGATCCGCTCTCTCGATGATCAGCACGAACGCCGGTGCCGTCAGCGGACCCACTCCGGGATGGGTCATCAAGCGCTGGGCCACAGGGCAGTTCCGCACTTCTTGCTCGATCGCCTGACTCAGTTCGGCGATCTTCGGGTTCAGTCGATCCAGCAACTCCAGCAGATCGTGCCGTCGCCGGCTCGCCCACGGAGCTAGCCGGAAGGCCTCCAACTGTGTTCGTCCCCCTTCCCGCCACAGCTTCTTCTTGCAGCGGAGACCTTCGTTCAGTGCCACCGCTTGCAACTGGTTCATCATCCGCGTGCGCGCCTGCACCATGCGGTGCCGGTGCCACAGCAGTTGCCGCAGATCGCGATTCTCCCAGCTCGGCACCCAAATCTGCGGAAAGTCATCCTTCAGCAGCAAGTGCAGAATGTGTTGCGCATCCTGGCGATCGGTCTTCTGCTTGCGTCCCCGCTTCCTAGCGATCTCGGTGGCGTCCCCGATCCACAACTCGATGTTCAGTTCTGCCAGTAGTCGCTCGAACCAGCGCGCTTGCCCGCTGGCTTCCATCCCCACGCGTACTCTCACTCCCTGGACTGCGAGCTCACGGTAGAACTTCTCTGCTTCCTCGCGGTGCTCGAGTCGCCGTTCCTGGAATTCCCCTGTGTCCGTATCCACAAACGCAATTTGCTGAAAGCTCGGGTGGTAATCGCATCCTATAATCAACATATCGGCTCCTTTTCTCCCGAGCCTTTTGGTTGGTTAGCACCACCAAGTTTACTCGGGGCTAGGGAGCCGACATTGTCATGGAATCAATTTCACTCATCATGCCCACCGGTTTGAGTGAAAGGGCCTGATAGCGACAGTCATGGTCAATCCCCGGCAAGATTCGACTGGGACTGACATGATTTCAAGAGTGGCGACAAAACCTGCGCTACTAATGCCGCTATGCGATGTGCACCTGAAGCCGAAAGATGCAGCCCGTCAGTCGTTGCGTTTGCGTCGCCTATCACTTGCGCGCGAGGTATCGCTTCGGAATGAGCGATACGCGATATTTTGCGCTCAGGCGGCGCTGAATCCGACCATAGGCAATCTTGTTCGGCAACAGTGGCAATTCGAACATTAAGACCGTGCGGTTGGGAGCGGCAACTTTTGACAGCAGTGCATCGAGCGCCTTTTCATACTCGTCTGATGACACTCCCATCAGTAAGTCATTGCCACCAATTTCGATTAGCACCAGATGATCTCGGTCCGTCAAATCCCTTGCGATAAGCAGCCCTTCGCTCACCTGTGCTCCCGGCCTCGCTAGATTTCTTACCTCCACTCCACATGTTTGCTGGAGCACAAGTGGCCACGCCTCAAGACGGGGATCAATTCCAGATGACATGGAATCCCCAATGACGACAAGATGGTCGCTGGTACTGCCCGTAATCCTTGGCATCACCCGGTGAGAAAACTCGATGGCCGTAAGAACGAGCAGGAACGCCGCTAGAACAAGCATTGAACCCCTTTGCAGTCCCATAGACGTTCGCGACGGCGAGGCCTGATTTGACGTGATGAACCAGAGCACAAACAGGGCAACGAAGATCAGATCAACAACTAGGGCAAACGGCGGACAGGCCATCACCATAAAGATCAAGGCGACCCATGCCACCACATTGCGTGCCCGCAACATCCATGTGCGTTTCAGAAGTGGAGGCGCGACTACCACAAGCAGTAGCAGGGCAGCGCCAAGGTACAGAGACTCACCTGATGCGAAGTACAAGGCAATTCGGCTCATCGGGGCAATCGTATCAGGGCATCGCCGCCGAACGAGCGAGTTGTTGTTGTAACATCTCTATTTCACGCATTGACATTGAGTGGGGTTTTGCCGATCTTGACCTACGCCAACTTCCAAAATATCTTGGCCTGCATTGGTGGCTTAAGCCTCGTTTGGGCCGGGATTAAACGGAAGGGTGTCGGTGCTCGTGGATTCCCGGAAGTGAGTGAACAGAGCGATCCAGTACCAATCGAGTTCTCAGCGGTGTTGATCGTGTGTGGTCTTTTGATCCTAGGATATGGTGTGATTCATCTGCTCCGATGAGAGTATGCCCACATGCTAGTGCAGAGCTTAGACGGTAGGTGTTGCAAAATCTCGATTTCACTCAAAATACCCCGGCAGGGAGGCAGCGCGCGACACCTTGGGGCTTGCTATCTCATCTTAGAACTGTGATGACGGTTCTTTGCGACGCTTTGCGAGAGGAACGACCGAAATGTTGAGCAAAATGTTCGGAAAAAGGTTCGAGATCGGCGATACCGTGAGACTGATTCGCTCTGGCCAGAAAGCCGTGATCATTGACAAGGGCAGCCTACCTCTGGCGAGGAAACACATCACGACTTTTGTTCTGAAGTTCGAAGACGGCGGCCCCTCCGACGGTGATGCCGGAGGATATCGAGCGGACAGCGTGACTGGCTTCGCCGCGCGCGCACGCGGTGAACCTAAATCGAGTTGTGAGTTCTAATCGGCCTGATAGGCCGCACAACGTGGACAGTCGCAGTTAAACCACTCCCCCGGTACAATGCTGCAATGCCGCGCGAGATGGTGTGGATCGACCAACCGCGCTTTCGTGGTTGGGGCTGCTCCAAATGTGCTTGGGTCTTCAAACCTCCGGGCCCGCGTGCCGGAGATATGGTTATGGTCTGTGCTTCTGGGGGACGAAACGCTCCCCACATTCAGGACACGCGATCCGCTCAGAGTCGATGCGGCGGATCTTGTCAAGCGTAATCGAGCATCCGCACTTCGGGCACGAAGTGTTGAGGGACGCCATCACTTTTTCGAGATTGATTTTCTGCTTCTGAGGCACGCCGAGAATTTTCTCACGCTGAAAAGGAAATTAGCGATTTGTGTCGCCGGGATCGGTTTCGGTACTGGCGCTTGGAGATGTTTCAGACCCGACACGTCGCGGATGGCGCTTACCGCTTTGCGAGCTCGAAGTTCGCAAGTGCCTGGCGAAGGGTTCCAGCTCAGGCATACCTTTGCGGGAAGTGGCCTCGCGCAGTTCGCGCATAACATTATCGGCATCAGCGGCGGAGGGTTGGTCATCAGCAAGCAGCGGAATCACTGTGCGCAGCGCCTGAATCTCTTTGCGGAGCCGCTCGACATCCTGCTCTTTCTCGCGCAAAACTTTATAGGGATCTTTCACCGTCTACTACTCCGAAACGCGCGCGCAGGTTAAAACGATCCTGCGTTTGTTGCTGTTCGTGAAATTGGGTAGTGGGCTACTTGTGTCACTTTGTAGGGTAGTTGAAGTTTAGCCATGTGGTTACCTCAGTTTTGCTTTAGCTCCATAAAAAGAGCGTTTCAGAACTGCGCGACTTTACCCTTTAAGTAAGTATGACAGCTTCCTCCGGCGTCGGTTGGGCGAAGCGGGTTGGGGGGTTAAAAGCATGATCAGATTCTTTGGTGGCTGTGTTTTGTGTTTGGTGCTGGCGGGTTGGGGATCGTCGAATCCGATGACTAGTGTCGGGGCTGCCGGTTACGAGAAGAGTTTTCCAGAGCGTTTGGAGGAAAGTCGAAACCAACCGAGAGCAGATGCCCCGCATCTGAACTGCCTGGAGTCAGCCTATGAAGTACATGTTGTATCTCGTGGCGGCGGCAGTTGTTGGTCTCATGGGCTGCGGCGCAGGTCACGCAAACTTGACGAGTATCACGGTAAGTCCTCAATCGGCCATCACGACCAGCAACCCTCAGGGCCAGGTTGGCTACACCGCGACCGGACATTTCGCGAACGGTAAGAGTCGGGAATTGTCACAAGTAGACGGGCTTTCGTGGAAGACTTCGCCGACCAGTACCGGCACTGCCGCGGCTACTATCGGTTCGACTGGCGAAGCGACTTGCTCCGCACCTGGCAATATCACAGTTACCGCGAGTGCTCCCGAGAACCTGCAATTCACTGTGAATAATGGAGTGCAGAACACGTCAGCCACCATAAGTGGGACCGCTACACTGACTTGTCAATGAGATCACACTCCGTTCCACGCCAGTAAGGCACAATGTCCTTTTACTAGCCCTAATGTCCAATTCTCGCGCGTCTTCGCCCGGTGAACGGCGAATTCCGGATGTTCGGTACCCGCGCCAGCGTCTTTGAACTGTCGCATGAGCAAGTCCAGCAGCATCTCCATGAGTGCGGTATTCCTTCTGGCCGCACGGATTGCAGGTTGTCCGGTCTGTGACCTGCACCTGTCCTCGATTCGCCCGGAGATACCGCGACCTCGTAGATCAGTCGCGGGGTATTAAGCCTCTTCAAGATGGCCGAGAACCACCATCCTGGCCTAATTGGGCCAGTCTCCGGCGCGATTCCGGTGCTCGTCCAAAACCCGAACTCTCTTACGTCCACAGAAGTATGGAAACAAAGGAATGTCGCGTTCGCTCTCATTGGAACTCGACGTGCACTCAGGCAGGATGGAAGCTGCGCCAATCCGATCGCGTGAGACCCAAGGGGTTAACAGAGCAACATTTTCATGTTCGAGTGTTTTACATAGATAGCGCTATCATCTGCAGCAATTGATTGTCGGCCTTCGAAACTGGAGGCTATCCTCGTGGTGACATCAGGCGGGGAAGAGGGTAAACGGATGAACCGTAAACGATTAGTTCACTGGTTGTTGTTGGCATTCCTCACCGTTACCTTTTCAGGAGTTTCTTTCAGTCAGATCGATGTGCTCTTTTCGGTGAGCATAGCCCCTCCATCCCTCCCTGTATATACGCAACCCCTCTGTCCCGGACCTGGCTATTTGTGGACGCCGGGCTATTGGGCTTGGGACGATGACGAGGGCTACTATTGGGTGCCTGGCACCTGGGTGCTTGCTCCCGTGGGCATGCTCTGGACTCCTGGATGGTGGGAATGGAACGAAGGGTTCTACCTCTTTCACGTGGGATATTGGGGTGCGCATGTCGGATTCTATGGCGGCATTGATTACGGCTTCGGCTACACCAGGGAAGGTTTCTACGGTGGCGAGTGGCGTGGGAGCGACTTCTATTACAACCGCAGCGTGACCAACGTGAACGTAACAAACATCACGAATGTTTACAACAAGACGGTTATCGTGAACAACACTACCGTCAGCCGTGTCAGCTACACCGGTGGTGACGGCGGCGTTAAGGCGCGTCCGACTTGGCAAGAACGTGTTGTTGAGCAAGAACGCCATCAGGCCCCCCTCCCGGTTCAGGCTCACCATCAACAGGCTGCGGCAAAAAACCGCGATCTCTTTGCGCGCGTTAACCAGGGACGTCCGCCAGTGGCGGCGACAGTAAGGCCAGCGGACTTTCATTCCGCAGTTCCGGCCAAAGCCGCCGGAGTACCGTATCGAGCGCCATCTATCTCGCCGCGAGCGGCGCGTGGACCGGCAACTCAGGTGAACCGTCCCTTTACCGTTATGAATTCGAACAATGCCAACCGGACAGTAAATCGCTCGATGAATTCGCTAAACCCGCGAAGGGATTCAAATTCCGCTGGCCTGCGAAACGACGGCTTCCATCCGTTCACGCCTCCCGCAGGGGAGCGTTCGCCGAACCAGCAGACGAATTACAGTCGCTCGAGAACTTCGCCTCGCCCAAACGATACTCGTTTTTCGAACAATCGTTCTTTCAATCCTCCACCGAACGCGGTACATTCGCCGAACTCGCGTCCGCAAAACGAGCCCAGTACTCAGAGTTCGCCTCGTCCGTTGCAAGCGCAACGTTCAACGCGGGATTTTAATTCTCCGCCCATCGTGTCACATCCGTCCAACTCGCGTCCGCAGAACTTTGCGCGTCTGCAAAACGAGTTGCGACCACAAAGTTCCCTTCGTCCGCCGCAAACCCAGCATTCAACGCGGGATTTTAGTTCTCCGCCCATGGTGTCACATCCGTCGAACTCGCGTCCGCAGAACGTTTCGCGTCCGCAAAAGGAGTTGCGACCACAAAGTTCCCCCCGTCCGCCGCAAGCGCAACATGAGTCGACTTCGAGGCCGGCCCCTTTGCGCCAGCACAGTGCCCCTCCTGCGCCGCAGCGTCGTGAGAGAACGCCGGTGCGCCACGACAATAATCCGCACGGTTGACACAGATGGATTGTGGGAACAGGCTTCGTCTTCCTAATTCGCGTGCCCCAACGAGAGGCCATGCAACGGCGGCTGAGTATCCGCGAAGCCGGGCGCTCTGCTTCCGCGTTCAATCGGCCGTGCTTAGATGAACAGGAGCTGTATCGTCTTATGGGCGCGCGTTGGATAGTCAAGTGCAAACATTTCCGCGCGGATATCACTTTTGACTTTGTCGGGGATCAGCCATCCGACGAAAAATATCCGACCAAACCGTAGATGCACGGCGGATTTCAGTCCCTCAAGTGTCCAATTTGCAAGACGTTCCAGAATTACAGCAAGGCCGATCTTGAATTTCGTCCCGCTTGAGGGATCATCAAGACTCATAGTTCCCATAGTACGCTTGACCGTTATGACGGCAACGGGGAATTTTTTGATTACCGATAATGGAGACGGTGGTTTCCGCCCCGATCGGTCTTAGAGCGTTTCGAAGGTGTTCGCGCTTTAGAAGAATGTGGCGAATCTTGGCGGCAAGTCTGTTGTATTTCACAGGATCAGTTTCCTTCATGACCTGTCTAACGAGTTGTGCTCGTTCATACCCGATCTCCGACTGGATTGAAGTGGTCCACTCGATTGGTCAATCGTGTTTCCATTGCGTGGTACTCAGAATTGCCATTAACATTTCGCGAATATCAGGGCGCCCACGCAGTAACGAATGTAGCCGTCTCGGACTCCAAAAGATGAAGTCGGCATCTTCCGTCACCGTGGCAGTCACCCGTTAGTCGTTCAAAGTGAGAGTAGAGGGCAAGCCCACTAGCGCACCGGGACCGCAGCAGCGGCTACACGCTGAATCGGCGCCATAGTCAAGAGTCACTTTTCCGCGAAGGATCACAAACATGCCAGCCGCTCTTTCGCCACGCCGGAACAAAACTACGGACTTTTTCCTGTGAATTCTGTCGCTACCATCTTCGAGGGCTTGTTTCAGATCAAAGGGAATCGTTTCTACAAACATAAAGAGCCTTTTTGCGTGAACCGCAGAGATTTGCTTACGGAATCACCCGTTTAAACAATCCAGCCGAAACCGAGGAGGCTGGAGCAAGTGGCGTAGGCTGCTCCAGATGCCATGCAATGAGGTCGATTAGCTCTTCGACCCCAAGTCCGGCATTCAAGAGCCCGATCATCTGCTCAACTGTGAAACCCGCTTGCTGTCCGGCCATTGCCAGCTTCGCGATCCCTGATACCAATATGGGCCTGTCCATAGGGCTACCCCTGCCACAATGCGTGGAGAATCACACAGGTTTGGCAGTACGAGATGTGATCTGAGTCACGCAGGTGTGTGATTCCGCTTCGGCCTTACGGCCGGGCGAGCGCGTCAGTCTCATTTTTCACAGCGGAGATCTAGGATTCTGCCTAGGGTGCGGAGGTCGGAGTAAAGGGTCTTTTGCGGCGTCTTTGGTGAATTGCTGTTCCTTTTTCTCAAGGTGCGAAAGAGCGAAAGGCTGCTCGGTCGGAGACCCAATAGATGAAAGCAGGAGGCAATAAAGAAAGACCAACCGCGAGAAGGCAGTAGTGGGCTACTTTGAATCGCACTCACAACGGGTATTGTCCTAACAGTGCGTTGCTGAAACCCCGACCCCCAATCCTGACAGTTGACGCGAGGCAAGTTTTGGAGTAGTTGCGTGGTTCGGATCACAGGAAGGAACTCACGTGGCCGCTATGAAATAAACTGTTAAGCGTTTCCGAAGTCGCCGAATGGCTGGTCATGCGTCTGGGCAGTCAAACTGGAGGCGCAAGACATAGCCCTTAACTTGAAAGGTAAACATTAGTCAACATTTGCAGCCCGCGAAGGGGAGTACTCTGGGAAAACCTACGAACAGTGGAGGTCGGAAAGAGTAGCGTAATGCGCGGCGGCGCACCCGATTGACGGACGACAATCTTAGGTACATCGTTATCGGCATTGCAATTGTGCTTCTGTTGATGATCTTGATTATCCACAGATTCAATCGCCAAAAATTGAGGCTCTATGTGGATCAGGGCAGCGTCCGCGGTTCTTCTAGTTATCGGGTCAATCCTCGTTCTCGCAGGGATATTGCTTAAAATCGCGAGACATGCCGGGTAGTGATTTCGCCCAAGAAAACGCCCCGACACATGGGGGCTCGGGGCAAGTCAATTACGGGAGTCACTAAAATGAGGTGTCACACTTTGGAGTTTGTGTAGGTCGGAGGCATTCCTCCGACCCGCATCGCGGAGCGATGCGTGAAACCCGCCGTCTTTCGACGGTCAAAAACTCCACCCTGTCGCTCCAACGGGAGCGACGAGGGTGGAGCAACCTGCAGGCTCTGTCGCATAAAGCGACAAAGGTAGGCCAAGCAGGTCGAGAGCGGACTATCTATGCCCTTCGTTGAAGCTGAACAGGTCCATCATGTCGCCGATGGCTGGGCTATTCAGCGGGACGTAGGGGTTTTTCTTGCTGGCAACTGGATTCGGGAAATTGTCGCGGCTGCGGCTGGTGACCGGAGCCAGGCGCCAATTCGCCTCGATGAACTTCAGAATCGAAACGTGATCCGTGTAAGTGTGGGAGATGTGGCCCGCCTTAGTGAAAGGCGAAACCACCAGGGTCGGGATGCGCGTTCCGTCACCGAAGTAGTCGAGCGGCTGGATGTATCCGGAATCGTAGTAGCCGCCTCCCTCATCGAATGTCACGATGATGGCGGTGCTTTCCCAGAGTTCTTCGTTGGCCTTGACGCCGTCGACGATCTTCTTCACGAATCCTTCGAACAGGTTCAACTTCGAGGATGCCGGATGGCCGTCGAGCCAACCGTCAGGCTTTACGAACGAGACGGCTGGAAGAGTGCCGTCTTTGAGCGACTGGTACAGAGCCGTCGTGTCCTGATTGTGGGCGCGTCCGGCGGGCGTACTCATGATCGAGGTCTGGTAGAGGAAGAAGTCGCAGATATTGCAGAAGGTGTTATCTGCGGTGACGTAGTTGTTATCGGGATTGGCAAGGTAGGTGCTCCACTGGTCGCCGTAGTAGGCGAACGAGATGTTCTTCTCCATGAGTTCGTCGCCGATGCTCCGCAGTGGCGATGGCGGAATGGTGAAGACGGTCTGGCCGGGATCGGAGAGCACCGCGGCCGAGTAGGCGTTCGTTCCGTCGCCAAGGTAGCCGGGGTTGTAGTTGTTCAGAAGATAGTAGTGACCGGCTTCGCAGTGAGGATCGATGGGCCGGCGCAGCAAGGCAAGGTGGGACGTAATCGGCGCAACGCCGGGTTGCGTCGTGTCGGCGCAAGCGCTGTAAGTTCCTCCGCCGGAAGACGGAGATCCAAATGAACCGTTGCCATAACCGTCTTCGGTGTACCAATTATTGGTTCCGGGAGCGGGATTCGGATTTTCGATTTCGTCAACAGTGCCTGAGTTCGGACCAGCCGAGATGAACACATTTTGCGGAGGCTGTGCCGGATTGCCATTGGAATCGGCAAACCAGATGCCATCGCCGGTGCCGAGCATCACGTGATTGGCGCCGGTCCCGCCCATGACCGACTGGTGGAAGTTGTCGCTTATCGCGTAGTGGTCGGCGAGGTATTTCAAGTAAGGCGCGTCTCCCTGCTGTATGTTGTAGAAGCCCATTGAGGTCGAACCCTCTTTTGTGCTGGTGTCACCGAAGCCGGCCGGCTGGGCCGCTCCATTGGAACCAGCGCCGATCGTCGTTTCGACCCACGGGAAAAGATCGCCTTTGCAGCCGCTGGGATTCGCCGCGGTCGCGTTCGAGGCATTGCAATCGAATTGCTGCCACATCTGATAGAAGCGGTGGACGGGGCTGTTGTCATAGGCGTCGTAGGGATGGGTTGCCGACGTTATCTGGAAAGGACCGGACGGCTTCGAGGTGGCGTTTGGAATGCGCGTGTCGACGGCGCCATGAGCGAGACCGGTGCCGCCGGTCGTCAGATAGACGTAGTAATCGTCAGGGAGACCGTTTTCGAACGCCTTGGCGGTAGCGACGTCGGGAAATGGCGCGGTGGTGTATCCGCCGGCGAGAACCGGAGGCAGAACGGAATAACTGACATTGTTGGCGGGGCTGAGCTGGAATCCATCGGCTGACGTGTCGGTTGCCGAGGATTGGCTGGCTTGCCAAAAGTTGGGCCCGGGAGTTCCGTCGGCGTTGACGATGCCTTTCGAGAGCAGGTTGGAAATCGTCTCGCCATGCCGCGGCTGATACGTGGCGAAAACGTGGTCGAAGGTGCGGTTCTCTCCAATAATGACGATCACGTGCTTGATAGGAGTTGCGGTGGAGCGCTTATCGTTATCGCGGGCCGCCGCTGGAATCGGCGAACCGAGATTTGCAATCAGCGCCACGAGGCTGATAGCCACTGCAGCGTGCTGCCGCGCTATCGCACAGAAAGATACTTCAGACATGAACTTCCTCCTAGTGAAGATGCTGAGGAAGAAGGTTGAAGCGCGGTTGTTACGGGCAGGTTTCATCCGGATGAATTGCAGATGAAAAGTAATCCACAGGGTGGTGGGTCTAGAACCCGCTGTGGGTATTGCACTGCGTGCGGGCACAAGAGGGCTTCCACTTCTGCTCACAGCTTGCCGGGCGACGAAACTTCGTTGCAGCCCTGAACGCTGCAAAGACGTGCGTCATTCCGAGCGCAGCGAGGAATCCCTACCCGCCGATTTGGCTTAGGAGTAGGGATCGACTTGGAGCGCGCTGCGCTTCGGCGAGCGCGCTCCTCGCTCAGAATGACAGGCGTCATTGCGCGCTGCGCGCGCAACCCCGGAGGAATGCCTCGGGGGCTACACGTGCTGGGACTAGTGGTGTGCGAGAGACAGTCGTGGACGTTTGTGGACATTTTTGCTGACAGACAGCCGCAGCCGCGATTGATACAGTAGCGATCACGACATACGTAGACTGGCAGACGTTGAATCGAGCTCCGCGTGAGCCGGAGCGGCAGCTGTGTTCTTCAGCAAACAATCTGTACAACAAAACCTTTCAGCACTCATTGCAATTGTGTGGGTAGGCTTTGGATAGCAAAAGTTGGCTTGTTGAACTCTTGACGAGAGCGATACAGCAAGATTCGGAGGATCAGTTGTTGGTGAAGGAGCCGACGGAGTGTCCCGAGCGGTCTGCCCTTCCCCAGAAAAGAAATGGCAAAGATTCGTGTTTTGGTGGCGTCTGATTACCAACTCGTACGGAGCGCTCTTCGCCAGCTACTCAAAATAGACGACGTATTCGACGTTTTGCTGACCGAAACCAATATCGGAAAGGCTCTACCCCGGACCTGTCAGACCCTCTCACCGGATGTATTACTGCTCGAAGTCGCTACCCACAGCTCGTCAAGCCTACGCGTACCTGCCAGTGTTTTAACGGTTGTGCCGGACGCTCGAATTCTTGTTCTGAGCTCGAATGACAATACTACTTATGTGCTCGCTGTGTTTGCGACCGGGGCTCTAGGGTACATTCTCAAGGCCGCCGCCCAGTCAGAACTGTTTCAGGCTGTCAAACAAGTTTACCGCGGTCGGCGATTTCTGGACCCACGGTTGAGCGACTCTGTGCCCGATCATCTGCTCAGTCCAATCACCGCGGCGACTGGCCAGCATGGCAAGCATCTCAGTCGGCGAGAAATTGACGTCTTACGGGCGATTGCCTTGGGCTTTACAACGAAAGAGATATCTAAGGAACTCGACCTAAGCGAAAAAACCGTGCAGACTTATCGTGAGCGGATATACAAAAAGCTGGCGTTGCACACCCGGGCTGACCTTGTCCACTATGCATTGGCACACGGGCTGGCTGGTTGGGAAAATAGTTCCTGATGATTCCGACTTACCCGTTCTGTCAATGTCGGCGCCGATTACCCCAGTGCTCAACTCGATTGTTGTTTTGCGAAGGCGAATCATTAACCAGTAAAGCGGCAATGTCAATATCGGTTTCATCCGCAAGGACTCCGCTACTTCCCTGGTTTGGAGGGTCCGTTCTAATGAATCCCGTTTACCATCTAGACCGGACTCGCAACAATTGTCCCAAGTGAAACCTTTGCAGTCATGGCGAACTCTTGCTTTTATTTTCACCCCGCGGGGGATTCATCAAACCAAGCATGTCCGCGCCCGATAAATCGCAGGCCAGATGTGGCACTCGGATCAGCTTCCAGATTGAGATCACTCTCATCAGTCTGGATCCAGCTCATCCGTTTTCCGAGTCGTGCCTGACAGTCCTCGTGAACCCACAAGGATGCGCGGCACGGTTCCATCGTCCGCTGGAAATTGGATCTGCAGTTCGGCTAGAGGGTCTCCCTAGCCAAACCGCTGTCACTGCGCGGGTAGTGAACTGTATCCGGATTGGGGAGTATGAGAAGCTTTGGTTACTTGGACTGGCGCTGGATGAGCGGGGCAACGTCTGGGGCGTCCAAACACCTCCCGAAGACTGGGCGCGATAGGACTGGCAACCCGCGCCTTCTCCAGCGAAGCCATATCGCAGCAGGAGCTGCAACTCAGTTCAGGCATGATGAAGTACGAGGCCTAGGCCGAATCGCAAGGGCAGGAGGCCCGCCTCATCGGGCGGATGAATTGGTAGTGTGCATACATGTTTCACCTCAACAGCCGGCATGTTTCGTGCAGATGCAAAAGATGCAAAAGACTCTTGGGAACTAAATGGTTACTTGCGAGGACGAGTCCTCAACCAATACAGAGTCACTGTCGTGTCGCTTGCATCCCGCAACCACTCTGCCACTTCTCTTGTTTGGAAACCCCGATCTCCTGAATCCAGTTCGCTGTTGAGTAAATCGGTGATCTCTTCGGCGGTGCTCGGTTTCCTAATCTTGTTCAGGGCGCGCGTTATGTGCCCTACCAGACTGTGATTCGAATTCAGAGTCTTTCCCATTCCAATTTCCGCGTTCGAGAATGCCCTTGTTTTATTTGTCCGATCTGAGCAACAGCTTTGAAAAAAAGGACACGTTAAGCGGATTATGACATGGTCGCCGGCAGTAGCTTGAGAAGCACCGCTCGTATTCTCTCGGGCTCGTGCTCTCCGGCAGCGCCAAGTAGAGTATACGAACGCTCAAATCCATTTGGTCCCTCGACTTTCATTTCCCAGTTGTCGTTTGCGCGAGACCCTAGGATTAAGACCCGCCATTCTCCCGGCCTATCACCGAGCAGGTGTTCAACGACGACAAGAATCTCCCTCCCCACCCGAGAATCGCCAGTATTATGCATCTCGACTGTCACGGGCATGACTTCCCTATTGTACGATTCCCGCTTCGTGGACAGAGAGCGTGTCGACTCGGCGCTCGGACGCAATTATTCAGACTTCTGACTGAAAAACGGGTGCGTGGAATCGCAACCAATCACTGGTAAGTCTTTTTCTTGGATCCCTACAAGATTGGGTAATTAGGAATCTGGAATAGGAAAGGCTGTGACATTGGCTATGCTCTAGCCACCAACTCCTGCGAGGGAGTCGACAGCGTGGATGCATGTACCGTCACAGCCTTCGATGCGATCACTGCTTTCGCAGTCCCAAACCCCAACTGCCTCCTCGCAGAAGTCAGTCGGTTTTTTCGGGTTTGGCTGCTCGTCCGGTTGCCCTTTCGAGCGAATCACCCAGCCTAGTTCGGGTCGGAAACGTTTTATTTTCGCCAACCCTTTCAGCCGTCGACGCGAGCCAACCTAAACACTTGGTTCAACATTGTCAATGCCCTTTTTCAGTGCAAACCGAGTTCCCAAGAGCAGTCCTGTGTGGACCGCAATCCATTGAATTAGCAATGCTTGATGAATGGAAAGTCACATTCTTTCCATTTTTCCACAGTATCGTTCACAGGGCGCGACAACTAGGAGGGCCAGGGCGAACCAAGTAAGCATCTTGACGGGGATCCGCTGGTCGCTGATGGTTATGGAAGGGGTGCGCGTGTCGGATCTGATCGCACATATCGATGGTGGCTCCTTCGGAAATCCTGGGCCCTCTGGCGTCGGAGTAGTGATCGAGGGTGCCGCACCGGATCCAATACGAATCGCAAAGTGGATTGGCCGTCAGGACAGCAACGTCGCCGAATATGTTGCCTTGATGGAAGCCTTGCAATGCGCACTCTCGCTGAAAGCGCAGCGCCTGCATGTCTATTCCGACTCCGAAGTGGTCGTAAAGCAAATGACCGGCGTGTACAAGTGCCGGAGCCCACGTCTTTACTCCCTCAACTGGACTTGCCGCAAGCTGGCCCGGTCCCTGGGTTTCTCCATATCGCATGTTCCCCGTGAGGAAAACACCGAGGCCAATCGACTGGCCAACCTCGCCGTCCGTGACTTCTGAGCTGGCGGCCGTTCGGTGTGCTGCCTGGTTAGTGCCGTGGCCACCAAAACCTAGCAACTCGGCGTCAGCTTGAATGCTAATGGGCCGGTAATTCTGGCCGTAGCACAAGCTGTTCTGCCGCGCTGAAGGCGTGCTTGCGGATCAGGGTTGTACTTATTAGAGACGTGAGGCCCGAGGCGGCAAAGATCATCGCGAGAACCACGAATTGATAAATCGCTGAGTAGAGGGGTGGTGCGCCGGAGAGTACCATGCCCGCCATCAGGCCCGGGATCCACACAATGCCAAGTGAACGAAGCGAATCGATAGCGGGGATAAGGCTGGCTCGGAAAGAGGCTTCCACGTACGGAGTAACCGTCTGTTCTGCCCCGGCTCCGAGCGCCAGCGCAGATTCGATTTGGCCAACATGGGACTGCACGTCGGCCTTGAATCGGTTTAGTGCAAGGCTGTTAGTGTTCATGGCGTTTGCGACCAGCATGCTCCCAACTGGCACGAGCGCGGTGATTGCGCTGTCGATTACGCGCGCAAATGTCATGAGGGCGATCACCGAACCAGCGCCCGCAAAAATGGCATAGAGCGATACCTGAAAGGCTCCCGGCACTCTCGCACGGCGCGAAGAGGTGCTCGCGGCAGCAAGCATCATTCCGGCAAGGATAATTCCGCTGGTCCACCTCGGTCCGCGGAGCAGCAGGACCAGAACAGAACCAACTGCCACGATCTGAGCAATGCCGCGCACCAACGCGATGAAAAGCTCGGATTCCAGGTGAATGTTGCGACGACGCGCGAAAAGCACCACAACCATCGAAGCCGCGGCGGCGATGCCCGCTTGGGCCAAACCAAGCATCAGACGACTGCTAAGTGTGTTCTGCACTGAGAACCTCCTGGGTAGGACCGATGCGCTTGAGCTTTCCCGCATCCATGACTAGGACACGAGTGGCTACACGACCGGCCTGGGCCGTATCGTGGGTGACGATAATGCAGGTGAGTCCGTGCTGCCGGACTATGTTGACAACAAGACGCTCGATCCCGCGCTTAGCTTCTTCGTCCAGCGCGGAAGTTGGCTCATCGGCTAGCAGTACTGCTGGCGAGTTTGCCAGGGCTCGCGCCAATGAAACACGTTGTGCTTCCCCGCCCGATAAGTTGTCTACCGAGCGCGATGCGAAATCAGGGAGACCGACCTCAGCCACAAGATCGGACACAATGGCGTCGGAAAGGTTTTCTCCCCGCTGCCGCGGTCCAAACCGCAGATTGTCCGCAACCGATCCGGTGAATAGATAGGCGGATTGCATTACCATTCCAACCCGACGTCGCAACTCACGGGGAGCAAAATCACGATAGTCCCGACCCTCGACAAAGTAGGTTCCGGATGTCGGCTCGTCGAGCCGATTCAGCAGTCGCAACAACGAGGACTTCCCTGCCCCACTTGGTCCGACCACGGCGAGGATGTCGCCTTGGTTAACCTCAAAACTGACATCATCCACAATGAGTCTGCCGTTAACGCTACGACTGAGGTGCTCGGTTCGGAGTATGACGGAAGGGATTGGCACATCCGCATTGTCGTTCAAGAGCGCACCTTCTATGTATGTTCGTCGGTCGGCGTCCCTAATTACCAGCGTGAGGATTCTTGTTTCGGTTTGCAAACAAGCACATCTCTGCATTCGTTCGGCTGATTCCAGATTGTCCCGGCAGTACATGTCGCACTAGAACGGACTGTAGTCCGCGACTCACGTGACCCCAGGATTTCGGATGCCCTGAGCTATCCGAGAGAATAGTCTATTGGAACTCCCACTTCCTTAAGATGTCGACAGTGTGACCGGGAAGGTGGAGGAGACTCTACGAGGTTCCAGTCGAATCAAGTGGTTCGTGAAGAAGGTCTGCGAGATGCTAACCGTACCATATTCAGTGATTTACACTACAGTTATTTAACAATCACTAAAGGCTTCTCTTGCCGCACATCTTCGAATCACAATGCGTGTAGCCAACCTCGATGGCACTGGTTTTGGGCCGCCCGCTTTGCCGGTAAAGGCGCGTGCATGAAGAATAATTCCTGGCTCGGCGAATTGTTATCGCACCCAATCTAGTGCCGGCGCGGAGACACTCCAGACATTGCCCCGCTCATCCAGCGCCAATCCCAGCAGCCAAGACTTCTCAGACCGCCCCAGTGAATGCAGTTCACTACCCGCGCCATAACGTTAGCCTTAGAGGAAAGACCGTCCAACCGAACAGCGGTTCCTATCTCTAGCGGACGTGGGAATCTTACTGTGCATTCCTGTAGGTACACAGAATTGCCTGGCATCGCTCCGAGAACGGGTGCATCGGATCCGAACTGGTGAGGATACAGTGTCTTCCGCGCCTACAGTGAGCGCTCGTGTTCTGATTTCGTAATAAAGCCAGCGGGTGGCTTTCTGACTGAATGTTTTGCATGCTACAAATGAGACAGCTCGGTATTTCGAAACCAGGTGCAATCACACATGACGGCACGATTAAGAACAAAGCAGCGGTATGCGACGATACTGGAGGTCAACCAAGCTGCAATCACTCGGCCCGGGATCAATGAAGTTTTCAGCGGGGCTTGCCACGCCGTGAAAAAGGTGCTTCCTTACGATCGAATGGGCTTGAGCCTGTATGCGCCCGACAAGGGCGCACTCAAGTTAGCTGCCGCCGAGGGCTGCGGTCCGGACAGCTTCTATCGCATTGGCTTGATGCTGGACTGCAAAGAAACCCATCATGGATGGGTGTTCCAGCACAAAAAAGCCATCGTGCGCAGGGACCTGCAAAAAGAGATTGAATTTCAGATCGAACAGCAGAATCTGATCGAAGGTATTCGATCCTACTGCGCCGTTCCCTTGATCGTGCGCGGAGATAGCCTGGGAGTCATGATCATCCTCAGTTCTCAAAAGAACTGCTACTCCCCAGAGCAAGGTATGATGCGTGGGGATGATCGCGTTCGTTTTCCAATCGAAAAGTCTACGGGCAGTAGTTGGCGCGTCGGAGGGGAAGTCATGACAACGGATCAGTGACGGCGCAGCTTGAGATCAATTCGTGTATGGGGGTGTCGGTTCGCTGCGTGGGAATTTAGCGCACTCGTGATTCGCGAAGTCAGTCTCTACGTTGCTTGGCAGATCGCGAGCGGATTCAGCTTTGCGGGCAAGGGGCTGAGCCCAACCGCACGTTGTGCAAGCCCACCCGGTAAACTGAGAGCTTTTGTGAAATTCGAGCTTTCGTGCCGTCGGTTGCATACGACAGTGTCGCACCAGCCAGTCCTAATTGCTACCTATTTGATGCGGGCATATCTGGCAGGAGGGTTGATGATGAGCGGCAATCAAGCTGCCATGTCCCTCAGAAAATAGTATTCCTCAAGCACTTCGAGAGAGACACCAGACGGCTCTGCCTTCGAGTCCAGTGTCCGGGCATTCGCTGGAGATAATGCCGGGTTGTCGTCGAGAAGTTGCTGTATGCGTTCTTCAATCTCCCTTCGATCCTCATCGGTCAGCGAGTTCCTTAACTGAGCGCGTTCCGCATTCGCTGGCCGTTGCTTTTCTCTGCCCCACTCTCGCGTTGCTCAATCATCGTTTTTGCGATCCGCGTTGATCCCGGCCTGCTGACTGTTCATCCGTTCCCGTGCTTCATCGAGTTTTGCTCTTAGAGCCTCATTCATAATTTGCCTTTTTCTGTTCGTTAGATTTGGTGCTGCACATCGGACATCCAGAAACTGCTTCCGAAAAGAGAGCGATTGGAACAGACACCATTTTAGCTGCTAAACCGTGGCCGCCAACTGTCCCTCGGGCCGTTACGTTCCACAAGATAAGTGACGCGAATAAAACGTGCCGAGTATTCTTCCCGAATCGGGAATTCTGATTGTGGTAGCCGGACACCTTGGCCTCCAAGTTTGCAGGCGCAAGGTGGGCGTATTGCCGAGCCTTGCGTTTCTTGCAATGCGATGAATCAGGACTTACGAACGCCAGGCACCCGAAGCCGCAGAATTAGTGTTCGTGTTACACCCGCCGCCTTGCAGCACCCTTTCGGGCATGCCCGGCTTATATCAGCACAGCTAGAGCTAGCAAGACTCTGGAAAACTGCTGATACCGGAACAACCGCAGAATTTCAATTGTCCCTAGAGCAATATCAGCCTCTTGAATTCCAAGGCGATTCCGCTGCGGCATGAAGGGGCACTTGTGCAAGACAAATAAGAAGAGTGGCTTGAATTTTGCAGACAGGCATCGGCCGAACAGGATCCCGAACAACTGTTTCAGCTTGTTCGCCGGATCAGTGACCTGTATCTGAGAAAACGACGTCTATTGGCCAGCCGCTGTGCTGATCACTTCGCGAAGCGTCTCCATCTCGAAGTCGCCATCGTGACGCATGCCATTGACAAAAAATGTCGGCGTTCCGTTCACCCCGCTGCGCACGCCGCCGGAAAAGTCCCTCTGCACACGCTCGGCAAAAGCGCCCGACCCTAGTGCCTCCCTGAGCGCTTGCCTATCCAGCGCGAGGCGTTGAGCTAGCTCACCGAGCATTTCCTCGCTCAGAGAATTTTGGTTTTCGAAGATGACGTCGTGCATCTCCCAGAACTTGCCGTGTGTTGCGGCAAACTCAGCGGTTTCGGCAGCGGCCTCAGCATGGGGATGGATTTCTCGCAGCGGGAAATTTCGAAACGCGAAACGCAACTGTTTTCCGAACCTCTTCTGAAGCGCTTTGACGATCGGGTATGCATGTCCACAGTGAGGACATTCGTAGTCGCCATATTCGACCAGCGTGACCGGAGCGTCGGAAGGACCCTGGGAGTGATCGGTAGGACCGACCGGCACTTTCAGCTTTGCCATAACGGCCTCATTTCGGAAGATTCTCGAGAGCCTCGAGAATCCCGTCGGCCCCAGGGTTGACTGCTATGGGAGAGCAATAGCTCCAGCGGATGGTTCCGTTCTTATCGATGACAAAAAGAGCGCGCTCGGCAATTCCTTCTCCGTCGCGGAAAGCTCCGTACAACTTCGCCACCGCGCCTTTGGGTTCGAAGTCAGCAAGCAGCGGAAAGTGGAGCTTGCGATCACGTGAAAATGCCGCGTGGCACCAAACGCCGTCCACGGAAATGCCCAGCAGCTCGGCGTTAAATCGCTGAAACTCGGGCAGGACCTCGTTGTAGAGCGCCATCTGGTCCCCACACACCGGGCTCCAGTCGGCTGGATAAAAAGCCAGGATAACCGGTCTGCCGCGTAGTCCCTTGAGCGCCAGCGTTTGGTCCGGCGTGGCATGCAAAGTGAAATCAGGCGCCGGTGTACCCGGCAGCAAAACATTCGACATGGGATCTCCGCCCTTGGGGTGTCTTTTCGGAATTATTGCCCGTTACAACGACGGGTCAACCAATTCAGTCTGGACATCGATCTTCGAAGTCAACGATTTGTGCACCGGACAAAGATTTGCGATCATCAGCAGCTTTTGCCGTTGCTCTGCCGACAGCTCGCCAATCAGGGTAATTCGTCGCTCGATTCGGTCGAGCATTGCTGCTGGTTGTTCACAGTCAACGCAGTCCTTGGCGTAATTCTTCGAATGCGTCAAAACGACCCGAATATCCTTGAGTGGCCACCCTTTGCGGTCAGCATACATGCGAAGGGTCATGTTCGTACATGACCCCAGCGCGGACAGCAGCAACTCGTACGGGTCCGGCCCCTCATCCTGGCCGCCAGATGCCTTCGGTTCATCCGCGAACAACTGGTGCCGACCCACCGAAATGACTTGGCGCAGACTAGAAGGACCACCACTTACCGTTACCGCTCTCGACATGGTTCTTGCCTCCGGGTAATGCGATGGCCCGCAAGTTCCTAACTGCTGGCATCTGCCTCTGAGAGATCGCTTGGCGTGCACGAAAAAGTGAGGCTCGGGAAAAAACCCAGCTTCGCCCTTGTTTATCGAAGGATTCCAAAAATGTTATCGGTGATTCAAAAAGCTTTAGCGATCCTTGCGATACGTATTCGTACCTCTACATCCAAAGAATCGTGATGAGTTGAAGAGACACGATCCGGTTCTGATATAGAGAGGGTACTCTGTTCTGCGTACTGGAGTTGGGTATTCAACAGGTCCAATTCTAGCAGCGCGACTTGCTGGGTATTGGGCCTTATGAAGCGGAGATGTGGCGAAACCTTCCACGGTATCTTGCGTCTAATGGAAAGAGGCGGATAAACTAAGGTTCATTGGATTCTGATGAGGCATGGCGCCAAACTCGGAGTTTTGCTGCTGGGACTTCTGATGGGGGGAGAGCCGCTGATGGCATGTATGTTGCCGTCCTCCGTTCTTACCCCTGCGGAGCAAGCATGCTGCCGGAGAATGGCCAACCAATGCAGCCATAACGGGATGCCCTCATCGCATTCCTGCTGCAAGACAATCAGCGCTCCTGATCGGAGCACCGTAGCGAAATCGTCTTTCAGGCTGGCGTATCAGGTGCAGCTTCTCTACCTGGCGCAGCCGACAAATCAGCTCTCAGTAATACCCCAGCTTGGTTCAACAACCTCTGCTGTGCTCGGCCACTCGCCTCCGCAATCTCCCCCGTCTTCTTCTGACATCCTGAGGATCTAATTGAGCTTCCGCCTTTCGCGGTAGCGCACGCGTTCGTGTGCGTACTCGTGTATTTCCTGTTTGGAGGAGAAGATGGAAGCTCTTTGTGTTTTGCCGCGCCTATTGGCGCGGGCTCTCAGTCGCAGTGTCACGCTGAGACGGCTCGGAGTCGTTTTGGTGTTGGTTAATTCAGTTCTCGCCCAGCAAAGTCAACAGGTTGCTACCACCGCGCCGGTCGATACCCAGCTTCACAATTCAGTCCCACCAGTCGCCCTAAAAGATCTGATTCTCGAAGTGGAGCGAAATAATCCCGAAATAGCTGCCGCCGAACTCGGTTACACGGCGGCAACTCACGTCGCTCGGCAGGTGTCGGCGCTGCCGGACACTCAAGTCACGGTCCAGCAGTTCTCCGTAGGAAGCCCCCGTCCTTTTGCCGGATACACCAATAGCGAATTCGCATACATCGGTTTGGGCGCCTCTCAGGAGATCCCCTATCCAGGAAAGCGCGGGCTGCGCGGCCAAGTGGCCAACCGCGAGGCCGATGTCCGCCACGTGCAAATTGAATCGGTGCGCAGAACGGTGACGAACAAACTCAAGTCTGCTTACTTCCGTCTGGCGTACCTCCAGCAAACCTTGTCCGTGCTGGAGCGTAATGATCAGGTGTTGAAAGACGTCGAGCAGATCGTAGAGTCGCGGTATCGCGTTGGGCAGGGCACGCAGCAGGAGGTTTTGAAGGCGCAGTTGCAGCACACGAAAATCCTGCAAGAGATCACCATGCATCACCGCGAAGTGGGACAACTGGAGGCCCAGGTCAAGCAGATCCTCAACCGGTCGCAAGATACTTCCGACATCCAGACAGAGCCGCTGGCCGAGAGAACACTCACCCACAGCGCTTCTGATTTGCTAAGTCTGGCAAAACAGCAAAATCCGGATGTGCAAGTTCAACAGGCGATGCTGGCCAAGACAGAATCGCAAATGGAGCTTGCGAAGAAGGAATTCCGCCCGGATTTCGCCGTCCAGTACATGTACCAAAATACCGATCGCAAATTCCGCGATTACTACATGGCAAGCTTCAGCGTCACGCTGCCGAACCGTGGTCGGCGCAAAGCCGAACTTGCCGAGGCCGAGGCCAGCCGAGATCAGGCCAACAAACAGCTTGAAGCGGAGACACAACAACGGCTGGCTGAAGTCCAGGATCAGTACGTTGTGGCGCAAACCTCTGGGGAACAACTAGAGATCTATAAAGAAGGCCTCATCCCGCAGTCGGAAGCAACGTTTCGTTCGGCATTGGCAGCTTACCAAGCTAATCGGCAGGATTTCCAAACGCTCCTGTCGTCATTCCTCGAGGTTCTCGGCCTGCAAATTGAGTACGAACGAGAGCTGGCGGATCACGAATCAGCGTTGGCTCAACTGGAAGCGCTAACGGGGGTGAATTTCCAATGAACACACAAGAAAATCAGGCACATTATCGGCGCGGCATGGTTTTGGCCATTGGTCTGAACGTGCTTTTGGGGTTGGCTCTGTTGGCATTCTGGTGGCATTCACAGCATCCCGCGACAGCAAGGGACGACAGCAGTCAACAAGTGGGCTTGCAATCTGCAACAGCGACTGACCCCGCGTCTAGTACCGCTCCTCAAGATAGTGAGGCGCCATTGGTCCCGGTACAACTTACTCCGCAACGGATGCAGAGCATCGGCCTGAAGCTTGGCACAGTCGAAGTGAGAACTGTCGGCGATGAAATCCGAGTCACAGGCAATGTCGATGTGGATGAACGCCGGCTGGCGAATGTTCAGTTGCGTTTTCCAGGCTGGATTCACAAAGTCTTCGTGGACGCCACCTATGACTTAGTCCATAAGGGCCAGCCGCTGTTCACGATTTACAGTCCTGACCTCGTTACAACTGAGCAGGAATATCTTTTGGCGCGCAAGAACCAACAGCAACTTGGACAAAGCTCGATTGACGGCGTGGCGGTTGGGGCCGGCACCCTTGTTTCCGCAGCAAAAGAGCGTCTCCAGCAATGGGAAATACCGGAAAGCGAAATTGCCAAACTGGAATCCACTGGAAAGGTGATTACCGATCTTACGATCAACTCTCCTGTATCCGGCTACATTACCGAGCGCAACGCTCTACCCAATATGTACGTGCAGCCGGAGACGAAACTGTATGCGGTCGCGGATCTCTCGACTGTCTGGGTTTACGCCCAGGTGTTCCAGACCGATGTCGGACGAATCCGGCCCGGAGATTCCGCCGAGGTCACGGTGGAGGCTTACCCTGGAAAAACGTTTAAGGGCCGTGTGGAGTTCATTCTGCCTCAGGTCGACATGAACACACGCACCGTACGAGTGCGCTTGGCACTCCCGAATCCGGGATTGCAATTGAAACCGGGGATGTTTGTCAACGTGGCACTCAAATCTCAAATGCGCAGGGCGCTGACGGTGCCGGCATCCGCGGTGTTTCATTCCGGGACGCGAAATCTTCTTTTCATCAGCAAGGGAGAAGGAAACATTGAGCCGCACGACGTCGAGCTAGGACCACGGGTTGGCGAAGACTACGTTGTCCTGAAAGGAGTAAAGCAGGGCGACTCGATCGTCACTTCGGCAAACTTCCTGATTGATTCTGAGGCCCAGTTGCAGGCCGCCGCAGGCGCGTTCGTTCCTCCACCTCCAGGAGCAGGCGCGGCTGCAGCAATGAATCGTCCGGAAGGATCTCCGCAAGCCAACGTAGAACTGACCACGGATCCCTCGCCTCCCAAGAAAGGCGGTAACGTTTTCCACGTAAAGCTGAACGGCGCCAACGGAGCTCCCATCGCCGGCGCGCAAGTGACCCTCACATTCTTTATGCCCGCGATGCCCGCAATGGGAATGTCTGCGTTGAAAACAACCGTTGACCTGTCCGACAAGGGCAATGGTTTGTACGAAGGCAAGGGTGATCTGGGATCGGGCGGGACTTGGCAGGTTTCCATCACCGTTCGCCAGAACGGGACTGTGATTGCAAGCAAGCAGCTGTCGGTGAACGCCACAGGAGGAATGTAACGTGATCAATTGGATCATTGAGTGGTGTGCCCACAACCGTTTCCTGGTATTCACTGGAACTTTCTTACTTGTCATGGCAGGTATCTGGTCCGTGAACCGCATTCCGCTGGATGCGCTACCAGATATTTCCGACGTGCAAGTGATCATTCACACCGCGTGGGAGGGCGAACCACCTGACATCATCGAAGACCAGGTCACATACCCCATCGTCACCGCGTTACTGGCGGCTCCGCAAGTCAAGGCTGTGCGCGCCCAGACCATGTTCAACGATTCGTATGTGTTCGTCGTCTTCGAAGATGGTACAGACATCTACTGGGCACGTTCGCGGGTCCTTGAATACTTGCAAACCATCCAGGGGCGATTGCCTGCGAATGTTCATCCAGCGATCGGTCCGGATGCAACTGGGGCCGGCTGGGTTTATGAGTACGCCCTGGTAGACCACACGCATAAATACAGCTTGGCTGATCTGCGAGCTGTGCAGGACTGGCATTTGCGCTACCAGCTCGAAACTGTTCCGGGGGTAGCTGAGGTCGCAAGTATCGGAGGTTTCGTCCGCCAGTATCAAGTTCAGCTTGATCCCAACAAACTGCTTGCTTATGGCATTCCACTCTCAACTGTGATTGACCGCGTCAAGTCAAGCACCAACGAGGTTGGCGGTCGTGTGCTGGAGTTGAGTGGGACTCGCTATTACATCCGCGGCCTTGGTTATCTGAAGTCTCTTGCCGATCTGGAGAACGTTCCCGTCAATGCCAAGAACGGAACACCGGTGTTGATTAGAGACTTGGGTACAGTTTCATTCGGACCCGACATCCGCGAAGGTGTAGCGGAGTGGCAGGGGGAGGGTGAAACGGTGGGCGGAATCGTCGTAATGCGTTACGGCCTAAACGCTCTCAACGTAATCGACGGCGTGAAGAAGAAGCTTTCGGAGATTAAAGGCTCCCTCCCACCAGGAGTAGAAGTGGTCGCGGGCTATGACCGTGCCGGCTTGATTCAAGAGTCAATTAAAACACTGCAACGGGATCTGATTGAAGAGGCAATCATCGTCAGCCTGGTGATTATTGTGTTTCTGTTCCATTTCCGTTCGGCGCTGATCCCCATCATCACCCTCCCGATTGCGGTCGTTGCCTCGTTCATCCCCATGTATTACCTCCACGTCAGCTCTAACATCATGTCGTTGGGTGGCTTGGCATTGGCAATCGGGGTACTCGTGGATGCCGCAATCGTCATGGTCGAGAATGGCTACCGTCATTTATCCGAGCGATTGCACAATCATCCAGCCCCGGTCGGCACTGTGGGTGCTGAACACATCACCTACGAAGAGCCGATTGAAGTTACCGAGAAGGGTGAGGCGACTGAAAAACACCGCCGCCGCATCCTGATCGACGCAGCCAAACAGGTGGGACCGGCTCTGTTCTTTTCGCTGCTGATCATTGTCGTGTCCTTCATTCCGGTCTTCCTGCTCGAAGCCCAGGAAGGACGGATGTTCAAGCCGCTGGCATGGACCAAGACTTTGGCAGTCGGTTTCTCCTCACTGCTGGCAATCACACTCGTTCCAGTGCTGATGGTGATCTTCATCAAGGGCAAGCTAAGACCTGAGTCGGCGAATCCGATTTCCCGCTTCACGCAGTCTCTGTACCTCCCTATCCTGCGTCGTTGCTTAAAGTACCGTAAAACGACACTCCTGCTGAACCTTCTCTTTCTGGTGGTAACGTTCCCGCTGATGTTTAGATTGGGAAGCCAGTTCATGCCGCCGTTATTCGAAGGATCATCTCTGTATATGCCAACATCTCTGCCGGGAATCGGTATCACCCAAGCCTCACAGCTCATGCAACAGCAGGACCGAATTCTGCGATCGTTTCCTGAGGTGGAAAGTGTCTTTGGAGTTGTAGGCCGATCCGACAGCGCCACCGACAATGCTCCTCTCGATATGTATGACACGACTCTCATGCTGAAACCGCGCGAGCAGTGGCGGCCCGGTATGACATACGAGACGCTGATTCGCGAGATGGACGAAAAACTCCAATTTCCTGGTCTGACCAATACCTGGACTATGCCGGTGGAGAACCGTCTGGACATGGCGTTGACTGGCATCAAGACGCCACTGGGCATGAAGATTCAAGGCATGTCTCTGGATGGGATTCAGCAACTCGGGTCGCAAATCCAACAGGTCCTCTCGGGTCTTCCACAAGTGCGCTCTATCTTCGCGGAGCATGTCGCGCAGGGTTTTTACGTAAACGTTGACGTGAACCGTCCCGAAGCAGCCAAGTACGGGTTGACGATTGCCGATGTCCAGCAAGCCGTCTCCTCCGGCATCGGTGGCATGAATGTTGCCGAAAACATCGAAGGCCGCGAACGTTATCCCATGAACGTTCGTTACCAGCGTGATTTTCGCGACAATGTGGATGAATTGCGTCGCATCCTCATCGCCACTCCATCCGGCGCACAGATCCCAATTGAGCAGGTGGCTAAAATCTCGTTCTCTCATGGACCGGCCATGATTCGCGACGAAGACGGACAACTGACTGGTTATGTCTACCTTGACCTGAATACAAAAGACTATGGCGGTTTTGTGCAGCAGGCCTCAACGGCATTGGCACAGAAGCTGAAGCTGCCGGCAGGCTATACCTACCAGTGGTCAGGCGAATATGAGTTCGAGCTTCGCGCCAAAGAACGGCTGAAGATCATCATGCCAGTGGTATTCTTCATCATTTTTCTGCTGCTCTATATGGTTTTTCATTCCGTCACTGAAGCTTTCGTGCTGATTCTTCCAACGTTTTACGCCATGACCGGCGGCCTGATTCTCCAGTGGCTGCTTGGCTACAACTTCAGCGTGGCCGTTTGGGTCGGGTACATTGCCCTGTTCGGAATTGCCGTCGAGACGGGTGTAGTCATGGTCGTGTACCTGCATGAAGCGTTAGATCATCGCCTTGCGTCCGGCCGGCAAATTACGAAGAAGGAGGTCGAAGAAGCAGCCATTGAAGGTGCAGTGCAAAGGCTTCGTCCGAAGCTGATGACAGTCTTCGCAGTGCTGGCCAGCCTGGTTCCTATTCTTTGGGAAAGCGGCATCGGCTCCGACGTAATGAAGCCGATTGCGGCGCCAATCGTAGGAGGAATGATTACATCAACCATCCACGTCCTGATCCTCGTGCCAGTGCTTTTTGTGCTCATGAAGGAGAGGGCGCTCAGACGCGGAACTCTAAAACCTCAACAGCGCAACGTTGTCGTTTAGTACCAACGAAATTGTAAGGCTGCTCCGGCTGGGGGCACAGCAGCAGTCATTGCAGCGCCCCAGCGGGACCGCGACCTCCCCACGAATACAGACAGACAGGCAACTGAGAATACAAGAGACACAAGTGTAGGGTGATCGCAACCGCCTCCGAGTTCGTTTCTTACGAAACAAGGTCCAGCGGTTATTCATCTAATGTGCATTGGCGAAACGCGGCTGGACGCGGTGCTTTGTTTTGGAGTGCAAAATGGACCACATGACACACGAAGTTCACGGAAAGGCGACCGATCGACATGTCGGTCACGAGATGTCGAAAGCTCATATGGGCCATGACCTTCACGCCGGCCACTCCGTGGCCATGTTTCGCGACAAGTTTTGGCTGAGCTTCGCTCTCACGGTCCCCGTCGTCTTCTGGTCCAGCGACGTTCAACATTGGCTTGGATACACGGCACCCTCCTTTCCCGGCTCGAACTTGATTCCTCCGGTCCTCGGAACGGTCATCTTTTTCTATGGCGGCCTGGTTTTCCTCCGTGGGGCAAGGAATGAACTTACCGACCGCAAGCCCGGCATGATGACTCTCATCAGCCTGGGAATCACTGTTGCCTTGTTCACGTCGCTTGCGGGAACATTCGGCCTTCTCAAGATTGAAGTCTGGTGGGAAGTGGCGACTTTGATTACGATCATGCTTCTCGGGCATTGGCTCCAAATGAGAGCAATTTCCCAGGCCCAAGGCGCACTCAACTCTCTTGCTGCGCTGCTTCCGGATACGGCCGAGCGAATAATCGGTGCGGAAATTGAGGCGGTCCCGCTCTCCGCACTGCGCGTGGGCGACGTTGTTTTGGTGAGACCCGGAACCAGGGTCCCAGCGGACGGGACAGTAGTCGAGGGTACTGCCGATGTTGACGAGTCGGTGATCACCGGCGAGTCTCGGGCCGTATCGAAGGGGCCTGGCGCTGCCGTCATTGCGGGCACAGTCGCGAGCGGCGGGAGCCTTCGTGTTCGCGTTACGGCTGTCGGCGAGCAGACGGCTCTGTCAGGCATTATGCGTCTCGTTGCCGCTGCGCAAGCCTCTGGGTCTCGCACGCAGGCCATTGCCGATCGTGCTGCGGCAATCCTCTTCTACGTGGCGGTCGCGGCTGGAGCGATCACTCTCACCTACTGGTGGCTTTCAGGGGACAAGGAGCGCGCCCTGATCAGGACGGCAACGGTTCTCATCATTGCCTGCCCTCATGCCCTGGGACTGGCGATTCCACTGGTGATCGCGATCTCCACATCACTCGGCGCCCAGAACGGTCTTCTGGTCAAGGACAGACTCGCGCTTGAGCGCGGTCGCAATTTGGACATGGTGATTTTCGATAAGACGGGAACGCTCACGCGAGGATCTCCTGTAGTGTCTGGAGTCGCGGCGGTGCCTGGCGGCAGCGAGAATGATTTGCTCGCGCGCGCCGCGGCTGTCGAAGCCAACTCCGAACACCCGCTCGCCAAGGCCATCGTGGCTGAAGCCGAGCGGCGGAACCTACCTAACTCGCTCGCGGCAAAATTCCAGGAACTGCCCGGCCGCGGTGCTCAGGGACTAGTCAACGGCAAGACCGTCGTAGTTGGTGGGCCGCGGCTCTTGCTTGAGAGCAAGGCGGGAGTGCCGTCCGAAATTGAAAAGTTGACGACCGAATGGGGAGCCAAGGGGAAGACCATTACTTTTGTGGTTGAGGAAGGGCGCCTGCTCGGGGCTCTCGCGGTCGAGGATGAGATTCGGCCCGAGTCCAAGGAAGCCGTTGCGGAACTTCATCAGCTTGGTATCCAGGTGGCGATGATCACAGGAGACTCTAAAAAGGTGGCCGATTCCGTGGCCCACGACATCGGGATAGACAGAGTCGCAGCGGAGGTCCTTCCCGCTGACAAGGCATCCGCGGTGAAGCGATTTCAGGAGGACGGTGCGAGAGTCGCGATGGTTGGGGACGGCGTGAATGATGCCCCCGCGCTTGCGACCGCAGATGTCGGAATCGCAATCGGCGCAGGCACTGACGTGGCAATTGAGTCGGCCGGAATCGTCCTAGTGCGCAGCGATCCGCGCGACGTCGTGGGAGCGATCGAGTTATCCCGCGCGACCTACCGAAAGATGATTCAAAATCTCGTTTGGGCGACTGCCTATAATATCGTCGCCATCCCAGTCGCCGGAGGTCTTCTTGTTCGCTGGAGAGTGGACCTGCCTATGAGTGTGGGAGCAGTCGCCATGAGCCTTTCCACCATTATTGTGGCCGTGAATGCGCAATTGCTGCGCCGGCTGAAACTGCAGCGCACGGCAGTCTAGCTCGACCTACAAAGTGCGCCAAAAAGCTGTGGGGTTGAACCTGATCATGCGTGAGAGCTTTGCGCTCAGTTACCGGTTGCGATGCGCTCTGATGGAAACCGCAAGTGTAGGCACTAGTAACTAGTGGCCTGTCGCAGTGAGTTCGTTACCGCGGATGCGAAAAGGGACGCGCTGTTGACGCGTACATTTGCTGTCGAGTAACAAAAGGTCGCTTCCTTCGACTCTGATAACAGATGCGGAGTCTGGTAATGATGTCTTCGCCACTAGTCCGACCAGGATAGCAAGTTGTTTCCTAGTCGATGGTTTATGGCCCATGAACAAATACGAGAAAAGAAAGCAGATTATCTCGTACATCTCCCCTGATGTTGCGTTGTTTCCTACGGAATATGCTCTGGTGTTTGGAACGAGGCACGGAGTGTCCGCGTTTGTGGACGACATTCTCTCTCTATACCAATCGCGGGTACTTCAAGACCCTCATCATATCTGGAGGGACCACCCAGCCACAGATTCAATCTTTGCCGAGACTCGGCGGCCTGCACCATCGTTATGCAGTAGCGGCGTAGACTCAAGAACTATTCTGCCGACGACGAAGCTCTTTCTCTTTTATCCGAGCCGAGGTGCAGCCTTTGTTCGTCCACGTTCTCTGGGAGCAACTCTCGCCCACCCCGATTAGCCTGCTATCCAGGCCGAAGGACGTTACGCAAAGTAGCATGAAGTCGTTGTATTGTTGCGTGTGTAACGTTATGGCGAACCACAGCTCGGCTGCGATTTCAATCAAGGGTGGGTAGGACGTATTCTGGGTACACTTCTCAGTGCAACTAGCCGCGCGGCTGTTGTAGTTTGCTCTCACGCTACAATCTGTTATCTGCCTTGTGCCGTGGGCAAGAAATCTATGCAAAGTAGCGCCCGGACTGGAGGGACAACTCGCTCGTTGATTCGACACTGCGGGATCGCTTTGTTTTTTTTGGTCGCGGCTTTTGTTCCAACGTTATTGCTCCAGCGTCTTTTCCCGTATCCCTTCCTGTTTTTATTTTTCGGGGCGGTTATGGCGAGTGCGTGGTTTGGGGGGAAGGCTGCCGGACTTCTCGCAGTCGTGCTTTCTACGGTTCTGGTTGATTATTTCTTTGTGCCGCCGTTCTACTCGTTCTCCATCAGTACTACGGCAGAGGCATACTTTGCAGCATTCGTGGCGTCCGCCTTAGTAGCGAGTTGGATAAGCTCTGCGAAGAAGAAGAGCGAAGAAGCCCTTAAGGATGCCCTCGACCAATTAGAGGTCCGGGTGTCCGAACGAACGGCTGAGCTGATGAAGACGCAAACAGAACTTGCACACCTTTCCCAGGTGCTGAGCATGGGAGAACTGACGGCCTCGATTGCTCATGAAATCAACCAGCCGCTGACGGCAGTGGTGACGCACGGACATGCGTGTAGCGAGTGGCTGTCGGCGAATCCCCCCAATCTGGAAAAGGCGCAGCAGACGGTGCAGAGGATCATCCAAGACGGCACGCGGGCTGGGGCCGTGCTAGCCCGCATTCGCTCGCTGTTCAAGAAGGAAGCGCCTGCGAAGGACTGGCTCGATATCAACGAAGTCATTCACGAGTTGACGACATTCCTGCGCGATGACGCGATACGGCGCCGTATCGCGATCCGAACCGACCTTGTTCCGGGCCTGCCGAAGGTCACCGCGGACCGGGTTCAGTTGCAGCAGGTTGTGCTGAACCTCATGATGAATGGCATGGATGCCATGGCCGAGACGAGCGATCGTTCCAAGGAACTACTCATCAGCGCGCGTGGCGACGAGTCAGAGTTAGTGGTTCGAGTCGAGGATTCCGGCATGGGTCTGGACGCTGAAGCCAACGAGAAAATTTTCGACCCGTTTTTTACAACCAAGCCTCACGGCATTGGCATGGGCTTGTCGATCAGCCGGTCGATTATTGAGGCTCATGAAGGCCGCCTGTGGGCATCACCTCGGCCTTCCGGCGGTGCCATCTTCCAATTTACACTTCCAGTTCATCCACGAGATTCCAATGGCTGACGCCCGGCCCACCATCTTCGTTGTCGACGACGACGCCTCAGTTCGCGATGCCATCAGCAACCTACTCGAATCAGTCGGTCTGCGGGCCAAAGTGTTTGACTCAACGGAAGCGTTCTGGAAGGCGCCGCGTCCCAGCGCTCCAAGTTGCCTGGTGCTCGACGTGAGGCTTCCCGGCGTCGGCGGCCTCGAATTCCAGGAGCAGCTCGCAAAAGCAAATGTGTCCATTCCCGTCATCTTTATTACTGCACACGGCGATGTCCCCATGACCTCGCGCGCGATGAAGGCGGGAGCCATCGAGTTTCTGATGAAGCCGTTCCAGAAAGAAGACCTTCTGGCAGCGGTTCGTCAGGGACTTGATCGGGATCGCATTCGTCGGGACGAGCAAGCCGAGATCGCCGTTTTGCAAGCGCGAGTCGATCAGCTCACATCGCGCGAACGAGAAGTCATGGACTTGGTAGTCACCGGACTCATCAACAAGGAAATCGGTGCCCAGCTTGGCTTGAGCGAAGTGACGGTGAAGGCTCATCGCAGTCACGTGATGCAAAAGATGGAAGCCAGTTCTTTGGCCGAGTTGGTCAGAATGTCAGACAAGCTCAAGCCCCGCGAGCGCAGATAGTTTCCTCCTGATCTGTTGAATCAATTTTTTTCATAGCCTTCAATACCAAAGGATAATTGTGTTTCCGCCAGCGAGTGGCTAGGGTGGGCAGCATGAATACTTCGGGAGAATGTTCGGTACGCAGTGGGTCACCTTCGCCGGTTCGCGCTGTTCCATCCAATGGCGGAACGGGGCACGGCGCTGACGTGGTTTTTCTGCATGGCATCGCCAGTCGAATGGCCGCGGAGGTGGATTTTGACGACATACTGAACGAGGTCGTTGATTTTGCCACCGCCCTGGTCAAGTGTGACTCATGCTTCGTGTACCTCTTGGAAGGAGACGAGTTGGTGTTGCGGGCCTCGAAGAACTCCCATCCGGAAGCCGTTGGTAAGTTGAAGCTGAAGCTCGGGCAGGGTATTACGGGTTGGGTCGCCAAGCATCAGAAGCCAGTTGTAATTGCCCAGGATGCCGCATTGGACCCGCGTTTTCGGCTCTTCAACGAACTACCCGAGGATCGCTTCGAAGCCTTTTTGTCGGTTCCCTTGTTGAGCCGCGGACGGGTTGTGGGCGTCATCAACCTGCAGAACATCGCTACGCATGATTACACAGAACGCGAGATCAGTTTGGTTTCGACCGTTGGTTTTCTGGTGGGGGCTGAGATCGAGATGGCGCGCCTGGAGAAAGAAAAATCACAACTGGCGGATCGTCTGGAAGTGAGAAAGCTGGTTGAGCGCGCCAAGGGCATCCTGCAGCGCGATCTGAAGATCAGCGAGGCGGAGGCGTACCTCATGCTGCAGCGGCAGAGTCAGCACCGGCGCAAGTCCATGAAGGACATCGCAGAAGCGGTGACGCTCAGTCATGCGGTCAAACAAAGATGGTTATAAGTGTACGGAGGAAACATCTGGCCGAAGACTTAGCCGATGCCGACGATGAAAAGTTTGAATTTGACTTTGTAAGTACGAACAAGCAAGATTCAGCCGTAAGCTGAATTTGAGTAGCAGAGGTTCTTCCCTCTTTCGACGCCGACAAGAGGCGATTCTTTGGCACGACGCCGTGCCGATCCAACATAGAAATTGTGATTTTCTAACGGCCCGCTGGCCCGCTGGACGGCTGTGCGGGCTGGGATGTGTTCGCAGAGGCCATCGTCCTCCGTGGACGCATGTACTCCCGCAGCCTGGACGCTGCCTACGAGCACGGCCCGCCTGTCGACTGGAGACAAGTAGTGCTTTCAGTTTCGTTACCACGGAGCCCGAGGGAGACCGGAAAGTGATGAAGCCGCTATGGGAGGCCGCCGATTTCGTCCGGAACTTGCACCGCCAGCTGCGCTTTGGGGAACTATCGCGCGCGTCCCTCAAGCTCCTGCGACTGGAGTTGCGTGGCGACGAAGCAGAGTGCGAATGGATGGCCCGGCCTCCCGATCCCTGGGATGCCTATTTGCCGCCCGGCGTGGGCGAGCACCACGCTTCCCTGCAGGCATTGGAAGATTCGTTGGCTGTGCGAAACCTTCTGTTCTATGCCATTCCTTCATTATCGAAAGCTGTGTTCCGAGTCTACCGGCAAGCAGAAGGCGAGCACGCCGAACTGATCATTACCGGTACAGTGACGCGAGAAGACCAAGCGGCCGCCAATGTCTGCTCGCTTGCCATGCGGGCGAAACTGTGCGGCCTGAGGTTCTGGCTGACCGACGGAGTCTTGGGAACGTTCCACTCGGAGGGATGCACCGGGAGTTCATGAAAGAAATGGAGCACGAATTTTGCAAATCGATCTTATTTGAACGGCCGCGACGCCGAGTAGTCGGAAGCTGAAGCAAATCAAAAACTCACGACAAGGAGCTGTGACATGTCTGTCATTGCCAAAGAAAGAAGGAAATTGACTCTATCTCAGAAATTATCCCGCCTGGCCTTGCGCCTGCGCGACCCCGAGTGGCGCCGTTACGGAGCTTTGCTTCTGGGCGGCAAGATGCTAGGCATCGCCATGGTCTTGATGATCATTGCGATCGTCTCGGGAGTTTTCTTTACCCATGTGTACGCACAAACTGCCGCTCCGGAAGTAAAAGCTGCCGACGTGGTGAATCCGGTCAACACCGCCTGGACCTTGGTGGCTGCGTTTCTGGTTTTCGGCATGCAAGTCGGTTTCACCATGCTGGAAGCTGGTTTCTGTCGTTCCCGGGAGACTGTGAACGTACTGGTGGAATGCGTAGTGGATACATGTCTTTGCGGCATTCTGTTCTACGCCGTCGGTTTTGCGTTCATGTTTGCTCACGGCAACGGGTTCATCGGCTATCACTGGTTCTTTCTGCAAAACGCGCCAGCGACCTATGAAACTACCGGAGTGGCATTCCTGGCGGTCTGGATCTTCCAGTTCGCTTTCGCTGATACGTGCTCGACGATTACTTCGGGCGCGATGATCGGCCGAACCGGCTTTGTCGGTGACTTGCTTTACAGCATCTGCGTCACCGGCTTTATCTACCCGATCATCGGACATTGGGCTTGGGGACCAGACGGCTGGCTGGCGAACATGGGCAGCGCCGGGAATGTTTTCCCTTCGTTGGGCATGGGCTTCCACGATTTCGCGGGTTCAACGGTTGTCCACACCATCGGAGGATTTATCGCGTTGGCCGGCGCCATTGTCCTTGGTCCGCGGCTAGGCCGCAGATTCAAGCGCGACGGAGGCGGACCGATGTTGCCGCACGACTTGACTATCGCCGTCAGTGGTGGACTTATTCTTTGGTTCGGCTGGTACGGGTTCAATCCCGGAAGCACGCTCTCGGCCATGGATTTTGTCGGCATCGGCCGAGTGGCCACCAACACAACTCTCGCTGCTTGCGCTGCGGGTCTCACTTCGATCATCTACGGCTACTTCATAACCAAGAAGTGGGATGCCAGCTTCACCACAAATGGATTTCTGGCCGGCCTGGTTGCGATTACTTGCCCGTGCTACTGGGTCAGCCCGACAGGCTCAGTGCTGCTCGGCGGCATCGCCGGAGTACTGGTCATTCTGGGAGTTGAACTGCTGGAATGGCTGCGAATTGATGATCCCATCGGCGCGGTTCCGGTACATGGCTTTTGCGGCATCTGGGGAACGCTATCGCTCGGTCTTTTCGCTTGCGGGAAATATGGAGCGACGGGTCCGATCAGTCCTGACAACTCAGCGCCGTTAACCGGCCTGTTCTACGGCGGCGGGCTGCAGGTGCTCAAAGCCCAGATCATCGGCAGCGCTTCCATAACCATCGCCACATTCGCTGTCGCCATGGTGGTGATGCTTGCGGTCAACGCAATCGGGATGTTGCGCTTGCCGGCGGAAATGGAGACCTACGGTATGGATCTGCACGAGCACGGCATTTCGGCTTATCCAGAGTATGTCATCTCGGCGCTAGGTGCGCCGAGCGGGATGACCCAGGAACTTCCTGCGGCTCCAGCCAAAGCGAGCCTGGCAACTGCAAAACCGCTATCGCACGTTGCCAGTTGAGGAAATGACTGGAGTCGATTGACGGGAGGTAGACCATGGTCTGCCTCCCGCATAACGAATCTGCATTCAAAGTGAGGACAAAGGATGACGAAACTCGAAGCGATCGTGCAGCCCAACCGGTTTGAGCAGGTCAAGGATGCTCTCATCGAACTTGGTGTCGACGGTATGACGGTCTCGGAGGTCCGCGGCCACGGACGGCAAAAAGGACATACCGAGACCTATCGGGGCCGGGAATACGAAACCGATCTCCTGCCCAAAGTAAAGTTGGAGCTCGTGTTGGATGATAAACTCGTCGATACCGTAATCGAAGCCATCGTCAAGACAGCGTCTACGGGCAAAATTGGCGACGGCAAAATCTTCCTCTGGAAGGTGGATGAAGCCGTTCGCATTCGCAATCAGGAACGCGGGGCGGCTGCACTCTGATTCACGCAGCCGGACTCCGGGACATCCAGCTTCCGCCATCATCGGCAGACGCTGGACTCCCGATCCTACCCGCGTTGTCGTATCACGGATAGTCTCGATGTCCGACGATCCCTCCGGGCTGAAAGTCGGCATTCAAGAACGCGGCCAATCAGCGCGGCTAGAAGCGAGCCTTTGCAGCTCTGCGCATGAGTGAGGCTCAACGTCGGAAGGAAGAAGATAACCTGAGGCTATAGTGCCCCAACTGCAACCCAGGCGTCCCCCCGTTCCGGTGTTCATCGCCACGACGGTGATGCTTAGCTTCATCTCCTTCTGGCGAGCCGCTGCCATCGTGCTTGCCGATCTCGCCTCCTCCGCTTACTACGCAGGGGGCGATGCCGAGAAAGTCATCGGCAAAAGTGCCCCCTGGTTCATTCTTGCCGTCATGCTGTTCAGCTACGCCGTCCGCGCCGTCTACATCGAGGCCAGCAGCATGTTTGTGCGCGGCGGCGTTTACCGAGTGGTTCGGCAGGCCATGGGCGACACCCTCGCAAAATTGTCTGTGTCAGCCCTGTTGTTTGACTACATCCTGACGGGTCCCATCAGTGCGGTGACAGCCGGGCAGTACCTGGCAGGTTTCATCGAAGAGGCGGCGCTCCACTACCTGAAACACCCTCTCCACTTCAACGCGAATCATTTCGCGGCGACGTTCGGCATTCTCGCCATTCTTTATTTCTGGTGGAAGAACATCGAGGGAATTCACGAGTCCAGCGACAAAGCTCTCTGGATCATGAAAGTCACGACCGTGATGGTCATCATCCTGATCGTCTGGTGCGCGGTGACGGTCCTCAAAATCCATGCCTCGCTGCCGCCCTTGCCCAGCCTCGAGAACATGAAACTGGATCACGAGTTTCTCGGCTGGCTTACCGGCAGCCGCTTCAGCCACATCATGTGGATTGTGGCCTTGGTCGGGATGGGCCATTCCGTGCTCGCGATGAGTGGTGAAGAGACTCTGGCCCAGGTCAACCGCGAGATTGAAAGTCCTAAGTTACTGAACCTCCAGCGTGCCGGCCTAGTCATCTTCGTCTATAGCCTCGTCTTCACATCGTTTGTTTCATTTATGGCGGTGATGATCATCCCGGATACAATTCGCCCGACCTTCTTCGCGAACCTCATCGGTGGTCTGTCCATGTACCTGGTTGGACCGACCCTGGCGAAGCTGCTCTTCCATGCCTTCGTTGTACTCGTAGGTGTTCTGATTCTTTCCGGCGCGGCAAACACCGCCATCCTGGGGGCCAATGGCGTGCTGAACCGGCTCTGCGAAACGCGCGTCCTCACTTCCTGGTTTCAGCGTCCTCACAGGAAATATGGCACCACTTACCGCACCATCAATCTCATAGCTTTGCTCCAGGTACTGACGATCGTTCTCAGTCGTGGCAACTTCTACGTCTTGGCCGCGCTGTACGCATTCGGCGTCGTGTGGAGCTTTTCCTTCAACGGGCTCGCCGTTCTCATCTTGCGCTACAAGTACGCTGAACATCGCGAATGGAAAGTTCCCGGGAACCTCAAGATTGGGAAGCGCGAGATACCCATCGGACTTGCCCTGATCACAGGCCTCTTGTTCCTGATCGCGATTGCCAATCTGGTCACCAAGAAGGAGGCGACCATCGCCGGGGTGGTCTTTAGTGGAGTCTTCTATTGCATCCTCACCGTGTCGGAGCGCTATGCCAGGCGCGAACAATCCGGCGAAGCCGAATCGCTGGAGCAGTTCCGCGTCTTCGACAACCCGGAGCTCGACTATGCGCTGGTCGGCGTCCGTTCCGGGAATATTCTGGTAACTGTGCGCGATCCGAACCGCCTGCATCATCTGCGCGAAGTCTTGAGCCGCACGAACACCACCTATCAGGATGTGGCTGTTCTAAGCGCGCGCCTTTCTCCGGGCCGCCATTCGTTTGCCGGCAGCACCAGCTATGAAGCCCGGGACGTCTTTGACATCTACGAGCAGGAACTCTTTTCAAAAGTAGTTTCCCTCGCCGAGAAGCAAGGCAAGCGTGTCTCCCTGTTGGTGGTTCCTGGCACCGATGTTTTTGACGCCATTCTGCTGACCGCCCAGCGCCTCGAGTCTTCCCGGGTAGTCTCTGGTCTGTCGACGAAACTCACCGCCGACGAACAAGCCAAACAAACCGGGGACGCCTGGGAACGCCTTCCAGAACCTAAGCCCCGGCTGGTCATGGAAATCATCGGCTCCGATGGGCGCCGTCACGAATATCCCCTCGGTCCTCACGAGCCCCGCCTTCGTCCCAGAGACGTGGAACAGCTCCATAAGATCTGGCTCGACATCACCTCTGACCCCCGCTACGCCGGACTCCATCACTATCACGTTGTCGCCTTGGCCCTGGAAGAATTGAAGCGCAGCCTCGATTCCCAGGGCCGGGAAGCACTCCTTCAGCAATTTCTCGGTGAGCGTGACAGTTAGAGCCCGTGTCTCTACGTTGGAGGGCAACCCTTAAACAATAGGAAATTCAAATTCTCACAGCCGACAGGGGCACGCGACAAGGTTGAGGTTGGTGTAAGGAACTTGTACTCGTACTTCGAACACCACCACCTATCAGAACGGACAAATAAAGAGCAGCCCTTCTCTTAGCGCTCGTGTTGCTCAAGAAGCAAAGGGTGCGGCAGCTCTTCTGAAGCTCCTCCAGTGGCCCGGATCGAAGGATCTGGTTCCTAGCGGTTCTGGCGTGCTTGCGCAGACACTCAAGCCCGACAGCACGCTGGTAGACGATTTCCAATTCGCGCCATCTGGCAAGGTGCTGCGATCCTTTGCCAGCCGCCACAGCTTCACTGGCCTTCGGCAAGACGATTGTCGATACGGCGGCAGCCAGTCGTGGCCTTGCCTGATGAATCAGGAGCTGCCCCTACGATGTTTCAACACGATCTCAAAAAGTCAAGCGCATTGACATCTGAATCTGCCGGGGACTGCCAATGGTCTTGTTGGTGATGCCTAGGCCGCTGAGTGTCGGGCATACATACAGAGCCGTGAAACTCGCGTCGCACGGAGGAATTGTTGACGGTTGGCCGACGTAGGGAAAGCCCTGAAAATTAATGTTCTGGCTGACGTCATCAATCGGGATATCAAAGCTCGCTGTGTTGGTCAGATTAAACACGTCAAAGGTAAATCTCAAAGAGGAGCGCTCGGTAATCTGAGTTGTCTTGGACAACGAGATGTCTGCGCGCCGCTGCCAGGCCTGGCGGAAAATATTTCGCTGGCCATGGTCGATGAAATTCGTTTCGTAGGGATCATTGCTCGGGATGGCGCCGTTCAAGGCGCCGGGACTTAGCAACGGCAGGCCGAAACAGCTGGGATTAAGCGCGGGCTGGCCAGGGATCGCGCCCGATTTCCCGGTGAGCGCCTGTTTTGGAGAACAGCCAGCGAGAGGAACGACGGGATTGGTAATGCCATCGTTCACACCGAAGAATATGCTGCCAACTGCGCCCGAGTAATCGACGACACTATAAGGTTGGCCACTTTGGATGACCGTCAATCCGGAAATCGCCCAGCCGTCGACAATCCTGCCCTTGAACGAAGCCTCCGAGAAAAGTTTCGGCAGTTCGTATGTGTATGTGAAATTCATCACGTGTTTGCGGTCGAAATCTGAGAGACCGTAACCGGAGCGCAAATCCTGCGGGTTGTTGCCGTTGTAAAAAAGGCCGAGTGCGCTTTGTTCATCGGTTGCGTGCGAATAGGTGTAAGAGAATCCAATCTGTAATCCGTGACTCATCCGTTTTTCGACGTGGGTTTGCAGCGCGTTGTAGGCCGAGATGCCCGCTGCAGTGTAAGACTCCGACTCGGAGGAAAAACCGATGTAGGGGACGCGAAGATCGACGTTTCCGCCCTCGAAAGTCTCCTGGTAGGGCTGTCCGTTAGGCAGATTGATGGGATTGAAGCTCCCGGGCGCATCAACGATCGAATAGCCGTAAGTGTAATCCTGCTCAAAGGGCGTACCCGGTCGCATGGGGTTGGAGGGCGAGGCAATCTTTGCTTGGTTGAAGGGCAGGGGAACGACCTCATGGCGACCGAGATTGCCGACGTAGCCGACCTCGACCGTGAGATCGTGACGCGGCTGCCATTGAATGTCGAGCGTATCGTTGAGCGTGTAAGGAAGCTTGTTGGCGCGGTTGTAATCGGCAAATGAGAACAGCGGTAGTCCGGTGGCGATTGCTGTCGCGTTAGGAACGACCAGATCCGCCGGATTGCCCGAAGGAGGCGCACCGAGCGTGGTGCCCCAAGGAGCCTCCAGGTTGCTGCAATTGGAGTAGGCATACGCGCTGCATGCCTGCGCATTCACCCATGGGGGAGACTGGTTCACGCCGAAAGGACCGCCGGCGATTACCCCGGAAGCAAATCCTGGGGAAAGGTAGGCGAAAAGTTCGCCACGATCGTAGTACATGCCCCATCCAGCGCGAACGACCACCTTGTCGTTAAATTCTCTTGGGCTCCAGGCTAGCCCAACACGTGGAGCAAGACCCCACTGGCGACCAGTTAAGGTCGAGTCACTAACGCCTTTGGTCGGGAAGTCAGGATTATTTCCCGCCACGATGAAGCCATTCGATGTGATTGTGTCGGTGGCTGCGTCGTAGCTGTATCTCGACGGGTCGAAATTGAAAATTCGGCCATTCTTTTCCTTAAGCCCGCCGTGGTAGTCAAAACGGATGCCGGCGCTGAAGCTGAGGTTTGGACGAGCCTGAAATTTATCCTGTAAATACCAACCGGTTTCGTTCGAGCGGTAATAGCGGTTGGCATCGCCCTGCAAGAACGTCGTGGCGATGAATCCATCTGCCGTATACGTGATGGGTGAGCCGGTTAGAAAGTTCGCAAAATTGGTGAAGCCGATCATGCCGGAATTCGTGCGCTCATCCCGCGTGTTGAGCTGGGTGTAGGAAAAGCTTCCACCGAAGGTAAGTGTGTGTTTGCCCCAATTCCAAATCGCATTCGCTGATGGCATCCAGCGGTTCTGAAAAACGCCGGTGAAAGCGCTCTGCGAGGCCGCTGTAGAACCAATGTTGGCGCCGGCGTTGAAGACGGCGTTCGTATTCAGGGAGGAAAAGTTCCCCAGATCGTCCACGATCGTAATCCCGGGAAAAACCGAAGAACCAAAAGCGTTGATGCCTACCTGTTGCGGAGTAAAAGGCTGCCCGATCGTGCTGTAGATTTTTTCGCGAATGAAGCCAAACACTTCGGAGACGCTGAAATTCGGCCGGATGGATTGCGTGTTGGTGATCGATGCTACCTGGCTGCCCGCGTCCAGGCGTTGAGTGAATCCTTCGAACGAAGAAAGACCGAAGGGCGCCGTGCTCGGATCGTGCTGGTAGTAGTACTTCAACGACAGCGTGTCTTTCGTGGTGGGCAAATAATCGAGATCGGCGACCGCCTGGTCGGATATGAAATAGGCAGGCTGCGTGAGGAAAACATTCTCCGGGAAGTTGAGAGTCGGGCTGAAATTGGGATTCGCGGAAGGGAACAGATACTGGCCGTTGGGCAGCTTGTAGTTCAACAGAGCGTACGCGACCGGATCGATGTTAGGTGTTCCGTTTCCACCCGGAGGATTGGCTGCGACCACAGGGTTCACACTAGTTCCCCAGTTGGTGGAGGCGATCTGAGCCAGGGCCGCAGGGCTACGATCATTGGTCAGGTCGGCAGGTACTGCGGTGCGCGAAGTTCCAATCTCCAGATCGGAAGCGTGAATATGCTGGTAGCTGCCGAAGCCAAAAAGTTTATCCTTCTTTAGGGCCCCGCCGATCGATCCGCCCGCCGTGTAACGATGCAATTGCGGAACTTTTTCATTATTGGGGATATTGGAATCCTGGTTGTAGAAATAGGGAGCAGCATTCAACCAATCGGTTCCGCGGTGAACGTATGCGGTGCCATGCAACGCATTGGTACCGGAGGCAGTGCTCATGTCGATATGCGCGCCGCTGGTCGATCCCTGCTGTGCGTCGTACATCGAGGTGTTGACACGAAATTCCTGAATGGTCTCTGGCGCGGGCGTAGGCAAAGCTTGGCCAATGGCTAGATAAGGAGCTGCCGTGCTCTGGATGATTTCGGCGGTGGTGCTGCCCGCCCCGGCAATGCCGGTATTGTTCACTACGCGTGCCGACGCTACCTGGCTGGTGCTCTTGCCATTGAACAGATTGCTGGCGTCGACGCCATTCAGCAGAAAAGTGTTGCTGGTATCGCGTTGGCCATTGGCCCAGATCGGCTGATTCCCTAGTCCCGCGTTCACGCCCGTACCATTGGGCAGTTCTGCATTCACGCCGGGAGAAAGAATTGCCAAGCCTGTGAAACTGCCTGTGGGGAGAGGCACCTGACGAATCTCCTGCTCTTCCAGAATGTATCCATTAGTGGTGTCGACGGCGTTCATGGCAGGAGCGGCTTGGACTTCGATGGTTGTCCCGACCTGGCCGACCTTCAGCGAAACATTCAAAGTCGCAGTCCGATTAGCCTGCACTAGGATGGATGGCAACTTCTCTGTTTGGAATCCTTCGTGGCTCACGGTGACGGTGTATGTGCTGATGGGGAGGTTAACGAAATCGTACGCACCATTTTCATTCGTCTTTTGGGTGCGGGTCAGTTGAGTCTGATCTCCGACGATGGTCACGGTGGTATCGGGCAAGACGCTGCCGCTTTTGTCGGAGACAGTTCCCGTGATTCCGCCCAGGGTCTGCTGCGCCAGAGCAGTCAGAGATAGCTCAAGCACCACAGCCAGTAAGAAAATGCCAACTCTCATCTTCTTCGCCATAAATGTGAACCTCGCCAGGGTAGAAACACTATTGCAGCGCATCCTTTCACGACTGCCTGTTCAAGCCGTTTTCCGATGTGATCGCAGAGCCGCGTTACTCTGTCCTTGTTCCGCACTGCCTGGCTGGAAAACTATGCCGCCAATGTACGCGAAGTCCGGCGAAAGCGGAAGGTAGAAACTTAGTGAAAATTCTTTTGGCTGGAATCAGTAAATCTTATGGCTCTGAGAGTTCTGCGGTTTCTGCCAAGGCTGTCTTCTTACTGCGTGCCCGAACCATGAACCATCCCAGTCCGGTAATCAGATACGCGAGATAGATGTAGGGCAGCTTTCCGTAAGGCCCTTCGGGCACGGGATAGAGATTTCCTACCAGCGCCAGCATCATGGCCACTGCGGCCAGTCCAGGAATTGTGCGCGCACCCGAATTGAATGAGTCATGATGCCGCAAATAGCGCGGCAGCGCTCCGCACACTAACGCGTAGGCCACGATGAAGCCGTAGGTAGCCAGAGAGCCCAGCCAGCCGTACACGTCGAGTCCGCTGGCGCCGCGAGCTGCCAGAACGGCCACCGGCGCGACGGCGGCGATGCCGGTAACGACCACAGCGCGGCCGGGAGTATGGTTGCGAGCGTGAGTCGCGCGCAGCGAGTCGTGCGCCAGGCCGTCATGCGCCATGCGCAAGAGCACTCGGGCAGCAGCGGTGACGCAGGCCAGCGTTCCGGCGAACAAGCTCACCAGAGCGCCAATGTCGATCAGCAATCCCAGAACCGGTGCACCGCCCACTTGCGCGAGTACGTACATGGGAGCCTGGCTCGCGCCCAGGTCCTGTCCCACGGTGTGAAATCCTAGCACTTCGGCGTAGCCGCACACGGTGAAGAAAGCTCCGGCCAGAACGGAACTCAGGATCACCGCGCGAGGAATCGTCTGCAGAGGATTGTGAGCCTCCGCGCCCAGCGTGGTCGCGCTTTCAAAACCGACGAAACTAAACAGAGCCAACACAAGCCCGAGGCGCAGCCCGCTCCCCGTCATTCCATGCACGTGAAGTTCGTCGATATCCCAATGCCAACCGTGGCGAACGAGCAGCAGCGCAACCACGATCACGATCACCGAAACCGACGCCGCTTCGATCCACAACATGAGGCGCGCGGAAATCTTCACATCGCGCCATGCAATCCAGATCGAAATTCCGGTGACCAGCAATGACAGCAGCACCGCGGAGAACGTGCCCTGTCGCATCGCGCAGCAACAAGTTCGCATAGTGATAAAAGCCGCCGATCACGCTGGAGCCGGTGGCTACATAGGCTAGCAGCAGACTCCAGGCGACGGTTGCGGAGAGCCAGGCCGGCAGAGTCATGGACGCATATGTGTAAAGCGAACCGGGAGAGGCCGAGTGGCGAGCGAAGCGCGCGATACATAGAGCGACGAGCAAAATGGCGACTGTGGCCAGAACGTACGCGAGCCACGTCCCGTTGCCCGCGAGCGCGCAGACCAGGGGAATCGTTGCAGCCGGAGTTGTCGTGGGCGCCATGGTAGAAACCGACTGCGCCAGCGTTTCCATGGGGGAAAGAATTCCACGCCGCAATCCGAAGTCTGTAGTCAGGGATTGCTCCGGCGCTGCGGGGAGAATTGACAAGAACGTTCCTCGGTCCGCCAATTACGATTGGGATCGGATTGTATAACAGTCGTCGAAAATGCCGGTAAGCGGCGAATTATCTTTCCGCTCACCGGGTTTTGGGGAATCACCTTCAGTAGGACCGTAACTCCACCGTAACTCTACCCATAACCGACAAAGGACCATAATGAAACCAATTTCCAAACCCAAGAAGGCGAATGAGCGCTGATGTCGAGGCTGCAAGAAACCGAGTTTGCCCTACGCGCGATTTCACTGTCCTGAGTTTTGTCCTGAAATTGACGAATGAGGTCACTTTAGGTGGTGGAGTTTTGGGTGCGTCAGCGCGACTGTGAAGTGATTGAGATTGCGATGCACTGCCATATGGTCGACTGGCGATCTCGCCCTTCCCTTCCTGCACCGTAATAGTCTGGCCGGCGTCGATGTTTGAAAGCTTATCCACCTGCCCGCTGGGCCACTGAATTTCGACGCTGTCGGCTTTGGTTTTTGCGCCCAGGCCGAAGGTCAGTACCAGTTCGCTCTGTGCGAGATAACTCGATCCCGAGCGCAGCATCTTCCACTGTTTGTCTTTATTGTTGCCGTCCCCTGCGGTCAGGCGGACAACCGCACCGATGCCATCTCGATTCGACTTCGTGCCCACCAGTTTGACGCGCAGGCTGCGGTTCGTCCCGCCTTCGTTATGGAACAGGTAAGCGGGCCCCGCGTTCGTGGTCAGCAGAATGTCGAGGAAGCCGTCGTTGTCGATGTCGCCGTACGCCGCAGCCCGCCCCACTTTTGGCGCTGCAAAGGCTTTCCCCATTGAGGTCGTAACTTCGGCGAATTTTCCGCCCCCAAGATTGCGGAACAGATGCGGAGGCTCGGCATAACTGACACGCTTTTGCACTCGCTCGATCTGATCTTCAATGTGGCCGTCGGCGACAAAAATATCCTGCCAGCCATCGTTGTCATAATCGAAAAAGAAACAGCCAAAGCCCAGGGTGACCAGTGTGGCCCGGCCAATCTCGGACTGAGGCGCTTCATCTACGAACAAGCCGTTGCCTTCGTTGTGATATAGCGAGACCATTTGATTCGCGAAGTTGCTTATGATGACGCTGGCGTGACCACTACGATCGTAGTCGGCGGCATCCGCGCCCATCCCGGCGCGCGCAATGCCGTCCTCGCTGAAAGCGATACCGGCCGCAACACCACGTTCCTCGAACGTTCCATCTTTCTTGTTCAGGTAGAGCTTATTGGGCTGCGTGTCGTTCGCGATCACGAGGTCTGGCCACCCGTCCCCGTTGTAGTCGAGCACCACGATGCCCAGGCTCTTCGAAGAGGGATCGTCCAGCCCGGCCTTCCGCGTTGCGTCTTCAAACTTGCCGCCGCCCAGGTTGTGCCACAGCCGCAGCGAAGTTCCCTTATACGATTCCGGTGTGCAATACGACTTGTGCGCGCCGTCGAGCGTACAGTACAGATCGGTCTGCTCGGTCCACTGAACGTAGTTCGCGACCACGAGATCGAGTTTGCCATCGCGGTCGTAGTCTACCCACGCTGCGCTCGTCGAGAACTCGCTCGTTCCCCACAGTCCAGCGGTCTTCGAAACATCACTAAACGTGCCGTTGCCATTGTTGTGAAACAGATGACTTTGGCCGAGCGCAGTCACAAAGAGATCATCAAACCCGTCGTTGTCGTAGTCGCCCACAGCAACCCCCAGCCCGAATATGGGAACCGCAAGCCCCGCCTTCCGCGTAACGTCAGTGAAGGTGCCGTTGCCGTTGTTGTGGTAAAGCTTCAGAGTCGTGGCGCCGGCGCGAGGATGACCGGGAAAGTCATTGCCATTGATGAGAACGATGTCGGGGTATCCGTCGTTGTCGTAATCGATGAAGGCACAGCCCGGACCCATGGTTTCCGGCAGCCACTTCTTTCCAAAAGCGCCGTTGTTGTGAGTAAAGTGGATTCCCGCCTGCGCTGTGATGTCGCGGAAGTGGATCTGCTGTGCGCCGCAGATCGCCGGAATCGCCGCGACCAACGCAAGGATAAGTTGGATACGCTTTATCCTCTTCATTACCTTGAGGCCCCGGCGGAAACGGTGACGGTGGAAGATAGCCGGGGTTTTCCGGAGCCAATAGCGGAGGCGGCTGTCCCTGCATGAGTTATTGTGATCGCTGGCACCGGCACCGAGACATGTTCGTGCACCGCCTGCCGCTCGTTGTTATCCTCGGGATGAAGCCGGCGGTAGGGCCCGGTAATGGCCTGCGACGATTCGTCGGCCTTGAACCGCAGATAGCGCGCCTCGTGCTCCTTGGCTAGTTTTTCTTGGCCCAGGCCGGTGTAACAGAGCATCAGATTGTAGTGCGCCTGCAAATCTTCGGGATCGATGCCCAACACTGACTGTAGGACCTTCACCGCGTCTTCGTATTTGCGTTGCAGGAACAGAATGCGTCCCAAATCATTGATCACGACTCGGTCGCGCGGATATTGCGCCAGCACAATCCGCAATCTCGCTGCTGCCTCTTCGTAGTTCCCATCCGCGCGAAGAACTTTGGCATAAAAGAAATTAGCGCGAGCCAGTTTCGGAGACAAAGCTAAAGCTTTCTCCAGCACCATTCGAGCTCGCTGCATGTCGCCTTCTTGCACGGCGCAGCGACCAATGTTCACCCAGCCGTCTGGATTCTTCGGATCTGCCTCCGTTACCTTCTCGAAGGCCGCCGCCGCGCCTTTCAAATCCCCTTGCAGGAACAATCCGATTCCGAAATCGTTCCAGCGCTGCCATTCCTCTTTTCGAACGATGGTTTTCGGTGCGGCCGCAGGCGTGTTGTGCGCGACTACCGGGAGCGTAACTTCGTTCTCGGCGATGGCGACAATCGGCAGGTCGGGTATCTTCTCTTCTTTCGCCGAAACTCCGCTCAGCGACGCGGTAAACAGCGCCGGACGATCATCGTAATCGGAGCCAACCGCGTTTAGCTTGCTCGGATCGGGCACTCCCACAAACGAAAACTGCGTGCCGAACCACGAGAACTTTCGGTAGCAAAGCCGCGCATGCAGCGTGATCTTGTTGCCGACATTTTTCGGGATGACCATGCGGTAATGCACGGTGTCAGCCGCTCCCGGAGGGATGAGCCTCACATATACGACAGCCCGCGTAGCCCAGGCATTGCGTTTGTTGATGGGGTTACCGTGCGCGTCGATCTGCAACGAGCGGTAAAAGTGTGCTCCCCTTTCGACCGGTCCATGCCCGTTATCTTCGACTTCGCCGCTCCAGAAGATAGTTTGTCCCTTGTCGTCGGTGCATTTGAGTTCCAGCCACGTATCGTAGGCATCGACGGTGCCGCCGGGGAAAAAGTGTCCGACTTTCTTGGTTCGCACCACGACATCCACACGCAGCGTATCGCCGCGCCGCAAGGCCGGCTGCACCAGGTTTAAGGGCGCAGTCACGGGAGCGGGTTCTCCCGCGCTTTCGGCATTTACTTTGCTCTCGGCTTCTTCTCCAACCGCGAACGTCGTGGAAAGTTCCGACTGCGTCGTCGCCCCAGGCTTCAGATTAGCCTGCGCCGGGGACAGCGCGAAAATATCCACGGTTAAGGCGCCGTTCTTCAGAAAATCTTCCGTCAGCTTAAGCTGGGCTGCATTTTCGTTCGCGGTTGGCACCGCGGTGTTGGCGCCGGGGAACCGGTGCGAGTGTACAAAGCCGTTAATGTTGCCAGCGTCCTTCGAAGCCTCAGCAGGCATATGGCAATCCGCGCACTGCTGCGGTTTTGGCGGATAGTAGAACGAGCGCGCTCCCTGTCCCGAAACTCCGCTGGCCTGCCAGTTGTCGTACTCATTGAAGCCGCGGAACCAGCGGTAGCTATTCACCGGCACGTCGAGGTGCACCTTATGGCAGGAAGAGCAGAACTCTGCCGTCTGATCGCGCATGAACGGCTTGAGGAAGACGCGCCGGTGCGGCTCCGGATTCAGCCGGATCACGAAATCATGCAGCGCTCGTGCCACCGGATTCTTCGTAGCCGCTAACTCGTGCAGTTTGGGATACTCCAGATAGAAATCGGCCTGGCCCATCGTGCTCTTTACGTTCGCGATGGAGTGGCACATCATGCAGCCCAGTCCCGCCTGCGCTTCAGGCTTGTGGACGATCTGCTTGATCGGTGTGTCCATCAATCCCGCGTAGAGCACCGCGGGATCGTGGCACCCTCCGCACCACTTCGAAGGCTTGGTGCCGATCGTGTCCTGCATGTACTCGATCGACTTGCGATACCACTGATTGTTGAACGAAGAAAAATGATGCGCCGAGCTGAACCACTGGTTGTAAATATCCTCGTGGCAGCGTTTGCAGGAGTCGGACTCCATGAAGAACTTGCTGGGAATCTTCTGCTTGCCGTAAACCTGCGCGGAGCTGGGGAAGAACGCCCCCTCGGGGCCGTCTCCTTCGCCGTTCATGTTGTCAGGAGGCATGGCAGGATTCTGGATTCGGTTACGCGTCTGCCAGCTCTCGCGAACGTAGCGCGCACCGTAGCCAATACCGGCAAGCAAAGCAAGACAAATCGCAGCGCGCCCCGCCGCCGCGCCTACGCTGGATTTAGTCGACTCCCACCTGCCCAGCCAACCGGCAATCAGGAGCCCCAAACCCGCGAGTGAAATCACAATGTGGAGATATAGCTTGTTCCATTCGGTCCGCGGAGTGCCCGTCTTGATGAGGATCAAGCCCAACGCAGCGCCTGCCGCGATCAACAGCCAGCCGACTCGTGAGGAGAAGCTTCCCGCGCGAACGAGCCGGAAGCAGACAGGGATCAGAAAGATCGCGGCGAGCCCGCCCCCCGAGGCATGGAGCACGACCATGCCTGCATAGAAAATATTCGGCTGAGGAAACGCGTAGAGATAGGCCGCCGAGATGGCCAGAAAAAAAACGAGCCAGAACAGAGCCCGACCCACAAATCTCCCAGAGGTTGGCATTTCCCGCATCTGAAACGAAGTTGGAAAGGTACCAGAGGAGATCAGCCCCACAGCAGCCGAAATCCCGTGCGGATAACGTTATACAGGCACGACTGACGGCGAAATAATACAAAAATACTAGTGCCTGATAAGTGCTCCCGTTTTAGAATCTTAGCGGTGACCCACAGCAGGAATACTTCAGCGATGGTTTAACCGAGGAAACCATCACCGATTTGGGAGAGCTCAATCCGCAGAAACTGGGCGTGATCGCCCGAACCTCGATGATGAGGTACAAGCATACTGACAAACCGCTCGACCAGATCGGACACAAACTCGGCGTGGACTATATCCTCGAGGGTAGCGCGCGGAAGGACACCCAGCGGATACGTATCTCTGCGGAGTTGATTCGAGTTAAGGATCAAACTCACGTCTGGGCACAAAGCTACGATCGGGACGTAGGCAACTTGCTCGAAGTGCAGAAAGACTTGGGAGCGGCTATAGCTCAACACATTCAAATCAGTTTGGCCCCTCAGAAAAACCTCGCACGCATCACAGATCAGGTCGACCCGGAAGCCTACGAGGACTTCTTAAAGGGAGAGTATTTGCGCAATAAGTTCAATCCCGAGCCAGTTAAGAAGAGCATCGAATTCTACCAGCAAGCTCTTGAAGAAATCCAACCTACGCTCCAGCCTATGCTGGATTGGCAGAATCCTACGAGGTCCTCCTTGATTTCAGCGTCTTCCCGCCCAACGAGGCTTATCCTCGGAGCGAGGCGGCAGCTCGCAAGGCCGTGGAACTCGGACTTGAAAACAGCGAGTGTCACGCGGCATTTGGTTGGCAGTTGCTGGCCTACGACCGTGATTTTGCGGGTGCTAAACGGGAGTTTCGAAGGGCCATTGAACTCAATCCCAGTAACTCCGAAGCGCATGAAGGACTGGCCTGGTATCTTGTCATTTGCAAGCAGTTCGATGCCTCACTGTCCGAAGTTCGCAAAGCTCAAGGGGCCGATCCGCTCTCTCCTATCATGAACTGCGATATCGGAAATATGCTGGTTTATTCCGGGCGAGGTGATGAGGCTATCCAGCAATTGCGCGCGGCAATTAGCCTCGATCCAGACTTTCCAGCTTCCCACTACTACCTCATCAAAATCTACCAGTCGCGCGGCTCGTATGAGGATGCCTTTCAGGAGTTCGTGAATTTACAGAGCATTATTGGCCAATTCTCAAAAGAGAAGTTATCTGAGATCAAAAGCATCCATGCAAAATCAGGATGGAAACCAGCATTGCAGGATGTGCTAGCGACGATGTTACGCGAGCGCTCGGGAGGAAAATACGTTTCAGCGTATGACGTTGCAGAGTTACAGTTGGCGGTTGGCGAAGACGACGAAGCAATTGACTGGCTTGAGAAGGCTGCCGATGAACACGCCAATCAGGTCATTTTCCTGCACCTGGATCCGCGATTCGAAGAGTTACACGTGCGGCGCCAGAGATCGTGAGGGCATATCGGAGCCCGCTCGGTCAGTTGCCATTCCGACTTCCGACTGGCATTCTCGCTGATTTGTGGAAAGGCGGATCTTCTGGAAAAAGCGGCCAAGGGCAGCCAACTGGGGCATTCCTTCGCGTATCAGTTCCCGAGGTCAGGCGAACGTCGCACTCAAGGACCGTATAATTCTTCGGTTCGCCGGATCGCATTGTGTGCTCGTACGTCACCAGCCCGAAGTGCGGAAATTTGGCTGGTCATCAGACCACATAAATCAACTCGAGTTCGGGGTAACGCCGAGTTCATCGGAGCAATCTGTCCGCCCGGGATGTTACCTTGGTCATGCCCGCGCGTGAATCACTCCCATAAATTCTTTCCATTGGACTCGGGCTCCAACTTCGTTCATGCTGAACTTACTTCGCATCCTGCTCCGCCGCCGGTTTTCGCGAAGTAGATATTTGTCTGCCGCTCGTAGCGGCGGGGCGAACTCCTAACCTCGTTGTTCTCCAAACGAAATCTGAAAGTTTGTATCGACATCGGATCCGGCGGTGCAGGAGGTTGACATGTTGACCAGTTTATCGAGACGGAGGCGGGAATTTTTGCTGATCAGCGACTTCGATCAGACGCTGAGTCACAAGGATTCGGGCGTTGTGCTGAGTGAGATGCTCGGAAACTCACACTTCCGACAGCGAGTCGCCGGCCTATCGGACATTCATCTTGTGCAGCAAGGTGGAGAGCTCGCATATCTCCTGCTCCATGACCCAGAGTTTCGCTGTGTTCGTAAGGAGCACCTGATCGAAGTGGGCAAGCGAGTTCGTCTGAAGGCAAACGTCGAGTTGCTCTTGCGGTCTCTTGAGAATCTGGAGGGCTTCCAGTTCTGTTGTCACGTACTCTCGTCTGCGCCAGAGGAAGTCATTCAATCAGCGTTGGCCGGCATCGTTCCCGAAAATCACATTCATGGAACGCGATTTCGCTATGCTTCGGATACAGGCGAGATTCAGTCCATTGTTCGCGCGCCTGCGGGTTACGGCAAGGTTGCGGTGCTTGAAGAGCTGCGCAGTCGCGCGGGAGTGGGTCACGATCGTTTGGTGTATGTCGGCGACGGCAGTTCGGACGTCCACGTGATGCTGCACGTCAACCGGCTGGACGGATTGACGATCGCGGTCTCCGAGAACAAACACCTCAATGACATTGCAAAGCGCACTGTACTAAGCGACGATGCTCTCTGCGTGCTCGTGCCGATCCTGGAGGAGATCGCTGGATACGATCCTGTACGGATTCGAACCGTGTTTGAGTCCCAAGGATTTGTTCTTCAGGAGTGGGGAAAAACGCGTACGGATTCGCTGACGATTGCAGCGAACGCTTGAGTAGGGATTCAGGAGGATTTCCGAGTGTGGCTTAACGTGATTGGCTGGAGTGCGACAGCAGTCTTCTCGAGTTCGTACTTCTTCAAAGAGGCGGCAACGCTACGCAGAATTCAGGCTGCGGCTGCCTCCCTGGGTGCTATACGGAGTGGCGATCCATTCGGCACCGATGGTCGTCGCCAACCTGATCGTCGTCGGCATCGCTGCGATTTCCACTTCGCTGCGTTTGATCTTGAATCGCCGAGTAGTGACGAATCCATGACGGACCTATGGCAGGGATGTCATGTTGCGTTTTGGGTTCTTATCAGTAAAAGCTTGATTGAAATCAATAGATTTATTGCATTGGACTCCTAGCGCAGAAGTGCGACACTGCACAACTAAGTTCCACGAGGCACTTTAATCCGCCCCAAGTTTGGGCAAACAGTATACCAAGGACTCCGTCGTTCAATCTCACAACTCAAAGACAGTGTTGGTGGGTTGTTAGTTCTTCATTTTCCGAGCACGACGGGGGACCAATGAGCTTGAGCAAGGCATATCTTTCGACTGTAATGGCTGTAATAGTGGCGGCTGCTCACCTGCAGGCAGCTCAAACAGACCCAGGTCCACGGCTTGCCGAAGCGTTCGCTCTGGAACGAGATGGGCAAATAAAACAATCGATCGCAGCCGTTCAGGCCCTTCTCGATTCTGGCTCCTTGAATGCGCCCGACACTGGCAAGGCATGGAACATTTTGGCGCTTGCCTATGAGGATTGGGCAGACTTCGCTGACGCGCAGCGGGCCTATGAAAGCGCGATTCACACACTGGAGAAATTGCCGAATCACATCAAGGATTACGCGATGGCCTTGGACGATCTTGGAGGCCTTTATCTGGCAATGGGGCACGCGGATCTCGCAGTCCGGATAAAAGAGAAGACTCTTCACCTCTACAAAAAGATCGGGGACCACGAAGGAACGGCGATCGCTTGCAGTGATCTGGCAGGCCTTGCCCTCGGTCAGCGGCGGATTCGAAACGGAAGAAAATATTTAGAGCAGGCAAGGAGGGAGGAGACTTTAGCGAGGGCCCTGGATGACGACAACCTCGCGGCAATATCTTCCATGCAAGGTTGGCTCGCGCAACTGCAGGGCGATCTTTCGGGGTCGTTATCCAGCTACCAGCTCTCGCTGAGTCTGTGGCAGCGGCGGCACGGGGAAGAACATGCATCCACCGGATGGGGCTACATTCTTGTCGGGAATATAAAGGCAGAACAGGGACAAACAGCCAGCGCTCTGGCTGAGATGCAGCGCGGCCTTGCCATCCTTGATCGCACACTCGGGCGACAGCATCCGCGTTACTTGCAGGCTGACATCGCCTACTTGCGCTTGCTCGAACGGACGGAAGCGCACGCGGACGCGGCTCGCCTGAAGACCACCGCGGAGCAGGAGCTGAGGACGTTCTATCGCGACCACTGCTCAGACTGTACCATCAGTGCTGTAGCGTTCCACTGAAGTCTTCATTAGCGAGGCTAGGGTCCGTGTAATAGGCAATGCATTCAGGCTTGAACCACTGGTCACTCGTGGCCGTAATTTCGCATCGGGGAAGGGCGCAGCGATTGCTGGGCGCTGCGAGCGAACGGTTTGCAGTTCGGCTGGTCACCGACGAGCCTGTCCACGCAGTCGCCTCACGCCTAAAGGAGCCTGGTCACAATGAAAGGAAGGTCGCGATGTCGACGGCAAGGGCCGCGAGTTGCACCGAATCGCGGGGCGTCTGTGGGATTTGTTTAGGCAGGAACGACGGGATGCGCCGATCACGTATGCGAGGTCGAAATTACAGCCCCTTTGCGATTGCCTCTTCGGGTCAACCGCCCTGGCCCCTCAGGTATCTCTTCCGCTGCTAGTTCCATTCTTCCGCTCGAAATCGAGGAGCGGCACACTTGAGATTCAAACTGCTTCACGACCTCGTCAAAGTGGGCCCCAGCTGGAAATTCGAAGATTAGTTCGCAGTTTCTGCACTGCAGGAACCGGCCCGCTCCGGACATTAGGATTGCGATACGGTGGGAAGGAGGCGGCGGAAAACTGCGGGGTGGCATTGCACGTTCCAACTCTGCACGTTCAACCTCATCATACGCTTTTATTCTCGGCAACTCTGTGTTCAAAGCGGAGACGAACAAGCCCCACAGAATAGCGCCTTGACTGTATCGGGCGAACGGCTAGGCAGAGAGCACCTGCGGATTTCCTCGGAGCTCGTCGGTCAACACGATGGCTTCGGCAATAACCTTCATGGGTTTGCGCTTCTGGCGAATCGCAAGCTGGACGTTCCCTGTTTGGTTATACGTTTCGATCACTGGCGTCGTGGTTTTCGTTTTCCTCAAGGTATTTGCGTACTAGGAATCCCATCCCAGTGGGAGCGCCCAACAAAGGTCATGCCAATAACTGTGAACCGCATGCGGTGACAGCAGAACTATTTTCAGGTGGCTCCCGACGAACCCTGAACTTCATTAGAAGTAACCTGGAAGGAGATCAAGCGGGCTCTTCCGAATGACATGGTTATCGCGCAGTCCGTTGCGTCGCGCCCGGTCGCCATTAGAACTCTTCCAATGCGGCGAGCGTTGTGCCTGGCGTCAAACGTCCACCAGCGGTCGCCCAGATAAACTTCAAACCAGGCGCTGAAGTCCATCGGACTGGGGGCGAGGGGTACTCCAATATCTCCCAGGTATCCAGTCGCGTAGCGGGCGGGAATGTTGAGCGCCCGGCCAAACGTAATGGCCAGATGCTGGAAGTCTCTGCAGACGCCTACGCGCTCCGTAAATACACCAAGAGCGGTGCGAAAGGGATTCGAGAATTCGTATCCAAAGGTCACTTTGCTGTGAACCCAATCGCATACCGCCTGAACTCGCCCCCACCCTCTTGGCGCATTCCAAAACAACTCCGCAGCCATGTTCGATAACAGATCTACCTCGCAATACCGGCTGTTCAGAAGATAGGGCATAACGTCCGGCGGTAGCTGGTTCACGGGGTCTCGGGAGCATCCAGACACACGATATCGGGCAGTCCTGAGTCTTCAATGAGAGTGGAATTCTGAAAGCGGATTTTGCCCGCCGGAGCCAGCAGGCGGCATGCGTGATTTCCAAAAGGATCCTGGTAGTTCTCAATCTTGACCAGAGGGTCGGAACTTAATTCGTCGGCTTCCCGCAAATCCTTCTGGCGCGAGGCGTGCACATTGAGCAAGGTCACGATTGGGACTTCCCCAATCACGTCAAATTGAATATCGTAGCCAAGGCGAATCAGCATGTTTGTTGGAAATCCCTAGTGTCGCTCGCGCAGGGTGAGATGCAGAAATTACCACGGAATACGGTAGATGTTTTACATTTTTCTTGCTGCTCCGGATCACAAATTCAGGACGAGAGATCGGTGTATTATGCCTTAGGTTCAAACAGAGGACCAAAGTGACATATTGTTTGGGAATTGCGGTACGCGAAGGTCTAGTGCTGGCGTCGGATTCGAGGACCAACGCGGGTTTTGATCAAGTCAATGTTTGCCGCAAGATGTACCGGTTTGTTCAGCCTGGCGAGAGAGTTTTCGTAATCCTAACCAGCGGCAGCCTCTCCATCAGCCAATCCGTAATCACATTGCTGGGAGATGATTTCGATTCTGGACGAGGACTTGCCCAGGCAAGTTCGCTCTATGACGCCGCCCGCATCGTGGGAGACTGCGTGCGCAGAGTCTCAGACATCGACCGCGCGTCGCTGGAGCGCGACTCCTTCAGCTTTAATGTTCATTTGCTGCTGGGAGGACAGGTTCGCGGGCAGGATCCTAGCCTTTATCTTATTTATCCCCAGGGAAATCCTCTGGCGGCTACTGAGGATTCGTTGTACCTGCAACTCGGTGAGTGCAAGTACGGCCGGCCGGTTCTCGACCGGGGTATCCAGCCGACAACCTCCCTGGAAGTTGCGGCCAAGTACGCCCTGCTATCCATGGACGCAACCATGCGTTCTAATGTGACCGTTGGACCACCCTTCGACCTGTTGCTTTATAAGAAAGATAGCCTGCAAATTACGCGCTACCGGCGCGTCTCAGCTGGCGACAGAGACCTGAATCTGATCCATTCCAGCTGGGAACAGTCACTTCGCAGGGCCGTAGAGCAGTTGCCCGACATAGAATTCCAGACGGAAGGCAACGAAAACCCCGTCCAAAGCGTCAGAGAAGTCGCTCGATCCAGAGCCTAGGGTCGATCGGGCGTTCTGCTCGGTTTCTTCAATAACGCCAATCGTAATTCCTAATGCCAGTGAGCTATGCTGGCGTGGGTCGGCGGGGTCACTATGATTACAGAAACGGATACAACGGATCGCAGCGGTGCCGAAGCCCTTTACCGGTATGAGCTGAACGGCGCTTATGACGAGATGTTCAGCGCCGTGGACCATCCGCGAAAACAGTATCGCCCTAGGCGGACCAGTCTTTCTTCAATCAAGGCATTACGTTCACCGTTTATGGGAACGACAAGGGCACGGAGCGAATCTTTCCTCACGATCTGCTCCCCAGGATCATCACGGCCGCCGAATGGGAAACGATTGAGCGCGGCCTCACCTGCACAACCTGCTCCTGAATCTGGGGCGGGACGAGTTGCAGCGCAGCAAACAGCGCAGCGCATCACGGCGCTGAATCTATTTCTCAAAGACGTCTACCACGAAGGCAAGATCATCGAAGACGGCGTCGTCCCGGGCAGCATCGTCTACACCTGCAAACATTACCGCCGGGAGATGCGCAATGTGAAAGTCCCGCGCGACGTCTACATCACCGTGGTCGGCACTGATCTGATTCGAAATCCCGAAGGAAACTTCGTGGTTCTAGAGGACAATCTTCGGGTTCCCAGCGGCGTCTCTTACATGCTCACCAGCCGCCGGGTTATGAAGCAAATATTCCCGTCTTTGTTTCAGAAGTGTGGAGTGCGGCCAATCGAGCAGTACAGTCAGGCGCTTCTTTCCACATTGCGATCTTTCGCTCCAGAAGGCCGTCCCGAACCAACGGTCGTTTTACTCACTCCCGGATCCTACAATTCCGCTTACTTTGAACACACCTACCTGGCCCGGCAGATGGGAATCGAACTCGTCGAAGGGCGAGATCTGGTGGTGCACGACAATATCGTCTACATGAGGACGACCTTCGGTTTGCAACGCGTAGATGTGATCTACCGGCGAATCGACGACGATTATCTCGATCCTCTGGTTTTTGGAACTGGATCCACCTTGGGTGCGGTTGGCCTTTTCAACGCTTACCGTGCCGGAAACGTAGGCTTAGCCAATGCCCTAGGGACGGGCGTTGCTGACGATAAAGCGATCTACGCTTTTGTTCCCAAAATCATTCGCTACTATCTTGATCAAGATCCGATTCTGGAAAACGTCGAAACTTTATTGATGTCCGATCGCGGGCAGCGGGACCACGTCTGCCAGAAGTTGGAGGAGTACGTCGTGAAGGCCGTGGGTGAATCCGGCGGTTATGGAATGCTGATCGGCCCACATAGCAGCGAACAGCAGCGCTCCGAATTTCGTCAAAAGATCTACGCTGAACCGCGAAATTACATCGCTCAACCGACCATCAATCTTTCAACCGCCCCCTGCTTGGTAGACGGAATCATTGAGCCACGCCATGTCGATCTGCGTCCCTATATTCTTTACGGCGAAGAAATCACAATCGTGCCCGGCGGACTGACCCGAGTGGCGTTGCGAAAGGGTTCGCTGGTGGTGAATTCCTCTCAAGGAGGCGGCTCGAAGGATACCTGGGTCTTGCAGAACTGAGCTGGTGAAGGTCGGATTGAGATGAGGAATACCGGTTTTCCAATCTTATGCTTTCCCGCGTAGCCGACTGCCTTTACTGGATGAGCCGATATTTTGAGCGCGCGGATAACGCCTCGCGCGTTTTAAAGGCGACTTACGGCCTGATCTTGAATCCGGCGAAGTTTTCCACAGAGGAGCGTTGGTTTCACGCGGTCTCCTCGCTGGCTCCTGGTGTAGCTTCTAACAAGGTCGATCCCCAGCATGCTCTCTTCTTGCTGGTCGCAGACATGGAGGGATCGTTTTCCGTTGTGAAGTGCATTAAAGCTGCCCGCGAAAACGCGCGGCAGGTTCGCGAGGAAATCAGCTCCGAGATGTGGGAACACCTCAATCGGCTTTTTCACGACGTTACCGGCATTGATCTTGAGCCCAATGATGACGCTGAAGCGATGCGGGTAGTAACCCTGGTTCGCGAAGGCTCTTACAGGTTTAACGGCATCGCCGCCGCAACCATGAATCACGACGAAGCCTGGCATTTTATCCAGCTAGGCAAATATATTGAGCGAGCCTGCAATCTCTGCGTGATGCTCGACGCTTACTTCGATATCGGCAAGCATCCGGACGATCTGGATTGGGTGGGCCTGTTGAGCAGCTGCGCCGCCTTTGAAGCCTATTGCAAGGCCTGCACCGCTGAACTTCGCTCAGAACGAATCGCGAATTTTCTGCTGTTGAAAGCTGAGTTTCCCTATTCCGTTCGCTACTCAGTGGATCGTATGTACGAGGCCTTGACGGGAATTAGCGACCTTTCCTTGAGTCGCAGGACGGACAACGTCGAACGATTGATGGGGCGCCTGCGCTCAAAGGTCACATATGCTCGAATCGATGAAATCATCGGCGGGTTGCACCAATACCTCGCTGCAATCATTGATCAATGTAGCGAATTGCACGCAGCTGTACACGAACTTTATATCGAATATCCGATCGAAGTTGCCTTTCAAAACTGAATGTTCTACGCCATTCGCCACTTCACGTGCTATCGCTACAGCCGCCCAGTCTGGCAGAGCATGATGGAAGTCCGTATGCATCCCAGAAGCGAGGGCAATCAGAGGTGCTTTGTCTTCCAGTTGTCGGTAAACCCGCGCGCCCGCATTTTTGGCTACACGGATTCATACGGCAATCTGGTTCATCACTTCGACCTGCCTCCGCGGCACGGCCAGCTCACTATCATTTCCGACGCGCTGGTGAATATCGAAGCCCAGCCCTCGATCCCCGAAGACTTGGAGTACGAAGTGTGGCAAGAATTGGAAGATCTTCTTGAAAAGAAGGACTACTGGGACATGCTGATGCCCAGCCATTTTGCACGCTCATCGCCTGAGCTTGAAAAGTTGGCAGAGGAAATTGGAGCCAGCGAAAGGAGGAGGCGAAGCCCGTTGGCATTTTTGCGGGATATCACTTCCGGCGTGCATCGTAGTTTTAAATATGTGAAGAAAAGTACCCGAGTCAATTCGCCGATTGAAGATGCCCTACAGTCACGGCAAGGCGTATGCGAGGACTTTGCCCACATCATGATCGCTCTGGTGAGAAATGCCAGAATTCCTTGCCGCTACGTGAGCGGATACCTCTACCACAGCAAGGAAAGCGATTCGGTGGCCGACGGCGCCACTCACGCCTGGATCGAAGCGTTAATCCCAAAGCTGGGATGGGTCGGCTTTGATCCGACAATGAATGCAATCGCAAGCGAGAAACACATTCGCACCGCAATCGGCCGCGATTATGCCGACGTTCCGCCCACCATGGGTATGATGAAGGGAAAAGCGGAAACTCAGTTGCAGGTCCGAGTGCGCGTGACCCCCTCGCAAGCGGTGCTCCCTCCCGACGAGGAATTTGCCGCGGACGAGGAGTGGTCCCAATTTCTTGATGAAACCCAATCGGAGTTAGCCGAGACTCATCAGCAACAATAGCTTCTGGCGTTCATGGTTCATTCCTCTCCATGCCGGCAACGGGCCCCGGCAATCGCAGCGATCAGAGATATACAGTAAATGACGTAGAGTCTCACTTGCGATTGCATTACGCCGGATAAGTCTTCGGTCGACTATTCATGTGAGCTTGACTGATCAAAAGACTGTAGCTTTGTCATTTCTGTCCAGTGCGTGAACCCAACCTCCTTAATTGAGTCAGATCGCCGAAAGAGATCGCGAAGTCGAAAATCGCCTTTTCCGACAGGAAAGTTGGGTGCCGATACAGTCTGTAAGCTCGTGACCAAGCTGCTGCAGATAAAGAGCCCTTTGAGGCTAAGGCGCTGGAGGGCCGTCTTGGCACCTCGCAGTTCCGCTACTGAGGGAGAAGATTCTGAATCTGTGACCGAAAACAGCACTCGCGTTCCCCGTCGGTTAGGTAACGTACCGTTGCGAATTCCCTCGGACCTCGTTGCTCAACACGATGGCTTCGTCGATCTGCTTCATGGGTTTTCGCAACTTCACCAGATGACCGAATTGTGCCCGGTACTCGCTCGTTGGCAAGGCCCGGTTCACAATTTCCGTAATGGTCTTGGCATCCTTGACCGGAGGATCGTAGTCCGTGCGATGCACTACTCATCGCGCAGGCAGCTCTAGAGCGGGGTGTGTGCTTCACTCTCCATGGACGTTGCTGTGGACACCATGATTTCCGCCCGTGGACTTCGACGAGATCAGGGCATATATGGGGAGAATGAAGGAACGTACCCATCCGGAGCAGACTCCAGTTTGAGTCCTCTCTTCGAAAGGAAAACAGCTTATGGCCGAATTTCCACGCCTCCATTGCCCAGCTTCCAAAACCGTTAGGATTGAGAAATCTAAAATGTTAGTTTGTATTTCTCATTCTCAAAACGCTCTTGGGCAATGCCCTGTGGCGAAACAGAATCAGGAGACGACACCACGAATCTCCAACGTGTAGGAAGCGTCGCGTCTACCCCAAGAATCGAACCCAAGCTCGCTCTGTCTGGTACCGTTTCTACGGTAGTTATGCAGCCCACCCAAACCTTGTAAGTTGTTGAAACTACGTTTTTGCTAGCTGCTGAAAAGGCTGGCGGCGGGGGTTCAAGTCCCTTCAAGAGCATCAACCGCAAGGCGCAAACATTCGCCGAGCGGCACAGTGCGATCGTCCGATCGTCCGCTGCCTTGAGAAAGTTCTCGATCGACCGACGCCTTGATGTTGACTTGCTGGTTTCGGCGTCGGCGTCCCGGAGCAGGGCGACATGAGTCCCACATATTTCGGTTTCACCGGACCGTTCCATCGTGGATTGTTTTGAGGAAGAATGCACCGGAACAGCACATCGTTGTATTGGTTCCCGGTCGGACACCCGCCATTCATGTGCCGTGTTGCTGAACCTACGTTTCTGCGCAGCTCTGTTTCATCGCATTGTCGAGGTTGTCCCAAGCCCCAGAGGCAACAAAGGGGCAACTGCAATTCCAGTCAGTTCCAGATGCGGACATTACGTTACTCTTTGCGCCGCGTAAGTCCATTAGATTCCGTTAATGGTGGTACTCATAACCCAAAGGTCGGTGGTTCAAATCCACCCCCCGCAACCAACGCAATCATAAGGTTACGGGCAATTGGGCACTTGCAGCAACTGTCCAAAACTGTCCAATAAGGGGAACTGCCAACCAGTTCCCCTTATTTATTGAACGGAGAGCTGCTGATTGGCAGACCTTCTCAAGAGGCGTTGCACGATTGGCCGATTGGCCTTGCGCTTGGCCAACGCCGAAGCATTTCCATACTGGTCCATGGTGGTGGAGACGTGCGCGTGTCGCATGAGTTTCTGCTGAACGCCCACGGGTGCTCCGGTTTCGTCCAGCCAAGCACGGTAGGTGTGGCGAAACGTGTGAAATCCGATCCTGCCAAGTCCCAATTTCAAACCTGTCGGAACCAGATAATCGGTGCGAATCGAGTCCGCGTGATACGGTCGACCTGTCACTGGACTCGGGAAGAGCCAGTGTCCTTCGGAATCGAGACAGAGCGCTTGCCATTTCCTCAGTTCGAGAATGAAGCCCCGTTCGATTGGAACCTCGTCCTGCGAATACTCCGTCTTCAATTTGTTGAGCCGCTTTCCGACCGCTGATCGTTGAATCAGAACTACTGATCGCTTGAAATCGAAGTCCGTCCACCGCAAGCCCAGGATTTCGCTGATTCGCAAACCAAAGCACAGGCCAATCAGCACGATGGTTCGAAACGGTTGAACCAGCGTGTCGAGTATTTGCCAAGCATCCTTCACCTGAAGGACGCGAGGACGTTTCCTGCGCTTGCTGATGCCCTTCACTTCTACCAAGTCCATGGGATTTCGTTCCACCTTCAGCAATTCCCAAAGCATCGCTTTGTCGAAAAGGCGGTACATCAGGGAGCGAATGTGGCCCTTGTACTTGGGTGAGAAGACGAGCTTGCGAAGCCAGTCCTGTACCAAAGCGGGCCGAACGTCTTCGAGGTAGGCGTCGCCCCACTTCGGTCGAATGTGTTGGCAAATCATGCTTCGGTAAGAGGCTAAAGTATTGTGGGTGATTTGTTCGGCTTCCTGTTCCTGTTTCTGATCGAGAAGAAAACGGTCGAGGAGGCCGCAGAAGAGAACCGGTTCTCGGCGTGCAATACCGTCGTTGATCATCAGCCGCATGCCTTCTGCTGCTTTCAAAGCGTGGGCCTGTGTCTTGTATTGTTCTATCGTCCCAACGGTGAAACCCCTTCGTGTTCTGCGTCCGTCTGAAGTTGGTTCCCACCAGCGATAGAGCCATACGTCCGGTCCTGTTACGCGTTTGTTGATCTCAACACTACCGTACTGATACCGCGTTCGCTTAGCCAATGTAATCTCCTTGGGGTTGGCGACGCGGGTGGCTGCTTGAGATTACCTGACAACGAAGCCAATGGTCTAGCTCCGAAAGATAAAAATGCCAACGCTTTCGATCTCTCCCAATCGGGTGTCCTGGAAGCGACCCTTCGCGAGCCTTACGAAGTACGGTCTTAGGGTGCATGTTGAGGAAGCGAGCAGCGTATTGAGAATTGACAGGCGCCTCCGGGGCCGACTGTCGGCGTTCGCGTGGAGTGATCGTACTAGGCTGGGTTGACATAGAGTCCTCGTTAGCGTCCACGCAGTCTCGATACGGGATGACGATCCTAGTTTTGAGATTTTCAAAACTGCATCAAGGTCGTCGTGCAAATCGAGAGTCTTCGCGACACTTCCTGCATTAGCTTTATGGGCACCGCGCCTCCGAGCCGACCACGCCGTAGAACATGTCCACCACTTCGCAGCGAAATAGCGCCTCAGAGCCCTACAGACCTTCGATGCTAAGTAGAACCTTTAGCGCCGGAGGCCCGACCGATGGCCGACCAGAAAAAGGCCATCGATCTACAGCAGTCCAATCCGCGATTTTCTATTTAAGCTGAAAGAGGATATTGGTCAAACGGACGCAGGCTATGTTGTTCACCGGTTGCCAAGGAAATGTGACTCGCGTTGAGTAACTTCTTTCCAAGGCATCGTTTAGCGTTTTCCGTCAACATTCTTCGGGCACCGCGATTGGGGGTTAGACTCCGGATCGACTAACTTGGAATTGATAGGGCGATGCGACGACCTTAGCGCTCCTCGTAACCGACTTGAACCCAGCTGCTTAGGGGAAGTGAGCACATCTAGAAGTCCAAGACGCTCGGACGAACGTTGGCGCTGGAGGCATCGAGTCACCACCCTTAGCGTTCTCAGTTGAAAAAGCTAGTGGTCTCTCGCACGGAGATTCCCTACCCCGAAACTGAGCATGACAACATCAGCTAGCTTAAGGCAGAATTTCTTTCCGGCGTCTACGACGCAACCCCCAACGCAACCCCCGATTGACGAATTCCGAATGTTAGGGTAAACAGCGGCATGAGGTGCGACGGCAAGTACATCTCGCCCACCGAATGGCACCGTTGACGTCGTCTTCGGCAGCTCTCGGAGTTCACCAAGACGTTTCACCAGGGGCGCGCATATCCAGGTGGAAGGCGAACTGCCTAGCCGGGAATACGACAGCAAGAAGACGGACACGAGGCACCGGGTCTGGGAACTTCGTATCGCTTCGATCCTGAAGCTGGACCGCGCCGAAAAGGCCGCCCCAGAAGATCAAGAGCACGAGGATGCGTCCCAGGAGGAAACGGCCGCATAAACCTCTTTGCTCTTTCACTCTCGGAAGCTCAGCTCGCCGCTGGGCTTCCATCGCTGTGAGGTTCTCGCTATGAGCTTCAAATTGATCCTGCAATTCCTTAAGCCGATTGAACCGCTGTTGCTGGACGAAAGCGACAGCGACATCATGGGCAATCCAGATGCCTCGTCGTGCTGCAAGCGCGATGGAGGACTGTGCCAGGAACCCACCATTTCCTACGACGCCAGCGGGCTGTGCGCCGGCTTCGAAGTCATCGCCAACCAGGTGGGCAAGAAGCTCGATGCAGACAACCCGTTGCTGGGGCGCGCATCTCCCCCGGATGGGAGGCGCCTTGCATCGATGATTCCGCCGGTCGTAAGCCCCGCTCCGTCGCTGACGATCAGAAAGTTCAACAGCCGCCATTACACGGTCGATGACCTTATTGCGCGTGGAACATTAACGCGACCTCTCGCGGATTTCCTAGCTGATTTAATTCGCGGCGGCAAGACGCTGCTCATCAGCCGCGGAACGGGGCCGGAAAGACTCCTCTTTGCGGATACCCGCCGTCTGCGAAGTGCTGGCACTTCGCAGATAGGACCGCGACGCGAAGCGCTTCCTGATCGAGCCGGTGTTCGAGGTGCAACATGCAGCTGCTTAGGCCACGGAATGCGACGACCGTTGCCGCCGACTTCTTCAAAAGTTGTGGGCAAAGACGTTGCGTGATTTCACTACCTAATAAGGGAGCAATATGCCACTGCTTGAGATCAACCAGATCCGCCACCTCTGTGCGTCCGTTCGCCGGGATGAGATCCACGCAACACACGTCGATCAGTACGCCGCTTTCATTCAGGCATCCTCGGACGATGTTGTGGACAAGGCGCTGAACTATGTCTTCTCGAAAGACCGTGACTTCCAGGACTTTCTGAAGACTCCACAGGCCAAACAAGTTGCTTCTGCTTTGCGTGTACGTAAAGACCCAAGCAATGCTGCGGTGGAGGAGTCTGCAAAAGAGCCGGCAAAGAAGTTTGTAGCCGGGGGGGAGTCCACTGCCTTCTGTGCGTGCGGTGAAGGCGTGACCCTACCGTCGATGTCGTGGTGCTGCCAAAACGGTGCTTCGCACCGGAAGAATTTTGACACTCCACCCCTGGGAGGGAACTGTGGGGAAACCTGCGGGTACTCTGGGGGAACCATCCTGGCTTTCGATAGATAGCGTATTCCGTGGTTCCGTGGGGAAACCCGTCTTTACCTGGGTAAAAACCCAGCTGTCGGGAGGTGGAGCGATGGCGCTGCTCGATGAGAAGCACCTAGCAGTGGAGGCGGCTAAGCGGGCGCGATTCCGAGTGCATCACGTGGGGACGAAGCTTAACCAAGCGGAGATAAACGAGCTCGAAGCGCTGGCGGCGAAGCGGAAGCAGACGCACGCGGAGCTGATCCGCGGGCTGGTACTGCGCGAGATCGAACAGGACAAGACGGACCTTCGACCCAGTGCCGAGATGGTGGAGATCACGGGGTGCCGCCTGCTGTTGGTCAACCTGCTGGGTCCCATGGCGAAGGGGCAGTCGATAACGCAAGAGGTGTTCGACGGGATCGTGGACGAGATCAAGAAGCAGAAGGCGCGTGTGGCGCAGGACCGGCTCAAAGACCACGAAGCGTGGCGCTGAACCTCGGTGGCCGAGTAGCCAGCACTGCGGCAGCAGGCGGACAGGAAGAAAGCGCGGCGGGAAAAACTCGGCGTCCACGGGAACGGGTGATCTCCCATTTTTCCGCTGGCGAGTGTACTGAGCGCAGGAGGCCAGTCAAGGCTCTGCGCTTCGCTCCGACCGCTATGCGGCGCAAAGAACTCGGCCTTGACTAACCTCCCTCTCCGCTCCTGTGTTGCTTCCAGCTATCGAAAACATGTGAGAAATAAATGGGGGCGATTTAAGTGATTTGGGGGAAGGCAATACCGAACCAAGCCTCGGGACCACGAGATTTCTGGTCAAAGGATAGGCTGATTATCGCAAGACTGCCCGGCACGGAGGAACGCAGCAGAAGCCCACGCAAAGCACTGACAAAATTCACATTCCTCGCTGCCAAGATCACGATCGCGTCAACTGCTCCGGCTCGCACAGCTGTAAACGCTTGGCTGAGAGGTCTGCCACCCAGCAGCTCCAGTCCGAAGCTGTTCCACTCCGGTGCGGTGAAACTTAGCCCACCCGGCGGTCCACTCATACACAGGACTCGTGCGATGTTTGCTGCAGATCAGCCACGATTGCGAGCCCACGTTTTCGGCTTTCTTCCCTGCGAAGATCATACACGTTTCGTCTTTTGTTCGTCTATGGACAATACCGACTCTCGGTTTGGAACACGCAGATTGTTTTGTTCCTAGTTAGGGCCTTTTGCGAGAACTGGCTGCGCACCCTGAGCCTCGGCGTCAGAGCAGTTTGCCGAGATTACCACGTAGATACTGTGTGCAATTGTGTATGAGCTTTATTGACCATGCACGTCATATTCCCGAGCCATATGATTTATTTTTCTATACGGAGGACGGTACTCCAATTGAATTGATTGTACCGAGGAGACAGATGGCGATTGAACAAACTCTCGGTTTCAGTCCCACAGTTTTCCGCAAAAAGTTCCGTTCTGCGATGACTGTGCGGAGCTTCCGAGACAACGAGATCATTTTTTCGCAAGGCGACAAAGCCGATGCAGTTTTCTATATCCAGAGCGGTACGGTTAAGCTCACGATGGCCGCTACGCGGCGCAAAAGAGCGATAATCGCCGTCCTGCTGCGGGGTAGTTTTTTTGGCGAAGGTTGTCTGGGCGGGCAATCTTTGCGGATGTACACGGCGAGATCAATCGGGCCCTCCAATATCACTCGCTTGCAGAAGGAGAGCACGCTTCGCACGCTCAAGCACGACCCGCAGTTCGCAGCGTTGCTTAATGCATATCTGCTTTCCCGAGTTATTCGAGTCGAGGAAGACCTGGCAGATCAATTCTTCAATTTCAGCGAAAAGCGACTGGCACGGGTTCTGTTGTTGTTTGGGCAAATAACCAAGGAATCAAAGCCAGAGAACCCCCTGAAGGTGAGCCAAGCAACCCTCGCGGAAATGGTTGGTACTACCCGCGCAAGGGTAAGCAAATTTATGAATGCGTTCAAGAAGAAAGGCTTCGTCAGCTACAACGGCGGCTTGCAGATAAATAGCGCACTCATCAGCGCCTTTCTGCAGAATCGGCCGATGTCCGTTATCAGGAGGGCGTAGACCGTCCATCTGGGCTTCCCGGAACTGGTTTAATTGACAACCCTTTTGCACGTGGAGGTTTGTGTGACAAAAGAACTCAGCCCAAAACAGATCCTCGCCGTCCGATGTCCGACCTGTGGGGCTGCCCCGACACAGAAGTGTGAACTCAGCACTGGGCAACCGCGCATGACTCCGCATCTCGACCGCATAGGGATCGCAAAGGATCGACCGTAGCACACCCGCAATCCTCACCGTTCGTCCTTTTCAAGCGACTCTGTCCCGCACAGAAATCAATCGGCAAGCATGGCAGAGGGACTGCCGTGTGGGTTCGTGATCCGGCGGACGTAGCACTCCGTGTGTACGGCCTTGCCGTTCTCATCAGCAGACAGATCGACCTTCAAATCTACTGGCTTGCTGCAAAGTATGCAGGTTATTTCTGGGGAAGAGTGACCACCCATGAATGCCTCCTTTGGATAGTCGCAAGTAGATTAAGCCCCAAGGCAGAATCGGGACTGATCAATATTGATCACTGAGATTTTGCTGCATATAATCCGGCCATGCCGCGCGAGCTTGTGTGGATAGACCAACCGCGAAAGCGCGGTTGGGGCTGCTCCCAGTTTGCATGGATCTTCAACCCTACGGATCCGCCTGTCGGCGAGAGTATCGACGCAATGATGCGGAACTTGAGTCTCAGCGCGAGAAGGAGTTTGCATCGCACGTTTGCTCTAACCACCCGCGCAGGCCAAAGCACACGCCGCACGCAACCTAAAACTCACTGTGCGAAACGTTGTCGGCACTTCCTTTGTCACTCTCTTGGGACTCTGCCTTGAAGATGATCGTTGGGTTCCTGCGCGTTGAGCATCTTTCGAAATCGCCGGGATCAGGCGCTTGCGCATACCCAGTTTACCTCTGGTCCTCGGCGCTCGTGCTCGCCGATGACAGCCTCAACGACCGCCTACCGCACTAGCGCCAGATTTAGGTAAGGAAAAGAGGATAATAGTTGCGTTAAGGAGTTCTGAAATGAGCGCCCAAGCCCTTCTGCAATCCCTGAAGGAAAGCATTCTCAGCCAGGCGAGCGTAAAAGCCATCTACGGCGAACCCATCTTGGCCCACGGCAAAACGATCGTACCGGTTGCAAAAATAATGTATGGCTACGGCGCTGGGGCGGGCACGGGTGGTGTGGGCGATACCAGTGCTCGGGGCGAAGGAGGCGGAGGCGGGGGAGGAGTGCGGGCTGTTCCCGTGGGTGTTATAGAGATCAGTGATCAGCAGAGTCGTTTCGTTCCGATCACCGACCGCAAGAAGCTGACTGGAGCGGTGCTCGCGGGCATCGGTCTCGGTATGTGGCTCGGTTGGCGCAGACGGCGCTGACGCTGCATGGATATTAGAATCATCTTCTACAGTGCTCATCGAAACGCAGAGTGGATTTGAGCAGACTTCGGAGAAGGCGGTTCAAACGACGCGCCCCATGACTCGAAAGAGTTTTGGGCCGCTATCGTTTCCTTCAGAACGAGATTCTAGGGGACGATGGTCTTACCCTGCTCTGCATTGGTTTCCTTGTGAACTCGTGTGGGAACTCGCACCCCACTTACTCCAGGAGGGCGAAGGTGAACAGTCCCCGATGCACCCGCAAGCCCCCTTTGTAGTGAATGAATCCCCTCTTCCTAAAGCCGTTCATGAAGAAGCTCACTCGCGAGCGCGTCGTACCGACCATCTCCGCGAGAGTCTGCTGAGTCACCTTCAGCACCACCGACTTCGAGTCGGATTGACTTCCAGAACGGGCTAGCAGCAAGAGAATCCGCGCGAGTCGCTTTTCGCTGGAATGCAGGATCTGATCCACAAAGTTTTCCTCGATTCGGACAATGCGAGAGAGGAGATAAGAGATAACCAGCTTTGCAAAGGCAGGCTCTTGCTGCATTATTCGCACTATCGTTTTTCTCTTGACTCGGGCAATAGTGGACTGGTGAATTGCCGTGGCGGTGGACATCCTCAGAGATCGCCTCACGAGACAGCGCTCACCAAAAAAGTCGCCTTGCCGGAGGATCGCGAGAACTGCCCTTTTGCCACGCCTGGATGTAACCGTGACTTTCACATTGCCATCCTGGATGTAGAACATCGCGTCAGCCGCATCGCCTTGCCTAAAGATGGTCTCTTGATTGCAGTACTCCCGGGAAGTTTTCTCCTTGCCAATCTTCTTCAGAAGGTCCTTCGCAGCGAAGTTGAGAGTGTCTTTGCTGACCATAAATATCCTTAGAAGCTATAAGAAAGAATGGACTACTGGTCGTAGTCTTCGTTCTCAGCTTGTTGTTTATTGGCGCCGACTCCGCGTTTGTCTTCGAGAGTGGTAGCCCTTGAGACTTCTTTCCGCCAGATCTTTTTTCCTTTGCCCTCAGCCTTCCTGATGCCTGCTGAAGGTTTATCTCTCTTACTCGCGTTGGCAGTCTCGGCGCGGACGTGCCCAAGTTCGCGCTCAACATTCTTCGAATCGCCTGAGCTCGATTCAGGTTTGACTCCCAGTCCGAGTGCAGTCGGGCTGTCAATATGTCCGGTGATTGGCAAATTCTGCGCCTTTTGATACGCTCGAATGCTGGCTTGGGTCCGTAGACCGAATACGCCATCGATCTTGCCTCGGTAGTGTCCTCTATTGCGCAGATCTTCCTGCATCTTCTTGACATCGCTCCGATCCCGGACCGCCGACCCTTCTTCGCTGAAAACGGGTCCCGAACCCAGCGGCGGCGTGCGTGGCACCGAGATTTGCGTCGTCAGCAATATCAAGACAACCCCAGCCCATGCGATTTTGCTGGCTAAGAACATTCCTTCTCCTCTGCTTGCACACCGGCATTGCAGCCTAGAATTGGGAATCCCCTCGTTCTGTGCCTCCGGGAACTCACCCCGTCTGGCCCTCACGAAGTCCCTTTGGAGTGCAGGCTCTGCCTGAGAAAATGACCAGACCAGTGAAGAGCACGTTGACCCTCCCGGACCGCTGCAAGAAGAAGATCGGCCGCCTGGCTTGACGAGTTGCCGTACGCAGACTCTTGATGGCTGCGTAAGTCAAGCCGTCGGAAAATCTGAGGCTTCTTTCACTCCGGGGTTGCCGCAAGTGTGCTCCGAACCGTAACCTTCACTTTGGCACCCGGCTTCAAGTGAACATCTTCACCGTTTTCGCTGGTCAGTGTGTTCTCGATACGGATTTGCGGATGATCCGCCCCTTCGACGCCGATCTGTGCGCTTTTAGGTTCGCCGGGAAGACGGGAAATAAAAACCTTTTCGACGATTCCGGGCAGTGTGGCACTCGGGTTCTCACTCATGGCACCTCCTTTGGAGTCCGCTACGCGCCTACCGATACGCTAGCGATTTGCACATTCGCAGTCTGTACAGGATTGCTCACGATTTCGCTGGGATGGTTTCAGTAATTCCAAGCCAGTCTCCTGGGTCGTCGGACCGAACGAGTATTTTGCTACCACTGGCGCGGACTCCTTCAGTGCCGATAGTCACCCAAATCTTGGAGTCATTCACGCTGCGGCATTCAGATTGTTGATCTGAGTACGCGTGGGGGTGGACGATTGCGGAGTGCTGTGGCCTTTTAGTTCGCCAAGCAGAAAGTTAATTTCTCCACCGAGCAGAATCGCAAAACCGGAAAGATAAAACCACACATATAAGCCGATCGCGGCCCCTAGCGGTCCATAACTCCTATTAAGACTCTCAAAGTGTTTGAAGTAAACTCCCAGCAGGAATGACAAACCAATCCACGTCATGACTGCAACAATCGCTCCGGTCAGACTATCGCGGAAGCTCTGCTTCACATTCGGGCCGAAATGGTAGAGTACCTCCACTGCGAGCACGGCAAAGGCGATGGCTATTCCCCACCGCAGAAAGCGCCAGGCGCCAAGTATGGCCGGATTGAGGGCAAATCTGTTTGTAAACCAGATCCCCAGGTGCGTCCCCTCGAACATCAATCCTACCGCCACGAGTAACAGAGACCCCGCTAGCAACGTCAGTCCCAGCGCAATGGGTCGAGTCTTCCAAACCGGGCGAGTTTCACGGACTCGATAAACGACGTCAAGGCCGTCGATGATCGCGGCAAATCCGCTCGAAACTGTCCAAATCGTGAAGATTAATCCAAGCGTAAGGAAGTGCGGGTGTTTGTGATTGACGACATCAGACACGATATTGCGCACCAAACTCATTCCATCTCCTGGGACGAGCCTCGCCATCAAGCTTAGAAGGCCCTCAAACAATTGAGGGATCGGTACATATCCCAGCAGCGACGCCATCGAAACCAACAGCGGAAATAGTGAGAGCACAAAATAGTACGACAGCCCGGCAGCAAACACGAAGAGATGTTCGTCATACACATCGTTATAGATGGTTATCAGCGACTGTCTAATCGTGGGCCACATTGTTCCACACCTAACCTGAGCACCACCTCACGCTTTGATTCCAACGTGCTTTTGTCAATTTTACCCTTTGGTTAGACTCGTCGGATGTGCAACTCGGGGCTCAATCTGTCGTGCCACAAATGGTAACAACCTTGCCCATGACGGGTTCATCGTCGGCAGCCCATTCATGACGCCCACAAGCCAGCGCCTTCTGGAGCAAGGCGAACTCGAAGCAGGATGTCTACTTCTCGAAAGTCTTTGCGAGTATTGGGGGACCCCTGCGATGGCGCTTGTCGTCGGGTGCAGAAAAAGGTCGAACCCGTGTGAGTCCGACCTGAAAACGGGAAAGTGTGGGCAGATAATAACGCGGTCGTGAGGGTCCGAACGGTCGGCGCCTCCGCCGCTAACCCATGACCGCGTGTCGAGCTTCAGACTCAAACACGGTAATCTATTAACGTTTTGAATAACTGTTCAATTTTATACATTTCTGAAAATGAACCCGGGCGACACTGTCACTATTCGTGACGACAAGGTAGTGCCACATGAGTCCCACCGAACGAACGTTTACACACAAAGTCCTGCTCGTAGATGACGATGATGCGGTTCGCGCAATGATGATTGTGACACTGGAACGCAAAGGATTTGATGTAGTCGCCGCCGCCAGCGTGACAGAAGCTCTGAAATGTATTGCTAGAGAGAGCTTCGATGCGCTCATCACTGACCTCCATATGCCGAACCCTGGTGATGGTTTTACGGTGGTCACCGCGATGCGCCATTCTCAACCGGATGCACTGACGCTACTGGTTAGCGGTTACCCCGACGTGCAGGGCGCGATGGCCGCTATCCTTTTGGAAGCGGACGAAATCCTCGTAAAGCCACTCGAAGCCGGGAGACTCGCCGAACTCCTCCGCGAAAAAATGCTCGGTCGCAGACCTGCTGCCCGGTTGGAAAAGCAAAGAGTGGGCGTTATCCTGCAGCGGTCCGTTACGAGTATCGTCGCCGCATGGTTAGGGCGCGCGAAACAGAGCAGTGAACTGAAGCGCCTTCCGCTTAGCGACAATGAGCGCACTGGACACCTCCCCAAGCTGGTTGAAGACCTAGCTCTCCGCCTAAGCAAGTCCAGCGAGACTAGCAAAGACAGCGACGCCGTCTTTTCCGATGCCGCCCGAGCCCACGGAGAGCTGCGATATCTGGCGGCCCATCAATCGTGACGGGAGTGGCCAAAATTGAACAGCTTGGAAGGAGCTAGTTCTGTCACCGGCTATGACAACGAAGACGATTCCGGAATACCTTGAGGACGAGCGAAAAAAAGATAGAGACGCTCAGCTGCGTACAGAAGAACAGGCCGCTCGCATCCAGCCTCTGAATCATGGCCGCCATCGTACTTCGAAACAGCCCAAGCTGGAATTGCTATCTTCGGCTAAAGCGGCACCGAAAGCGAGAAAAACTGCGGCAGCAGCTCGGAAAAAGCCACGCACCGGGCGAAAGAAGGCGACGAAAACGCGCAAGGCGGCGTGACTCAAGCGCCGAAGGCTGTGCAGGGTGACGCGGTTGAATGCTGATGGGCAGCTAATCCAATCCACTAAAAAGTGGCGGAGTGCAAACCTAGCACTCCGCCAGAAATCTTAACATGGATGGACTCAGGCTGCCATCTTGCGAGCCTCCGCTTTGATGTGGCCTTCGTCTTTTTATCTCGTTTCGCAGCAAGCTCCTCTGCAACGGCTTCCTGAAGTTTTTCAGTATCCACTCGATAGCGTTTGGCGCGTCCATGAGAACGTCGCCGGGGCTTGCTAAGCAGAGTTTCAACACGGTCTGCTCTTGTTTGTCGCACGAGGCTTCTTTCCATTCTAGTCTCCAGCGACACTTTGCGAGTGCCGGGCAATCCTGGAATTCGGTTGGCTCTGAGAGTCAGATACGTGTGCGAGCTGGACCTGCTTGGCGAGGCCGAACACGTTGAGCATCCAGATCCCGTACCAGTTCATGTCTACCTCATACCAGCGTAGGCCGTGTCGAGCGGAAGTGGGATGCGCATGATGGTTGTTATGCCAACCTTCGCCAAATGTCAGCAGGGCGACAAACCAGTTATTCGTGGAATCATCTCGCGTGGCAAAACGGCGAGAGCCCCAGAGGTGCGTAGCTGAGTTCACTAACCAGGTGGCGTGCAATCCAGCAACCGTGCGCAAGAAAACTCCCCAGAACAGAAAGGGCAATCCGCCACTGATCAGCAGTAGCAAGCCAAGGACTGTGATCGGCAGGTAGTGATACTTGGTGATCCATACATGAAATCTGTCATGGGCGAGATCAGGCACGTAGTGGGCCAGCGTGGTTGTGTCGTGGTGTATGGATCTTCCGGTGAGAATCCAGCCCATATGCGACCACCATTTCCCATCACGCGGTGAGTGCGGATCGCCTGCTTGGTCCGTGAACTGATGATGAATACGGTGCGTAGCGACCCAGAAGATGGGTCCGCCTTCGAGAGTCAGCGTGCTGCAGAACGTCAAAAAGTACTCGACCCACTTGGGAGTTCTGTAGCTGCGATGCGTGAGCAGCCGATGATAGCCCATCCCTATTCCTAGGCTTCCGGATATCCACCAGAGGCCAATTGCGATGAAGAGAGCTTTCCAGGTAAAGAAAAACAGAGCGGCAATGGCGCCGATATGAAAGGCGACCATAAAAAAAGTTGTTACCCAGTTGATGCCACTGTTGGCGGCTAACTCTGTCGGTGGACCCTGGTTTGGCATAAATGGAGTTCCTCCTTCCCAGACTCAGCGCGCCGGATCACTGTCGCGCTATCGAGACCACCGTCGCGGCAAGAATGCTGCAGAAGGTGACCGGTTGCTACGCCCGTGCCAACCGTTAGTGTCGAACTCTCGGGCCACGAAAAACTGTTCAGAATTGATCGTTTTGCAAAGGATTGTGAAGAAGTACTCTCATAGAGTCAGCGATTGAGGAAAGTTGACTGTGAAGAAAACTAGGCCAAGGAGTCTAACAATTCTCGTCGTCGATGTGGGCAGTACGCACGTGAATCTGCTGGTAACAAGCCGGAAGGAAATCCATCACAATCCCGTCCGGTCCCACGATGACTTGCAAAGCGGATGATCCCCAACTTTCTGGCGGCATTGTTCAATCACCGCCACAGCTCCGAGGCGTTCATGTGCTGAATGATTCCGGCCATGGAGTCCGCAAGAGGGTCGGGTTGGCTGCGGTCATAATCGGATGCGGATACCCATCCCATCACTCCGAAGCCTCCCACGTAATAAACATCGACGACATCCATGCGGTAAAAAGAAAAGTCTTCAAAATCTACGTGGCCAAAGCCGGGCCTGTACGCTGCCGTTGACTTCCGCGGTGCGTTCATGTAGCTGTCCATTGCTGAGGCGTATTCTTTAAAACCGGTCAGAATTGAACAGTCATTGAGATTGTTAACAAGTATTTTATCCGGTAGCTGAGTGAACGCTGTCGTCTGTTAGTAGCGGAGAGACAGCCTCACTTTACTGTTGTGTCGATGGAGGTCGAACCGGCAAGGGTTCGGCCTTTTTTGCGGCCTAGCTACCTCTAGCTGTCGAAATCGGCGATAGCGCTCAAAACCCCGAGCCTGCCATCCCAGGGCGTGGATCCGGAGGTATGGCTATGCCTGTCTTACGCGCCCCAGATATGCGCCGGGCTCATTGCGATTTCGGTACCTTCGCTCACCCTGCGCACCCCGTATGGGGTGTCGTCCAGGCGCTTGCATTTGTGCGCGACGAACTGTTTTTGGATGAAGGCGTGGGCATCCTGAGGTCGGTCTATAGTCACAGGATCCGCCATGAACTCGCGGTTGCAACATTCACACACACCAAGCACAGGAATATTATGCTCTCGTTTCACGATTCTAAACTTGCGCTTCGCCATACCTAAAGTTCCCCACAGAGTTGGACCCTATTGCGTTCTATTTTCCGCACGGCGATTCGAGAAGGCGGCGATGAAGCCGCCTCCTCGTGCCGAGTGGCTCAGAGTGTCCGCTACGCTAGTGCGGCGTGCATTTCGAAGGTCGAGCTAACGACGTCATAGGTGTGAACCTGGGGCGTTCCCTCGATGAATCTTGCAAGGGTCTTCAACACGGTCGGGTAAGTATTGGTGTTGTAGGTATCAGCATCCTTCTTGTTTTCCCACAGACTGATTGTGGTCACATCAACCCCGCCGGGGCCAGCGAGAGTGATTTCATCCTTGAACCCATTCTGTTTACGAAGCAAGGGGAGGACGTCTTTGTCAAATACGCGCGTGTAATCGGAGAGCATATTGGATTTCAGATGGATAGAGATATTGCGTGCAAACATTATCAACCTCCTAAGGTTGTAGTCGCTAAGAGGAGAGAACTTCAGATGGCTGACTTAGTTTCAGGGAACCTGAAAGAGGAGAAGATGCTCACTCGGTTTAACAGGTGCACTTGAGTGGCCCTCGGCGTCGACACGCAACCTGTTGAATCGATTGAGCAGGAAGCAGAGCCGGGGTTTCCATCGAGTACTTTTGGCGGCAAGCAGGCACAAACGGAGCCACCGGCAGTCATTCGTTTTGGATTGTCGGCGAGAAATCCCTGTTACGCGATTTGGCGCATCGCCGGCAGCGCAAGTTGCTGCCGGCGATCGGTTCAAAAATCTGTTACTCCGCACTCAGGCTAGGCAGCTTTACGGCCTCCGGTCGTGTCGCTCTTTCCCGGATCGGATTTCGCTTCCTTCGTAAACGAGAGGTTTTGGCCTTTCGTCTCCTCCGAGAGTTTTTGTCGCTTCCAGCGGTTGTAAAGAGGAACCCCTCCGCCTATGAGGAGCACCACCACGATAATAGCAACCAACATCGCTGTAGACCGGCCACTGGAGGCCTTTGTAGCAGCTGGCGCCGGGGTACTGGCGGTCTCCGGGGCCGGGGCCGCGGTAGGTACAGCCGCGTCCGCGACGGGTGTGCTGCTTGGCTCCGCGGGTGCAGCCGCGGCAGCGGGCGTTTCCGCAGGCGTTTCTGCGGATTTCTCAGGTCGAGCCGATCGCCGCGCGCGATGAACAGCGTGGGCAGTCTTCGCGGGAGCGCTCACAGTCGTATCGGGTGCAGCGGCGATAGCCGGAGGCGCGCTGACAGTCGCCGAAGGCGTGCTGCTTGCAGTCGCCTCGGGAGCGGGTGCGGCAGCGGGTACAGGAGCAGGTGCGGCAGCATCAGCCGGAGGTGCGGTGACAGTCGCCGAAGGCGTGCTGGCAGTCGCGTCGGTAGCAGCCGCCGGTGCGGCGGCCGCTGGAGGTGTGCTCGCAGTCCCGGAAGGTGCGCTGACCGTTGTAGCGGGTGCAGCGCCTGCTGGTGCAGCGGCCGCGGCAGCCTGAGGTGCACTGGCAGTCTCCGCAAGTGCGCTGGCCGACGCAGCGGGTGCAGCCGCGGCCGCAGTGCAGTGTTCGGAGATCATGTTCACTTGCGTAACGGCAAGGCTGTTCTCAGTAGCTGCTTTTTGCCCCATGAGGTTTACGTCTTGGCCCACAAACGCCTTGAGATCAGCGCTGCTCGTTGTGATCTTGAAAATCTTGCCCGTGTTGTCTTCCGCAACGGTGTAGTTAGCGTCAGAGCCGCCCAGGCAGCCTTTAATGTTGATCTGGTCTGTGTTGCCGCTCGCCGCGGGAGTCTGTGCAAACGCCAGCGCGACCAGCATTGCCGGTACAACGATCAGCAGGAATACTTTCTTCATGGAATCCTCCGAGAAGTCTCGCCTTGCGGCGGTCTGAATTCCGCTTGGGTTTGATTGTGCTTCCGATTTCTCTGTCGAATTCTTGCGTGAGCGGGGCCCCGGCCGGAGAACTTGGAGCATCCAAGTGAAACTACACACAACCGTACTGCGTAAAGATCTGGCTGTCTGATCCAAACCGCTCACATTCCGACTCTAGCCGTTGTAGACGATGTCGCCCATGAAGCAAATAGACGGAGCATCCCCAACCACGAAAGCCAGGCTGGCCTATCCATACCAACTCACGCGCATTGGGGCGACTGTACGGCTCTTCGCTGTAGCGACAAGCCTCTTTCCCAAGGGGTGAGCAATAGGGGACAGATAAACCATTCCACCTCTGCTCTACTAAGTAAATTGTGTACCCGAACATCAATAGACCGCGGGTGGAAGCGTACCTCCGCGCTGCGCTGGAAGTGGATGGTCAGAAAATGCCAGAGCGAATCGTCGCTGCCCGTGAGGCTGTCGCCGGGAGATTCAAGGACTTGGAAGGCAACAGCGATCATCATGCGGAGCGGCACGAGATGCAATCGGCACTGGCCGCTCTAACGAGCCTTCAAGATGAAACGCGTATCTGGCCAACGGCGGCGATTACGCACTCAATGACGACTCTGCTGCCCAAGTTGAGACACAAGAATGCAGCAAAGGGCGCTGCCATGACCTATTCAGGAAAGAAAGTATGAGGATATGACCCCGATCGCCAAACATTCCTTATGTGCACTGCGCAAAGCTCCGGCGCAGCCGCCTCTTTCACACCCAGGGGCAACGCCCGAGGTAGACAGGCCCCAAAAAGGCCAGCGCTCGTCAAGCCGTCCGCCACCGGTGAGGAACTGAATCGCGGGGATCGCGTGGAGGGTTTGGGCAACTTCGGAAACCCGACGGGGGAGATCGGCACAGTTGAGCGAACGAACGAAAACGATGCAGGGGTCAGGTGGGATGATGACGGTCGCGTGAGAATCGGACAACCTTGGCTCAAGGAAGGTTTAGCGTCTGCGATTAGCTACCAATTGGAAGAAGTGGGGAAATGGCTACTCAACTATGCGCGAAATGCAAACAAGCACACCCCGGGGCTGTTTGCGATTACGATGAAAAAGGTGAATGCGCCGACACGATAAGTGGAGAGTTGGAATATGCGGTGTCCGCTGGCAGTTCTCCACCACCTCCTCATCGCATCGGTATCCTGATGTCTCCCGTGGGCCGTTTCCTGCAGTGCAGAGATTGCCAACTAAGCTATACGTTCCCGGACGGAGCAAAATTCGGCGCGATCGCGAAGCAGTTTGAACCTCATTTGTGCCTTTCCCGAATCCGCATTCCGGGCTGGCACACTGATCGCCGCTTCGTAATCGTCCGGTACGAGGGCAAAGTTCCGGCGCTGGCGTCTTGCGCGAAGTGTCAGCGGAAGTTCTTCACTCCAACCACACTCGCGCGGGACGCTGTTGGAGCGGAGAAGTACCTTGGGAACAAGTTCGATGCACATGATTGTCCAGCAGAAATCGAAGAGAGACACAAGTAGGCTGTTCTAGAATTCAGCAATCTTCGTCCCAAACGCTCGCTCGACCTGGCGTGCGCACTTTCGCGTTCTGCCTAGCAAAACCCCGATTTCACCGATAACCGATCATCCCCGCCGAAATATCAATATGCGTTAGGCGAAAATCTCGTTGACCTTCTGCCTCGTTTGCTGACTGCGCGACGGCTTCAAATATCGCATTGTCGATTCCATGTCAGAGACAAGGGAAAAGGGAACATCCTCCCAGGCTAGGTTGGAGATGGCTTCGTCTCAAGACTTTCGGTACGGATCCTCTCCGGGACAGTCTCGGTCGCCCAATGTATTGGGTTGGCCGTCGAGCACCTGTCAAATTAGCTTGATCCCTACCTCACTCACTGCCTTCAGAACAGTTTCATCCAGCCACGCTGCCAGGCCATCCTTTGCAAGACCAGAATCCGACAGTTCCTAGCGATTGGCTTCACGTCTTCATGTGATTCTCTATATTCGATCTCGGCTCGATAGCCTCTGGCTACCGTTAGGCGAGGCGGAATTGATTTTTGTATTTCCTATACGTCAAGATCGATTTGCGATTTTCGAGCCTGGGTTTGCGATCTGCGAGCACGCTAAACGCACGCTGATGCGGAGAAGTACAAGGGAGGTTTCAACCAAATGAAGAAAGCCGCCATTTACGTCAGAGTTTCGATTCCCGACCAGCATGTCGAGTCGCATTTACGATCCGCGAGAGTTCGCAGCACTGCCGTGTCCGCCTTCATCGGAACATCGGAACAGCCCTTTGCCATCGTTCCAGGTCGAGAGTAGCCAACTTTCTACCCACCGTAGTTCGCCACAACTCGTGTCACTTTCCCTTGAGGTGACAACTCCATAAACTCTGCCGTGTGCGTCCCCTTTTGGTTTGTATAGTAGAGCACGACGCTGTTCATACCCCAAAGCACGTCCTCAAGATGAAAGTGGAGTTCGGGGTAGGCTTCTAGTCCCGCTGAAAGTAAGCTCTCAAGTTTGGCTTTCCGACCACTTTGCCATCAGATGATCCCAATAGCTGGGCGGCAACGGGCGAAGTCAACTCGACAGCATCGTCATAGTGCGTCATGATCAAGTCCAAATCATGATCGTTCCACGCCGCGACTCAAAGCTTGGCTAGATTCAAAGCACCTTCGTCTCTCGTCATCGTCAGTTCTCCCGTTGAAGATTCACTATTTGGACCGATTTTACTATCCTGTTGCAGTAAAGGAATTGAGCGGCACAAGGGAGCGAGCAGCAATGGAAACCCCAAAGAAACCCAATCCCGACCATAAAGCAACCGACGCAGAAGCCCATATCAGAAGTGCTCAGCAGATTCTAAAAGCCCTCCAAGAGAAGATTGGGGAGCATCCAGAAATCGGCGCTGCGCTGTGGAGCTTCCTGCCGGGCTGCAAGTACAGTCGGTTCGCCTCACTAATTCGTGCAATTTCGTCACGCAACTTTCCGATGCGTTCTTTGAGGGTATTCTGCATGCTCATGTGGCAGCCCTCGTTACTTCAGTGACCTAGAAAGTGACCTGCATCACAGGCGCACGCGGACGTGTCTTCCACAATGTACTAGATACAGCAATGATGTTGAAGGTCGGCATCGAGCCACACGACTGCCCGCAGATTCGCCGAGGAGGGAAGTTAGTAATGGCGGGACAAACAATTGCTGAACGCTTTTGCCAGACGACAAACTCAACCGCACGCCACATGCTGCAAGACGCGGCCGCAATGTTTGGCGCTCAATATGTGGTCAGCTAACAACTCGAAGAGACGCTAACCAGTGCGGAGACGAAGCATATCATGCTGAGCATAGAGCGGCCCGCTTGTCCGAAATCTGACCCGGCTGCGGATGATCGCATCTTCGGGAATCGGAGTAGAAGGTAAGCTTCCGAGGTGATTCGAAATACCGAATCATACAGCGTGAAATGTTCACGATCTTCGATGCGACATCCAGGGCGAAAAGCGTAAACGGGGTAATCGCAAACGCCTGCCAATCAATGCAGCTACCCCTCCTGAAACCGTCCCGGTAGCCAGAAATTACAGAAATGACCCCGAAACATTCGCAAACGATCTCTGCGCGTATTCGAAGGGATGAACCAAATTCTGCCGATACGCCTCCAATGGGGATGCTCCTTTCATTGTTTTGGACGAATCGTCTTAAGAATCAGGTGGACAGTCTTCCGCTTTAGCCCCCCGCCCGTTCGACAATCTCTTGCTCGGCGCGAAACCAGTCCTGTTCGTCTTGGCCGGGTTCACGACCGCGGCTTTCATACAACTCATATGCCCTCGCTCTTATTGTGTCTTGTGACGGGGTGTTTGGCATCATCACAACTTGGGCTGGAGTGCCCTTTGAGGCCACAGCATTGTTTACCTGCGGTTGTTTCTGCGTCTTGGGATTGATCATGGGTTTCCCTTCGGAAAGCTGCGTTACTAAGGAGGGCTTACTTCAGATGAACTGCTTAGTTCAGGGGACCTGAAAGAGGAGAGGAACTGCTCACTCAAGTTCATGCTACGCTTAATCCTCACAGATGCCTAATTTGCTGACTGCCCCTGTGACGACCCTCCTTCCTTTTCTCGCAAGAAAACTTGCCCCTCAGCCCACAATCGGGCGGCAAATGGGCTGGTCATTCAGTGCTGCGGGTCTCATCAGATTAGATGTGCTTTTGAGCAATAGAGGACAGTTCTTGTTCGACCCGTCTACTAAACTCAGTGGAGGAGAAGCAAATGTCTTTATCCTCGAAGGTCGCCCCCCTGCTCGCGGCTCGCGCTGTTACTGATCCTGACGCCGCAAAGTTGCTGGAAATGTTCACAAAAGCCGAGAAGATGTTGAACGAGAGTTCGATAGCGCGAATCGGTGACGAAATGCCCACGCTGTTCTGCGCTTCCGATGGACGCCGTCAGGCGGGGCACAATGGCAGCTGAACTCTGCCAGAAGTGCAAGCAAGCTCATTCCGGCCGCCTTTGCGATTACGACAATAAGGGCGACTGCGCCGAAACAATTACTTCAACGAAGACGCCGAATCCTCCACCAAGGGATTCGAGAGAAAAAGAAGGAATCACTTAAGTCGGGGAACGTTTAGGACCTTTGCACAGTTCCATCAATGCTCTCTGTTCACCTACCGACCGTCTCTTCATTCTCACTGGTGCCGGAGTGAGCGCCAAAAGCTGCATCCCCACTTTCCGTGGGGTGAATGGCCTCTGGCATAACTAGCGACGACTGCCCTTTGATCCTTTTCTGGCAAACGATTCATCTCGGTGAGGAAGCCATCGGGATCAGCGAGCAGGGCGTCTCCATAGAAATCCGTCAGATAAAGTAAATTTGAAGGGGGTCGGCCAGACGGTCTTATCGCCTTGCTCATAGATCTCAACCACAGTCTGGACGTTCTCATTGATTTTGTTACACTCGCGACTGGCAACCTCGTTGCGCTGAAGGCAGGGGTTTATTGCTTTAAGTGTTGCGTCACGTCTCGCCGTGGGAGACGAATCAGCGTTTGCCGAAAAGCGCGTAACTGATGCGACTCATTTCAGGGCAATGCCCTGCCAGAACGGTGCTATCCCTGCCAAACATGTTTGCCGCAGATGCATTGCACGGTCTCCGTGGGTTGTTGCTTGGTTAATTGCTGTTTGCATATCGGGCAGGGTTTCGTCATCGTGTAAAGCATATTCTTGCTCCTCGTCTGGTGGATGCCGTAGGCTTTGACATCCAGCTCTCGACGGTCACAAATGCATACGGCTATTTCGTTATCTGTTATCCGGATTACTGTGACGCCAGTTCCAGTAGACGTTCTGCTGCTTGGTGTTCAGCTGAACGAAAGTGCGCTTTTGGTGGTGCTCGGTGTGATATCGCTGGTATGAGCGGTCTTCGTTAGCGTCCCAGTTGTGATAGTCCTTGTGGCCCTTGTCGTAGTAACGCTTGTCGTTCTCGCTTCGTCTATTTTCGTCGTTCCTATCGTCTTGCGGGCTGGCAGCGGCCATCATTGCAACAGGTGCAGCAAGAGCAGCAGTCAGAAGAAGCGAACTGAGATATCGGCATCCACGGTGCACGTAGTTCTCCTTTGGCGCAAGATTCACATCCACAGAATCCCGCTTACATCTCTGTCTGCTCTTGGCGCGCCAGAGTCTGATCAATACTGCTCGGATGTGGCTCGTGGGCAAAACTCCAAACTTGATCTGTATTGATCAGTCCGGATTTCGCTTTTGGCCGACGCTGGTCCTGACCGTCAAAAGGAGGCATTTATGGGTAGCCGCCTCTTCCCAAAATTACCCCGCATACTGTGGAGTAAGCCCGTGGATTTAGGAATCGATCTGTGAGCCGATGAAGACGGCAAGGCCGTTCACGAGGAGTGCTACGTCCAGCGGATCACGAGTTCTTCCAGCAATCCGGTTGCGGCAATGATGGCCGATTGATTTTGCTTGCAATCACCCAGCCGAGGGTTAGACTCCAGACTGTCCCTTTACACATCCCTCCGCCGTTACCCGTTCTGGGCGTCGGTCTCTTGTGCAATCTGATAATTCCGCATCGGAGGCCGCCCTATGCTGCTCAGCAGCACGCAGCTTATCCCCAGGTCGCAACATGAGGAAGAGTCCTCGTTGTTGCGACGGAAGATCGAAGAAGAGTCTTCGTTATTGCGACGCAAGGTCGAGGAACTGAACAGGAATACTGTCCTTTTGATTGCCGAGGCTGGGAGATTGATCCACGGATCGAAACAGCTATCGGATCGGCTCAAGTCCTTCGAAGACCCCAGCACAAAGCGGAAAGTGCCCCCTATCATCGCATCCGGGAATAGGTAGCCGTTGACGAGAAGGTTGCCGTTGTCGGGTCGCCATTTGTGCTCGTTTTCCGCCAAAGATGCCCGACGGAACTGGGACTCTGCAGTGCCGGATTTGCTCTGTGACGTGTCGAAACAACAACTTGCAGTGCTCAGGGCAGAGGGCCACTCAAATGCTGCAGGTAGGTGGAGTTGAGCATCCTTCTCCTCTTTTCAGGTTCCTGAACTAAGTCAGCCCATCTGAAGTTCTCTCCTCTTAGCGCTAACAAACCTTTGGAGGTTTATATGTTTGCACGCAGTGTCTCTATTCATCTGAAATCGAACGCGCTTTCCGATTGCACCCGGTCCTTTGAGAACGACATTCTTCCTTTGCTCCGCAAGCAGAAGGGCTTCAAAGACGAAATCACATTGTCAAATCCCGGCAGCCTGGATGTTATTGCACTCAGTCTGTGGGACAGCAAGGCCAATGCAGAAGCTTACAACGCCAACACCTACCCAGAAGTGTTGAAAACCTTCGCACGAATGATCGATGCAACTCCCAAGGTTCAGACGTTTGAGGCGGTTACTTCGACCTTCCATAACGTCGCCATAGCAGCGTAGAGGTCTGTAAACATGTCGCGCGGGAGGACGGTTAACTCCGTCTTTCCGAGTGACAAATGCCTAACCCGTCATCGCCCACGAACTTTTGGCAATTCCACCTCGCGGGCTGTCAGGCTCTACAGGAAGCAGCGCACTCATGTATCCGAATGCGATCCTCCATGAAATTCGGCAACTCTACGATGTTAGTGACCGTCTTGATTTGCTGGCGGAACAACATCCTCTCGTCTCAGAGGAACTCATCGGCATCTCGGGAAGCATTCGTAACACGGCCACATTGCTGGAGGTCGTGGTCGAAATGAAAATGCCGACGCTCTCCGGGATAGATCCAGCAAATGCCTGAGTTGCTCACTGTCTTTGAGCCGGGCTCTGAATTTCGGCGCGGAAGCTAGTCGTGGAGAACAAGGAGAAGAAGAGAATGGCACGAAACATCTTGACCCGAAGCTCTATTTTCCTTCTATAAATGGCTACGCAACGCAAGCTCATATGGATCGACAAACGCGGCTTTCACGGTTGGGGTTGCTCCGAATGCGCTTGGGTGTTCAACGCTTCTGATCCGCCAATTGGCAAATCTTTCGGCGAAATGCTGCGGAACTTCGAGGAGCAGCGCGACAATGAGTTTGCTTCCCATGTCTGCGCCGAGCACACTAGAACCAAGAGCACTAAACGCTGAACAATTCACACTATACGAAACTCACGCATTCAAGCAATCTTCCGGCCCTTCGACAACACCGGTTCGGCCAGCCACCGCTTAGCCGAACTGACGGAAGAAAAACTCGGCAGAGGCACTCGCAGCCGAGAAGACATTCCGTTGATCGGACTTTTTCAACACCCACGCCTGGTTACATCAATTATCCACTTTCGTCCCCGACCACCCCGCTTCTAGACAAAAGGCCACTTGGTCCAAATTGACCAGTTGAGGCCCCGGATTTTTTGAAATCATTAAGGGCTCAACTGCCCTCCTGATATCGGTGTTTCTTGTTGCCTGTAGTGGCATTCCGAATCCGCCAGCCTCTATAGTTTCCTGGTGTTCCTGCGACCGTGATGGTCGTCCCCCAAACCAACGGAGTGGGCACCAATCGTGAGATTGCCGTGCTATTCAACAAGCCCATGGATCCGGCCAGTATCAACACGGGCAGTTTCTTGGTCGCAGGTGTAGCTGAAATAGTTACCTACGATACAACCAACAGGATTGCTGCCTTCAAATCTGTTACAGATTTCGTCCCCAATACTGTGTACAACGCGAGCATTACCGTTGGCGCCAAGGACATGAGCGGAACTCCGCTGGCCGCGCCCTTCGATTTTTCGTTCACTACCCGCACAACCAAAGATACCTCTGCGCCGAAGATCGTCGCCGTCAATCTTGCCCCGGGCGCCACTTGCGTTCCACTCGATCAGACGATCAAGGTAACTTTTGATGAGCAGATGGACTCACTCACCATCAATCCCAGTACATTTTTTATCGGAGGTGTGGCTGGCGCGGTAACCTATGACGTGGTCAGTCAGACGGCCACTTTCACGCCATCGGCCAACCTGGCAGCAAATACCACGTTCACGATCACGGTGACCACGGGAGTCAAAGACATGGGCGAACAGCCCTTGGCCGCACCACTCAATCAGACTTTTACAACCGGTCCGTGCCAGAGTGGTGGAGTGCCGTCGGTAGTTCTTTGCCCGTTAATAGGAAATTTCTCGGTTCTGGCTGGGTCCACAGTCACCAACACCGGTTCTACCGTAGTCTCGGGGGATGTTGGAGTCAGTCCCGGGACCGCCGTGACTGGATTTCCGCCGGGACTAGCAGGCGGGGCGATCCATACAGCGGACGGCGCTGCAGCCAAGGCCCAGACGGCTTTGACGGCCGGGTATGTTGATGCCGCCGGACGATCGGGCGGTACTTCGGTGGCTGGGGATTTAGTTGGACAAACATTCACCTCGGGTGTTTACAAATCGACGTCGTCGCTTGCCGTTTCCGGGGACGTCACTCTCGATGCTCAGGGCAATTCGGACGCGGTGTTCATTTTCCAGATCGCCTCCACTCTCACGACGGGCAGCGGCAGCCATGTTGTCCTGGTCAATGGCGCCGAGGCCTGCAACGTCTTCTGGCAGGTCGGCAGTTCAGCGACCTTGGGAACAAACTCGGTATTCAAGGGAAACATCCTGGCACTGACATCCATCACAATAACCACCGGCGTAAATTTGGAAGGGAGGGCGCTGGCGCGCAATGGCGCGGTCACGCTGGACACCGATGTCATCACCGGATGTAGTTGTCCGTGATGACCGGCTCCCTCCATTGAAGTGTCGGACATTGAAGAGCGACTTGGACGCACTTGAGGGGACACAGCGAGTGCAGGAGCGTGCTTTGCCTGAGTTCCGATTCTCGAAAGGAAGTTATCGGCGGTTCGTGCAAGACATTGAAGCTCATCATTCACTAGAGCAGAAGACGCCGTCAAATCCCTGCAAAACTCGCGTTGCATCCGGAATTGGAATCGGTGCAGGTTAGTGCCTAGCATTTGTGCCGAGGTGGTTTTGCAGTGGTCAATCTTGATCAGTTTCGTATTACTACCTGGAGCATACTCGTTAAAGAACGTTTTCCGGAGCGGGTTAGTTCGTCCCCGTCCTCGAAAGACCAACACGAATGAAGCTTGAGCGAACACACAGGTGTTCCTGCAGATCTCAGAACGATCCGGTTATTGGCTTCCGTGCTTGGCCCCATCTCTCGATCGCAACATGAAGAAGAAGGAGTTGGCAATTATGGCAACGAAATTTACTCCACTGCATGACCGCATCCTTGTGCGCCGCGAAGAAGAAGCAGGAACTACGCGGGGAGGCCTCATCATCCCCGATTCTGCCAAAGATAAACCGCAGGAGGGCACAGTCATCTCTGTGGGGAGGGGCAAGACCAACGAGGAAGGCAAATTGTTCCCACTCGCGGTGAAGGAAGGCGACAGCATTCTGTTCGGCAAATACTCCGGCACCGAAATCAAACTCGATGGAGAGGATTTCCTCATTATGAAAGAGGAGGAAGTTCTAGGCATCGTTACGGGTACCGCCAGGAAAGAGAGCGTCAGCGCTCGCGAGACCGTCGGTGCTCGCAAGTAGGATCGTTGCCTCGTGGTCTCCTGCGATAGTGCAGTCTCGATTGCGCGTGGTCGCAAAGCCGATGACTGCCACAGCGCGAAGCGCGGAGCCTTCAGCAACAGATTTTAACGACATTTATTTTAAGGAGAAAGAATCATGGCAAAGCAAATCGTACACGGAGAAGAGTCGCGGCAGGCGATCTTGCGCGGCGTGAACATGCTGGCGGACGCTGTGAAGGTGACTCTCGGCCCTAGAGGTCGCAACGTAGTCATCGAGAAGAAGTTCGGATCTCCCACGATCACCAAGGACGGCGTCACTGTTGCGAAAGAGATCGAACTCCAGGATGGCCTTGAGAACATAGGGGCTCAGATGGTCCGCGAAGTCGCCAGCAAAACGTCCGACGTTGCCGGTGATGGTACGACAACTGCGACCGTCTTGGCTCAGGCCATCTATCGTGAAGGCGTCAGGACCGTCGCGGCCGGCGCTAATCCTATGGCCATGAAACGCGGGATTCAGAAAGCTGTCGACGCGATTTGCGGCAACATCGATCCGAAGACCGGCGAACGCAAGAACGGCGAACTGGACAAGTTCTCCAGGCCAGTTACCGGCGACATGATCGCGCAGGTCGGCAGTATCTCAGCCAACAACGACGAAACCATTGGTCACATCATCGCGGACGCCATGAAGAAGGTCGGCAAGGACGGCGTCATTACCGTGGAAGAGTCGAAGACTCTTGAGACCCAGCTCGAGGTTGTCGAAGGCATGCAGTTCGACCGCGGTTATCTCTCGCCCTATTTTGTCACTGATCCTGAGCGTATGGAGGTTGCATTCGAGAACGCATACGTCCTCATCAACGAAAAGAAAATCAGTTCGATGAAGGACATCCTCCCGCTGCTTGAGCAGATCTCCAAGAGTGGCAGGCCGCTGGTCATCATCGCCGAAGACATAGAGGGAGAGGCACTAGCGACTCTAGTCGTCAACAAACTGCGTGGAACACTCCAAGTTGCAGCCGTGAAGGCTCCCGGCTTCGGCGACCGGCGCAAAGCCATGTTGCAGGACATCGCAACCCTCACCGGAGGAAAAGCCATCACCGAAGATCTCGGCATCAAGCTGGAAAACGTGAAGATCGAGGATCTCGGACAGGCGAAAAAGATCACCATCGACAAGGACAACACCACCATCATCGAAGGCAAAGGCAAGAAGGGCGACGTCGAGGGCCGCGTGAAGGAAATTCGCGGCCAGATTGAAAAGACGACCAGTGACTACGATCGCGAGAAACTGCAGGAGCGGTTGGCGAAACTCGTGGGTGGCGTGGCTGTGATTAAGGTGGGCGCAGCCACCGAGACCGAAATGAAAGAGACGAAAGCTCGCGTCGAAGACGCTATGCACGCGACTCGCGCGGCGGTGGAGGAAGGCATTGTCCCCGGCGGCGGAGTCGCTCTGTCGCGGTGCGCGACGGCTCTTAACAAGTTGAAACTGGAGGGTGACGAGCAGATCGGCGTCAACATTGTGAAGCGTGCTCTCCAGGAACCGCTCCGCCAGATTGCCGAAAACGCTGGAGAAGAAGGTGCCATCGTGTTGGGCAAAGTGCTCGAATCGAAGGACCCGAACTTCGGCTACAACGCCTTGACGGGAGGGTTTGAAGACTTGGTTAAAGCCGGGGTACTCGATCCGACCAAGGTAGTGCGTACAGCTCTCACCAATGCTGGATCTATCGCAGCGCTGATGCTGACCACAGAAGCTCTAGTTGCCGACATTAAGGAGGAAGCAATAGGCGTCCCGGCCGGTGGGCGTGGCGGCATGGGAGATGGGTACTAAGAAATAGACCCGACATCCACAAGGGCTGGCGAGGCCATACTTGTTCCCCCCGGTTGGACTCTTCAAGGCGGTCGTAGGAATAGTAACGACGCCGAGGCGTCCCGGGCAGGATTCGGAAGAGACCTCGCGTTGAAAATAATTGCGGCCTTCCGGGCTCGGTTTCCGGATTAACCAGTCCATGATCACTACCTCCTCGATTCGCGTCCAGCGCACGTCCACGATCCTCCGCCCTGACCAATCCCGTGTTCTTCTCCGTCCGTTCAGACACGAGGATCCCGAGCGATCTCGCAGGATTATCGCCAGGATCATGTCTCTTCCTGAAAATCAAGTCGGGCCGCTTTTGAATGAGGTATCGGCTGAGTTCTCCCAGCGACACCAGCAAATCCACAGATCCTTCTTGGAGCGGTTCGAACAGGTCCGCGGCCTTGTGATGACCGATGAAGGGATTTCTGAACAGAGACAGCTGTTGATCGGATCTTATTTCGTTTGCGAATACTCCTTAGAATCTGCAGCACTGTTCAATCCTTCCGTCGTCCCGCACCCCGACCAATCTGACACGCCTCCGGACGCTCTGCGTTTTATCCTCAGCCTGCGGGCCACGGGGGAGGGGCATATTTCCTCCATCACTTTTCGAACGGGTATCATCCACTCCGACCATCGGATCGAAGTCCTGCCCCCAACAGGCTTCCTTACCGAGCCGTGTCAGATTCCGAACCTTCGTTATGACAAGGCGCTTTTTGAACGAAAGCTTTTTGAGCTGCGATTGGCCAATGAATTCACACACCGGGCTATGGCCAAGCATGGGGAGTCGTTTTCATTGGAAGAACTTCACGCCAGTCTCGGAGGTGAAATCAATCAGTCCCGGGTGTCGGATCGGGACACAATCCGAGGGATGTTGGCTTTAGCCCGGTCCAACTATGAGGTTCAGTTTCAGCCTCAGCAGCAACTGTCTGAGCGAGTTCTCTTCCCGGCCACGCCGTCGCAACGCAATGGCATCGAAGACGCCCGGTTCGTCTGCTTCCAGAAAGATGACGGATCCCACGTCTACTATGCAACTTTCACAGCGTTCGATGGCAAGTTGATCTTGCCCGAACTGGTTGAGACTACTGACTTCCTCCACTTTCGCTTCATCACGTTGAATGGTCCGGCAGCCGAAAACAAGGGAATGGCTCTGTTCCCCCGCAAAGTCAATGGCCTTTATGCCATGCTTTCCCGCCAGGACAACGAAAACATCTACATCATGTTTTCTGACGACGTGCACTTCTGGCATGAACGCAGCGTGCTGCTTAAGCCAATTTTCCCCTGGGAACTAGTCCAGCTTGGGAACTGCGGGTCTCCTATTGAAACTGATGCAGGCTGGCTCGTCCTCAGCCATGGTGTCGGCCCACTGCGAACGTACTGCATCGGCGCATTCCTCCTTGATCGCAACAATCCCGCCAAAGTGATCGGCCGCCTGCGTGAACCCTTGCTCAAGCCGAATCAAAGCGAGCGTCAGGGGTACGTTCCGAATGTCGTTTATACCTGCGGTGCTCTCGTGCACCGCGGCGAACTGATCATTCCCTATGCTATGGCCGATCACGCCACCGGTTTCGCCACGGCTCCCCTCGCTGAACTGCTGGCTGCCATGGACTAGAGGTAACTGTCCAACAGCATGAGAGCCCCCAACAGAAGAGTGGCGATCCTGTCGCCGATAGCATGGCGAACACCTCCCCGGCAATATGGCGCTTGGGAGACGGTGGCTAGCAATGTCACAGAGGGGCTCGTCTCACGTGGCTGGGACGTGACATTGTTCGCTAGCGGAGATTCGGTGACCCAAGCTCAGTTGCACGCGGTTGTGGACAAGGGATATGAAGAGGATCCCGCCGCCGATTCCAAAGTGGCCGAATACCTTCACATCTCGGAAGCGTTCGAGCACGCTGGTGAGTTCGACCTCATCCACAGCCACTATGACTTCATGCCTTTGAGTTACACGCGGCTGATCAAAACACCGGTCCTGACCACCATCCACGGATTCTCGTCAGCCAAGATCATGCCTATGTATCAGAAATATCATGACGGGTATTTCGTTTCCGTCAGCGACTCCGACCGGGCGATAGGGCTCAATTACCTGGCGACCGTCTACAACGGCATTGATCTCTCGTTATACCCGTTTCAGGAATGCGGCGGTGATGACCTGATTTTCCTCGGTCGGATCCATCCAGATAAAGGTGTTCATCTGGCGATCGAGGTGGCCCGTCTGAGCGGAATGCGTTTGATCATCGCCGGCATCATCCAGGACAAAGGTTATTTCCGGGAACAGATCCAACCGCATCTCGACGATCAAAACATCCTTTATATCGGACCGGTGGACGTGAAGGGCAAGAACGAACTGTTTGCTCGGGCCCGAGCGTTATTGCACCTGAACACCATCCCGGAAAGATTCGGACTTGTGCTCGTCGAAGCCAATGCAGCTGGCGTGCCTGTGATCGCCATGGACCTCGGCTCTTGTCGTGAGGTGATCAAGGACGGGCAGACCGGTTTTCTCGTTGACAGCGTTACTGAAGCAATTCGGGCCGTGGGACGAATTTCTGAGATCGACCGATCGGCTTGTCGCAGCCGAGTCCGACGATATTTTTCGATCGAGAAGATGGTGGACGGATACGAGCGAGTGTACTCGACGATTTTTGACCTAGAGGCCAAGAGACGAACATGAAAACCGACATTGTCAGGCGATACAACCACAACCCCATCCTCAGTAAGACCGAGATTCCTTATCCCGTGGAGACTGTTCACAACGCGGCGGTCGTGAAGTACGGGAACGAATACATCATGCTGTTCCGCTCACATCTCCGCACCGGACGGTCCATCATTGGCTTGGCACGCAGTCCTGATGGGTTCCGCTTCACCGCCGATCCACAGCCCTTTCTGACTCCCGAACGGGTCGGCCCTTTTGCCGCCTATGAAGAGTTCGGAGTGGAGGACCCGCGCGTTACCCTGGTAGAGGGAGAGTTCATCATCACCTACAGTGCATATTCGCGAAACGGAGTGCGGATCGCTCTAGCCAAAACGAAGGATTTCAGGCGGGTGGAAAGAGTTTCCTTGATTACGGAGGCAGACTATCGGAATGTAGTGATCTTTCCCGAGAAGTTTAATGGCCTATATGCCCGGCTTGACCGTCCTCATTCTGAAATCGCCCCTTGGTCAATCTGGATTTCCTATTCTCCCGATCTCTGCTATTGGGGCCAATCACAGCTCATCATGAGGCCTGTGCAATATCATTGGGACGAAATGAAGATCGGTCCCGGCGCGCCGCCGATAAAAACACCCCAGGGATGGCTTTCCATTTATCACGGAGTTTTCAAGACAATGGATGGATCTGTCTATCGTCTGGGGGTTGCTCTTCACGACCTCAGCGACCCTGCAAAGATCATTGGTGTGGGCGACTCGTGGATTTTGCAACCAGAGGATCCTTGGGAGATAACTGGGTATGTTCACAACGTAGTCTTCACCTGTGGCGCCGTTCCGGAGCCTGATGGAACCGTAAAAATCTACTGGGGAGGCGCTGACACCGTCATGTGCATGGGCGAAGCGCATGTCTCCGAACTGGTTGCACTGTGCGTCGATCATGGCAGACCGGCAAAGTGAGCAAGGCAACTCAGCCCTGGGACAAGATGGCGCGTTACACGCAACTCACCTTCCCGGAAGAGATCCTGCAGAAGAAGGACGACTCTCTGCCAGACCTCGTTCCGCTTCGATGCAAGCACCCACATCGTTCACTGTCCTATAGCTGTCCAATAAAGACTTCTTAGAGTTCCTTACAAGCTTTTTCGAGGGCCACCCGCGTCTTGTAAGTTGTTGAAATTCCGTATTCCTGTGGGCTCATAACCCAAAGGTCGGTGGTTCAAATCCACCCCCCGCAACCAACCTTTTCAGTGCTACGTTCTGCAGTGTTTTAAACAGCTTACGTGACTTCAGGTGGCCGCCTAAGTACTTGAGAAGTCGTGAGGGACACGAGAATCGTGGGTGGAGATGCTGGGTTCAAAACCTGCGTCACTGCGGAGCCAAATACTCGAACCAGAACAAGCCTCGACCCAGCGAGTAAGAATTGAGTAGCAGAAAATCTGCAGCGAACCCGACTACGGCGCTGGCAGGAACACTCACAAGGATGCTCCGCGAGCGCGACTTGGTCATCTTTCACGCAGCTGCCGATGCGGTAGTCGTTTCGGCAGAGAAAGGAACGCGTGCGAAGATGATTGTTCCCTGGTTCGGCTTCGAGTTAGTGGAAAACTCTCCACCCACCAATTTCAGGCGCTCCCTCATGCTCGTCAGACCGAGTCCATGTCCATTGCTTGCTACCTTGGCATCAAACCCTGCTCCCGAATCGTGCACTCTCAGTTCGATTCCTCGCGGTGAGCCAGCCAAGGGATACTTTGAATACGCCTACACCGCTGTATTTCATCGCATTATGAAGAGCTTCCTGCAGAACACGGAAGAGGCAAAGTGACACTTCACTCGGAAAGTCTTCTGGAAGGGCGTCGCAGCGAAAATCAATCTTGACGTTCTGCCTTTCTGAAAGCTCTGCGCAAAGGCTAGCCGTAGCTGCTTCGAGTCCAAGGTATTCAAGCTTTGATGAGTGCAACGGTGACACAAAGCCTGAATATCGTTCTCCAGACCGGCGACCTGCTCACACGCTTCCTGGAAGCGCCGGCTCATCTTTACATCTAAGCCTGGGAGGTCCTGTTTCAGCACTGAGAATTCACTCGTCAAGCGTCGACGAAGTCGGGCGCGCTGATTCAATTGTCAACCCTGTGTTTGCTCTGTCACCTATCTCCCAGATCTCACTCGGGTAGACCATCATGCGGCACCAACTTCTAGGAAGAATGGCCGGAGCGAGACGAGCTTCGAACCTGCGGCCTCCTGCTTGACATGGCAGTGCTCCTCAACACCAAGTCAGGATTTCACGTCAACAAAGCTCCTGAGACAACGTTATTGAGTCGAATCTGATGCGAGTATAGGCAACTCACGGGAGGGACGGGTGCGTTGACGAAACCCTTGGATGTTTGACCGAGTCAGCTTTTCGACTGTACGATTCGGTTCCAAATGTCGAAGAATTCCCAACTTCAGCAGCGCGAAGCCACGAATGAAGATTTCCTAAAACCGCGCGAAGCGGCTTTGGAACTTCGCGTTAGCTTCCCAACGATCAAACAGTGGATCTACAAACGGAAGATTCGGAGTATTCGAACTGCGGGAGGGCACCACCGCATTCCGCAGAGTGAGATCGACCGACTCCTATTCCGGACCAGGGGCAAGACCGCTCCCGAACGAGGCCTTGTTACCCGGCGCGTCAGCGGAAGAAATCAACTGGTGGGACGTATCGAGTCAGTCCAGATTAGCGGCCTGATGGCGGAAGTAAAGCTATCCATTGGTGATCAACGGATCACCTCGATCATCACTGCAAGTTCCGCCCGCGAAATGAATCTCAAGCGCGGTCAGACCGCGGCCGACCACTCGCCTAGTCCGGTGAACTTTGAAGGGGTCACGCTAAAGAGCGTCCTAGAAAAGTCGGGCGTCACCTTTGGCGAATCGATGAAGGGTAAGCGGCTCACGAACTGCCTTCTTGTGGAAGCGGCTGGTGGCTATCGAGCTGTCATTGCCTTGCCCGAGTTGGACCCGGCGTTCACCGATAAGCAGACCGTGCTCGCTTTCTTGCGGGATGGCAAGCCACTCGGCGAGAAAGAAGGGCCATACCGAATTGTCATCCCGGATGAAAAACGAATGGCCCGATGGGTCAGGCAGGTTACGACGCTGAAAATTGTGGATGTTCAGTGAAGACATCAATCTTTCTGAATCATCACCTCAGTGGCTTTGACGACGGCAGAGACCGTATCACCTTTTTTAAGCTTGAGTTCATCAGCGCTGCGGCGCGTGATGACGCTTTCGATTAGGTTATCACCGACTCGGACGACAACGTGAGCCATGACATCGCCGAGCTGAAGCTCTTCAATTTTCCCGCGCAGTTTGTTTCGAGCTGATATGGGCATATGGTCATTATAAAACGGCAGGAGCCATGGTATGAATCGTCGGAGAATACCTGTACTCGGAATTCTTGGAATCACATTGATTTGTCAGCTGTGTTTAGCGCAAGAAATAACCGTGGCGGCGGCAGACTTGCAATCTGCAATACAAGACGTGGCGGCACGCTTTGAGCTTGGGACAGGCAAAAAGGTCAAGGTCATTTTCGGCTCGTCCGGAAACTTCTTCCAGCAGATCCAGAACGGCGCCCCTTTCGACATGTTCTTCTTCTGCGAATCTCGATTACCCCAAAAAGCTGCAGGCTGCGGGGCTCGTGCAAACCGGGAGCTACTACCAGTACGCTAAGGGCAAAATAGTGGTTTGGGTTCCCAACGACTCAAAAATAGACGTCAATGCCGGCCTGAAAGTTCTCATCGACCCGAATGTAAAGAAAATAGCGATCGCCAATCCGTTACATGCTCCGTACGGCCAGGCAGCCGTGTCAGCAATGCAGAAGGAAGGCATCTACGACAAAGCAAAAGACCGGTTCGTTCTGGGTGAGAGTATCTCGCAAACTGCATCCTTCGTCGTTTCGGGGTCAGCTGACGTTGGAGTAGTGGCCCTTTCACTCGCCTTGTCCCCGAATATGAAAGACAAGGGCCGCTACAAGGAGATCCCTACAGACGAGTACCCGCCCATTGTACAAGCGTGTGTGATCCTGAGTTCGTCCAAGAACAAGGAGATCGCGCAACAGTTTCTCTCCTATTTCAAAAGCGAAGCCGTCGCAGAACTGCTCACCAACTACGGCTTCGACGTGAGCAATCGAACTAACCGGTGAAGATTTGGCGTTTATGCACCTCTATATCGTGGTCGCCTGCCAAACGAACAATTGCAAAACAGTTCACGTGCTCGTGGTGGGTGGAAATCGTGGGTTCAAACCTTCCTTGCATGGCGATAACTGCCGGAGGCCAACACGGCAATGGTCGCGGCGGCGAGCGAATGCGCATCGCCGGCGGGCTTGATCAGAATAGGATTCGTGTGAACCGTAACGGGAATCCCCGCCGCTTCCGCCTGTAGTGCCTGAGCTCGACCGATCTCTACTCTCGAGAGTGGCGGCCGAATTGAGCGACATGTTCTGTGCTTTAAACGGAGCCACATGGTAACCCTACTGTCGAAGGATGCGAGAGAGGGCCGCCGTCAGAAGCGACTTGCCTACGTGAGAGGCAGTTCCCAGAACCATAATGGCGCGGGCAGCTATTGCTTCTTCTCCTCAGCACTCCAGCGTTCGTCGTATTGTTCGAACCCAAGCACTTGCTCAAGCGAAATGCGCTGCTCCCATCCAGCACGTTCGAGATCCGGCTCTGCCGCGAAGCAGTTCACGTAACCGAGACAGAGATAGGCTACTGGGGCTATGTTGGCTGGAATGTGCAACACGTTTTGCAGTGCCTGCTTGTCGAGAATGCTGACCCATCCGACACCAATCCCTTCCGCGCGAGCCGCGAGCCAGAGATTCTGAACGGCGCAGACCGCGGAATAAAGGGCAGTTTCTGGCATGGAGTGGCGGCCAAGTCGATGTCCACGTTCACATTCTGGATTGCAGACGATGCAGAGGTTCTGAGGCGCTTCCAGAATACCTTCAAGCTTTAGACTAGCGTATTTCTTCGCACGCTCAGCCTCGTAGGTTTTGAGTGCCTCTCGATTCGATCGCACAAAAATGTCGTGGACCGCTTTACGGGTCTCGAGCGCTCGAATAAGAATGAATCGCCAAGGTTGCATCAGGCCCACGGACGGTGCGTGATGGGCAGCTTCTAAGAGCCGGCTCACGACTTGATCACTTAGCGGTTCCGGTAAGAAGCCAGACCGGACATCGCGCCGGTCGCGAATCGCGCGGTATACTCCTCGCAGCTCAGCTTCCGGAAATCCTTCGGCCCGTGGCATCACCAGGCCCTCGACCAACGCGCACCGGCGTGCTGGTCATCGCGCAGTTTGGATTCGACGCCAGCGTGAAGTTCTAACAGCCGTCCGAAGAGCCACAAAACGTCTGACAAACGGTTCAGATATGCCAGCACCTGCGTGTCCACGGGAGCTCCACTCTCGACCAACCGGACCACGTTTCGCTCTGCGCGGCGACAGACGGTGCGTGCCATTTCGAAGGCTGCGGCCTCCGTGTACGCCCCGGGCAAGGACCAGTCCGATAAGATCCCTTTCGTCGCCTCAATTGTATGGACCAGACCTGTGAGATGTTCTACGTCACCAGCGGTTATCGCGGGCGACGGATTGTTAGCCTCTGGCGGCGTGGCTAATGCCGACCCAAGCCGAAACAGTGTCTTCTGGATTGATTCTGTCCACGCACGAATATCGGCGTTCTGGCAAATGCTGCGTGCAAAGCCCAACACGGAATTCAATTCGTCAACTGACCCGTAGGCTTCTATTCGTAAGTCAGCCTTAGAAACACGAACATCCCCGACAAGCCCAGTCTGTCCGCTATCCCCTCGTTTGGTTGCGATGCTCATTTCGTTGCTCCTTAAAATTATGTCGTCGTACAACCTGCCGCTAGTCAATTTCAGACCGAGCCCTCTTCCGGACTTCATTCTCAAAACCCTCAGAACCATACGGGCTTGTCCGAACTACAGTACGTTCAAATCCGCAGTCCTCAACCCCGCCCGGTCGATATGGTTTGTGTCTAGGGCTACGATGGATCCGTAGTCCTTTGTCCGATCCCAAGCTTCCTGTTCCGATATCCTGCACCACTTCTTTAGCATGACGCGAATGAAGCCGGCGTGTGCAACCACCGCGATTGGGGAATTCGCCGCCTCTCCTAGCAAGAAGGCAGCCTCCCGGCGAACCCGCGATTCAAATTGCTGAAAGGGCTCACCTTCTGGCGCGGTCGAATTCGGATACATCTCCGCCCAGCTCTTTGCCCGTGCGGGGTCGCGAACTTCAATTTCGCTCCAGGAAAGACCCTCCCATATGCCAAAGTCGATTTCGCGCAGCCCAGGGCGAACGTGGAGTCCCACTCCGAAATGCCTGGCAATCGCCTCAGCAGTCTGTCGGGCGCGCCGAAGATCACTGGTATAGACTCGGCTGATTGGGTGTTGCGACAGCCTGTTCACCAGACCTGCGAGCTGTTGACGGCCTTGCTCATTGAGTTCCGGATCAGACCGGCCACAGAACCGGCCAGCTAGGTCAGTCTCCGCGTGGCGAGCTAGGAGAAGATGTGTCACACGCTCCAGACCCCACAAAAATAAACTGCAATCTCGGTAAATTGATTCGTGGCTCCAAAACAGTCACCTGTGATTCCGCCGATCCGGCGGTAATAATAAAGGCCACTGAACACGGTGATCACAAGCGCCGCAACGATCGGAATCCAGAACGCCCTTCGCAGCAGATAGAAAACGATGGCAAAGCTCAGCAGGCTGCCTACGAGCAGAGATGTTGGCGAGATTTTCTGTGCTATCCTCGCCCCTTGTCCCTCACTTTCGCGCGCCGGCCGCAGGAAATGACCTAATGGCAGGGTTGTCCAACGACAGAGGACGTGCGCGGCGACTACCAACGCCGTAAAGCGATTCACCGGAAGAATCGAAAGAAGCAGGAATCTGGCCAGCACAGATAGCACGAGCGCCAGGGCTCCAAAACTTCCGATTCGGCTATCCCGTAGGATCGTGAGAACCTGCTCCCGATTCCAGCCGCCACCAAAAGCATCCGCCGTATCAGCCAAGCCGTCTTCGTGAAGTCCACCCGTAATCAGCACCAAAAACGTCAGTAGCAATAGGGCCACGACGGCTCGGTCGAGGTGGGGCGTAAGGACGTGGTGCAAAAGGGACGCACCGCATCCGATGACCAGGCCGACAACCGGAAAGAACTTCGCCGACCGCGATAACGAGTCGGCTTGATAGGAAACACGCGAGATCGGCAGTAGCGTAAGAAATTGGAAAGCAACCAGCAATTCTTCCACCAATCGTCTTATTTGCTTCATTCGCTCGGCCCACTTACTCCCGCCGAGGCGAAGGTTGCCATCTCGGTGTAGAGGCGCACAGCTGATTCGATGATAGGCATCGCCAAAACGGCGCCGGTGCCTTCGCCCAGCCGCATCTCAAGAGTCAGAACGGGGTCGAGTCCCAAATATTTCAGCAGAAAACGATGGCCCGGCTCTTTCGAACAATGTCCGGCAAACAAATACTCTTTTACATGCGGCGCGACGGCGTACGCCAATGCAGCGGCCGCCGTCGAGATAAAACCATCCGTGATAACCGGGATCTGATAGCGTGCCGCCCCCAGGAATAATCCAACCATGGCAGCGATTTCTAATCCGCCGACGCGGCGCAGAATCTCTAGGGGTTGCGCGTCAGAAATTCGAAGATCTTGGCCGAAATGCTTTTGGATGACGGCGTCGACGACACTGATCTTGTGTTCGTGAGCGCGCTTCTCCAATCCCGTTCCAGTGCCCGTAACCAGAGCAGGAGGTTGACCAGTGAGGACAGCAGTGATCACGCTGGCTGAAGTCGTGTTGCCAATTCCCATCTCGCCGGCTGCGATCAGTGTCTGCCCCTTCTCGTGAGCGCGGGTTGCCAGTTCTAGTCCTGTCTGCACGGCTCCGAGCATTTCACCTTCGGTCATCGCCGGTTCACGAAGCATATTGCGAGTGCCGAGCCGGATCTTTCGTGGTAGAAGACCTGGGAGATCGCCGAAATCCGCATCCACACCGACATCCACGATGGTCAACTCGGCTTGGTGCAGCCTCGCCAGGACATTGATTGCCGCACCTTCCTGGAGGAAGTTGAGCACCATTTGCCAGGTGACATCTTTCGGATATGCACTGACTCCTTCGGCCACGATGCCGTGATCGGCAGCAAACACATAAGCAGCCTTGCTCAGCGGCCAGCCAGGGGCGCCTTTTCTGATCGCGACAAATCGGGCGGCGATGTCTTCCAGCCGGCCAAGGCTCCCCGGCGGTTTGGTCAAATGATCGAGATGTGCGCGCGCCTGTTGCAGGAATGTGGGATCAGGCACAACAATCTCTTGAATGAATTCCGCCAGCATTTCAGAATTGATTGTTGTCATGATGTCTTCTCCAGCGCGACCTGATTCTCACTCACTAACTTCGGATGGCGTCGAGGAGGGCAATCGAAAGCCCGTTCCAGAATCTCAGGTCGCAAGATGTCTTGCGGACTGCCTTTACGTGCTTCCTGGTCAGGTTCCAGCAACAGAACCGATGAGAATGTGCCAGGAATCAATTGAAGGTCGTGCATCGCGGCCAGAATCGTAACTCCCTCATCATTGAGGGCGCGAATCGAATCCAGCAATTCGAGTTGGCGACCGAGGTCGAGGTTTTGAGTGGGCTCGTCAAGCAGCAGCAAACGAGGTTCCTGTGCCAATCCTAGAGCAATCTTGACCCGCTGGCGTTCTCCCCCGCTCAACTCATTGAAGATGCGATTCCTGAGGGAAGTGACATCGGCCAGTCCAAGAGCGCGCTCGACCGCCTGCCGATCCGGGCGCTTGAAACCGGCGAATAAGCCAAGATAAGGTGTGCGCCCTTGCTCAACGATCTGCTCGACCGTGAAATCAAATGGCACTTCGAATCGTTGGGGAACCAGCGCAACCACCCGCGCCGTCTCCCGTCGACCCAGAGTGTGCACTGCGCGGCCTGCCAGCGAAACTGTGCCGCGCGAGCAGGCGAGAACACCCGCAGCCAGACGCAGCAATGTGGTTTTCCCGATTCCATTTGGACCTATCAGCGCTCCACATTCGCCCTGTTCCACACAGAAGCTGACACCCTCAAGTACACTGCGTTGCTCGTAAGAAAACGACACGTCAACAAACTGAAGCAACGGAGTCACAATGCGTACTCCCGTCTGGTCCGGCGCAAAAGGTAGAGGAAAAATGGACCGCCAATAAATGCGGTCAGAAGCCCAACCGGAATTTCAGAAGGAGCGAGTACGGTCCGTGCCAGAGTGTCTGCCAGAACCAGGAAAATCGCGCCCGTAATCGCTGTAACCGGCAAGAGGCGAACGTGGTCTGGGCCCAGGACCAGCCTTGCCATGTGCGGGACGATCAGCCCCACGAAGCTGATCACTCCTCCTAATGACACTGCAGCAGCCGTAATGAGTGAACCGGCAAGAATGATGGCCAGGTGTGTTCTCTCGACCTGCACGCCAACTTGGCGGGCGTAGTCTTCACCCAGCGCTAGAGTATTCAAGCGCCGTGCCAGGGGGAAGCAGAAGATCAAACCGCAACCGATCATCAGACCGCTTACCTCGAGTTGAGTCCATCGGGGCACTGCAATCACTCCTGTAAGCCAGGAGGCAAGCACCCGCGTTCGCAGGCCAAAGTTGTCGTCAAGCACGACCAGGAAATAAGTGGAGTAACTCAACATCGTGCTCACCGCGAACCCTGCGAGCAGGAGCGTGACAACGGGTACCCGCCCACCAATCCGGGCCAGCCAATAGACCAGGGCGATGGTCGCCACGGAGCCGATGAACGCCATACTGGCAGTCGCACCGAATCCGAGAAAGGAAAAACGAGGGAGCAGAAACAGTCCAATCCCAGCGCCCAGGGCCGCTCCTCCCGAAGAGCCGATCACGTACGGATCCGCCATGGGATTTCGGAAAAGTCCCTGGAACAGAAGGCCGGCTACGGAGAGCGCAGTTCCAACCAAGGCCGACGCCAACACGCGAGGAAGACGGATATCGAACAGAATCACCAAATCCGTGCCTTGAGAACGATCCCCATGGAACAAGGAGCCGAGCACTTCTCGAACTCCGATCCTGGTTGCGCCCATCCCAGCCGAGAGTACAAGGACGACCCCGAGGCCAACGAATAAGGCCAATAAAATAAGGGTGAACAGCGCTCGATCGGAGAATCCGATCCGGCGATCGGCCCGCGACGACGCTGGAGGTTCGATCTTTTCCGCTATTTCAGTCTCCACGACTCTCCTCCAACCGTAATGCGAATGCCTGAGCGAAAAGTGAAAGGAAGCGCCGGGTAACCAAACGCCTCGTCATAGTGCTGACTCAGCACATTTTGAAGATCGGCGTAAACGCCGAGCGCGTGGTTTACCTGGTAACTGCCTCCGAGGTCGACCTTCTGATACGCCGCGTCCAGATTGCGATTCGGCAGCAGTAGGCTTGTGCCCCCGTCTTTATCGGAGATGAAATCACTGTCATCCCGCTTGCCCACAAAGGTTCCAGTTAAGGACGCCGTCCAGCGGGCATGATGATAGGTGACCGCCACGTAGCCGCTATGCGGCGCACGCCGAAATGGCCGAGCTCCAATCAGCGGCGAAAAGACACCGATGGGGATGGTTGGGAAGTTCGAAGAAGTGTTGAAGCTCGGGCCAAGCGCGTCGCTGGTAAAGGAGCGCTGCACAACCGCATCCAAGTACGTATATCCTCCGCGAGCGACGAGGCTGCGTCCCATCCGATATTCGAGTTCCGTCTCTGCTCCCTGGGCGCGGAATGCCTGGGAGTTCACTGTGGCTCCAAATTGGGATCCTGCGAGAAGCGAATCTGCGATGGATTGAGCGACCCCTAGCTCGATCAGCCCCTGCGTCGGAACAAATTCAATCAGATGCGTGAACTCATTGTGGAAGTAAGTAATTCCAAGTTTTGCCCGCCCATCGAAAAGGCTTTGCTCAACGCCGCCGTCATACGTCCTGGATTGCTCGGCTCCAATGGGAGCAACGTGGAACTGCGAAATGAGTTGCGCTCCATTCCCGAGCGTTTGAAGCAGGCTGAACAGAGAAGTGCCGGCAGCAGAGATGCTGGGCTCCTTGATGCCTGTGCCGAAATTGGCGCGAAGCTTTGTCCCGCTGAACACTTTCGACGTATCGGGGCGCAGCAAGTAATAGGCAAGCGATGCTCGTGGCGTGCCTGCCACGCCGAACACCGCGTTTTTCTCGATGCCGCTGCCTAACGTGTAATAAAGACGGTTGGCGAGACTGCCCGCCACCTGCAAAGTGTAGCTGTAGTTGCCTCGATCAGCGGGAGGCACTCCGAAATTCGGCTGCGTGTACCCACGCTCGGCCTCGTAGCGAAATCCGAACAGCGCCGTCAACTGCGGCTTGACCTCATATTCGGTTTGGGCATAGACAAAATCACGATCGGTGCTGGTTATAAACTGATTCGGATACGGTTGAACAAACTGGAAAATCGCTTGCCCGCTTACCGCGTATCCGTTGGCTCCGCGAAGCGTGACCGGGGCGCCAATGTACTCTGATCCCACAATTAGTGAATCGTAGGGAATACCGGTCGGGGCGTAGTCAGTAAACTGGGAGCGCAACCGAAGCGCTCCATAACGCACGAGGTTGTGCCAACGCTCAGTCGTCTGCTGCTGGAACGTAGCTCCGATGAAGAGTTGCTGGTCTTTCTGGCCCGCATCATCGGGGATCCCGAAGAGCTGAACAGCGTTGGCCTCTCCGGCCGCAGTCGCTATGCGACGGACGGTTGCTCGAAACTCAGTATTTGGTTTCGGAGTCCAGCCAAAGTTCCCGGCATAAGTTCCATTGTGAAAGGAGCTGCGAGGAATATCGTTAGCGGTGTCAAAGCGTGAAAAATCAGAAAAATAGTCGAACTGCTTATAACCTCCTCCCAGGATACCTTCCTGGCGATAGGTCCCGAAGTTCCCGCCATCAATCGAGTATGTCAGCTCGGGCAAAGGCGTGATCCCGCGCGGAGTGGTCATGCTCACGACGCCAGCGAGCGCATCGGACCCGTACAGGGCGCTATTCGGTCCCCGCAACACTTCGATTTGAGCGATTCCTGTAGTGGCAAGTACGCCAAAATCGACCGCGCCGCCGATGTCATTGGCGGGGATGCCATCGATGACGACCTTATTCGCATCACTGTCGCCGCCGCGCACGAACAACTCGGCCAGTCCGCCGCGCTGACCGGTTTCGGTGATTTGCGCGCCGGGCACTAACCGCAAAGCCTCGTGCACGTCCAGTTTCTCCGCGTAGTCGTCTGCGGAAAGCAGAGTGATCGATGCGCCGACTTGGGCCGCCGGCGTCGGTGAGCCCGTCGCCGTAACCGTCACCGCCTGCGAAACTACGCCGATGGCCAGAACGAGATCAATATTGGCGTTCGCGCCTTCTCCAAGATAGAAAGGTCTGCTCGCGGTCGAATCGAACGACGGAGCGCTGGCCCGGACCTGGTACCGGCCCGTGGAAACTTCGTCGAATTCGTATCTACCAGCGGCGTCCGCGATCGCTGATGTAATCATTTTTTGATTTGCCATGAGCTCGATTCGAGAACCTGGGATCACGGCGCCGAGCGAGTCAGTCACGGTCCCACGAACCGTTGCGGCGTATGCTTCTGCCGCAAACAGACCCGTAAGAAGGAGCAAGCTAAACAATCGCCTGCGTGGTTGATTTTGCCTAAGAAATTTCATTTTTTCCCCTCGGAAATTGGTTTCGGCAAAACCGGTCTCCTGACTCACGCCTCGACGAATCCGGGCAACCTTCCCGGGAACTTAGTCCCCAGTGGCTGCAAGTCATCTGCTTGCCCAGTTCTCGGCGTTCACAGTTACGGGGTAGTGGCGGATTCTCACCGCGCTTCCCGAACATTCTGCCGTTTGGTTTTTGTTCAGAGTCCGAGAATCAAAAGCAATCCTGCTTCCGAGCTCAGTCTCACGGATGAAATTGTTTCGCTAGTTCCTCCAATGCATCGAATGCAATCGGGCTCGGATACTGAACTCGATCGTCGATGTAATAAATGCGGCCCTCGCGAACCGCCTTTAAGTGTTCCCAACCAGGCCGTGCCTTCAACTCTTCGGGCGTAATTCCTGATCCACTTGCAAACAGGAGCGCGTCTGGTTGACGGCTGACTACGGTTTCTATACTCACTTCCGGCCACTCTTGTGCGATGTCATCTGTCACCGAGCGGGCGCCAGCAGCCTCGATCAGTTCGCTGATGAACGCACGCTTGCCGATGGTCATGACCGGGTCGTACCAGATCGCCATGAATACTCGCACCCTTGGTTTGCCGGAGACACGAGCTTTCACTCTGTCGACGCGCGTGCGCAGCCGGGCGACCAGGGTCTTGGCATCGGGTTCTCGATTTAGCGCCCTGCCTATACTGAGAATCGACGCATAGATTCCCTCAATCCCATGCGGATCCACCATGAACACCGGGATGCCAAGGCGCTCGAGTTGGCCTGCGAACTCCATGGTGTTCAGGTCGCCACTGCCGAGCGCAAGGTCCGGGTGTAAAGCAATAATGCTTTCCATTGAGGGATTGAGAGGGAGTCCTATGCTCGGCTTCTCGAGAGCCTCTTTCGGATACTTCGTGAAATTGCTGATGGCAACAACGTCGGCTCCCGCCCCTAGCGAATACACGATGTCCACCACACTTGGGATCAGACAAATCACACGATGGGGATGATCCGCGACCTCGACCGTCCGGCCCAGTTCGTCGTTCACCGTCCGGGTCGCGAAGGAGGGCAGCGCGAGGGAAGTTACCAGGATGATTGTCCCGAGTAGGATTCTCATCGCGCCCCCGCGGTGAGCCGTGCCGAATCAGCCTGCCGCAAAAAGGATGAGACTAGAGATGAATTGGACCGGAAATGCAGATGGATGTAAGTTCCGAGGACGCGCCCGCGGACGAACCCTTCCTGCTCTCGTCGGTCTAAAAGCGAGTAATGAACCCGATAAGCGCAATCCAAACGATCGTGAGCGACAATGCGCGAGCAGTGGAAACTATGCCCGCGAACGGTCGTTCCCCTTTGCCCAAGCAGACAATCGTGCGTGAACTCGACATCGGCGTACCCGAAATGAACTAAGGACTTGGTCATCTCGATGGCGACCGGCAGGACACCCGCCATGGGATAGCTTTTCGCATCCAAGGTTGTCAGGGTTTCAGCCAAGAACATCAACCCGCCACATTCGGCGTAAATCGGCCTATTCGCTTTCGCAAAATCACGGATCTCGAGGAGCAGGCTGGCATTGGCGCTGAGTTCAGACGCGTACAGCTCGGGATATCCGCCGCCGAAGTAGAGGGCATGCAGGTTCCGAGGCAAAACGGAATCTTTGATCGGACTGAACCCCACGATTTCTGCGCCATTCTCGCGGAGGAGGTCGAGATTGTCCTCGTAATAGAACGAGAAGGCCCGATCACGGGCGACACCGACGCGGATGCCTTTGTACTTGGGTTCAGCGCTGCTTATAGTTGCGGTCTCAGGCCGTCGGTTGTAGACCGTCGCATTTAGCAATTGCTCGAGGTCGAGGTGATCACCCAATCCTGTGAGAGTGGAGAGGCGGGCGGTAATTCCCTCGGCGGCGGTGTGCAGCCCAAGGTGTCGTTCGGGAATGGCCGCGTCTGCCTCCACCGGTAGACAGCCGAGCACCGGCACCAGGGAGGATTGACGAATCGCGGAGTCAAGCATAAGAAAGTGCGCAGCGCCAGCCACGCGGTTCAAAACTATCCCTGCAAGACGCAACTCCGGGTCGAAAGTTTCGAATCCTCGAATCACAGCCGCAATACTGCGCGCGCTATTCCCGGCGTCCACAACCAGAACGACCGGTAAGCCAAGAAGCTTAGCAATTTCGGCGGTACTGCCTTCCTCCGTATTTCCAGCTACGCCATCGAAAAGCCCCATCATTCCTTCGACGACAGCTACATCGCAGCCTGTGGAGGCGGCGGAGAAGATTTCGCGGTTGGCTTCGGCGTCGAGCATCCAGGTATCGAGATTGCGCACTGCGCGGCTCGCAATAACCGCGAGATGGCCGCCATCGATGAAGTCAGGACCGCATTTGAAAGGCTGTATGTTCAAACCTCTTGACCGTAGAGCAGCGATAATGGCGAGAGCAACCGTGGTCTTGCCCACCCCGCTGGCCGTGCCCGCCACTACAAATGCGTTCACCCAAGCACCTCTGCAGTTCCCTTGAGTACGAGCGGAATTCCGGCGACCATGAGCAATACCGTGTCCGCAATGGTTGCAACCTCCTGATTGATCTCTCCCAGCAAGTCACGGTAGCTGCGTCCCTCAGGAAACGAGGGAACAATCCCGCTGCCCACTTCATTCGAGACCAGCGCGACCGAACAAGACGCCGACCGCAGCGCCGCGTAAAACCTTTGCAAACGTTCTTCCACGGCGAGCAGATTTCCGTGCTCGGCTTGGAGGAGATTTGCGGCGTACAGCGTAAGACAATCGACCACTATGATCCGGTAATTGGGACCCTGTTCTCGCAGCACACTCGCGAGATCGAGCGGTTCCTCAATCGTCTTCCAGTCCTGAGGACGGTCAGTCTGATGGCGTTCGATCTTCCGCCGCATCTCTTCGTCTGAGTCCGACGAACGAGCAGTCGCGACAAACGCCACGGGCGCGACGCCTGCGGCGAGCGCTTGGGCATATCGGCTCTTGCCGCTGCGCACGCCGCCTAGCACCAGCGTGATGGCTTTTCGAGATAGGTCGTGCATTGCTCACCTGGAGCACAACAGTGCCCTGACGCGAGCGGGATTCTACCGGCAGCTTTCAGACGCGGTTTGAAGGTAAATCGTCAGAATGCTCTCCGACTCTCCCATCGAAGTCGAATATGCCTTGGGTCAGCGTCTGGCCGGTCTCCTGACTTACGCTTCGTCGAAGCTGAGCAGCCTTCCCAGAAAGTTGTCTAGTGGCGTAGTTGCTCAGTTCTCAGCGAATACAGTTGCGGGGCAGTGGCGGACTCTAACCGCCTTCCCAAATACCAGACTCTGTGATTTATACCGCGAGGCCGGAGAAACGTCAAACACTAAGCCTGAGTGCGGTGCTGAGCGGCACCTCTCGCAACTTAAGTCTCATCCCGCCAGCGAGCTACAAGCGGCTCCAACTGTTTTCGAGCGTTTCTTGCGGTCGGGCGTCCTGCAATAGAGAGTGCATAATTTCCAGTCCGGTAACCAGGCGCGGTCCCGGACGAGAGAAATACGCACTGGCATTCACTGCATACGCTCGGCCATTGCGTACCGCCTTCACTTGTTTCCAGTCTTCGGGAAATTGCGTGGCGTGGTATTCCTTGATAGACCTTTCCAGATTATGACCGCAGGGCATGACCAGGACTACATCGGGGTCGACGCGTAAAACCTGATCCCAATCCATACGGTAACTGTCCTTTCCCAATTTGCCCAGCGGATCTATCCCGCCCGCCAAGTCAATCATCTCTGGGATCCAGTGCCCTCCGTTGAACGGCGGCGACAGCCACTCCAGGCAAACCACGGTGGGTCGCTGCTTCTTTTGCATCTGGCTAACGTTCGCGATCCGTTCCCGCAGAGAAGACACCAGCGCGCGAGCTTCGGTTCCTCGATCGGTAACCTCGCCAACTCGCAAAATATCTTGCAGCACATCCTCCAGGGTATGGGGTGTCAGCGAAAGTACCTGAGGTTTCGAAGAAAGCTGGTGAACCGCCTTGGCTACGTAGGATGTGCTGATAGCGCAGACGTCACACAGTTCCTGTGTGACGATGAGGTCCGGCTTGATCGCTTCGAGTTTCTGGATATCAACTCGATAAAGCCCCTCCCCGTGAGAGGAATATTGGTTTACGTCGCGGTCAATTTCGGCCGATGTCAGATCGTGGGCAAGGTTTGTATTTACCACCACGGTCTTTTTCGCAGCTTCCGGCGGAAAATCGCATTCGAAGGTCACACCCGAAAGAGACTCTCCCAAGCCTAGCGCATACAAAATCTCGGTTGCGGAGGGTAAGAACGAGCAGATCTGCATATTAAACCTCGCTACTGCGCATGCGTTCCAAAAGCTCGATTTGCTTGAAGCGGCGTTCGAGCGTATTCGTCTCGCATTGTACCCGGCCATCCTCTACTTCGGTCAAACGCGAGATTGCACCGGAACCGGACTTTGCGGTCTCCAAGGATTCCCAGCATCGATTTCGAGAAAGTTGGACCATTGAAGCGTTTGGCCTTGACCATTTAAGACTTATCTCAGGCGCGTTCGCGCCGGTGCTCGCAAAGCACTCGAACCGAGCCGATGTCACTGGCCATATCGTTGGCAAACAGGAAACTATCCGGTTTTCGTCACAAGATCAATTGACCAAACCCTGCGCTGCCGTCGCTTGGCTCACGAATGCCGGGCGACCCACGCAGCGGGACTAAGATCTGGGAGGCACCGGATCGGGAAACGGCAAGTCGGGAAGAATTGCGGAAAAGTAATCATCCTGCAGACTCCACAGGCGGGCGGTCAGTTCTCCACTGGGAATTGATTCACTGATCACGTATAAGGATATGAATGGACAGATAGCTCACGCCTTCCAGTCGGCCGGAACATTCTCGATTCCCCACACGTTGCCAGGTTCATCGATCATTAGGCCCAGCAGAAAAGATCTTTCGTGCTTCCCTAGGCTGATACAACTCGTGACTCTTGCGGTTACTGCCTTCGAGACGGAGAGTCCTTGCAATCGAACCGGCGTCCCTGTTTCAGCGGGTCGGGAGATTCGGACAGTGCATCCATTTGCGTTGACCAGGATTATCCGACACAATTCGGAGAAGGGATAGAGTGGGTCCAGGCTTATGACTGTGACAGGAATGTCGCAGGGAACCCGAGTTCCGGAGCGCGTTTTCACGTTCGTGGAGATCGAATCCGGTAATTGAAGTCTCTGCCGGTGTAATGATCCTAAAATATCCACGTCGCTAGCCGATTGCATGTTTACTTGTTCGGAATTCGTAACAGTCTAACTGGGAGTGTCCAGAGGAAAGCGTGACGATTATCGAGACTCGCCTTCGTTCCAATCCTCAGGCGGAATAGGGACTCCCCAGATGTTCCGGGGGTTATCCAACCCGATTCCACACAGTTGCGGCCGGTCAGGATCGACGTAGACAACTTGGGCAAGAGCACTCTTGTCCGTCAGGATCACATGAATCTCGATCTTCATCCCCACGCGTAAGGGAACCGCAGTCGTGATAAGGGCTCCGTGCAGATTCACGACGATTGTTTGCCCATCACAGGTCAGAGGTTCCGCAACAGCTTGGGCAGCAATCTGGACATTCATGCGAACCCGGGTACTTCTTCGATTTTCACGAGGCATCCGCTCGGCGCACATTATGGTTTCCGAATTTGCGTTGCCACAACAGACCCCAACGTCACAGCCCGAGCTATACAAAGAGCGACCCACCTTAACACAGCTTCACGTCCTGAGGGCATGGCGAAGCAATGGTGCTAAAACTGTTGCTGGTGGCTGAGTTGCTCTCGCCTTCGCAGGCGACGTAGAATCCTGGGACTGCCCCGAGCGCAACCGGGGAATGGAGGCTTCCATGCTCTCAGCCAAATGTGCGCGCCGTCTGCTGTGCATTTTGTTTTCCTGCTTCACACTCGCATTTGTTACACAGGCCCTCGCGTCTAGCTCGGACGTAATTCAGTCCTCTCACAATGACGTTTCGGCACCGCTCTCGCAAATGGTCCTTGGCTCTTCCTCAAATAGCGGCGGAACTAACACTCAAACTCCAACCGCGCGCCCTACAGGATCGTTAATCACAAATCCGAATGCTGATCCCGTAGCGGCGCCATTCGCTGGCCCTCTCACGGGCGTAAGCAGTTTGCTCGACTTCGACGGACAGAGCGCGCAAGACAATTTCAATCTGTTCGGTTTTGCGTTCGTGCCGCCGGATACCAATGGTGCCGTCGGCTCTAAGCAGTTCGTTCAGATGGTAAACGTGACGATAGCCGTCTACAACAAGTCAACCGGCGCGTTAGAACTCGGTCCAGCAGCCATTCACACCTTGTGGAAGGGTTTTGGTGGACTTTGCGAGTTTGGTGGAGGCACTCCGCTCTACGCCGACGGAGGTGACCCGATTGTGCTTTTCGACCATCTCGCTGGCAGGTGGCTCGTGAGTCAGTTGCAATACAACAGCAGCTTCACTGAATCGGCGGAGTGCGTCGCCATCTCCACCAACTGGGATGCAACCGGCTCGTACAACAGGTACGAGTTCGATTTCGGCTCCAACTTCCCCGATTATCCGAAGTTTGGCATCTGGCCCGACGCGTACTACAACACGGTCAATATCTTCCCGCCCCACAGCTTTGCAGGAGCAATGGCGTGTGCATTCAATCGTAATGCCATGCTCAGAGGCCAAGCGGCGAGTGCAATCTGTTTTCAGCAGCCGCAGACGGTTTCGAGTTTGTTACCCGCTGACTTGGACGGCGCTACGCTGCCCCCGCCAGGTGCTCCAAACTATTTCGTAGGGCTTGCGGATTCGACTGATCTGAACTTCTTCAAGTTCCACGTTGATTTCAGCAATCCGGCGAATTCGACATTCGCCGGGCCAACTTTGGTTCACGTGGCCCCATACAGCGAGATCTGCGCTAGGTCGACGAGTGTTGCTTGCATCCCCGAACCACCGCCTGGGGAAAGAGTGGATGCGCTATCGGATCGGGTGATGTTTCGGCTGGCTTACCGCAACTTCGGCGATCACGAGTCGCTGCTCGTCAACCATACTGTCAAGGGCGGACCGCTTGCTGCCGTGCGCTGGTACGAAATCCGTAATCCCTCGGCTCCAGCGGTTTACCAGCAGGCTACGCTCGAAGATCCAAACGTGAATTATTGGCTCGGCAGCCTTGCCATGGACCATATTGGCGATACTGCGTTGGGTTTCAGCGCGTCCAGCCAAAGCGTCTTTCCCAGCGTCTACGTGGGCGGCAGAACTGCAAACGATGCAGGAGGGGCAATGTACGGCCCTCTTGTACTTGTCAACGGAGGCGGCGTGCAACTGAATTCATTTCACCGGTGGGGTGACTACAGTTCCATGTCAATTGATCCAACGGATGACTGCACGTTCTGGTACACGCAGGAATATTATGCGATCACAGGCAGTTTCAACTGGGCAACTCGAATCGGCTCATTCAAGTTCGATGCTTGTTCAATACATTGAAACCGGCGGGACACGGTTCCTCTGATCCGTGTTACCGCAGATTCTGTGAGTCTGGCCAACCCAAATTACTCGGGTTGGCCATTGGCCTAATGAAATGATCCGCAATAAAGCTCATCCCCGCCGGAGAAGCAATACAATGTAAGACAAAAAGCCCGGCCGTTTAGCCAGGCTGCAGAAAACTTTCATTTGAGTGATTCTGACTTCTTCCCCACGGGATTAACCTGTCTTGACACAAGGAGAGTTGGGCGCCAAGCGCACTTATCGTCGGCTTCGCGAGTTTTTAACCGTTCAGTGAAGTCCAGGAATACGTTACTGTTCCCCCTTAATTGCGATCGTCATCGCATCGGCGCTGCTCGCGCCCCAGACCACGCTACTGCCCCAAATCACGCTAAACCCAGTATCGGTGCTCGTTCCCCAAACCACCGAACTGCCCCAAACCACGCACTGGCCGCTCATATTGGTTCCCCAGATCACGGAAGTTCCCCATACGACCGAGGTGCTCCAGACGACCGAACTGCCCCAAACAACCGAGGAGCCATTTACTAAATACACTTGCCCAGTCGTGGAATTGTACGCCACAGTGGGGGATAAGGCGGCCCCGAGGTTCGAAGGCGCAAGCGCAGTGCTGGCCAGGGCGCTGTAAACATTCACATAGCCAGCGCCAACCGTGAAGATATCGTATTGCTCGTTGTACGTGATTCCGTTTGAGGGATCTGTCCACGAACTGTAGGCTGGAAATGTTTTTGAGGCGGTCAACATCAATCGCGCCTTGACTTGGTCTGGCGTCATGGCCGGGTTCTGCTGAATCAACAGTGCTGCCGCGCCGCTGACTACAGGCGTCGCCATGCTGGTGCCGCTCAACAGATAGTACTGCTGAGAGATGTTGACGTTGTTGCCTTGGGTGTAAGTAGAGAGTGGTACCAAGTTCTGGCGATATGAGGAATACAGCGAATCGGAGCTCGATGCTAGATCAGAAATGATCAGGTTGCCCGGAGCCACGAGATCAGGTTTCACAACCTGATCATCCATGGTTGGACCTTTGGAACTGTAGGTCGCGATCACGTCGTCAGTTGTTGTGTAGGTCCCCATGTCACGCATCGCACCCACAGTGATCACATACGGGTCGTTCCCAGGCGAAGTGATCGTCCCGTAGCCGTAGTTGTTATTGGAATTGTCGCGTCCATAATTGCCTGCCGCAACTACTACGACGATCCCTGCTTGCCATGCTTGCTCTACCGCCTGATCGAGCGGATCGAGCGTGTAGCTTTCATAGATGCCTCGACCGAGCGAGAGATTGATGACCCGAATGTTGAACGTGCTCTTCAGCGAAATCGCGGCTTGGATGGCGGCGATCACTTCACTGTCGGTAGCCTGACCGTTTGCATCGAGGGCCCGGAGATTGATGATGTTGGCATTGGGCGCGACGCCTCGGTAAGTGGTCGTGCAGTTGCTGCAAGTGGAACTGGCTCCGTTGCCCGCGATAATGCCAGCCACGTGCGTGCCGTGCCCGTAGAGATCGCTGGTGGTAGTTGTCGAAGTATCGAAGTTGGCGTTGTAGACGATTCGGGAGGTGTTCGATCCCGGGACGCCTAAATTGGCAGGCACGGCTAAATCGGCAACCGGGTTGACGCCGCTGTCGATGACGGCCACTCCAACTCCCGTTCCGTCATATCCCATGCTGCGGGCTAAATTGGCGCCGACGGTTACGTTCATGACGCTATCGGAAGATGTGGAAGCCATCTGTAGCTTGCGATCTAGCGAGATGTATTTCACATTCGCGTCCAGGCTAACGAGCTTTGCGGCTGCGGTCGGCGACATGTTGCTGAAGCCGTATCCACTGATAAGCCCAAGCCCTTTACCGAGGGAAGCCCCTAGAGATTTTGCGTAATTCGTGTCGGCCGATGTTGGTGGATTGTAGTATTGGACAATTACGTTCACTCCCGTGCCGGCACCCAGGGTCTGCAGGTCAGGTGATAACTTAGAAGACTGGCCGCCTGCCGTGTTCGGCGCAAGCAGAAGAGCAGCCAGAGTCAAGGTCCCCCAAGCAGCGCTCCACAGAGTTTGTTTTGGTTTGCGGTGCATCTTTCCCCCAGCAAACAGCAGAGTTCCTCAAGCTTTTTTCGGGGGGATATTCACGATGAAAGGATGCACTCTTCGTGCCACTGGTCTTGAGAACTGATGTTGTTGGTTTTGAAGAGGTTATCGCCATGCGTTCATCTTGAGACCGGGGACATATTGTCTCCTTCCGCGAGACAATGAGACATTCTGTCGCACTGCTGTTAAGGGCGCCGTGTGGAGACGTGAAAAACCCCGGCACCCTAGCCGGGGTTTCTCACCTGAGAACGAATCCCTCCGCACTACGATGCTGATTGAGCAGCGTTGAGATCCTGGCTTGCTTGTTTGTTAGCTTTCTTCGCCTCACTCTTGGCGTTCACGTTCGGACCACCAAGATCCTGGATTGCTTTGCCAAGGCTTTTAGAAGCCATCTTGGTCTGAAGATCGCTGAACGTCAGGTTCAGATTCTTCGCCACGTGTAAGGCGGCAATGCACTGACCCAGATTCTTGAAGGTGGAGCATGTGCTCTTCAGATCGCCTCCCGGAATCGTGACCCCACTTTTGGCTAAGGCGTTGGTGAGGGCATTCGTTGCATGGGTATTGTCCAGCACCGAAGTCGGCGACCCCGGAGCGATGCCGGAATGTCCCATTCCAGCGGATCCAGGATCACTTGGGCGACCGCTGGCTTCCGAGCCTGCACCGGCTGGTGCTCCGACTCCCGCTGGCCGTCCACCACCCGCTCCACCGTGCTGTGCAAATGCAGGCGCACAGTACATGGCAATTGCGACTGCCAGAACCAACATTGAATGCTTCTTCATTTGGTTTCCTCCTGGTTACACTTTCGTCGAATTCAGTTCTGACTCCTGCGATACAACTGACGAAGGTTGATGCCGATATTGAATGCAACCGAATTCAAGTCGTAGGTAAAGCTGCGCGTAAAGCCGAGTTGCAGATCCACCGTGCGTTGCGGGAACGCCTCGATCCACGTGGAGAATCCATCATCATGCGCAATGCTCGAACTGCCCGTTGTCTGCTGGTTGTTCAGAAACGGAGAACCATGTTGCCCTGCTCGCCCCGTTCCGGCGCTTACCTGGGCCGGGCTGACGCGACTGAAAACTGTTTGCTGTCCGCTCGGCAGAATGTCGTAGCCCGACGCGCCCATGCTTACGAATTTCCACACGGCATAACTGGCCCCGCCTCGGAAATGTGTATTGAATCCCAATGTGGTGTAGGGACGAAGAAACAGGCTCGAATCCGGAGTAGTGTTCGCGAATCCACCTTCAAGAAACGGTGTCAACTTCGAAATGGAATGATCTATGTGACTCGTCCAATCAAATGTCGCCCGTCCTGTGCTCAGACCTTCTTTGCTGTTCCCGACTGGCGCCGTGCCCGTCAGGAACGTTGCGAAGTTGAGAATCTCGTTCGGATACCGCAAATGAAGCCCAACAAACGGATCGCCTAGTCCGGTCGCTGCAGTGCTTCCGGTAGATGAAGACGGCCGGACGAAATACACCGGCGCGCCCAGGGCCAGGCCGAAATGCGGGTTGAAGTCGTAACCCACGCTGGGGCTCAGTGCGTAAACCTGCCCGTCGGAGTTAGCGGTTCCCCCAAACTGGACGTAGGCCGTTATGCCGCTCTCCTGCGCGGCGGGCTTAGGCATCGTCTGCGCTGCGGCGAGACTCGCAAGAGCAACGAAGCTGACGCTGGCGGACAGAGCACTTCGTCGTGTCATGGATACTTTGAACCCCGAAAGTGAATTTGAGTTGCGGGTGGTCAGCGATAGCCGACATTACCGACGTAACTTTTTAGGTAATAGCTGCTGCCCCGTTTCCCAATATTTTCTAGATCTTGCACATCATCACAAGATTCTCAAGTGACGAAAGACACAAAAACAAGGCAGAGCCGGAGCCCTGCCCTGTTGTAATCGTCGGATCCTATGGTGTCGGAATTGTCACGCTGAACGTGGATGTATGTTTCGCGAGCACCACACCCATCGCCATCACGAACGCACCTGAGTGTGCAAACATCTGCACTGTTGACAACTGCTAGTACACACATTCAAAATTGGCCAACTATTGATTCGTTCCAGCGACCCGTTTCTTGGGACCGAGGAGCTAAATCCCGCGCGTTTTTCTTGCCGCCACTCGACAACTCCAAAAAGCTGAGGAGCAAGAAAATATGAAAACACCTTGTGTCCGGCTGTTTCAACTACTCAACGTTGTTGTTACGCTTACGTGTTTTGTTTTGACCGCCGTTACGTTCGCACAGCAATCTGACATCGTACCGGGAAGCGAACGGCCGATGTTTACGCACCTGCCGGCAACCCTGCATCAACCGAGAAATATTGTTGAAGCAGCGGCGACTCCGTTGACGACCTGGAATGGTTCGTTCACGTATCAGGGAACCACCTACACCTACAACATGGTCGGCGCCCAACCATCCACGAACACGTCGGTAACAATCCCAGTCGAGATCATTCCCATAAAGATTGTGATTTCGGGGCATCGCGGCGTACAGTCAACTTTTGATCCGTCGCAGTTACTGTCGAACGGAAAAACGGTCACCAATAACACTGTCGCGTCTCCGATTTTTTCTTCTATTCCGTTTTCCTCCGGAGGCGTAAGTATGGGGACGACCCAGTATATCGATGCATATCAGCGAGCCAACTTCTGGGGCACAGGGGACAGTCGCTCACACCTGCTGCTCGGCGGACCGACGGTGTTGCCGGAACAGACTCTGAGTCCTCCTTCCCGCGACGGGACAACCGGAACCGTGTTCGGGTTCACTGCAGGGTTGGTAGACATCAATTGGTTTGATTCACAGGTGCATACCCTCATCACGAATCTCGGAATTCAGCCCAACACTCTCCCCATTTTCCTGACCTACGACGTCTATCTGACCCAGAACCACTCCTGCTGCATTGGGGGTTATCACAGCTCGACCGGCAGCAGCAGCGCGCCGCAAGCCTACGCGCACGCCACCTATGTCGATCATGTGGGAGCCTTTTCTCAAGACGTATCGGCTTTGTCGCATGAAGTCGGGGAGTGGGCGGACACGATCCACTGGTGGTCAATATCAACGGCAATAACACTCCGTGCGGAGTTTTGGAAGTTGGCGATCCGCTGGAGAACAACGCTAACTTTGGCGGTTTTCAATACACCGCTAACGGTTTCACATACAACTTGCAGGATCTGGTGACCCTTCCCTATTTCGGGGCGCCGCCAAGCACGTCTGTGAACAGCGAGTTCACCTTCCAAGGTGAAGCGCTCACAGTTTGCCAAAATGGATCGTAGAACCTAACTGTTTTCGCCGTCAGGATTGTATCGGGGCCGACCTCTAGCCTTTCCTGCAACGCCTCAGAGCACTCTGAGGCGTTATTGTTTTCGTGCGCAGAAGTTGGCCGAATCGCTCTGATTCGGGACTCAAAGCCTCTGACTCAATGGCCACTTTATAGCGCAGAAATGGCAGCGTTAAGAGGTAACAGTCAGTGCTGAGAGCCAGCGTAATCGCGAAATCTTTCGTAACTTTCATTCTCGGTTTCCCGTACGTAACCCCACGACAAAACACGACAATACGACAAAGCAGAAAGCTTCCGCCTGAAGTGCAGTTCAGGATCTACCAATGCAGCAGCTCTCGCACAAAAATCCGTTGAAGTCTGCCCTCGTCATCGTCGGCTTCGTCTTATTGACGGCAGCCCTCACCACCGCCGGTTGGTTCTACCATTATCCCCCGCTACAGCAGGTGCCACCGCCTTCGGCACAGACTCTGCGAGCAACTCGTTCTGTCGCAAGAATTATGGCCGATCCGCAAGCTGCCCTGGCTCCTGTCACCGGCACGCCGGGCAACTCTCCCTCCTTACCAGAGCAGAAACCCGCCATGCTCAGGTTTGAAATCTCATTCGATCCTATGCAGGAGTTCGAGGAGGACTTAAGAAAAGCGCTCCTCCACGATCTGGTCCCAGCCTTCCCCGAGCTCCCGAAGTTTTTGGGGGATCCGATGGTCCAGAGCATGGACCCGGCTCGTGAACGTTTTGTGTTTCAACTTGTCGATGCGGTCGAGAACGAGCAGGCTGATCAACGGCCCGCAATTCTCTTGGCGGCGGATCTCCTAGCGAATGAGATGTGGTGCCCCTCCGAGAATAAGGAGCAGTGCGATCAGCTTCGCAGCCACTTTGCCCAGCACAAACTGACACTGGAATATTCTGAATTGGGCGGGGGATTTTATTATCAACGCGATCTTCTTTGGCGGGTCTGGCAACAATACCCTCAGACCAACTGGGGAGAAATGGCGTTTGTTATTCTTCTCGAACTGGGCTGGGATACCAGCAGGACTTGCTCCAAAGGCAGCGAGCAATTCCGGGAAATGATTCGCCAGGGGGAATCCTTTCTGCAGCGACGGCCGACGAGTCCTCATCGGGCGGCGGTCCTACTTCTTGTTGGCCAAGCCTATGCCACGTGGTGGTCACTGAGCAACGAAACGGCTGACAGTCCCATGGCGGACTATGTCGACCCAAAGCGGTACAACGAAGGCGCCGAGCAGGCTCGCCTCAAGGCCATCAGTGATTTCGAACAAGTTGTCCAATTTTCGCCAGAGACCAAGTTCGCCGAATACGCCCACCAAATCCTACTTTCCCTGCGGGAAAAACAAATCCAGAACACTTATAAGTTTTTCTGTGTTTACGATTAACGGCACGATGCTCCGTCTTGAAGTGACACGCCGATCACAGCTTAAGGGAAACTCCTGCAACAGAAACGCTTGACCTCGCAATCGCCGATTACAACGTGAAGCTGAACGGGCCTGAAACATGGTTGCCCATCATCGCAACCGCTCATCGTGGGCCGCAGGAGAGCGGATCACCCTCCATCCCTTGAGGAACTGACCCAACCTATGGCTAGGCTTGCGCTCGCGGGATTCTCCGGCCCGGTGTCAACGAACGCAATTTGGTGAATATTCTTCAGCTTCTCTTGCCGTCGACCTTGCAGATGCTTGGCAAGTACGCATCAAACTGAAGGATAGGACTGGGCCTTTGGTTTTTAGTACCGAGACAACATTCGGTTGAGTCTCTAACGGTACCTTGACGGTCTAGGTCGTGATCGCTGCAGCAGTACCGAGGTCAAGTCCGCGCACTTGGCGCATGTGCACTTGAAGGATGGATTCGTCGGCATGATGAAATGGCCGCATCGGACGCACATATGCCATTCACCACCATTACCCTGAGCAACCATCGCTTTGAAACTCTTCCCTTCCACACAATAGGGACATCGGATCGCGGTCATAGTCGGGTTGCCACTCGGAATGTGCGTCGTCAGCTTTTTGGTTTCCCCCTGCACCCTCTACCTCCAAATATAGGCAAGACGGAAGGGGATCTCAGAAACCGGCTCACCCAAATCAAATAGGCGAGACCGATGAGCGCGATGGCTATCAGAGCGTAAGGTCGCACGATCCATTCGGACACAGGTCATATCGTTCCTCGCGAGATGCTAACTCGCCTTGGAAGATTCTGCGATAGAAGGATTCAAGGCCTTCGGCGGGCACTTGTGCGATCGAGAATATGCGACCGCCTGCTCTGTCGTCATAATTTCAGAATCCAAGCCGCACTCGTGGCAGCGATAGATAAACTTACCGTCCTCAATCTCCGTTAGGCTGAACATGGTTTGTTCTCCTACTTGCCGTGGACTGATGAATACAGTCTGTGCCGATGTCCGAATCCTTGGAATGGCTCCAATGTTCGGGGCACGAACGTAACCCGGCTCAGGTTACTCTATGTCGATGCGACTAGCCAAGATTAGGATGAGGAGTCGTAATGGCCAGCCCGAGCAGCCATCTCGTCGGCAATGGCTGCCGGCTGCCGTTTTTTGTCTTGAAGCTGATCTTGCTAGTTGTCTGCACTTGTTGATAAAGCAGATTGGCACCCTGCGCAGCAGTTAGATTATCCTGCACTCTGCGGAACATGCTGCGCTTCATTTCTTCCTGCACTCCGATGGTTTTGAAGAAAAGCGCTTTGCCTTTCATATCTACATCCAGAACGGTCAATTCCCAGTAACCGGGCTGAATCTCTTCCTGCTTCACATGAAAATGTCCACCCGCGTCCAAATGCCCCAATAGGCCACCGGCGAATTTCACGGGGCGCGTTAAATGTCCAGAAATTTCCACCAGGCGCTTCTGCCTCCCGTTTACCCACAACACACCTTCCATCGCATGCACGACAGCAGCCTCATGTGACGGAGGCCGGAAATGTGAGTTGGGTTTGAATTTCAGTTCGGCCAAATCTCCTCGCTGTTCTCCATACTCAAAGACCAAAGCGTCCGGCAGTATTGTCAGCAGCCGCTGACTTCGCGCCTGGTCCTCATCTTGTTCTTGTTGTGATCTTTTCAGTTCTGCGGGATTACTTATCAAATGCTGTAGACCTCGCTCCCGCTCGCGTCGCTGGTCTTCGGGAAGAGGCTTTCCGTTCACAGAAACCAGCCAATCCAAGTCCCCATCCTTAGTCTCCACTACTTCCCTCACTTCGGTTTTGCCGGATTTTCGCGTCTCCAGCCGCAGCATCCAATGACTATGATCGTTTTTCTCAGCTTGCAACTCGTTGTCGATGATCTGGCGTGCAAACTCGTTCGCAGGCGGTCGTCCATCGGAGGTTTGCGCATTACTCAAGGAGGCAAAAAGTAAACCGGCTGCTAACACGAGCGTGGTAATGACTCTGAGCACGATTATTTGACGAGCAACGGGATGGCGCAGTTGCCAAGCACCTGCAGCGCCCGTGCCAACAGCCCTGTCCCGCTTCCAAATAAGACAAGTGCGCAAGAATGATTAGCGGAACCTTGCTCAGCAAAAAGTTGCGATTACGGGCAAGCAATGTGCAGCCCGTGGCCGAAAAGCCGAGGAAGGCTTACAATGTGGCGGCAAGTTGAGGGGTGAGCCGCCCTCGTAGCGCACCAGCCCTCCCCCCAAATAATCGCCGTATGCGTCGTTGCCATCGGCCTCGGGCTGCTGCTTCTCGCTGGTTTGTGGGCGCCAGTCGCTGGAACGCTCGTTGCAGCCCTTGAACTCTGCACAATCCCGTGGGAAATGGGGGGCTCTTTCGACACACATCTTCATGGCAACAATGGCGGCGGCCTCGGCGTTGGTAGGTCCGGGCTTCTGGTCGCTGGATCATCGCCTATACGGATGGAAGCGCAACCTTACCGTTGCATTCCGGGAGACTGCGTGCTACGTCAATCGTGTCCTTTATGTCCCTTACGCCCGCATCTCTGTCGTAAGCCGAATAGAGGCGAAGGCCGTGTTGCCAGTCGCCGTCGGAGGTAACGTTCAGATCGACGCCCGGCTCCTGCCGCCAGTACAGGTCTGGAGCGAGCGCGAGGTAACCTTGTTCCGCCA